>JADJWJ010000020.1 GCA_016716425.1 Betaproteobacteria bacterium
GCTCGCCGTCAATCGACCCCCTCCGGCCAACAGGTCGGCTACGCGTACCTCAACCAACCGGATCGTGGCGGTGACGGTAAACAGGACGCCGCTGGCCAGCGGCATCGTGACGCCGTTCGGCCCGGTGGGGGCGTGGCAGTGGGGCAACGGCCGCTACACGTTCCGCGACTACGACCAGGACGGCCGGCTGATCCGCTGGACCTACCGTAACGGCACCGACCTGCTGCGCAGCGACGTCACCTTCGACGCCGCCAGCCGGATCACGACCATCGCCGACCCGGTGAGCCCGGCCCGCAGCGGGGCCTACCAGTACGACGCGCTGGACCGGCTGACGCAGGCGCAGCAGGGCAGCCCGGTGACGCACACGTGGCAATACGGCTACGATGCGCTGGGCAACCGGACGGCCGCGCAGGCGGACGGGGCGGGCACGACCTTGATCTTCGGGACCAGCAGTCACCAGTTGCAGCAGGCGGCGGGGGCGACCGTCCCGGGATATCTGGCCGGGCGGACCACGGTGAGCTTCGGCTACAGCAACGCGAACCGGCTGACGACGATCGTGGGCGACGGGATCCCGCTGGCGAGCTACGCGGCGAACGGTCTGGGGCAGCGGGTGCGCAAGGAGGTCGCCGGCACGACGACGGTATTCGTGTACGACGAGCAGGGGCGGCTCGTGGGCGAGTACGATGGCGCGGGCGCCCTGATCCAGGAGACGGTGTGGCTGGACGACCTACCCATCGCGACGCTGCGGCCGACCGGGACCGGCAACCCGACGCCGATCGCGGTGCACTACGTGCACGCCGATCACTTGGGCACGCCGCGCGCGATCACCCGCCCCAGCGACGATCAACTGCTGTGGCGATGGGACAACGCCGAGCCGTTCGGGAACAGCCTGTCCGACGAGAACCCGGCGGGACTTGGGACCTATCGCTACCACCTGCGCTTTTCCGGCCAGTACTACGATACCGAGACGGGGCTTCACTACAACTACTTCAGAGATTACGACCCCGCCATCGGACGATACGCGCAGAGCGATCCAATTGGATTGAGCGGTGGGAACAACTCTTACGCGTACGTTGGCGGTGATCCGATTCGCAGATTCGATCCGCGTGGTCAACAAGTGGCTCCACCATTTCCGCTACCGCTGCCACCGGTGTTTTGGGTCATTCCGCCAATGGTCGGCTGCATCTTGTCGCAGTGCTGGAATTGGCTCGGGCCAATTCACCCGTGGAATCCGATTGAAGCGCGCAGTAGCACCCGTGAGACGTTGCCGATTGTCAGGCCAGGAAGAGACTGCAACGGAAACTGCAATCCTTGCCCCGACGGAAGTGGCCCGATTCGGGAACCGGGAAACCAACATGGTTCCACGTCCGGATGGCATTTCCATCGCATCGTTTATCACCAGGACAAGAATGATCCTGCATGTACCTGCTATCCAAAGAGCGAGGACAGCCCCGATGGCATCAATTGGAAATAGGACCTTGGATCTCTCGGATGAGCACAGACATCACACCCACGTTTCTAATTGCCCGTGAATGGGGTCGAGCAGCTTGGAATGCCTTGGCAATCACGGTTCCGGACGCCGCCACCGTCCCCAGGCTCCGGATTGGGTTTCGCGAACTGTTCGAAGGCGTCCTGTCGGAAGTCGTTACGAGTGCGTTACCAGGTGAACAAACGATCGACATTCGCCTCGCCGAGGAGAACGAGCACCTGCTGGTTCAACCTCGATCAAATGACATTGCTCAGGTGATGTGGAGTCGCACTCAAGGGAATGAGCACTGTGGCTATTGGGATTGGGAGGCTCCAAAGAACGCATCTGACCAGGTGGCCCTTCGGTTCTTTGATTTTTTCGACTGGGACTATTCAACCGTTCGAGAGTTTGAGTACTTGCGTGTTGTTGCGTATTCTGAGAGCAACCACGCGACTCACCGGCGCCATGGGCTCCTCCCCGTTCGCTGGGCTACACTTCTCATCGATAACGTGAACCGCCCCGGAACAACCGGTGACCCCGCTACTTGAGGCAAGGGAAAGACCGGCAAGAAGGGGCCAGGCTCGATTTCTTCCGACGGCGGGACGCGCGCCTACGTGTACAACGAGCCCGCGATCACGGGCGGCGGCAACTTTGCGGATGCGCTGACCGGCATCGTCGACGAGACCGGTGCGCGCTTCGCAAATTTCGGCTTCGACAGCAGCCGGCGGCCGGTCCTGACCGAGCACGCGGGCGGTGCCAACCGGTACATCTTCCAATCCCAGGCGACACTCGACTTTCGGAGTACGGCGTACGACGCAGGTGGGCGGCCGTTGTCCACGGTCGATCCGAACGGACGGGTCACGACGCTGACGTACGACGCGCGCGGCCGGTTGACCGAACGCAACGTCGGCGGCGAAGCGACCAGCTACGTCTACGACGCGGCTGTCACCTTTCGGCGAAAAAGGGAGCCGGGATTTTCCCGCATATTGGCGCCAGCAAATGGCGGGGTGAACGGACATCTTTGCGGGGTTAACGATGCGAAATTTGGTGATGTTGGCAAGCCGTGACTTGGTGGTTCCGGGTAGCGGCGTCGGCGCGCGGTAGGACGTGGTCGCGTGAATGGGGCCAGGCTCGATTTCCACAGAGCGCAATGTCCGCAGCGACGTGACGAGCTACGTCAGCAACGCAACAGGACAGCTTTGTTCACGCGCGGCCGATGCGCGAACGACCCAGCCACGCCAGTCCGGGAAGTGAATTCACCTTTGCCAGGGCCCGAGATCGGCCGCAGGACGCCCGCAAGGCCGATGCCGGGCTTCGGCAGTGCAAGTTAGCACCCAAGTGAACCCTTCGTCCGGGGAGGTCCCCATGTCCGGCGCTCTTGCCACGATGGCCCGTGTGTTCGCGACGATGGCGCCCCCCGCCGCCGCAGCAGCCGACGACGTGCGCTGCTCAATGACCGGATTCTGCAAGTCCTGCTTGCCGACCTCGTCGCCGCGCGAGCCGCGGCGGGCATGACGCAGCACGAGGTTGCGACGAGGATGTGGACCACGAAGAATGCCGCGTCGCGTCTGGAGAGCGGCCGCTGCGCGCGACCGGCGCTGGACACGATCGAGAAGTACGCGCCCACGGTAGATGCCCGGGTCGAAATCCGCGTGCGGTGGAGTTGATGCGGCGCTCGTTTCGCCCGCGGCGGCCGCGGTAGACTCCACCGATGCCCGACGCTGCACCCGCAGTCTCGCCGGTCGATGCGAGCGAGCCGTGCCACGCTCCGTGGCGCGCACGCCTCGCGCTCGCGTTCGAGCGCCATGCCCTCGCGCACGACGCTCGCCCGCCGCGAGCACGTCGGCCCGCTCGTCGTGCAGAAGCCGCTGCACCCGGAGGGGCCGGACGTCTGCCAGTGCATCGTCGTGCACCCGCCGGGCGGCATCGCCGGCGGCGACGCGATCGAGCTCGACGTGACGGTCGGTGCGGGCGCGCACGCGCAGCTCACGACTCCCGGTGCCGCCAAGTGGTACCGCGCCGCCGGCCGCCGTGCGTCGCAGGGGATCGCGTGCCGCGTGGCCGACGGTGCGGTCCTCGAGTGGCTGCCGCAGGGGACGATCGTGTTCGACGGCGCGGATGCGGCGAGCACGCTGCGCGTCGAGCTCAAGCCGGACGCGACGTACATCGGCTGGGACGTCGTGTGCCTCGGCCGGACCGCGTCGGCGGAGCCGTTCACGCACGGCGAGTGGCGGCAGCGCATCGACATCGTGCGCGGCGATGCACTCGTTTGGAGCGAACGCGCGGTGCTGCGCGGCGATTCGCCGCTGCTCGCCTCGCCGGCGGGCTTGAACGGCGCGCCGGTCTTTGGCACATTCGTGGCCATGGCGCCCGCACTCCCCGACGAATTGCTGGTCGCATGCCGCGTATTCGACCCCGCGCAGGGCGAAGGCGCGGTCACGCGGCTGCCGCAGGCGCTCGTCGCGCGATATCGCGGCAACGCCATTGAGTCCGCGCACGCGTACTTTGCCGCGCTTTGGGCGGCCGTGCGGCCGGCGCTGACCGGGCGCACCGCCGTTCCGCCGCGCATCTGGGCGACCTGATGGAACTCACGCCCCGCGAGAAGGACAAGCTGCTGGTGTTCACGGCGGCGCTGCTCGCCGAGCGGCGGCTCGCGCGCGGCCTGAAGCTCAACTACCCGGAAGCCGTGGCGCTCATCTCCGCCGCGATCATGGAGGGCGCGCGCGACGGCCGCACGGTCGCCGACCTCATGAGCCACGGCGCGACGATCCTGACGCGCGCGCAGGTGATGGACGGCGTGCCCGAGCTGATCCCGGAGATCCAGGTCGAGGCGACGTTCCCCGACGGCACCAAGCTCGTCACCGTGCACAACCCGATACCATGAGCACGAAGGGCCGCTCCCGAGAGCGAATTGCGCCCCCTCGGGGGGCAGCGAGCGAAGCGAGCGTGGGGGCTCACATGAACACGAAGGGCCGCTCCCGAGAGCGAATTGCGCCCCCTCGGGGGGCAGCGAGCGAAGCGAGCGTGGGGGCTCACCGATGATCCCGGGCGAAGTCCTCGTCGCCGACGGCGACATCGAGTTGAACGCCGGCCGGCGCACCGTCACGCTGTCCGTCGCCAACACCGGCGACCGGCCGGTGCAGGTCGGCTCGCACTACCACTTCGCCGAGACCAACCCGGCGCTCGCGTTCGACCGCGCCACCGCGCGCGGGCATCGGCTCAACATCGCCGCCGGCACGGCCGTGCGCTTCGAGCCGGGGCAGACGCGGACGGTCGAGCTGGTCGCCTACGCCGGCGACCGCGTGGTCGTCGGCTTCCGCGGCGAGGTGATGGGTCCGCTCGACAAGCGTACGAAGGCGGCCAAGAAGCCCGCGAAGAAGCCTGCGGCAAAGCGGAACGGGAAGCGATGAAGATCGGCCGCCGCGCCTACGCCGAGATGTTCGGGCCGACGACGGGTGACCGCGTGCGGCTCGCGGACACCGACCTCGTGATCGAGGTCGAGCGCGACCTGACCGTCTACGGCGAGGAGGTCAAGTTCGGCGGCGGCAAGGTGATCCGCGACGGCATGGGGCAGGGGCAGCGCCTGGCGAAGGACGTCGCCGACACTGTCATCACCAACGCGCTGGTCGTCGACTGGTGGGGCATCGTCAAGTGCGACGTCGCGATCAAGGGCGGGAAGATCGCGCGGCTGGGCAAGGCCGGCAACCCGGACGTGCAGCCGGGGGTCGACATCGTGATCGGCGCGGGCACCGAGATCATCGCCGGCGAGGGCATGATCGTCACCGCCGGCGGCATCGACACGCACATCCACTGGATCTGCCCGCAGCAGATTGACGACGCGCTGATGTCGGGCGTGACGACGATGCTGGGCGGCGGCACCGGCCCCGCGACCGGCACGTTCGCGACGACGTGCACGCCGGGGCCGTGGCACATCCACCGGATGCTGGAGGCGGCCGAGGCGTTCCCGATGAACCTCGGATTCATGGGCAAGGGCAACTGCTCGACCCCCGGCGCGCTCGCCGAGCAGATCGAGGCGGGCGCCTACGGCCTGAAGCTCCACGAGGACTGGGGCACCACACCGGCGGCGATCGACAACTGCCTGAAGGTCGCCGACCGCTACGACGTGCAGGTGACGATCCACACCGACACGATCAACGAATCGGGCTTCGTCGAGTCCACACTCGCGGCGATCGGCGGGCGCACGATCGGCACGTTCCACACCGAGGGCGCGGGCGGCGGCCACGCGCCCGACATCATCCGCGCGTGCGGCGAGGGGAACGTGCTGCCGTCGTCGACCAACCCGACGATGCCGTACACGGTCAACACCGTCGACGAGCACCTCGACATGTTGATGGTGTGCCACCACCTCGACCCGGCGATCGCCGAGGACGTCGCGTTCGCCGAGTCGCGGATCCGGCGCGAGACGATCGCCGCCGAGGACATCCTGCACGACCTGGGCGCCTTCTCGATGATGTCGTCGGACAGCCAGGCGATGGGGCGCGTCGGCGAGGTCATCATCCGCACCTGGCAGACCGCGCACAAGATGAAGCGCCAGCGCGGACCGCTCGGGCCCGACAGCGCGCGCAACGACAACTTCCGGGTCAAGCGCTACATCGCCAAGTACACGATCAACCCGGCGATCACGCAGGGCATCGCGCACCTCGTCGGCTCGGTCGAGCCGGGCAAGCTCGCCGACCTCGTGCTGTGGAAGCCGGCGTTCTTCGGCGTCAAGCCGTCGCTGATATTGAAGGGGGGCATGATCGCCGCCGCGGCGATGGGCGACCCGAACGCCTCGATTCCGACGCCGCAGCCGGTCCACTTCCGTCCGATGTTCGCCGCCTGCGGCCGCGCGCTGTCGACCGCGGTGACGTTCGTGTCAAGGCGGCGCTGAAGAACCCCGCCGTGCGCAAGCTGGGTCTCGCCAAGCAGCTGGTCGCCGTGAGGGACACGCGCAGGATCGGCAAGCGCGACATGAAGTGGAACGACGCGACACCGAAGATCGACGTCGATCCCGAGACGTACGCGGTGCGCGCCGACGGCGAGCTCCTGGTCTGCGAGCCGGCGACCGAGCTGCCGCTTGCGCAGCGGTACTTCCTGTTCTGAGCCGTGCTGACGATAAGCGAACGCGCCGATGCCGGCGCGCGGCCGGACGCGGACCTCGTGCTGCCGTTCGAATTGCGGCAGAAGAGCCGCCTGCTGACGCGGCTGTCGACGGGCGAGGAGGTGGGACTGATGCTCGTCCGCGGCACGGTGCTGCGCGGCGGCGATCGCCTGCGCGCCGAGGATGGACGCGTCGTGCTCGTCGTCGCGGCCGACGAGTCGCTGATGGAGGCGGCGTGCGACGACGCGGCCTCCCTCGCGCGCTGCGCGTTTCACTTGGGCAACCGGCACACGCCGGTCGAGGTGCGCGAAGGCGCCTTGCGCTTCGCGGCGGACGACGTGCTCGCAACCATGCTGCGCGGGCTGGGCGCGACGGTGACGGCGGCGACGGCACCCTTCGAGCCGGAGGCGGGCGCGTACGCGGCCGGCCACCAGCACCACTCGGGCGACGCGAAGCACGCGGGCATCATCCACGACATGATCGGCCGCGCCGCGCGCAAGCCATGACGGAAGACGCGCACGCGCTCGTTCGGCTGCTGCAGCTTGCGAGCCCCGCGCTGCCGATCGGTGCGTACAGCTACTCGCAGGGGTTGGAGTGGGCGGTGGAGGCGGGTACGGTCCGCGACGCGGCCGGCGCGAAGACGTGGATCGGTGACCTGCTGGTCCACGTGCAGGCCGAGGGCGAGGCCGCGGTGCTGGCGCGACTGTGCGCGGCGGGAGAGTTAGGCGACTGGCCGGCGTTCGCACGGTGGAACGCGTGGTTCCGCGCGTCGCGCGAGTGCGCGGAGCTGCTGGCGGAAACCCTGCAGATGGGCGGCTCGCTCGCGAAGCTGCTCGCGGACCTGAACGTGCTCGACGAGGCGGCGAAGACGGCATTCGCGGCGAACTCGCCGATCGTGCTGCCCGCGGCGTTCGCGCTCGCCGCGCGCGCGTTCGGCGTGCCGGCCGACGCGGCGGTTGCCGGCTACCTGTGGTCGTGGCTGGAGAACCAGGTGCTGGCGGCGATCAAGCTGGTGCCGCTCGGGCAGGTCGCGGGGCAGAAGCTCCTGCTCGCGCTGGGCGGGCAGGTGCCGGCCGCCGCGGCGCGCGCGCGGTCGCTGCCCGACGACGACCTGACGAGCTTCGCGCCGGGCCTGGCGCTGGCGTCGATCCGGCACGAGACGCAATACTCACGCCTTTTCCGCTCCTGAGATGATCTGGCTCGCACACGCGCCGCCCCCCGACGGGCAACGCCAGGCCCCTGGGACGGCCCGGCAGGACTGACATGACCCCCTCACAACCCCTGCGTGTCGGCATCGGCGGCCCGGTCGGCTCCGGCAAGACGGCGCTGACGCTCGCGCTCTGCCGCGCGCTGCGCGACCGCTTCGAGATCGCCGTCGTCACCAACGACATCTACACCGAGGAGGACGCCGCGTTCCTCGTGCACAACGAGGCGCTGCCGCCTGAGCGCATCATCGGTGTGGAGACCGGCGGCTGCCCGCACACGGCGATCCGCGAGGACGCGTCGATCAATCTGGAGGCCGTCGACCGGCTCGTGCAGCGCTTCGGCAACCTCGACGTCGTGTTCGTCGAAAGCGGCGGCGACAACCTCGCCGCGACGTTCAGCCCGGAACTGTCCGACCTCACGATCTACGTGATCGACGTCGCCGCCGGCGACAAGATCCCGCGCAAGGGCGGGCCCGGCATCACGCGCTCGGATCTGCTCGTCATCAACAAGATCGACTTGGCACCCATGGTCGGCGCCTCCCTCGAGGTGATGGACCGCGATGCGCGGAAGATGCGCGGCGAGCGGCCGTTCGTGTTCACCAATCTCAAGACCGGGCAGGGGCTGGAAACGGTCATCCGCTTCATCGAGAAGCGCGGGATGCTGCGGTGCGCGGACGAAAGGCAGGACCCACAAGGAGGCGCAGAGACGCCGAGGTAGGTTGCTGATGCTCGCCGGCGGAGCGATGGAGCGCATCGCGCAGGCGCACTCCCTCGCGCCGCCCACCGGGGAGAAGGGAGGACGATGGCGGGCGTTGCGCCAGTGCGCTCCCGCTCCCCGTCGCAGCGGGAGAGCAACCGTGTCAAGTCGGCGTGGGCGCACGCCAGGGTTGATTCGTTTTCAGCATGGCGTTCAGGATGGTGAGCAGCTTGCGCATACACGCGGTCATGGCCACCTTGAACGGTTTGCCGGCAGCGATGAGCCGCTCAAAATACGCCTTGATCACCGGGTTGTGCTTGGTCGCCGTGAGGGTCGACATGTACACGACGCTGCGGACCTCGGCACGTCCGCCTTGGATGAAGCGTGCACCGTGGCGGTTGCCACTATCGTGCGCGAACGGGGCCAAGCCAGCCAGAGCCGCGATGCGCGCACGATTCAGATGCCCCAGCTCCGGCAGCCGCGCCAAGAGCGTGAAGATGGTGATCTTGCCGATGCCGGGCACCCCCTGCAGCAAGTTGGCCTTCACCTGCCATGCGGTCGACGTCCGCAACTGTGCGGTCAGATCCACCTCCAGCTGGCGAATTCGCCCATCCAGCCAGCGGATGTGCTCCTGCAGACTCGGCTTGGCGATGGCCAGGGCGGTCACCAAGCGGGCCCGCTCCGGGCACGGATAGTTACCAGTTGCGCCCGGCGATCCAGCAGTTCCGCCAAGTCCCGCTGCCGGCACTCGGCAGCGGCCGCACCTCCGGCCGGATGCGTTGCCCGAACAGCGCCAGCACCCGTGCGTCCAAGCGATCAGTCTTGGCCAACAGCCCCATCCCTTTGGCGAAGGCACGCACCTGCTTGGGATTGACCACCACCGTCGCCATCCCAGCCGCCACCAGGGCACTGGCCGCCTCCGTCTCCCAACCGCCGCTGGCCTCCAGCACCACCAGCGTCGGCGACCGCTCCCGCAGCCACGTCACCAGCGCCGCAATGCCCCCCGCATCATTGGCGAAGCGAAACGCCCCGGCCGGCGGCTCCGCCGCGCAATCCAGCCACGCCTTGCTGACATCAACCCCGACAAACAGTCCTTCCATGTTGTTTGACCCTTCCTTGCGTTCAATCCGGGATTCGCTCCCTGCCAACCGTTCGGGTTTGGACAACGACGACCACACTACAGCCGCACCGCTCCGCGCTCTCCCGCGAGCTTGCTCACGCAGCTCCTGGGCCGAACGAGCTGATGCGACCACTACCAAGGCAGTATCCGACATACAAGGGCCGGGGTGAGGGGCGCGTGCGATTCGCGGACAATGCGGGCGTGGCCTTCGAGTACGCACACCTGATCGAACAGTACGGTTACGCCGCGACCTTCGCCGGCACGCTGGTCGAGGGCGAGTCGCTGCTGATCCTGTCGGGCCTCGCCGCGCACCGCGGCTACCTGTCGCTGCCGCTGGTGATCGGCGTCGGTGCACTCGGCGGCGCGCTCGGCGATCTCTGCTTCTTCCTGCTCGGCCGCCACTACGGCGGCGACCTGCTGACGCGCTTTCCCCGCTTCGCCCCGGCGGCCGACCGCGTGCGCGGCATGATCGAGCGACACCCGGCGGCGACGATCGTCGCCGTGCGCTTCACGTACGGCCTGCGCGCGGCGGGCCCGGCGATCATTGGCACGACGCGCGTCGCGTTCGCGCAGTTCGCGGCGCTGAACGCGCTCGGCGCAGCGATCTGGAGCGCGTGCTGGGCCGTGGCCGGCTATCTGCTCGGCCGCGCGGCCGAACGCGTGCTGGGCGATCTCGCACACGTCGAGCGCGAACTCTTCGGTGCCGCGCTCGTACTCGTCGTGGCCGGCGTGGTCGCGCTGCGCGTCTGGCGGCGCCGGCGCGACCGGCGATCCTAGCCGAACATCCGCCCGACCGGCGCGCATCCATCGGCGGCCGCGCCGGTGAAGCCCGCGACGCGCACGACGCGGCGGCCGTACGTCGATGCGGCGCCGCCGGGCACGAGGCCGAAGTTGGATCCGGTCCCGTCCTCGATGCCGACGACGATGTCCGCGAACGACACCCTGAACGAGGCGGCGATGCGCGCGCCGCGCGGCGGCTGCCGATGGTCGAGGTGCTTCATTCCAAAGTGGTGCGAAGTCGGGGTTCGCGCACCAAATTGAATCGGGCGGGATGCACGGCGATGGCGCAACGGGCGGCGCGCCGATGCGCGAAATGTCCGGATTCATGCACGAATTCATGGTGTTGCGCAACGACCACGCGGCTTGGCATGCCGCGTGCAATGCAACACGGCGAAGACGGATCGTGCGGGGAAGCGCGAGGCCCGCTCCGGCTTCGACACCATCGGAACGCGTCGACCAACACACCTTCAGCGGGGACAGCATATGCAACGCAGAGCATTCATCCGGACCACGCTTGCCACCGCGCTCGCGGCCGCGGGACTCTCCATGGGGCTGCCGGCGCAGGCCGCGGACACGATCAAGATCGGCGTGCTGCACTCGCTGTCGGGGACGATGGCGATCAGCGAGACGTCGCTGAAGGACGTCGCGCTGATGACGATCGACGAGATCAACGCCAAGGGCGGCGTGATGGGCAAGAAGCTCGAGGCCGTGGTCGTCGACCCGGCGTCGAACTGGCCGCTGTTCGCCGAGAAGGCGCGCCAGCTGATCAGCCAGGACAAGGTCGCCGCGGTGTTCGGCTGCTGGACGTCGGTGTCGCGCAAGTCGGTGCTGCCGGTGTTCGAGGAGCTGAACAGCCTGCTCTTCTACCCGGTGCAGTACGAGGGCGAGGAGCTCTCGAAGAACGTGTTCTACACCGGCGCGGCGCCGAACCAGCAGGCGATTCCTGCCGTCGAGTACCTGATGAGCAAGGACGGCGGCGGCGCGAAGCGCTGGGTGCTGCTGGGCACCGACTACGTCTACCCGCGCACGACGAACAAGATCCTCCGCGCATTCCTCAAGTCGAAGGGTGTCGATGACAAGGATATCGACGAGAAGTACACGCCATTCGGTCACTCGGATTACCAGACGATCGTCGCCGACATCAAGAAGTTTGCGGCAGGCGGCAAGACGGCGGTGGTGTCCACGATCAACGGGGATTCGAACGTTCCCTTCTACAAGGAACTCGGCAACCAGGGCCTGAAGGCGACCGACGTCCCGGTGGTCGCGTTCTCGGTGGGCGAAGAAGAACTGCGCGGCGTCGACACCAAGCCGCTGGTCGGCCACCTCGCCGCGTGGAACTACTTCATGTCGGTGAAGAACCCGGCCAACGACGCGTTCAAGAAGAAGTGGGCGGACTACGCCAAGGCGAAGAAGCTGCCCGGCGCGGACAAGCCGCTGACGAACGATCCGATGGAGGCCACCTACGTCGGCATGTGGATGTGGAAGCAGGCGGTCGAGAAGGCCAAGTCGACCGACACCGACAAGGTCGTCGCCGCGATGGCCGGGCAGAAGTTCGCAGCGCCCGACGGCTTCGAGATCAAGATGGACGAGAAGAACCACCATCTGTGGAAGCCGGTGCTGATCGGCGAGATCCAGCCGAACGGCCAGTTCAACGTCGTGTGGAAGACCAAGGGCCCGGTGCGCGCGCAGCCGTGGAGCCAGTTCATCGCCGGCAACGAGAAGAAGAAGGACGAACCCGAGAAGAAGTGACCATCGGCTCCGTGCGAGCGGAGCCATGGTCATCCCGAGGAGCGCAGCGACGAGGGATCTCGCACGAAGGATGCACAGCCCGCCGGCGCGGGTGTGGCGGCAGCGGTCGGATGGGCCGCGCCGCCGCCTCGACGCCGGTTTTTCTTGGGCGGTCGGGGGCCGGTCGCGGCCCCTCACCCCAACCCTCTCCCCGCTGCGCGGGGCGAGGGAGCGAGTCCCGCAAGCGGCTGCGCGGACCCGGGCGAGGGTTGGGGTGAGGGCGGGCGACCTGGCGTCGATGCGGCGGACTGGTGGAACGTGGAGTCGATGCGAATGAACGGGCTGATGCGATCGTGCGTGCGTGCGCTGGGCGCCGCGCTGCTGGCGCTCTTCGCCGGCGCCGCGGCCGCCGCGCTGCCGGCCGACGTCGTGAGCGCGCTCGCGTTTGGCGACGGCGACGAGCGCGCGCAGGCGATCGGCAAGCTGGTCGCAGGCGGCGACGCCGCCGCGCTGCCGCTGCTGCAGGCGCTGATCGACGGCGACGTGCAGACGGTGGGCGAGGACCGCGTGCTGATCGTCAAGGGCGACGCCGCGACCGATGCCGTCACCGGCGCCGCGGTCTCGCCGCTGCCCGCCAGCCGCGACGACGTCGTCGTCAACAACCGGCTGCGGCGGACGCTCGGCACCGCCATTGCCGCGTTCAAGCTCGCTTCGCCCGACCGCGCGGTCCGTCTCGCCGCGGCGAAGGAACTGCAGAACAGCGCCGACGAGGACGCGCTGCCGGCGATCGTCGCCGCGGCTGCCAAGGAGCAGGATGCCGAGGTCAAGGGCCTGCTGGTGCAGACGCAGGCGTCGATCCAGCTCGCGAGCACCGACCGCGCCACGCGCCTTGCCGCGGTCCGCGTGCTGGCGGGCAGCGACTCGGGGGCGACGAAGACGCTGCTCGCGGGCATCGTCCAGAAGAAGGACGGCAAGTTCGTCGAAAGCGACGAGGAGATCCGCGCCGAGGCGCAGCGCTCGCTCGCCGCCGTCGAGGGCCGGCTCGCCAAGGGCGACATCGCCGCACGCGTCTTCTCGGGCATCTCGCTCGGCACCATCCTGCTGCTGGCGGCACTCGGCCTCGCGATCACCTATGGGCTGATGGGCGTCATCAACATGGCGCACGGCGAGCTCATCATGGTCGGCGCGTACGCGACCTACGTCGTGCAGAACCTGTTCCGGCAGCACCTGCCGGGCGCGTTCGACTGGTACCTGCTGTTCGCGGTGCCGGTCGCGTTCGCGGTGAGCGGGGCGACCGGCGTCCTGCTCGAGCGCGCGGTGATCCGGCACCTCTACGGCCGGCCGCTGGAGACGCTGCTCGCCACGTGGGGCCTCTCCCTCATCCTGATCCAGGCGATGCGCACGGTCTTCGGCGCGCAGAACGTGCAGGTGGAGAACCCGGCGTGGATGTCCGGCGGCGTCGAGATCATGACCAACGTCGTGCTGCCGTACAGCCGCATCGTCATCGTCGCCTTCGCCGGCGGCGTGCTGCTGGCCGTCTCGCTGCTGCTGACGCGCACGCGGCTCGGCCTCTTCGTGCGCGCGGTGACGCAGAACCGCGGCATGGCGAGCGCGCTCGGCGTGCGCACGCCCAAGGTCGACATGATGGCGTTCGGGCTGGGCTCGGGCATCGCGGGGCTCGCCGGCTGCGCGCTGTCGCAGATCGGCAACGTCGGACCCGACCTGGGCCAGAGCTACATCGTCGACTCGTTCATGGTCGTCGTGCTGGGCGGCGTGGGCCAGCTCGCCGGCACCGTGTACGCGGCGCTGGGCCTGGGCATCGCCAACAAGTTCCTCGAGGCCTGGCAGGGCGCGGTGCTGGCGAAGATCGCCGTGCTCGTGTTCATCATCGTCTTCATCCAGAAGCGGCCGCAGGGGCTGTTCGCACTCAAGGGCAGGACCGTCGAAGCATGAGGAACATGCCCGCGATGACGCCGACGTTCGTGCCGCGCACCGGCAACACCGGGACCGGCGCGCTGCCGCGGCTGTGGTCGCCGCGCGCATGGGGCATCCTCGGCGCCGCCGCCGTCGTGCTACTCGTCGTGGTGCCGGTGTGCAACCTCGTCGTACCTGCGGGCAGCGCGTTCCACCTGTCCGACTACACGGTCACGCTGGTCGGAAAGATCATGTGCTACGCGATCGTCGCGCTCGCGATGGACCTGATCTGGGGCTACGCCGGCATCCTGTCGCTCGGGCACGGCCTCTTCTTCGCGCTCGGCGGCTACGCGATGGGCATGTACCTGATGCGCTCGATCGGCCGCGACGGCGTCTACAAGAGCGACCTGCCCGACTTCATGGTGTTCCTCGACTGGAAGGCGTATCCGTGGTTCTGGAGCTTCACCGACCACTTCTGGTACGCGGCGCTGCTGGTCGTGCTCGTGCCCGGCGTCCTTGCGTTCGTGTTCGGCTACTTCGCGTTCCGCTCGCGGATCAAGGGCGTCTACTTCTCGATCATCACGCAGGCGCTGACCTACGCGTTCATGTTGCTGTTCTTCCGCAACGACACCGGCTTCGGCGGCAACAACGGCTTCACCGACTTCAAGCGCATCCTGGGTTTCCCGATCACCGCGCCGGAGACGCGGGTGGCGCTGTTCATGCTGACCGCCGCGGCGCTGATCGGCTTCCTGTGCCTCGGCCGCGCGATCGTGACGTCGAAGCTGGGCCGCGTGCTGACGGCGATCCGCGACGCCGAGTCGCGCGTGATGTTCTCCGGCTACGACCCGCTCGGGTTCAAGCTCTTCGTCTGGACGCTGTCCGCCGTGATCTGCGGCATCGCCGGGGCGCTCTACGTGCCGCAGGTCGGCATCATCAACCCGAGCGAGATGTCGCCGGCCAACTCGATCGAGATCGCGATCTGGACGGCGGTCGGCGGCCGCGGCACGCTGATCGGCCCGGTCGTCGGCGCCGCGGTCGTCAACCTCGGCAAGAGCTGGTTCACGCAGGCGCTGCCCGAGTACTGGCTGTACGTGCTGGGCCTCCTGTTCATCCTCGTCACGCTGTACCTGCCGCGCGGTATCGCCGGGCTGTGGGCACGGAAGCCGTCATGATGAACCTCGCCGTCTACGCCGAGCTGAAGGCGCGCGAGGGCCCGACGCCGAGCAAGGCCACCGGCATCAGCGACGGCCACGTGGTGACGCCGGGCGTGGACATCTCGCACGGCGCCATCCTCTATCTCGACTCGGTGTCGGTGAGCTTCGACGGCTTCAACGCGCTGAACGACCTGTCGCTGGTCGTCGACGCCGGCGAGCTGCGCTGCGTGATCGGTCCCAACGGCGCCGGCAAGACCACGATGATGGACGTGATCACCGGCAAGACACGGCCGGACGCCGGCACGGCGTACTTCGGGCAGACGATCGACCTCACCAGGCTCTCCGAGCCGGAGATCGCCGGCATCGGCATCGGCCGCAAGTTCCAGAAGCCGACGGTGTTCACCGACCACACGGTGTTCGAGAACCTGGAGCTAGCGCGCAAGGCGGACAAGCGGGTCTGGCCGACGCTCACCGCGAAGCTCGACTCGGCCGCGTACGACCGCATCCTCGCCAACCTCGAGACGATCCACCTCGCCCCGGAGGCGAAGCGGCAGGCCGGGCTGCTGTCGCACGGCCAGAAGCAGTGGCTCGAGATCGGCATGCTGCTGATGCAGGAGCCGCAGCTGCTGCTGCTCGACGAGCCGGTTGCCGGCATGACCGACGACGAGACGATGCGCAGCGCCGAGCTCTTCCTGTCGCTCGCGGGCAAGTACACGCTGGTCGTCGTCGAGCACGACATGGACTTCGTCGCGAAGATCGCCGACCGGGTGACGGTGCTGCACGAGGGCCACGTGCTGGCCGAGGGGTCGATGCAGCAGGTGCAGCGCAACGAGCAGGTGATCGAAGTGTTCCTCGGACGGTGACGCGATGCTGTCGGTCTCGAAGCTCAACCAGTACTACGGCGGCAGCCACATCCTGCGCGACGTGTCGTTCGACGTGCCGGCCGGCCGCTGCACGACGCTGCTCGGCAGGAACGGCGTGGGCAAGACCACGCTGCTGCGCTGCCTGATGGGCATGATCCCCGCGCGCTCGGGCGACATCCGCCTGGGCGACGCCAGCATCGCGACGCTGCCACCGTACGCGCGCGCGAGCCTCGGGCTGGGCTACGTGCCGCAGGGGCGCGACATCTTCCCGCGACTGACCGTGCAGGAGAACCTGCAGATGGGCCTCGCGACGCAGAAGCGCGGCACCGGCATCCCGGGCTACATCTTCGAGATGTTCCCGGTCCTGCGCGACATGCTCGGGCGGCGCGGCGGCGACCTCTCCGGCGGCCAGCAGCAGCAGCTCGCGATCGGCCGCGCGCTGACGCTGCGGCCGAAGCTCCTGATCCTCGACGAGCCGACCGAGGGCATCCAGCCGTCGATCATCAAGGACATCGAGCGCGCCATCCGCAAGCTGACCGAGGGCGGCGAGATGGCGATCCTGCTGGTCGAGCAGTACTACGACTTCGCGAAGTCGCTGGCCGACCACTACGTGGTGATGTCGCGCGGCGAGGTCGTCGCGCAGGGCGAGGGTGCCGACATGGAAGCGAACAACGTCCGGGGCGTTGCGTGACCGCCGCGGCCGCCGGGGCCCGCGGGGGGGGGCCGCGGCCGGCGGCCGGCCGCGGGGGGGCCCCGGGGGGGGGGCCGGGGCGGGGGCCCCGGGGGGGGGGGCCGGGGGGGGGGGCCCGCCGCGGGGGGCCCCCCCGGGCGGCCGCCCCCGCCCCGGGGCGGGGGGGGCCCCCGGGGGCCGGCCCCCCGGGCGGGGGGCCCCCGCCCCCCCCGGCCCGGGGGGCGGGGGCCCCCCCGCCGCCCCCCGGGGGCCCCCGGGGGCCCCGGCCGGGGCCCCGCCCCCCCCGCCCCGGGGGGGGGCCGGGCCCCCGGCGGGCCGCGCGGTTGGCACAACCCGCGGAGGCGCCGTAGTGTGCGGATGTCCGCACCGACCCTGCTCCGCCGCCTGCACGCGCTGCGCGCCGTCTACGGCGGCGACGCCGCGTCCCGCAAGCTCGATCTGCTCGCACAACTCGACCGCCACGCATTCGGCTCCCCGCGCGCCCTGACGTCGTATCACGAGGCGCTCTGCTGGCTGCGCGCCTACCCCGACGACGCGCGCGTGCTGCGCCGTGTGGAGCGCGCGCTCGCCCGGTTCGGCGACCGCCCCGACCTGCGGCGGCACGCGGGCGCGCTCGCCAATTCCGGAGTCGCCGGAACGCCGATCCGCGACCGCTTCTTCTCGCCGGTCGCGCGCTGGCTCGCCGACCGCTGGCCGGAACGGCTCACGATGGACTGGGACGCCTTCGAACACACCGACGAGCTCGAGAACCTGCTGCCGCTCGTCGCCACCTACAGCGAGTCGACGGCGCTGGACGACCTCGACCTGACGCCGCGCGAGTGGATCGACGCGATGCGCGGCCGCGAGTCGGACGGCGCGTTCGTCGCGCGGCGCCTGCACGCGCTGCCGATGGACGCGTTCGCGCGGGAAAAGATCTACGACCGCCTCGACCCGACGCTGACGCTGGCGTGGGGCCGTGGCGGGCCGTCGCGCACGCACGCGAAGGCGGCGGGGTTCACGCCCGCTTTCCGGGCCGGCCCGCTGCGCACGCAGCGGCCGCGCCTGCCCGACGCCATTGTCGACCCGCCGCGGGCCATCGTGCCGGTCGACCGCCGCCGCGGTCGCGCGCTCATCGACCTCGCGCGCGAGGCGATGGTCACCCGCAGCCGCGACCTCGACGCGTTCTCGTACGGCGACCCGGCCGACGTCCGGCTGATCGACTGCGGCGGCGGCCTCGTGTTCGCGTGCATCGGCGTCGTGCCCGAGCGCCGGCTGATGCTGGAGACCGTCTACGCGTTCCTCACGCTGAAGGGCGGCGTGCCGATCGGCTACGTGCTGGTGAGCGGCCTCTTCGGGTCGAGCGAGGTCGCGTACAACGTGTTCGAGACGTTTCGCGGCGGCGAGGCCGGCTACGTCTACGGGCGCGTGCTCGCCGCGACCCGCGCGCTGCTCGCCACCGACGCGTTCACGGTGTTCCCGTACCAGCTGGGCGACGGCAACGACGAGGCGATCGAGTCCGGCGCGTGGTGGTTCTACCAGAAGCTCGGGTTCCGCCCGCGCGACCCGAAGCTGCTCGCGCTGATGCGCGCGGAGCTCGCCCGCATGCGCGCGCGACCGGCCCACCGCTCGAGCGACGCGACGCTCTCCCGACTCGCGACGGACAACGTCTACTACTTCATGCGTGGCGCGCGCGACGACGTGTTGGGGGTCGTGCCCACCGGCGAGATCGGGCTCGCCGTGACACGCTACCTCGCGCGGCGCTTCGGCTCGGACCGCGCCACCGCGCCGGCCGCATGCGCCGCCGACGCTGCGGCGTTGTGCGGCGTGCGCTCGTTCGCGGGCTGGACACGCGGCGAGCGTCTGTGGTTCGAGCGCTGGAGCCCGCTGATGCTCGCGCTGCCGGGGGTTGCGCACTGGAGCCGCGGCGAGCGCGCCGCGCTCGCCGCGGTCGCGCGCGCGAAGGGCGGGCGGCGCGAGTCCGACTACGCGGCGCGGCTCGACGCGCACCCGCGCCTGCGCGCGGCCCTCCTGCGTCTGGCTACGAGCTGACCGCTACGCCCGGGAAGCGCGCGGAGACCGCCCGCACGAACGCCGCCGGGTCGGCCGGCGACACGACGATCGCGCGGCCGGGGACGAACAGCACGACCGCGCGCGACCAGTCGGTCACGAACGCGCGGTACGGCCCGATCTCGCGGCTGCGAAAGCGTCCGGTGAACGAGAGCAGGCCGCCGTTGCCGAAGACGCGCACCGAGCCCTTGAGCAGCGCCGGGTCGGTCGCGACGCGGACGAGCCCCGTGAGCGGCACGGAGGTCCACCACAGCAGCCGGCGGACGCGCAGCTCGTGCCGGTCGACCTCGTAGCCGAGCACCACGAACAGCACCGCGGAGATCGCGATCGCGGGCGGGACGAACGCGACGAAGACGCCGAAGGTCTCCGCGAACGGCACGCGCGTGCCGCGCGGAATCGCCATCACCGCACCGATGCCGGCGGCGGCCAGGACGCCGCCGCCGAACAGCGTCGCCACGCGCAGCATCGTGGACCAGGGGGCGGCGGGGAAGTGAGGCATCGACGACTCCGGCCGCGTGCGGTCAGCGGACTGTGGAACAATCCCCGGTGTCATCCCGAGGAGCGTAGCGACGAGGATTCCGCTTGAACCCAGTCCGTTGCTTGGCGGCAGATGCAGATCCCTCGCTCCGCTCGGGATGACACCGGGAAGTGGATGGTGGCACGAACTTCGTCAGCCGATCAGACGGAAAGCGCGGAGGGCGTGAGGTCGCGGCGGGCGGCCATTTCGCCGCCGATTGCAGCGAGGTCGGCCGCGCTCAAGGCCTCGGCCGCGCGCGGCAGCAGCGCGTCTTCCTCGCGCGCGATGTGGGTCGCGTACGCGCCGCACAGCTCGGCGACGCCCTTGGCCGGCAGGTAGGCGCCGCTGCGCGCCACGATCGCGGACAGCAGCGGGCGGATCCGCAACCAGCGCGCGGCGAGCACCACGTGCTCGCGCTCGAGCGTGGCCGCGAGATTCGCCATGTCGGGCGCCACCCGGACGAGGCGCGGAAACAGGCTCTGCTCCTCGTCGGCGTGATGATGGACGGCAGCCGTGTCGAAGTAGCGCAGGATCGCCGTCGCCGCTGTCCGCGCGTCGTGGTCGGCGTGGTGCTCGGGCAGGTGCCGCCGCAGCCGGCCGAGCGTGGCGAGCTGGCGCTCGATCCGGCGATGGCAGGCGCGCAGCACGCCGAGCGGATCGTCGAATCCGGGTGCGGCGGTTGCGGCGAACGGATCGGTGGCCATTGCGGTGCCTCGCAGTCTGGTGCGGCGCGCACGGCGCCCGGGCACCCGTATGCTAGCGCGCCCGCCCGCGCCGCGCGAGGCGCGCGTGCGTCGTCGCTGCTCTAGAATGGGAAATGCGTCGGATTCGCCGATGGACGTAGCCGCGGCGCCGCTACCGCCGGCGTGGGTGGCCGGCAGCGCGCTGGCTGCGCTCGCGGTCCTGGGCTACGCGCTGCGGCGCGCACCGTGGCGGCGGTTCGCCTCCAGCGAGGCCGTCCACGTCTGGTACGGCACGATCTTCGCGCTCGTCGTGCTGTGGAGCGTGCGCGCGACGGTCGAGCACGTCGTCGTCATCCACCTGCTCGGCACCGCGGGCTTTGCGCTCGCGTCGGGCGGCCCGCTCGCGCTGGTGGGAGGGGCCGTCGTCGTCGCGCTCTCGGCGCTCGTGCACGGCACGCCGCTGCCGAACGTCCCGCTCGTGTTCCTGCTCTCGGTGGCGCTGCCGGTGGCCGTTGCGCTCGCGCTGCTGCGCGCGACGCAGCGCCACCTGCCGCCGAACTTCTTCGTGTACGCGTTCGCCGGCTCGTTCCTCGGGCCGGCGCTCGGGTTCGGCGCGGCGGGCGTTGCCGGCGCGGCGACGCTGGCACTCACCGGCGCTGCCGATGCCGCGGTCGTTTTCGGCGAGTACGTGCCGTACCTCATCTATCTCGCGTTCGCCGAGGGCACGCTGACCGGCATGCTGGTTACGCTGCTCGTCGTGTACCGGCCGCAGTGGGTTGCGACGTTCGACGACGCGCGGTATCTCCACCGGCAGTAGCCCCGCCCTGCGCGGCGCCCGGCGGCGGCCCGGGCGGGCAAGAGCGAGCCAGGGCGCTTTGCCGGTCGTGCCGACACGCTACGCGCCGCCCGGCGGCGGCGTCAGCGTGCGCAGTTCCGCGCGCAGCGCCGCAAGCTCGGCGCGCAGGGCGCGGATCTCCTTGTGCAATTCGAGGGTCAGCCGCAGCTCCTCGGCGTCGAGCAGCTGCCCGAGTTCCGCGCGCAGCGTGACGATGTCGCGCTGCAGGCTCTCGCGGTTGCGCGCCTCTTCGCCGCCGATGAAGAACGTGACGACGTTGGCCGTGAACAGCGTCATCAGCGCGACGCCGATCAGCACGGTCAGCACGGCGATGACGCGGGTGCCGCCTGTCGTCGGCACGACGTCGCCGTAGCCGACGGTGGCGCCGGTGATGAACGCGAGCCACAGCCCGTCCCAGAACGACTTGATCGCCGGGTCGAGCCAGTAGAAGAGCGCGCCCAGCGCCAGCATCGTCAGGAACGAGACGCCGAGCAGCATCGGCGCGCCCTTGCGCGTGAACAGGATCCGGAACTCGGTGGCTGCGCGAACGACCACCAGCAGCGCCACGGCGCCGCGCATCGCCCGGACGACCGCGATCCAATCGGTGGCTGCGCCGAACGCCGCCGCCGCGGCGCCGGCGATGATGACGACGTTGAGCCAGTTCTCGAAGAAGTAGCGCCAGGGAAAGCTCGACACCGCCATCATCCAGACCATCTCGGCGGCAAACGCCACGAGGATCACGAAGTCGAGGAACGACGCCACCCTGTGCCAGGCCGGGTCGATGTCGGCCGTGGCGAGCAGGTAGGCCGGCACGGACGCCAGCGCGACGGCGACCATGAACCAGTGCAGCCGATGCTGCCAGTCGTGGGCGACGGCGTTGTCGTCGGCGGCGACGCCGCCGAGTCCGATCCAGACGAGGGGAGTGTGGGTCATGGCGGTCGGCGGCACGTGGTCGGCAGCAGCGGCACCCGTCATCGTATGGGCAACCGCAGCGTCATTCTATTGAGAATTACGGAAATGCGTGACTGATACTCCGTCGTTCCCGCGAAGGCGGGAACCCAGCGGCTTTCCGCCAACGACGCTGGGTCCCCGCTTTCGCGGGGACGACGGGAGATTTGCGAGCGACGTCACTCGATTCGGTAAAGATCAGTAGGCGCGCGTCACGGCGCGCGGGCCACCAGCGTGAAGAACTGCGCCGACGCGGGCCCGGCGGCCTGCCCGTAGTCCCACCACTCGCCGACGGGCGTGAGGCCCGGCGCCGCGACGGCCTCGCGCAGCGCCGTGGGCGCGTACGGGCGGATGGTCTCGGCCACGTCGACTTGCTCGACGACCGTGCCGTCGGCGCCGCACAGCCGATATCGGCGCTCGATGCGATTGGTGGCGGCGTCGACCGGGCGCAGGCGCTTCCAGCGCGCGAGCGTGTGCTCGCCGAACGGGCGGCGGTAGTCGAGCGTGAAGTCGTCCTGCGCGGCGACGGGTCGCGGCACGAACGCATCGACGACGAGCCATCCCCCCGGCCGCAGCAGCTCACGCATCCGGCCGCACAGCCGCGCGACCGCACCGTCCCCGGTGACGTACGTGACGAGTGAGTACGGGCACAGGATCACGCCGAAGCCGCCGGTCAGCGCCGGCCGCGTGACGTCCATCCGCGCGATGCGCGCTGGCAGCCCGCGTTGCGCGGCCTTCCGCTTGAGTTCGCGCAGCATGCCGGCCGACGCGTCCACGCCGATCGCGTCGATGCCGCGCGCGACGAGCTCGAGCAGGATCCGGCCGTTGCCGCACCCGAGCTCGAGCGCCGTCCCGCCGTGCCGGTGGCACAGGTCGGCATAGAAGCCGACGTCGTCGAACGGCATGTTGCGCGCCATGTCGACGTCGTAGAAGCGGGCGATGCGGTCGTAGTTGTTGCTCATAGTTCCCCCCGAGCGGCGCTGCCCGCGCACCCCCCAGGGGGCGAGCGCCTTGGGGCGGCCCGGCGGCGCTCATGGCCCCCCCCGAGCGGCGCTGCGCGCCGCACCCCCCAGGGGGCGAGCGCCTTGGGGCGGCCCGGCGGCGCTCAGGGCTCCCCCCGAGCGGCGCTGCGCGCCGCACCCCCCAGGGGGCGAGCGCCTTGGGGCGGCCCGGCGGCGCTCATCGGCCCCCCCGCTCGCGCAGCAGCGCATCGTACAGCGACTTCTGCAGCGCCACGCTGCGCTCCCACGCGAACGTCGCGAGGGCGCCCGGTGCCGGCGCCTCCAGCGCGTGCCGGCGCGCCGGGTCGGCGAGCAGCGCCGCGACCGGCTCGGCCATCGCCGCGACATCGGCGACCGTCACCAGCGCCGCAGGCGCGCCCGTTGCGAAGCCGCGCGCGCCCGCGCGCGTGCTGACGCACACGCGGCCCGCGGCGAGCGACTCGACGAGCTTCACCGCCGAGCCGCGGATCTCCAGTTGCGGGTTGATCGTGAGCGCGCTGTCCGCGAGCAGCGCGGGCACGTCATCGCGATGGCCGCAGACCGTGACGCCGGCTTGCGCGAACAGCGGATCGTCGCGCGTGAACGCGGGATGCTCGTCGCCGGCCAGCACGAGCAGCGTGGCCTGCGGCGCGCGGGCGCGAATCGCCGGCCACGCGTCGCGCAGGAAGCGCGCGATGCCGTCACGATTGGCGCTGTAGCGGAACGGCCCGACGAACAGCACGCGCGCCCCGGCCGACGGCGCGTACGCGGCGGCGGCCGCGCGGCTGCCGTTGGGTACGCACGCGATGCGCGGATGCGCGAGCAGCGCCTGGTCCTCCTCCGAGCAGACGACGAGCGCATCGTAGGCGGCGAGGTCGCGCGCGAACGCGTCGGCGTCGGCCGCAGTGGCGAAGTCCCCGGGACCGTACGCGTCGTGCAGGTCGAGGACCCAGCGCGCGTCCGGCGCGCGCCGCCGCACGAGGGGTGCCAACTCGGCGTACTCGACTTGCACGACGTCCGGCCGAAACGTCGCGAGCGCCGCATCGACGGCCGCCGTGAGATCCGCGTGGCAGTGCGTGCGCATGCGCTGCGCGAGGTCGGCGGCTTCCGCGGACGACGCGCGCTCCGCGCGCTGCACGAGGTGCACGGCGGCGAGCCCGGCGAATCCGGCGAAGCTGCGCGCGTCGTACAGCGACGCCTCGTCGGTGACGAGCGCCACGTCGAAGTCGGGCGTGAGGCCGCGCAGCAGCTCGGCCACGCGCCGCGCGCCTCCGTGGCGCGGCGGCAGCACGACGAACGGCGACACGACGAGCAGCCGGCGCGCGCGGGCGGGGTCCGGTTCGCGCAGCCGATAGCTGTACGACGACGCGGCGAGCGCAACCGCGGCGGCGTCGGGCGCGGACAGCCGCGGCGGCGCCGGAGGGCTCGCGCGCCTGCGCGCGAGCCGCTGCCGGAACACGCCCGCCGCCTGCCGCGGATGCGCGAGCTCGCGCTGGCTGGCGTAGGGCAGGTCGCACGCGCGCTCCATCAGCCACGCGGCGGGAAAGCCGGTCGCGCCGTGGCGCGCGTCGAACAGCCAGCGGTTGCGCTCGACGATGCGATCGAGCTCGTCCGGCGTGTAGAAGCGCGCGGTGGTCGCCCGGTGCGCGTGCGTCGCGCGCGACGCGGGGCAGTAGAGCACGCGCCAGCCGTCGCGCCACGCCCGCAGGCCCCACTCGGCGTCCTCCCAGTAGAACGGGTCGTAGCAGCGACTCTCGCGCACGTACGCGGTGAGCGGCGCCGTGCGGAACAGCGTGGCTCCGCCGCTCGCGCACAGGTGCGGGATGGCCTCCGCCGTCGCGGGCACCGGCGCGTGGTAGAGGTGGACGCCGCCGCGGTCGACGTACCAGTCGGTGAAGCCCGTCTCCTCGCGCCGGCCGTCGGCACTCACCTGCAGGATCTGCGACGCCAGCGCGAACACGTCGGGCGCGCGCCAGCGCACGATCTCGGCGAGTGCTTCGCCTTCGAGCGTCATGTCGTTGTTGAGCAGGTACGTGCCGTCGTGGCGCGCAAGTGCCAAGCCGCGGGCGATCGCCTCGCCGAACGGCAGCGGCGCGTCGGAATGCACCCACTCGACGTCGGGAAATCGCGCGGCCACACCCACGTACGCGGACCGTGGCGCGCCGTTGGCGACGACGACGATCTGCCGCGGCTCGTCGACGCGGTCGAGCGCCGCGGCGAGTGCCCCGAGCGTGGCGGCGAGCATGAGCGGCGCGTCGCGCTCCGGGATGATCGTCGTGATGCCGGGCGCCCATGGTCGCGCCGGCGGCGCGCGCGGCGTGGGCGCGAACGCCGACAGGCGGTCCGCGGCGGCGATGGCCATGGCCAGCGGCGCCAGGCGCAGCCGCTGCCGCCAGCTCGTGCCCCACATGGTGCGCTATCCCGGGCGCCGGCCCGCCGCGCGCGTGCGTGCGGCCATCAGACGATGAGCGGATCGCCGCCGCGCCACGTGCCAGCGTTCGGGTGCGCGGCAAACGCGAGCGCCTGGTCCGCGAACATTGCAGCCCAGACGTTGCACGCCGCCGCCGCCGGCGCGTCCACGGCGAACGCGACGGCGCCCGAGGGCCGCAGCTGCCGCGCAAGCAGGTCCCGGAGGTTGCCGAGCGTCGCGCGATCCGGCGCGTGTTCCGGGTGCTCGGCGCCGAGCAGCGTGCCGATGCGCAGCGCCTGCGCCAGCACGTCGACGCGCGCGGGTCCGCGGGCCGCGGCATCCGCGTCCAGCGTCTCCGGCAGGCGGCCGTCGGTCCCCGCCTGCGCGAGCAGCGCGGCGAGCTGCGTACCCACCGCCGCCAGCACCACCGGGAAGCGGGGATCCTTTGGCAGCGCCAGCAAGCCTTCCAGCGCGTAGAGCCGGGGATGCGCCTCGGCGTGCGGATGCGCGAGCGTCCACTCGATGCTCGCCGCGAACGTCGCGTGTGCGGCGGCAGCCACCGGCGCCGAGATGCCAGGCAGCGTGCGCGCCGCCGTGATCACGCCGGCCGCCGCCTTCGCGAGGAACGCGCCGCGGCGCGTCGACCAGCGGTCGGGAAGCGTCACCCGCGCGTCGTGCGCGCGGCACGCGGCGAACACGCCGTCGGCGTCGATCAGCGAAGCGAGGATGCGCGAAACGCCGGCCACGACGCCGGCGTCCGGGACCACGAGTCCTTCGCGCGCGGCGGAGCCGAGCCCGCGCGCGACCATCGCGACATCGAAGAAGAACACCGCGCCATTGCGCCAGTCGTCGACCTGGCCGGCGAGGAGGACGCGCGTCTGCGGCGGGCCCGCGAGCGCGAGCCACGTCCCGAGCCACTGCTGGACGGCCGCCGCGCGCGCCGCCAGCGCGTCGCCGCCGCCGAACGTGCGCGCGCGCCACGCGAGCCACTGCAGGTAGTAGCCGGCGATTTCCGGATAGACGTAGGTCGGCGCGCCGGACTCCGCGATCGTGCCGGCGATCGCGCCCGCGTGCGCCCCGCTGCGCAACTGCGCGGGCCCGTCGAGCAGCCACGGCGCGATCGCGGTTCCGGGGGCGGGGGCTCTGTGTCCCGCGGCCGCCGCCGGTAGGTCGACTGCGGAACTCATGCGGCGGCCGATTCGACCAGCGCGGACTCGAGGACGGCGACGATGCGCGCGGCCGCGGCTCCGTCGCCGTAGGGCGCGTGCCGATCGAACGGCAGCGGCGGCGCGGGCGGGCGCGCGAGCAGCGCGAGCGCCTCGCCGACGATCGCGTCCCGATCGACGGCCACGAGCCGCACGAACCCGGTCGCGATGCCCTCCGGCCGCTCGGTGCTCGTGCGCGGAACCAGCAGCGGCACGCCGAGGTGCGGCACTTCCTCCTGGATGCCGCCCGAGTCGCTGATGACGAGCGCCGCGCGCGCCACGGCGGCGATGAAGTCGCGATAGGCCATCGGTGCGACCAGCGAGAACTGCGGGTGCGGGGAGAGTCGCGTGCGCAGCCGCGGCGCGATGCGCGGATTCGGGTGGACGGGCACGAGCAGCGTCAGCTCCGGCCGCCGCGCGGCCAGCGCGATCAGCGCATCGCAGATGACGTCCGCCTTGCCGTCCCAGTTCTCGCGCCGGTGCAGCGTGACGAGCACCTGCGTGCGCGCCTCGGGCGCGTGGCCGCGCCGCACGTCGCCGTGCGCGAGCAGCGTGCGCAGGCTGTCGATGCCGGTGTTGCCGACGTTGTGGACGCGCTGCGCCGGCGCGCCCTCCGCGAGCAGGTTGTCCTGCGCCGACGCGCAGGGCGCGAAGTGGTGCTGCGCGTACCGCGCGATGCGGCGCCGGAACCACTCTTCCGGGAACGGATCGGACACCGACGGCGCGCGCAGCCCCGCCTCGACGTGGACGACCGGCACCCCGGCCTGCACGCCCGCGCGCGCGCCGGCATACGCGGTCAGCGTGTCGCCTTGCACGACGACGAGCGACGGGCGATGGTGCTCGATCGCGCCGACGAGCGCGCGCGTCAGGTGCCGGCTTGCCGTGGTCAGGTTCGGGTGCGCGCCGAGCGCGGGGAGCTGCGTGTCGCACGCGATGCCGAACTCCGCGAACGTGCGCCGCACTGCCTCGACGTGCTGACCGCTGTTGACGACGATGCCGGCGAACGTGTGCCGGCGCGCGATCTCGCGCACGACGGGTGCCAGCTTGATGCACTCGGGGCGCGTACCGGCGACGATCAGCAACGACGGCCGTGCGCCGCGCACCAACCCGTGGCCGGAACGCGCGTGCGCCTTCGGGCGCGGCGGCTTCGCGGATTGTGGGTCGTGCAAGATGTGCCCCCGAACGGGAATCGGTTGCCGGCTTGGCCGGTCTCGGAATGGAATTGCCGGGCCCGCGCGCCCCCGGCTAGCGATAGGCCGTGGACCAACGTGCCGACGGCGCGCGGCGTCCTCGCCAAACCCCTGAAATGTAACAATATGTTACGAAAGGGACAAGGCCGGCAGGCGTGCGCAGCACACGTGGCGCACGTGCCTGCCGGTGAGGGTGGGCCCGGCTGGATTCGAACCAGCGACCAAGGGATTATGAGTCCCCTGCTCTAACCGCCTGAGCTACAGGCCCGTCGCAAGGAACTGCGGGCGACGAGCGTCGTCCGGCGTCGTCGTGCGAGCGTGGATTATAGCCAAGCGCTGCGCGTGCCCGCGCGCGGCCGGGGCCGCGGGCGCGGCCCGGTAGAATGGCAGCGGCGCCGATCGTCGGCGTCGCCGGTCGATGCGCCACTACCTCTCCCCGCTGTTCGCCCCGAAATCCGTCGCGCTCGTCGGCGCGTCGGACCGCGTGGGCTCCCTCGGCCGGACCGTGTTCGAGAACCTGCTGTCCGGCCAGTTCGCCGGCGACATCTACGCGGTCAATCCGAACCATCGCAGCGTGTTCGGCCGGCGCGCCTACGCGTCGCTCGCGGCGATCGGCAAGCCGATCGACCTCGCGATCATCGCCACCCCCCCGGCGCCGATCGCCGGGATCCTCGACGACGACCGCGCGCGCCTCGAGACCGCCGTGCTGATGTCGTTCCCCGAGATGGCGGACGCCTCGGCGGCGCGTGCGTGGCGGCGCAACGTCGCGACGATCGCGAAGCGGCGCGGCATCCGCCTGCTGGGCCCGGGCGCGTTCGGCATCGTGCGCACCGACATCGGCTTGAACGCGACCTTCTGCGCGCCGATGGCGCTGCCCGGGCGACTCGCGCTGGTCGCGCAGTCCGGCGCCGTCTGCACGGCGATGCTCGACTTCGCGGCGCCGATGCAGATCGGCTTCTCGACGGTGATGTCCGTGGGCGGCGGCATCGACCTCGGGTTCGGCGAGCTGCTCGAGGCGCTCGTCTACGATTCCGCCACCGACGGCATCCTGCTCTACGTCGAGAGCGTCGGTGACGCGCGTACGTTCATGTCCGCGCTGCGCGCGGCGGCGCGGACGAAGCCGGTCGTCGTGCTCAAGGCCGGCCGCTCGCTCGAGCCGCGCCGCGACGTCGACGACCTCGGCGAGCCCTTCATCGACCACGACGCGGTGTTCGACGCTGCACTCATGCGCGCCGGCACCGTCCGCGCGCAGACGTACACGAAGCTGTTCGCCGCCGCGCGCATCCTCGCGATGGGCAGGATCCCGCGCGGCAACCGGCTCGCGATCGTCGCGAACGGACGCGGCCCGGGCGTGCTGGCCGCCGACTGCGCGGCGGACACCGGCGTCGCGCTGGCGCGCTTCGCGAAGGAAACCGTCGCAGGCCTCGACGCGCTGCTGCCGCCCGAGATTCCGCGCGCGAACCCCGTCGACGTGCGCGGCGACGCGCAGCCGGCGCGGCTCGCCGCCGCGGTGGCGACCGTGCTCGCCGATCAGAATGTCGACGCGATGCTCGTGCTTCACGTGCCGCGGCCGATCGTCGGCGCGATCGAGGCGGCCCACGCGGTCGCGGCGGTCGCGCGCGGCTCGGACAAGCCGGTGCTGGGCGCGTGGCTCGGCGCCGTCGATCGCACCGACCTGCACGCCGCGCTGGAGGCCGGCGGCGCCGCCAACTTCTTCACGCCGGAGAACGCGGTCGACGCGTTCGCGTTCCTCGCCGCCTACCGGCGCAACCAGGAGTGGCTGCTGGAAGTCCCGGCCTCGCAGCCCGACCCGGAGCCGCCCGACCTCGCGGCCGCCGAGGCGCTGCGCGCGCGCGCCGCGGCCGACGGCGCGCCCGTGTGGGATGCGGAGGCCACCCAGCAGCTGCTGGCCGTGTTCGGCATCGCCACGGCGCCGCTGGCCGAGGTGACGACGGTCGCCGACGCGCAGGCGGTGGCACGCCGGCTGCGGTATCCCGTCACGCTGACCGTCGCCGGCAGCGAGCCCCCCGTCCAGCGCGCGTGCATCGCGAACGGACGTGCGCTCGTGCGCGCGTGGAAGGAACTGCGCGCGCAGGTCGTATCGGCGCGGCTCAAGGTCGTCGTCCAGCGCGCGCCGCCGCCCGGCACCACCGGGACCTGCGCGATCACGCTGTCCACCGACCCGGTGTTCGGGCCGGTGATCGCCGTCGGCGCCAGCGTGCGCGGCGTCGCCGTGCCGCGCGAGCGCGCGGTGATGCTGCCGCCGCTCAACCGCCGGCTCGCCCGCGACCTCTTCGCCGCGGCCGGCATTCTGGAGCCCCCCGAGGCGCTGGTGCAGGTCCTGCTGCGCGTGTCCGCGCTGGCGTGCGCGCTGCCGTGGGTGCGCGCGCTGGCGCTCGACCCGGTGATCGTCGCGCAGGACCACGTCGAGATCCCGGCGGCGCGCGCGCTGGTCGACCCGAAGCGGAAGCCGCTGCCCGCATACGCGCACATGGCGATCCACCCGTACCCGGTGGAGCTCGAGTCGCGCATCGTGCTGCGCGACGGCACGCAGCTCGCGATGCGGCCGGTCCGCCCGGAGGACGCGGAACTCGAGCGCCGGTTCATCTCCGCGCTGTCGGAGCAGACGCGCTACTTCCGCTTCTTCTACCGGCTGCACGAGCTGTCGCCGGCGATGATCGCCCGCTTCACGCAGGTCGACTACGACCGCGAACTGGCGCTGGTCGCGCTGGCGCCCGATCCCGAAGGGCCGGGCGGACAGGCGATCGTCGGCATCGCGCGGTCCATCGCGAACCTCGACCACGAGAGCGCCGAGTTCGCCGTCGTCACGGCCGATGCGTGGCAGGGACGGGGGGTCGCGTCGGCGCTGATGAAGGCGCTGATCGCGTGCGCGAAGAAGCGAGGCTTGCAGCGGCTCGTCGGGACGATACTGCGCGCCAACCAGAACATGATCCGGTTCACGCAGGGGCTGGGCTTCGCCGTTCGCGACGACCCGGAGGATCCGGAGCAGGTCACGGCCGAGCTGCCGTTGCAGTGACCGGCCGCGCGGCCGCGTGCGCGGCCCGCGGAATAACCGGGACCGTGCCGCTGTTGTCGCTTGACCGGGCGTGCCCGCGGGGGACGCCGGCCAACGGAGATGATCGATGAGGATTGCCACCATCGCGGCCGCTGCCGCATTCGCCGCGGCGACCGCGACCGCGCACGCGCAGCAGGCGAACATGAGCTTTTTCGTCACGAGCACCGGCTCCGGCAAGGGCGCCGACTTCGGCGGACTTGCCGGGGCCGACGCGCATTGCCAGAAGCTCGCGGCCGCCGTTGGCGCCGGCGGCAAGACGTGGCGCGCCTACCTGTCGACCCAGGCGGCCGGCGGCGTGGCGGCCGTCAACGCGAAGGAGCGCATCGGCCGCGGCCCGTGGCAGAACGCGAAGGGCGTGGTCGTCGCGAAGGACGTCGCCGAGCTGCACGGCAGCAACAACCTGACGAAGCAGACGGCGCTCGACGAGAAGGGCGCGGTCGTGAACGGCCGCGGCGACACGCCGAACCGGCACGACATCCTGACCGGCACGCAGGCCGACGGCACGGCGTTCCCGCCGGGCGAGGACCGGACGTGCGGCAACTGGACGAAGAGCGGAGAGGGCTCCGCGTTCGTCGGCCACCACGACCGCACGGGCCTCGACACCAGCCCGCCCGCGCTGTCGTGGAACACGTCGCACCCGTCGCGCGGCTGCAGCGACGACGCGCTCAAGGCGACCGGAGGCGCCGGGCTCCTGTACTGCTTCGCGGCGAACTGACGCGTCCGACAGCACCAACGAGAACGCCCCGGCTTGCCGGGGCGTTGTCGTTCGCGGTTGCGTAGCGCTACTCGCTCCCTCCGCGTGCTGGTGGCGTGGTGCGACGGTCGGCGTGGTCGGTCGCCGCGAACTCGTCCCGCGACGCGCCCTTGGCGGGGTGGGGGGGGGGGGGGGACCGGTGGGGGGGCACTCGCACGCCCCCGGGCCTGCGCGGGGCTGCGCCCCGCGCGCGGGACTGCTCCCCCGTGGGCGGGGGTGCGACGGTCGGGTGGTCGGTGCGCGAACTGTCCGCACGGCCCGGCCTGCGCGGGCGCGCCCCGCGCGGGACTCATTCGCCTTCCAGAAAGCTCCGCAGTTTCTCTGACCGCGACGGATGCCGCAGCTTGCGCAGCGCCTTCGCCTCGATCTGGCGGATGCGCTCGCGCGTGACGTCGAACTGCTTGCCGACCTCTTCCAGCGTGTGGTCGGTGTTCATCTCGATGCCGAAGCGCATGCGCAGCACCTTCGCCTCGCGCGGCGTCAGCGTGTCGAGGATGTCCTTGCAGACGTCCCGCAGCGACGCGTTCACGGCCGCATCCGACGGCGCCACCGTCGACTGGTCCTCGATGAAGTCGCCGAGGTGCGAGTCGTCGTCGTCGCCGATCGGCGTCTCCATCGAGATCGGTTCCTTGGAGATCTTGAGGATCTTGCGGATCTTCTCCTCGGGCATCTCCATCTTCTCGGCGAGCGTCGCCGGATCGGGCTCCTGCCCCGTCTCCTGCAGGATCTGGCGCGAGATCCGGTTCATCTTGTTGATCGTCTCGATCATGTGCACCGGGATGCGAATCGTGCGCGCCTGGTCGGCGATCGAGCGCGTGATCGCCTGCCGGATCCACCACGTCGCGTAGGTCGAGAACTTGTAGCCGCGGCGGTATTCGAACTTGTCCACGGCCTTCATGAGGCCGATGTTGCCTTCCTGGATCAGGTCGAGGAACTGCAGGCCGCGGTTCGTGTACTTCTTGGCGATCGAGATCACGAGGCGCAGGTTGGCCTCGGTCATCTCGCGCTTCGCCTTGCGGGCCTTCGCCTCGCCGGTGGACATCTGCTTGTTGATCTCCTTCAGGTCCTTCAAGGGGATCATCACGCGCTCCTGCAGGTTCAGGAGCTTCTGCTGCTGCTCGACGATCGCCTGCCGGTACTTGGCGAGCTGCTCGCTGTAGTTGTGGTGCGCGCCGACCTCGCGGTCGATCCAGCGCAGCGACGTCTCGTTGGTCGGGAACATCCGGATGAATTCGGGGCGCGGCATGCCGCCCTTGTTCACGACGAGGTCCTGGATCTTGCGCTCGATCTGGCGGATGTTGTCGACCTCGGTGCGCACCGAGTCGCACAGCCGCTCGACCTGGCGCGCCGAGAAGCGGATCTGCATCAGTTCGCCGCTGATCTTCTTCTGCAGGTCGAGGTACTTCGGCGCCTTGTGGCCTTCCTTCTGCAGCACCGACAGCATCCGCGTGTAGTGGCGGCGGATCACGGCGAAGTGCTCGAGCGCCGCGACTTTCAGCCGTTCGAGGTTCTCGCTGGCAATCGCCCCGGCGTCGGCCTCGTCCTCCTCGGCCTCCTCGTCGTCGCTGCCCTCGTCGAGCGCGGTCAGCTCCTCGTTGAAGTTCATGAGGCCGTCGACCAGGTCGTCGATCTTGGCCTCGTCCTTGGCGATGCGATCGGCGTGGTCGAGGATCTGCGCGACCGTCATCGGGCACGCCGAGATGGCCATGATCATGTGCTTCAGACCTTCCTCGATCCGCTTGGCGATCTCGATCTCGCCCTCGCGCGTCAGGAGCTCGACCGAGCCCATCTCGCGCATGTACATGCGCACCGGGTCGGTCGTGCGGCCGAACTCGGAGTCGAGCGTGGACGCCGCGGCCTCGGCCTCCTCCTCGACGTCCTCGGCGGGCACGGTGGCCGGCGTCTCGGCCATCAGCAGCGTGTCGGCGTCCGGGGCCTCGTCGTAGACCTGGATGCCCATGTCGCCGATCATCGAGATCACGCCCTCGATCTGCTCGGCGTCGAGGATGTCGTCGGGCAGGTGGTCGTTGATCTCGGCGTACGTGAGGTAGCCGCGCTCCTTGCCGAGCACGATCAGCGTCTTCAGCCGGCGCTTGCGCGCCTCGACGTCGGCGGGCGTCAGTTCGCGCGGCGCCATGTCCGCGTGCTTGCCGTTCTTGCCGCGCTTGCTGGCCGCGTCCTCGGCGCGCTTGCCGGCGAGCTTGGCGGCGATTTCACTGGCCGTCGGCTTGTGGCCGGGCACGGGGACGGACGCGGCGGGCTTCGTGGCCGGCGCGCCCTTGACCGGCGCACCTTTCACCGGCGCGCCTTTCACCGGCGCGCCTTTCACCGGCGCGCCTATCACCGGTGCACCTTTGACCGGCACAGGCGGCTTGGCGGCGGACTTCGGCGCCGGCCCTGCCTTGCCGTTGACCGGCTTGGCCGGGGCCGCCGACGCCTTGGCGCCCTTCGGCAGCGGCCTGGCGACGGGCTTGGCCGGGACCTTGCCCTTGGCGGCCGCCTTTTGGGTGGCGGGCTTCGGCTTCGCCGCGGGCTTCTTCGCGGCCTTCGGCGGCGACTTCTTCGCCGCCGGCTTCTTCGCGGCCGGGCGCACCGGCTTCCTGCCGGCGGCAGGCTTCCGTGCCGGCTTGGCGGCCTTCGCCGACTTTCTCGCCGCGGCCGGCGACTTCGCGGCCTTCGCCTTGGGCTTCGGCGTGGTCTTGCGGGCGGGCTTCGCGGGCTTCTTGGCCATGGTCATCCTTGGGTCACGATCGGTGTCGCGCGGTCGGGGCGGGCGACCGCGCGCTGCGGCGCACCCCTCCCGTACGTGGGTAATTGGGGCCGGCGCAGGAAAACCTCAAATGATATCACGCGCGGGTCCCTCGAACGACGGGTCGGCGGCGGGCTCGGCGGGCAGCGGCGGCGCCCGCTCGGCCATCCGCTGCCGGACGTAGTCGAGCTGCTGTAGCCGCTTCGTCTCCTCCGGCGCGACCGCTTCCGCCTGCGGCGCCGGATGCCCGCTGCGGCGGGCGTTCTGCCACCACCGGGCGAGGCCGTCGCGGACCTCGGCCTCGATCGCCTGGTCGTCGAGCTGATGGTCCTCGGCGGCGGCCAGGACAGAGGCCAGCACCGGCTCGTGCGGCGTCCCGGCGAACGTCTGGAGGATGGCGGCGGTGTTGAGCGGGCTCTCGGCCTGCGCGCAGTGCGCGACCAGCGCCGCCAGCGTGGCCGCCTCGAGCGTCGAAGCGTCCGGGTGCGGGAACGGCAGCGTCTTTGCCAGTCCCGGCTGCAGCAGCAGCCCGCGGATCAGCTGCCGCGCGAGCGACGGCGGCCGGCGTGCGGGTCCGCGCCGCAGCTGCGGGCGAGCGGGAACCGGAATGGTCGCCGGGCGGCCCGGACGGTCGGTCGCATCGCCGCCGGTGCCGGCAGGCATGGCCAGCAGGCCCCGCAACTCGGGATCGGGCAGGCCCGTCAATTCGGACAGGCGACGGCGCAGGATCGCGGACAGGACGGGGGCGCCGATCTCGGCCAGCAGCGGCCGGGCCGCGGCGACCAATGCCGCGCGGCCTTCCGGCGACGCCGGCGGATGCCTGATGGCCAGTTCGGCCAGCAGGAACTCGGACAGCGGGACCGCCTGCGCGACCGCCTGCTCGAACGCCGCACGGCCGCGCTTGCGGACGAAATCGTCGGGGTCCTCGCCGTCGGGCAGGAACAGGAACGACGCGTTCTTGCCGTCGGCGAGCACCGGCAGCGTGTTCTCCAGCGCGCGCCACGCCGCCTTGCGGCCGGCGGCGTCCCCGTCGAAGCAGAACACGACCGAATCCGTCAGGCGGAACAGCTTCTGCGCATGCACGGGCGTGGTCGCGGTACCCAAGGTGGCCACGACGTACTCGATGCCGTGCTGCGCGAGCGCGACGACGTCCATGTAGCCCTCGACGACGACCACGCGGCCGGCGTCGCGGATCGCGTTGCGCGCGAGGAAGAGCCCGTAGAGCTCGCGGCCCTTGGAAAACACGGGCGTCTCCGGCGAGTTCAAGTACTTGGGCTCGCCGGCGCCCAGCACACGGCCGCCGAAGCCGATGACGCGGCCGCGGCTGTCGTGGATGGGGAACAGCACCCGGTCGCGGAAGCGGTCGTAGCGCTTGCCGGCGTCGCCGGTGACGACGAGCCCCGCGGCGTCGAGCGCCGGCGCGTCGTAGTGCGGGAACGCGGCGGCGAGTCCCTGCCACGCGTCCGGCGCATAGCCGATGCCGAAGCGCGCGGCGATCTCGCCGGTCAGGCCGCGCGACTTCAGGTACTCGATGGCGTGCGGAGAGTCCTTGAGCTGCGCTCGGTAGAAACGCGCCGCCGTGAGCAGCACCTCGTTGAGGTCGTCCGCCTCTTGGCGCTTCTCCCGCTCGCCGGGGCGCTCGACGCGCGGCACGGTCAGGCCGGCGTCGCGCGCGAGCTCGTCCACCGCGTCCGGAAACGACTTGCCGGCGTGCTCCATCAGGAAGCCGATGGCCGTGCCGTGCGCGCCGCAGCCGAAGCAGTGGTAGAACTGCTTGGTCGGGCTCACCGAGAACGACGGCGTCTTCTCGCTGTGGAACGGGCAGCAGGCGACGTAGTTGGCGCCCGCCTTCTTGAGCGGGACGTGGCGGTCGATCACGTCGACGATGTCCACCCGGGACAAGAGCGTCTGGATGAAGTCGTTCGGGATCATCACCGGGCGGTGCAAGGGGCGCACGTCCCTCTCCGGTCGGGAGAACCCGCCGGTCGGGCGTGCGCTGCGTCGGGGGATAACCCGATTATAGGCAACGGCTGCGCCCGCGAAAGGGCAGCAATTGTCGGGCCAGCGACGGGTGCCGCGCGTCGGTGGCAGCGGCGATCGAAGGGCCGCTCCCGAGATCGCGCCCCCCTCTGGGGGGAGACGCGCGCAGCGCGTTGCGGGGGGAACCTGAACGGCGATCGAAGGGCCGCTCCCGAGATCGCGCCCCCTCCGGGGGAGACGCGCGCAGCGCGTTGCGGGGGAACCTGAACGGCGATCGAAGGGCCGCTCCCGAGATCGCGCCCCCTCCGGGGGAGACGCGCGCAGCGCGTTGCGGGGGCCTGAGCTACCCAGCGAGCCGCGCCTTCACCTTGGCGGAGACGGCCGTCATGTCGGCGCGGCCGGCGAGCTTCGGCTTGAGAATGCCCATCACCTTGCCCATGCCGGCGGGGCCGGCCGCGCCAGTCGCGGCGACAGCGGCCGCGATCAGCGCGTCGATCTCGGTCTCGGCAAGCTGCTGCGGCAGGTAACCTTGCAGCACCTCGAGCTCCGCCTGCTCGGTGGCGACCAGGTCCGGCCGCTTGCCCGCCTCGAACTGCGCGATGGAGTCGCGGCGCTGCTTGACCATCTTGTCGATCACGGCGAGGACGTCGCCGTCGGTCAGCACCTTGCGCTCGTCGACCTCGCGCTGCTTGATGCCGGCCAGCAGCAGCCGGATCGTGGACAGCCGCGCGGCCTCGTGCGCGCGCAGCGCGCTCTTCATGTCCTCGGTGATGCGGTCCTTCAGCGTCATGACGTTGTCCTGGTAAGGGTCAGACCCTTACGGGATCGGGGGTAAACAAAAAGGGGCGAATCGCTTCGCCCCTCTTCGCAGGGTACGGTCCGGCGGACCGGCTTCAGAAGAGCTTCGGCGGCAACTGCTGGCTGCGGATGCGCTTGTAGTGGCGCTTCACGGCCGCGGCCTTCTTGCGCTTGCGTTCCGCGGTCGGCTTCTCGTAGAACTCGCGCGCGCGCAGTTCGGTCAGCAGACCGGTCTTCTCGATCGTGCGTTTGAAACGGCGCAGCGCGGCCTCGAAAGGCTCGTTCTCGCGGACACGGATGCTCGGCATGTAGGAATTCCTCGGATTTCGGTCGCCCCGGGGGGCGGTTCATCGACAGCCCGACATCATAGCCGATCGGCGACGCGGCGGCAAGCCCCTGTATGATCGGGCTTTTTGCTTCGCCCGTCATGCTCGTCCTCGGCATCGAGACCTCCTGCGACGAGACCGGGGTGGCCGTCTACGACACCGCCCGCGGCCTCGTTGCGCACGCGCTGCACTCGCAGGTCGCCATGCATCGGGACTTCGGGGGTGTGGTCCCCGAGCTGGCCTCGCGCGACCACGTCCGGCGCGTCGTGCCGCTGGCCGAGCGCGTGCTGGGGGAGGCGGGGCTTGCGCTGGCCGACCTCGACGGCGTCGCGTACACGCAGGGGCCCGGGCTCGCCGGCGCGCTGCTGGTCGGCGCGGGGGTGGCGACGGCGCTGGCGTATGCGCTGCGGATCCCGGCGGTGCCCGTCCATCACCTCGAAGGGCACCTGCTGTCACCGCTGCTCGGGCAGCCGCGCCCGGAGTTCCCGTTCGTCGCGCTGCTCGTCTCCGGCGGTCACAGCCAACTGTTCGACGTCGCCGGCGTGGGGCGCTACCGGCTGCTCGGCGACACGCTGGACGACGCGGCCGGCGAGGCGTTCGACAAGACGGCGAAGCTGCTGGGATTGCCCTACCCCGGCGGGCCGGCGCTGGCGGCGCTCGCCGAGGCCGGCGTGCCCGGCGCGGTCAAGCTGCCGCGGCCGATGCTCAGTTCCGGCGATCTCGACTTCAGCTTCTCCGGGCTCAAGACGGCGGTGCTGACGCTTGCGCGCAAGGAGGCATCCGGCGCCGCGCCCGATACGCTCGCCCCGGCGCGCAAGGCCGACATCGCGCGCGAGTTCCAGCAAGCGGTCGTGGACGTGCTGGTGGCGAAGTCGGTGGCGGCGCTCGCCACCACGGGGCGACGGCGGCTGGTCGTCGCCGGCGGCGTCGGCGCCAATCGCGACCTTCGCGCGCGGCTCACCGCCACGGTGCGTGCGCGCGACGGCGAGGTGTACTTTCCGGACCTCGCGTTCTGCACGGACAACGGCGCGATGATCGCGCTCGTCGGCGCGCTGCGGCTCGCCGCCGGGGGCGCCTTCGACTACTCGTTCGTCGTGCGGCCCCGCTGGGACCTTGCGTCCGTCGCGCCCGTAGGGGTCTGACCCTTAACATGCACTTTAGTGCATGTTAAGGGTCAGACCCCAAGGAACGGGAGCACGCGCTGCACGAATTCCTGCGGGTGTTCCATCGGGATCGAGTGGGCGGCGCCCTCGACGGCGGCGAACGTCGCGTGCGGAATCGACTTGGCGAATGCGGCGCTCGCGGCGACCGGGAACAGCAGGTCCTCGGTGCCGGCGAGCACCAGCGTCCGCGCGCGGATCGACGACAGCGCTGGCGTCCCGTCGAACGCGGCGATCGCGCGCACCTGGTTCGCGAGCGCCGTCGACGTCTGCTGGTAGGGATAGCGGGTCGCGAGCTGCACCAGCGCGTCGACCGCCGTCCGGCCCTCGAAGAAGCGTGGCGTGAACACCCAGTAGAAGAGGTTGCGGAACCAGAGGCCGCGGTCGATTGCCGGGAAGAGTTCCGCCCAGCTCGCGAACAGGTCGTTGTCGCGCGCGGACGCCTTGGCGCCCGTCGCGACGAGGACGAGCCGGTCGACGGTGTCCGGGTAGCGGGCCGCGCAGTCCTGGACGATCATCCCGCCCATCGAATGCCCGACCAGCGACACCCGGGCGAGGCGAAGATGCCGCGCCAGCGCCATGCAGTCGTCGGCCATCGCGCCGATGGACGTCGGCGCACCGAGCGGCGTCGTGCGCCCGCTGCCGCGGTTGTCCACGAGCACCACCTCGAAGCGGTCCGCGAGCGCATCGACCGTCGGCATCCAGTACGAACTGTCCGCGGCGAGGCCGGCGACCAGCATCACCGGAGGTCCCCTGCCGCGGACCTCGTAGTACACGTCGACGCCGTCGCGGCGCACAGCCGGCATCTGCGCTACTCGCCGGCATGCGCGCGGTAGACGCGCAGCAATTCGGTGACGAGTATGCCGTCGATGCGCATGCCCTCGAGGCCCGCGTCCTCGATCGAGACGCCGGCGAGGCACGCGTTGCGTATCGTGGCGCCCGTCAGCGCGACATTCGTGAGCACCGCGTCGCGCAGGTTGACGTCGTCGAATCGCGTGCCCGCGAGGTTCACGTCGCGGAACTCCGAGCCCGTCAGATTCTCGCCGTCGGCCTTGATCGCCCCGCCCTCGAACCTCGTCGTCATTGCCTTCGCCCTCCGGCGGCTAGGTCGCCCGTGTCGCCACCGCTATCGCCCGATCGTGCGCTCCCGACCTGCAAAGAGCTGCCGGATGTTGGCGCGATGACGCCAGAACAGCAGCACGCAGATCGGCACCATTGCCCACGCCGTGTACGAGTTGCCGAACACGTAGAAGGCGCCGAGAGGCAGCAGCAGCGCGGCGGTGAGGGCGGCGAGCGAGGAGATCCTGAAGCCGTAGGCCATCGTCGCCCACACGACGGCGAGCGCGAGCCCGAGCGGCCAGTAGAGCGCGAACACGATGCCCGCCGCGGTCGCGACGCCCTTGCCGCCCTTGAATCCGTGGAACGCGGGGAACAGGTGCCCGAGGAACACGGCGAGCGCGGCGGCGGGCACCGTCCACTGCGGCGCGCCGGTCCACGCGGCGAGCCACTGCGCGGCGAACACGCCGAGCCAGCCCTTGGCGCCGTCGCCGACCAGCGTGAGCAGCGCCGCGGCCTTGTGGCCCGTGCGCAGCACGTTGGTGGCGCCCGGATTGCCGGACCCGTAGTCGCGCGGATCCGGCAATCCGAACGCGCGGCTGACCACGACGGCGAACGAGACCGAGCCGATCAGGTAGGCGCCGGCGACGATGAGGGGGGCGGCAGGCAAGGCGTGGCGCGCGGCGGGCGGAAGGTAGAATGCGCGGACGATTCTAGCCCATGAACAAGATCTTCATCCACGACCTGCGCGTCGAGGCGCGCATCGGCGTCTACGACTGGGAGCAGCACCTGCCGCAGACGATCCGGCTCGACGTCGAGATGGCCGCGCCGTCGGACCGGGCCTTTCACACGGGCAAGATCGCCGACGCGCTCGATTACGCGAAGGTGGTCGCGCGGCTGAAGGCGTTCGCCAAGGACGCGCCGCCGCCCCTGCTCGAGCGGTTCGCCGAGCGGGTCGCGCAGCTGCTGCTCGCCGAGTTCGACGTCCCGTGGGTGCGCGTGCGCGTGGCGAAGCTGGGCGCGCTCGCCGGCGTCAAGGAGATCGGCGTCGAGATCGAGCGCGGCCGTACGGTGTGAGCGCCGCCGGCCCGCGCAGGGGCCGCGCGCCGCCCTGCCGTGGCCTGCGTCGGTGAGCCCGGCCGGCGGGCGGGCCCGCGGCGCCGTCACCGCGGCAGCGTGATCGTCAGCGTCCGCCCGTCGTACCCGCGCGACCGGTGGTGGGCGCGAATCACGACCGCGGCGACCCCGGCCGGAACCTTCACGCCATGCACGTCGCGAGTGAACGGCTGCTCGTCCTCGTGCGAATGCAGCAGGTCGCGCCGTCCCAGCCGCCGGCCGTCCGGCGCCAGCACCTCGATGGCGTCCGCGTAGTCGCTGCCGCGGTCGACGCTGCGCACGGTCACGTCGAAGTCGTAGACGCCAGGCGCGACGCGGCGCACCGTCGCGGCGACGACGTCGGCGGCGCCGCCGTACGCGGGAGCGGAAAAGCACGCGCTCGCCAGGGCGAGCATCCCGACGACCGCGAGCCCCCGCGCAGCCGCGCGCGGTTCGGGGCTCACCATCGCAGCACGTACGGCCCGACGAGTGCGCCGACCGCGGTCGGGATCAGCATGCCCGCGACGTACCAGACCGCGAGAAACGGCGCGTCCATTTCCGGGCAGTGCAGTGCATAGGCGAGCGCCCCCACCGCACCGCCCAGCAGGCCGGATGCGGCGCCGGACACGACCGGACGGGTCGGCGCGAGCCCGTGCATCGCCCACAACGCGAGGACGAACGTCGGCACCGACATCAACGCGATGTTCCACGGGCACACGCTCGCCGTGTGGCCCAGCACCATCGCTTCGCGCGACGCGGCCGGCGCGCCGGCGAGCGCGGCGGCGGCCAGCGCCCACAGCGCGAGCACCGGCGCCGCCAGCAACAACGGCGCCCGGCGCAACGCAACGCCGGGCCGCGACAGGCGCACCGCCGCGAGCAGCGCCGCGCCCGCCACCGCGGCCGGGAACGCGAGCTTGATCCAGAACATCGGCAGCCGAGCGGCGTCGCCGAGATCGGGCCGCACCCCCTGCGTGAGCGCCATCAGCAGCGTCGCGCCGAAGGCGCCCCAGCCGAGCGCCGCCGCGTAGCGCCGGCCGACGGCGCCGGCGCCAGGCGCGGCGCCCGCGCGCGCGAGCAGCGCGACCAGCTCGTCGGTCCTCATCCGCCGCTCCGGATCAATGCGGCGAGCGACTTCAAGCCCCGGTGCACGCCGACCTTGACCGCGGACTCGGACATGCCGCTCGCCCGCGCCGCCTCGACGACCGACAGGCCGTGGATCTTGACGTGCACGATCGGCAGGCGCTGGCGCTCCGGCAGGCGTTCGAGCAGCTTGGCGAGGTCGCGCCGCGCGTCGCCCGCATCGTGTGCCGAGGCGGCCAGGACGTCGAGGTCGTCGTCGAGCGGGTCGTGCAGCGACTCGCGCTGCGCGCGCCGGCGCAGCAGGTCGACCATCTTGTAATGGGCGATCGCGTGCACCCACGCCGTCAGCGGCTGGTCCGGATCGTACGTATGGCGCTTGTTGTGCACGGCCAGCAGCGATTCCTGCACCAGGTCCTCCACGTCGTCCGGCAGCCCGGCCAGGCGCCTGCGAAAGTACGCGCGCAGGTGCGCCGAAAGGTCCTTCAGGAACGCGTGGTACGCCGCGCCGTCGCCGGCGAGCCCGCGCACGAGCGCCTCGCGCAGCCGCGTTTCCGCCGCGTGAGCCCGGTCCCTGATGTCCATTCGTTCGATCGGTGGCTTTGGTTACACGACCCGTACCGCACCGGCGCGGGCGTTCGACATTGTGCCCCGGGCTGTAACCGGCGGGCGCTGCACGGCGAACTAGCATCCGACTGCCCCAGGCGGTCGTTCCCCCCAACCCCGAGGAGCTGTACCGATGAAGATGCCCACGCTGACCCTTGCCGCGTTCACGCTGGCGGCCGTCGCCGCCGGCGGCGCGCTGGCCCAGGACAAGAAGATGGACAACAAGATGATGGACGAAAAGGCCATGGAGAAGTGCTATGGCGTGTCGCTGGCCGGCAAGAACGACTGCGCGGCCGGCCCTGGAACGACCTGCGCCGGGACGTCGAAGGTCGACTACCAGGGCAACGCCTGGAAGAACGTCCCGAAGGGCACCTGTGCGTCGATCAAGACGCCCAAGGGCACCGGCTCGCTGACGCCCGTCAAGGCGTAGCGGGCAGCCGCGCGTCCACGCGATGGCGCCCACCCCGTCGGCCGGGCTCGGCCTCAAGCCGGAGCACTTTCCGGAGGCGCTCGCCGCGCCCGCCGACGGGCTGTGGTTCGAGGTCCATCCCGAGAACTACATGGTCGACGGCGGGCCGCGGCTCGCCTGGCTCGAGGCGATCCGGGCCCGGCATCCGCTGTCGCTGCACGGCGTCGCGCTGTCGCTTGCCGCGGCGACGCCGCCCGACCGCGCGCACGTCGCGCGGCTCGCCCGGCTGGTGCGGCGCTTCGAGCCGGCGCTGGTGTCGGAGCATCTCGCCTGGTCAACGTGGCGCGGCCGCTACCACCCGGACCTGCTGCCGTTCCCGCGCAGCGCAGAGGCGCTCACGCGCATCGTCGACAACGTCTGCCAGGTGCAGGACGCGCTGCGGCGGACGCTGGCGCTCGAGAACCCGGCGCACTATCTGCGCGTCGACGGTCATGCGTTCGACGAGATCGACTTCCTGCGCGAGATCGCGCGGCGCAGCGGCTGCTCGCTGTTGCTCGACGTCAACAACGTTCACGTCGGCGCGCGCAACCTCGGCTACTCGGCCGAGGCGTACGTCGACGCGTTTCCCGGCGAGCACGTCGCCGAGATTCACGTCGCCGGCCACACGGCCGACCCGCAGCACGGCGACGCGCTGTTGATCGACTCGCACGACGCGCCGGTCGCACGCGAAGTGTGGGCGCTATGCGAGCGCGTCGTCGCGCGCATCGGGCCGCGGCCGGTGCTGCTCGAACGCGACGGCAACGTGCCGCCGTTTCGCGAGTTGCAGGCCGAACGCGCGCTCGCGACCGGGATCCTGCGCCGCCCGTTCGAAGCGGCGGCCTGACGCGCGATGGACGACCCTGTCGCAGGCACGAGGCACGCCTCCGCGGGCGCGCTCCGGCAGTTTCAGGACGAGTTCGCGCGCGCCGTCGTCGATCCGGACGGCGACGCGGCGCTTTCCCCCGCACTGGCGGCGCTGGTCCGGCAGCCGGGCTTCGCCGTTTACCGCAACACGACGATCAAGGGCTGCATCGACGCGCTGCAGGCCAACTACCCGGCCGTGGCGAGGATCGTCGGCGAGGACTGGTTCCGCGCGGCGGCCGCGGTCTACGCGCGAGCGGAGTTGCCGCACGAGCCGATGCTGCTTCGCTACGGCGCGGGCTTCGAGGGGTTCCTCGCGACGTTTCCCCCGGCGGCCGAGCTCGATTACCTGCCCAGCGTCGCGCGCCTGGATCGCTTCTGGGGTGAAGCGCACGCCGCGCCCGACGAGGATGCGCTGACCGCCGGCGCCGTGGCGCCGCGGCGTGCCGACGGGTGTGGCGCGATGGTCGTGCGCCCGCACGCCGCCGCGCGCTGGGCGTGGTTCGACCGGCAGCCGATCTTCACGATCTGGTCGCGCAATCGCGCGCCCGGGCCGTACGACGACTCGGAGTTCGACTGGAAGGCGGAGGGCGCGCTGATCGTGCGGCCGCGCGACGAAGTCCGCTGGATGCCCCTCGGCGCGGACGGTTGCGCGCTCCTCGATGCATGCGCGGCCGGCGCGCCGCCGCTCGCCGCGCTCGCCGCGGCGCGCGCGGCGGTACCGGGCTGCGACGCCGACGCGCTGCTGGGCACGCTGGCGAAGGCAGGCGCGCTGGTCTGCGACGCGCGGCATCTGCCGGGAGGAAGCACATGATCACGTCGGATTCGTCCGTGGCCGCCGTCTCCGGCTGGCGCGGTGCCTGGAACCGGTGCGCCGACCGCTGCGCGGCGTGGATCGGCGTCGACGCGCTCGCACTGATCGCTCGCGTCGCGCTCGCCGCGATCTTCTACTACTCGGGCCGCACCAAGGTCGAGGGCTTTCTCACGGTGACCGATGGCGCCGTCGCGCTCTTTCGCGACGAGTTCAAGTTGCCGCTGCTGTCCCCGGCCGTGGCGGCGCACCTCGCCGCCTACGCCGAGCACCTCTTTCCGCTGCTGCTGCTGCTCGGCCTTTTCACGCGCCTATCCGCGCTGGCGCTGCTCGGCATGACGCTGGTGATCCAGATCTTCGTCTACCCGGACGCGTGGCCGACGCATCTGTCCTGGGCCGGTCTCATGCTCTACCTGATCGCACAGGGCGGCGGCAGGGTGGCGCTCGACCGCGCGTTCGGCCTCCGCTAGCGCCGCGCCTCCGCCAGCGGGAATCGCGGCCGTGTAGAGCGGCCGGTCACGCCATGGCGTCGACCGGCGTCGGCCGCAGCACGCGGACGAGATCCGCGGGTGCCATCCCCACGAGGTAGCCCCTCCGCCCGCCGTTGACGTAGAGGTACGGCAGGTCGGCGATCGTGCGCTGCATGTACACGGGCATCGCGCGCCGCGTGCCGAACGGGCTGGTGCCGCCGACCTGATAGCCCGAATGACGGTCGGCGACGGCCGGCTCGCACGGCGCGATCGTCTTCACGCCGAGCTGCCGCGCGAGGTTCTTCGTCGACACCTCGCGGTCGCCGTGCATCAGCACGACCAGCGGGCGTTTCGCGTCGTCCTCCATCACCAGCGTCTTGATCACCGCGTGCTCGGTGACGCCGATCTCGCGCGCGGACACTGCGGTGCCGCCGCGTTCCTCGTATGCGTACGGGTGGTGCGTGAACGCGACGCCGTGCTCGCGCAGCACGCGCACCGCGGCGGTGACGGCGTGCCTTTCCCTGCCCAACCGAAGCGCCTCGCGGATCTACGCGTACGCGACCATCGGCACCGACCACGGCTCGGGCCAGTGGATGCCGAACGGCAGGTACGGTTCGGCCGCGATGCGCACGCGCGCGAAGCCCGCCGCCGCGAACTCGCGCTCGAGGGCCGCGCGCGAGAACACGCGCATCTCGAGCGTCGAGCCGGGACCGCCGTGGAACACGAGGTCGGAGAAGCGTTGCTCGCGTCCGTCGCGCGTGCGGTTGGTCAGCGTCCAGTGACCGTTCTCCTCGGCGAGCGCCCAGTCGAAGAGGTCGGGGAAGTGCTCGCGGGTGTCGGGGTCCAGCGAGAACGGCACGGTGAAGATGAACTTGCCGCCGCGCTTCAACAGCCGGCGCGCGTTCGCGAACGCGCGCGCGACCGGCGGCTCGACGTGCTCGAACACGTCGCTGGCGATCACGAAGTGGTAACGGCCGACGCGCGCGGGGTCGATGTCGGCGATGTCGAGCCGCGGTTCCGTGTGGTAGAACGTGTTCTCGTAGTCGAACTTCTCGGCGAGCGGCCGCGCGTACGCGTCCGCGTCGGACAGGCCGATGCCCGCGATGTCCTTGCGCACCGGCAGGTCCGGCAGCGGGGCGGGGCGGCCGAGCACCTCGCGCGTGACGAGGCAGGCCATCGCGCGGAAGCGCACGTTCGAGCCGCAGTGCGTGCAGTTCTGCGCCTCGCGCGAGAGCTCCGCGAGCGTCCCCGCGTTCGGCGTCCCGCACAGGTTGCAGCGGAACGGGACCGCGGCGCCCGGCGGAATCCGCGCCGGATCGCCGCCGTCGATGCCGCGCCAGCGGCGCCACGACAGGAAGCGCAGCGCCTGCCGCTGTGCGAACAGGCGGGCGTAGGCGGCGGGTCGTTGCATGCGAGGTGGCGTGTCGGAGGGGGCGACGGCGCGGCGATTGTACGCGACCGGGCGTGGTCATCCGCGCGGATGGTGCTGCGCGTGCAGCTGGCGCAGCCGCTCGCGCGCGACGTGCGTGTAGATCGTCGTCGTCGTGATGTCGGCGTGCCCGAGCAGCAGCTGCACGACGCGCAGGTCGGCGCCGTGGTTGAGGAGGTGCGTGGCGAACGCGTGCCGCAGCACGTGCGGCGAGAGCGCGGCGGCCGGGATGCCGGCCCGGACCGCGTAGCGCTTGACCAGCGCCCAGAACGCCTGCCGGGTCATCGGCCCGTGGCGCGCCGTCAGGAACACGTGGTCGCTCTTCGCCGCCGCCGCGAGTTCCGGTCGTGCCGACTTCTGGTAGCGCGCGAGCCACGCGACCGCCTCGGCGCCTAGCGGCACGAGGCGCTCCTTGCTGCCTTTGCCGAGCACCCGGACCACGCCGGCGTCGAGCGACACCTGCGCGAGCTTCAGGCCGGTGAGCTCGGACACGCGCAGGCCGGTCGCGTAGAGCGTCTCCAGCATCGCGCGGTCACGCAGGCCGAGCGTCGTGTCGACGGCGGGTGCTTCGAGCAGCGCCTCGACCTGCGCTTCGGAGAGGAGCTTCGGCAGCCGGCGCGGCATCTTCGGCGCCCGAACGCGCACGGTCGGGTCCTCGCGCACGGCCGCGCGCTCGAGCTGCAGGCGGTAGAAGCGCCGCAGCGCGGAGAGCCGGCGGGCGACCGACGATGCCTTGGCCTTCGCGCGATACTGGTCGGCTAGCCACGCCTCGACGTCGCCGCGGTCGGCGGCCAGCAGCCCGCGCGTGCGAAGCCACGTCGCCCATGCAGCGAGGTCGCGCCGGTAGCTCGCGAGCGAGGCCGGCGCCAGCCCGTCGCGCAGCCACAGCTGGTCGCAGAACGCATCGATGAGGTCGGCGTCCGCGGTCCGCACGTCACGCCCCGAAGCGGTAGCCCTCGTGCGCGAGCAGCCAGCGCTTGATCGCGATGGGGTCGCGTTCATCGCTGTTCATGAACCCACCGAGCGCACCCAGCGCGCCGACGACGCGGTGGCACGGGATGACGAGCGCGATCCGGTTCGCGCCGCACGCCTGCCCGACCGCCCGCGGCGCGCTGCGCACGGCGCGCGCGACCTCGCCGTACGTGCGCGAGTGGCCGGGCGGAATCCCGGCGAGCGCGCTCCACACGCGTTGCTGGAACGCCGTGCCGCCCGGCGCGAGCGGCACCGTGAAGCGGAACTGCGGATCGTCGAGGTAGCGCAGGAGCTCGCGGACGGCGCGCTCGGCCACGGCGTCCGCGGGCGCGGCCGCGCGCTCGGCGAGCGGCAGGTAGGCGAGCCCCGTCACCGCGCGGCCGTCGGTGCGCACGCCCAGCACCGCGAACGGCGTGCGCAGCTTCGCGGCGTACGTCGGCGGGACCGCGTTCACCGCGTCACCCCATCTTCATCTGCCGCGGCAGGAACGTGACGAGCTCCGGGACGAACCAGATCAGCAGCACGGCGGCTGCCATCAGCACGAACATCGGCACCGTGTTGCGCGCGATCCACGTGATCTGCCTGCCGGTCATGCCCTGCAGCACGAACAGGTTGAACCCGACCGGCGGCGTGATCTGCGCCATCTCGACGACGACCACCACGAAGATCCCGAACCACAGGAGGTCGATGCCGACCTTCTCGACGGTCGGCAAAATCACGCCCATCGTCAGCACGACCATCGAGATGCCGTCGAGGAAACACCCCAGCAGGATGTAGAACGCGGCCAGCGCCACGACCAGAGCGAACGGCGACAGGCCGAGCGAGCCGATCCACTCGGCCAGGTGCCGCGGCAGCCCGATGTAGCCCATGGCCAGCGTCAGGAAGGCGGCGCCCGCCAGGATCAGCGCGATCATGCAGTACAGGCGCGTGGCGCCCATCAGGCTGGCGGCGAACGTGCGGCGGGAAAGCGAGCCCTGCGCGGCGGAAATCGCGAGCGAGCCGACGACGCCGAACGCCGCCGCCTCGGTCGCCGTCGCGAGGCCGGCGTAGATCGAGCCCAGTACGAGGCCGATCAGCAGCAGCACGGGGATCAGGTGCCGCGACGCGTATAACTTCTGCGCGAGCGTGGTGCGCTCGGCGATCGCCGGCACCTCGCCCGGATGCAGGAGCGCCCAGACGACGATATAGCCCGAGAAGAGCGCGGCCAGCAGCACGCCGGGCATCACGCCCGCGATGAAGAGCTGCGCGATCGACACGTTGGCGGTCACGCCGTAGACGATCATGATGATCGACGGCGGGATCAGCAGGCCGAGCGTGCCGGCACCCGCCAGCGTGCCGATCGTGATTCCTTCCGGGTAGCCGCGCGCCTTCAACTCGGGCAGCGTCATCTTGCCGATGGTCGCGCACGTCGCGGCCGACGAGCCGGACACCGCCGCGAAGATCGTGCAGCCGATGATGTTCGTGTGCAGCAGCCGGCCCGGCACGCGCTCGAGCCACGGGGCGAGCCCGCGGAACATGTCCTCGGACAGCCGCGTGCGGAACAGGATCTCGCCCATCCAGCAGAACAGCGGCAGCGCGGTGAGCGTCCACGACGAGGCCGAGCCCCAGATGGTGACGGCCATCGCGTCGCCCGCCGGACGCGAGCTGAAGAGCTCCATGCCGATCCACGCCACGCCCGCCAGCGCGAGCCCGATCCACACGCCGCTGCCGAGCAGCGCGAACAGCGCGACGATCAGCAGGCCGGTGACGAGCCCGTCACTCATTGCGCAGCGCCTGCGCCGGCGCCTTCGGCACGCGCGCACCCTTCCACTCGAGGACGAGGTCGTCGACGAGCGCGATCAGCAGAACGATCGTGCCGGCGGCCATCGTGAGCTGCGGGATCCACAGCGGTGTGGCGTCGTTGCCGGTCGAGATGTCGTTGAACTGCCACGACTGGTACGCGAGGCGCGTGCTGTAGAACGCGAACAGGCCGGCGAGCAGCGTCGCGACGGCCAGCGCCCACAGCTCGAGCGCGCGCTGCGCCTTCACGCCGAGGTGCTCGAGCAGCAGCGTGACGCGGATGTGCTCGCCGCGCTTGAACGTGTGCGCCAGTGCGAGGAAGCCCGCCGCCGCCATGCAGTAGCCGGCGTACGAATCGGTGCCGGGCACGTGGAAGTGGAAGATGCGCCCGGCGATGCCGGTCAGCACCATGCCGAGCGTGCCCACCAAGAACAACGCCGCCAGGACTCCGGCGGCGTTGTAGAGGCGGTCGAGCAGCGCGCGCACGTGCGGGCTACTGCTGCGCGCGGTAGGCCTCGATCACCTTCTTGCCTTCGTCGCCGGCCTTGCGCTGCCACTCGGCCAGCATGTGGTTGCCGACACGGCGCAGGTCCGCCGTCAGCTGGTCGGAGGGCTTGAGGATGTTCATGCCCTTGCCCTTCAACTGCGCGACGTACCAGCCGTTCTTCTCCTCGGAGAGCTTCCAGCCACGAGTCTCGGCGTCGGCGGCGGCCTTCAGCAGCGCGGCCTGTGTGGCCTTGTCGAGCGCGTCGAACGCCTTGGCGTTGACGATGACCGCGTTCTTCGGCAGCCACGCCTGCGTGTCGTACCAGTTCTTGATGTGCTCGTACGTCTTCGAGTCGAAGCCGGTGGCGCCGGACGACATGTACGAGTCGATGACGCCGGTCGCGAGCGCCTGCGAGACTTCCGCGGCCTGCACGGTCATCGGTTGGGCGCCGACCAGCTCGGCGATCTTCGCCGTCGCCGGGCTGTACGCGCGCCACTTCAGGCCCTTCATGTCGTTGACGGAGGCGAGCGTGCGCTTCGTGTAGATGCCCTGCGGCGGCCACGGCACCGCGAACAGCACCTTCATGCCCTGCTTCGCGAGCTTGTCGTCGAGCGCCTTGCGCGACGCCTTGTACAGCTTCAGCGACTCGCCGTAGGACGTCGCGAGGAACGGGATGCCGTCGAGGCCGTACAGCGGGTCCTCGTTCTCGAAGTTCACGAGCAGGATCTCGCCGGCCTGCGCCTGGCCGCCCTGGACCGCGCGCTTGATCTCCGGCGCCTTGAACAGCGACGCGTTCGGGTGCACCTGGATCCTGAGCTTGCCGCCGGATGCCTTGTCGACGTCGGCCGCGAACTGCGCGATGTTCTCGGTGTGGAAGTTGCTGGCCGGGTACGCGGTGGGCAGGTCCCACTTGGTCTGCGCCGCGGCCGGCAGGGCAAGGGCGAAGCCGATCGCGACCGCGACGGCGAAGGTTCGTTTCATCGGAGGTCTCCTGTCGGGCGCGGAGTCGGGGGATGTGGTTGGGGCCGCGCCAAGCCCCGGACTTTTACCACAATTTGTGACGCGAGTAACGCGGCCGGCTGCCCGCAATTCCGGCGTGGAACCAGCCGATCAGCTGCGCCGCGTCGAACACCGGCAGCTCGAGCGCCAGCTCGACCGCCTGCCGATACGGCGGCATGTTCGCGCACTCGAGCACGATGGCGCCCAGGTCGCGGTGCTCGGCCGCGAGCCGGCGGGCGGCAGCGACGACGTCGAGCGACATCTCGCGCTCGTCGATCGTCGCGGTGCCGTGGCGGATCGTGCGGAAGAAGTAGCCGCGCGGATCGACGCCGGCGACCGGCGTGTACGGGTCCGCGCCGGCGGCCTCGAGCGCGACTGGGGACAGGTCCGCCGCCGAGTAGGTGACGATGCCGACCCGGCGGTGGCGCGGCAGGCAGCGCTGGACCAGCGGCACCTGCAGCAGCGACGACGTCAGCACCGGGACCTCCAGTTCGGCGGCGAGCTCGCGCTGCCAGCGCACGAGGAATCCGCACGTCGTCGCGATGCCGATACAGCCGCCCTCGACCAGCTCGTTGGCGGCCGCGACGAACGCCGGCAGCAGCGCGTCGCGGCGCCGGTGCACGACGTCCTCCACGAGCGCGCCGCGCACCGTCGCGTGCCGCACCGGGAACGCGAACGTGTCCGGATTGCCGACGTCGCCGCGCAGGCGCGGGAACGCGGTGTCGAGGGTGAGGATGCCGAGCATCAGGAGTCAGGAATCAGAGGTCAGGTATCAGAAGGGGCCGGGTGCCGGAACCGGCTTCAGCCACTATTCTCGCGCGATTGCGAAGTCGTCGGGCGGGAGGCCGGCGAGGTGCCGCGCGTGCATCGCCTCGTACGCGGACTCCAGCCACCGGGTGTGCGCGACAGGACCGCCGGGCGGACCGGCGCGCCGCCGGTCGGCGAGCCGCTGCCGCAGCGCGCGGAGCCGCTCCGGCGCGGACGCGAGCGCGATCGCCGCGGCGACGTAGTCGGCGGGCGAGTCGGCGACGAGCTCGGGCAGCCCGGCGGCATGAAGTAGGCTCGCGGCGACGCGGCCGGCGAACGTGTCGCCGGCGTACGTCAGCACCGGCAGTCCCGCCCACAGCGCGTCACCCGCCGTCGTGCCGGCGTTGTACGGATGGGTGTCGACGAACAGGTCCGCCGCCGCCAAGCGCGCGAGGTACTCGTCGCGCGGAGTCCACGCGGCGAACACGATGCGCTGCGGGTCGATCCCGCGGCCGGCGAACTCGCGGCGCAGGTTGGTCTGCGCCCACTCGTTCTGCGCGTACAGCCAAAGCGTGGCCGCGGGCGCGCCGCGCAGGATGGCCGTCCAGCGGTCGAGCGTCGCAGGCAGCAGCTTGTAGCTGTTGTTGAAGCAGCAGAGCACGACGCCGGCCGCGGGCAGGCCGCAGGCCGCCCGCGACGGCGGGCTCGCCGTCGCCCGACGCGTGACGTCGTCCGGGTAATAGCCCGGCAGCTGCGCGATCCGCTCGGCGAAGTGGCGCCGGTCCGCCTCGGGCACCGCGATGCGGTCTGCGATCAGGTAGTCGATGTACGGCGCGCCCATCGTGCCGAGGTAGCCGAGATAGCTCGCCTGCACCGGCGCCGCGCGCGCAGCGAATATCCCCGGCCGGCTGTCGGTGGTGAAGCCGGCGAGGTCGACGGCGACGTCGACGTCGAGCTCGCGCGCGAGCTGCGCCACCGCCCGGTCGGGCAGCGCGCGGGCGTCGACGACCCGGTCGGCGGCCGCCTCCACGCGGTGCTGCACGTCGCCGCCGTCGGCGCGCCCGATCGCGATGGCGGTCACCTCGAACCGGGCCCGGTCGTGCGCCTCGAGCGTCCCGGCGATCAGGCGGCCGACCGGGTGCTCGCGGAAGTCGGGCGAAACATAGGCGACGCGGATGCGGTCGCGCCGCGGCCGCCGCGCGATCGGCGGCAAAGCGCCGTCCTGCGGGCACTTCTCGCGCGTCCACGTCTGCGCCGCCAGGTACTGGATCGCCGCCGGGACGGGGGCGGCCAGCGCCGTGAACGGCGCGCAGATGCGCTCGCCGCGCGCGAGCCCGTCGGCCAGGCGTTCGAAGTCGCGGTCGATGCCGTTCCAGTCGCACATCTGCATCCGCGTGTGCAGCCACTCGCCGAACAGGAACGGATGCGAAGGCGCCAGCGCGAGGGCCCGCGCGAGGCTCGCCAGCGCCTCGGGCAGCCGCTTCATTTCGCGCAGCACGAGGCCGCGGTTGACGAGTGCGCCGACGTGCGCGGGCTGCTGCGCGAGCGCGCGGTCGAAGGCAGCGACCGCTTCCGGATGCCGCCCGAGCTCGCGCAGCGCGAGCCCGCGATTGGCGTGCGCGTCGACGTGCTCCGGGCGCAGCGCCAGCGCGCGGTCGTAACTCGCCAACGCGTCGGCGTGGCGCGCGAGCGCCGCCTGCACGATGCCGCGGTTGTAGTGCGCGTCGCCGTGGTCGGGCTTCACCGCCAGCGCACGGTCGTAACTCGCGAGCGCCTCGTCGAAGCGACGCAGCGCCTGCAGCGCGTTGCCCAGATTGTTGTGCGCGTTGGCGCTGCCGCCGTGGCGCGCGACCGCCTGCGCGAGAATCCGCGCCGACTCCTCGGCCCGCCCGGCCCGCCCCGCGAGCGTGCCCAGCAGGAACAGCGCCTCGAAGTGCCCGGGCTCCGCCGCGAGCACGGCGCGGCACAGCGCCTCCGCCTCGGCAATGGCGCCGCGTCCCGCGGCCGCGAATGCGCGCGGCATCGTCTCCGCGCCGGCGTGCGCGCCAGCGGAACGATCGGGAGAGGCGGGCGCGTCGGCCGGTGGCATGGCGTGCGGAAGCGGGTGGACCGCTGGGGCGCCACCCGATTATGCACGCGCCGCGCGCGGGCCGGACGCGCCGCGACACGAGTGCCGATCTGGCATACTTCCGCGCGCCGCGGCCCCATCCGTCGCCCGCCGCGCGACCGAGGCACGAGAGCACATGGCAGAGCGAAGCGCGTGGCAGTTCTGGGTGGATCGAGGCGGCACGTTCACCGACATCGTCGCTCGCCGTCCGGACGGCACGCTGACGACGGCGAAGCTCCTGTCGGAGAACCCGGAGCGCTACCGCGACGCCGCCGTCCACGGCATCCGCGAGCTCCTCGGGCTCGCGCCGGGCGCGCCGATCCCGGCAGGTGCCATCGACGCGGTGAAGATGGGAACGACGGTGGCCACCAACGCGCTGCTCGAGCGCCGCGGCTCGCGGACGGCGCTCGTCATCACGCGCGGGTTCGCCGACGCGCTCGTCATCGGCTACCAGAACCGGCCGAAGCTCTTCGTGCGCCGGATCGATCTGCCGGAGGTGCTGTACGAACGCGTGATCGAGGCGGACGAGCGCATCGGCGCGCACGGCGAGGTCGTGCGCCCGCTGGACGCCGCCGGTGCCGCGACCGCGCTGCGCGCCGCGCACGCCGACGGCATCCGCGCCGTGGCGATCGTGCTGATGCACGGCTACCGCTTCCCGCAGCACGAGCGCGCGCTCGCCGACCTGGCGCGCCGCATCGGCTACGCGCAGGTGTCGGCGTCGCACGAGGTGTCGCCGCTGATGAAGTTCGTCTCGCGCGGCGACACGACCGTCGTCGACGCGTATCTGTCGCCGATCCTGCGGCGCTACGTCGACGAGGTCGAGCGCGACCTCGGCGAGCACCCTCACCCCGACCCTCTCCGGCAAGCGGGAGAGGGAGGGGTCGCCACGCACGGCGGTGCCGCCGCCATTGGCGCTCCCTCTCCCCCGGAGGGGGAGAGGGCAGGGGTGAGGGGGACACCGCGCCTGCAGTTCATGCAGTCGAGCGGCGGCCTCACCGACGCGCACCTGTTCCAGGGCAAGGATGCGATCCTCTCCGGCCCGGCCGGCGGCATCGTCGGCGCGGTCGAGGTGTCGCGTCTTGCCGGGTTCGACCGCATCATCGGCTTCGACATGGGCGGCACGTCGACCGACGTCACGCACTGGGCCGGCGAGTACGAGCGCGCGTTCGTGACGCAGGTCGCGGGCGTGCGCCTGCGGGCGCCGATGATGAGCATCCACACGGTGGCGGCCGGCGGCGGGTCCATCTGCGCGTTCGACGGCGCGCGCTTCCGCGTGGGGCCGGCGTCGGCCGGCGCGAATCCCGGGCCCGCGGCGTACCGGCGCGGGGGGCCGCTGACCGTCACCGACTGCAACGTGATGGTCGGCAAGCTCGACCCCGATCTCTTCCCGAAGGTGTTCGGTCCGGACGGCAATCAGGGGCTCGATGCCGACGTCGTGCGCCGCGGATTCGCCGCGCTCGCCGCCGACGTGTCCGCGAGGACCGGCACCGCGCGCACGGCGGAGGAGGTCGCCGCGGGCTTCCTGCGGATCGCGGTCGAGAACATGGCCAACGCGATCAAGCACATCTCGGTGCAGCGCGGCTACGACGTCACCGAGTACACGCTGTGCTGCTTCGGCGGCGCCGGCGGCCAGCACGCCTGCCTCGTCGCCGACGCGCTCGGCATGACGCGCGTGTTCATCCACCCGCTGGCCGGCGTGCTGTCGGCGTACGGGATGGGACTGGCCGACGTGCGCGCGCTGCGGCAGCAGGCGGTCGAGGCGCCGCTCGCGCCGGCTGCGCTCGCCGCGGCGGAGGCCGCGTTCGCGCCGCTTGCCGCGACGGCGACCGCCGAGGTGGCGCGCCAGGGCATAGCCGCCGCACGCATCGCGTGCGGCCGCACGCTGCACGTCAAGTACGACGGCACCGACACGACGCTCGAGATCCCGTTCGCCGCCGCGGTCGCGCCGATCGTGGCCGAATTCGAGCGGCGCTACCGGCAGCAGTACGGCTTCCTGATGCCGGGCAAGGCGCTGGTGATCGAGGCGATCGCGGTCGAGGCGATCGGCAGAACCGAGTCGGCGGCCGATCTCGCGCCTTCGTTCGCGCCGCGGCCGGGCCCGCTCGTGCCGCTCAAGGTCAACCGCGTCTTCACGGAGGGTGCGTTCCACGATGCGCAGGTGTTCGACCGCGCCGACCTGCGCCCCGGCGACGCCATCGCCGGCCCCGCGGTGATCCGCGAGCGCAACGCGACGACGGTGGTGGAGCCGGGCTGGCGGGCGACGCTGACCCCGCGCGATCACGTGATTCTCGAGCGCGTGGAGGCGGCGCGGCGCGCGCACGCGATCGGAACGACTGCCGATCCCGTGCTGCTCGAGGTGTTCAACAACCTGTTCATGGCGATCGCCGAGCAGATGGGCGTGACGCTCGCGAACACCGCGTACTCGGTCAACATCAAGGAGCGGCTCGACTTCTCGTGCGCGCTGTTCGACGCGGAGGGCAACCTGATCGCCAACGCGCCGCACATGCCGGTGCACCTGGGCTCGATGGGGGAGTCGGTGAAGACGATCATCGACCGGCGCGCCGGCACGATGCGGCGCGGCGACGTGTTCGTGCTCAATGCGCCGTACAACGGCGGCACGCACCTGCCGGACGTGACCGTGATCGCGCCGGTGTTTCTCCCGTCGGGGATCGGGGATCAGGAATCGGGGATCGGAAGCGCGTCGGTGGACGTCCCGGAGTTCTACGTCGCTTCCCGCGGCCACCACGCCGACATCGGCGGCATCACGCCGGGCTCGATGCCGCCGGACTCCGTGCACGTCGACGAGGAGGGCGTGCTGCTCGACAACGTGCAGCTGGTCGCCGCCGGCCGCTTCCTCGAGGACGAGATGCGCGCGATCCTCGCCGGCGGCCGCTACCCGTCGCGCAATGTCGACCAGAACATCGCCGACCTGCGCGCGCAGGTGGCCGCGTGCGCGAAGGGCGGCGAGGAGCTCGCGAAGATGGTCGCGCACTTCGGGCTGCCGGTGGTCCGCGCCTACATGCGGCACGTGCAGGACAACGCCGAGGAGTCCGTGCGGCGCGTGCTCGACGTCCTCAAGGACGGCCGCTTCGAGTACGAGATGGACAGCGGCGCGCGCATCGCCGTCGCCATCCGCATCGACCGCGCGCGGCGCGAGGCGACGATCGATTTCACGGGCACGAGTCCGCAGCAGCCGACCAACTTCAACGCGCCGTCGGCCGTGTGCAAGGCGGCCGTGCTGTACGTGTTCCGCACGCTCGTCGACGACGAGATCCCGATGAACGCCGGCTGCCTGAAGCCGCTCTCCATCGTCATTCCGGAAGGGTCGATGCTGGCGCCACGGTATCCGGCCGCCGTCGTCGCCGGCAACGTCGAGACGTCGCAGGCGATCACCGACACGCTGTACGGCGCGCTCGGCGTGCTGGCGGCGTCGCAGGGGACGATGAACAACTTCACGTTCGGCAACGCGACGTACCAGTACTACGAGACGGTCGCGGGTGGCGCCGGCGCCGGGCCGGACTTCGACGGTGCGTCCGCCGTGCAGACGCACATGACGAACTCGCGGCTCACCGACCCGGAGGTGCTCGAATGGCGCTTCCCGGTACGCCTGGAGTCGTTCGCGATCCGGCGCGGCAGCGGCGGCGGCGGGCGCCGCCGCGGCGGCGACGGTACCCGCCGCGTCGTGCGCTTCCTCGAGCCGATGACGGCGGTCGTGCTCGCCAACCACCGGCGGGTCGCGCCGTTCGGCGTCGCCGGCGGGCAGCCGGGTGCCACCGGCCGCAACTGGGTCGAGCGCGCCGGCGGCACGCGCGAGGAGTTCGGCGCGACCGGCAAGGTCGAAATGGGCGCCGGCGACGTGTTCGTCATCGAGACGCCGGGTGGCGGCGGGTTCGGGGCATGACGTCGTCGTAAGGGTCTGACCCTTAAGTGCAGCGGAGTTCATGTCGCGGGTCTGACCCTCGCCAGGCCAATGTCATGGCGGACGCAGCGGTGTTCGCACCGTCGGCTCGCGGCGCCCGGCGAAGCGGGTTCCGCTGCCCATCTCCCCTGCGTGCCGCCGCGACGGCATAATGTCGCCCTTTCGGCGGCCGGCATCCCCGGCAGGAGCAGGGTCATGGCATCCATCTACGACTTCACGGTCGACGACATCCACGGCAAGAAGGTCAGGCTCGACCGTTACCGCGACCGCGTGCTGCTGATCGTCAACACGGCGAGCAAGTGCGGGTTCACGCCGCAGTACAAGGGACTCGAGGCGCTGCACGCGAAGTATCACAAGAAGGGGCTCGACGTCCTGGGCTTCCCGTGCAACCAGTTTGGCGCGCAGGAGCCCGGCACCGAGGACGAGATCGCGCAGTTCTGCGAGATCAATTACGGCGTGACGTTCCCGTTGTTCGCGAAGGTCGACGTCAACGGCGACGACGCGGCGCCGCTGTACAAGTATCTGAAGGCGGCGCAACCGGGGCTGCTCGGCACCGAGGCGATCAAGTGGAACTTCACGAAGTTCCTCGTGGACCGCAAGGGCCGGGTGCTCAAGCGCTACGCGCCGAACGACACGCCGGAATCGCTGGCTGGCGACATCGAGAAGGCGCTGTGATGCTGCGTCCGTTCGCCGCCGCGGCGTGCGTGGCCATGGTTGCGCTCGCGGCGCCGTCGGCGCACGCACAGCCCGACCCGAACAAGGTGCTGAAGGTCGCGTTCCTCATCGCCGAGACCGGCTTCGACCCGCAGGCGTCGTCCGACGTCTACTCGAACTACGTGAACCGCGTGATGTTCGACGCGCTGTTCCGCTACGACTACGTGTCGCGGCCCTACCGGATCGTGCCCAACACCGCCGCGGCGCTGCCCGAGATCTCGAAGGACGGGATGACGTGGACGATCAAGGTCAAGCCGGGCACGTATTTCAGCGACGATCCGGCGTTCGGCGGGAAGAGGCGCGAGCTGACGGCCGCCGACTACGCGTATGCGTGGAAGCGCATCCTCGACCCGAAGACGCGTTCGCCGCAGCTCGAGCTCTTCGACGGCAAGCTCGTCGGCATGGACGCGCTGGTCGCGAAGGCGAAGGAGACCGGCCGGTTCGACTACGACGCGCCGGTCGAGGGCCTGCAGGTGCTCGACAAGTACACGCTGCGCCTGAATCTGAAGGAACCCTACTACGACCTACTCGCCGACCTCACGACGACGGGCTCGGCCGCCGTCGCGCGCGAGGTGGTGGAGAAGTACGGCGACGCGTCCGGCTGGGTGATGGCGAACCCCGTCGGGACTGGCCCGTACCGGCTCAAGGAATGGCGGCGCGGCCAGAAGATCGTGCTGGAGGCATCGCCGACGTTCCGCGACGTCCGCTACCCCGAGAGCAGCGACCCGGCCGACCGGGCGCTGATGGCGAAGTTCAAGGGCCGGAAGCTGCCGCTGATCGGCACGATCGAGATCTCGGTCATCGAGGAGGCGAGCCCGCGCCTGCTCGCGTTCGAGAAGGGCGCACTCGACTACATCGAGGTACCGGTGGACCTCGTGGCCAACGTGATGGAGGGCGGGAACGCGCTGAAGCCGCGCTTCGCGCAGGCGGGGGTGGTCCTCCAGCGCGGCATCATCCCCGGCATCACGTACACGTGGTTCAACATGGAGGACCCGGTCGTCGGCGGGTACGGAAAGGAGCAGGTTGCGTTGCGGCGCGCAATCGGCATGGCGTACAACGTCGACGAGGAGGCGCGGGTGATCCGGCAGGGTCAGGCCGAGTGGGCGTCGCAGGTGATCCCGCCCGGCGTGTCCGGCCACGATCCGAAGTTCACCGGCAACACCAAGTACGACCCGCAGGCCGCGAAGGCGCTGCTCGACCGCTTCGGCTACGTCGACCGCGACCGCGACGGCTGGCGCGACCTGCCCGACGGCAAGCCGCTCGTGCTGAAGAAGGGTACCGTGCCGTCGCCGCTCGAGCGCCAGTACGACGAGCTGTGGAAGCGCAACATGTCGGCGATCGGCGTCAGGATCGAATTCGTCACGCAGAAGTGGCCGGACCTCCTCAAGATGGCGCGCAACGGCCAGCTCATGATGTGGCAGCTCGGCAACCGCTCGACGACGACTGAAGGCTACGGCTTCCTCGGGCTGCTGTACGGCCCCAACGCGGGCCTCGCGAACCTCGCGCGGTTCCGGCAGGCCGACTACGACCGGCTGTACAAGGCGTCGAAGCAGCTGCCCGACGGCCCCGAACGCGCGAAGCTGATGCGCGAGATGTCGCAGATCGTCGCCGCGTACGCGCCGTGGAAGATCAACGCGTACCGCTACGAGAACATCATCGCGTACCCGTGGGTGCTGGGGTACAAGCTCGACGTGTTCAACATCCATCCGTGGCAATACCTCGACCTCGACACGAAGATGCCGCGGAAGTCGGTGCAATGAGCGGTGCGGGGCGCGCGTTTGCGAGGTGCACCACGGCCGTCGTGGCCGCAGCGCTGTTCGCGCTGGCCGCGTCCGCCGTGTGGGCCCAGGCCGACCCGAAGAAGGTGCTGCGCGTCTCGCTGCGCGCTGCCGAGACCGGGTTCGACCCGCAGGCGTTCTCGGACATCTATTCGGGCTACGTGATCCGCGCGATCTTCGACCCGCCGTTCCGCTACGACTATCGCGCGCGTCCACACAAGGTCGTCCCGAACACGACGGTCGCGCTGCCGGAAGGCTCGAAGGACGGCCGCGAGTGGACGATCAGGGTCAAGCCCGGCATCTACTTCGCCGACGATCGCGCTTTCAAAGGGAAGCGGCGCGAGCTCACCGCCGCCGACTACGCGTACTCGTGGAAGCGCGTAATCGACCCGCGCACGCGCGCGCCGGGTCTGGAGCTCTTCGACGGCAAGTTCGTCGGCATGGACAAGCTGGTCGCGCAGGCGAAGGCCACGGGAAAGTTCGACTACGACGCGCCGGTCGAAGGCCTGCAGGTCGTCGACCGCTACACGCTGAAGCTCAAGCTGAATTATCCGTGGTGGGATATCCTGGCGGACCTCACCAGCGCCACCAGCGCCGCCGTCGCCCGGGAAGTGGTGGAGGCCTACGGCGACGCCTCCGGCTGGGTGATGTCCAACCCGGTCGGCACCGGCCCCTATCGCCTCAAGGAGTGGATGCGCGGCCAGAAGATCGTCCTCGAGGCCAGCCCCACGTTCCGCGGCATTCCCTACGTCGAGAGCAGCGACCCGGCCGACCGCGACGTCAACGCGCGCCTGCGCGGCAAGGTGCTGCCGGCCATCGGCCGCGTCGAGGTCTACGTGCTGGAGGAGAGCCAGCCGCGCGTGCTCGCGTTCGAGAAGGCCGACATCGACTACCTCGACATTCCCACGGACCTCGTGCCGAACGTGATGGAGCGGGACGGCCGGCTGCTGCCGCGCTTTGCGCAGGCAGGCGTGCGGATGGAGCGCGGCGTGCAGCCGTCGATCGTCTACGCATACTTCAACATGGAGGACCCGGTCGTCGGCGGCTACACCAACGAGAAGATCGCGCTGCGCCGCGCGATCGGCATGGGGTACAACGCCGAGGAGGAGATCCGCGTCATCCGCCAGGGGCAGGGCCAGTTCGCCAACATGGTGGTGCCGCCCGGCGTGTCCGGCCACGACCCGAGGCTCGTCGCCAACACGAAGTACGACCCGGGCGGCGCGCGCGCGCTGCTCGACAAGTTCGGCTACGTCGACCGCGACGGCGACGGTTGGCGCGAGCTGCCCGACGGGCGCCCGATGGTGCTCAAGCGCGGCACGTCGCCCAGCGCGCTGGAGCGGCAGTACGACGAGCTGTGGGCGCGCAACATGAAGGACATCGGCGTCCGGATGGAGATGGTCACGCAGAAGTGGCCGGACATGCTCAAGATGGCGCGCGGCGGGCAGCTCCAGATCTGGCAGCTCGCCAACACCTCGACGTCGACCGAAGGCTACGGTGTCCTCGGGCTGCTGTACGGACCGAACAGCGGCCTCGCCAACCTGTCGCGCTTCCGGCTGCCGGAGTTCGACAAGCTGTACGACCAGTCGAAGCGCCTGCCCGACGGCCCCGAGCGCGCGAAGCTCGTCGGGCAGATGTCGCAGCTCGTCGCCGCGTATGCGCCGTGGAAGCTCACCGCGTACCGGATCGAGAACATCGCCGTCTACCCGTGGGTCGTCGGCTTCAAGTACAACCCGTTCAACCAGAACCCGTGGCAGTACCTCGACATCGACCTTGCGGTGCCGCGCAAGGCGGTGCAGTGATGCGCGCGCTCGTCGCGGCAGCCTGCATGGCGGTGGCGACCGCGGTCGGCGCGCAGGCGCCCGCGAACCGGGCGGACCCTGCCAAGGTCCTGCGCGTGGCGATCCCGATCGCGGAGACCGGTTTCGATCCGCAGGCGTCGCAGGACTTCTACTCGAACACGATCAACTCGGCGATCTTCGAGCCGCTGTACGAGTACGACTACCTCGCGCGCCCGCACAAGGTGATCCCGCGCGTGGCCGAAGCGCTGCCGGAAATCTCGGCGGACGGCACGACGTGGAAGATCCGCATCCGGAAAGGCGTGCACTTCGCCGACGACCCCGTGTTCAAGGGCGTGAAGCGCGAACTGACCGCGCACGACTTCGTGTATGCGATGAAGCGCCTCATCGACCCGAAGATGCGCTCGCCCAACGTGTTCCTGCTGCGCGGGCGCCTGGCCGGCGTCGACGACGCGATGGCGAAGGCGAAGCCGTCCGGCCGGCTCGACTACGACGCGCCGATCGAGGGCGTGCGCGCGCTGGATCGCTACACGCTGCAATTGAAGCTCACCGAGCCCGACTACGCATTCCTCGACACGCTGACGTCGACGCAGACCGCCCCGGTCGCGCGCGAGGTGATCGAGGCCTACGGCGACGCGTCGGGCTGGGCGATGGGCAACCCGGTCGGCACCGGAGCGTTCCGGCTGTCCGAGTGGCGGCGCGGCCAGCGCATCGTGCTGGAGGCCAACGCCAACTACCGCGAGGAGACGTTTCCGGCGCTGCCGGTCAACGCCGATGCCGACGCCCGCGCCGCGCACGCGGCGATGAAGGGCAAGCGGCTGCCACAGGTCGGCCGCGTCGAGGTGTCCGTGCTGGAGGAGTCGAACCCGCGGCTGCTCGCCTTCAACAGCCGCGAACTCGACATGGTCGACGTGCCGCGCGACCTCGCGACGCGCGCGCTCGACGACGCGAACCGCCTGCGCCAGCCCTACGCCGGCGAAGGCGTCACGCTGCAACGCGCGCCGGAGGCGGGCCTCGCATTCTTCGCGTACTTCAACATGAACGACCCGGTCGTCGGCGGCTACACGCCGGACAAGGTCGCGCTGCGCCGCGCGGTCCTCATGGGGTACGACCCGGCGGAGCTCATCAAGGTCGGCCTGCAGGGACAGGGAACGGTCGCCACCCAGCCGATCCCGCCGGAGGTGCCCGGCCACGTCGCCGGGCTGCGCAGCAGCACGCCGCACGACCCGGCGCTGGCCCGCGCGCTGCTCGACAAGTTCGGCTACCAGGACCGCGACGGCGACGGGTTCCGCGAACGGCCCGACGGCCGCCCGCTGACGCTGACGATGGGCTCGGCGCCGACCGGCGAGAACCGGATCCGCGACGAGCTGTGGCAGAAGAACATGCGCGCGATCGGCGTGCGCATCGAATTCCTGCAGCAGAAGTGGCCGGACCTGCTCAAGATGGCGCGCGCCGGGCAGCTGCAGATGTGGATGGTCGGGTGGACCGCGACCTCGGCGGATTCGTTCATGCAGCTCGCCTACGGGCCGAACGGCGGCGAGACCAACATGTCGTTCTTCCGCAACGCCGAGTACGACGACCTCTTCCGCCGCAGCCGCCGCGCGAAGGACGTCGCGGAGCGGGACAGGCTCTACGCGCGGATGACCGAGATCGTCGCCGCCTACGCGCCGATGGGCGGCGGCATCTACCGGATCGAGAACACGCTGGCGCGGCCGTGGGTGCATGGCTACAGGAAGGACAGCTTCCGCTCGCAGCCGTGGCGGTTCGTCGACATCGACGTCGCGCGGCAGAAGTCGGGCAAGTGATGCGTCGAGGCCGAGTACGCTACGGAGCGCACCGGGCAGATCCGGCGTGGCGGGAGCGCAGCCTTGACCGCTGCCGCGATCGCCGCCTGTCCGGCGGGCGTGGATTGGGTTGGCGCCAGGCTGTCGGGATCCTGAATCGGCTGGACGCAGCGATCGGCGCCTCCGGTCGTCGATCGGCAATTGCCAGGTCGTGCGGTTCGGCCCGGCGATGCCGGCCGAGCCAACGAGCGCGTCGATGCGCCCGAACGCCATCGCCGTGGCGGCCGCCGCACGCTCGACCGCGTGCGCGTCGGCCACGTCGAGCGTCTGCGTGTGGGTTCCGTGTCCGAGCCCCGCCGCTGCCGTCGCGAGCGCCGTCGCGTCGAGGTCCCACCGCGCCGCGCGGGCGCCTGACAGCACCAGCCGCTTCGCGACCGCGAGACCGATCCCCGCCGCGCCGCCGGTGACGACCGCCGTGCGGCCCTCGCAATCCAGCCGATGCATCGTTGTCTCCTTCGGTCCGCGATGGTGCCGAGCGCGGGACGACCGGCGGGTGTTCGCGTTGCCGCCGGGAGCCCACCGGCGCGCGATCGCTTCCGGCCTGGCCCGTTGGTCCGGCCGGCGAAGTCCCCCTTGGCCCCCGCCTGACCGCGGGGGTTTTTCATCCGCGGGCCGGTTTCGACATTCCGGCGCTCCGCAGTACCATTCACGGCGATGAACGACCACGTGACCCGCCGCGACTTCCTGAACGGCATGGCGCTCGCCATCGCCGCGGGCGTCGCGCCGTCGCGGCTGCTCGCCGCGCCGCCGGCGGGAGCGTCCTACCCGCCCGCGCTCACGGGCATGCGCGGCAGCCAGCCCGGCTCGTACGACGTCGCGCACGAGCTCCGGGACGGCCGCCGCTTCGACGTGGACCGCGTCGCCGCGCGCGAGAGCGTCGACCTCGTCGTCGTCGGCGCCGGCATCTCCGGGCTCGCCGCCGCCTGGTACTGGCGCCAGCGGCGCCCGAAGGCGCGCATCCTGATCCTCGATGCGAACGGCGACTTCGGCGGCCACGCGTTGCGCAACGAGTTCGACGTCAACGGGCGCTTCCTGCTGGGCTACGGCGGCAGCGAGTCGCTCCAGTCGCCCGCGACGCTGTGGAGCGACGAGGCGAAGGCGCTGATCGCATCGCTCGGCGTCGACATCGCGCGCTTCGACACCGCGCTCGACCGCACGCTCTACCCGTCGCTCGGCCTCTCGCGGGGCGTATTCTTCATGCGCGAGGCGTTCGGCGTCGACAAGCTCGTCACCGGCGACCCGATGCGCATGGTCGCCGACGACATCCCGCCGGACCGGATGAACGCGCGCCCGCCCGCCGAGTTCGTGGCGGACTTCCCGGTGTCGGCGGACGCGAAGGCGAAGCTCGTCGAGATCTACACGTCGACGCGCGACCCGCTGCCCGGCAGGAGCGCCGCCGAAAAGCGGGCGTACCTCGACGGCGTGAGCTACCGCGACTGGCTGGTCAGGCATTGGCAGCTCGACGAGCAGGCGGCCGACGCGTTCTACGGGCGCACGCTCGACTTCTTCGCGGTGGGAACCGACGCGGTCTCGGCCTCGGAAGCGTTCGACTACGGCTACCCGGGCTTCGGCGGCATCGGGCTCGAGCGCGACGAGGAAGCGGTCAAGGAGATGGACGAGCCGTACATCCACCACTTCCCCGACGGCAACGCGTCGATCGCGCGGCTCCTCGTGCGCGAGCTCGTTCCGGGCGTCGCGCCGGGGTCGACGATGGAGGACATCGTCACGGCGCGCTTCGACTACGGCAGGCTCGACCGCGACGGCGCCCCGACGCGCCTCCGCCTCGACAGCACGGTGGTCGCGGTCCGCAACCGCGAGGGCGGCGTCGATGTGGGCTACGTGCGCGACGGCAAGCTCGTCCGCGTGCGCGCCGGACAGTGCGTGCTGGCGTGCTACCAGTCGATGGTGCCGTACGTGATGCCGGAACTGAAGAAGGCGCAGCGCGAGGCGCTCGCGCAGAACGTCAAGGCGCCGCTCGCCTACGTGAAGGTCGCGGTCCGGAACTGGCGGCCCTGGGTCGCGCGGCGCGTGCACGAGATCGGCAACCCGATGGGGTTCTACTCGCGCCTGAAGCTCGACTACCCGGTGAGCCTCGGCGACTACCGGTTCCCGCGCTCGCCCGACGAGCCGATGGTGCTGCACCTCGTGCACGTGCCGACGCTGAACGCGCCCGGGCTCGACCTGCGCTCGCGCCTGCGCGCCGCGCGCGCGAAGCTCTACGTCACGCCGTTCGACACGTTCGAGCGCCACGCCCGCGACGAGCTCACGCGCATGCTGGGGCCGGGCGGCTTCGACGCCGACCGCGACATCGCGGCGATCACCGTGAACCGGTGGGGTCACGGCTATTCGTACGCGGGGTCGACCCTCTACGACAAGGAGGGCGACGACGAGAAGATCCCGGCTGCCGCGCGCAAGCGGGTCGGGCGCATCGCGTTCGCGAACGCGGACGCCGCGTGGGACCCGTACGTGCACGCGGCGATCGACGAGGCGCGCCGGGCCGTCGACGAACTCGCCGGGAAGCCGAAGAAGGCGGCGAAGGCCGAGAAAGCGTCGGGCTGAAGCCCGACCTACCGGACTCGCGCGCGGGCCGGCCTTCGGGCCGGCGGGCATCGCCGGGCCGGGTTGACTCGTGCCCGTCCTCGCCCGCTTTTCCTGGGCTTCGGGCACCATTCGGGGGCGGGCGCCGCGCAGCTCCGATCGATGCGGCCCGTCCAGGACGCAACATTCTCCCTGGCGCACGACCTCGCGGCCCCCCGCTTGCCGCAGAAGTCGATTCGCTCGTGCCGACCCGGGTTGGCAAACCCGCCCACGGCCGGCACCGGTCTCACCGACGGGTAGTCAATGCAACCGCACGAGGCCGCGGGTGCAGGCGCCGGTAGAGAGGTCAGGCGTGGATGTTCGGTGGCAATGGGCCGCTCCGCGCGCGTGTCGCGGCACGTTCGGGCGGATGCCGAGGCCTGGGTGGTCGCGCGCGGTCGCGGTCCCGTCCGGCCCATTCCGCATGGGCGGAGACCCCGCACGCGCCGCGCCGCGTGGCGTGTGCATGCGGCATCGGTCGCGCCGTTCTCGTGCGTGCCAGGCCGGCTGCTTCGGCATCGTGTCGCCGTCGTACACCGCGCACCTTCCCGGCGCCTCGCTGTCTGGCACCTGCACCACGCCGTCGTCGACCAGCCTACAACAGCGCGGGCCGCGCACGCCCTCCGCTCGCGGCCCGTCCTGATGCAGCTACCGCGGTGGGTCAGGAGCCGGGCGCGCACATCACCACGAGATCGGGGCCGTCGCCTTCGGCGAGCCAGCCCTGGGCGACCATCCCGTCGCGCACCGTGCGCTCGGTCATGTATCGGTGATTGGCGTCGGGCCGGTTGCTGAACACGCGATAGACCGGCGTCGTATTGGCGGGACACACGCCGGCGGTGGGCAGGATCATGTGCATGAAGCTCGGGTCTTCCAGCACGAAGCTCGGATTGGCTGCACCGGTGGCGGCGCACTCCGCCGTCCCGCGGCCGAAGAAGTGCGAATCGCCGAGCGCGGGCGGAATGTAGTAGCGGCAGATCGCCGACGAGCCGGGCTGCGCGGAAACGTAGCCGTTGAAGCTCTTGCCCGTGCGCGTCCAGCCTTTGATGACCGTGCCCGCGTCGAGCACCGCGATCTCGGCGGCAAGCCACGTTATGAAGTAGTGATCGAGCGACGCGTGATAGTACTCGACGACGTTGGCGAAGGCCGGCAGCGACACGTTGCCGGTAACCTTGAACGTGTAGCCGGCGGTTGCGACATTGGCTGCGCTGTCGCTCACCTGCGCCGTGAATGCGTACTCGCCAGGAGTCGTCGGCGCGCCCATGATCGCGCCGATGTCGCTCTGGAACGTCACCCCCGGCGGCATCGAGCCCGCGGTGATCGCCCAGGCGTAGGGCGGACGTCCGCCCGACACGCCCAGCGGCCGCACGAACGCCTCGCCTGCGGGCCACGTAGCGTTTGCCGCAAGCGCACCCGCCGTGGCGATGTGCGAAACATTCTCGCCGGCCGGGAACGGCGATCCCTCGATCGGCGTGAGCGTGCCGGTCGCGTCGTCGATGCGAAAGCCGGACACGCTGGCAGCGTTGCCGTTCGCCGTATAGACGAAGCGGCCGTTTTTCGCGGCCGCGACGCTGATCGGGTTGGCGCCCGTGGTCACGCCGGGTCCTGCGGGCGTGATCGTGCCATCGGCCTGGATCCTGTAGGGCGTGAGGACGCTCGACGGTTCGTCCGACGCGACGTAGAGATAGCGCCCCGACGGATCGACCGCCATGGCGGAGGAGTCGGAGCCGAAGCCGGCGCCGATCGGGGCGAGGGCGCCGGTCGCCGCATTGATCGCGAACGCGAGGACCTGCGTACTTTCGTCGACGTAGAGGTACTTGCCGCGTGGATCGATCGCGAGGTTGCGCGGCTGCACGCCGGCTGCGTACGGCGAGCCGGGAAGCGGCGTCAACGCGCCGGTGTCGCGGTTGATCGCGTACCCCGAGATGTTGTTCGCGAGCTGGTTCGTCGCATAGACGAAGCGCCCGCTCGGGTCGGCGACCACGTTGCGCGTTCCTCTGCCTGCCGCGTACGGCGAGCCGGCGAGCGGCGTCAACGTGCCCGTCGTTGCGTCCACTGCAAACCCGGACAGGGTTCCGTCGTCGGGATTGGCGGCGTAGACGAACTCGCCTGCCGGATCGATCGTGACCGAGCGCGTTCCGATGCCGGCGCGAAACGGCGTACCGGGAATCGGCGTCAGCGTCGACGCGGCGGCGTCGTACGCGAACGCGCAGACGTTGCCGAACGCGCCGGCGTCGGTCGCGAGGTAGATGAAGCGGCCGTTGGGATGGATCGCGGCGCTCTTGGAGACCGCGCAGCCGGTCGGAGTCGCGCCGGGGATCGGGACCAGCGCACCTTCCACCGGAGCGGCCTTCGGCGTGACACCGCGAGCCAGAGCCGGTTCGTCATTCACGAGATGGATCAGCCTGTACAGGAAGTAGAGCGCGTCCTCGCCGTGGCTAACGTTCTCGAGCTCTGCCATGAAGTCGACGATGGTCTGCGCGATGAGGAGCTTCGCGCCGGGCCCGGTCTGGGCTTGGAGACCCGGCGGGACGAGGGCAAGCAGGGCGACAAGCACAGCGAGGATCGACGGGCGGGCGCGCATTCGATACCTCCGGGAAACGAAGGGCTGGCAGCCCGTGAATCATACGCCGGATTCACCTCGGTCCGGTTGAATCCCAACCTGTTGAACTTGCCTGGGGTTTGGCCGGACAGCGTTGATCTTGTCGCAGTCACTACCCTCACTCCAGCCGTGTCCCGCAAGCGGGAGGTGGTGATGGACCCTCGCCCCGCGTAGCGGGGAGTGATTGGGGTGAGCGGGCTCTTGCGTGGCGGCATTGCGACAGGTGCGCAACGCCGTCGCGCTCGAACGCCACCGTCGGATTGCCGCGACACTCCACGCTCGCGTAGAATCCGCATTCGTTCGTTGCCACCCTTTCGATCGCGCCCATGACGCCCAACCGAATTCCGTACCCGTCCGCCCCTGCCGCGGCGCGGCTGCGCGCGCGGTGGTGCTCGGGCGTGAACCCCACGGGCATTCGCGTGCTGTCGTCGCCGCACCGCGGCCGAATCGGCGCCGAACTCGCCGTCCGGCAGTAACGTCCCGTCGGGATTCCCGCCGGGTTTGCGGCGGGAACCGGAGCATCGGGGCGCACCCCCTTCCGATTTCCGCCTGTCGATCGCATCGCCGCGCCCGCGCGACCCGCGCGGGCGAGGAAGGGCCGTACCGCGGCCCGCCACAGGTGTCGTCATGGATCGCTTGCAACGCCGGCTTCGCCGCACGTTCCGCGGGCTCTGGCGCTCTCCGGACTTCCGGACGCTCTGGATCTCGCTGACCGTCACGTCGTTCGGCGCCCAGATCACGAACCTCGCGCTGCCGCTGACGGCCGCGCTGCTGCTCTCCGCCACGCCGCTGCAGATGGGCGTGCTCGTCGCACTGGAGACGCTGCCGTTCGCGCTGGTGTCGCTGCACGCGGGCGTGCTGCTCGACCGCGTGCGCAGGTTGCCGGTCGTCGTGCTGACCAACCTCGCGCGCGGCGTGGCGCTGCTCGTCATCCCGGCGGCCGCGTTCACCGACCTCCTGACCATCGAGATCCTATACGGCGTGGGCTTCTTCTGCGGCGTGCAGAACGTGATCGGCGGCGCCGCGCATCAGGTGCTGCTGGCGCAGCTCGCGGGCCGCAGGCGGCTGGTCGAGGCCAACGCGAAGACCGCGCTCGGCGAGACGTCGGCGGCGCTGGTCGGCCCCGGCGTGGCCGGCGGCCTCATCCAGCTGCTGACGGCGCCGTTCGCGATTGTGGTCGACGCGTGCGCGTTCCTGTTCTCGGCACTGCTGCTGCGGCGCGTGCGCGCGCCCAACGATGTCCCGCACGACGGGCCGAAGGCGTCGGTCGGCGCCGAGATCGCGGAAGGGCTGAAGCTCGTGCTGCGCAACCGCACGCTGTTCGCGCTAGCGTGGCTGTCGGCGCTGTGGCAGTTCCTGCACCACATGCAGATCGCCGTGCTGATCCTGTTCGCGACGCGCGAGCTCGGGCTGTCGCCGGGCGCGATCGGCCTCACGTACATGTTCGGCGGGCTGGGCTGCGTGATCGCGGCCGCCAGCGCCGAGCGGCTCGCCGCGCGCTACGGTGTGGGCCCGACGATCGTGCACGGCCTCATCCTGACCGCGCTCGCGTGGCAGGCGTTCGGCCTGATCGGCGGCCCCGTGTGGCTTGCCACGCTGCTGCTCGGCCTCGCGATGCTGTTGTTCGACTTCGGCGGCGTGCTCTACGGGATCAACTACCTGTCGCTGCGGCAGGCGATCACGCCGGACCGGCTGCTCGGGCGCATGACGGCGACGATGCGCTTCCTCACCGTCGCGATGGCGCCGCTGGGCTCGCTCGTCGGCGGCGCGCTGGCGACGTGGGTCGGCCTGCGCGGCACGCTGCTCGTCGTCGGCGCGCTGGGGCTCGCGCTGTCGGCGGCGGCCGTGCTGTGGTCGCCGGTGCGGCGGCACCGGGCGCTGCCCGCGGTCGCGGTGGAGTGAGGCGACGTCGGGGCCCGCACGTTGATCTGGCGGCACGCGCGGAAATCGGACGTCGGGGCCGTCGCCTGAGCGCGCGCAGGACGGTGGCAGTTCCACGCCGGCGCGTGTACGGGCCGCGATGCCGTGGTCGGCCCACCCTGGAGCGCTCGCGCCGCTCCCGGACATCCGCGATCGGGCGGCGTGCGCCCGCGCCCGTGCGCTCGATCGCGCAGCGAGAATCGAACGAACGTTCGATGCGCCTGATGGAGTCCCAGGCTCGCCTGCCCGCGCGGATCCTGACCAGCGTCAAGTTGCAGCGCAAAATCCTGTGTCGCCGCCGGCAGAAAGCGCTAGAATGCTGCGGTGCACCATAATCATCGGGAGCGGGCATGGAATTCGGGGGCAAGGTAGCAGTCATCACCGGCGCGGCCAGCGGCATCGGTCGGGCGGTTGCGGTCCAGATGGCGCGGCGCGACGTGCGCGCGATGGCGCTCGTCGACATGGGCGAGGCCATCGAGGACGTCGCTGCCGACGTGAACAAGACGGCGGGCCGGCGCGTTGCCATTCCGTTCCGCGGCGACACCACCGACGACGCGTTCCGCCGCTCGGTGTTCGACGCCATCTCCGCCGAGTTCGGCACGGTCACGCTGTGCGTGCCGGCCGCCGGCATCACGCGCGACGACCTCGCGGTCCGGATGGACAAGGAGACCGGCAAGGCGCGCATCTACCCGGTCGAGCGGTTCCGGCAGGTGGTCGAGGTGAACCTCGTCGCACCGGTCTACTGGTCGCTCGAGATGATCGGGCGCATCGCCGAGGAGCGCGCCGCGAACGGCCTGAAGAAGTGGCAGCCGTCCGAAGGCATGCAGGGCGCGATCGTGTTCATCGGCTCGGTGTCGTCGCAGGGCAACCGCGGCCAGATCTCGTACGCGAGCACCAAGGCGGGCCTCGAGGGCGCCGCGGCGACGATCATGAAGGAGGCCGTGTACTACGGCGTGCGCTGCGGCTTGATCCATCCGGGCTTCACCGACACGCCGATGGTCCGCGCGATGGGCGACGACTACATCAGCAAGCACATCCTGCCGTTCACGCAGCTGTCGCGGCTCATCCGCCCGGACGAGATCGCCGACGCGATCTGCTTCATGCTCGCGAACTCCGCGGTGAGCGGCGAACTCTGGGCGGACGCGGGCTGGCATCCGCCGGCGTAGCGCGCGTAGCAATTCAAGTTCCACAGGGAGACGCAGAGGCGCAGAGGAGTTCGCCTTCCTCTGCGCCTCTGCGTCTCTTTGTGAAAAGCCGTTCCCGCGCTACGCCAGCGCCTGCCCGAGCGCCGTCTCCAGCCGTGCCAGGCCCTCGAGGATCTCGTCCAGCGAGATCACCAGCGACGGTGCCAAGCGCACGACGTCCGGCCCGGCGACCAGCACCATGAGGCCGGCGGCGGCGGCGGCGCGCACGACGTCCATCGCGCGGCCCTTCCACGGCGCGTCGAGCTCGCAGCCGAGCCACACGCCCTCGCCGCGCAGGTCGCAGAAGACGCGGCGGCGCGCGTTGATCGCCTTCAGGCCCTCGATGTACAGCGCGTGCCGCGCCTTGACGCCGTCGAGCACCTCGGTCGTGTTGATCACGTCGAACACGGCGCCGGCGACGGCGCACGCGAGCGGATTGCCGCCATAGGTCGTGCCGTGGACGCCGACCCCGAACACGCTCGCGATTTCCGACGTGGTCAGCATCGCGCCGACGGGAAACCCGCCGCCCAGGCCCTTGGCGCTGGTGAGGATGTCCGGCACGACGCCCTTCTGCATGTACGAGAAGAGGGCGCCCGTGCGGCCCATGCCGCTCTGGATTTCGTCCAGGATCAGCAGCGCGCCGTGCGCCGTGCACAATCGGCGCGCCGCCTGCAGGAACGCCGGCGTCCCGGGCGTCATGCCGCCTTCGCCCTGCATCGGCTCGAGAATCACCGCGCAGATCTCGGCGCCGTGCGCGGCGAACTCGCGCTCGAGCGCTGCGACGTCGTTATAGGGAATGTGCGTGAAGCCGGCCGGGTTCGGGCCGAAGCCTTCGGCGTACTTCGCCTGCCCGCCCGCCGTCACGGTGAAGAGCGTGCGACCGTGGAAGGCGTTGAGCGTCGATATCACGCGCGACTTGTGCTTGCCGTGGCGATCGTGCGCGTAGCGGCGCGCGAGCTTCAGCGCAGCCTCGTTGGCCTCGGCGCCGGAGTTGCAGAAGAACGCGCGCTCGGCGAACGTGTGGTCGACGAGGCGCTGCGCGAGCCGCAGCGCCGGTTCGTTGGTGAACCAGTTCGACACGTGCCACAGCGTGCACGCCTGCTCGGTCAGCGCGCGGACCATCGCCGGGTGGCAGTGGCCGAGCGACGTCACGGCGACACCCGCGGCGAAGTCGATGTACATCTTCCCGTCCTGGTCCCACACGCGCGAGCCTTCGCCGCGCACCGGAACGAAGTCGGCCGGCGCGTAGCAGCGCACCATCAGCTCGTCGAACATCGCGCGCGTCACCGGCAGCGTCGCGGCGGTGGACGGGACGGCCGCGGCGTCGCGCCGCGCGGTGGCGGCGATGATCGCCTGGGCGGACAGATTGTTCATCGGCAGGCGTCCCTGGGGTCAGGCGGGCGCGGTGGCGACCACCTGGATTTCGACCTTGTAGTCCGGGTGCGCGAGCGCGGCCGCAACCGTCGCCCGCGCCGGCGTGTGGCCCGGCACGACCCACGCTTCCCACGCGGCGTTGAGCGTCGGGAAGTCGGCCATGTCGGGCAGGAAGATCGTGGCCGACAGGAGGCGCGTCCGGTCGCTGCCGACCTCGGCGAGCAGGCGGTCGATCGCCGCGAGCACCTGCTTCGTCTGCGTTGCCATGTCCGCCTTGCCGTCGTCCGCGACCTGTCCGGCGAGGTAGACCAGGCGCTCGCCGCCGGGGGTGAGCACGACGCACTCGGACAGGCGCTTGCCGACGTGGCGGCGTTCGATGGGCATGTTGGTATCCTGTGACGCGAAGTGGGCCGGAACCGGAATTCTATAGGCAAACGCACGGAGCAATGAGCGCTCGACTTGCATTGCTGCTCGGGGCCGTCGCGATGTTCGTCGCCGTGGCGGCGGGCGCGTTCGGCGCGCACGCGCTGAAGGGACGGCTCGCGCCGGACATGGCGGCCGTCTGGCAGACTGCCGTCCAGTACCAGGCGTGGCATGCGCTTGCCCTCGTCGGCGTCGGGCTGCTGCGGCTGCAATGGCCCGGGCGCCGCGGCGTTGCGCTCGCCGGCGGGTTGTTCGCCGCCGGCATCGTGCTGTTTTCGGGCAGCCTGTACGTTCTCGCGCTCACCGGCGTGCGCGGCTTCGGCGCCATCACGCCGTTCGGCGGCGTCGCGTTCCTGGCCGGCTGGGCCGTCCTCGCGTGGAGCGTCGTGCGGCGCGACTGACCGGATCGACGTCGGCACAACCGACGACGCGGAGTCGACGCTTCCGGGCGAAGGCGATCACCGCAGACGCAGAGTCACCGAGAAGAGCCACGGGACGCGGCGTCCGGTTGCCGTTCTCGGCGTCTCTGCGCCTCCTGTGAGCCTTTGCCTTCGCTCAATCCACCTTCGCGCCCGAGGCCTTGATGATCCGCGCGTACTTCGCCTGCTCGCGCGCGATGAACTGCGCGAATTGCTCGGGCGCGTTCGGCGCGGGCTCGGCGCCGTCCGCCACGATCTTCGCCCGCACGTCGGGCGCGTTCAGGATCTTCGCCACGTCGGCGTTCCACTTCGCGACGATCGCCGGCGGTGTCCCCGCCGGCGCGAAGAAGCCGTACCACGTCGAGATGTCGAAGCCGGGCAGTCCCGCCTCGGCCATCGTCGGCAGGTCGGGCACCAGCGGCGAGCGGCTGGCGGTGGTCACGGCCAGCGCCTTCAGCTTGCCGGCCTTGACCTGCGCCATCGCGTTGGCGAGGTTGTCGAACATGAACTGCGTGTCGCCGGCGAGCAGCGCCTGCGTCGCCGGCGCGGCGCCCTTGAACGGGATGTGGACGGCATCCGTGCCCGTCTCGACCTTGAACAGCTCGCCCGCGAGGTGCCCGGCGCTGCCGTTGCTGCCCGAGCCGAACGACAGCTTGCCCGGGTTGGCCTTCGCGTAGGCGAGGAATTCCTTGACGCCGTTCACCGGCGAATTCGCGTTGACGACGAGGACGTTCGGCGTGATCGCGATCAGCGTGATCGGCACGAAGTCCTTCGCCGCGTCGTACGGCATCGACCTGTAGAGGCTGGGATTGACGGCGTGCGTCGACAGCGCGCCCATCAGGATCGTGTAGCCGTCCGCCGGCGACTTGGCGACGAGGTCCGCACCGATGTTGCCGCCGGCGCCCGGCTTGTTCTCGACGACGACCGGCTGTCCCCAGGCCTCGGTCAGCTTCTGCGCGATCAGGCGGCCGGTGATGTCGAGCGAGCCGCCGGGCGGGAACGGCACGACCATCTTCACCGTTTTCGTCGGGTAAGCCTGCGCGTGCGCGGGGACGGACGGCAACAGCACGGCACCCGAGGCGAGCGCACCGACGAGCGCGGCGGCGACGCCGCGGCCGCGTGTAACACGATGTAACAGCTGGATCACGAGGAACTCCACGGGTAATGGGCGATCGGATGGATTCTAGCAATCGCCGCGCTGCCGGGCCTCGCGGGTTTGGAGGCCGGCGGCGCACGCGGGCATAATGCCCGATTGTGCCTGCCGATCGGGCATGACCCTCGCAAGGCCAAGGTGACCATTAAGCCGATGAGCAAAGCCGCCGTTTCCGTCGTCGTGATCGTTGCGGTGCTGGCCGCGGCCGGAGGCGGCTACTGGTTCGGCACGCAGCGCCCGCCAATGCCGACGGCGGGCGGCGCCGGCGGGCCGGGAGGCGCGGCGTCGGCGCCGGGAAAGGGTGGACCGGGCGCGCCTGCGGGCGGGCCGCCGCCGACCGCCGTCGAGGTGGCGAAGGTCGCCACGGTGCCGATGCCCCAGACCATCACGGCCGTGGGCAGCCTGCGCTCGGACGAGTCGGTCACGTTGCGGCCGGAAACCGCCGGACGCATCAGCGCGATCACCTTCCAGGAAGGGCAGCGCGTCGCGAAGGGGGCGCCGCTGGTGAAACTCGACCCCGCCATACCGCAGGCGGAGGTCCAGCAGGCGAAGGCGAACCTCACGCTCGCCCGCGCCAAGTTCGACCGCGCGGTCGACCTGGCGAAGCGCAGCTTCATCTCGGGCCAGGCGAGGGACGAGGCGGAGAACAACCTCAAGGTCGCCGAGGCCGCGCTGCAGCTCGCCGAGGCGAAGCTCGCGAAGACCGAACTCAAGGCGCCGTTCGCGGGCATCATCGGGCTGCGCTCCGTTTCCATCGGCGACTACGTGAAGGAAGGCGCGGACCTCGTGAACCTCGAGGCGATCGACCCGCTCAAGGTCGACTTCCGCGTGCCGGAGACGTACCTGCGCCAGGTGCAGGTCGGACAGTCGCTCGAGGTCACGCTCGACGCGTTGCCGGGGAGCACGTTCGACGGCAAGGTGGTCGCGGTCAATCCGCTGGTCGACGCCGCCGGACGGTCGGTCGTGATCCGCGCGCAGGTGCGCAACCAGGACACGACGCTGCGGCCGGGCATGTTCGCGCGCGTGCGCCTCATCACGCGCCAGCAGGCCGACGCGCTGGTCGTGCCCGAGCAGGCGCTGATGCCGCAGGGCAACGAGCAGTACGTGTTCAAGGTCGTCGACGGCAAGGTCGTGCGCACGAAGGTCGAGACCGGGCAGCGGCGCGATGGCAGGGTCGAGGTGGTGTCCGGCCTCGCGCCGGGCGACACCGTTGTGACGGCGGGCCACCTCAAGGTGCGCGACGGCAGCGCGGTTCGCGTCGCGGGCGCCGACGCCGGCAAGGGCAGGGAGGCGACAGCCGCCGATGCGCCGCCGGCGGGCGCCGCCACGCCGGTGAAGGCCGACGGCCCGTCGTCGCGCGCGCCGAAGAGCTGATGCGCGGTCCCGCCCGCGGAACGTCACGATGACGCTGCCCGAGATCTGCATCAAGCGGCCGGTGTTCGCGACGGTGCTGTCGCTCGTCGTCCTGCTGGTCGGCCTCATCTCGTACCAGCGGCTGTCGGTGCGCGAGTACCCGCGCATCGACGAGCCCGTCGTCAGCGTCAACACGACGTACCGAGGCGCGTCGGCCGAGGTGGTCGAGTCGCAGGTGACGAAGATCCTCGAGGACTCGCTGTCCGGCATCGAAGGCGTCGAGATCATGACGTCGCAGAGCCGCTCCGAGCGCAGCAACATCAACGTCCGCTTCCGGCTGACGCGCGATCCCGACTCCGCCGCCGCGGACGTGCGCGACAAGGTCGCGCGGGTGCGGGCCCGGTTGCCGGAGGCGGTCGACGAGCCGGTGATCGCGAAGGTCGAAGCCGACGCCTTCCCGGTCATGTACATCGCCGTGCAGGCAGGGTCGCAGACGCCGCTGCAGGCGTCCGACTACGTGGCGCGCTACATCAAGCCGCGGCTGTCGGTGCTGCCCGGCGCGGCCGACGTGCGCATCTTCGGCGAGCGGCAGGTTTCGATGCGCGTGAACCTCGACCGCACCCGGCTCGCCGGCTACCGGCTGACCGTGCAGGACGTCGAGGACGCCATCCGCCGCCAGAACGCCGAGATCCCGGCCGGACGCATCGAGTCGACCGCGCGCGAGTTCACCGTCGTCGCCGAGACGGACCTGCAGTCGCCCGAGCAGTTCGGGCAGATCATCGTCGCCAACGTCGGCGGCTACCCGGTGCGCATCCGCGACGTCGGCTCGGTCGCGATCGGCGCACTCGACGAGCGGGTGATCTCGCGCTACAACGGCAACCCGTCGCTCAACATCGGCGTGGTCAAGCAGGCGGTCGCCAACCCGCTGGAGCTGTCCGTCGCCGTGCGGGCGGAGGTCGACAGGATCAACGAGAACCTGCCGCCGGGGATGAAGCTCGTCGTCGCCTACGACACGTCGGTGTTCATCGACCGCTCGATCGCGGCGGTGTTCTGGACGGTCGGCGAGGCGATCCTGCTGGTCGTGCTGGTGATCTTCTTCTTCCTGCGCAGCCTGCGCGCGACGATCATCCCGATCGTCACCATCCCGGTTTCGCTGGTCGGCGCGTTCGCGCTGATGTACTTCTTCGGCTTCACGATCAACACGCTGACGCTGCTCGCGATGGTGCTCGCGATCGGTCTCGTCGTCGACGACGCGATCGTGGTGCTCGAGAACATCTACCGCCACATCGAGAGCGGGATGCCGCGCATGCAGGCGGCGATGCAGGGCAGCAAGGAGATCGCGTTCGCCGTCATCGCGATGACGCTGACGCTGACGTCGGTGTTCGCGCCGCTCGCCTTCGCGACCGGCCGCACGGGGCGGCTGTTCATCGAGTTCGCGCTGACGCTGGCCGGCGCAGTGATGGTCTCGGGGTTCGTCGCGCTGACGCTGACACCGATGATGTGCTCGCTGCTGCTCAGGCACGAGGCGAAGCACTCGTGGCTCTACAACCGGATCGAGGCCGGCTTCGAGGCGTTCACGCGGGGCTACCGCCGGCTGCTGACCGCCGCGCTGCATGCCCGCTGGGTCGTCGGCATCGGCTGGCTGGCGACTCTCGCTGCGGGCGGCGTGCTGTTCCTGACGTTGAAGTCGGAGCTGACGCCCATCGAGGACCGCGGCGTGATCTTCGGGCTGGTCTCCGCGCCTCAGGGCTCGACGCCGCAGTACACGGCCGACCAGCTGAAGCCCATCGAGGCGTTCTACGCGGGCGTACCGGAGGCGTTCGCATTCACCGCGATCTCCGGCTTCCCGACCGTCGTCGACGGCAATGCGATCCTGCGGCTGAAGCCGTGGGAGGAGCGCACGAAGAAGCAGCAGCGGATCGCCGACGAGCTGCGGCCGAAGTTCGCGTCCGTTCCCGGCGCGCTCGCGTTCCCGATCAACCCGCCGTCGCTCGGCCAGGGCTTCCGCTCGACGCCGATCGAGTACGTGATCATGTCGCAGGTGCCGTACCCCGAGCTGCAGCGCGTCGTCGACCGCTTCCTGGAGGAGGCGCGCAAGATCCCCGGCGTGCAGAACCTGCAGATCGACCTGCGCCTGAACACGCCCGAGGTACGGGTCAACATCAACCGCGACAAGCTGGGCGACATCGGCGTCAACGTCGACACCGTCGGCCGCACGCTGGAGACGATGCTGGGTGGCCGCCAGGTCACGCGGTTCAAGCGCGACGGCGAACAGTACGACGTCGTCGTGCAGGTCGCGCCGCTCGACCGGGCCACGCCCGCCGACATCAGCGAGATCTACGTGCGCGCGCGCGACGGGGGCATGGTGCAGCTCGCGAACCTCGTCGACGTGAGGGAGGGCGTGGCGCCGCAGTCGCTCAACCACTTCAACCGGCTGCGCGCGGTCAAGGTCACCGGCACGCTGGCGCCCGGGTACACGATCGACGACGCGCTGAAGGCGCTGGACGAGGTGGCGAAGCGCGTGCTGCCGCCGACCGCGCAGACCAGCCTCGACGGGCAGTCGCGCGAGTTCCGCGCGTCGGGCACGGAGATCTACTTCACCTTCGTGCTGGCGCTCTTCTTCATCTACCTCGTGCTGTCCGCGCAGTTCGAGAGCTTCGCGCACCCGTTCGTCATCATGCTGTCGGTGCCGCTGTCGATGACCGGCGCGCTGTTCGCGCTCTGGCTGACCGGCGGCACGCTCAACATCTACAGCCAGGTGGGCCTCATCACGCTGGTCGGGCTCATCACCAAGCACGGCATCCTGATCGTCGAGTTCGCGAACCAGCTGCGCGCGAAGGGCGAGGACCTGATGACGGCGATCGTCGACTCGGCGACGCTGCGGCTGCGCCCGATCCTGATGACGACCGGCGCGATGGTGCTGGGCGCGGTGCCGCTCGCGCTCGCGACCGGCGCCGGCGCCGAGTCGCGCACTCAGATCGGCTGGGTGATCGTCGGCGGGATGGCGTTCGGCACGGTGCTGACGCTGTTCGTGGTCCCGGTCGCCTATTCGCTGGTCGCGCGGCGGGCGCACGTCGAGGCGCACGGCATGGAGGAGGTGCCGGCGGCCATCGCGGCGCACGTGCCGCGTCCGCAGCCGGGGCACGCCGACTGAGCCCGGCCCGGCGCCGGGCGGCCGCGGGCCGGGTGCCCGCTCCGCGCCGCCCCTGCCGCCTCGCACCGCGTCGTCCCGGGGCTGCGCGTCCGCGGCCCCGGGGGCGCCGTCCCGCGCCGGCGAAGTTCCTTTGTGACAGTTGTCACATTTGCAATAGAATCGTAACCACAACAAGGCAAGCTTCCCGGCTTGACACTCAGGAGGAACCCATGACCCGTATTTCCCGGAATCTGGCGCGAATCGCCCTCGTCGCCGCGCTGTCCGCCGGCAGTGCGTCGGCGCAGGCCCAGGTCGAGATCCAGTGGTGGCATTCGATGGGCGGCGCGCTGGGCGAGGCGCTCAATGGCCTGGCGAACAAGTTCAACGCCAGCCAGAAGGACTACAAGATCGTCCCGACCTACAAGGGATCCTATCCGGAGTCGATGACCGCCGCGATCGCGGCCTTCCGCGCGGGCAATGCGCCGCACATGCTGCAGGTGTTCGAGGTGGGCACGGCCACGATGATGGCGGCCAAGGGCGCGATCGTGCCGGTGGCGACGGTGATGGCGAACGCCAAGGAGCCGTTCGACCCCAAGGCCTACCTGCCGACCGTCACCGGCTACTACACGGACCTGCAGGGCAACATGCTGTCGTTCCCGTTCAACAGCTCGACGGTGATGTTCTACATCAACAAGGACGCGTTCAAGAAGGCCGGACTCGATCCCAACAAGGCGCCGCGCACCTGGAAGGAGCTTCTGGCCGCGGCGGAGAAGCTCAAGGCCTCGGGGCAGGAGTGCGTCTACACGACCAGCTGGCCGTCTTGGATGCACATCGAGAACTTCAGCGCCTGGCACAACGTGCCGATCGGCACCAAGCAGAACGGCATGGGCGGGCTCGACACGGAGTTCACGATCAACTCGCCGCTGCACGTCCGCCACATCGCGATGCTGAGCGACATGTCCAAGAAAGGCCTCTTCACCTACGCGGGGCGGACCAACCAGGGCGACGCCAAGTTCTCCAGCGGCGAGTGCGCGATGTTCAGCGGCAGCGCGGGCGCCCAGGCGGGCATCAAGAAGGCCGCCAAGTTCGACTGGTCGATCAACTTCATCCCGTACCACGACGACGTCCCCGGCGCGCCGCAGAACTCCATCATCGGCGGGGCATCGGTGTGGGTGATGGGCGGCAAGAAGCCCGACGAGTACAAGGGCGTGGCCAAGTTCCTGGCGTTCCTGTCGCAGCCGGAGATCCAGATGGAGTGGCACACGTCGACCGGCTACGTGCCGATCACGCAGGCGTCGTACGAGCTGACGCGCAAGTCCGGTTTCTACGACAAGAATCCGGGCGCGGACATGCCGGTGCGGCAGCTCACCAACAACGTGCCGACCGCGAACTCCAAGGGCCTGCGCTTCGGCAACTTCGTCCAGGGCCGCACGGTGATCGAGGAAGAGCTCGAGAACGCGTTCGCGGGCAAGAAGGAGCCGAAGGCCGCGCTCGACGACGCCGTAAAGCGCGGCAACGAGATCCTGCGCCAGTTCGAGGCGGCGAACAAATAGCCAGCTGACCGGAAAGGGCGCCGCGGCGCCCTTTTTCCATGGAAAAGCGCGTCGTCTTTCGCTCGGCGTGGTTGCCGTATGTGCTGGTCGCGCCGCAGATCGCGATCACGGTCATCTTCTTCTTCTGGCCCGCGACGCAGGCCGTCTGGTACTCGTTCCAGCTGCAGGACGCCTTCGGGCTCAAGTCGCAGTTCGTCGGCCTGCAGAACTTCGTCCACCTGTTCCGCGATCCGGTCTACCTCAACTCGTTCCGGGTCACGGCGATCTTCAGCGTGCTGGTCGCGGGCATCGGCATCGCGATCGCGCTGCTGCTCGCCGTCATGGCCGACCGCGTGGTGCGCGCCGCGGTCGGCTACAAGACGCTGCTGATCTGGCCGTACGCGGTGGCGCCCGCCATCGCCGGCGTGCTCTACGCCTTCCTGTTCGCGCCTTCGATCGGCATCGTCACCTACGTGCTGAAGGGGCTCGGCATCGACTGGAACTGGATCATCAACGGCAACCAGGCGATGCTGCTGGTCGTGATGGCCGCCGTGTGGAACCAGATCAGCTACAATTTCCTGTTCTTCCTCGCCGGCCTGCAGTCGATCCCGAGATCGCTGATCGAGGCGGCGGCGATCGACGGCGCCGGGCCCGGGCGGCGCTTCTGGACGATCGTCTTCCCGCTGCTGTCGCCGACGGCGTTCTTCCTGCTGGTGGTGAACGTCGTGTACGCGTTCTTCGGCACGTTCGGCATCATCGACGCGACCACGCAGGGCGGGCCGGGGACGTCCACGCAGATCCTCGTGTACAAGGTGTACCACGACGGCGTCAAGGCATCGGACCTCGGTGGCTCGTCGGCGCAGTCGGTGATCCTGATGTTCATCGTCATCGTGCTCACCGTCGTGCAGTTCCGCTTCATCGAGAAGAAGGTCAACTACTGACGGACTGGCGATGGTAGAGAACCGTCCGCTGCTGACCTTCGCCTCGCACGCCGTGCTGATCCTCGGCGTGCTGGCGGTCGCCTTTCCCGTGTACGTCACCTTCGTCGCCTCCACGCTGACGCTGCAGGAGATCATGTCGGTGCCGATGCCGCTGGTGCCGGGCGACCAGTTCATGGCGAACTACTCGCAGGTGCTGACCGCCGGTTCCACCACCGGCTCCAAGGCGGCGGTGTCCACGATGCTGTTCAACAGCACGGTGATGGCGCTGGGGATCGCGATCGGCAAGATCGCGATCTCCATCATCGCCTCGTTCGCGATCGTCTACTTCCGCTTTCCGCTGCGGATGTTCTTCTTCTGGATGATCTTCGTCACGCTGATGCTGCCGGTCGAGGTGCGCATCATCCCGACCTTCAAGGTGGTCTCCGACCTCGACATGCTCAATTCGTACGTCGGCCTGACGCTGCCGCTGATCGCGTCGGCCACCGCCACGTTCCTGTTCCGCCAGTTCTTCCTGACGATCCCCGACGAGCTGGCGGAGGCCGCGCGCGTCGACGGCGCCGGGCCGATGCGCTTCTTCTGGGACGTGGTCCTGCCGCTTTCGAAGACCAGCATCGCCGCGCTGTTCGTGATCCAGTTCATCTACGGCTGGAACCAGTATCTGTGGCCGCTGCTCATCACCGGCGACGAGTCGATGTACACGGCGGTGATCGGCATCAAGCGCATGATCGTCGGCAGCGACGCGGCCAACGAGTGGAACCTGATCATGGCGACCGCGATGCTGACGATGCTGCCGCCGGCGCTGGTGGTGCTGCTGATGCAGAAGTGGTTCGTCAAGGGCCTCGTGGACACCGAGAAGTGACCGGGCGATGAGCGCGCGATGATTCCCGCCGCCGACGACTCGCAGATCGCGCAGGACGTCGCGCGCGACCGCGACGTCCTGCTCCGGCTGCTGTCGGTCACGGCGTCGCTGGCGGGACTGTGCATGGCGGCGCTGGGTCTCATGGAATACGGGACGCCGGAGGCGACCTACCGGACCCTTGCCGACGAGGTCATCGCACTCGCCGCCCTGCTGTTCGTCTGCTGCGTCTACCTGATCCTGTGGGCGTTGCGCACCCGGTCGCCGCGCCGCGCGTGGTCGCTCGGGCGCATCGTCGACTGGATCTTCCTCGTCGCGCTGACCACGATGCTGGTCGCCGCCGCCTACATCGTGTTCTGGGTGTTCTGATCATGGCAAGGGTAGAGTTTCGCGACGTCCGCAAGAGCTTCGGCGACGTCGAGATCATTCATGGCGTCGCTGCCAGCGTCGCCGACGGCGAGTTCGTCGTGATCGTCGGTCCGTCCGGCTGCGGCAAGTCGACGCTGCTGCGCATGGTGGCCGGGCTCGAGGCGATCACGGCGGGCGAGATCGTGATCGGCGACCGCGTGGTCAACCTGCTGGAGCCCAAGGATCGCGACATCGCGATGGTGTTCCAGAACTACGCGCTCTACCCGCACATGAGCGTGTTCGACAACATGGCCTACGGGCTCAAGATCCGCGGGTTCGGAAAGGCCGACATCAGGGCGCGGGTCGACCGCGCCGCGGAGATCCTGGAGCTCGGCCCGCTGCTGGACCGCAAGCCGCGCCAGCTGTCCGGCGGCCAGCGCCAGCGCGTCGCGATGGGGCGCGCCATCGTGCGCGAGCCGGCGGTGTTCCTGTTCGACGAGCCGCTGTCGAACCTGGACGCGAAGCTGCGCGTGCAGATGCGCTTCGAGATCCAGAAGCTGCATCGGCGCCTGGGAACGACGAGTCTGTTCGTCACGCACGACCAGGTCGAGGCGATGACGCTCGCGCAGCGGATGGTCGTGATGAATGCCGGCCGCGCCGAGCAGATCGGCACGCCGATGGACGTCTACGAGGATCCCGCCACGATGTTCGTCGCCGGCTTCATCGGCTCCCCGGCGATGAACTTCCTGCCGGCGCGCGCCGACGGCGGTGCGCGCTTCTCCCTGCTCGCAGGCGGTGCGATCGTCGCCGCCGCCGGCGGCGCGCCGGCCGGCGCCGCGGTCACGATCGGCCTGCGGCCCGAGCATCTGCGGCCGGCGCCGGCGGCCGACGCCGTGCTCTCGGGCACCGTCGAAATGGTCGAGCAGCTGGGGGCCGACACGCTGATCCACTTGGGCCACGGCGCGGACACGATCGTCGCGCGCCTGCCGCACGAGTTGCGCTTCGAGGTAGGCGCGACCATTCACCTGACCGCGGACGCGGAGCGGGTGTTCCTGTTCGACAGCGCCACCGGCGCGCGCATCCGATGAGCGTCGCCGACCCGTCCCGGGCAGCAGCACCGCGCAACGAGGCGGGCAGACGCGCCGCGCAGGAACGCAGCGCAGCGGTGGGTGCCGCGCGCGGGCGGACCCCTTGACCGCGCCCGCACTTGCCGGATGGCCGTACCCGCGGCTATGCGCGCACCGCGGCGCGGGCAAGCTCGCGCCCGAAAACACGCTGACCGCCATGCGCGTCGGCCACGCGCACGGCTACCGGATGGTCGAGTTCGACGTGAAGCTTGCCGCCGACAACGTGGCGTTCCTGCTGCACGACGCGACGCTCGAGCGCACGACCAGCGGCCGCGGTCGCGCCGATGCGCTGCTGTGGCGCGAACTGTCGCGGCTCGACGCCGGCGGCTGGCACTCGGCGAAGTACGCGGGCGAGATGCTGCCGACGTTCGCGGCGGTCGCGCGCTGGGCGCGCGCGCACGGCGTCGCGTGCAACGTCGAGATCAAGCCCACGCCGGGCCGCGAGCGCGAGACCGGCGCCGCCGTGGCGCTCGACGCGGCGTCGCTGTGGCGCGACGCGGAAGTCCCGCCGCTCCTGTCGTCGTTCGCGGAAGATGCGCTCGCCGCCGCGCGCGAAGCCGTGCCGGGCCTGCCGCGCGCGCTGCTGCTCGACGAGCTGCCCGCCGACTGGCCGGAGCGCCTCGCGCGGCTCGGCTGCGTGGCGCTCGACACGAACCACGACGCGCTGACGGCCGAAGTCGTGGCGTCGGCGCATCGTCTCGGGTATCGCGTCTGCTGCTACACGCCGAACGAGCCGGCGCGCGCGAAGGAGCTTCTCGGGTGGGGCGTCGACACCGTCATCACCGACGCCGTCGACCTGATTCCACCGGAGGCGGGGGACTCGGTGGTCGCGTGAGGGTCGGCCCCCGATCGTGCCGGCCGGCCGCATCGCCGCGGCTTCGTGAGGGTCAGACCCCGATGCCGCCGTTCGGACGCATCCGAGGTTTCGACCCCGTGGCGGGGTACCGCAGCGCGCAAGGGTCTGACCCTCAAGCGCCAAAGGGTCTGACCCCTGCGCCGGTGAGGGTCAGACCCTGATGCCGCCGTTCGGACGCATCCGAGGTTTCAACGCCGTGGCGCGGTACCGCAGCGCGCAAGGGTCTGACCCTTAAGCGCCAGAGGGTCTGACCCTCAGGCCGGTGCGAGGACGTAGCGCCCCGGCGCCGGATCGAGCGGCGGATAGGCGTCGCTGCCGGCGCCGCGCGGCGCCGGCCGCTGCGGTCCGCCGTGGCCGGCGAGCCAGCGCCCCCAGTGCGGCCACCAGCTGCCCGGCACGGTTTCGGCGCGCGCGAGCCAGTCGTCCGGCGCGTCGGTGACGAGGTCGTTCGTCCAGTAGCTGCGCCGCGGCGGCTGCGGCGGATTGACGACGCCGGCGATGTGCCCGGAGGCGCCCAGCACGAACGACACGTCGCCGCCTACCAGCGCGGTCGTCCGGTACGCGGCGCGCCACGGCACGATGTGGTCGTCGCGCGACGCGTAGACGTAGACCGGCACGTGGATGCGCGACAGGTCCACGCGCTCGCCCAGCATCGTCAGCGCGCCCGGCTCGCGCAGCCGGTTGTCGAGGTACAGGTTGCGCAGGTAGTACACGTACATCGGGCCCGGCAGGTTCGCCGAATCGCCGTTCCAGTAGAGAAGGTCGAACGCCGGCGGCGTCTCGCCCTTCAGGTAGTTGCCGACGACGTAGTTCCACACGAGCTCGTTCGCCCGCAGGCTCGCGAACGCGCTGGCGAGTTCGCCGCCGTGCACGCGCTCGCCGGCAGCGAGCTGCGGCTCGCGCGCCGCGAGCAGCTCGCGCGAGACGTACACGCCGATGTCGCCGGGGTCGGCGAAATCGAGCATCGTGGTGAGCAGCGTTGCGCTCGTCACGCTGGCGTCGCGCCGGGCCGCGAGCACGGCAAGCGCGCTCGCGAGCAGGGTGCCGCCGACGCAGAACCCCAGCGTATTGACGGTCCGGCTGCCCGCGATCTCGCGGGCCAGGCGGATGGCGGCCAGCACGCCTCGCTCGAGATAGTCGTCCCACGTCAGCGCGCCCTGCTCGGGCGGGACGTTGCGCCACGAGATCATGAACACCGTGTGTCCCTGCGCGACCGCCCACGCGACGAACGAATTCTCGGGCTTCAAGTCGAGGATGTAGTACTTGTTGATGCACGGCGGCACGATCAGGAGTGGCCGCCGGCACACGGTCGGCGTGACCGCGTCGTACTGGATCAGCTCGATCAGTTCGTTGCGGTACACGACGCTGCCGGGCGTGATCGCGAGATTGCGGCCGACGGCGAACGCGCGCTCGTCCGTCATCGTGATCCGGCCGCGCTTCGCGTCGTCGGCGAGGTTGCGCAGTCCCTGCACGAGGCTCTCGCCTTCGGTGGCGATGGCCTTCGCGAGCACCTCCGGATTGGTCGCGGGGAAGTTCGTCGGTGCGATGGCGTCGACGTACTGGCGCGTCGCGAACTCGAGCCGCCGCCTCTCCTCCGGCGGCAGCGGCGCCGCGTGCGCGAGCTCGCGCAGGTAATCGGCGTACAGCAGGTACGACTGCATCAGCAGCGAGAAGAACGGCTGCTCGCGCCAGGCGGGTGCATGGAAGCGGCGGTCGCCCGGCGGCGGCGCGACCACCTGGGCGACCCGGCCCGCGTGCCGCGGCGCGTCGGCGACGGCCTGCCACAGCGCCTGCAACCGTTCGCGCAACCGTGCGTTGAGGCGCGCCACGTCCGTGGCCGCGTGCGCCGCCGGTCCCGCCGCGGCTTCCGCGGGCGGCGCGGCCGCGGGCGCGGCCGCGCTGCGCCACCACTGCGCCCACGCGGCCTGCGCGCGCTGCCACTCGCCCGCGAGGTCGGCCCACGATTGCGGGGTTGCCGGATCCAGGGGGGCCATCGTCGGTGGGGTCGTCACATCGGCGGCCGCGCGGCGAAGCGCCGCCGGCCGACCGTGATGGTATCGTGCGCGGCGCAGGACCTCAACGCGCGCTCGCGATGCACGTCGTCATCATCGGCTGGCTGTTCGTCATCGGCACGATGGCGCTCGCGCTGTCGTCGCCGCTCGCCGCCATCCTGTTCTTCGCGGGCGTCGGCGTGGCGCCCGTAGCGCTCGTCGTCTGGCTCGCCGCGCGCCGCAGGCGCTAGTGCTCGAGCAGCGCGTGCACGGTGGCGATGATGCCCACGCCCAGCCCGATCAGCAGCATCTGCCGTGCGGTCTCGATCGGCTCCGGCCGCCGGTGCAGGCTCGGGATCAGGTCGGCGACGGCGACGTAGAGCAGGCTGGCCGCCGCGACGGCGAGCACCGTCGGCAGCGCCTGCTGCATCTGCGCCAGCGCCGCGTAGCCGGCCAGCGCGCCGGCCAGCGTCGCGCCGCCGGCGGCGACGTTGTACGCGAAAGCGCGCGGCCGCGTGAACCCGGAGTGGATCAGCACCGCGAAGTCGCCGACCTGCTGCGGCACCGCGTGCGCGACGATCGCGACGGTCGTGGCGATGCCCAGCCGCGCGTCCGTGAGGAATGCCGCGGCGATCACGATCCCGTCGCAGAAGCTGTGGACCGCGTTGCCGATGAGGATCATGAGCCCGGAGCGGCCGCCGTCGCCCGGCGCTTGCGCGTGCAGCGCGTGGTCGTGTTCGGTCTCGTCGGCATCATCGCTGTGCTCGGCGTGGCCGTGCGCGTGGCGCCACAGCACGAGCCGCTCGAGCAGGAAGAACGCGAGCAGGCCGATCAGCACGGTGGTCATCACGTGCCCGGCGTCGCCGTCCTCGAGCGCGTGCGGCAGCATCTCGAGGAAGACCGCTCCCAGCAGCGCGCCGACGGCGAACGACACCAGCCGCGGGATCCAGCGGGCGTGCAGCGCGAGCGTGGCGGCCGCCGCCAGCGTGGCGAGGATGCCGCCCGCCACCGCGGCGGCGAGAATGGATGCGAGCGTAGTGCTCATGGGAACGCGTGCGCCGCGCGCGTGGGGCACGCTGCAACCGCCGTGCATTCTACCAGCGCGGACGCGACCTCAGCATCGACGCGGACGCACGCGCCCGCGCTTCACGGCGCGAGCCACGCGACCAGCGCCATCCGGCCGCGGGTCCGGTCGCGCCGCCACGAGTGGAAGCGCGCGGCCTCCGCGTGCGTGCACGCACCGTCGACGACCACGTCGGCCACGCCGGCGGCGGCCAGGCGCCGGCGCGCGAGCGCGGGCAGGTCGGCGAGCCACTTGCCGGCGGCGACCGGCGCGAAGTGCGCGGACGCGCCGGCGTCGTCCGCGCAGTGCGTGTCGCGCACGTCGGCGCCGACCTCGAACGCGCGCGGGCCGATCGCGGGGCCGATCCACGCCGCGATGTCGCCCGGCGCCGCCTGCATCGCCGCGACGGTCGTCTCGAGCACGCCGGCGGCAAGCCCGCGCCAGCCCGCGTGCGCGACCGCGACCACGCTCGCCGCACGGTCGGCGAGCAGCACCGGCAGGCAATCGGCGACGCGCACGGACAGCACGACGCCGGGGGAGCGCGTGAGCGCGGCGTCGGCCCGCGGCGGCGCGGCGCGCAGCGCGTCCGCACCTGCCGCGTCGACCGCGACCACGTCGCGGCCGTGCACCTGCTCGAGCCACACCGGGTCCGCCGGCAGCCACGCACGCAGCCGGCGGCGGCATTCGCCGACGTTGCCGGCGACCTCGTCGGCGGTCGGATGCGCGGGACCGGCGTCGAAGTCGGCCGCCGCGTGACCGCCGTCGCGCGTGGTGAACAGCGCGCACACACGCTCGGGGCCGTGCCACGCCGGCACGATCCAGTCGAGGCCCTGCTGCGCGAGCCGCGTGCGCGGCGATGCGCCCGTCACGCGGGCTCCTGCCGCGCCGCGGCGCGCAGCGCGCCCACGAGCGCGGCGAAATCGGCGGGCGGCGGGGACTCCCACTGCATCGGCGCGTGCGTGAGCGGATGCACGAGGCCGAGCCGCTGCGCGTGCAGCGCCTGCCGCGCGAAGGCGAGTGCCTCCGGCGGCAATCCGCGCGCGGCGACGCGGCGGCCACGGTACGTCGGATCGCCGACGAGCGGATGCCCGAGCGCGGTCAGGTGGACGCGGATCTGGTGCGTGCGCCCGGTCTCGAGGCGGCAGCGTACGAGCGTCGCGCAGCCGAAGCGCTCGACGACGTCGACGTGCGTGCGCGCGGGCCGGCCGGCGGCGACGACGGCCATCGTGGTGCGCTGCGTCGGGTGGCGGCCGATCGGCGCGTCGACGGTCGTCGCGCGCGCGAGGTCGCCGTGGACGATGGCGGCGTATTCACGCTGCACCGTGCGCGCGGCGAGCTGGCGGACGAGATCGAGCTGCGCCTCCGGTGTCTTCGCGACGACCATGAGGCCGCTCGTGTCCTTGTCGAGGCGGTGCACGATGCCGGCGCGCGGCACCGTCGCGAGCGACGGTGCGTGGTGCAGCAGCGCGTTCTGCAGCGTTCCGTCGCGGTTGCCGGCACCGGGGTGCACGACGAGGCCGGGCGGCTTGTCGACGACGATGAGCGCGGCATCCTCGTGCACGATCGGCAGCGCGATCGGCTGGGCCACGATGCGCGCGTCGGCCACGGCCGGCAGTTCGGTGACGGTCACCGACTCGCCGCCGCGCAGCTTGTGCCGCGGCGCGACGACGGCCGTGTCGTCGACGCGCACCTGCCCCGCTTCGATCCAGCTCTTCAGCCGGTTGCGCGAGTGCTGCGGCAGCAGTTGCGCGAGCGCATGGTCGAGCCGCATGCCCGCGAGCACGGCCGGCACCGTGAGGCGGTGCGGGGGACGGGCAGCGTGCGCTTGCGCCGGCGGCATGGGGCGGGAGTTATAATGCGCGGCTCAATGTCGCTTCGAGGCCCCGGCCCGTGACGCTTCCGCAACTCCGGTTCCACCGCGCGTGGCGCGCGCTTGCCGCGGCCGCGGCGCTCGCGTTCACGCTCGCAGGCTGCGGCCTGTTCCCCGAGGTCAAGGACGAGACGGCGAGCTGGTCGGCGGACCGGCTTTACCAGTCGGCGCACGAGGCGCTGGTGCAGGGCAATTATACGCGGGCGACCAAGCTCTTCGAGCAGCTGGAGGCGCGCTTCCCGTACGGCCGGTACGCGCAGCAGGCGATCCTCGAGTCCGCGTACGCCAACTGGAAGGCGAACGAGACGGCCGCAGCCGTCGCCGCCGCCGACCGGTTCATCCGCACGTATCCGAACCACCCGAACGTCGACTACGCGTTCTACCTGAAGGGCCTCGTCCACTTCCGCGAGGACCAGGGAATCCTGGGTTACGTGTACGAGCTCGACCTCTCGGAGCGCGACCCGAAGGAGATGCGCGCCTCGTTCGCCGCGTTCAAGGAGCTGACGACGCGCTTCCCGGACAGCCAGTACTACCAGGACTCGATCGCGCGGATGCGCTACCTGACCAACGCGATGGCGACCTACGAGGTCAACGTCGCGTCGTACTACTACCGGCGCGGCGCGTTCGTCGCGGCGGCCAACCGCGCGCAGGGGGCGCTGGTGAACTTCCCGGAGACGCCCGCGAACGAGCGCGCACTCGCGATCCTGCGCAGCAGCTACCGCAACCTCGGGATCGCGCAGCTCGCCGACGACAGCGACCAGATCCTCGTGAAGACGTTTCCGGAAAGTCCGTACGTGACGGGCGCGCTCTTCACCCCGTGGTGGAAGTTCTGGGAGCGCGAGAAGGAGAGCTTCGGCGTCCAGGCCACCGGGCAGCTCGCCGACAAACCGTGGTGGAAGTTCTGGGATTGACGAGGTCGGGCCCGGCGCGGGCCTGACGTCCCGTGGCGCGCCGGTGATGGGCTGACGCCTCCGGCTGCGGCCCCGGCGACGCGCAGTCGTCGCCGGGGCACCGATGGCTTCCCGGGCGGGTCGTGCACGGGCGGCGCGAGCGCCGGCGCAACGTCACCGCCTGCGTGCGCGCATCGGGCGGGCATCCGACCTGGGGACCGCCATGGGCAGGGCTGGCGCCGGAGTCAGTCCTCGCGCCTGTGGCAGACCGCCTCGATGTTGTGCCCGTCCGGGCCGATGACGAAGGCCGCGTAGTAGTCTGCGTGATAGTGGGGTCGCAGGCCGGGTGCGCCGTTGTCTTTTCCGCCTGCCGCCAGGGCCGCTCGATGGAAGGCCTCCACCTGCTCGCGCGTGTCGGCGACGAACGCGATGTGAAGTGGGGCCGGCCTCTGCGTGGCCTGGTACAGGCACAACGAAGCGTCGCCCCTTCCGCAAAGTTCGATTCCGTACGACGGCTCACCTTCGGAGCAGGCCGCCACTCCGAGCGGCGCGAGCGCCTTCAGGAAGAAGGCCTTGCTCGCCGCGTAGTCGCTGACGCCGATCTTGACATGGTCAAACATGCTCGCTCCCGGATCGGGTGAGGCAGCGGGGGCCTGCCGGAAAATCCTCGGCAAACCGGTGTGGCGCGCGCGTCGGGTGTTGCCGGTGCCTGGCGACCGCAGGTTCGCTCTCTGCCGGTCGGCCTGCCGACCTGCAGCCGGTCGCGCCGGTGCGCGCCGCACAGCGCTTGCAGGAACCAGGTCGCGGGAGCCCGCGCCGAACGGGCGCATCGATCGCGCGGCGATCGGCGCCTGCGGCGGCGTGCAGCACCATCGGACACGTGCACCTGCCGGGCCGCCTGCGTTCAGCCACGAACGGCTGCCTCGATCGCGGCGATGTCGATCTTCCTCATCGTCATCATTGCGTCGAACGCCCGCTTCGCGGCGGACAGATCAGGGCTGGTGTACGCCTCGATCAACGCAATGGGCGTAATCTGCCACGAGATGCCCCACCTGTCCTTGCACCAGCCGCACTCGCTTTCCCGGCCGCCGTTGCCGACGATCGCACTCCAGTAGCGATCGGTCTCGGCCTGATCTTCGGTCGCGACCTGGAACGAGAACGCTTCATCGTGCTTGAACGCGGGCCCGCCGTTCAGCCCCAGGCAGGGAATGCCCATCACAGTGAACTCGACGGTCAATACGTCCCCTTCCTTGCCCGAAGGAAAGTCGCCCGGTGCGCGATGCACCGCGCCGACGGACGAATCGGGAAAGGTCCTGGCGTAGAACCGCGCCGCCTCCTCGGCATCGCGGTCGAACCAAAGGCAGATCGTGTTCTTTGCGATCCTGGTCATGATGGTCCCCCTCGCAATTGGAAGCAGCGTCCGCGTCGGTCCCGGATGAAGTCGTTGCCCGTTCGGCGGCCCACGTCGCGGTCAACCGTCCGGCCCGGGACGGCAAGGCCGGCCCCGGTTGGTGGTCCGGTTGCGTCGCGCGCTGGACGTCATTGGCCTGGCTGTCGCGACAGGACTACGTGGGTGGCAAGTGGCGAAGCCTCGTGCCTGATGCATGCGTAACCCAGGGCAGGCAGGTCGATCCCCTCGAACAGTCGCTCTCCGGATCCGAGGAGGACTGGCGCAATGGCGACATGCATTTCATCGACCAGGCGCTGGCGAAGATACTGCTGGATGACGTTGACCCCGCCACCAAGACGAACGTCCTTTCCTTCGGCGGCTTCGCGGGCGCGAGCGAGCGCGGCGTGAATGCCATCCGTCACGAAGTGGAAGGTGGTTCCACCTCCCAGCGCGAGCGGCGCTCGTGCATGGTGGGTCAGCACGAACACGGGGACGTGATACACAGGGTTCTCTCCCCACCAACCGCGCCAGCTCTCGTCCGGCCAAGGCCCGCGGACGGGGCCGAACATGTTGCGACCGAGGATCCATGCGCCGATATTCCTGAAGCCTCGGGCAGCGTAGTCCTCGTCGATCCCTTCGGTCGATCCGCTCTCGCTGCCGAGCACCGCCTTCTGCAAGGTCCGCGTGGACCACGCCCAACCGTGAAGCGACGTGCCGCCCACCCCGAGCGGATGGTCGAGGTCCTGGCCGGGGCCGGCGCCGAAGCCGTCCAATGAAATCGTGAAACTCTCGACGCGAAGCTTGGACATGGTGCGTCCTGTTTGCGAGCCACCAAGGAGTGTTGCCCGTGACGATTGGCGCGACCAAGTCAACCGGCGCTGCCGGTTGGGCGCCGCCTCGCCGGACAGCGTACGGTTTGGCGCGTGGTCGGGCGTCCTCTCGGACTCCGCACTCCGCATTCGAGCGGCGCTCCCGATCGTCATTCCATGACGCGATCCGCGCGCTGCAGGATCGACTGCGGAATTCTGATTCCCTGCGCTTTCGCGGCGCGCATGTTGATGGCGAGCCGCAGGCGCGTCGGCTGCTCGATCGCCAAGTCGCCCGCGTTGGCGCCCCTGAGGATGCGGTCGACGAAACGCGCGGCGCGCCGATAGTTGTCAAGAAGATCCGCCGCGTAACTCATGAGACCGCCGGCTTCGGTCATCTCCTCGAATGGGTAGATTACGGGAATCGAAAGCGATCCGGCGCCATTCACCAGATCGCGTCCGAGCGCAAAGATCATGGGTCCCGGAAGCACGATGAGTGCGGCGGGCCGGTCTTTCGCCAGTACCGCGAAGATGCGATCGACATCCTCCCGCTTCGAAACATCGAAAATTCGCATTTGGAGACCGAGTGTCTGTGCATTGTCCGTGAGTTGATTGCGATAACGCTCGCGCGAAAAGATCGTATTCGTTTCGAGTATGGCTGCTACGTGAGCGCCGCGCGGCACCAAGGCGCTCGCAAGTTCGAGCATCTTGATGGGCGTCGACTCGTAGAATCCGGTCAGCCCGGTCAGATTGCCGCCGGGACGCGCCAGGCTGGTAACGAAACCCCATCCGACCGGATCGGCGCCCGTGGCCATGACGATGGGGATGGACCGCGTTGCCTTCCTGACCTCGGCGATGACGGGGTTTGCCGCCGTGAGGATTACATCGGGATTCGATGCAACGAGCTCTGCAGCAAGCGAAGGGACGCGCTCCATTCTGCCTTCCGCCCAGCGCGCCTCGATTGCCACGTTCCGTCCCTCGGTCCAGCCATGCTCCGCGAGTCCCATCCGGAACGCATCAAGGGCTCGGCCGTGCGTTGTCGGTGATCCTCCGAAGAGACAGCCGATACGCCGAACCTCTTGCCGCGGTTGGGCGAATGAGGACGTGGCAAATGCAGCAGCGGCGATGAGAAGCTGCCGGCGTCGTATGTGACTCATGGCTTCTTCGTCGAGTAGGTCAAGGCCGCGCCAGGCAAGTACCGGGTCGGTGGGGCTCCCGACGCGGGTGCGACGCCCAACGCAAACGCTTTAGGGGTGCGCCGCTTGCGGCGCGTCCCCGGCAGCGCCTGGTTGGGCGTATCCGCCGCCTTCCGGCCCGGGGGGGCGCGGGCGGGGGGGGCGCCGGGGGGGGGGGGGGCGGGGGGCCGGGCGCCCGGGGGCCCCGGGGGCCGGGGGGCCGCCCCCCCCGGGGGGCACCCCCCCCCCCCGGGGGCGGGGCGGCCGGGGCCCGGGGGCGGGGGGCGCCGGCCGGGGGGGGGGGGGGCCCCCCCGCCCCGCCGGGGGGCGGGGGGGCGGGGGGGGGGGGGGGGGGGCCCGGGGGGGCCGTAACGCGAGTGATTGTCAGACGGGTCGACGAGGAGTTCTCGGGAAACAACAGCTGGCGAGACGTTACCCCGGAGTTTGAGAACTCCCGGATCTGAGCCGCGCGTATCAGTTCCATCTCCGCCTCCTGTTACGGCACCGGATACCCGGCCACACGCGTGCGAACCACCGCCATGACGCCCAGCGAGATTTCGGTTGCGTTGGTGACGGATGCGTGGACAGGCTACGCCGCATGATCGGAACGCGTCAACGTCATGTCCCTGGCGGCGCGGGGAAAACGGCCGAGGCGCAACACGAAAGCGCCGGCATGCATGACGGCGCCGGGAAACCCCGGACCGGTCGCGGCGCTTCTATCCGCCGCCGCACATTCCGGCCAGGAACGCCACCGCCTCGCCTTCCTCGCGCGTCCTCCGCATCGGCGGCAGGCTCTGCCAGATCCGCCGGCCGTACGGCTTGTCGATGAGGCGCGGGTCGCAGATCGCGAGCACGCCGCGGTCGGTCTCCGTGCGGATCAGTCGCCCCGCGCCCTGCTTCAGCGCGATCACCGCCTGCGGCAGCTGCCAGTCCATGAACGGGTTGCCGCCCCCGGCGCGCAGGTGCTCGAGGCGCGCGGCCAGCAGCGGATCGTCGGGTGGGGCGAACGGCAGCTTGTCGATGACGACGAGCGACAGCGCATCGCCGGGCACGTCCACACCCTCCCAGAAACTCGCGCTGCCGAGCAGCACGGCGTTGCCGAGCTCGCGGAACCGCACGAGCAGTTCGGAACGCGAGCCGTCGCCCTGCACGAGCAGCGGAAACGCGTGGCCGTCGCGCGCGAAGGCGGCGGCGAGCCGCTCGCGCGCCTGCGCCAGCGCGCGCAGCGACGTGAACAGCAGGAACGCGCGCCCGCCGCTGGCCGCGACGAGCGGCAGCGCGGCGTCGACGACGGCGTCGGTGTGCGCGGGCGTGTTGGGCGCGGGCAGCCCGCGCGGCACGTACAGCAGCGCCTGCTCCGCATAGTCGAACGGGCTCTCCCACGCGCCGGTGGCGGCCGCTTCGAGCCCGAGCTGCGCCGTGTAGTGCGAGAAGTCGCGGCCCACGGCGAGCGTGGCGGACGTGAAGATCCAGGCGCGCGCGCTGCCTTCGACCTGCCGGCGCATCAGGGAGGCGACCGACAGCGGCGACGCCTGCAGCTGGAACCCGTGCGGCGTCACGTCGATCCACCGGATCCACGCCTGCACGTCCTCGGGCGAGTCGGGGATCGCGTCGGCGCCGTCGCGCCAGCGCGCGACCTGCCGCGCGGCGGCTTCCGCGCGATGCGCGACCTGCGCCAGCTCCTCACCGCGCTCGGCGAAGTGGCCCATCTCCGTCGCGAGCCGGTCGAGCGCCGCCGCGAGGCCGTCGAGCGCCGCGGCGAAGCCCTCGCGCGCCAGCGCGGCGTCGCGCGCGAGCTTGGCCGGCGTGTCGCCGGCGGCGAGGCGCAGGCGGCGGATCGCCGGCGCGAGCTCGGTGGCGGCGTCGGGCAGGCCGGGCACGTCGCGCGCGGCGGTGCGGGCGGTGACCTCCGCGTCGCGCGCGAGCTCGCCCAACTGGCCTGCCGTCACCTGTTCTCCGAAGAACAGTGTCGCGGTGTCGGGCAACTGGTGCGCCTCGTCGAGGACCACCGTGTTGCAGTTGGGCAGCAGCTCCGACACGCCCTCGTCGCGCAGCATCACGTCGGCGAAGAACAGGTGGTGGTTGACCACGACGACGTCGGCGTCGAGCGCGTCGCGGCGCGCCTTCAGCACGAAGCAGTCGGCGTGGTGCGCGCAGTTCTGCCCGAGGCAGTTGTCGCGCGTCGACGTCACGAGCGGCCAGATCGTCGCATGCTCGGGAACATCGGCCAGCTCCGCGCGGTCGCCGCGCTGCGACGCGCGCGCGAACGCGACGATCTGCGGCAGGTGGCGGACGTCGTCGCGCGACGGCAGGCGGTCCTCGCGCGCCGCGCGCTCGAGGTGGTGATGACAGACGTAGTTGGCGCGGCCCTTCAGCAGCGCGACCGTCACGGGCGCGGCCAGCGCGTCGCGCACCAGCGGCAGGTCGCGCTCGAAGAGCTGATCCTGCAGCGTCTTGGTGCCGGTGGAGACGATCACCTTGCCGCCGTACAGCAGCGCGGGGACGAGGTACGCGAAGGTCTTGCCGGTGCCGGTGCCGGCTTCGGCGACGAGCTGGCCACGCTCGGCGATCGTCCGCGCGATCGCCTGTGCCATTGCGAGCTGCTGCGGGCGGAAGCGGAATCCGGGCAGCGACGTCGCCAGCGTGCCGCCGTCGCGGAAGATGGCGTCGAGCGCCGGGTCGTCGGCGGACGGCGCGCCGCCGAGGGCGGTCACCGCGGCGCCGGTCACGACGGCGCTCAGTTCGCCTTGGCGGCGGTCTTCGCCTTCGGCCGGGCCTTCGGTGTCGCGGCGACGGCGGCTGCCGCCGCTTCCGGCGCCGTCGTGTACGCGACGCGCACGGCGTCGATCTTCCACGACAGATCGTCGTACACCTGGATCACGCGGTCCTCGTAGGATTCGCGCGACTCCTTGCTGTCCCACTTCAGCGCGACCATCGCGTCGAGCCAGAACTGCTGCAGGTGGCGCAGGTTCTCCACCACGTCGCGCCAGGGGGTGGCTTCCTTCAGCGCCGCCTGGTACGGCCGCACGATGTTGATCTTCTGCTTGTCGACGCAGTACTCGCTCTTGGCGCCGTTGACGCCTTCCTGCGCGGCCGGCAGCCCGAACTCGATGATCTCGATGCTCTTGACGTGCCGGCACATCGTGTAGAGGTGGACCACGGCGTCGAGATAGCAGTCGAGGCCGGAGTCGGTGTTGTTCGGGCAGATGTAGTTGCTGCCCGGCTGGAACTTCGCCGAGTGGGACTGGCCGGCGGCCGGCGGTGCGGCCGCCAGCGCGGCGGCGGCCAGCAGGGTTGCGGTCAGGCGGAGGATCATCGACAGCCTCGCGAATGAGTCGGAGCGAGCCGGAATGCTACCGCGCGAGGCGCGCGTCGGGGAAATCGGACTTAAGTTGTAGGGGCTTCGACGGGGGAACCAACAGCAGGTCCCTCGCTTCGCTCGGGATTGACCCGTAAGTGCTACGGGTCAAATCGTCACGCCGCCGGAAACCTCGATGACGGCCCCGTTGATGTAGGACGCCTCGTCGGACGCGAGCCACGCGTAGGTGTTCGCGATCTCCTCGGGCTTCGCGAGCCGGCCCATCGGCACGCGGTCCTCCATCATCCGCACGACCTTCTCCGGCATCGAGGCCAGGATCGGCGTCTCGACGAACCCGGGGCAGATCGCGTTGGCGCGGATGCCCTTGCGGCCGAGTTCGCGCGCCCAGGTCTTCACCATGCCGATCACGCCGAACTTGGTCGCCGCGTAGTTGGTCTGGCCGAAATTGCCGTAGATGCCCACGATCGAGGACGCGTTGAGGATGCAGCCCGAATTCTGGGCGAGCATGATGTCGACGACCGCCTTCGTGCAGTTGTAGACGCCCTTCAGGTTGACGTCGATGACGCGGTCGAACTGGTCGTCGCTCATCTTCTTGAACTGCGCGTCCTGCACGATGCCGGCGTTGTTGACCAGCGTGTCGATGCGGCCCCACTTGGCCATCACGCCGGCGACCATCGCCGCGATGCTGTCCTTGTCGGTGACGTCGACCCGGAATCCTGCGGCCTCGCCGCCCCCGGCCTCGACCAGCCCGACCGTCTCCCCGACGGCGTCGAGGTTGATGTCGCAGACCGCGACCCTGGCGCCCTCGTTGGCGAACTTCTGCGCCGTCGCGCGGCCGATGCCCTGCCCCGCGCCGGTGATGATCGAAACCTTTCCAGACAACCGCATGGCGCTCCCCTCGTGTCCGTCCCCGGCGCGGCCGGCGTGGCCGCAGCCCGGGTAAACCTTCGAACTATAGTCGCGGGTGGTGCAATGCACAAGGGTGGGGCGCGCGACCGCGGAGCGGCCGTGTGTCAGCGATCACTTACATGAAAAACATATGCAAAACAGTGGTTTGCAGTCGATGACCGACTCTCGGCACGGGTGACCGAACGTCGACGCACGGGCCGCGGGCGCCGCAGTGTTTGCTGCGCCCCGCGCCGGGGGGCGCCGCAGTGCGTCAGGCCGCGGGCAGCCAGTGCTCGATCGTGAGTTCGAGGCTCGCGCTGCCCTGCCACTCGTTGACGCCGGGCCGGTAGGCGGCGCGAATCCGGCCGGGCAGCGGCTCGGCGTGCCCGAACAGGATGGCGTCGAAGCGCTCGCCGTCGCGCTCCAGCGAAAGCTTCGTGTGGCGGCCGCCGACGATCCGGCTGCCGCGCACGGCGAACGTGTCGTCGAAGACGGGGGCCGGCAGCCCCTGTCCCCAGACCTGCTGCTGGAGCGACTGCGCGAGCGCGAACGTCAGCTCGCCCGGCGCGAGCGCGCCGTCGGTCTCGCAGGTGGCCGCGAGGTCGGCAGGCGTGAGCCGCTCCCGGGCGGCGGCTTCGAACGCGGCGCGGAACGCCGGGAGCGCCGCTTCCGGCAGGGTCAGCCCGGCCGCGAACGCATGGCCGCCGAAGCGCGTGATCGTCCCCGGCGCGCGCTTGGCGACCAGGTCGAGCGCGTCGCGCAGGTGAAAGCCGCGGATCGAGCGCCCGGACCCGCGGAGTTCCCCGTCCGCGGCGCGGGCGAACACGACGGCGGGACGATGGAACCGGTCCTTGAGGCGCGACGCGACGATGCCCACCACGCCCTGGTGCCATTCCGGCCGGAACAGGCACAGCGTGCACTGATCCGCCGGCGGCGCGTCCGCGAAATCGGCCAGGTCCGCCAGCGCCTCCTCCTGCATCGCGGCCTCGACCTCGCGCCGCTCGCGGTTCAGGCGGTCGAGCTCCGCCGCCAGCGGTGCGGCCTCGGCCGCGGTCGTCGCCAGCAGGCAGCGGATGCCGATCGTCATGTCCGCGAGGCGTCCGGCCGCGTTGAGCCGCGGTCCCGCGACGAAGCCTAAGTCGAACGCGGTGGCGCGCCGGTGGTCGCGGCCGGCCACGGCGAACAGCGCGAGGACGCCGGGCTGCGCGCGACCGGCGCGCAGGCGCGCGAGCCCCTGCTCGACGAACACGCGGTTGGTCTGGTCGAGCCGCACGACGTCGGCGACGGTGCCGAGGGCCACGAGGTCGAGCAGGTCGGCAAGGTTGGGCTCGGCGCGCGCCGCGAACGCGCCGCGGTCGCGCAGCAGCGCGCGCGTGGCCAGCAGCACGTAGAACATCACGCCCACGCCCGCGATGTGCTTGCTCGGAAATCCGCACCCCGGCTGGTTGGGATTGACGATGATCGCGGGCGCGGGCAGTGCGGGCCCCGGCAGGTGGTGGTCGGTGACCAGCACGTCGATCCCGTGCGCGGCCGCGGCGGCCACGCCGTCCACGCTCGCAATGCCGTTGTCGACGGTGACGATGAGGTGGGGCCGTCGCTTTGCGGCGAGCGCGACGATTTCCGGCGTCAGGCCGTAGCCGAACTCGAAGCGGTTGGGCACGATGAAGTCGACGTCGGCGCCCAGCGCGCGCAGGCCGCGCACGCCGACCGCGCACGCCGTGGCGCCGTCGGCATCGTAGTCGGCGACGATGACGATGCGCTCCGCGCGCCCGATGGCCTGCGCCAGCCGTTGCGCGGCGGCATCGACGCCCAGCAGCGCCGCCGGCGGCGGCAGCGCGGACAGCGCGTGGTCGAGCTCCGATGCCGCGCGGATGCCGCGCGCCGCGTAGACGCGCGCGAGCACGGGAGGCAGGCCGGCCGCGATCAGCGCGGCGGTCGCGGGGGATAGCGGGCGGCGGACGATGTCGATCGTCACGAAACGTCGCGCGTGGGCACCGTGAACGCACGCGGCGCGAGCCGCGCGCCGATGCGCCGCGTCACCGGCGGCCGCGACGCGGACCACGTCCACGCCGCGCCGCCATCGCCGGCGATCAGCGTCAGCTGCGCGAGGCCGCCACGCTCGAGCGCGGCGAGCGTGGGTGCCAGCCACGCGCGCTCGAACATCGCGAGCGCCTCCACCGTCGCGACCGGCGGCAACACGACGACGCTGTCGGCGTCCGGCGAGAGCGCGGCGAATTCCGCCGGCGCCGGCGCAGCCGCGTGCCCCAGCAGCTGCGCGATCCCGCGCGCGACGTCGCCGACGCGCCCCGGCGGCGCGAAGATCGCGGCTTGGCGCGGCGTGGCGAGCGCGGGCAGCGCGCCGCCGCAGGAGACCCAGATACCCGTGACCGGCGCCTGGCCGCGCGCCTCGCGCGCCGTGTTGACCGGATGCTCGTGCAGGAGCATCTGCATTTCCGACAGCCATCGCCGCCACACGGTGCCGTGCGGCCCGCGCGGCAGGTGCGCCCCGACGGCGCCGCGCACGGCCGGCAATGGCGTCGTGTCCGGGCGCGCGTCGCCGCGCACGGCGACGAACCATGCATCCGGGCGCGGTGCGTGGAACGCGACGCCGTCCGGCGCGAAGTGCGCGTTGAGCATCGCGACGAGCGCGGCCGCGTCGGCGGCCGCGAGATCGTCGACGCGGCCGGCGAGCAGCACGTCGTCGCGCCCCGCGACGAGCGCGATCGGATCGGCGCGCAGCATGTAGACAGCGCCGGGTGCCAGCCCCGCACCCGCAGCGGCCAGTGGCGCGAGCGGCGCGCCGGGCGCAAGGCCGACGGCGTCCGCGAGCGCCGCGTCGAGATCCGCGGCGGCGACGGGCGCGGCCGCCGCATACGCGGCGACGCGCGCCAGCGCCGCGCTGCGGGCGAGCGCGGCGTGCTCCGCGGCGAGCAGGTCCGGTGCGGCGAGGATGACGCGCATGAGGAAGTCGCCACGCGCGCGCTGGCGCGGCCCGCGGCGGGTCCGCCGAGTCTAGCATGCGATAATCGCACGGTGTCTCCCTACGAACTGGCGGTCGGCCTGCGCTACACGCGCGCGCGCAAGGGCTCGGGCCGCAACACGTTCATCTCGTTCATCTCGCTGATCTCGATGGCGGGCATCGCGCTCGGCGTCGCGGCGCTGATCGTCGTGCTGTCGGTGATGAACGGCTTCCAGCAGGAGCTGCGCAACCGCATCCTCGCCGTCGCGTCGCACATCGAGATCCGCGGCATGCCGCAGCTCGCCAACTGGCCCGAGGTGGCACAGGTGGCGCTCGCCAATCCGCGCGTGAAGGCCGCGGCGCCGTACGTGCTCGGGCAGGCGATGGTGACGGCGGGTGGCGTGAACCGCGGCGCGCTCGTCCGCGGCATCGACCCCGCGCGCGAGGACACGGTTGCCGACATCGGCCGCCACATGCGGCGCGGCGCGCTGACCGACCTCAAGGCAGGCGAGTTCGGCATCGTGCTGGGCGGCGACCTCGCACGCTCGCTCGGCGTGGCACCCGGCGATTCCGTCGTCGTCATCACGCCGCAGGGCACGGTGACGCCGGCGGGAACGCTGCCACGCCTGAAGAGCTTCAAGGTGGTCGGCGTGTTCGAGGTCGGCATGTACGAGTTCGACAGCGGCCTGGCGCTGGTCCACCTCGAGGACGCGCAGAAGCTCTACCGGCAGGACGGCGTCTCCGGCGTGCGCCTGAAGCTCGACGACCTGTTCGCCGCGCCGCAGGTGGCGCGCGCCCTGTGGCAGACGCTGCCGGCGCCCGCGGAAGTGCGCGACTGGACGTTGAACCACGCGAACTTCTTCCGCGCCGTGGCGATCGAGAAGCGCGTGATGTTCATCATCCTGACGCTGATCGTCGCCGTGGCCGCGTTCAACATCGTGTCGGCGCAGGTGATGGTGGTCACCGACAAGCAGGCCGACATCGCGATCCTGCGCACGCTCGGCGCGGCGCCGGCGTCGATCATGGCGATCTTCATCGTGCAGGGCGCGCTGATCGGCGTCATCGGCACCGCCCTCGGCGTGGCCGGCGGCGTGCTGCTCGCGCTCAACATCGAGACGGTGGTGCCGTTCATCGAGCGCGCGCTCAACGTCCAGTTCCTCGACAAGTCCGTCTACTACATCAGCGACCTGCCGTCGGACCTGCAGCGCGCCGACGTCGTCACCATCGCCGCCATCGCGCTCGGACTCGCGCTGGTGGCCACCCTCTACCCGGCGTGGCGCGCGGCGCGCGTCAATCCCGCCGAGGCGCTGCGCTATGAGTGAGCCGGCGCCGGTCCTCGCGTGCCGCGGGCTCGCGAAGACGTACACGAGCGGCCCGGCGACCGTGCCCGTGCTGCTCGGCGTCGACCTCGCCGTGCGCCCGGGCGAGCGCGTCGCGATCGTCGGCGCGTCCGGCTCGGGCAAGAGCACGCTGCTGCACCTGCTGGGCGGGCTCGACGCGCCGACGGCGGGCGAGGTGCTGGTCGACGGCGTCGCGTTCGCGACGCTCTCCGAGGCGGCGCGCGGGCAGGTGCGCAACCGCGCGCTCGGCTTCATCTACCAGTTCCACCACCTGTTGCCCGAGTTCAGCGCGGTCGAGAACACGGCGATGCCGCTGCTGATCCGGCGGATGCCGCCGAAGGACGCGCACGCGGCCGCCGCGGCGACGCTCGAGCGCGTGGGCCTTAAGCACCGGCTCGCGCACCGGCCGGGCGAGCTCTCCGGCGGCGAGCGCCAGCGCGTCGCGCTCGCGCGCGCGCTGGTGACCAAGCCGCGCTGCGTGCTCGCCGACGAGCCGACCGGCAACCTCGACCGCAAGACCGCGCTGCAGGTTTTCGACCTCATGCTCGAGCGCAACGCGGAGGAGCGGACGGCACTCGTGATCGTCACGCACGACACCGAGCTTGCCGCGCGGGCCGACCGCACGCTGCACCTCGTCGACGGCAAGCTGACGTAGCCGGCGCGCGGCGCGCCGCAACGGCGGCCGCACGAGCTACGGCGCGCTGTGTCCCCTCACCCCAGCCCTCTCCCCGCACGCGGGGAGAGGGAGCGTCAATGGCTGCGGCGCAATCGATCTCCGTCCCAGGGGACACGGCGGAAGCGCGCACCGAGCGCGACGCCACGACCGGCACTCCCTCTCCCCGCTTGCGGGGAGAGGGTTGGGGTGAGGGGCAGCCAAGGTCCCTGCCGTGCCGATCACGCCGTGCGGCGCTCGCGCATCTCTTCGTCCAGCAGCCCCGCGGCGCGCGCGAGTCGCGCCAGTTCGGCGCGCTCGGCATCGTCCACGCCAAGCTGCGGCGGGCGCACGGTCGCGTGCGGAAAGAGGCCCTGGAGCTTCAGCACCTCCTTCATCCGCGGCCGGTAGTCGCGGATCGGCGCGCGCCACGCGTAGCGCGCGAGCGGCCCCAGCCGCTCCCAGATCGCGAGGGCGCCGGTGAAGTCCTTCGCGGCGACGCGGCGGTGCATGGCGACGAGCTCGGCCGTCGCGGTGCCGGCGAAGCCGATCAGCGCGCCGTCGCAGCCCATGATCATTGCCTCGCAGATGAACGTGTCGCTGCCGGTGAGGATGCCGAGCTTGCGCGGCAGCGCGCGCGCCGCGGCGATGGTCTCGACGGTCTTCGGCGTGTCGAACGACGCTTCCTTGAGCCCGATCACCTGCGGGATCGCCGCGAGCCGCGCGAGCGTCTCCGGCGGGAAGTCCGGCCCGAACGCCTTCGGGAACTGGAACGCGAAGAGCGGCAGGCCCACGCCATCCGCGATCGCCTTGTGGTACGCGTAGATCATCTCGGCAGGCACCGGGTTGCCGAGGAACGTCGGGAACGGCGGGAACACGGCGAGCGCGTCGGCGCCGCCGGCCTTCAACTCGTTGCCCCAGCGCACGGCGGCCGCCGTCGACCCGGCGATGAGCCCCGACACCAGCGGCACGCGGCCCGCGATCGCGTCGCGGCACACGCGCAGGACCTCGAGCTGCTCGTCGCGCTCGAGCGCGGGCCCTTCGCTCGCGTCCATGTTCATCGCGATCGCCGTGGGCTTCTGTGCGGCGATCCAGTCGATGTACGAGGCGAGCGTGGCCCAGTCGACGGAGTAGTCGGGCAGCATCGGCAGGAACGGCGCGGCGACGATGCCGGCCGGCGTGAATGGCGTCATGGGTTCTGGTCCTGTGTGGTCTCGCCGCCGGCGCCGTGCAGCACGCCGCGCGCGAGGAAGATCCCGGTGATGAGCTCGGCGGCCTGCACGAACTCCGGCGCGCGCCGCGCGGGCAGGCCGCGCGGTCGCGGCAGGCCGACGTCGATGATGCGCTCGATGCGGCCCGGGCGCGGCGACATCACGACGACGCGGTCGGCGAGCAGCACCGCCTCGTCGATCGAGTGCGTGATGAACAGCACGGTCTTGCGCGTGGCGAGCCACAGCGCCTCCAGGTCGAGGCGCATCTCCTCGCGCGTCTGCGCGTCGAGCGCGCCGAACGGCTCGTCCATCAGCAGCAGCGGCGCGTCGTGGATGAGCGCGCGCGCGATGGCCACGCGCTGGCGCATGCCGCCCGACAGCTCGTGCGGGTAGCGGTCGGCGAAGTCCTTCAGGCCCACCTGCGCGAGCAGGTTGAGCGCGCGTTCGCGGTAGGCGCGCGGGTCGAGCCCGCGCAGCTCGACTTGCACGAGCACGTTGGCGAGCGCCGTGCGCCAGTCGAGCAGCACCGGGCTCTGGAACACGATGCCCAAGTCCGTCTGCGGCCGGTCGACGATCCGGCCGGCGACGCGCGTCTCGCCGGAAGTGGGCAGGTGCAGGCCGGCGACGAGGCGCAGCAGCGTGCTCTTGCCGCAGCCCGACGGCCCGACGATGGCGAGGAACTCGCCGGCGCGGATCGCGAGGTCGACCCGTTCGAGCGCGTGCGTCTGCCGGCCGTCGCGGCGGTACGTCTTCGCCACGCCGGCGAGCTCGACGTACGCGCGCGCACCGTCGGGCGCGGTGGCGGGTGCCTCCGCTGCCGGCGCGCCGCCGCGGACGACGCGCAGCGTCATGCGCGGGCCCGGCGCGTCACTGCGGCACGAACTCGTTCGTGTGGAACGCGGTCCACGGCTTGTCCGTCTGGAGGTCGCGATAGTTGCGCAGGATCGCGAGGGTCTGGTCCCAGTCCGCCTGCGCGCCCCAGCCGATACGACCCTTCGAGTTCTTCGAGTCGAGGAGGTCGATGTCGACCATCAGCTGGTCGAGCGTCGACTGGCGATTGAGGTCGGGCTTCGCCTTCATCGCGGCGTCGACTGCGCCGCCGGGGTTCTTCTTCGCCTCGGCCCACGACTTCGCCGTCGCCCGGACGAACCGCTTCACGAGGTCGGGGTTCTTCTTCAGCGTGTCGCCCGATGTCATGATCGTCATGCCGACGATGTTGGCGCCGAAGTCGGCGTAGCGCATCGCGACCGGGTTGCCGCCCTTGTACTTGATGAGGAAGTACTGGTCGTCGGCGCCGCCTAACAGCGCGTCGGTCTTCTTTTCGAGCACGGTCACGACCTTGGCCGCCGGGTCGACCTGCACCATGCCGATCTTGCCGCAGTCGACGCTGTTGGCCTTGCACACCGCCTGCAGCAGCTGGCCGAGCGGGTCGCCCGGCGAGACGGCGACCTTCTTGCCTTCGAGGTCCTTCGGCGTGCGGATCGGCGCCTCCGCGAGCGACACCACCGAGAACCCGGTCGTGTTGAGCAGCGACATCACGCTCTTCACGTCGGCGCCCTTCGCGGCGGTGAGGATGACCGACGACGAGTCGGCGAGGCCGAACGTGTCGGAGCCGGCGGCGACCACCTGTACCGTGTTGGCGGAGCCGCGGCCCTCGTTGATCGTGAGGTCGATGCCCTCGGCCGCGTAGAACCCGCGGTCCTTGCCGTAGTAGAACGGGACGTGCAGCCCGCCCAGGTACCAGTTGAGGCGCAGCGACACCTTGTCCTGCGCGTGGGCGGCCGTGCCGATGAGCAGGGCGGACAGCGCAAGCGCGGCGAAACGTGCGAGTTTCATGGGCTCCTCCTCGTGGATGCGCGCCCGGCGGGCCGGGCGACGCGAATTCTCGTCAAAGTGTGGCGTCCTTCGCGGTCGCCTGCTGCGACACGTGCCAGGGAATCGCGATGCGCTCGACCACCTCGACCGCGTAGTAGACGACGAGACCGATCAGCGACAGCACGACGATCGTCGCGAACACCATCGGCGTGTCGAGCTGGCCGTTGTACTGCAGCAGCAGGTATCCGAGGCCCCGGTCGGACGCGACGAACTCCGCGACCACCGCCGCCGTCGCCGCGAGCGCGGCGCCGACCTTCAAGCCGGTGAAGATGTGCGGCAGCGCCTGCGGCAGCCGGATCTTGAAGAACATGGTGAGGCTGCCGGCGCCGGTCGTGCGGGCGAAGTCCATCACGTCGCGGTCGGCGCTCTTGAAGCCGGCGATGCTCGACACGACGATCGGGAAGAACGACAGCAGGAACACGAGCAGCAGCTTCGGCGTGAAGCCGAAGCCGAACCAGATGATGAACAGCGGCGCGATCGCGATCTTGGGTACGATCTGCAGGAACACGATGACCGGATAGACGGCGTTCTCCATGAACCGCGAGTACGCGACGGCGAGCGCGAGCGGGATGCTGACGACCACGGCGAGCGCGTACCCGGCGAGGATCTCCTGCGTGGTCACCCACGCACCGCTCATCACGATCTCGTGCCGGCGCCAGAACTCGGACCAGACCTTCGACGGCGGCGGCAGCAGGTACTCCTTGATGCCGAACACGTGGACGGCGGCCTCCCACGCGACGAACAGCAGCACGAAGATCGTCAGCGCGCCGCCGCGGTGGCCGAGCCACGCGACGAACGCACGCCCGCGGCGCGACGCTAGCGCCACGGCGCGGGTGGCTCCGGCAGGTCCCAGGTGCCGTAGGCTGCGGGTTCGTTGATTTCGATGACTTCGAGGTCGTCCGATCGCGCGATCACGTTGTGCGGGACGCCGGCCGGCTGCGAGAGGCCGTCGCCCGCACGCAGCACGACATCGCCGGCGATGCCGGCGAAGCGGAACGTGAGGGACCCGCGCAGCACGAAAACGTAGTGCGCGGTCATGTCGTGCCAGTGCCAGCCGGTGGGCGCGGGCAGCGGCTGCAACGCGCGGATGTGCTTGGCGCCGAGACGGCCGCCGGTGGCCGCGGCGAGGCCCAGGTCGCGGTACTCGACGTCGTCGCGCAGGCCCTCGCGGTCCCACGGCGCGTCCGCCGCGTCCGACCGCGCGAACGCGGTCAGCGCCTCGGCGAGCGCGCGCGGGCCGGCGTAACGCGGCGCGCCGTCATTGGGCATCGGCGGTCTCCACGTCGGCGGAGGCGCCGGCGACCGCCGCCGCTCGCGCGTGCCGCGCACGGACCGGCCACACGGCCGTGAGGTCGTCCGCGGCAGCGAGCAGCGGCGGACGCAGCGCGGCCCGCCGCGCCGCGTTCATGCGGGCCAGCGGGCCGGCGATGCTGACGGTCGCGACAACGGGTGCCGCGGGTCCCGGCGACGCGCGGACCGCGGCGGCGATGGCCGCGACCCCCGGTTCGCCTTCCTCGACCGCTTCGCCGCAGCCGCGCTTGCGCGTCTCGCGCAGGTGCTGGCGGACCGCGCCCAGCGTGCGGGCGGCGCGCGGGCCCAGTCCGGCCATCGTCGCGAAGCCCGTGCGCGCGACCAGCGCCAGCGCCGTCTCCTCCGGCAGCGACGCGAGCCAGGTCTTGCCGACGGCGGTCGCGTGGAGGATGACGTCGCGGCCCGCGTCCGCGTCGTACCGCAGGCCCGCCAGTGCGCCCTGCGCCTTGGCGACCCACGTCATGTGGCCGCCGTCGACCACCGCAAGCCGCGCGAGCTCGCCGCTGTCGGCGGCGAGCCGGTCGAGCACAGGCTGGCACACCTCCTCGATCCGCGTCGCGGACAAATGGCGGAAGCCCAGCGCCGCGAGCTTCAGCGTCAGCGCGTAGTGCTGGGTGGCGGGATCCTGGCGCGCGAAGCCGCGCTCCGCGAGCCCGGCCAGCAGCCGGTGGACGACGCTCTTGGCGAGTCCCAGGCGCGCCGCGATCGCCGACAGCCCGAGTCCGTCCGGCGCGTCGGCGAGGAGTTCCAGCAGGTCGAGCGTGCGGCGGGCGGGCGGGTACATTCGGCGCGAAGAACCAACATGGAACAGTGTTCCGGAATTACGCTCGCGCCGGCGGCCGCCGTCAATGCGCGGTGCACAACCCCATCGGCGACCTTTGCCAAGCCGGGGTCGGAGCCGCAATGTGGCCCGACCGCTCGCCACCGCGATTCAGCGAGGCCGGATTGCGGCGCCGACCCCGATTTCCGGCCCCGTTCTAGTATTCGACCGGGATCGGATCGAGCGACCGCCACAGGTACCAGGTGGCAACGCTCCGGTACGGCGACCAGCGCGCGCCGAACGCGCGCAGCTCGGACGGCGCCATCCGCTCGCCTTCGCGGTAGTGCAGCGCCACGGCCTTCTGCAGGCCGATGTCGTCGACCGGGAACACGTCGGGCCGCAGCTCGTGGAAGATCAGGAACATCTCGGCGGTCCAGCGGCCGATGCCCTTGACGCCGGTGAGGCGCGCGATCAGCGTCTCGTCGTCGAGCGCGGGCCACGCGCGCGGGTCGAGCGCGCCGCCGGCGAAGTGCCGCGCGAGGTCGCGCAGGTAGTTCGCCTTGCGCTCCGACAGTCCGGCGCGGCGCAGCGTGGGCATCCGCACGCGGCCGACGCGCGCGGGGTCGAGCGTGACCGGCTGGCCCCCGCCGCCCGTGGCCGCGACGAAGCGGTCCCAGATCGACTGCGCGGCCTTCACCGAAATCTGCTGGCCGACGATCGCCCGCGCGAGCGTGGTGAACGGGTCGCCTCGGCGCGCGAGGTGGGCGCCGGGTGCTGCCGCCATCAGGCGCCGCAGGACGGGGTCGCCGCGGCCGAGCGCGACGGTCGCGGCGTCCCAGTACGTGGGCTTCACGCGCGCGCCGAGGCCGCGCGCACGCGCGACCGCCGACGCCACGCCCGCACGGTGTGCCAGCGCCAGGCGAGCCGCACCGCGCCCCAGCCCGTTGCCGCGAGCGTCACGGCGAGCAGCACGAGGCCGACCGCCAGCGGGGGGCCGAGCTCGGCCATCCACGCGAGCAGCGCGGCCAGCCATTCGGTCGCGCCGGCCGCCCACGGCAGCGCGACCGCGACCGCCGGCGGCGACCCCGGAAAGAACAGGCGGCCGTACTCGTAGGCGACGACGTACAGCGGGACGATCGTGAACGGGTTCGTGTAGAACGTGGTGGCGACCGCGAGCGGGAAGTTCGCACGGAGCCCGAGGCTGCCCGCGATCGCGCCCGCGGCCTGCAGCGGTCCGGGGATGAGCCCGCAGAAGAGCCCGACGGCGACGGCGCGCGCGGCGGAGCGCCGGTTGACGTGCCAGAGGTTGGGGTCGGCCAGCGCCGGAACGTGCCGGCGGACGAGGGGATGGGTGGTGATCGCGTCGATGGCCGGGCGAAAGCCGGCGATCAGGCGCGAGAAGAGGCGGCGTGGCATGGGATTGCCCGAAAATGGTACATTAGCAGGATTTGGTTTTTGGGCGGTCCGATGGTCGGGAACGGCGGGAAACGCGGCGTGAACGCCCGGAATCCGGGTGCGGACGGCGCCCCGGCCCGGCTCGTTGCCCGGCTCGCGGTCGCCGCCGCGGTCGCCGCCTTCGCCTTGCCGGCGTGGCCCGCGGCCGATCCCGCGAAAGTCCTGCGCTTGGCATTCGACACCGCGGAGTCGGGTTTCGATCCCGTCCGCGTGCAGGACAACAATTCGGCGACGGTCAACGAGGCGATCTTCGAGCGCCTGCTGACATACGACTACCTGGCGCGCCCCGCGCGGCTCGCGCCGATGGCGGCCGAAGCGTTGCCCGAAGTCGCGGACAACGGCCGCACCTACACGTTCCGGCTGCGCCGGGGCGTCCGTTTCACGCCGGACCCCGCGTTCCGCGGCGCGCCGCGCGAGCTCACGGCGCAGGACTTCGTCTACGCGTTCATGCGGTTCCTCGACCCGGCCAACCGCGCGCCGTACGCGTTCATGCTGGAGGGGAAGATCCGCGGCCTCGACGCGCTGGCGGCCGCCGCGAAGAAGTCGGGCCGTTTCGACTACGACGCGAAGCTGCCCGACCTCGAGGCGGTGGACCGCTACACGCTGCGCGTGCGGCTCGCGCGCGCCGACTTCAATTTCCCCTACGTGGTCGCGCACACGTCGTTCTCCGCCGTCGCGCGCGAGGTCGTCGAGGCCTACGGCGCGGACGTCGCGGCGCACCCGGTGGGCACCGGCCCGTACATGCTCGCGGAGTGGGCGCGCGCGGCGAAGATCGTCCTGGTCGCCAATCCGGACTATCGCGGGTTCACCTGGGACTTCAAGCCCGATCCCGCCGACGCGTGGGACCGCGGGCTCGCCGCCGCGATGGCCGGCAAGACGATGCCGCGGATCGGGCGCGTCGAGATCTATCCGCTGGAGGAGCCGCAGACGCGCTGGCTCGCGTTCAACCAGAAGCAGCTCGACATGCTGAACCTGCCGTCGACGTTTCGGACGCAGGCGTTCGAGGCCGACGGCGCGCTGAAGCGCGCGTGGGTCGACGAGGGTGTGGCCGTCTACACGGCGGTCGACCCCGAGGTGATCTACGCGTACTTCAACTTCCGCGACCCGGTCGTCGGCGGCTTCGCACCGGAGAAGGTCGCGCTGCGGCGCGCGATGATCCTCGCCTACCGCGTCGACGAGGACATCGGCGTCATCCGCCGCGGCATGGCGGTGCGCGCGCAGATGCCGGTGCCGCCGGGCGTGGTCGGCCACGACCCGGCGTACCGCACGCTCAACCAGCATGATCCGGACCTCGCCAACCGGCTGCTCGACCGCTTCGGCTACCGGAAGGGACCGGACGGGTACCGCCGCCTGCCGGACGGCCGGCCGCTCACGGTCCGCTACGCGTCGTCGGGCAGCGTCGTCGACCGCGAGCACAACGAGCTCTGGAAGAAGTCGATGGACGCGATCGGCGTGCGCATGGAGTTCGACACGGCGCCGTTCGTCGAAAACCTGAAGGCCGCGAAGGCCTGCAAGCTCATGATGTGGGAGTCGTCGTGGGGCGCCGACTATCCGGACGGCGACAACTTCATGCAGCTCCTCTACGGGCCGAACAGCGGGCAGAGCAACAACGGCTGCTACCAGTCGCAGGCGTTCGACGCGTACTACGAGCGCGCGCGCGAGCTGCCGGACTCGCCGCAGCGCAATCGCCTCTTCCTCGAGATGTCGCGGCAGATGGAGGTCGACGGCGCGTGGAGCCTGCACCTGTCGCGCGAGCGAAAGCAACTGCTGCGGCCGTGGGTGCAGGGCTTCAAGAAGCACCCGATCCTGTCGGCCGAGTGGATCTACATGGACGTGCAGCCGGGAGAGCGGTCGTGATGCGCGGCCCCGTGCGCACGCTGCGCGTTGCCGCCGCCGCGGCGGGGCTCGCCGTGCTGGTGGGCGCCACCGCGGCGCACGGCGCCGCCGACCCGCGCAAGGTCGTGCGCGACGTCTTCCCCGCCGCCGAGACCGGCTTCGACCCGGCGGCCGTGTCGGACCTGTACTCGGCGGGCGTCATCCGCGCGATCTTCGAGACGCTCCTCACGTACGACTACCTCGCGCGGCCCGCGAAGCTCGTGCCGCAGGTGGCTGCGGCGATGCCGCAGGCAACCGACGACGGCCGGACGTGGACGGTCAAGGTGAGGCCCGGCATCCACTTCGCGGCCGACCCCGCCTTCGGCGGCAGGAAGCGCGAGCTCACCGCGGCCGACGTCGTCTATTCGTTCAAGCGGCTCGCCGATCCGAAGCTGCGCTCGCCGTGGTCGTTCCTCGTCGAAGGCAAGTTCGTCGGGCTGGACGAGGAGACGGCCGCCGCGAAGAAGTCCGGGCGGTTCGACTACGACCGGAAGGTCGCGGGCCTGGAGGCGGTCGACCGCTACACGGTCCGCTTCCGGATGAAGGACCCCGACTACAACCTGCCGTACGTGATGGCGCACGAGGCGGCGGCCGTGGTCGCGCGGGAGGTCGTCGAGAAGTACGCCGAGTCGGACGGCCGCGTGATGAGCAATCCGGTCGGCACCGGCCCGTACCGGCTCGGCCAGTGGGTGCGCAGCGCGAAGATCGTGCTCGAGGCCAACGCCGACTACCGCGGCTTCACGTGGGACTTCGCGCCGCAGCAGCCCGGCGACGACAGGCTGGTCGCGCGGATGAAGGGCAAGTCGATGCCGCAGGTTGGCCGGGTCGAGATCAGCGTCATGGAGGAGGACCAGGCGCGCTGGCTCGCGTTCCAGGGCGGCGAGCTCGACCTCATGAACATGGAGGGTCCGCTCGCGCCCAACGCGATCGGCGCCGACGGCAGGATCGCGCCCGCGCTGGCCGCGAAGGGCGTGCGGCTCGACCGCTTCGTCGAACCCGAGATCCGCTTCATCTACTGGAACATGCGCGACCCGGACACCGGCGGCCTCGCGCAGGAGAAGGTCGCGCTGCGCCGCGCGCTCGCGATGTCCTACGACGCGGCTGAAGAAGTGCGCGTCGTGCTCAACGGACAGGCGGTCGAGGCGGCCTATCCGATCCCGCCGGGCGTGGTCGGTCACGATCCCGCCTGGAAGAGCGCGATCCGGTACGATCCCGCCGGTGCCAACGCGTTGCTCGACCGCTTCGGCTACAAACGGGGACCCGACGGCTGGCGGACGTGGCCGGACGGCAGGCCGCTCGTGATCACGTATGCTTCGCGGCCCGACACCCAGAACCGCCAGCTCGAGGAACTGGTCAAGAAAGGCTACGACGCGATCGGCGTGCGCATGGCGCCGCAGAAGGACCGGTTCCCGGAGCTGCTCAAGCAGGAAAAGCAGTGCCGGCTGCCGAGCCGCGAGGCGGCGTGGGTCGCCGACTATCCGGACGGCGACAACTTCATGCAGCTGTTCTACGGGCCGAATTCGTACCAGAGCAACTTCGCGTGCGTGACGATCCCCGAGTACGACGCGCTGTACAAGCGGACGGTGCGCATGCCGCCGGGGCCCGAGCGCGACCGGCTGTACCGTGAGATGGTGCGGATCCTGGAGGCGTACGCGCCGCACCGGATGACGGTGTCGCGCTACCGCAACCAGCTGATCCAGCCGCGCGTCGAGGGCTACCGGAAGCATCCGACGCTGCCGTCGCAGTGGCAGTACATCGACGTGGGCGCGAATCCGAACTGACGGCGCGCGCCCCGCAACCGCAATTCAGGAGGAGAAGCGGCGGCACCCGGCGACCCCGGGACGACCGGCGCCAGCGAGGAGTGGCAGCAACCGCACCGCGGCCGGTCGTCACCACGATCGGCCGCGGGCACTGCGGTACGCTGCGGCAGCGAAGCGCCGGGGAGGCGCGCACGACGAAGGCGTTCCGCGGACGACCCCGCGCGGGGACGCAAAGGAAGAAGGCGATGTGGGCTTACGTGATCCGCAGGCTCTGGCAGATGATTCCGACGATCGTCGGCGTCGTGCTGCTGGTGTTCGTCCTGTTCAACCTGTTCGGCGGCGACCCGGCGTACGTGCTCGCCGGCAAGATCTCCAACCCCGAGCAGATCGACAACATCCGGCGCCAGCTCGGCGTCGACCAGCCGTACTACGTGCAGCTCGGGATCTTCTTCAAGCAGATCCTGACCGCCGACTTCGGCGCGTCGTGGAGCACCAACGAGCCGGTGTCGCACATCCTGGCGACACGCCTCGGGCCGTCGCTGACCGTGCTGGTGCCGCTGCTGGTGCTGGAGACGCTGATCGCGATCGGGCTGGCGCTGGCCGTCGCCTACGTGCGCGGCTCGCTGACCGACCGCATGGTGATGATCGTCTGCACGGTCGGCCTGTCGGTGTCGATCCTCGTCTACATCATCGTGTTCCAGTACGTCTTCGCGTACCAGCTGGGCTGGTTCCCGGTGCAGGGCTGGGGCAACGACTTCCGGGAAAACCTCGTTCGCTACGCGTCGCTGCCGATCCTGATCCTGCTCGTCGTCAGCATCGCGCCCAACCTGCGGCTGTACCGGACCTTCGTGCTCGACGAGATCAACCAGGACTACGTGCGCACTGCGCGGGCGAAGGGCCTGTCCGAGAACCGGATCATGTGGGTGCACGTGCTGCGCAACGCGTCGATCCCGATGATCACGCACGTGATGGCGGCGCTGCCCGGCCTGCTGATCGGCGCGTTCCTCGTCGAGCGCTTTTTCTCGATTCCCGGCATCGGCCGCGAGGTCATCCTCGCCGTCGAGCGCTCCGACTTCCCGGTCATCAAGGCGCTGACCGTCTACGTCGCGATCGCCACGATGGTGGCCAACCTCGCCGCCGACCCTCATGTACAAGGCCGTCGACCCGCGGGTGCAGCTCAAATGAGCGCGCTGTTCGACCCGCATCCGGGGTGCGCCGGGCGCCCGCAGCGCGGGGGCCGCCGATGAACGACGCGACCATGAAGCCGCCGCTGGCGGCGCGCCGCGAGATCCCGCACGTCGTCTCGCCCGGACTGTGGACGCTCGCGTGGCGGCGCCTCGTGTCCGACAGCGTCGCGATGGTGTCGCTCGCGATCGTCGTGGCGTTCGTGCTGCTGATGGCGGCCTCCGGGCTCGGCGTGATCGCCGCCGACTGGGCGCGCGAGGTCGGCGTCAACTACGCGCCGCCGACGTTCGTGGGGCCGGACGCGGCGCCGGCCGCCCCCGGGGCGCCCGGCCGCGCCGGCGAACCCGCGGCACCGGCGGGCCCGACCCCGGGCAGCGCGTTCGACTCCACGGTCGTCGACCCGATCGGCGACGTGCTGGCGGAGTTGAAAGCCGAGGCGAAGGGCAAGGCGGAGGCGCCGCCGGCACCGGGCGGCTTCGTCGACCCGCTGGCCGACGTGATGAAGGAGATCGACGCGGCGAAGGCGGCACCGCCGGAAGGAAAGTCCGTCGATCCGCTGGCCGACGTGATGAAAGACATCGAGGCAGGCCGCGGCGCGAAGGAGCCCGCCGCCGCGCCCGCCGCGACCGAGCGCCGCGCGACGCTGCCGTTCGGCGCCGACAAGTGGGGCCGCGACGTGATCGCGAAGACGATCAAGGGCTCGGAGACGTCGATCTTCGTCGGGCTCGCCGCCGCGCTGGTCGCGACGTTCATCGGCACGGTGCTGGGCGCGGTCGCCGGCTACTACGGCCGCTGGGTCGACGACACGCTCAACTGGTTCTACAGCATCTTCAGCTCGATCCCGTACCTGCTGCTGATTCTCGCGGTCGCCGCCGTGCTGCAGCACAAGGGGACAATGACGATCGTCTTCATCCTGGGCCTCACCGGCTGGACCGGCGTGTTCCGCCTGATCCGCGCCGAGTACCTGAAGCACAAGGGCCGCGAGTACGTGCAGGCGGCCGACGCGATCGGCGCGTCGAACGCGCGCCGGATGTTCCGGCACATCTTCCCCAACGTCTCGCACGTCGTGCTCGTGCAGATGTCGATCCTCGTCGTCGCGTTCATCAAGTCCGAGGTGATCCTGTCGTACCTGGGCTTCGGCGTGCCGGTGGACGTGGTGTCGTGGGGCTCGATGCTCAACGAGGCGCAGAACGAGCTCCTGCTCGGCAAGTGGTGGCAGCTGGCCGCCGCCGGCGGGACGATGGCCGTGCTGGTCACCGCGTTTTCGCTGTTCACCGACGCGCTGCGCGACGCGCTCGATCCGAAGCTGAAGGGCACGACGGGGCAATGACGAAGACGACGACGAACCTGGCGGACCCGCTGGTCCGCGTGCGCGACCTGTCGGTCTCGTTTCGCCTCGACCGGAAGACGACGTTCGAGGCGGTCCGCGGCGTCTCGTTCGACATTCCGCACGATGCGACGGTCGCGCTGGTCGGCGAGTCCGGGTCCGGCAAGTCGGTGACCTCGCTCGCGATCCTCGGGTTGCTGCCGCCCGAGAACGCGATCGTCGACGCGAAGAGCCAGATCCTCTACGGCGGGCGCAACCTCGCCCGGCTGGCGGCGTCCGAGCTGCGCGGCATGCGCGGCGCCGACATCTCGATGATCTTCCAGGAGCCGATGACGTCGCTGAACCCGGTGTTCACCGTCGGCTTCCAGATCGAGGAGGTGCTGCGCCTCCACATGGGGCTGTCCGGCGCGGCGGCGCGCAAGCGCGCGGTCGACGTGCTGGCCGAGGTCGGCATCCCGGAGCCGGAGCGGCGGATCGACATGTTCCCGTCGCAGCTGTCCGGCGGCCAGCAGCAGCGCGTGATGATCGCGATGGCGATCGCCTGCGAGCCGAAGCTGCTGATCGCCGACGAGCCGACGACCGCGCTCGACGTCACGATCCAGAAGCAGATCCTCGAGCTGATCGGGGAGCTGCAGAAGCGCCGGCAGATGTCGGTGCTGTTCATCACGCACGACCTCGCCGTCGTCGGCGAGATCGCCGACCACGTCATCGTGATGCGCGACGGCGAGATCCGCGAACAGGGCCCCGCGCGGGACGTGTTCGAGCGGCCGCAGGACCCGTACACGACGGCATTGCTCAAGTGCCGGCCGCAGATCGACCGGCGGCCGGCGCGGCTGCCGGTGATCGACGACTTCATGAGCGGCGCCGGCATCGATCCCGGCACGGTGCTCGAGCGGCCGCGCGGCGTTGCGCCCGACGACCCGGTCGTGCTGTCCGTGCGCAACCTGTCGAAGAGCTTCTGGTCGCGCGAGGGCCTCTTCGGCCGCCGCGAGTTCCGCGCGGTGAAGGACGTGTCGTTCGACCTGCCGAAGGGCAAGACCCTGGGGCTCGTCGGCGAGTCCGGCTCGGGCAAGACGACGGTCGGGCTCACGCTGATGCGACTGCACGAGGCGACCGGCGGGGAAGCACACTTCGACGGCCGCGACATCCTGGCGATGTCCGCGCGCGAGTTCCTGCCGTACAAGCGGCGGATCCAGATCATCTTCCAGAACCCGTATGCGTCGCTCAACCCGCGCTTCATCGTCGGCCAGATCCTGACCGAGCCGATGGAGATCCACGGGATCGGCGCCTCCGCACAGGAGCGCACCGAGCTCGCGTTCGAGCTCCTGCACAAGGTCGGCCTGCCCGAGGTGTCGTTCTACAAGTACCCGCACGAGTTCTCGGGCGGGCAGCGCCAGCGCATCGCGATCGCCCGCTGCCTGACGCTGAAGCCGGACATCCTGATTTGCGACGAATCGGTGTCGGCGCTCGACGTGTCGGTGCAGGCGCAGGTGCTGAACCTGTTGCAGGACCTGCAGGCCGAGTTCGGGCTCTCGTACATCTTCATCTCGCACGACCTCGCCGTCGTCAAGTACATCTCCGACCAGGTGATGGTGATGAACGAGGGCGCGGTCGTCGAGATCGCGAACTCCGACGAGATCTACCGCAACCCGCGCGAGCCGTACACGCAGCGGCTGCTGGCGTCGATCCCGAAGGGCTGGCACGGCGAGCACGCGCGAGCCGTCGGCTGACGGGGCCGCTGCCGGTGGCGCCCCCCGTCCCCTGACAGTGTCATCCCAGCGGACGCGAGCCACGAATCCGCGGGAAAGGGCGGCGAATCGGCGGGTCGCTCCGGAAGGAAGCGCGATCCGCGGGGCGCTTTGCGCCTCGGGATGACGCCGAGGAATTCCCACGGCGGGTCAGAGCGGGTGAGGGGAAGTGGCGCAGGGCGCTCCGCCACGAGCGCCCCGGGCAGCCGCACGCTCGCGAGCTGGCGCGACCGGTACGTACCGGCGTCGAGGATGAACTCGGTCTCGGCGGTCAGCGCCTCGAGGTTCGAACCCAGCAAGCGGTAGAGCGTGTCGTCGAAGCGCAGCACGTCGACGGGCGCGACGATCTCCCCGCCCTCGACCCAGAACGTCGCGAAGCGCGTCATGCCGGTGATCCGCGCGGCCGGCCGGTCCGAGTAGTTGAGGTAGTGCAGGTTGCCGATGGCGAGGCCCGTGTCCAGCGCCGCCAGCGCGTCGGCCGCCGGCAGGTCGCCGCCGGCCATCGTGAGCGACTCCGGCATCTCGGCGGCGTTGGCGCCGTTCTCCGCGAGCGCGAACTCGCGCGCGGTGCGCGGGCTCACGAGCGAGCCGACCAGCGCGCCGCCGGTCACGAGCGGCACGCGCGGCGGGCGCGCGAAGCCCTCCGCCTGGAATGCGGGCGCGACGCCGGCTGCGGTGTCCTCGGCGAGTTCCACGCGCGGGTCGAGCGTCTGTCCGTCCTGCATCTTCAGCAGCGGCGACTGCCGCGTCGCGAGCGCGCGGCCGGAGAAGCCGCCCCAGCACAGCAGCGCGGCGATCTCCTCCATCGCCGACGGCGACAGGTACGCGCGGTACGTCCCGGGCGCGAGCGCGCGCGACGGCCGTCCGATCAGCGCCAACTGCTCGCGCGCGGTCGCCATCTTGCGCTCGAAGCCCGCGGAGTCCCACGCGAATCCCGCGCAGCCGGTCTTCACCGCCTTGTCCGTGCGGTGGTAGAGGCTCCACTGCAGGTTGAACGCCGTCGTTGCGTGCCAGTTGCGTTGGCCTTCCGAGTTGGCGAACCCCCGCCAGACGGGCCCGGCCGCGTAGATGCCGACGAGGTCGTGCGGCGCCGCCGCCGCGAGGATCTCGTCGATCACCGCTTCCGACGGCGGCAGCGGCGCGTCGCGCACCGACCGGCTGCAGCGGACCTCGGACGGCAGCAGCAGCAGCGGATCGTCGGCAAGCTCGGGCAGCGCGGTGCGCAGGCCGGCGAGGGCATCGCGCACCGCCTGCCCGTCGGCGGCGAGGTCCCCGGTCAGCGACAGCGTGTGCTCGCCGTGGCGCGCGCCGGCGATCAGGCGCAGCGACAGGTAGCGCTGTGCGACGGTGCCGGGCTGGCGCACCTTGCCGCGGTTGAAGCGCACGAAGTCGGTCTCTTCGGCGTCGAGCGTCGCGGTGAAGCGCTCGCCGGCGGCGAGCGCCTGCTGCGCGACCGCCGCAAGGCTTTCGAAGTAGGGTTCCATGTCCATCCGTGTGCGATGTGGCCGGCCGGCCCGGCTACGCGCAAGGCGTCGGCACATTGCTTCCGGTTCGGTTGCGGCCCGCGCGTGCAATCGCTCGTCGTCCCCGCGAAGGCGGGGACCCAGCGTCGTTGAATGCTCGCCGGGACGCACGCCCGCAACGCCGCGGGGTTCCCGCCTTCGCGGGAACGACGGGTGCATAGGACTCACGGCTCGCGGAAGCAACGTCTTGAAAGTCCACTGTCAGCTCTCGCCGCCGAACACGTCGACGCCGGAGAACACGCACGCCGGCGACGCGTGCCCGACGCGGATCACCTGCGACGGCTCGCCCTTGCCGCAGTACGGCGTGCCGAGCACCTGCATGGTGTCGGCGTTGCCGACGCGCGCGAGGCTGCGCCAGAAAGAGGCCGAGATTCCCCGGTAGTTCGGGTTCTTGACGACGTGGCCCACCACGCCGTTCTCGATCATGCGGCCGCGTTCGCAGCCGAACTGGAACTTGTTGCGCGAGTCGTCGATCGACCACGAGCAGTTCGTCTCCAGCAGCACGCCGCGCTCGATGCCGGCGACGAGGTCGGCCAGCGACGTGTCTCCGGCTCGAGGTTGAGGTTCGCCATCCGGTCGATCGGCGGCCGGTTCCAGTTGTCGGCGCGCGCGTTGGCCACCCCGGGCAGCCCGGCGCGCGCCTGCGAGATCGCGCCGCCCAGCGGCCGCTCGAGGATCCCGTTGCGGATCAGGTGGACGCGCTCGGCGCGCGTGCCGTCGTCGTCGTACGCGTAGCTCGCGAGCTCCTCCGGCCGCGTCGGGTCGAACGTCACGTTGAGCAGGTCCGAGCCGTAGCGGAAGCTGCCGAACATGTCGGGCGTGACGAAGCTCGTGCCCGCGAAGTTGCGCTCGTCGCCCAGGATGCGGTCGAGCTCCAGCGGATGGCCGATCGACTCGTGGATCTGCAGGATCATCTGGTCCGGCGCCAGCAGCACGTCCATCGTGCCGCTGGGGCAGTTGGGCGCGACGAGGAGCTCGAGCGCCTCCTCCGCGATCCGCCGGCCGGCGTCGGCGAAGCCGAAGCGGGCCAGCACCTCGACGCCGCCCTGCTGGCAGATGCCGCGATAGCCGTTGAGCGAGCGCGACTGCGTGACGCCGCCGTCGTGGGCGGTGACCGCGATGCCGGGCATCAGGAAGCGGTAACGCTGCACGACGTCCCCGCCGGCGCTGGTGACGAGGCGGTGCGTGGCCGTCCGCACCTCCACGCCCGCCTCCCAGTCGACGATCCGCGGATCGCGGCCGGCCGCGCGCGACTCCTCGTGCAGCAGTTCGTACCACTCGCGGCGCGACGGGCCGGCGGCGGCGAGCGACGGCGACGCGTACTCGCCGCGCGGCGCGGGCCGCGGCAGCGTGCGCGAGTCGACCAGCGAGAGGCGCGCGGTCGCGCGGGCCCAGAACGCGGCCCGCTCCAGCGCCGCGGCGAGCCCGGCGGCCGACAGGTCGCCGGTGGCGGCGTAGCCGTAGCCGCCGTCCGCGTACACGGTCGCCATCGCGCCGCGGTCGGTCGACGCCGAGTACGGCATCGCGACGTTCTTGCGCACGGCGAAGCTCTCGCTGCGCTCTTCGACGAAGCGCAGCGACCAGAAGTCGGCACGAAGGTCGAAGGAGGGAAGGGGGCCGCCGAAGGGCATCAGGGTCTCCTGACGGTGCGGTACGCCCGCCGCCCGCCTGTTCGGCGCAGTTCGGGGCCCTGGTTCAACGCGGGCCCCCGGTCACGCGCATCGGGTCGTGCCAGCGCAGTCCCGGAAACCGCGCGAAGTCGCCGTCGGTCGATTGCAGGACCAGTCCATGCTCGATCGCCAGTGCGGCCAGGTGGGCGTCCGGCACGAGATCGGCCTGCACGCCACGCGTTCCCAGCAAGCTGCCGAGTACGCTCGCGTGCCGTGGCGTCGGTGCCGGAATCCAGGCCACGTCTGCTCCCAGCCAGGCGGTCACCTGCTGCCACGCGGCATCGACGTGCGCCGGCCGTTCGAATACCCGCGGGTTGGTCACGATGCGGAGGAACGCGAGCAGACTCGGCCACGGCAGTCCGACCGGCGCGTCCCCGGACAGTTGAGCATCCAGCCATCCGTGGGCCTGCGGGTGCTGCGGAAACGACGTGACGTACGCGTAGATCAGGAGATTGGCGTCGACCAGGATCACGCGAACGATTCGCCTTCCGTCACCGCCAGGACCTCCGCCACGTTGTCGACATTGCCGAGCCGGCAGCGGCCGAGGTCGGCGGTGCCGGTGGCGAAAGGTTGGCGCTGCCGAGGCGGGCCTTCCATCTGTTTCAGGCCTTCGCGCAGCGCCTCGTTGACGAGGTCCTTGAGCGACTGCTGGCGATCCTTGCGCAGGCGCTCGATGACCGCGGCCACGTCCGTGTCGAGCGTGAGCGTCGTTCTCATGCATCGAAGCATAATATCATTGATGCTCTGATGTCAATCCTGCCACGAGCCGGTCAGGACGGTGGTCGTTCCGGTCCGTCGGCGGGCGACGCCCGTCCGAAGCGGTCGAGCGCCTCACCGGTCACCCGCGCGATCCGCCAGTCGGGGAGGACCGTCGCCCCCATCCGCTGGTAGAAGCCGATCGCCGGGGTGTTCCAGTCGAGCACCGCCCACTCGAACCGGCCGCACCCGCGCGCGCGCGCGACCGCGGCGAGCTCGCCGAGCAGCCGGCCGCCCAAGCCCACGCCGCGGTGCTCCGGGTAGACGAAAAGGTCTTCCAGCCACAGGCCGCGGCGGCCGAGGAACGTCGAGAAAGTGTGGAAAAACAGCGCGAAACCGGCGGCGACGCCCGTTTCGCCGCCGGCGCGGGCAATCAAGGCCTCCGGCCCGGGCAGCGCGCCGAACAGGGCGTCGGCGAGCCGTTCCTCGTCGGCGACGACGAGGTGCGCCAGCCGCTCGTAGTCGGCGAGCGCACGGACCATGCGCATGAGGTCCGGCACGTCGGCCGGCGTCGCCGGTGCGATTGCGAACGGCGCGGCGCTCATGGGTGCGCTCCTGCGCTCATGCCGCGCGCAGGCCGAGGATCACGAGGTCGCGCTCGACGCCGTCGAGTTCCGCCACGCGCGGCAGGCGCCCCCATGCTGCAAAGCCGGCCCGCGCGAAAAGCGCGATCGAAGGCGCGTTGTGGCCGAACACGAACGCGAGAAACGTACGGATTCCCAGTATGCCGGCATGCTGCAGCGCGTGCGCGAGCAGCGTGCCGCCGATGCCTTGCCGCTGCGCCTGCGGCGCGACGTAGACGCCGACCTCCACGGTCGCGTGGTATGCCGGGCGCCCGTAGAACGAACGCAGCGACAGCCAGCCTTGCGGCGCCTGGTTTTGTGCATTGCACCAAACCCATAACGGACGCGTGGCCGGATCGAACTCGGCGAACCAGTTCTGCCGGTCGGCGACGGTCACCGGCGCGGTGTCGGCGGTGGCCGTGCGCCCGGGGACCGAATCGTTGTAGATCGCAACGATATCTGGCAAATCAGCGGGTTGTGCGGTGCGGATCGGCATCGTTGGCGAAATTGCAACAAACGGGCGGCGGCCATTGTAGCAATCGCAACCTTTCGTTGCCGGCGAATTCCCGGCTGGGTTAACGTTTCGCCTGTGTGCCGGAGGGCGGACGCGTGTCCGTTCGGGGGGCATCCATCAATTCTGGGGGTTTTCCACATGAAATTTCAGCGGAAGAAAGTCGCGATCGCGCTGGGCGTAGGCGGAGTCGCACTGGTCGCTGGCGGCTCGGTCGTCGCGCAGGACATCCGGGTCAACGTGACGGGCACCAACATCAAGCGCGTCGACACCGAAACCTCGGCGCCGATCGAAGTCATCACCCGCGAGGACATCCAGGCGTCCGGCCTGCAGACGATCCAGGAGGTCGTGCGCCAGATCACCGCGAACAACAACGGCGGCATCGCGCCGTCGTTTACCAACGGCTTCTCCGCGTCCGGCAGTGCGGTTTCGCTGCGCGGCCTCGGCCCGAACAACACCCTCGTCCTCGTCAACGGTCGCCGGCTGGCCAACTTCGGCCTGGCGGATGACGGCCACGCGTCGTACCCCGACCTGTCCCAGCTCCCGTTCGATGCCGTCGAGCGCATCGAGGTGCTGAAGGACGGCGCCTCCGCCATCTACGGCTCCGACGCCGTCGCAGGCGTGGTCAACGTGATCCTGCGCCAGCAGTTCACGGGCTTCACGGCGACGGGCACCTACGGTACCGACTACAAGGGCAACGCCGACCAGTGGAAGGTCGCGTTGACCGGCGGTATCGGCGACCTCACCAAGGACCGCTACAACGCCTTCGTGTCGTTCGACTACCAGAAGCAGGACCCCTTCCCGAGCAACAAGGCGCGCGACTACATGGGCAGCAACGACCTGCGCTCGATGGGCGGGTACGACCAGCGCCTCGGCAATCCTTTCGTCCTCGGCATCAACTCGGTCAACGGCAACGTCCGGCCGGTGAACCCGGCGACGAATGCGCTGGTCGGTACCTACCAGCCGCTGCCCGGGACCTGTCCGACAGGCATACTCAGCGACGGTTTCTGCCTGTGGGAGACGAAGGACTGGACCGACCACATGCCCGAGATCGAACGCGCCAACGTGTACGCGCGCGGTGCGTTCAACTTCACACCCGACATCCAGGGCTACACCGAACTGTCGTACTTCAAGGTCACGACCGACACGCGCGGCACCCCGACCGCCATGCGGGGCAACTGGTTCAACCCGCAGACCCTCTCGATCGTGTCCTCCACCGGCACGGCCAACCTTCCGGTCGGCCACCCGGACAATCCGTTCTCGGCCAACGGCCAGGCCGCGCGCATGTACTACACCGATGCCGCGCTGGGCGGCCGCGATGCCCATTACGAAACCGACACGCAGCGCTATCTGCTCGGCGTCAAGGGCGCGACGGCAGGCTGGGACTGGGACCTGGCGGGCCTGTACATCCGCAGCGACACCGACGTCACGCGGAAGAATTTCTACAGCTACGACCGGATGCTGCAGGGGCTGGCCGGCACCGGCCCGTACGGCTACTACCGGGTCGGCGCCAACGCCAACCTCAACAATCCCGCGATCTACGACTGGATCGCGCCGGACCGCTCGTGGAGCATCAAGTCGGAGAACACGATCTTCGACGCCAAGGCCTCGCGCGACATCTACAAGCTGCAGGGCGGGCAAATGGCGCTGGCCGTCGGCTACCAGTTCATGAAGGAGGAGTTGTCGAACCCGGGCACGCCAGGCACGGAGACCGGCAATGTCGTGGGCCTCGGCTACTCGGCGGCGTTCGGCTCGCGCGACATCAACGCGCTGTTCGCGGAACTGTACGCGCCGGTCCTCAAGAACCTGGAAATCACGGCGGCCATTCGCTGGGACGATTACTCCGACGTCGACTCGACGTGGAACCCGAAGATCGGCGCCAAGTGGACGGTCATCCCGTCGCTCGTGCTGCGCGGCACGTGGGCCACGGCGTTCCGCGCCCCCGGCCTGTACGAGACGTCGACCGCCAACGCATCGGCCGGCTTCACGACGGCGTCCGACCCGATCCGCTGCCCGGTCACCGGCGCGGCGGCCGACTGCCAGGGGACGGTGCTCGGCATCAACACCGGCAACCCGTTCATCAAGCCTGAGACGTCGGACACGTGGACGGTCGGCGTGATCTGGGAGCCCGTGCCCGGCCTGTCCGGAACGCTGGACTACTGGAACATCGAAACGCAGGACCAGATCACGATCGGCAGCGTGCAGGGCGTGCTCAACAATCCGGGCAACTTCCCCGCCGCGACCATCGGCCGCGACTCCAACAACCTGCCGGGCATCCCGAACTCGGGGACGGTGCTGTACGTGCAGACGCCGTATCAGAACGCGAATACGGTCAAGACCGATGGCATCGACCTCGACATCGTCTGGCGGATCCCGACGAAGGACTGGGGTACGTTCACTCCCCAGTTCCAGTGGACGCACATCTTCAACTACAGCCAGACGCTGGGCGGCATCGAGTACAAGTACGCGGGCACCAACGGCAACTACGACGTGTCGTCGGCACAGGGCACGCCGGAAGACCGCTGGAACCTGATCCTCGGCTGGTCGCGCGGACCGTGGACCGCGACGGGCACCGTCCGCTTCGTCAGCGGCTACGACGAGATCCCATGGGAAGGCGAGCCGGTCCCCGACGCGTGCCTGTGGCACTGGTCGGACGACCAGACCGGCTGCTCGGTGGACTCATTCACGACGTTCGACCTTTCGGCCTCCTACAAGGGCTTCAAGAACTGGGAGATCTTCGGGTCGATCATCAACGTGTTCAACGAAAAGGCGCCGTTCGCGCCGGCCGCGGCGTACGGTCTCGTCAACTACAACTACAACTACTCGGCCTCCGGGGCCACCGGCACGCAGTTCAACCTGGGCGTCCGCTACACGTTCAACTAGAGCGGTTCGCGTTCCATGCAAGTTCGATCCGGCGGGGCAACCCGCCGGATTTTTTGTAGCGAAGTCGGGATCCGAGCCGTAATACTAGCCTCCCAACCGCCTGCTTTCTGCGGCGGACACGCAGGACATGTATTACGGCTGGGACCCCAATTTCAACCGCTGGGGACGTAGGCTCCGGCCGATTTGCACGTGATCCGATTCGAGGCACCACCATGAAAGCTGCGTTCTCCCTTCTTCCGGTCGCCGCCGCGCTGCTCGCCGCCGGCGCGGTCTCCGCGCAGGACATCCGCGTCAACGTCACCGGGACCAACATCAAGCGCGTCGAGACCGAGACCGCGGCGCCGATCGAGACGATCACGCGCGAGGACATCCAGGCCTCGGGCCTGCAGACGATCGCCGCGGTCGTGCAGGCGATCACCGCCAACAACAACGGCACGATCTCCAACGCGTTCGTCAACGGTTTCGCCGCCGGCGCATCCGGCGTGTCGCTGCGCGGCTTGGGCGCCAACAACACGCTGGTGCTGCTGAACGGCCGCCGGCTCGCCGTCTACGGGCTGGCCGACGACGGCCAGCGCTCGTTCGTCAACCTGAACCAGGTGCCGTTCGACGCCGTCGAGCGCATCGAGGTGCTGAAGGACGGTGCGTCCGCGATCTACGGCTCGGACGCGGTCGCCGGCGTGGTCAACATCATCCTGCGCGAGCAGTACACCGGGTTCACGGGCACGGCCACCGGCGGCGCCACGTACCAGGGCGACGGCGAGCAGTTCCGCGCGGCGGTCACCGCCGGCGTGGGCGACCTGACGAAGGACCGCTACAACGCGTTCATCACGATCGACGGCCAGTCGCAGCGCGCGATCGCCACGAACAACCGCCGCCAGTACGTCGGTTCCAACAACCTCGAGTTCATGGGCCTGCCCGACGCGCGGCCCGGCAACCCGTTCTCCGGCTTCGGGACGTCGTCGCTCGTGGGCAACGTGCGGCCGGTCGCGGCGACGAATCCGAATGGAGCCGCCGGCACGTTCCAGTCGCTGGCGGGCTGCGCCGCGGGCAACGTCGACGCCGACGGCTTCTGCCGCTGGGAGGTCAAGGACTATCTGCAGATCCAGCCGAAGACCGAGAACCTCAACGTGCTGGCGAAGGGCGCGTACCAGATCAACGCGACGACGCAGGCGTACGCCGAGTTCTCGTACTTCCAGTCGAAGGTTTCCACGGAGTTCACGCCGCAGGCCGTCCGCTCGACGTGGTACAGCACCGCGGGGCAGACGGTCGTCAGTTCGGCGAACATCTACCTGCCGGTCGGCCACCCGGACAACCCGTTCTCGGCGAGCAACGAGGTCGCGCGCCTGTACTACACGGCGGCCGACGTCGGCGGCCGCAACAGCGAGTACCAGGACGACACGCAACGCTACCTCGTCGGCGTCAAGGGCACGAACTGGGGCTGGGACTGGGACGCGGGCGCCATGTACATCCGCAACGACGGCTCGGTGCGCCAGACCGGCTACCTCAACTACCAGAACCTGCTGCAGGCGCTGAATGGCCGGGGCGGCTTCGGGTACTACCGGATCGGCGCCAACGCGGGCCTGAACGACCCGGGCATCTACGGCTTCATCTCGCCGGAGATCGGGCAGGACACGAAGAGCGAGAACACGCAAGTGGACGTCAAGGCCTCGCGCGACCTCATGAAGCTCGACGGCGGGCAGCTCGCACTCGCGCTGGGCGCCGAGTTCCGCCGGGAGGAGCTGAACAACCCGGGCGAGACCGAGGTGTACCTGGGCAACGTGATCGGGCTGGGGTACTCGTCGGGCGTGGCGTCGCGCAACGTGACCGCCGTCTACGGCGAACTCTTCGCGCCGGTGCTGAAGAACCTCGAGCTCACCGCGGCGCTGCGCTACGACCGCTACTCCGACTATGGCGCCAACTGGGCGCCGAAGGTCGGCGCCAAGTGGACGCCGGTGCCGCAGCTCGTGCTGCGCGGCACGTACAGCGAGGGCTTCCGGGCGCCGGGGCCGTACGAGTCGGGCAACAGCGCGACCAACGGCTTCACGTCGGTCGTCGACCCGGTCCGCTGCCCGGTCACCGGTTCGCCGGCCGACTGCGGCTCCGGCAACGTCGGCGTCATCGCCATCGGCAACCCGAGCCTGCAGCCGGAAGAGTCGCAGAGCTGGACGGTCGGCCTCGTGTGGGAGCCGGTCCCCGGGCTGTCGGGCACGATCGACTACTGGAACATCGAGACGAAGCAGGTGATCAGCGGATCCGACGCGCAGCTCGTGGTGAACGACCCGGCGGCGTTCCCCAACGCGCTCGTGCTGCGCGACCCGACCAACAACCTGCCCGGCGTCCCGAACTCGGGCACGCTGCTCGCGGTGGCCACGCCGTTCCTCAACGACTTCAAGCAGAGCACCGACGGCATCGACGTCTCGGCGCGCTGGCGCTGGCTCCTGAAGGACTACGGCACGCTGACCACGTCGCTCGAGTGGACGCACATCCTGCACTTCACGCGCAAGTTCAACGACGGGTCGAGCTACGAGTACGCGGGCACGCACGGGCCGACGGTGCTGTCGAGTTCCGCCGGCATCCCGCAGGACCGGTTCAACCTGACGCTGGCGTGGGAGAAGGGACCGTGGAACGTCGCGGGCATCGTCCGCTACGTCGGCCCGATGGACACGATCGAGGCGAACGAGCTGCCCGAGTGCCTGCAGCCGGACTTCGACAACTGCACGGTGGCGTCGTTCACGACGCTCGACCTGTCCGCCCAGTACGCCGGCTTCAAGAACTGGCAGATCTTCGGCTCGGTCGTCAACGTGTTCAACCGGCTCGCGCCGCTCGACGTGCAGGCGGCCTACGGCGGCTACAATTACAACTACAACTACGCGAACTCCGGCGCCACCGGCACGCAGTTCAACCTCGGCGTGCGCTACACGTTCAAGTAGCCCGCGCCCGGCACCTTCATCCGCTCGAGGAAACCGCCATGAACCGACTCGTCGTCGTGACCGCGCTGGCCGCTGCCGTGCTGGCGGCGCCGCTTGCCCTGGCCCAGGCGCAGGCCAACCCCGAGGCCGTCGCCGAGTTGGAGGCGCTGCGTGCGGACGCCCGGAAGGACAAGCGGGCGCTGGTCGCGTCGACGCTGCAGCTCACCGACGCCGAGGCGAAGAAGTTCTGGCCGGTGTACGACCGCTACCAGTCGGAGCTCAACGTCTACCGGCGGGAGCGCAACGTCGCGCTGGAGGAGCTCGTCTCGCGCGACAAGCCGATGACGAACCGCTACGCGAAGGACTTCGCCAACGAGCTGCTCAAGATCGAGGAGCAGGAAATCAAGTCGCGGCGCAAGATGCACAACGCCGTGATGCGCGCACTGCCGCCGAAGAAGGCCGCCCAGTACCTGCAGATCGAGCAGAAGCTCCGCGCGGCGCAGGCCTACGAGATCGCGGTCGCATTTCCGCTCGAGAAGTAGCGCACTAGCAGGCTGTTGAAATTCCCCCGGTGTCATCCCGAGGAGCGCAGCGACGAGGGATCTGCTTGTACGCAACGCGTTGATTCGCGGCAGAAGCAGATCCCTCGCTGCGCTCGGGATGACACCGGGAAGTGGATATCGGCACGCATTTCAACAGCCTGCGAGGCGCCTGCGGCGCCGGCGGTCACGTCGCCGGCCTGCACGGCTGCGAGGGGCCGCCGCGCGCCCACGCGACGTCGGGCTCGCGCACGCCGATCACGTCGATCCGGGCCGGCACGATCGCGACCGCGGCGGGTGCGTGCGGTGCCGCCGCCATGGCGGGCGGGGCCGCGTCCAGCGCGAGCCGCGCCGGCAGCACGACGGCCGCGGCCAGCGTGACGACGGACAGCGCGGCGGCGGCCAGTCCGATCCTGGCGCGCGGTGCTGCGGATTGCCAGTGGTTCATCGCAATGCTCCTTTGCGGTCGCGTCCGACTACCACTTGGATGCGGCGCAGCCGGGTGCGGGATTCGTCCGGGCGGAACGGTCTCGCGGCAGCCGACGGACGCCATCGTGGCAACGGTCGGGCGAACGCTCAACAGGTATGCGACCAACCCAGCGGTGCGCGGCGCAGGGCCGCGCCGCGGGCGATGAAGCTTGAGCCGCGGGCACGCCGCGGGGGCGCCGGCCGCCACCCCGGCGAGGATGTGACTAGTGGCCTGTAACGGGGGAAGCGGAAGTGAACGACAGTGGTCTGGCGCGGCCATTCGAGCCAAATGCAAGGCGCCGCTGCGCCGCAAGGGCGGCCCCCCTTGCAAGCAGCGGCAACGCAGCAGTTGGCTCGAATGGCTCGCCAGTCACTTTCGATTCCTCCGTTACAGGCCACTAGAGTGTTTCCCCTAACTTCGCGGCGGCCGGTGGGTGGACTTTTCGGCCGGTTTGTGTAGAATTCTGCGGCTTTCGATGAAAAACTTGGCCCTGCCCATGGCAGGGCCAATGCGTTTTGGCGCATGTGCGCCCGGCCTCGCGGCGGTGCCGTGCGGCAGTCGCGGACCCGACGTGGCCGCGGTCTGCCGCGCACCCCTCCGCGACCGGGGCCCCACCTTACGCAACCAGTAACCTGTCTGATTGCGGATGGGGATTTCCGGCGCGCCGTTGGCAGCGTCCGTACAACCAGGACACCTTGCCAATTTTCTGACAAACAACCCTCTGTCTGGAGACCACATGTTGAAGAAGATCCGTCTGGCCGCCCTGGGCACGGCCATGCTGATTGCGATCGCCGCCGCGGCTGTGCCGCACCCGGCGCAGGCGCAAGCACAGCCCGCCGCCCCGGCCGCCCCCGCGGCGCCCGCCGCGCCCGCCGCCGTCACCCCGCCGGCGCCCGCTCCGGTCGCCAAGGCCGCGGCCAAGCCGGCCGACGTCATCGAGAATCCGTACGGTCTCGAGGCGCTGTGGAAGGGCGGCGACATGGTCGCCAAGGCCACGCTGGCCATCCTCGTCATCATGTCGATGGGCAGCTGGTACATCATCATCACCAAGCTCTACGAGCAGTACAAGATGGGCGCCCAGGCGAAGGACGCGAACAAGAAGTTCTGGCGGGCGGCCTCCATCAAGCAGGGCACCGAGGAGCTCAAGAAGTCGAGCCCCTATCGCTTCATCGCGGAGTCCGCGCTGGAGGCCAACATCAAGCACGACGGGATGCTGGCCAGCGTCGACCTGAACGACTGGATCGCGATGTCGATCCAGCGCGCGATCGACAACGTGCAGAGCCGCACGCAGGACGGCCTGGCGTTCCTCGCGACCGTGGGCTCGACGGCCCCCTTCGTCGGCCTGTTCGGCACGGTGTGGGGCATCTATCACGCGCTGACCGCGATCGGCATCGCCGGGCAGGCGTCGATCGACAAGGTCGCCGGCCCCGTCGGCGAAGCGCTGATCATGACGGCGATCGGCCTCGCGGTCGCGGTGCCGGCGGTGCTCGGCTACAACTGGCTCATCCGCCGCAACAAGGCGGCGATGGACCAGGTCCGCGGCTTCGGCGCCGACCTGCACGCGGTGCTGCTCTCCAACACGAAGTCGCCCGCGAAGGCCTGACGCCATGGCGATGAACGTCGGCTCCGGCAGCGGCGAGGAGGACGAGGTCGTCTCCGCCATCAACACGACGCCGCTCGTCGACATCATGCTGGTGCTGCTGATCATCTTCCTGATCACGGTGCCGGTCGTCACGACGTCGATTCCCGTCGAGCTGCCCAAGGAGCGCAACGAGATCCGCGAGACCAAGCCCGAGAACATCGTGCTGTCGGTCGACCAGCAGGGCGGCATCTACTGGAACGAGCTGCGGATTCCGTCGACGGCGGCGCTGATCGACCGGCTGAAGAAGATCGCCGTGCTCGACCCGCAGCCCGAGGTGCAGATCCGCGGCGATGGCCGTGCGAACTACGACTCCGTGGGCCGGATCATCTACGCGTGCCAGCGCGCGGGGATCGCCAAGGTCGGCTTCATCACGGAACCGCCGGTGCGCGGCGGCTGACGCCGCGCCCGGTCACCAAGGACCAGGACCATGAGCATGAACGTCGGCTCGGGCGGCAGCTCGGGCAACCAGGACGTGATCCTCGACATCAACACCACGCCGCTGATCGACGTGATGCTGGTGCTGCTGGTGATGCTGATCATCACGATCCCGATCCAGCTGCACTCGGTCAACCTCAACATGCCGACCGGCAATCCGCCGCCGCCGCTGGTCAAGCCGGAGGTGGTCAAGATCGACATCGATCCGACGAGCGTCGTGTACTGGAACGGCGAGGCGGTGGCCGACCGCGCGGCGCTCGAGGAGAAGCTGGGCGCGGCCGCGGCGCAGGCGGTGCAGCCGGAGCTGCACCTGCGCCCGGACAAGAACGCCCAGTACGCGATCGTCGCGGGCGTCATGGTGTCGGCGCAGCGGCTCGGCCTGACCAAGATCGGCATCGTCGGCAGCGAGCAGTTCATCAACGATTAGTCGGCGGCGGGCGCCACGAGCGCCCGCCGGCATCCGGAGTCGACACGACATGGATTACGCACGACAGCAGAGGGACCCGACCCGGCACATGATCGGGATCGCGTTCGTCGTCCTGGTGCACGCGCTGGTGATCTGGGCGCTCCTGTCCGGTCTCGGCAAGGGCGTCATCCAGATCATCAAGAAGCCGCTGAACGCGACGATCATCGAGGAGGTGAAGCTGCCGCCGCCGCCGCCGCCGCCGCCGCCGCCGAAGCGGATCGTCGAGCAGCCGAAGGTGCAGCAGCCGCTCGACACGTACGTGCCGCCGCCGGACATCCCGATTGCCGCTCCGACGGCGCCGACCATCTCCGCCGTGACGGCCGAGCCGCCGAAGGAGCCGCACGTCATCGCGCCGCCGCCGCCGAAAGTCGTCGCGCCGCCGGCGCCCGCGAAGCCCGCGGTCCGCAGGGGCATCGTCCGCCTGTCCGGCGACGATCCCTCCTATCCGCGGGAGGCGATACGCGCGGGCGTGGACAAGGGCCGCGTCGTCGCGCGCCTGCAGATCGACGAGAAGGGCAACGTGACGGAGGTGAACATCACGGTGTCCGAGCCGCCGCGCGTGTTCGACAAGGTCGTCCGCGCCGCGCTCGAGGGCTGGAAGTTCAAGGCCGAGGGCGAGAAATACGTCGGCGAAGTGGAGATCAACTTCACGCTCAAAGATGAGTGACCAAATCGTGGGGGCCGGCTTCGCGCGCCCACGACTGGTCCCGCTTTGTCCCAGCGCCATGGCGTCAGCACGAAAACCTTCCGGCGGCCGGGCGCATTCCGTGCGCTGACTTCATCGGGGCCAAGTCGCACATGAGCGAAGCGGATGCGATTTGGCCGCGCGTCAGCGCCCTGCACCGCGAAGGCAGGTTCGCCGAGGCGATCGCGGGCTACGACGAGATCCTGCGCGCCGACCCGAAGCACGCGGCGGCGCTCCACTACTCCGGCGTCGCGTACTACCAGACGGGACAGCTGGGCCCCGCACTCGACCGGCTGCGCGACTCGGTTGCCATCGACGCCGGTGACGCGGACGCGTGGTCGAACCTGGGACTGGTGCTGCAGGCGATCGGGCACCAGCGCGCGGCGCTCGAGGTGTTCGAGAAGGCGGCCTCGCTGGCGCCCGATTCACCGGAGATTCTCGCCAACCTCGCGACGGGCCAGTCGGCGGCGGGCCGCCACGCCGACGCCGAGGCAACGGCCCGGCGGGTGGTCGCGCGCGACCCGACCTTCGCGAAGGCGTGGCTGATCCTGGCGCTCGCGCTGCAACCGCAGGGTCGCATGCTCGAGGCGCTCGACGCGGCGACGCGCGCGGCGGGGCTCGCCCCGGACCAGGAAAGCCACGCGGGCGTCAAGGCGCAGATCGAGCTCGGCATCGGCGCGGTCGACCGCGCGCGCCACACGCTGGAGACGGCGCTCGCGCGGCATCCGATGTCGGCGCCGCTGCGCTTCGAGCTGGCGTCGCTGCTGGAGTTCCGCGCGGGGAACCTGGCCGGCGCGGCGGCCGCCTACGAGCACGTGCTGAAGGTCGATCCTGCGCACGGCCCGGCGCTGTCGCAGCTCACGTTCCTGCGCGGACGCATGGCCGACTGGCGCGACCGCGACGCACTGGTGGCCCGCTACCGCGCAGCGGTCGCGGCCGAGGTGCCGACGCTGTCGCCGTTCGCGTTCCTGTCGCTGCCGTCGACGCGCGCCGAACAGCGCAGGTGCGCTCGCACGTGGACGGCGCCGCTCGCGGAGGTCGAGCGGCTGCCGCGGCGTCCGCTGTCGTCCGGCCGGCTGCGGATCGGCTACCTGTCGGCCGATTTCCACACGCACGCGACCGCGTTTCTCGCGGCCGGGTTGTTCGAGCAGCACGACCGCGCCCGGTTCGAGGTGTTCGGGTACTCGACCGGGCCGGACGATCGCTCGCCGATGCGGGCGCGGATCGCGCGTGCGTTCGACCGGTTCACGGACGTCCGCGGTCGCCATCCGTACGCCGTCGCCGACGCCATCCACGCCGACGGCGTCGACATCCTCGTCGACCTCAAGGGCCACACGCTCGACGCGACGCCGATCGTGCTCGCACGGCGGCCGGCGCCGATCCAGGTCCACTACCTGGGCTATCCCGGGACGGTCGAGGGCGGGCTCGTCGACTGGCTGATCGGGGATCCGGTCGTGACGCCGGACGCGCACCTCGCGGACTACGGCGAAGCGATTGCCGTGCTGCCGGAAAGCTACCAGATCAACGATCGCACCCGGCCGATCGCGGCGACGCCGCCGCGCGCGGAACTGGGGCTGCCGGAAGCGGGCACGGTGTTCACGAGCTTCAACCAGACGTACAAGATCAATCCGGACGTGTTCGCCGCGTGGATGGCGATCCTCGCGCGCGTCCCGGGGTCGGTGCTCTGGCTGCTCGCCAAGCCCGACGGCGAGCCGGCGATGGCGAATCTCAGGCGCGAGGCCGCGGCGCGCGGCGTCGCCGAGGAGCGCATCGTGTTCGCGCGGCACCGCGCGAACGCCGAGTACCTCGCGCTGTACCGGCACGCCGACCTCTTCCTCGACACGTGGCCGTACAACGCGCACACGACGGCGAGCGACGCGCTGTGGGCGGGGTGCCCGGTGCTCACGCAGGACGGCGACACGTTCGCCGGACGCGTCGCCGCGAGCCTGCTCGCGGCGGTCGGCCTGCCGGAACTGGTCGTTCCGTCGCGCGACGCGTACGTGGAGAAGGCGGTCGCGCTCGCCGGCGATCCGGCGTCGCTCGCGCGCCTGAAGGCGCATCTCGCCGGGCCGGGACGCGCGAGCGCGCTGTTCGACACCGCGCGGACGACGCGTGCGCTCGAGGCGGCGTATGCCGCGATGGCGGAGCAGATGCGGCGCGGGGAACGGCGGACGTTCCGCGTCGTAGTCTGACGGGTGTGGCTTCGGCGGGGGCGTGAGGGTCTGACCCTAAAGGCGGGCCTGAGGGTCTGACCCTTAACGGGTGGCGTCGCGGCGATTCGTCGCGTTCTCGTCCGTTAAGGGTCAGACCCCTGCGGTCAGACCCTGTGCAGCGACCAGAACGCCGCGGCGGTGGTGAGTCCGAACATGGCCGCTGCCGCGCCGGCCATGCCGGACAGCGAAACCGGCTGCGCGGCCAGCAGCCGGTAGGCCTCGCGCGCGACGTCGACCACGGCGCCCGGCATCGCGACCGCGATGCCCGCCGCCGCCACGCTCCACAGCGCGACGACGACCGGACGGCGCCACGCGGGTGGCGTGAGAGGCGCCGGCAGCGCGGTCATCACCCGCGCGGTGAACCCGTCGTCGGCGATATAGGCGTCGCGGCGAGCGCCGCCGTCGGCGACGAGCATGCGCTCGAGCCAGTCGTCGGCGGGCGCGCCGTCGCTCGCGAGCGGGCGTTCGTGGCTCATCGGGTCGCCGTCAATGTCCGTAGGCGGCGAGCGCCGCCTTCAGCTTCTGCTTGCCGCGCAGCACGTGGGTCTTGACGGTGCCCACCGGGCACCCCAGCACGTATGCGGCCTCCTCGTGCGTCAGGTCGTTATGGTAGCACTGGACGATCGCCGCTCGCTCGGCGTCGGACAGCACGGCCATCGCGCGCTCGAGGTCCATCTTGAGCGCGGCGCCGTGCGCGTGGTCGGCATGCATGTCGTCGATGTGCGGCATCGTGTCCCCGTCCTCGTCAGCCAGCGCGTCGGCGCGGTCGCCCAGCAGCTCCTCCTTGCGCTTGCGCGCGTCGGCGAGCCAGCAGTTGGTGGCGATCCGGTAGAGCCACGTCGAGAACCGCGCCTCCTGCCGGAAGGACTTCAGGTTTCGCCAGGCGAGCACGAACGTCTCCTGCGCGAGGTCGTCGGCCAGCGCGTGGTTGCCCGCGGTCAGGCGGCGCAGGCACGCGCGCACGGTCGACTGGTGACGGCGCACCAGCTCGGCGAACGCGTGCCGGTCGTCCGTGACGAGCGCGCGCGCGATGAGCTGCGCGTCGGAGACGGACGGCTCGGCCATCGGCGGCGCTCAAGCCGTCGGGATCGGCGTGCGAGGGCCGCCGCCGGCGGTTGGCAGTCGTGCGCATGTCGGGGTCTCCGGGCATCCCGCGATCAATTTTGGCCGTCTCCCGGCCCGGACCCGGGCGCGGGCGCCGGCGCCGCGGCACGCCCGGCCGTCGCCTGCCTGTCCTCGAAGTACCAGAGCGCGCAGTAGCCGATGCCGACGAAGAGCAGCGCGAGCCCGAGCCAGTTGGCCGTGCCGTCGTCGAGCATCGAGTAGAACGTCGTCGCGAGGCCGATGGCACCCATCAGCACGCCCTTGCGCAGGTCCGACCACGCGGCCGCGCGGCGCAGCGTGCGCGCCTGCTCGGCGAGCGGCGCCGCCGAGGCGGCGATCGCCGTGTCGGCGCGTCCGCCGACGACCGCCTGCATGGCTTCCGCCGGCGGCAGGGCGCCACGCTCGGCCAGCTTCACCATGGTTTCGTTCTGCAGCCGCGTCTTGCGCACCTTGTACCAGACGACGAGCGCGACCAGCAGGATCGGCGTCAGGAACACCACGAAGACGATGCCGATCACCATCGTGGCGAGCCACGGGTCGCGGTCGAGGAACTGGTCGAACGAATCGTACTCGCGGTCGGTACCGGAGATGCCGATCGTGATGCCCTTGTGGCGGTCGTCCTTGGCCGCGTCATCGGCGACGTCGGCCTCGGTCGCCTTGCGGCGCGCCTCGCGGGCGGCGGCCTTCGCGGCGGCGGCGGCCTCGCGGGCGGCCTCGCTCGCTCGCGGGCGGCCTCGCGCGCGATCTCGCTCGCCTCGCGGGCGGCCTCGCGCGCCGTCTCGGCCGCGGCCTTGGTGTCGGCCTGGGCGAGCAGCACGGGCCGCGCGACGTGTTCGGCGGCGCGCACCGACGGCGGCTGGGGCAGCCACGCGAGCAGCGTAGCGGCCAGCAGGGCACCCCCGAGCACGAGGCGGCGGACAAAAGGCGGCAGACGGCGGTTCATGAACGCTCCCGAATCGGCGGCAATCGTCGATTGGATGCGCCAGCGGCCGTTTCCGGATTCGTTCGGCCGGAAAACGCAGGCAATGGCGGGCCTTTTCGGAGGCGGACGGGGGAAGACCCCATGCTATCATCGGCGCCGCGAAATCATCGGGACGCCGGGGCGAACCGCACGAATGTTGCCTGAACGCGCAACGCATCGACAGGCGACGCCAGCCAGCGCCACCTTGGCGCCTGAGTCCGTCGCCGCCGCCCGTGCCGGCGGCCGTCCGCGGACCAGTGGCATGCTGCATCGCAATATCCTTCGCGCCCTCCGCCGCGCCGCCGTTCTGCTGGCCGGGCTCGTGCTGATGCTGCCGGCGGCCGCCGCCGACGACACGGTCACGCTCAACTTCGTCAACGCCGACATCGACGCCGTCGTGAAGGCGGTCAGCGAGATCACCGGCCGCAATTTCGTCGTCGATCCCAAGATCAAGGGCACGGTCAACATCATCTCGGCGCGGCCGGTGCCGAAGAGCCTCGTCTACCCGACGCTCCTGTCCGCGCTGCGGCTGCAGGGCGTGGTGGCCGTCGAAGGCAACGGCGTCACCAAGCTGGTGCTGGAGACGGACGCCAAGATGCACGGCTCGGCCGTCGGCGAGGGTACCGTCGGCGCCGGCGGCGACCGGCTGCAGACGCAGGTGATCCCGCTGCGGTACGAGTCGGCCCAGCAGCTCGTCAACGTGCTGCGCCCGCTGATCACGCCGAACAACACGATCGCCGCCTTCCCCGCGACCAACGCGCTCATCATCACCGACTACGCGGAGAACCTGCGGCGCATCGAGAAGATCATCGCGTCGCTCGACCAGGCGCCCGCGGGCGAGCCGATGGTCGTGACGCTGAAGCACGCGTCGGCACTCGACCTCGTGCCGCTGGTCAACCGCCTGCTGGGCGCCGAGACGGCGACGCAGGGCGCGCCCGCGGGCGACGCGCAGCAGCGCGTGACGCTCGTCGCGGACCCGCGCTCGAACAGCGTGATGCTGCGCTCGGACAACGCCGCGCGCGCGGCGCGCGTCAAGGCGCTGATCGAGCAGCTCGACACGCCGGGCCGGCCGGGCGGCAACATGTTCATCGTCTACCTGAAGAACGCCGAGGCGGCCCGCGTCGCACAGACGCTGCGCGCGCTGCTGACCGGCGGCAGCGATACGACCCCGGCACCGGCGGCGCCGTCGATGATCGGCAATCAGCTGGGCGCGACGACGCCGCCGGCGACCGCGACGCCGACCGCGGCGACGGCCAATCCGTTCGCCGGCGCCACCACCGGCGGCGCCGGCGGCGCGTTGCCCGGGGGCCTCACGATCCAGGCGGACACGGCGAACAACGCGCTGATCATCATGGGGCCCGAGCCCCTGTACAACAACCTGCGCGCGATCATCGACCGGCTCGACGTGCGCCGCGCGCAGGTGTTCGTCGAGGCGCTGATCGTCGAGGTCGCCGCGGACCGGATGGCCGAGTTCGGCATCCAGTGGCAGATCCTGCAGGGGATCAACAAGAACAACGTGCAGGGCTTCGGCGGCACGAACTTCGGCACGCAGGGCAATCCCAGCAACAACATCATCTCCGGCTCGCTCAACCTGGGCGCGCTCGGGCAGGGCCTGAACGCCGGCATTCTGAACGGCACCGTCACGATCCCGGGCCTCGGCACGATCACCAACCTCGCGTTCCTCGCGCGCGCACTGGAGCAGGAAGCCGGCGCCAACATCCTGTCCACACCCACGCTGCTGACGCTCGACAACGAGGAGGCGCGCATCATCGTCGGCCAGAACGTGCCGTTCGTGACCGGCCAGTACGCGACGACCGGGTCGACGTCGACCGTGCAGCCGTTCCAGACGATCGAGCGCCGCGACATCGGCGTGATGCTGCGCGTGAAGCCGCAGATCACCGAGGGCGGCACCGTCCGGCTCGTCATCTACCAGGAGGTGTCGCGGATCGAATCGTTCTCGACGACCACCGGCCTCGTGCTGTCGAAGCGCGCGCTGGAGTCGTCGGTGATCGTCGACGACCAGAGCGTCGCGGTGCTGGGCGGCCTCATCCAGGACAGCTTCACCGACGGCTCGGACCGCGTGCCACTGGTCGGCGACCTGCCGCTGATCGGCGCGTTCTTCCGCTACGACGCGCGCAAGCGGCAGAAGGTCAACCTGCTCGTGTTCCTGAAGCCCACGGTGGTGCGCTCCGATGCGCAGGGCAAGGCGATCACGTCCGAGCGCTACGACTACATCATGGGCGAGCAGCTGAAGAACCGGCCCGAGTACCGCTACTTCTGGAACGACCAGACGGCGCCGGTGTTGCCGCCGCCGGGCTTGAGCCCCGGCACTGCCGCCGGCGAGGCGGCCAGCAACACCACGCAGCCCGGGGCGCCGCCGCCCATCATCGCGCCGTGGGTGCCGCCGATCGGCACGCCGCCGCCACCGCCGGCGGCGCCGCCGGGCGCACCGTCCGGCGCGCCGCCGCCGAACTAGGCGATCCTCCGCGCCGGCGACCGTGACCGCCCGCCCGAACCTCGCGCCGTCGGCGGCCGCGTTCGCCGCGCAGATCCCGTATGCGTTCGCGAAGGCGCACGGCGTACTGGTCGCCGGCAGCGAGGGCGAGTCGCTCGTCGTGCTGCTGCGCCCCGACGCGACGCCGGAGGGCATCGCCGAGCTGAAGCGGGTGCTGCAGCGGCCGCTCGTCACGCGTGCGGTGGACGCCGAGGCGTTCGCGCGCGAGCTCGGCCGCGCGTACAACCAGGCGGCGCCGGAGGCCGCGTCGCTCGCCGTGGACCTCGCGCGCGAGACCGACCTCGCACGGCTGATGCAGGACATGCCGGTCACCGAGGACCTGCTCGACAGCACGACGCAGGCGCCGGTGATCCGGATGATCAATGCGTTGCTGCTGCAGGCGCTGCGCGAGCGCGCGTCGGACCTCCACTTCGAGCCGTACGAGGGGCGCTCGGTCGTGCGCTTCCGCGTCGACGGCGTCCTGCGCGACGTGATCGAGCCGCCGCGCGCGCTGCACGCGGCGCTGGTGTCGCGCCTGAAGATCATGGCGAGCCTCGACATCGCCGAGCGCCGGATGCCGCAGGACGGGCGCATCGCGCTCAAGCTGGGCGACCGGCAGGTGGACGTGCGCATGTCGACGCTGCCCACGGGCCCGGGCGAGCGCGTCGTGCTGCGGCTGCTCGACAAGGAGTCGGCGCGGCTCGACTTGACCGCGCTCGGCATGAGCGAGGACACGCGCGCGGCGATCGACCGGCTGATCCGCGAGCCGCACGGCATCGTGCTGGTGACGGGACCGACCGGCTCGGGCAAGACGACGACGCTGTACGCTGCGCTGTCGCGGCTGCCGCGCGGCTCGGTCAACATGATGACGGTCGAGGATCCGATCGAGTACGCGCTCGACGGCGTCGCGCAGACGCAGGTCAATCCGCGCATCGAGCTCGACTTCGCGCGCACGCTGCGCGCGATCCTGCGGCAGGACCCGGACGTGATCATGATCGGCGAGATCCGCGACCTCGAGACCGCGCAGATCGCCGTGCAGGCGTCGCTGACCGGCCACCTCGTGCTGGCGACGCTGCACACGAACGACGCGGCCAGCGCCGTCACCCGGCTCGCCGACATGGGGGTCGAGACCTACCTGCTCGCGTCGAGCCTGCTCGGCGTGCTCGCGCAGCGGCTGGTGCGGACGCTGTGCCCGGCGTGCCGGACCGCGCAGCCGCCGTCGGCGGGCGAGGGCAAGCTGCTCGCCGGTCTTGGCCTGCCGGCCACACAGCCGGTGTGGGCGGCCCCGGGCTGCCCCGAGTGCAACCGCAGCGGATTCCGCGGACGCACCGGCGTCTACGAGCTCATCGTCGTCGACGACGCGATCCGCCGCCACATCCACGACGGCGCCGACGAGCCCGCGCTGCGGGCGTCGGCCGCGCGCGCCGGGATGCGCAGCCTGCGCGCCGACGGCGCGCGCTGGATCGCCGACGGGACGACGTCGCTCGCCGAGCTCGTGCGGGTGACGCGGGACGCATGAGCGCGGCGGGCGAGACCGCAGGTCGAGCCGAGGCCCGCAGGGCGCGGCGCCGCGCGATTGCGTCGAGGCCGACGGCGGGAGGTGCGCATTGCGGAAGCGTGGCGGAGGCCGAGGCATGAGACCGAAGGGCCGCCCCGAGGGCCGAGGTGTCCAATGAGCCGGAGCGCGCAGCGCGAAGGTAGACCAGTGAGCGCGGCGGGCGAGACCGCAGGTCGAGCCGAGGCCCGCAGGGCGCGGCGCCGCGCGATTGCGTCGAGGCCGACGGCGGGCGGTGCGCATCGCGGAAGCGTGGCGGAGGCCGAGGCATGAGCCCGAAGGGCCGCCCCGAGGGCCGAGGTGTCCAATGAGCCGGAGCGCGCAGCGCGAAGGTAGCCCAGTGAGCGCGGCGGGCGAGACCGCAGGTCGAGCCGAGGCCCGACCGGGGAGGGGGGGGGGGGGCGCGGCGCCGCGCGATTGCGTCGAGGCCAACGGTGGGAGGTGCGCATTGCGGAAGCGTGGCGGAGGCCGAGGCATGAGCGCGCAGCCCGAATGAGCGGCGGCGCGATGCCGGCATTCCGGTGGGAGGCCGTCGACGGGCAGGGCCGCCTGAAGCAGGGCGTGGCCGAGGCCGACACGTCGCGCGCCGTGCGCGACCAGCTGCGCGCGCAGGGGTTGACGCCGACGGCGATCGCCGCGGCCGGCGCGCGAGCGGACGTCTTCGCGAGCGTGCGCCTGCCGGCGGCGCTGCTGGCGTTGACGACGCGCCAGCTCGCCACGCTCGCGCTGTCCGGGATGCCGCTCGACCAGGCGCTCGCCGCGGTCGCCGAGCAGGCCGACGATGCGCGCGCGGCGAAGCTCGCGGCGAACCTCAAGGCGCACGTGACCGCCGGCGAGTCGCTCCACGCCGCGCTCGCGCGCTATCCGCGCGCGTTCTCGCCGCTGTACCGCGGGCTGGTCGCGGCGGGTGCCGAGACCGGGCGGCTGGCCGAGGTGCTCGCGCGGCTGGCCGACTACCTGGAGGCGCGCGAGGCGCTGCGGCAGAAGGTCGTCCTCGCGCTCATCTATCCGGCCATCGTCACCGTGATCGCGTTCGCGGTGATCGCCGTGCTCGTGACGTACGTGGTGCCGCAGGTCGTCTCCGTCTACCAGCAGAGCCGGCAGACGCTGCCGTGGCTGACGCAGGCGCTGATCGCGGCGAGTGCGTTCTTCCGCGCGACCGGGTGGCTGTGGCTCGCAGTGCTCGCCGTCGCCACGGTGGCGTTCGCGCTCGCGCTGCGCCGGCCGGCAGTGCGCGCGCGCTGGCACGCGGTCGTGCTGCGGCTGCCGGTGGCTGGTCGGCTCGCGCGCAGCCTCGACACCGCGCGGTTCGCAAGCACGCTCGCGATCCTCGTCGGCAGCGGCGCGCCGCTGCTGCGGTCGCTCGACGCCGCCGCGGACGTGGTGCGGATGCTGCCGCTGCGCGTGGCGGCCAACGCGGCGGCCGCGCTGGTGCGCGAAGGCGTCTCGCTCGCGCGCGCGCTGCGCGAGCAGCGCGTGTTTCCGCCGGTGCTGGTCCACCTCGTGGCCAGCGGCGAGCAGAGCGGGCGGCTCGCGCCGATGCTGGAACGCGCGGCCGAGGAGCTCGAGCGCGACGCCGAGCGCCGCCTCGCGTGGCTCGCGGCGCTGCTGCAGCCGGCGCTGATCGTGCTGATGGGCGCGATCGTGCTGGTGCTCGTGCTGGCCGTCATGCTGCCCATCGTGTCCATGAACCAGCTGATCAGGTGATCCCGATGACGACGATGCGTATTCTTGCGACGACCCTGCTGTGCGGGTTGCTGTCGGTGGCGGCGAGCGCGCAGGCGCTGCCGGAGAAGTTCGATCCGGCGCGCGACGCCGCGGCGGACGTCGCGACGGCCGTCGCGCTGGCGAAGGCACAGGGCAAGCGCGTGCTGGTCGACGTGGGTGGGCAGTGGTGCTCGTGGTGCCACATCCTCGACCGCTTCGTCGCCGCCAACGCCGACGTGCGCACGCTGGTCGACGCGAACTACGTCTGGCTCAAGGTGAACTGGTCGAAGGAGAACAAGAACGAGGCGCTGCTGGCGCGCTGGCCTGCCATCCGCGGTTATCCGCATCTCTTCGTGCTCGACGCCGACGGCCGTCTGCTCCACTCGCAGGAGACCGACGTGCTCGAGTCCGGCAAGGACTACGACCGCGCCAAGTTCGTCGCCTTCCTGCGCAAATGGGCGCCACCGCGCGGCGCCTGACCGGCGTCGCGCCACACCTGCCCGCCGCGCTCGCGTTCGCGCTCGGCGTGCTCGCCGGCTGCGCGGCCGGGCCCGCCGCCGAGGCACCGGCGCCGCGTCCGCCGCCGCTGCCATTCGTCGACGCGCACGTGCACCTGAACGACGTCGCGCTGCAGCTCGACCTGATGGCGGCCAACGGCATCCCGCAGGCCGTCGTGTTCTGGGGGCGCCACGGCGACAACGCAAGCGTGCTCGCCGCGGCGCGCGCCCATCCGGACCGGTTCATTCCATTCGCGTCGGTCTCGCCCGAGCGGCGCGAATACCGCGACCTCTGGGCGCGCGAGGACGTGCGCGTGGTGGAGTACCTGGACGCGCTGCTGAGTGGCGGCGGCTTCAAGGGGATCGGCGAGATTTCGGTCGTGCACTTTCCGTCGCCGGGGTTTCCGGAGGCGCAGTTCCGGCTCGACGGGCCGGTGATGACCGGGATCGTGGAACTTGCGCGCCGCTACCGCCTGCCGGTGCTGATCCACTGCGAGATCACGCGCCTGCGCGAGATGGAGGCGCTGCTCGCGGCGAACCGCGACGTGGCCGTCATCTGGGCGCACGGCGGGTACACGCCGTACTTCCTCGCGCGCCGGCTCGTCGAGCGGCACCCGAACCTCACCTACGAGCTGTCCGCCCGCACGTGGCGGCGCCATCCGCGTTCGCCCGACTACACGATCTTCATGACCGACGACGCGCTCTGGCCCGAGTGGCGGCAGCTGATCGAGGACCACGCGACGCGGTTCGTCGTCGGCACCGACGCCGCCAATCGCTCGCGCGAGTCCGACCAGGCGCGCATCGACAGCGTGCACGCGTTGCTCGCGCAATTGAGCGGGCCGACGCGGCAGGCGGTCGCACGGGACAACCTGTTGCAGCTGGTCCGTCAGGAGTCAGAGGACAGGGGACAGAGGACAGAAGCGCCGACGATTCCGGCGGCGGCGCATTGAGCGCCGTTACCCGGCTGTGCCGGGCGGGTCCAACGGCGCTTGACGCGCCGCCACCGGAGACGCCGGCGTCGCTGATCCCTGACCCCTGAATCCTGATCCCTGGCGCGCAAGCGCCCACGTCACGTGCTCGCGCACGAGCGGCGACGGGTCGTCGGCGCGCCGCGCGAGCGCCGCGCGCGCTTCCGCGGTAGGCGGCGCGTTGCCGAGCGCGACGGCGAGGTTGCGCGACCAGCGCTCGTAGCCGATCCGGCGGATCGCGCTGCCCGCCGTGCGCGTGTCGAACTCCGCGGCGGTCCAGCCGAAGAGTTCGACCAGCTTCGCGTGATCGAGCCCGTGGCGCACGGCGGCAAAGTCCGGCTCGCCCGCGTCCTGCGCGAAGCGGTTCCACGGGCACGCGAGCTGGCAGTCATCGCAGCCGTACACGCGGTTGCCGACGAGCGGCCGCAGCGGCTCGGGGATCGGGCCCGCGAGCTCGATCGTCAGGTAGGAGATGCAGCGCCGCGCGTCGAGCTCGTACGGCGCGACGATCGCGCCGGTGGGACACGCGGCGATGCACGCCGTGCACGTCCCGCAGTGGTCGGCGACGGGAGGCGAGACCGGTAGCGGCAGGTTCGTGTAGATCTCGCCCAGGAAGAAGTACGAGCCCGCGTCGCGCGTCAACAGCAGCGTGTGCTTGCCGCGCCAGCCCAGGCCCGCCTTCGCCGCGAGGGCGACCTCCAGGACGGGGCCGCTGTCGGTGAACACGCGGTGGCCGAAGTCGCCGACCTCGCCGGCGATGCGCTCCACGAGGCGCTGCAGGCGCGTGCGCAGCACCTTGTGGTAGTCGCGGCCGAGCGCGTAGCGCGCGACGTACGCGCGCGCGGGATCGTGCAGGACCGCCTCCGGCGCGGCGGCGGCGCCGGGCCAGTAGTTCATGCGCACGCTGATGACGCGAATCGTGCCCGGGACCAGTTCGGCCGGGCGCGCGCGCGCGGTGCCGTGGCGCGCCATGTAGTGCATGTCGCCGTGGCGGCCGGCGGCGAGCCAGCGCTGCAGGTGCGCCTCGGCGACGGACAGCTCCGTATCGGCAATGCCGATTTCCTGGAAGCCGAGCTCGCGGCCCCAGCGCGCGATCGCGGCGGCGAGCGCGGGCCCGTCGTGGCCGGCGGCGCCGGAGGTCTCGGGCGGAGGGAGTGCCATGCGTGAAGCCTATCGGGCGGACCCATTATCGGGCCGATATGCGCCTGCCGGCGATCCGCCCGTGGTGCGATTGCGGCCCCGCCACGGATGCGGGCCGGCGCGCGGGTATGCTCTGGCCGATTCCCCGACCTTCGTGCCGCATGACCGACCGCATCCACCTGGCCGACGCCGACGCCACCGCGCGCGCTGGCGCCGCCATGGCCTCGGCCGCCGCGGGGGGCATGGTGATCGCGCTGCACGGCGACCTCGGAACCGGCAAGACCACGCTCGTCCGCGGCGCGCTGCGCGCCCTCGGCTGGACCGGTCCGGTCAAGAGCCCCACCTACACATTGGTTGAATATTATCCATTTTCGAGTTTATACTTCTATCACTTTGATTTTTATCGGTTCGCCGATCCAAGCGAATGGGAAACAGCGGGGCTTGCCGATTGTTTCCGCAGCGACAGCGTCTGCCTGGTCGAATGGCCGGAGCGGGTGGCCGGACTGCTGCCCGCGGCGGATCTCGACATTGCGCTGACCCACGCGCCGGCAGCCACTGGCGGCCGCGACATGACGCTCGCGGCGACTACCGAGGCAGGTGAGCGATGCCGCGCCGCGATCGCCGCCACGTTCATCCGCGCAGCACGCTGACCGGCATCAGTTGGCAGCGTCGCCGGCTGTGCCAGTGGCTGGTGCTGCCCGACTCGCAGATCCTGCTGCCCGCTGCGTGGGGGCAGGCCGCGCGCGTCGCGTCCGCGCGCGTGTGGCCGGCGCAGGAGTACACGCGCGTCGTCGTCGAGTCGAACGCGCCGCTCGCGCACCAGTTCGTCGCGCTCCGGAACCCCGAGCGGCTGGTACTCGACATCGAAGGGCTGGACGCGGCCTCCGAGCTCGCGCAGCTGCCGGCGCGCGTGCATCCCGCAGATCCGTACATCGCGGCCATCCGGCTTGGCCGCAAGGCGCCTTCGGTCGTGCGGATCGTGCTCGATCTCAAGTCCGAGGTGAAGGCCGACCTGTTCGCGCTGGGCCCGGTCGCCGAGTACGGTCACCGGCTCGTCCTCGATCTCTACCCTCCGGTGCCGCTGGATCCGCTGATGGCGCTGCTCGAGAGCGAGCGCGCGCGAGCCGCGGCGGCACCGCCGGAGCCGCAGGCGGTGGCGCCGCGCGAGCGCGAGCCGCAGGCGAAGGCGGACGCCGGCACGCCCGCGCGCCGGATCACCGTCGCGATCGACCCGGGGCACGGCGGCGAGGATCCGGGCGCGGTCGGGCGCCGCGGGACGTACGAGAAGAACGTCGTGCTGGCGATCGCCCGCAAGTTGAAGTCGCGCGTCGACGCCGAGCCCGGCATGCGCGCGATGCTGACCCGCGACGACGACTACTACGTGGCACTCGGCCAGCGGGTGCAGAAGGCGCGCCGGGTGCAGGCGGACCTCTTCGTCTCGGTCCACGCCGATGCCTTCCGCGAGCCGACGGCGCGCGGCTCGTCGGTATTCGCGCTGTCGGAGAGCGGGGCGACGAGCGCCGCCGCGCGGTGGCTCGCGCAGAAGGAGAACGCCGCCGACCTGATCGGCGGCGTCGATCTCGACCGGCGCGACCCGGTGCTCGCGCGCACGCTGCTTGACCTGTCGCAGACGGCGCAGATCACCGACAGCCTGAAGGTCGGCCGCCACGTGCTCGACGGCATCGGCACGCACAACGCGCTGCACAAGCCCAACGTCGAGCAGGCCGGATTCGCGGTGCTGAAGGCGCCCGACATTCCGTCGATCCTCGTCGAGACCGCGTTCATCTCCAATCCGGACGAGGAGTTGAAGCTGCGCAGCGAACGCCACCAGCAGAAGTTCGCCGACTCGATCCACGCCGGCATCGTCCGCTACTTCGCGAGCAATCCGCGGCTGGCGCGCGCGTGATGGCGCCGCCGGCAGGCGTGTAGCGGATGCGCCCCTCACCCCGACCCTCTCCCCGCCTTGCGGGGAGAGGGAGCGACTCTGCGGGCGTCGCTGCGTCGGCACTGGCGCTCGTCGGAGATCTCCCTCTCCCCGCGCGAGCGGGAAGAGGGCTGGGGTGAGGGGCGCGGCGGCTGCCGCTAGAATCCGCCGATGGCCCGCTTCTTCGTCGTCTTCCTGCTGCTGCTCGCCGTGCTGTTCGGCCTCGAACTGACGCCGTGGGCGCAGGCGTGGGTCGTCGTTCCGTGGACCAACGCGCTCGCGTCGATCTCGACTTCGATCGTCACGCTGTTCGACGCCGGCGTCGTGGCCTCGGGCAAGGTGATCCGCAGCGTCGACAACGGCTTCGCGGTGTCGATCGAGGCGGGCTGCAACGGCGTGGAGGCGACGATCGTCCTCCTCGCGGCGATCCTCGCCTTTCCGGCGCCATGGCGGTACAAGGCGATCGGCATCGCGATCGGCGTGGTCGCCGTGCAGCTGCTCAACGTCGTCCGCGTGATCAGCCTGTTCTACATCGGGCAGTGGAACCGCGAGGCGTTCGAGTGGGCGCACCAGTACGTGTGGCAGGCGCTCATCATGCTGGACGTGCTGATCGTCTGGCTGATCTGGGTCCGGCGCGTCCCGCGCGACGGGGACGAAGCCGTGCCGCCGCCCGCGCTGGCTGCGAGCTGATCCGCGGCCGTGGCCACCACGCTGCCGCGCTTCGTGCTGCGCGTGCTCGCGTGGCTGCCGGTGACGTTCGCCGGCTGGTACGTGCTGGCGCCCGTGGTCCTGTGGCCGGCGCAGCTCCTCGCGACCGCAGTGGCGCGCGGTGCCTTCCCCGACCTCGTGCGCACGGTCGAGTCCCACGGCGCGACGCTGTCGTTCGTCACGACGCTGCGGCCGGGAAGCGCGGTCGCGGGCGGCGTGCTGACCGTCGACGTCGACCTTCTGCTGTATTCGTTCGGGCTGCCGCTGTTCGTCGCGCTGACGCTCGCCGCGCGCGAGGCGCGGTGGTGGCGCGCGCTTGCCGTCGGCTACGCGGCGCAGCTGCCGTTCGTCGCGTGGGGCGCGCTGGCCGACTTCCTCAAGAACGTCGCGATCACGGCGCCGCCGCTGGTGGCGTCGCAGACCGGCTTCTCGGGGCTCGACCGCGATATCATCGCGTTCGCCTTCCAGTTCGGATCGCTGATCCTGCCCGCCGTGGCGCCCGCGGTCGCGTGGGTGCTGACGCACCGCACGTTCCTCGAGCGGATGCGCGCGGCGCGCGGGACCGCGTGATCGCGCGCCCGGTGCCGGGCGCCCGCCGCACACCCAGGGAGAAAAAGCCGGTGCAGCACCTGATCGCCGCCGTCCTCGTCGCCGCCGCGTATTTCGCGCTCGCCGCCGTCTCCTATGCGGTCGCCTACTCGCCGGCCGACGCGTGGACGGTCTGGCTCGCGAGCGGCGTCGTGGTCGGCCCGCTGCTCGCCGCGTCGCGCGCGCGCTGGCCGGGCGTGCTCGCCGGCGGGTTCGCCGGTGCCGCCGCGTTCTCGCTGTTCCTGGGCAGCCCGCCGCTGCACGCGCTCGGCTACGGCGCCATCGAACTCATCGCGTCGGCCGCGGCGGCGCTGGTCGTCGCGAAGGTCGTTGCGCTGCCGCTGACGCTGCACCGTCCGCGCGAGCTCGTCGCGCTCGTGCTGGGCGGCGCCGCCGCGTCCGCGCTGACCGGCGCCGCGCTCGCCACCGCGTGGCACGTCGCGGACGGCGGCACGGAGGCGGGCGCGACGTTCCGCGTGTGGGCGCTGTCGAACTTCCTCGGCATGCTGCTGGTGGCACCCGTGATCGTCGCGTGGGCGCGCCTCACCCTCCGCCGCTCCGGCGGCATGACGATGCCGGCCTTTGCCGCCGGTGCAGTCGCCTGCGCGCTGTTCCTCGGCACGATGTGGATGCTGTTCGACGCGAAGCCGGGCACGCGGTTCGGCGCGTCCGCCGGCGAGACGCTGACGTACGTGCCGATCCTGTTCATGGCGCTGGTCGCGCTGCTGTGGGGAACGCGCGGGGCCACGCTGGCGGCGTTCGTCGGGGCGTTGATCGCGGTCGTCAACACGGCGCAGCAGGAGGGCCCGTTCGTCGGCGCGGCCGGGTTCCTCGGCGACGACGAGTTCGAAGTGCAGGCCTACGCGCTGGCCATCGCGCTGACCGGCCTGCTGATCGCCGTGCTGGCCGCCGCGCAGCGCGACGCGATGCGCGCGGCGCGCGAATGGAAGACGCGCTTCGAGGCGGCGATCGGCGCGCACCGGTTGCTCGCATACGAGTGGGACCCGGCCAGCGGGCGCATCGTGGTCACGGGCGATGCGGCGGGGCTGGTCGGCGTGCCCGCCGCGGCGATCGGCAGCCTCGCCGACTGGTTGGCAGTGGTGGCCGCCGCCGACCGCGAGCGCGTGTCGGCGCGCTTCGACGAGCGTGTCCGCGGCCGCGGCGACGCGGACGTGCTGACGTATCTGGTCAGCGGTGCCGGCGGCGCGCCAGCCGCGGCGACCGACGAGGCGCGCGCGATCCGCGATCACGACGGCACGCTGCATCGCGTCGTCGGCATCGTGCGCGTTGCGCCGGCCGCGGCAGCGGGAGGCGCGGCGTGACGGAGGCCGTCGCGCCGGAGCGCGCGGCGCCTCCGGCGGCGTCCGCGTCTCCGCCCGCCGACACGCCCGACGGCGTCTTCCTGATCCACGGGCTGGGCGGCACCCAGTACGACCTGGGGTCGATGCACAAGCGGTTGAAGAACGCCGGTTTCGTCACGCACTCGTTGACGCTGCCGGGCCACGGCACGCAGCCGGAGGACCTGGCCGGCGTCGCGGCCGAGGACTGGATCGAGGCGGTCGTCGCCAAGTATCGCGAGGTGCGCGACGCGCATCCGCGACTGCACGTGATGGGCATGTGCATGGGCGCGCTGCTCGCCGCGGTGCTGGTCGAGCGCGAGCGGCATGCCAAGGGCAATCTCGTGCTGCTCGCGCCGCCGGTCTACATCGACGGCTGGGCGACGCCGTGGTACCGGGACTTGCGGCCGCTGCTGTACGCGGTCCCGGGCGTGGGCCGCACGCTGAAGATCGAGGAGGAGGATCCGTACGGCATCAAGAACGAGCAGCTGCGCGCGATCGTCAAGGCGAAGTTCGAGCGCGGCGAGAACTTCCACTACCGGTGGGTGCCGCTCGAGTGCATCCGGCAGGTCGACCGGCTGCGCGCGATCCTGATGAAGAGCGCGCAGCGCATCCCGTGCCCGACGCTCGTCGTGCACGCGCGCGAGGACGAGTTGACGAGCCTGCGCTCGGCCAACTTCCTCGTCGAGAAGATCGGCGGCGGCCGCGCGCGGATGGTCGTGCTCGAGGACAGCTACCACATGGTTTGCGTCGACAACGACCGCGAGATCGTCGCGAAGAACGTGCTCGAGTTCTTCGGTGCGGCGCTGCCGGGCGCGACCTCCGCGCTCGCCAACGAGCCGAAGATGTCGCGCGAGGCGCTCGCGGCGGCGGTCGCCGCGACGGTCGCGAAGCTCGCGGGTGGGGACTTCTCCGGCCTGCGCGACGTCGCGATCCCGGACGTCGCGTGGGTGCAGCCGGGCGCCAACCGCATGTCGGGCGCCCACGCCGGCAAGACCTTTTCGGCGTTCGCGAGCCGGATCACGCAGGGGCATCGGCCGCGCTTCACGGCGTTCGGGACGCCGGCCTTCAACCGCGGCATCGCGCTGGTGCCCGCCACGTTCGTCGCCGAGCGCGACGACGGGAGGCTCGAGTCGCAAGGGGCGCTGCTGCTGGCATTCCACGGCGGCAAGCTGCTGGAGGCGCGCTGGTTCGCCGACGAGGTCGAGCGCGAGGACGCGTTCTTCGGGGCGCCCGAGCCGGAGACGCCGGGCGCCGAATCGCTCGAAGCGCAGTTCGACGTCGCGGCTGCGGCGTCGAAGGCGCTGCGCCGCGCGCCCGACAACGACACGCTGCTCGCGCTCTACTCGCTCTACAAGCAGGCGAGCGTCGGCGACGTCGCGGGCGAGCGGCCCGGTGCGCTGGACATGGTCAACCGCGCGAAGTTCGACGCGTGGGCGCAGCGCCGCGGCATGGCGCGCGACGCCGCGATGACGGAGTATGTCGCGCTCGTGGCCAAGCTCAAGGCCGCCGACGGCGCGTGACCGGGCGCCGGAATCGCAAGGAACGGAGTTTGCTTTCAGGTCACCCGTCGTCCAACGCCACCGTGAGGAATGCACCGCCCATGACCCCACCCGACCCCGACTGCTTCGACGTACGTGCCGTGAGCTGCGGCCGCGACCACACGCTTGCGCTGCTCGCCTCCGGTAGCGTGATCGGCTGGGGCGGCGACGGCAGCGGGCGCATCCCCTCCGGCGACCCGGAGTACTGCTCGACGCCGGCGCCGACGCGCGCGGTCGAGGTGCTGCTGCGCGAGCCTCTGGCGGCCGTCGACGCCGGCGCAGGACTGAGCCTCGGCGTCACCACGAGACACGAAGTGACGATGTGGGGTGCTCATGGGGCCGGCATCGACGGCCGCGCCGGCGTCGTCGCGCCGGCCACGCCCCTCAAGGTGCGGGCGCTGTCCGGGATTCGCGCGGTCGCCGCCGGCGAGTTCCAGTGCGCGGCCATCGACGCCGCCGGCGTGCTCCAGACGTGGGGGCTCAACCTCGACGGCGCGCTCGGCCGCGACGCGCCCGAATTCGAATCGCCGCCCGGACGCGTCGCCGGTGTCCCCGCGCTGCGCGCAGTGGCGCTCGGCAACGGCTACATGCTCGCGCTGACGCGCGACCGGACCGTCTACGTGTGGGGTGCGAATGCCGCGGGACAGTTGGGCCTCGGCCACCTGCAGTCCGTGCCGGCGCCGGCGCAGGTGCGGATGCCGCAGCGCGTCGAGGCGCTGGCCGCCGGCGCGAGCCACGCGCTGGCGCTCACGGCGAACGGCGAGGTGCTGGCCTGGGGCAGCAACAACCACGGCCAGCTCGGCCGGCCGGAACCCGCCTACGCGACAACGCCGACGCGGGTCGACCTGCCCGAGCGGGCGCAGGCGGTCGCCGCCGGCACGTACTTCTCGCTCGCGCTCGGCAACAGCGGCCGCGTCTACGCGTGGGGCTGGAATCGGCACGGCCAGCTGGGCCAAGGCGACCGCGACGACCGCCGCGCGCCGGTGCTGGTGCAGGGCGTCGAACGCGCGCGCGCGATCGCCGCCGGCCAGTCGCACGCCGCGGCGCTTGCCGCCGAGGGCCTCTACGGATGGGGCAGCAACGTCGCCGGCCAGCTGGGCGCGGCGGCCGCCGAGCAGGCGCGTCCGCTGCGCCTGCTCGCCACCCGCCAACAGGAGCAACGTCGCGATGTCTGAACACCACCACGAAGCAACGAGCCGCCGCGACTTCCTGAAGCTCGGCGTGTCCGTCACCGCGGGCGCCGTCGTACCGCCGGTGCTGACTGCATGCGGCGGAGGCGGCGACGCGGCGCCCGGGCCGAAGGAGACGTTCGCCGAGCCGCTGAACATCCAGTCGGTCAACGGTGTGCTGGACGTCACGCTCGTGCTGTCGTATCTGACGACGACACTCCCCAACCCGACGACCAATCAGAACCAGACGGTGACGCTGCGCAACATGTTCGGCTCGATCCCGGCGCCGACGCTGCGCGTGCGGGTCGGCGACCTGCTGCGCATCAAGGTCTTCAACAACCTGCCGCCCAATCCGCCCGACCCGAATCCGACCACGCACCTGCGCTACCACAACAGCACGAACCTGCACACGCACGGCCTGCACGTCTACCCGGACATCTACCCGCAGCCGTTCGTCCCGCCCGGACAGGATCCGAACGCGGGTTCGCCGCCGCTCGTGTACGGCGACTTCGTCGTCGACGACCCCGCGTACGGCATCCAGCCGGGGCAAACGCGCCAGTACGAGTACCGGATCCGCGACGACCACCCGGCGGGCACGTACTGGTATCACCCGCACCTGCACGGTTCCTCGGCGATGCAGGTGGGCAGCGGCATGGCCGGCGCGCTGATCATCGAGGGGCCGATCGACGACGTCCCGCAGATCGCCGCGGCGCAGGAGCGCGTGTTCGTGTTCCAGTCGCCGCTCTACGGTAGCGACGGCAGGCTGGAAAGCTTCGCGCAGGTCGCGAGCTACACGACCAACGAGCCGCCGTTCCTGATCAACGGCGTGCGCCAGCCGGTGATCCTGATGGAGAGCGGCTCGGTGCAGAACTGGCGCTTCGTCAATGCCGGCACGTTCAACATGCTGAATTTGAGCCTCGACCGGCATGTGCTCTACCAGTACAGCCACGACGGCAACCCGCGCCGCACGCTGCGGCCGGTGGCGCCGCTGGCGGACAACGCGTACTGGAGCAACCCGAACAATGCGCCGGTGCCGCCGCCTTCGTCCTATCCGGAGGGCGTCGTGCTGGGCGTCGGCGGACGCACCAACGTGCTGGTGAAGGCCGGCGCCCCCGGCACCTACCAGCTGCGGACGTTCCCGATCGAGATGGGCCGCAACAAGCCCGAGGCGGGCACGGTCGTTCCCGGCGACGCCGTGGCGACCGTCATCGTCGTCGACGCCCTGTCGCCTATGAACCTGCCGCCGGAGCCGCTGCCCGTGACGCCGTTCCTCGCGCCGATCACCGACGAGGAACTCGCGGCGAACGGCGGCCTGAAGCGCACGATCGTGATGCGGGTGATTCCGGCCAAGCAGCCGGACCCGCCGCTGATCGACCCGCCACCGGGCGAGTGGCCCGACTGGATCTTCCAGGAGAACTATCCGCCGGGTGCGAATCCGCCCAAACCTTCGCAGATCAACGACAAGGTGTACGCGCTGGGCTCGGCCGGCAATGCGCCGTCGCAGAACCCGGGCATGCCGACGACCTACATTCCGTTCCAGTCGAAGAAGGCGATCACGCAGATGGTCGCGCTCAACGCCGTGGAGGAGTGGACGATCGTCAACTTCAACAACATCCGCCATCCGTTTCACATCCACGTGAACCCGATGTACGTCGTTGCGGTGAACGGCAAGCGGCTGGCCGAGCCGTACTGGGCGGACACCGTGCCGCTGCCCTACAACGACAACACGCCGCCTCCGGGGACGAACGCGCCCGCGACGGTCACGTCGATCACGTTCCGCATGCGCTTCCTGCACTACACGGGCCGGTACGTCATGCACTGCCACATGCTGGTCCACGAGGACATGGGCATGATGCAGGGAGTCACCGTCGTATAGACAACGGCTCTGCCCAGCGCGTCGACGCGGCTAAGGTGATGTGCGTGACGCCGTGACGTGCCCGCGCGCATCCGGATGCGGGTGATCGCATGTCCACGCGCGCCACTCAACGGCCGCCGGCGGCTCGCGTTGTCGAACCGGGCGCGCATCGGAGTTGCATGCCGCCGCGCCCATCGCGCGGCACCAGCTCGGGCTCGGTGCGGCGAGCACATGCTGTCCGAACCCCGCCCTGGTATCGGCTGACACCGGGGGGTACTTGACCGGCAACTCCGGACCGGCGCGCGGAATCGCACAGCGCGTGGCAGCGTGCTTCCTAGGTGCGTGCCGGTTGTCGCCGCAACAACGCGACGAGGGACAACGAAAAGCACAGGAACACGAGTAACGAGGCCTGAGCCATGGTCAGCCCCAGGATCCTGAACGATGTATCGGAGCAGTCCCCGGTGGCATTGAGGAGTTGGGCCAGCAACTCGGTCGCCGCCAGGCTGTCCAGCATGTAGGAGAGACTCGCGCTGCATTGCGCAACCAGAGGCGCCGGAGAGAGCTGCAGGTATGACTGATAGCCTGCGATCCCTACTCCGCCAAGCGTGATAACGGCTGCGGTCCGGAACAGCGCTCGCTGCGACCTGCTACCGGAGGGAACAATGGCCGCGGCGAAGAACACGGGTATCAGCCCAAGGTACATAAATCGTTGAATGATACATAGAGGGCACGGTTCGATGCCCAGCACATGCTGTACATAAAGGCTCACGACGACAAGTCCGGTGCACGCAAGTCCGAGCGCGAGCGCGACCCGGGCAGACGAACCGAGGAACTGGGGCATTGCTTTCATGGAGGGCACGAACAAGTCTCAGTGGTGGGGGATGTCCGACCCGGTCAGCAGGCCCATCGACAGGCTGCATGAGCTTCGTCCCGCAAGGTCGCCATTGTCCGCGACGGACAGTTGCCCTGCTTTGACGCAGGGCAATTGTGCACATGCCCGCGCGGACAGGGACCTTTCCAGCCGCCAGCTGCACCCGTGACTGTAACAGCTATGGTGCGAACGGCGCCGGGCGGTCGCCGGCTGGACTTCATCACGACGCCGAGGTCGCTCGGGTCGACTCCCGCTAACCGGGGTCCGCGCCTTGAACTTCCGGTTCTCCATCCCCTCTCGCGGACCGGTGGAACTTCCCCGGGAGCGGCGCGGACATGCACCAACGCTGTGCGGCGCACCCCTCGTCCGAGCGAACTCGCGCGCGGCTCATGTGGCTTTTTCACGCGTGGCAACCGGCCGCTTGATCGCGGTCAACTGCGGTCAATGCCGATCGGCGCGAGAATGGCGGCTGTCCTGTCACGTCGAGTTGAGTCATGCATCGTCGTCGCTTTCTCCAGGCGGCTGCGGCCGGATCCATTTCAGCGCTGGCGCCTGTTCGCGACGCATCGGCGCAGATGGCGGGCATGCCGGGCTCCGGGAAGGGCGGCGGAATGATGGGCCAGTGGGCCTACGCGAAAGCGACCTGGCAGACGGGACTTCCGTTACGCCGCATTCCTGCTCTCGCGAACGGCAGTCCCCTGCCCGGCACCTTCGAGGGCACGCTCGTCGCCTCCCCTTACTCCGCGTCGCTGATTCCCGATCACGCGACCGACTTGTGGGGCTATAACGACTCCTATCCCGGCCCGCTGATCGAGGTGTACGAGGGGCAGCACGTTGACATCGAATTCACCAATCGGCTCGGAATCGACTCGACCATCCACTGGCACGGCCTCGCGGTTCCGGCGGACCAGGACGGAAGCCCAATGGATCCGGTGCGCCCCGGGGCGACGCGTCATTACAATTTTGAAGTCCCGCCGGGCAGCGCCGGCACCTACTGGTATCACCCGCATGCGCACCTGACGAACACTCTGCAAGTCGGTCGCGGACTTGCCGCCCCGCTCATCGTGCGCGGCGCAGACGATCCCCTGCGGATGCTGCCCGAGCTTACGCTGTTGGTCACGTCGCTTGCGGTCGACGGCGACGGTCGGGTGTTTGCCGGGGCTGTCGCGCGACCCGGAATGCCGGTCATGATGATGGGCGGCGTCGGCGAACTGCTGGTGAACGGGCAAAAGCACCCGGTGCATGCGACGACGCCAGGTGCTACCGAACGTTGGCGAGTCATCAACGCCACGCCAGGTCATTACCTTCGCCTGCAGCTCGACGGGCACCGTTTCGCCGTGGTCGGTACCGATGGGGGCCTGCTGAGCGAACCGCTGCCGGGATTGACGGAATGGGTGCTCGCGCCGGCACAGCGTGTCGAGATCGTCGTGACGGTCGCCACGCAGCCGTCGGCCCGATTCTGGTTGCGCGATCTCGGGCAAGGCGGGTGGATGGGCACGGGTGCGGGCGCAGCTCTGATGGCGATCGAAACGGGTGCGGGGCCTGCGCAGCCCCGCGTAGACGTGCCGGCGTATCTGCGGCCCATCGCCGACATCGGTCCGGCGAGTGCGCGGCAGCAGATCGTGCTTTCGATGTCTGGCATGGGCGCGTCGGGGCGCTTTCTCATCAACGGCCGGAGCTTCGACATGAACCGGGTGGACCTCGAGACGGTCGTCGGCCGCGTCGAACTCTGGGACCTGATCAACACGACCTACATGGATCATCCGATTCACGTCCATGGCACGCAATTCCAGGTCGTCGGGCGCACAGTACGGGGACTCGCCGCCCCGATCCCGTATGTTGCGTGGCTCGACACGGTAAACGTTCCGGCGGGCGAAACGGTCACGATCAATATCCGGCAGCCGTTGCCGGGCAAGCGCATGTTCCATTGCCACATCCTTCCGCACGAGGATGCCGGAATGATGGCAGTGCTGAACGCATTCGCTGTCTGATCAGCTGCCACCGGAATCGCCGGGCTGTCTGCATGAACTTGGAAGCGCGCGAGTTCCGCGAACATCCGCATGTCGCGGGGTCGCGCGGTCCCGTGCGGGCAGCGGCGCTTGCGACGTCGCTCTTGCGGGCGGTGCAGGTGGGGCGATGCCGGCGCTAAACGCGACACGGATCGATGACGGTTCGGTTCGCGTCGGCCGGCGCCGCGCAGCAACTACCTGACAGGCGGCGCTTGCGCGCCACCGGGGTATGCCGGAACCGCCGTTGCGGGGTGGTCCTCCGGGGGAGGTGGTGGGATCTCATCGGAGCACTCTCGCCTGTCGTCGGGCCTGCCGATGGCAGCGAGACGATCTGCGGTGACGAGTTGTGCCCAGCACACGAATCGAGCGACCGATGTGCTGATGCGGTCGATTCCATCGGCGATGCGCAGCACCAGCTTCAACGGCGGGCTGCCCGGCTGCCCGGCTGCCGGCGGCGTGGCGCCGCCAGTGCATCTGCACGGCGGACGGAATGCCACACTGCCGCCGGGGAACCCGGCGGCGGACGCCGTCGCGGCAAGTTGCGTCTTGATGCCAGTTGCGTCATAGTGCAACTATGCATGTCACGGCGGTGGAACTACCGGAGATCTTTCAGGCACTGGGCGATTCGACGCGGCTGCGTGTCGTGCGGCTTCTCGCGGCGAGCGGGGAAGCATGTTGTCTGTGCGAGCTGGTCGACAGCCTGCACGAGCCGCAGTACAAGCTGTCGCGGCATCTCAAAATCCTCAAGCGGAGCGGGTTGCTCGGCACCGAGAAGGATGGGCGCTGGATCTACCACCGACTGGTTGCCGATCCCACCTACCTCGCAAGTCTCTACGATGCCGTCATGCGTCTTCCCGATCCGAGGCACGAATTTGCCTCGGACCTCGCACGCCTCCGCGGGCGCATGCGCCTGCGCGACAACGGCCGTTGCCGGGTCGGCATTCAGACCGCCGAGTTCGCCGTGCTCGTCGCCTGATTGCGCGCGTCGAGCCCGTTGAACTCTGCTGCACGTGTCGGATCAAACGATGCAAACGGTGAAAATGATCAACGGGTGGGGCGCGGAGGGACAGAGTTGGGCATGGACACCAGGTACGCATTCGGGACGGTCGTGACGATGGGCTTCGACCCCGCGTTGACGCGCGTGATCTGAGCGCTGCAGGCGGAGGGCTTTGGTGAACTTGCAGACATCGATGTCGCGGCGACCATGAGAAAGGATCCTGATCGGGATATGCCGCCGTACCGGATCCTGGCTGCGTGCGACCCGATACTCGCGCACCGTGCGATCGAGGCCAAGCCGGCGATCTGGCCGTTGCTGCCGGATGACGTCGTCGTGCGTCAGGACCAGAACGGCAGCGTGCGCGTCGAGTTCATGGATCCCGAAGCCGTGCTCGATCCGGTGGGCAAGCCCGAGTTCGATCGCGTGGCCGGCGTTGTGCGACCGCGGTTTCAATGGGCCATGGCTGCACTGTAGCCGGAGCGAATGCGAAGCCATTGACCCATCGGCCTTCGTGAAGGAGTTTCCATGAGAATGCCGCGTACTCCGATCCTTGCCGCATTGCTGGGCATGCTGTTCGCCGTGACAACTCCGTCGCCGGCCCAGGCACCGCCGCAAGATGCAATCGTTCCAACAGATGCCGAAGTGCGCGAACTCGAACGGCAGATCGGGTCGCTGCAGCAGCAACTCGACAGCCTGAAGACCGCGCCAAACACGGCGGCCAGCCAGCGGCTGATGGAACAGAACTGGCAAGGCATGCAGAACTACATCGGTCGCATGCATGACCGTTGGGACATCGGCTATCCGTGGATGGCGGGGCGTCCGTGGTCGATGTGCGGCCCCGGCATGATGGTCAGCGGAAGGACGTCGTGGCCGGCTCCGCAAGGCATGACGCCCGAACAATACGGCGAGCAGATGAATTCCCTTGCACGGCGGATGCAGGAGCAGATGCGCCGGATCGCGCGGACGACCGACCCACAGGAGCGCCAGCGCCTCATGCAGGAGCACTGGGAGAGCATGTACCGCGATATGCAGGCGACGCGGGGCATGGGCTGGATGTGGGAGGATGGGCCGATGATGGGCCGCGGGACGATGCATGGCGGTATGATGCAACGCGGCATGGGTTCGGGTGTTTCGCCGCCAGGTGCGAACGTGCTGCCCGACGCCGAGTCCCCTGGCGCGAAACTCGTCGCGACGTACTGTGTGCAATGCCACACGGCGCCTCGCCCCGCGCTCCACACGGCGGATGAGTGGTCAGGCGTCACCCAGCGGATGTACACGCACATGACAGGCGGGTGGCGTGGCATCCGGACTCCCGCCGTAGAGGAGATGAAGACCATCGTCGAGTACATGCGGAAGTACGCACGCCGGTGACTGCCAGATCAACGGGGCTCGAGATCCGGTCGTAGCGCACAAAGCCACGCGCTCGCCTCGGTGCGCGGGAACGGGCGGAATGGCCTCGCCGCGACGCAGTGCGGAGCGGCGAGCGATTGCATCGTGCACGCCTTTCAGCGCCCGCACGCGACGGCACCCCTTTTTCGTGCGCATGCCACGGCGGCAGAGTGTGGTTGCACGCCCACCCTTATGCAACGCGGCACCCGTTGCCGCCGCAGTGCGCCACGGACGCCGAACTGGCCGACATCAGGTGCATTGCCGCCCGCCAGCACTTCGGCAGGCAGGTTGCGCGCGCCGCTCCGGTCACGGCCGAACCTCGCTCGATTCGCCCATGCCCACACCAGTCGTCATCGATACGCGGCGGTCACCTCGTCGCGAACAAGCTTCCGCAGTTCATTGACGCCGAACGGTTCCAGGTGCTTGCCATTGACGTAGAAATCCGGCGTCTGCGCGACCTTGAGCGCCTTTGCGTCCGCCAGGTCCTGCGCCATGAGTTGCGCGATGGCCGGGTTTTCCATGTCGCGCTGGAGCTGGTTCATGTTCAATCCCACGCCGCTTACGGAGGCCAGTACCGCTTCCGGTATTACCCGATGGTTGACCGCCCACTTGGATTGAGTAGCAAAGAGCGCTTCCAGTACTTCCCAGTACTTCTGCTGCTTCCGTGATGCCTCGAGGACGCGCACCGTGAAGTCGGCGCCCTTGTGAAGCGCGACATGCCGCACGGTGAGCCGGACCTTGCCTGGATACTCCGCGAGGATCGACTTCACGATGGGATAGAACGCCCTGCATCCTTCGCAGGCCGGGTCTAGGAACTCGACGATGTGGACCTTGGCGTCGGCAGGCCCGATGCTTGGCGAGCTGAAGCGGACGAGATTGGCCGCCGGGACGGGGATTGGTTGACCAAAGGCAGCGGAGTTCAACAGCCAGAACGCTCCCATGCCGAGCATGCCGGCAAGCAGGCCGGCCGATACCGCGAACGACGTGACGTGCTTCATCATTTGGTTCCAGGTTCGATGCGCGGAATGCGGGCCGCGCGTTTGAGAGAAAACGGCAAGCGCCGTTGCAAGACATGCGCTGGGGGGGTGCAGCCGCCGGCACCCGGGTCAGGCACCGAGCGGGCGTGCTGCGGATCACTCCGCAGGGGGCTTGCTGGGCGGTTCCAGGTGGTCCGGACAAATGCGCAGCGGTGCAAGCGGTGGCACGAATGCGGCCGCGCCCACACCATCCGGCGATTGTGCAGACAGGGCGCCCGGGATCGCCGACACCTCTGCCAGCTGCAGCAGCAGGCAATCGCCTTCGCCAGGCGGTGTGTCGTATTGCGCAACACCTTCGACCGTAATGAAGGGTTCGGGCGCGCAGAGGACAGTCCCCACCGCAGCGAGCGCGCCGCTGCTCGCCAGCAGCAGCAGCAATAACGCAATCCAGCGCTTCCACCGGGTCGACATGGCCGGATTGTATCGTCCCGGGAAGGAATCGTCTCGTGCTGGCGAGGCCGCCCGACACGTCATGGCGACCCGTGTCGGCATGCCGGGCGGCGTACGCCTACCGGCAAGCCGACGCGACCGACATCCACGCACCGGACGTCTCGCATTTCGGTACGTGGCACGACTTGCGCGGAGAGAGCGTTGGTGAACCCGCTCTTGCGAGCGGTGGAGGCAACGGATGTGCGATCGCTGCATGGCCCCGAAGACGTCGTGAGGGGCAGGCCCGAAGCGGCCGGGGCGCAAAGCACGTACCGGTCCGGCGCCTTCCCATTTCGCGCCATGCAGCCCCATGCGGCTGCCGGGTGCCGCAGGAGGTTCCTCCGCTGCGGTTGACTCTATAGTGACTGCAGGGGCCCCAATCCCGACTCGGACGCCCGGAGCCGTGGCATGCGGGCTCGAGTGACCCGCGACTGAAGTCGGTCTGCCGAAGCCCAAGCGCGCGCAAGATTCTCGTTGCCTTACCGCGGAACGCCGGGCCGGAACCCACGCAACCTTCTGAAAGGCAACGGATGAGCCACATCAACTTTCGCATCGTCGTCGTCGTACTTCTGGCCGCGTCAGCGTCGATCGCCAGAGCGGCGGATATCGAGGTCAAGGATGCATGGATTCGCCTTCTGCCTGCGGGCGTTCCCGCCGGTGGCTACATGACGATCCACAACGGGACCGGCCAGTCGATCGTCTTGACCGGTGCGAGTTCGGGCGCCTACGGACACGTCATGCTGCACCGGACCGTGGAGCAGGGAGGCATCAGTCGCATGCTGCCGGTCGACCGCATCGAGATTCCGGCGGGGAGCACGCTGGCGTTCGCGCCCGGTGGATACCACGTCATGCTGACGAAACCGAACTACGCCATTGCGGCGGGTGAACGTGTTCCGGTCACGCTGGAGTTCTCCGACAAGCACAGGATCACGGCCCGGTTCGACGTCCGCGGGCCGTCCGACAAATGACGCCGGCGCCGAACCGCGGAGACCCGGTCGCGGCAACATCACCGGGCCGCCACGCGTGCCGCAGCGCGGTGCCTGCCACCGAGCCGCCCACGCAAAGCGACTGACCATGCAGAAGCGAACGCAAGCGCCGAAAGGGACGTCGAGAGTACGGGACGACGAATCGGACCATGGTCCTTGCTTGCATGCGCACGCCGGCCATGCTCACGGCAATGGCGCGAGCCTCGGGCAGGACGAGGACGGCGGCCGAGGCGCGAGCAAGGACGGCAAGCGCAGTCGCGGCGACGTGCACGCCCCTGGCAATGGGCTGCCTGTCGATTGTTGCATCGCGGCCGACGACTCCCTGGCGAGACCCGCGGGCGGACCTGCCGACGCGATGCCGGCGGATGCGAGACGCGTCCGCTATCGCATCGACAGGATGGATTGCCCGACCGAGGAAGCGCTGATCCGTCATCGGCTGGAGCCGATGCCCGGGATCGTTCGCCTGGACTTCAATCTGATGAGCCGGGAACTCGTCGTGTACCACCTGCTCGACGACGCGATTGCGATCCAGGCCGCGCTCGAACGCATCGATATGGCGCCACAGTTGGTGGAGGCCGGCGCGCCGGTCGCCCTGGTTCCTCCGGCAATCGGCGCGCGGGAAAGGGCCTTGCTCGCCGTGGGGGGGGCGGCTGCGCTGGGCGCAGAGGCCATGGCCTGGATCACCGAGCAGGAAGCGTCCTGGCCCGTGATCACGCTGGCGCTGGTGTCCATCCTGAGCGCCGGATTGCCGACGTTGCGCAAGGGGTGGATCGCTGTCCGGAGTCTCACGCTCAACATCTACTTTCTGATGTCGCTGGCGGTGCTCGGGGCCGTTGCCATCGGGAAGTGGCCGGAAGCCGCCATGGTGATCTTCCTCTTCGCGGTCGCCGAGGCGATCGAGGCGCTGTCGCTGGAGCGTGCGCGCAATGCGATCAACGCCCTCACGGTGCTTGCGCCGGAGATGGCCGAAGTCCGCGGCGATGGCGCCTGGATCGAGCGTCCGGTTGGTGACGTGCGTGTGGGAGAGCGCATACGCGTGCGCACGGGCTCGCGCGTCCCTCTCGACGCCCGGGTCGAAGACGGGCATGCCGCGCTGAACCAGGCACCCATCACCGGCGAGAGCCTGCCGGTGGACAAGAGCGCTGGCGATCCGCTCTACGCCGGAACCATCGTCACCAACGGCGTGCTGGAGGCGACCGTCATCGCCACGGCAGGAGAGAGTACGCTGGCGCGAATTGCCGCCGCGATCCAGGAGGCGCAGGCGCAGCGCGCTCCCACTCAACGCTTCGTAGACCGTTTCGCCCGCTACTACACACCCGCCGTCGTGGCCTTTGCCGTTGGCATGGTCGCCGCCGGAACGCTATTCGCCGGAGGCGACTGGACGGAGTGGGTCTATCGCGCAATGGTCATGCTCGTCATCGCCTGTCCTTGCGCACTGGTGGTTTCGACGCCGGTGACGGTGGTGAGTGGGCTGGCGGCGGCCGCGCAGCATGGCATCCTCGTGAAGGGCGGTGCCTTTCTCGAAAACGGACGCCGCTTGCGGGTAGTGGCGCTGGACAAGACAGGGACGCTGACCAAGGGCACGCCTTCCCTTACCGACGTAATCGCCTTCGGGGAATTGCCGCCGGACCAGGCGCTCCTGCTTGCGGCCAGCCTGGACGAACACAGCACCCATCCGGTTGCCCGTGCGCTGGTCGCGGGTTGCCGCGAGCGCCAGCCGCGGAGCAGCCTGCTCGCGGTCGACGCGTTTGTCGTCGTGAACGGTCGGGGTGTCCGTGGCGCGATCGACGGACGGACCTGGCAACTCGGAAACCACAGGATGATCGAGGAGCTCGGCATGTGTTCGCCGGCGCTCGAAGCGGTGATTGCCCCGTTGGAGGCATCGGGCAAGACCGCGGTAGTGCTGATCGGAGATTCAGGGCCGGTGGGCGTGTTCGGCGTCGCCGATACGATCCGCCGCGAGAGCCTGGCGGCAATCAAGGCGCTTCGCAGGCTGAACGTTCATCCGGCGATGCTCACCGGCGACAATCCGGCCACGGCGAACGCGATCGCCGCCGAGGTCGGAATCACGGATGTGCGCGGGAACCTGCTCCCCGAGGACAAGCTGGCCGCGGTCGCCGAGCTCAAGGCCCGCCATGGCGATGCCGGAATGGTGGGCGACGGCGTGAACGATGCGCCTGCACTTGCCCGCGCCGACATCGGCTTTGCCATGGGCGCTGCAGGCACGGCGACCGCACTCGAAACCGCGGACGTCGCGATCATGGACGACGATCCGCGCAAGGTCGCGGACTTCATCGCGCTGAGCCACCGCACGGCGGCGATTCTCAAGCAGAACATCTCGCTCGCTCTGGGGATCAAGGCCGTGTTCTTCGTGCTCGCGCTGATCGGCCAGGCCACGCTGTGGATGGCCGTGTTCGCCGACATGGGCGCGAGTCTGCTCGTCGTGTTCAACGGGCTGCGCCTGATGCGGTGGAAGGGCGCGCCCACATGAGCGGGAGCGGCACCCCATCGAAGGCGCCCGGTGCGTCCGGAATTGGGCGTGTCCATGCGGGAGGGCGAGGCGCGCGCGTACGTGCGCGCTCGATGGTCGTCGCAATCGTCGCATGTGCCGGATTCGTGACGCTCGGTATCGCCGCGTATCTGCTGTTCGACGGACGAACGCCGGCACCGCAGTCGCGGTACCGGGGGATCGACGTTCTCGGCCAGATGCAGGCATCGTTTCGTCTGGTCGATACGACTGGAAGGATTCGGACCCCGGCCGACTTCAGGGGAAAGCCGCTTGTCGTCTATTTCGGTTTCCTGAACTGCCCGGACGTGTGTCCCACGTTCCTGAACAAGATGAAAGCCGTGAAAGCCGCGCTGGCCAGTGACGGCGACGTCTTTCAGGTGGCTCTCGTCACGCTGGATCCGAGGCGCGACACGCCGGAGGCGATGCGGGACTACCTCGCGGTGTTCGATCCGGCGTACGTCGGATTGATTCCGCATCCGGGCGAACTCGACGCGCTGCTCGTGCGATTCAAGGCGTTCGCACAGACCGGCGCGCCTGACGCCACAGGCAACTACACTGTCGACCACACGACGTTCGGCTATGTGTTCGACAAGGAGGCACGCCTGCGTTTGTTGATGCCGCACGAGTTGACCGTAGACGACTGGGTGCGCGATTTGCGGCAACTGTTGTGACGGGCATTGCATCATGGTCAGGAATGACTTGGACGACCTGCCGGGCCTGGTCCGTTCCGACACGGCATCTCCGCTCCGAACCGTCGGGTGAAGGTGCAGGTTCCATCGAGCCATCGCCACGCCAGTAGGGAACGCGGGCGACCCGGCAATGTGTGGCTGCGACTGGCGCGGCGAGGGAGTGCAGGCGATGGTTCGTTGCGAGGAACTGCCGCCCATGCTTCTGGCAGCAAGCCGGATGGCGACCGCCTACACGGGCGACGCACATCTCTCGCCACCTTCGTACGGATGCCGTGCGCATGCCAGGTGAAGCGCGTCCGCAGGGCACCGTGCCACCTGCGGCAAATCACGCGGAGTTGGAACGATGAAGAAGCTGTACATACCACTGGTAGTGTTCGTGATTCTGGTGGGCTTCTTGTACGTAGGACTCGGCCGCAACCCGCGTGAGGTTCCCTCGCCGCTGATCGACAAGCCGGCGCCGCCGTTTCGGCTGGCGCAGTTGCACGAGCCGACGAAGATGCTCGGGACGGACGACATGCGGGGCCGGGTGTGGCTTCTCAACGTCTGGGCATCGTGGTGCGTGTCGTGCCGCGTCGAACATCCGCTCCTGGTGGAGCTCGCGAAGACCGGGGTCGTGCCGATCGTGGGACTCAACTACAAGGACAAGCCCGAGGAAGGCAAGACATGGCTCGCGCAGCTGGGGAATCCATATGTCGCATCGGTGATGGACACCGACGGACGGGTAGGCATCGACTTCGGTGTCTACGGGGTTCCGGAGACTTTTGTCATCGACAAGCAGGGCACGATCCGCTACAAGCACATCGGGCCGCTGACCGTCGAGTCGATCGAGAAGAAGATCCTGCCGATCGTCCGCCAGCTGCAGCGACCCTGAGCTTCACCGCGACGCATGGGCCCGATCCCCGGTGCGCCCGATTCCGGAAATGCGGCGCGGGATGCCGCGAAGGCGACTGCGCCGGGGTCCGCATCCGCGCGGCGCGAAGCATGCAGGCATTGGCCTGACTCGGCACGCGACACTCCCAATGCCGGCGTGCGGGGCAAGGCAAGCGTCCGAACTGTCGGGGGGCCGGGCGCCTGAGGTTGCCGGGGGCATCGTGGCCGTCGGGAGTTCAGCCGCGCTGGTCGCCCCGTCCATGCGAATTGCCCGTGGCGCTCCGTGGTTCGCACGACGTGACGAAACGGGCAGTGAAGCGACCATGCTGACGGTTGCGTCGCCGGTGTTGCCGTTGGGTGGCTGTCTGTCGGTCACAAGGGCGCCGGTGACGAGTGACGACAGTTGACGCATCCCCGCGGGAAAGGGCGTGGCGCTGCCGGTCGACCCGAAGCATCCGGACCGTCACGGACCTGTGGCCGCCCGTCCGACTCGCGACGCACGCACGATGCGCTCCTGCAGGGTGATGGTGATCGTCATGGAAGCGCAGCGGCGCGTGGTTCTGGCGGCGGGCGTTTCGCCGCACGCGCCGGCAAAAGCGCTTCGCGGGAGACACGCCCGTGCGACGCCGCGTGCAGCCCGCACGGTAGTCGCTGCAACCAGTTGCGGGAGCCAGAACGCCGTCCGCTCGAGAGGTAGGGGATCAACCGGCCGTCGGCCGTCACGCAAGGCAGGATTCGGTGTTTGCGCGCGCCGCTCCTCATCGGTGGGTTCGGCCCAGGTCACGATGGCCGTCCGCGCTCGCCGCGGCGTCGTGTGCCGGGGTGTGTGCCAGCGACCGCAAGATTCCGCAATCGCGGGCGGCACGCACGGCGCGACATCGGTCACGAAGCTTCCTGAGCTCTCGTTCCAGCATCGTCAGCTGGTCAATTCGACGCGTCACATGAACGACGTGCTCGTCGAGAAGTGTATTGACTTCGTGGCATTGCCGCTCCGGCGAATCCCGGAAGTCCAGCAACCGGCGAATCTCGTCATGCGACATGTCAAGCGATCGGCAGTTGCGGATGAACTGCAGCCGCTCGACGTGCTCCTGGCCGTAGATGCGGTAGTTTCCGCCGCTGCGCGGCGGGATGGGGAGTAGCCCCTCGCGCTCGTAGTACCGGATGGTCTGAACGCTGCACTGGGTGGTCTTGCCCAGCAATCCGATGGTCATGGTTCTGGCAGTTGTCATGGCGCGAGATCCTCGCAGATTCCAAGCTTGACATTATAGTCACTGCAAGGCCTGCAATGGCATCCGGCGGCCAGCCTGCCGATCGGGATTGGCGTCAACCAGGCTGTCGCAAACCATTCCGTATCCGTGTTGGTCGAGAGCGATCTTCTCTGCAGCCCGGCGTTGCCGCGGCCGGTGGCATCCGCAGCATGGACGATTGCGACCACGGCCACGCTTGCCGCCCTCCGTGCCGTGCCGGCATCGGCAGAGCGGCAAGTCTCCGCGGGTTGTGCGGCTTCCGTCGGGTCGTTTCCGTTTCGAGCGCGATGTCCTTCGCTATGCGCTTCCGCCGGCCTCGATGGGCCTGCACGCCGTACTATTGCACTCGCTGCTGGTCGCGGAACGGTTTCCGGAGAATCCCAAGCCGTGCGCGCATGGCGTGCCATTCGGCGAAGCGCAGATCCGGGGGCTCGGATACGTGTCGCTTCCGCTGCTTTCATTTGCCGCTTTCGCGGACATCCGCGCCGGCCTTGTCGCGGCGTGCTACAGGACGACAGGATCAATGAACCGTAAACTGGTGTTCGGCGGCTCCGTAGGCATGTTGCTGGGCGCATTCGTTGTTGGCTCGGTCGTGTACAAGGTCAACACAGACCGAGAGAAGGTGGGGTCGGCTTCGCGCAACAGTGCCACTCTCGTGCGATTCCACTCGCCGACTCTGGGCAACCCGGAAGCCAAGGTGCACATCGTGGAATTTCTCGATCCGGCCTGCGAAACCTGCCGGAGTCTTTATCCGTACGTGAAGCAGCTCATCGCGGCGAATCCGGATCGGGTGCGCCTGTCCGTTCGGCACGCACCGTTTCACAAGGGTTCTGACGCGGTCGTCAGGGCGCTCGAAGCGGCCAGGAAGCAGGGCAAATACTGGCCGGCGCTCGAGGCGGTGCTCTCGTCGCAGTCGTCGTGGGCGATCGACCATGCCGCGCGACTCGACCTCCTCTGGCCCGTGCTCGCGAGCGTCGGGTTGAACGTCGAGCAGCTCAAGATCGACATGAATGCCCCCGACATTGCGCAGCGAGTCGAGTTGGACCTTGGTGACGCGCGATTGCTGAAGGTTACCAAGACGCCGGAGTTTTTCGTCAACGGCCGTCCACTGCCGAGCTTCGGGCTCGATCAGCTGCAGGCACTCGTGCGAAGCGAGCTCGCCGCCAACTATTGATCGCGTCGCTGGCGTGAAGCGACGGGATTCGTCACTTCCCACCGCCTGTCTTCGGCCGATCCCTCGTCCGTCTCACCAGGAGTACCTGGCTGTTCCGCCGTACCGTTGGCTGGACGTGCCCTGCGCGGCCACGCGCCCGTGCGGACGAATGTGATGCAGGCGTCGACGACCCGCTTGCCGGTGATGGCGACCGCGAGCAGGAGCACGATCGGCGCGAGCGCGACGGCCAGCAGGCCCTGGCCCAGCTTCTCGATCCAGCCCGGCAGGCGGCCCGGCATCCCCATCGCGCGCAGGCCCGTGCCGAGCATCCACACGAGGATGCCGTCGATCATCAGCGCGCCGATGCCGAATGCCACGCGGCACTCGAGGTCACCCGCCGTGCGCGCGTCGGCGAAGCCGCCGACGGACATCTCGCTGCCGCACTCCCGCGTGCCGGCGCCGAATGCGATCCAGTTGCCGATGGCCGCGAACGCGAGCAGCATGGCGATGGCGAAGAGGCCGCCGAGCCACGGCCGCCGGATCGTCGCATCGCCGGTCCACAGGAACAGCGCGCCCACGACGAAGATCCCGCCGGCGACCACGCCCAGCCACGGCGGCCCGTTGATGCTGTCCGGGTGGAACGGCCCGACGTCGAACGCGGAGAGGATCGGGAAGTGCCCGCCGCCGCGCACGCCAGCCCCAGCAGGAAGCGCGCGCCCGCCGACGGGACCCGGCCTTCGCTCATCGCGCCTTGCGTGCCGCCTCGCGCTCGCGCAGCACCTTGCGCTGCACCTTGCCCGTCGTCGTCATCGGCAGCGCGTCGATGAATTCGATCTCCTTCGGGATCTCGTACGGCGCGAGGAAGCGGCGCACGTGCTGCCGGATGTCGTCCTCCAGGGCCGGCGCCGGCGCGTGGCCCGGCGCCAGCACGATGAACGCCTTCACCACGCTGCCGCGCGTCTCGTCCGGCGACGGCACGACGGCCGCATTGGCGACCGCCGGATGCTTGACGAGGCAGTTCTCGATCTCCGACGGACCGATCCGGTAGCCCGCGACCTTGAACACGTCGTCGGCGCGCCCCTGGTACCACAGGTACCCGTCGGCGTCGCGCGTGGCGACGTCGCCGGTGCGGCACCAGTCGCCGGTGTATTTCTTCCGCGTGCCGTCGGGGTTCTTGAAGTACTCGAGGAAGAACACGGGATCGGGCGTGCCGTCGGGCGCCACGCGATGGACGGCGACGTCGCCCGGCTCGCCGGCGGGCATTTCGTTGCCGGCGTCGTCGATGACGGCGACGCGATGGCCGGGGTACGGCCGGCCCATCGACCCGGGCTTCGCCGGCCACAGCGCGTGCGAGTTGCCGACGATGTAGTTCATCTCGGTCTGCCCGAACATCTCGTTGACCGTCGCGCCGAGCGCCTCCTGCGTCCACGCGAAGACCGTGGTGCCGACGGCCTCGCCGGCGCTCATGATGCTGCGCAGGTTCACGTCGAAGCGCTCGCGCGGCCGCGGGAACGCCTTCATCATGAGCTTGAGCGCGGTCGGGAACAGGAACGTGTTGCGTACCTGGTACTTCTCGATCAGGCGGAACGCGCGCTCGGGCTCGAAACGGCCGCGGTAGCCGACGATCGGCTGGCCGAAATAGAGCGTGGGCAGGAGCGCGTCCATGAGCCCGCCGGTCCACGCCCAGTCCGCGGGGGACCAGAAGAGATCGCCTTCCCGCGGATACCCGTCGTGCGAGTGGACGAAGCCGGACAGGTTGCCGACGAGGCACCGGTGCGGCATCAGCGCGCCCTTCGGCGGCCCCGTCGTGCCGCTCGTGTAGATGACGAGCGCGGGGTCGTCGGCGCGCGTGGCGGCCGGCGCGAAGTGCGGCGACGCCGCACCGACGATCGCGTCGTAGTCGAGGAGCCCGTCGCCGCGCGCGCCGGCGGCGCCGATCGCGTGCGCGAGCTGCGGCAGCCGGTCGCGGATCGGGGCGAGGTTGCCCGCCGACTGCGGGTCGACGAGAGCGACGCGCGCCTCGGAATCGGCGAGCCGGTATTCGAGGGCATCCGGGCCGAACAGGAACGACAGCGGCACCGTCACCGCGCCCATCTGGTAGACGGCGACGTGCGCGACGACGGTCTCGCGCCGCTGCGGCAGGATCAGCGCGACCCGGTCGCCGCGGCGCACGCCGAGGCTGGCCAGCACGTTGGACAGCCGGTTGGCCTCGCGCTGCAGGTCCCAGAAGGTGTGCGCGGACGCGGCGCCCGACTCGTCTTCCCAGTACAGCGCGAACCGCGCGCGATCCGCGGCCCAGCGGCCGCAGCACGCGTGCGCGATGTTGAAATCGGCCGGCACGTCCCAGCGCCAGCCGGCGTGGATCTCAGCGTAGCGGTCGGCCGTCATGGTCTCACCACTCCGATCAAGTGCCGTCCCCCGGGGCGGTGCGCAGCGCCGTTCGGTCGGTGATGCTACTCGTTCGCCGCGGCCGGCGGAACCTCCTCCGGGATGATCGTCGGCACCGGCGCGCCGAGGTCGAGCGGCTCGACCGTCGCCCACACCCAGTCCGGCTGTTGCTCCAGCAGGCGGCCGAAGCGGATGGGATTCACCGACTTCGACGTCATGAGCTTCAGCCGCTTCGCCGGCTGGTACTCGGCCGCCGGCACGACCAGCGACTGCACGGCAGGCTCGGTGTCGCGCTTCTTCAGGGCCAGGAACAGGCCGTGGAACATGCGGCCGTTGATCGTCGTGGCCTCGCCGTCGACCGAATAGTCGGCGTCGTGGCTCTTGCGCTGCTCGACCAGGTCGACCCCGATCAGCGTATTCGCTATCACCTGCAGCCCGATCTCGGCGCGGTCCGCGGTCATCCGCTTGATCCGGCGCACGATTCCGAGCGCCCAGGGCGTCTGCCCGTGCGGGCGGATCGCCGCCAGCGTACCCAGCGTCACCATGCTGGCGACACTCATCGGAGCCAGCAGGCGGAAGCCGGTCTGGCTCATGTCCTTCACTTCCCACGGCCCGCCGGGCGCCGCGAAGGCCGCGAACCGGCGGCGCGCGAGTTCGACCCGGCGGTCGGTCTCGTTGCGGATGCGGCCGAACACGGCCAGCTCCATCGTGCCGCCGAAGCTCTTGCCGGATTCGACGGACGCCACCGGCGCCAGGTCCTCTTCGCGCAGGTAGCCGGAGATCTTGGCGAAGCCGACGATCGCGTCGACGGTGCCGGCGGCCGCCATCCGCTCGCCGCGGCGGGCGAACGGCTTGAACTCGGGGTCGACCTGCGATGCGAGCTTCGTGAGCAGCGTGAGCTGCTCGGTGCGCTTGGGCGTGCGCTCCGACAGCGGTTGCGCGCGGATCTTCTGCTCGATCATCACGACGTTCTGCATCAGCACCGAGTGCAGCGGCCGCGTGTCGAGGAACAGCACGCGGCCCTCCAGCGGCGCGGGCGTGCGGCGCTTCAAGCCGTCGCGTGCGCCCAGGTCGACGTAGAACGACGTGACCGACGAGGGTTCGAGCGAGAGCCGCAGCGGCGCGCACCACTCGTCGAGCTCGCCGGCGACCCACTCGAGGTGGCGCGCGGTCATGTTGCCGGCGTTCATGAGCTGCAGCAGCAGCGCGAACAGGAACTCGTGCTCGATCGTCGTCGCGCCGCTGCCGGTGACGCGCATGATCGGCTGGCGTTCCATCTGGCGCGACAGCGCGAGCGAGAACAGGCCGTGCAGCTCCGCCCACTTCGCGGGAATCCACTGCTCGTACCGGTAGAGCCGGATCTTGGCGTCGAGTGCCATGTGCACGATCTGCCGGCACAGCAGCTCGGGCAGCAACTGCTGCCACTTGGCGCTCTGCGCGTGGCTCGAGACCTCGCGCGCGAACGCGTAGTAGGTGACGAGGAACGCCTGCGTCAGGTCGAACAGCGCCGACCAGAGCTGGTGCTCGATCTTCGAGCTGCGCGTCGCGTGCTCGATGTACTGGGCGGTCAGCGCGCGGCGCAGGCCGTTGCACTGCGCGTCGACGAAGTAGATGGCCTCGAGCCGCTGCGGCGCGCGGCGCGCCGCGGGCTCCGCGGCGCGGCCCAGTTCGGTCAGCACGTCGCCGTGGATCGCGAGCGGGTCGGAGAGCGGGAACGACGCGAGCCAGCGCTCGGCCGAGCGTACGTCGGCCAGCGGGTCGCGGATCGTCTTGCCGAAGCCGAACATCAGCGTGGGTGACCGACAGTCGTCATGTTCGTTGCCGTTGCAAGAAGCAGACCCGGCGGCGCCATGCGGGCCGCCGTGTGCGGACGGGGCGGGAATGGTGGCGTACAGGGGCGGCCATGATCCCGCAAAGCCGGTACGGCGGCAAGCGCACGCAAGCGGTCTGGCACACATCGTGCATATACGTTTAGTGCAGCACAGCCGACGTCCGCCATCGGGAACTCCCGCCCGGCCGGCGTCCGCGGATATACTTGTGGGTTACAGCCTGCGAGTCACGAACTGACCCAATTCGCACAGGAACGACGACGATGGGCATCCTCATCAAGGCACCGACCCGGCGTCGCGAGCCACCGCTCGCGGAAGTCGAGGCACACGGAAACGGCGGCGACACCCGCGGCGCACTCCACATCCGCGAGGTCGTCCGCATCACGGGGTTGCGCCGCGAGCAGCTGTACATGTGGCAGCGCCGGTACGGGTTTCCGTCGCCGTTGCGCGATGCGTTCGGCGACCGCGTCTACCCGCCCGACCAGGTCGCCCGGCTCAAGCTCATCAAGCAGCTGCTGTCCGAAGGCTGGCGCGCCGGCGCCGTGGTGCCGCTCGCCGATTCCGCGCTGCAGTCGATGCTCGGGCTCGCCGTCGACGAGCCGACGCCGCTGCCGGCGGAGATCGAGACGGCCGTGCGGCTGCTGTCGCAGCACCGGATCGGCGAGATGCAGAACCACCTGTCGAAGCTGCTGGTCGGGCAGGGCCTGCGCAAGTTCCTCGAGCAGACGCTCATTCCGCTGAACGAGGCGGTGCACGAGCGCGTCGTGCGCGGCGACATGCAGAACTTCCAGGAGCTGCGCTTCGCGGACCTCGCGCAACGCCTGCTGCGCGACGTCACTCGGCTCGTCCGCCCGACACGCGACGCGCGGCACATCCTGCTTGCGACGCCGCCGAACGACCCGAACCAGTTGGGGCTCGCGATCCTCGAGCTCCTGCTGTTCACCGAGGGCGTCAACTGCCTGACGCTGGGCGCCGGCGTGCCGGCGCAGGAGATCGCCGGCGCGGCGACCGCGTACAAGGCCGCGCTGGTCGTGCTCCTGTTCGACCGCGGCATCTCGGGCAAGATCGCGGGGCAGGAGATCCGCGGCCTGCGCGCCGCGCTGCCGCCCGAACTGCCGCTGGTGGTCAGCGGGCGCGCGGTGAATCTCCTGGCGAAGCCGATTCCCGAAGCGCACACCGCCGCCGACTTCAGCTCGGTGATGGCGAAGATGCGCTCGCTGGGCGTGCTGCCGGCCACACCGGTGTCGCTGGTGGGCGTGTTGCCCGACCTGCCGCAGCGGGCGTAGCATCGGTCGGGTGGCCGCACCCGACGACCTCCTGCCGGACCCGGCCCGCGACGCAGCCGTCGCGGGCGGCGCTCGCTCCACGACCTTCGCGTCTCCGCGCAGGCGCCTCTGGCAGATCGTCGCGCTGGTCCTCGCGCTGGCCGTAACGTTTCTGGTGATACGCGCGTACGGGCAGCCCGGGTTCATCCTCGATTTCGCGAACTTCGTGCTCTGCTGACGCCGGGACCGCGCGCGTGCGCGCCGTCAACTTCGCGCTGCTCGCCGTCGCCGTCGCGCTCGGCGCGGCGGGTGCCGTCTGGGGCGAGCGGACGCTGAGCGCGGGGGGCTTCGCGCTCGCCGTCGTCGCGCTCGCCCTCTGGGTGCTGCGGAGCATGCGCGGGCAGCCCGGCGATGGCGACGGCGGCGGGCCGGGCGGCGACAGCGACGGTGGCGACGGCGGATGAGGCTGTGCCGTCACGGTTCGTTGAGAAAGTCCTCGAGCTTGCGGCGCTGCCGCTTGGTCGGACGGCCGGGAAGCTGCGGCGAGGCGGCCGCGCCGACGCGCGTCTGCGCGACGAGCGCATCGCGCGCCTCCCGGCTCGCGTCGGTCTCCCGGTAGAGCAGCGCCGCCTCCGCCGCGCCGCCGCGCCGGTCGGACAGCGCGAGCACCTCGACGATCCAGACGAACCCGGCCTTGCGGATCGCGACGGTGTCGCCGGGACGCACGGCGCGGGCCGGCTTCACGCGCTCGTCACCCACGCGCACCTGCCCTGCGTCGACCGCCTGCGCGGCGAGGCTGCGGGTCTTGTAGAAGCGCGCCGCCCACAGCCACTTGTCGATGCGTACGCGTGCGTCGTGCGCGTCGTCGCGGGCGGCGGCGCGGCTCATTGCGGCGGCCTCTTCGCGCCGGCGAACTGTGCCATCCACTCCGCCGTGGCGATCGCCTCGGCGTACCCCTCGCCGCGCAGTCGCTGCGCGACGCGTGCGCGATCCTCGGCGTTGCGGTTCTGCGACAGCTTGAACTTGCCTTCGAGCCGCCGGATCGGGATGCGGAACGCGACGATGGCGCTCACCATCGCGTCGAACTGCGGCGCCGGCATCGTCGGCCGCCACGGCGCGGCGCGGCCGCCCTCGAAGCGCTCGACCAGCGCCGCGAGCACGCCGCGCGCCTGCCTGTCGTCGGCGACCGGCGCGAGCGTTCCGTGGGCGTGGACCGCCGCGTAGTTCCACGTCGGCACCATGCGCTCGGGCGCCGTGTACCACGACGGCGACACGTACGCGTGCGGGCCCTGGAAGACGACCAGCGACTCGACCCCTTCGGCGTGCAGCCAGTGCGGGTTCGCGCGCGCGAAGTGGCCGACCAGCGTCCCGTGCGGCTCGCCGTCGGGGACGTGCAGCAGCGGCACGTGCGACACGTGGAGCTCGCCGCCGGCCGGCGTGATCACCGTCGCGAACGGATAGTCGTGCATCAGGCGCGCCATCGCCGCCCGGTCGTCGGTCGCGAAGTGCGCGGGAACGTAGAGCGTCATCCGGTCACCGGCATGTCAGTCGCGAAGGGCCGTCCCGAGCGACTGACCTACCCCCCGGGGGGGCAGCGAGCGCAGCGAGCGTGGGGGTCGTTTCATCCTAGTCGCGAAGGGCCGTCCCGAGCGACTGACCTACCCCCCGGGGGGGCAGCGAGCGCAGCGAGCGTGGGGGTCGTTTCATCCTAGTCGCGAAGGGCCGTCCCGAGCGACTGACCTACCACGGCCTCCTTGGGAGGTCGCCGCATGCGGACGGCCGCGTGTCGGCCGTCGCCCTCGCGCGCGGACGCGCTCTGCGAGCCTTGCCTCCGGCCCGCGCGCGAGGGCGGCCCGGGGGGCAGCGAGTACCGCGAGCGTGGGGGTCGTTGCATCCTAGTGGCGCGTGCCGGCAGGGGCCGCGGCGAACAGTGCGCGCGACTCGGCCGGCGCGAACGTGTAGCGCCGGTTGCAGAACTCGCAGGTGACCTCGACGTCGGGCCGCTCGGCGAGGATCGCCTCGATCTCCGCCGCGCCGGCGATGCGCAGCGCGTTCTCGACGCGTTCCCGCGAGCACGAGCAGCCGAAGGCGACCGGCTTCGCGCCGAACACGCGGATGTCGTCCTCGGGGAACGTGGCGGCGAGCTGCGCGGTGGCTGCTGCCGGCACGAGCAGCGACGCGGGGTCGACGGCGTCGAGCGCGGTGCGCGCACGCTGCCACGTGGTGTCGTCGTCCTCGCCGGCGCCGGGCAATCGCTGCACGAGCAGGCCCGCGGCGCCGCCGTCGCCGGCCGCCAGCAGCAGCCGGCTCGCGAGCTGCTCGGACGTCGCGAGGTAGTGCTCGATGAGTGCGGCGACGGACCCGGCTTCCAGCGCGACGATGCCCTGGTAGATCGTCCCGGCCCCCTTCGGATCGAGCGTCAGCACGAGGCGCCCGTGGCGCGGACCGCCGGCCAGGTCGGCGAGCGTCGCGTCCGGGCCGAGCGCGGCCGTGCGCTCGGCGTCCCACTGCGCCGTCGCGCGCAGCGCGAGCGCGTCCGTGCACTCGACGACGAGCAGCCGCACCGGTCCGTCGCCCGAGAGCTGCACGATCAGGCTGCCGGTGAACTTGAGCGTCGACGCGAGCAGCGCGCTCGCGGCGAGCAGCTCGCACAGCACCCGCGCCAGCGCGGGCGGATAGGGGTGGCACGCGAGCACCGCGCGCGTGGTGTCGGCCAGCGCGACGTGCGCACCGCGCACGGCCGCGTGCTCGAACACGAACCGGCTCAATGCGTCGGTGGCGTTCGGGGCCGGTGCGGTCATGGCTTTACAGCGTGTCCGTCACCCCGGTCCTCGCCCCGCGTGCGGGGAACGGGCCGCGGCGACGGACGGTTCGCGCTCCGCGCAAGCGGGTGCCGCGTCCCCGTAGCGCGGGTGAGGGTGAGCGCGCTCATCGCGCGAGGTTGAGCTTGTACAACGTCATCGGCATGGCGGAGTTCTTGTCGAACTCCGTGCCGGCCGCCATGCCGGCGCGCGCGACGGCCTCGGCGGTCTTCAGGCGCGGATACAGTGCGTGCATCGCGCCCAGCGCGAACTCGCGGCCCGAGCCCGCCGCCCAGAACTGCGTGTACTCGAACACCTCCCGCATCGAGTAGACGCCGAAGATGCCGCGCTCGTTCGCGATCAGCGCCGTGACCTGCGTGGACTCGTAGGGGTCGTCCTCCTCCTCCTTCGGATTGAGGAAGTGCTGCTCCTTGAGGATCGGGTGCAGCTTGCGGAACGTCTCGAAGATCGCGATGCGGTTGGAGAAATCGAAGTCGCCGTGGCGCTGCAACAGGCTCTCGAACACGAGCTGGTGCGCGGCCGATCCGCACAGGCCGAGGTACGTGCCCTTGTACCGGACGATCTTGTCGAACGTGAGGTCGTGGTGCGCGGCGAGTCGCGTGTCGCCGAACGTCGTCAGCGAGTCGGCGGCGATGGCGATTTCGTCGCCCTTGCGGACGACTACGAGTGTGGTCATGGAGCGGGTGGGGAAGCCGGGCGGAACCGGCGCACAGCGCCGGTGCGAACCCGTGATTATACGCGCCGTCGCCGGCGTTACGCCCCGCGCGGCGCGGGCAGCATCGCGACGGGCGGCAGCCGCGCGCGCGACCAGGCGCGCGTCGCGTGCGCCCAGAACTCCGCCGCGGTGCGTGGCGCCGCGAGCGGCGGCGGCTGCTGGAGGAACCCCCACGCGGCCAGCAGCGACGGCAGCGGATCCGCCGGCAGCGGCGCCGCATGCGTCTGCTTGGAGAGCTTCTCGCCGGCCGCGTTGATCGCGACCGGCACGTGCAGGTAGTCGGGTGTGGCCAGCGCGAGCAGCCGCTGCAGGAAGATCTGGCGGGGCGTGGAGGACAGGAGGTCGGCGCCGCGCACGATCGTGGTAACGCCTTGCGCGGCGTCGTCGACGACCACCGCGAGCTGGTACGCGAACAGCCCGTCGGCGCGCCTGACGACAAAGTCGCCGACGTCCGACGCGAGCGCCTGCCGCTGCGGACCCTGCAGCAGGTCGACGAACTCGACGACGGCATCGCCGACGCGCACGCGCTGCGCCGCGTGCACGGGGCGAGTACCGGTCGCGGCGCCGCGGGCGCGGCACGTGCCGGGATAGACCCGCTCCCCGGACGCAGCCAGTGGCGCGCTCTCCAGCGCACGCCGCGTGCACGTGCACGCGTAGATCGCGTGCTGCGCGGTGAGGTGTGCGAGCGCGGCCTCGTACATGGCGGTGCGGTCCGCTTGCCGGACGACGGGCCCGTCCCACCGGAAGCCGTGCTGCGAAAGCGCCCGCACGATCGCGTCCTCGGCACCGGGGCGCGTGCGCGGCGTGTCGACGTCCTCGATCCGCAGCAGCCAGCCGCCGCCGGCGGCGAGCGCGTCGGCATAGCTCGCGACGGCGGCGACCAGCGAGCCGAAGTGCAGCGGACCGGTCGGCGACGGCGCGAAGCGGCCGCGATAGCGAGCCGTGGCCGGCCGCGCGGCCCCGGCGGCCCCGCTCACCGCGGCGCGGGCGTGCCGATCGCGGCCGTGGCGGCCGGCGCGCTGGCGCCGCCGCCGTAGGCGAAGTGACGGTTCGTCGCGGCCATCACGGCGTGCGGATACTCGGGCCGGCCGAGGCTGCCGTTGTAGCGGCCGAGGGCGCGGTACAGGTCGCCGTTCTCGATGTCGAGGTAGTGCTTGAGAATCACCGCGCCATACCGCAGGTTCGTGCGGAGGTTGAAGAGATTCTGGTCCCGGGCGCCGAGGAGGCCCGGCCAGAACGGCATCACCTGCATGTAGCCGCGGGCGCCCGCGACGGACACCGCGTACTTCTTGAAGCCGCTCTCGTGGTAGATGACGCCGAGGACGAGTTGCGGATCGAGCGCGGCGCGCGTCGCCTCGTAGTGCACGGTGACGAGCAGTTCGCGCCGCTCGCGCTCGTCGGCGACCTTGTGCGCGATCCGCCGCGACATCTCGGCGAGCCACGGCTGCAGCGAGGCGCGATCGGCCCAGTCCGGCGGGGCGGGCGCGTCGGCGACCGCCTTGGCGAGACCGACGACCACCGACGGCGCGAGCGCCTCCTCCTTCTGCGCGCCCGCCTGGGCTGCGACGGGTGCGAGCAGCAGAGCGGCCACGAGAGCGGCCGGCGCGATGCGGGGCAGGCAGCGGTTCATGCGTTCGCGTTCGTGCCGTTGCCGGCAAGGCGTCCTTTCACGTAGGCGGCGATCTCCGCCACCGGCACCGGGGTGGCCGCGGCGTCCCGCCGCCCCTGATACTCGACCCGGCCGTCCTTCAGCCCGCGGTCGCCGATCGTGATGCGGTGCGGAATCCCGATCAGCTCCAGATCAGCAAACATCACGCCAGGGCGCTCGCCGCGGTCGTCCAGCAGCACCTCGAGTCCGGCTGCCGCCAGCTCGTCGTGCAGGCGGTCGGCCAGCGCGCGCACGGCCTCGCTGCGGTCGTAGCCGACCGGGGCGATCGCCACGAGGAACGGCGCGAGCGGTTCCGGCCAGACGATGCCGCGGTCGTCGTGATTCTGCTCGATCGCGGCCGCGACCACCCGGGTCACGCCGATGCCGTAGCACCCCATCTCCAGCACCTTCGACTGACCGTCGGCGGCGAGATAAGTTGCGCCGAGCGCCTCCGAGTACAGGTGACCGAGCGCGAACACGTGCCCGACCTCGATGCCGCGGACGATGTCGAGGGTGCCGCAGCCGTCGGGCGATGGGTCGCCGACGACGACATTGCGGAGGTCGGCGACGACGTCCGGCTCGCGGCAGTCGCGGCCGAAGTTGACGCCGCGCAGGTGGAAGTCGGGCTCGTTGGCGCCGCAGACGAAGTCGCTCATCACCGCGACCGACCGGTCGGCGACGAGCGGCATCTCGCGCGGGATGCCGACGGGTCCCAGGTAGCCCGGCTTGCAGCCGGTCGCGGCGACGATCTCGGCGTCGCTCGCCCATCGCCACCCGTCCATTCCCTGGAGCTTGCCGATCTTGACCTCGTTGCCCATGTGGTCGCCGCGCACGAGCAGCATGTGCACGCGTCCATCCGCCCAGGCCATCAGGCACTTCACCGTGCGCGCGAGCGGCAGGCCGAGCAGCGCCGCCACCTCCTCGCACGTGGACTGGTTCGGCGTGGGCACCTTCGCCATCGACTCCATCGCGGCCGCGCGCGACTCGTCGGGTGGCAGCGCCTCGGCCTTCTCGACGTTGGCCGCGTAGTCGGAGCCGTTGCTGTACGCGATCGCGTCCTCGCCGGAGTCCGCGAGCACCTGGAACTCGTGCGACTGGTTGCCGCCGATCGCGCCGGTGTCCGCCTCGACCGCGCGGAACGTGAGGCCCATCCGCGTGAAGATGCGCACGTAGGCGTCGTACATCTTCCGGTACGAGCGCAGCATGCCCGCCTCGTCGGCATCGAACGAGTACGCATCCTTCATGATGAACTCGCGCGCGCGCATGACGCCGAAGCGCGGCCGGATCTCGTCGCGGAACTTGGTCTGGATCTGGTAGAAGTTGACCGGCAGCTGGCGGTAGCTGCGGATCTCCCGGCGCACGACGTCGGTGATCACCTCCTCGTGCGTGGGCCCGATGACGAAGTCGCGCTGGTGGCGATCCTGCAACCGCAGCATGTTGGGTCCCATCTTCTCCCAGCGGCCGGTCTCCTGCCACAGCTCCGCCGGCTGCACGACCGGCATCAGCACCTCGAGCGCACCCGCGCGGTCCATCTCCTCGCGCACGATCTGCTCGGCACGGCGCAACGCCCGCAGGCCGATCGGCATCCACGTGTACAGACCGGTGCCGAGCTTGCGGATCATGCCCGCACGCAGCATCAGCCGGATGCTGGCGATGTCGGCCTCGGCCGGGGCTTCCTTCAGGGTGGCGATGTAGAAGTTCGACGCGCGCATCGTGCTGTTTTTGCTGGAAAAACAGCATTGTACCCGAGCGCCCCCACGCGTGCCGAATCGGCCTATTGCCTGCGCGCGACGTCGACGTCGAGGTACTGGAAGTACGCGGCGAACGGAGACGGGTAGTAACCCAGCAGCCACGGCTGCGTGAACGCGTTCTGCACGTCGACCAGCAACGGAATCGCCGGCACGTACACGCGCAGGACCTCGTTCATCGTGCGCGCGGCGCGTGTGCGCTCCGCGTCGTCGCGCGCGCGCAGGAACGCCTCGAACGCGCGGTCGTACTCGGCGGAGCGGAACCGGGATTCGTTGGCTTCCGCCGGTGACGGCCCGTAGAAGGTCAGGAACAGGAGGCCGTCCGGCGAAGCGCTGCGGCCATGGATGTTGAGCATGAACCTGCCCTGCGCCGCCTCCTTGAACAGATCCTGGACGGGGGTCGGCCGGAACTCGATGCGCAGACCGATCGCCTCCATGTTCTTGTGCAGCAGCGTCTGGATCTCGCGCCACACCGCGGCCGTGAAGATCGTCATCTTGAGCGTGAGCGGCTTGCCGTCCGGCGCGAGCCGGTAGCCGCGCGCGTCCCGCTTGCCGTAGCCGAACCGGTCGAGCAGCGCCGACGCCAAGCGCGGATCGAACGCACGCGGCGGCGCGGCCGTGTCGAAGCCCGCGATGCCGGGCGGGACCACCTGGTTCGCAGGCAGGCCCTGCCCCGCGTAGACGACGCGGATCAGCGACTCGACGTCGATGCCGAGCGCGATCGCGCGCCGCAGCGCGACGCGCTCCCGGCTCGTGCCGCCGACCACCGGGTCGTCCATGTTGACGTAGATCGAGCGCACGGAGTTGGTCGCATAGGCGATCCGGCCGACGCCGCGCGCGGCGAGCGCCGGCGCGAGCTCGCCGTTGGGCAGCAGCGGTGCGACCGCCTCGCCGCGAAGGGCGATGACGTCGAGCGTGCCGCGGTCGAATTCGAGGACGCGCACCGGCTGCTCGTCGATGACGACGAGCTCGATGCGCCCGATCGCGGGCAGGCTGCGCCCCCGCATCGACTCGACGAGCGCGGCACGCGCCGGATCGCGGCTGTCCGGGAACGCGAGCGTCCGGTAGTCGGGATTCGCGTCGAGCACGATGCGCGACCCGCGCTGCCAGTCGGCGAGCCGGTACGGCCCGGTGCCCACGGCGCGCGACTGGATGTCGCCGCGCGCTGCCTCCACCACCTCGCGTGCGACCGCCTGCGTCTGAAGCACATTGGTCGCGACCGGAAAGTTCGCCTCGCGGAGCCTCAACTGCAGCGTGTAACGGTCGACGGCCCGCAGGCCCTCCACCAGCGCGTCGTAGTCGAAGCGCGCCCCCGGCCGGCGCGCCGCGTCCACCACGCCGCGCATGCCGACGATGAGGTCGGTCGTCAGCGGCTCGCCGCCGCCGCGCAGGTTGGGATCCAGCGTGCGCTTGATCGAATAGACGTAGTCGGCGGCGACGAGCTCGCGCGGCGTCCCTCCGAAAGCGGGATCCGGAGTGAACCGGATACCGGGCTTGATCCGAATCGTCCACGTCCGGCCGTCGGGCGAGACCTCCGGCATGGCGGCTGCCGTGCGCGGCACCGGCACCGGCGGGCGGTCCAGGTACGACCACTCGTAGAGCCCCTCGAAGATCACCGACGCGACGTCGCGCGAGTACGTGTCCTGCAGCTGGTGCGGATCGAGCGTGTCGACGTCGCTCGACGGCAGCCGCAGCACCTTCGCCGGATCGGCCGCGACGGCGGGGGCGCACGCGAGGGCGGCGCAGGCGATGACGGCCGCGCGCAGGAGTATCATCGCGGTGCGCGGAACGCGCGGTGCCGGCGCGCGATCCCCGGCGCGGGAACCGGACGCTGCGGAGGCGGGCTCGATGGTCATGGCATTGCCGTTCGTGATGGCGCTGGCGGCCGCGCTGCTCGCATATGCCGGGCGCCGCATGCCCGCGCTGGTGCTCGCGGCGCTCACCGCGGTCGTGCAGGTTTGGTGGCTGCTGTATCACGCCACCAGCGACCTGTCCATCGTGCTCTAGCGCCTGCCGTGCAACGCGTGCTCGACACGCTGGCGCTGCTCGGCCTGTCCGGCGTGCTGCTCGTCGCGTTCTGGTACCAGTTCGTCGAAGGCGAGCTGCCGTGCCCGCTGTGCGCGCTGCAGCGCGTCGGTTTCATCGTCGCCGGCGTCGGCCTGGTGCTGAACCTGCGTGCCGGCTATGCGCCTTCGCACTACGGCATCGCGCTGCTGGGGGCGGTCGCGGGCGGCAGCGCGTCGCTGCGCCAGATCGCGCTGCACGTGGTCCCGGACACCGGCACCTACGGGTCGGCGCTGCTGGGATTCCACTTCTACACGTGGGCATTCGTCGGGTTCGGCGCGCTGGTTGCGTACGTCGGCGCGATGCTGCTGCTGTTTCCGGCACGCGGCGACGTCCGCGCGCCGCCGTCCGGCGCGATCGCGCGCTTCGCGTGCCTGCTGTTCCTCGTGCTGACCGCGGCGAACGCCGTCGCGTTCCTGCTCCAGTGCGGATTCGGCCCCTGTCCGGACGACCCGACCGGATACATCTGGTGACGGCCGCAAATCGCGATGCGCGGTGCTTCGCACCCGCGCGCGATTCGCGGACGACGGTATCAAGTCGCTGCGCGACTTGATACCGAAGGCAGTCAGCACCGAAGGCTTCGGGCGGCCGAGCGCCTTCGGTGTAGTAAAGGCTGGAAGCGCGCCGATCACAGGCGCTGCGCGCCCGTTCAGTAGCGCGCGCATGCGACGTGACAGCCTACGATGCGGGGTTCCGCCGGGCGGAGCGCGTCCCCCTCACCCCAATCCTCTCCCCGTTGCGGGGAGTGGGGGCCGTGACGGTGGCAATGCGGAAATCTTCAAATGGGCATTCGGCGCGCATGCGCGCGCTCCCGAGCGAGCCACGAAGCGGCTGCGCTCGGCGCGCTTCGTGCCGTTTCTGCACGATCGGCGCCCGGCCGCCCGAAGCCGATCGTGCTGACTTCGCCGGACGCAAATCGCATCGCGCGTCGCGCAGCGACCGCGCCAGCGATTTGCGGACGTCAGCGTACGACGAGGACGGGCAGCTTGCTGTGCGTGAGGACCTTGGTCGTCTCGCTGCCGAGCAGGAGGCCGGTCAGGCCGCGCCGCCCGTGGGACGCCATGACGATCGCGTCGCACTTCGCCTTCTTCGCCGCGGCGAGGATCGCCTCCCACGGCGCCGACGCGATCGCGTGCACGGTGCCGCACTCGACGCCAGCGGCCTTCGCCTTCGCCATCACGCGCTCGAGCACCTTGGCGGCTTCCTCCTTCGCGCGCTTCGTGTACTCGCGGCGCGAGATCATCTCGACGGCCACGCCTTCCGCGTACACGGGCATCGGGTAGTCGGGCGACGCGTGGAACACGGTGATCTTCGCCTTGAGCGCCTGCGCGAGGTCGAGCGCCTGCGCAACGGCCTTGTCGGAGAGCTTCGAGCCATCGGTCGGGACCAGCAGGTTGGTGTACATTCAAATCTCCGTTCGCGTTGGCACCAGTTCATCATACGCACGCGGCGGGGCGGACGCTTGACACACGTCAACGCGGTCAACGGCTTTGCGCGCCGTCAGCATCCGGCCCGGCGTTCGCTTGACCCCCGCGCGCGCACCACCTTAGAGTCTAAGCCATGTCGGCGCTCTCCGCCTTCGCCGTCGACGCGCCCGCAGCCTCGCCCGGACCCGAAGTCGGTGCCGCCGCGAATTGCTACCACTGCGGCGCGCCGAACCCGCAGCCCGCCCGCTGGATGGCCGTCGTCGCCGGTGCCGAGCGCGCGTTCTGCTGTGCCGGCTGCCAGGCCGTCGCGCAGACGCTGCACGCCGCGGGGCTCGACAACCTGTACGCCGGCCGGACAAGCGTGGCCGCGCGGCCGGAATCCGAGGCCGACGACGACTGGGCGCGCTGGGGCGCCGCCGCCGAGTCGGGCGGGCTCGTGCGCGCGCTTCCCGACGGCCGACGCGAGGCGTCGCTGCTGCTCGAAGGCATGACCTGCGGCGCCTGCGTGCCGCTGGTCGAGTCGTGGGTCGGCCGCCAGCCGGGCGTGGCGGCGGCGTGCGTCAACTACGCGACGCGGCGCGCGCTCGTGACGTGGGACCCGCGGCAGACGCAGCTCGCGGCCGTGCTGCGCGCGATCGCCGCCGTCGGCTACCGCGCGTTTCCGTACGACCCCGCGCGGCGGGAGGCGCTGGCGCGCCGCGAGCGCCGCGCGCTGCTCACGCGGATGGCGGTCGCGCTGCTCGCGATGATGCAGGTCATGATGTTCGCGATTCCAGTGTACCTGGCGGACGACGGCGTCGCGCCCGAGCACCGGAAGCTCCTCGAGTGGGCGAGCTTCGTGCTCACGCTGCCGGCGCTCTTCTACTCGGCGGCGCCCTTCTTCACGGGCGCGTGGCGCGACGTCACGCACCGGCGGCTCGGCATGGACGTGCCCGTCGTGCTGGGCCTCTCGGCCGCGTTCGCCGCGAGCGCGTGGTCGACGTTCGCCGGCGCGGGTCCCGTCTACTACGACTCGGTGACGATGTTCGTCGCGCTGCTGCTGGTCGCGCGCTACGTCGAGCTCGCGGCGCGGCAGAAGGCCGGCGACGCGATCGAGTCGATCGCCCGCCAGCGTCCCGACACCGCCGAGCGTCTCGCGCGCTGGCCGGGCGGCGGCGACGGCGAGACCGTGCCCGCGGCCACGCTGTCCCCGGGCGACGTCGTGCTGGTCCGGCCGGGCGCGCTCGTCCCTGCCGACGGCGCGGTGCTCGACGGCCGCTCGCACGTCGAGGAGGCGATGCTGACGGGCGAGAGCGCGCCGCGGCCGCGCGCGCCAGGCGACGCGCTGTGGGCGGGCGCGGTCAACCGCGACAACGCGCTCGTCATGCGCGTCGATGCGGCGGGCGAGGACACGCGGCTCGCCGCGATCCTGCGGCTCGCCGAGCGCGCTGCGGCGACGAGGCCCGCGGTCGTGAAGAGCGCCGACCGCATCGCGGCGGTCTTCGTGGCGGCGCTGCTGGCGCTGGCGGCCGCGACGGCGGCGTTCTGGTGGCTGCACGAGCCGTCGCGCGCGTTCGCGGTGACGTTCGCCGTGCTCGCCGTTTCGTGCCCGTGCGCGCTCGCACTGGCCACGCCCGCCGCGCTCGCCGCGGCGGCCGGCGCGCTCGCGCGGCGCGGCGTCGTGCTGGCCCGGAGCGACGCGCTGGAGGCGCTGGCCGGCGTCACGCACATGGTGCTCGACAAGACTGGCACGTTGACCGAAGGCCGCATCCGGCTCGCCGGTTGCGCGACCGCCGACGGCCGGGCGCGCGTGGATGTCATTGCGCTTGCCGCCGCCGTCGAGGCGCGCTCGGAGCACCCGCTCGCGCGCGCGCTGGTCGCCGCCGCGGCCGGCGGCCCGCGCGTCGACGCCGAGGACATTCGGCAGGCGAGCGGCGAGGGGGTGTCGGCGCGCGTGGCGGGGATCGAGGTCCGCGTCGGCCGGCCCGCGTTCGTGGCGGCGCTGGCCGGCGCGATGCCCGCGGCGCTCGCCGACTTCGCGCGGGGTCGGCCCGACACGCTCGTGGGCCTAAACAACACGCACGGCTGGCACGCGGTGTTTGCTTTCGCGGACACGTTGCGCCCGGGCGCGCGCGCACTGGTCGCCCAGTTGCACGCGCTGCGCGTGACGCCGCTCGTGCTCTCCGGCGATCGACCCGAGAGCGTCGCGGCGGTCGCGACCGCGCTGGGCATCGCCGACGCGCGCGGTGCGCTGCTGCCCGAGGACAAGCGCGCCGCGATCGCGGCGCTGCAGGCGCGCGGTGCGCGCGTGGCGATGGCCGGCGACGGCATCAACGACGCGCCGGCGCTGGCGCAGTCGCAGGTGTCGCTGGCGCTCGGCAGCGGCGCGCCGCTCGCACAGTGGACGGCGGACCTCGTACTCCTGTCCGACCGCATCGAGCTCGTCGCGGAGGCACTCGTCGCGGCGCGGCGCACGTTCGCCGTCATCCGCGAGAATCTCGCGTGGGCGATCGTCTACAACGGTCTCGCCATTCCCGCCGCCGCGTTCGGCTTCGTCACGCCGCTGCTCGCGGCCGCCGGCATGTCGGGGTCGTCGCTGGCGGTCGTGGCCAACGCGCTGCGGCTGACGCGCGCACCGAAGACGGCGTCGGCCCCGGCGGGGGCAAAGGCCGCGCCGGAGTCCGCGTGGAAGTCCTGATGCTGCTTATCCCGCTGTCGGTCGTACTGGTCTTCGCGATCGGTGCGGTGTTCCTGTGGAGCGTGCGCAGTGGCCAGTTCGACGACCTGGAGGGCCCGGCGCACCGGGTGGTCGCAGATGACGACCGGCCGGGGGGTACGGCAGGTACCCCGCCGGCGTCTTTGACCAATATCAAGCCGGAAGAACGCCAGGGCGGTTAGCATTGCCGCAGTGCAGCATCCGGGCACAGGGGACGTTGCGTACGTAAGGGAGCGAAAAACACATGGCAAATCCGACAGTTAGCGCCGCCACGGCGACGTTCAACTACAAGGTGGTCCGATGGTTCGCCATCATGACCGTCATCTGGGGCATCGTCGGCATGCTGGTCGGCGTCATCATCGCCGCGCAGCTCCTGTGGCCGGCGCTCAACTTCGACATTCCCTGGCTCACCTACGGCCGCCTGCGGCCGCTGCACACGAACGCGGTCATCTTCGCGTTCGGCGGCTGCGCGCTGTTCGCGACGTCCTACTACTGCGTCCAGCGCACGTGCCAGGCGCGCCTGTTCTCCGACGGGCTGGCCGCGTTCACGTTCTGGGGCTGGAACGCCGTCATCGTGCTGGCGGCGATCACGCTGCCGCTCGGCATCACGTCGAGCAAGGAGTACGCCGAGCTCGAGTGGCCGATCGACATCCTGATCACGCTGGTCTGGGTCGCCTATGCCGTGGTCTTCTTCGGCACGATCGCGAGGCGAACGACGCCGCACATCTACGTCGCCAACTGGTTCTTCGGCGCGTACATCCTGACGATCGCGCTGCTGCACGTCGTCAACAGCGCCGCGCTGCCGGTGTCGCTCACCTCGTGGAAGTCGTACTCGGCGTACGCGGGCGTGCAGGACGCGATGGTCCAGTGGTGGTACGGCCACAACGCGGTGGGCTTCTTCCTGACCGCGGGCTTCCTCGGGATGATGTACTACTTCGTGCCCAAGCAGGCCGGCCGGCCGATCTACTCGTACCGGCTGTCCGTCGTGCACTTCTGGGCGCTGATCTTCACGTACATGTGGGCGGGCCCGCACCATCTGCACTACACGGCGCTGCCCGACTGGACGCAGTCGCTGGGGATGATCTTCTCGCTGATCCTGCTCGCTCCCTCGTGGGGCGGGATGATCAACGGGATCATGACGCTGTCGGGCGCGTGGCACAAGCTGCGCGAGGACCCGATCCTCAAGTTCCTGATCGTGTCGCTGTCGTTCTACGGCATGAGCACGTTCGAGGGGCCGATGATGTCGATCAAGACCGTAAACGCGCTGTCGCACTACACGGACTGGACGATCGGTCACGTGCACTCGGGCGCACTCGGCTGGGTCGCGTTCATCTCGATCGGCAGCATCTACTACCTGCTGCCGCGGATGTTCGGCAAGACCGAGATGTGGTCCACGCGCCTCATCACCGCGCACTTCTGGATCGCGACGATCGGCGTCGTCCTCTACATCGCCGCGATGTGGATCGCCGGCGTCATGCAGGGCCTGATGTGGCGCGCGACCAACGCCGACGGCACGCTGACCTACGCGTTCGTCGAGAGCGTCAAGGCGACCTACCCGTTCTACGCGATCCGGCTGCTCGGCGGCACGCTGTTCCTGACGGGTATGCTGATCATGGCCTACAACATGGTGCGCACGATCGCCGGCAGCAAGGCGTACGAGGCGCCGATTCCCGCCGTGCCGGCGCACGCGTGAGACGAGGGGACGCGCGATGAAACTTTCGCAGGAACACGTCGAGAGCAACCTGCCGTGGCTGATCGTCCTCGTGCTGCTCGTGGTGAGCGTGGGGGGCTTGGTCGAGATCGTGCCGCTGTTCTTCCAGAAGTCGACCACGCAGCCGGTGGCGGGCCTGAAGCCCTATCCGGCGCTGCAGGTCGTCGGCCGCGACGTCTACGTCCGCGAGGGCTGCTACAACTGCCACTCGCAGATGATCCGGCCGTTCCGGGCCGAGACCGAGCGCTACGGCCCCTACTCGGTGGCCGGCGAGTTCGTCTACGACCATCCGTTCCAGTGGGGCAGCAAGCGCACCGGGCCGGACCTGGCGCGTGTCGGCGGCCGCTACTCGGACGAGTGGCACCGCGTGCATCTCAACAACCCGCGCGACGTCGTGCCCGAGTCGAACATGCCCGGCTACCCGTGGCTCGCGAAGACGCCGGCCGACGCCGCGACGATTTCCGCGCGCATGCGGACGCTGCGCACGCTCGGCCTGCCGTACACCGACGAGGAGATCGCCAAGGCGCCGGAGGCGCTCAAGGACAAGACGGAGCAGGACGCGCTGATCGCGTACCTGCAGGGGATGGGCACCGCGATGAAGAACGCGAGGTAGCGATGGCCACGACGACCTTCCTGTCCAGCCTGATGACCGTGGTGTCGTTCGTCACGTTCCTCGGCATCGTGGCCTGGGCGTACAGCAAGAAGCGCAAGCGGGCGTTCGACGACGCGGCCAACGCGCCGTTCGCGTTGCCCGACGACGTCGACAGCGTGCAAACCAACGGAGAGCGCGGGGGGCGCGCATCATGAGTGACTTCACGTCCGGATTCTGGAACCTCTACGTCATCGTCCTGACGGTGGCGTCGATCGCCGGCTGCGCGTGGCTGCTCATCAGCACGGGCCGCATCAAGGTCGCGGCGAAGACCGGCGCCGAGAAGGGCCCGGTCGACAAGACCACCGGCATGGGCGTCACCGGCCACGTCTGGGACGACGACCTGCAGGAGTACAACAACCCGCTGCCGAAGTGGTGGTCGAACCTCTTCTGGATCACCATCTTCTTCTCGGTCGTCTACCTGATCCTGTACCCGGGGCTCGGCAACATCCCCGGCGTGCTCGGGTGGACGTCGAGCGGCGCGTATGCGAAGGAGCGGGCCGACTTCGACGCGCGCCTGGCGCCGCTGTACGACAAGTACGCCAAGATGGACGTCGAGCAGATCGCCGCCGACGCGGCCGCGCGGCAGACCGGCGAGCGTATGTTCCTCACCTACTGCTCGCAGTGCCACGGCTCGGACGCGGGCGGCGGCCGTGGCTTCCCGAACCTGCGCGACCGCGACTGGCTGTATGGCGGCGCGCCGGCGACGATCATCGAGACGGTCACCGGCGGGCGCATGGGCGTGATGCCGGCGTTCGGACCGGTGCTGGGCGAGGACGGCCTGCGCAACGTGACCGCCTACGTGCGGTCGCTGTCGGGCCTGCCGCACGACAGCCTGCGCGCCCAGCTCGGCAAGACGGTCTTCACCGCGAACTGCGCCGCGTGCCACCAGCCGGACGGGAAGGGCAACCAGGCGATGGGCGCGCCCAACCTCACCGACAACGTCTGGCTGTTCGGCAGCTCCGAGAAGGCCATTTCCGATGGCATCGCCGCCGGCCACAACGTCGGCCACGAGGGCGGGCCGACGCCGATGCCGTCGTTCAAGGACACGCTGTCGCCGACCCAGATCCGCCTGCTCGCCGCGTACGTGTGGGGGCTGTCGAACAACCCGGCGGCGGCGAAGTGAGCAGGAGCGCCGTGGCGCGCGGCGCCCCCGCCGCGCGCTGAGGTGCGCAATCCGTGACGGAAGTGGACGTACGCGCAAAGCCGACCGCACCGCCGGGACCGCCGGACGACGGCGGTACGGAAGTCGCGCTGTACGAGATCCGGCGCAAGATCTACCCGCGCGCGGTCACGGGGACGTTCCGCACGTGGCGCGTCGCGTTCGTCATCCTGACCCAGCTCGTGTACTACGGGCTGCCGTGGCTCACGTGGAACGACCGGCAGGCGGTGCTGTTCGACTTGGCCGCGCGCAAGTTCTACATCTTCGGCATCGTGTTCTGGCCGCAGGATGTCATCTACCTGTCCGTCCTGCTGATCCTCGCGGCGTTCGCGCTGTTCCTGTTCACCGCGGTGGCCGGGCGCCTGTGGTGCGGCTACGCGTGCCCGCAGACCGTCTACACCGACATCTTCCTGTGGATCGAGCGCAAGATCGAGGGCGAACGCGTGGCGCGGATGCGCCTCGACGCCGAGCCCGCGTCGGCACGCAAGCTCGCGAAGAAGGCCGCCAAGCACGGCGTGTGGATCGCGCTCGCGCTGTGGACCGGGTACACGTTCGTCGGCTACTTCACGCCGATCCGCGACCTGGGCATCCGGGCGATCACGTGGAACCTGGGCGGCTGGGAGACCTTCTGGGTCTTCTTCTACGGCTTCGCCACCTACGGCAACGCCGGCTGGATGCGCGAACAGGTGTGCAAGTACATGTGCCCGTACGCGCGCTTCCAGTCGGTGATGTTCGACCGCGACACGCTGATCATCGCCTACGACGCGAAGCGGGGCGAGCCGCGCGGCTCGCGCAGCCGCAAGGCCGACCCGAAGGCGGCGGGACTGGGGTCGTGCGTCGACTGCAACATCTGCGTGCAGGTATGCCCGACCGGCATCGACATCCGCCGTGGTCTGCAGTACGAGTGCATCGGCTGCGCCGCGTGCATCGACGGCTGCGACCAGGTGATGGACAAGATGGGCTATCCGCGCGGCCTCATCCGCTACGCGTCGTCGAACGCGCTGGAGCAGGGCCTCACGCCGGCGCAGATCCGGGCCCGCGTGTTCCGGCCGCGCACGCTCGTCTACACGTCGCTCCTGCTTGCGGTCACCGTGGCGGCGGGCGTCTCGCTCGCGCTCAAGAACCCGCTCAAGGTCGACCTGGCGCGCGACCGCGGCGCGCTCGCCCGCGAGGCGCGCCCGGGCGTGGTCGAGAACGTGTATCGCGTGCAGATCATGAACACCGCGGAGGCGCCGCGCGAGTACCGGCTCACGCCGGAAGGGCTGCCCGGGCTCGCGATCGCCGGTCTGGCGCAGCCGGTCAAGGTCGACGCCGCGTCCGCGAAGCTCTTCGCGCTGCGGCTCGAGGCACCGGCCGAGGCGGCCGCCCCGGGCACGCACAAGGTCGAGATCGTGATCGAGGACACGCAGGACCCGAACGTCCGGCGGCGTGAGGACACGACCTTCATCCTGCCGCAGCCGTGATACCGTGAGAGCTCGATCGATGCTCGCCATCCCTGCCGCCGTGACCGCCCCCGCCTCCGGGCCGCTCCCGTGGTACCGCCACCGGTGGCCGTGGCTGCTGATGGCCGGGCCGTTCATCGTCGTCGTCGCGGGCTTCGCCACGCTCTGGCTCGCGGTGGCGAGCGACGACGGGCTCGTGGCCGACGACTACTACAAGCGGGGGCTCGCGATCAACCGCACGCTCGAGCGGACGCAGCGCGCGGCCGCGCTCGGGCTCGAAGCGGTCGTCGACGTCGACGCCGCCGGCGCCGCGCGGGTCACGCTCGCGGCGGCGTCGGGCGAGCGGTCGGGACTGCCCACCGCCGTGCGTCTGCTCGTCGTGCATCCGACGCGGGCGGGACAGGACCGGCGCGCCGACCTGGTCGTGGGGCCGGACCGCGCGTACGTGGGGCGGATCGAGCCGCTGCCGGCGGGGCGCTGGCTGGTGAGCGTGGAGTCCGACGACTGGCGCCTGCCGCCGGTCGAGGCTGTCGCCGGCCTGCGCGGCGTGCGCGTGCCCGCGCGCAGCGGACCGTGACCGGCGAGGGCTTGGGGCGGCGATGGCGACCCGGTGGCTGAACGCGCAGCGCGTGATGTGGATCGTGTGGCCTGCCTTCCTGATGGCGGGCGTGGCGGAACTCGTGTTCTTCTCGATCTTCGACCCGTTCGACCTGCACCTCTTCGGGTCGCCGCTCGCGTTGTCGCGCGAGTCGGTCTACGCGATGGGCTTCTTCGGGTTCTGGGCGCTCGGCATCGCGTCGTCGGCGCTATCGTTGTTTCTCGAGAGCCCGCCTTCCCGCGAGGCCGCGGACCGGCCCGGGGCGAACGACGCCGCGCGCTAGCGGACGCTGGCCAGCTGCTTGAGCGTGGGCAGGTCGACGATCTTCACCGCGCGTCCCTGCACCTGCACGAGGCCTTCCTCCTGGAACCGCGAGAACAGCCGGCTCACCGTCTCGAGCTTGAGCCCGAGGAAGCTGCCGATCTCCTCGCGCGTCATGCGCAGCACGAACTCGGTCGACGAGTAGCCGCGGCACTTGTACCGCTCGGACAGGTTGAGCAGGAATGCGGCCAGACGCTCCTCGGCGCGCATGCTGCCGAGCAGCAGCAGCTGGCGGTGATCGTGGCCGATCTCGCGGCCGAGCACGCGGTGCAGGCTGTGCTGCAAGGCCGGGACCTTGCGCGAGATCTCCTCCAGCCGCTCGAACGGGATCACGCATGCCTCGGTGTCCTCGAGCGCGATCGCCTCGCATTCGTGGCGGTTCGTGCTCATGCCGTCGAGCCCGAGAATGTCGCCGGGCATGTGGTAGCCGGCGATCTGCTCGCGCCCGTCGTCGGACAGCATCGTCGTCTTGATCGAGCCCAACCGGATCGCGTAGAGCGCCGCGAACGGGGCGCCGTTGCGGAACAGGGGCTCGCCCTTCTTGAGCTTGACCCGGCTGCCGATGATCGAATAGAGCTGATCGACCTCGGACGACGCGAGGCCGAACGGCAGGCACAGCTCGCGCATGCTGCAGTTGCTGCAATGCGCGCGCAGCTCGCCGATCGAGATGACCTTGGACGACGTCTGCGGGATGGTGCGCGGCTCGAGGGTCGACATGGAAGGCGCGGGTGGCGGGGCGCGGCCGGTTCGGATGGGGCCGCGTTGGCCGCTGAGTCTAGCCGGATTGGCCGCACTTTACACCATGACGTGCCGCGCCCGGCCGGCGCGCGCCGCCCGCGGGAGGCCCCTTGCCACAGTCCGCGCTGATCGGCGCCCTGCTGGCGGGACTGCTCGGGGGCGCGCACTGCGTGGCCATGTGCGGCGGCTGGATCGCGCTGGTCGCGCGCCCGGCCGACGCGGCGCCGCTGCTGCCGGCCCGGTCGTTGCGGGCGGGGCTGGCCGCCAGCCACGCCGGCCGCCTTACGACCTATGTGGTGCTGGGGACGCTCCTCGGCGCCGCCGGCGGCGCCGCGTTCGCGGTGGCGCTGGCCCCGGTCCAGCGCGGGCTCTACGTCGCTGCCAACGTGCTGCTGCTGGTGCTGGCCGTGTCGATCGCCGTGCGCGGGATCGACTTTGCGCCGCTCGAGCGCGCCGGGCTGGCCGTGTTCCGGCGGCTCGTCCCGGCGGTCGCCCGTCTGCGTCCTGGCGCCGGGCTCGGCAGCCGCTTCGGCCTCGGCCTCGTCTGGGGTGCGACACCCTGTGCGCTCGTCTACGGCGTGCTGCCGGTCGCCATGCTGGCCGGGAGCGCCGAAAACGGCGCGCTGGTGATGCTGGCCTTCGGGCTGGGCACGCTGCCCAACCTGCTGGTCGCCGGCTATGCGTTCACACACTCGCGGCGGTGGTTCAGCCACGGGGCGTGGCGCTACGGCGCCGCGCTCGTCGTCGCCGCGTTCGCGCTCGCCGGCCTCTACCGCGCGTGGTTCGTGCCGTCGGCGCTGGGGCAAGGGCCGTTCTGCCTCATCAGTTGACAGGCATCAGGGATCGGGGATCAGAGGTGACGGCGTTACCGGTGGCGGCGCATCGAGCGCCGGGGTCGCGCGTCCGCGGCGGCGGCGCTGCACCGCGCGGCGGAGGCGAGCCTCGCCGCCGACACGGGTCAGATCGCGTCCGCGGTCGACGGCCGGATCGCTGCGGCGCTCGACGCACTGCTGGCGCCGGGCCGCGGCAGCGACCTCGCGGTGCTGTTCGCATCGGCGCCGTCGGCGGCCGTCTATCGTCATCTGTGGCGGTTGCTCGCCGCGCGCGAGCGCTCCGGTGCGCCCGACCCGTCGCAGCTCGTGCGCGTATTCGCGATCCCGGTACTCGTCGTCGCGGGCCGCGAGACCACGGGACCGGATCCGGTCGAGCTGCCGGGCGTGGTGGACAACGTCGCCACGCTGGTCGGGCTGCTCCGCGAGCACGCGGCGCTGGCCGGTCACGGGTCGATCGCCCTCGGCAACGCGCTGGCGACCGCAGAGGCACTCGAGTACGCGCACGTTCCCGACCTGCTCGCGTGGCGGGCGCTGTCCGATCTGGCGCCCGAGCGTGCGCTCCCGCCCGCACCGATCCGGGTGACGCCCGGCGCCGAGGGCGCGCACCTGCGATTTTTCGCCGGCACCGTGCTGGCGGCCGCGGGCGCCGACCCGTTTCGCGACGTGGCGGTCGGCCGGTGGGGGATCCCGTTCGCGCGCGCGCTGACGGATTCGCTGCGCGTACCCGGCGCCTCCGTGCTCGCGCTGCCGCGCGCGCCGCAGCCGCTGACGACCGCGCTGTGGCAGGGCCGGGTCGCGCAACGCGAGCTGGGTGCCCAACTCTTCGCGAGCAACGCGATCCGCAAGCTGCGTGCGGCGACCGGCGAGCCGTCCGCCGTGATCAGCGTGCACCGCGTGGAGGCGGCGCGAGGCGACGCGGAGGTGCGGCTGTCGCTATCGTCCCCGCTCGACCCCCGCGCCGCCGAAGGCTTCCGCTGCCCGCTCTACCCCCTCGACCGGCTCGACGACGTCGTGCAGATGCTCGCGACGCTGCTCGCGGACTGCCGTGTGGCCGACGTGCGCGTGCAGCCGGGCATCCATGCCGACCGCGATCCGGCCACCGGCCTCACGCTGCTGTTCAAGGCCGGGGACGCGCCGCCCGCCACCGCGGTTCACTGACGCCGCGGTGCGCCGCGATCACGGGTCGCGCTTGCGCACGCGGCCGATGCCGCTGATGCGCTCGGTGACCTTGGGATCGCCCACGTACTCGACGCTGCCAGCCCCGGAGATGGCGGCGTCGAGCGACGTCCGCACATTGACGACGACCTGGCCGGCGCCGGCGACGCTGACCGACGCCGTGTCGCTCGCCAGCCGGGCGCCGCGGTACTCGCCGGCGCCGGAAATCGCGATCGCCTGCTCGGTGACGCTTCCCGCGAGTTCCGCCTTCAGCGCGCCCGCGCCGGCCAGCTCGAGCTTCTGCCCGGTGAGGTCGTCGATGCGGATTTCCGTGCCGCCCGCGCCGGCGATCTTGAGGTTCGGCGCGCGCAGCGACGCGGCCGAGAGTTTGACCGTGCCGGCGGCGTCGATCTGCGACAACTCGCGGAAGTTGACGACGACCCGCGCCGGACGCCCGCTGCCGCCGCCGAACAGGTGGTCCCACCAGCGCGTGTCGTCGACGGCGGTGACGTAGAGCGTGTCGCCGCGCACCTGCGCCTCGACGGGTCGTCCCTTGCGCCCGCCGTCCGCGATGGCGACGCTCTCGGCGGCGCCCTGCACGAGGACAACGTCGGCCATGCCGGAGACGTCGAGCCGCTGGAACGGCGGCAGCGCACGGTCGGTCGGTGCGCCGCTGGTGATGCCGGCTTCCGGGCGCGGGCCGCGGTCGCCGAAGTTGGCCGACGACAGGACGAGCCAGGTCAGCAGGGCGGCGAGCGCGACGCACGCGGCGATGACGAGCGGGAGCGAGAAGCGGCGCATGGGAAAGTCGGGTTGGCGTGGGAAGGTCCCCACAGGTTGGATGCGGGCACGCGCCGCCGCGGATTCGGCCGCGGACCCGGCGGCAGCCTTCGGACCTAGGGCTTCGCGGCCAGGAACCGGATGTCGCCGTACCAGGCTTCGACGCTCGCGCCCGTGTTGTCGGTGTCCGTCATGATGCCCACGTCGGTCAAAGTGCCGGGCTCCTCGCCGAACGCGCGCTTGAAGTCTTCCTGCACGTTGCGGCTGATCGTCACCCATTTGCCGGCACTCCCCGCTCCGGTCGCGGCGACGACCATCCGCACGCGGCGCGTGTGCGAGTTCTCGATCACCGTGCCGACCGGCTCGCCGTTCGACCAGATGTAGATGAGCTGCGCGTACGGGAGGTCCTTGCCGGTCGCGCTCTTCGCGAGCGCGGAGGCCGTGCGCTCCTTGAACGTCAGCTTCGCCTTGTCGCCGTCGAAGCCCAGCACCAGCCGGACCGGCGAGTCCTCCTTCGCCGCCACACGGTTGTCGGCGCCGTCGATCAGCTTCGCTATCTTCCAGCGATACTCGACGAACGGCGCGCTGCGGATGTCGAACTTCACCGGGAAGTTGAGCCCGCCGGCGGCGCCGTCGGCGCGCGCGCGCGCGACGACGGTCCCGTCGTTCTCGACGAAGTCGTACTTCGTGGGGGTCTTCAGCGAGCCGAAGGTCAGCGGCTCCCAGCCCTGCGGCAGCGCGGTGCCGGGCTTCGCCGCCGAGAACGGGGTGACGAGCTGCCCGGCCTGCATGGTCTGGGCGCCGGCGGGCGGCGAAGCGGCGGGGGCTAGCGCAGCGGCCGCGGCAACGGCAAGGATCAGGGCGTTTGCGGAGCGCATCGGGAACTCGGAAACGGTCGTTCGCGGCCGCGGGGGCGCCGCGGCGTGCCACTATAATAGGCCAACTTCGCATTCGTCCAACGATCCCGAAAGCCCGCACCGATGAGCCTCGATCGCGTTCCTGCCGGCCGTGACCTGCCGAATGACTGCAACGTCATCATCGAGATCCCGATGCGCGCGGACCCGATCAAGTACGAGGTCGACAAGGACACCGGCGCCGTGTTCGTCGACCGCTTCATGTCGACGGCGATGCACTACCCGTGCAACTATGGCTATGTCCCGCAGACGCTGTCCGACGACGGCGACCCGTGCGACGTGCTCGTGCTGTCGCCGGTGCCGCTCATCACCGGCGTGGTCGTGCGCTGCCGGCCCATCGGCATGCTGAAGATGGACGACGAGGCCGGCGGCGACCACAAGATTCTCGCCGTGCCGATCGACAGGCTGTCGTCGCTCTATCGCGACGTGAAGTCGCCACGCGACCTGCCGCAGATCACGACGCAGCAGATCGCGCACTTCTTCGAGCACTACAAGGACCTGGAGCCCGGCAAGTGGGTACGGGTCGCGAGCTGGGTCGAGGCCGAAGACGCCAAGCGCGAGATCGTCGAGAGCGCGGCGCGCTTCCGCAAGGCCAAGCGCCGGGCGGCGGCCAAGCCCTGACGCCGGTGGCAGCACCTGCCGCGACCGGCGCCCGCGGCGCGGCGCTGTTTCCGGCGCTGTTCGTGCTCCTCTGGAGCACCGGGTTCATCGCGGCGAAGTATGGCCTGCCGTATGCGCCGCCGTTTTCTTTTCTCTTCTATCGCTTCGCGCTCGTTTCGGTGCTGATGGCGGCACTGGCCTTCGTGACCGGCGCGCGCCGGCCGCGGTCGCTGCGCGAGTGGCGCGACCTGGCGCTGGTGGCTCTGGGCGTGCACGCGCTTTATCTGGGTGGCGTGTTCGTGGCGCTCGACGGCGGGATGGCGGCGGGAACGAGCGCGATGCTGGTCGGCATGCAGCCGATCCTCACCGTAGTGCTCGCGCACTACTGGCTGGGCGAGCCGGTGCGCATCCGGCAGTGGGCAGGCCTCGTGCTGGGCCTGGCCGGCGTCTGGTGCGTGGTCCGGCTGAAGGTCGACTTCGGCGGCGCGCTGTCGGGCCTGGTCGCGTCGGCCATCGCACTCGTCGGCATTTCCGTCGGGACGCTGTACCAGAAGCGGCACTGCGCGCATGTCGACCTCATCAGCGGCGCGGCCGTGCAGTACGCGGTGTGCGCGGCCGTGTTCGCGCCGCTCGCCTGGCTCGTCGACGCGCGGCCGGTGCAGTGGGTGCCGTCGTTCGTGTTCGCGCTGTCGTGGTCGGTGCTCGTCCTGTCGGTCGGTGCGATCACGCTGCTGTACTGGCTGCTGCGGCACGGCGCCGCCGCCAACGTCGCGCGCCTCTTCTACCTCGTGCCTCCGGTCACGGCCGTCATGGCGTGGCTGCTGTTCGGCGAGACGCTCGACGCGCTGGCGATCGCCGGCATGGCGCTGATCTGCCTCGGCGTCGCGCTGGCCCGCAGGCCGGCATAGGGTCTGACCCTTAACATGCACTGGATTGCATGTTAAGGGTCAGACCCTCACGATCCGGGTTCCGGCGATCCGGTCGTGCAGGAACGCCCGCGCGGGATCGACGAACGCCCAGAGAAAGTTGAACGCGACGAGCCACGCGGCATGGGCGCCCAGGCCGGCCGGGCGCAGCGCCGCGTAGATGCCCACCGCCAGCGCCGGCCCGATCCACGCCGCGAGGTAGCGCGCCAGCGCCGCACGCACCGGGACGGCCCGCCCGTCGGCAAGTACGAGCGCCAGGCGCCACGTTTTCATCGGCAGCGTGCGCCGTCCCCGCGACCAGCTCCACGTGAAGTACGCGGCGAGCGCGGTAAACACCAGGCAGAACAGGACCACGCGCTGCGCCAGGCCCGGTACCTCCAGCGCCCCGGAAGCGCCGGGCGAGACCAGCGGCAGCGCGGCGAAGCCGGTGATCAGCACGATGGCCGTCGCCAGCAGCAGCTCGTAGACGAGAGCGGCGAAGCGGCGGGCGAGCCCGGCCGGTGGCGGCGCGATCGGCGCGGTCACGCGATCAGGAACGCGGCGCGAAGCGGAGTCAGCGCGTGCGCGGCAGCTCGGCTGACGGCGCCGCGCCTTGCGGCGGGGCCATCGGCGGCGCGGGAGTGCGGGAGGCGCCAGCCGCGGCGCCCGCCGGCGGCGAACGCGTGGCGAGCTCGCGCTTCTGCTCGGGGGGGAGGCTTTGGTACTCCTGCCACCGCTGGCGCACCTCGTCCTTCTTCTCCGGCGGCAGCTGGCGCAGCGACTTGTACTGCTCGCGCGCCGCGGCCCGCTGCTGGGGCGTCAGCTCGGCCCACGACCGCATCTGCTGCTGCACGCGCTGCTGCTCCTCGGCGCCCATCTTCGGGTAGCGCTGCGCGATTCCGCGCCACTTCTGCTTGCGCTGCGCGTCGAGGTTGTTCCAGTCGGGCGCAAGCGGCGCGAGGATCTGTCGCTCCTGCGGGGTCAACTGCGACCACGCCGGGGAACCCAGCGTGACCTGAGCATGGACGGCGGATGGACCGAGGGCAGGGAGTAGCGCCAGCGCGAGTGCGAAGAGGGCCGCCCGGGTCACGGCTGGTAGCGCGTGAGCCAAGTCTGGAACCCCCGGTCGAGGTACGCGTCGATCGGCAGATCCGACGACAGGATCTGCGCGTCCAGCTCCTCGAGTTCCCGGGTCTGCTGGTGGACGTGCCACTGCTGCCAGCCGAACACCCCGGCCGCGATCAGCAGGATGCCGACCCATAGCCACCGCATCCGGCGGGTGCCACCGCCGGTGGCGCCGCCTCCGGCCAGCGCGTGCGCGAGTTGCGGCTGCGGGACGCGGGCCGGCTCGGCCATCCGGGCGAGCGCCGCGGCACGTGCCTGCTGGAGCCTGTAGACGGTCCCTGCCCGCAGGTCTGCGGCGCCGGCATCCAGGTAACCCCTTAATTTCTTGGCGAATTCGTCTTGATCGCGGATCATGGCTTCAGCCCCTTGGCTTCGAGCATGGCGGCCAGGGCATGGACGGCGCGGGAGCAGTGGGTCTTGACGCTGCCTTCGGAACACCCCATCGCGGCAGCGGCTTCCGCCACGTCCAACTCTTCCCAGTAACGCAGCAGGAATGCTTCGCGTTGACGTGCGGGCAGCCGCGCGAGTGCCTGCTCGACCATCTGCACAATTTGCGCTTGCTCGAATTGCCGCGCGGGATCTTCCGCGGCGTTCGAGTCCGATTTCGCCGGCAAAGTTTCCAGCGGGTCGAAATCCTCGTCTTTCTCATCGCCTCGGCCGAACGCCGAGAGGAGCGTCGTCCACGTATTTCGCACCTTCTGGCGGCGGAAATGGTCGTGGATGGCGTTCTGCAGGATGCGTGCAAACAGCATCGGCAGCTCGGCGGCCGGCTTGCCACCGTAGTTTTCCGTCAGTTTCAACATGGCGTCCTGGACGACGTCGAGCGCCGAATCCTCGTCCCGCGTCGCGAACAGCGCCTGTTTGTAGGCGCGTCGTTCGACGCCCGCGAGAAATACCGACATTTCCTGTGGCGAGGCCAGTTTGCGTGCGTCCGGACGCGAAATAGGTCGATTATAGGTGCGAATGCCGGACGGCCCCGCACGCGAGACCGGAGCCGCGATGCTGCATGACAGCATGAATGTGCGCCGGCCGGCGCCGAGGCAGCCGCCGACGGACGCGCCAAGTCTTGACCGCCATGGGGAATTGCCGCTAATCTACTCGGTCGCGGCTCGCAGGGGCCGCGATGCTGTGCTGCAAAAACGGCCGTCTGCGACCCCTTCGGCGACGCCACAAGCGTCGCGAAGACTCCCTCGGAACGCGGGCGGTGTTTTCCCGGAATCGGCTTTCTACCCGATCAAGCCTTTGATGGTCGTGCGCCCCCACCTCGACGGCGCGCCTCGCCAGTTTTGCAGTGCCCGGACGGCGCTCGCGCGCGTGCCGGGCCGGTCCACATCAACCTAGGGCGAAACCATGCAACTCACGGGTGCCGAAATCACCATCCGCTGCCTCCAGGAAGAAGGCGTCGAGTACGTCTTCGGGTATCCGGGCGGCGCCGTCCTCAACATCTACGACGAGCTCTTCAAGCAGGACAAGGTCAAGCACGTGCTCGTGCGCCACGAGCAGGGCGCCGTCCACGCGGCCGACGGCTATTCGCGCTCGTCGACCAAGACGGGCGTGGCGCTCGTCACGTCGGGCCCGGGCGTCACCAACGCGGTGACCGGCATCGCGACCGCCTACATGGACTCGATCCCGCTGGTCATCATCACCGGGCAGGTGCCGACGCACGCGATCGGCCAGGACGCGTTCCAGGAGTGCGACACGGTCGGCATCACGCGCCCGTGCGTCAAGCACAACTTCCTCGTCAAGGACGTGCGCGATCTCGCGCTCACGATCAAGAAGGCGTTCTACCTGGCCGCGACCGGCCGTCCCGGCCCGGTGCTGGTCGACATCCCGAAGGACGTGACGCAGGCGACCACCGAGTTCACGTACCCGAAGACCGTGTCGCTGCGCTCGTACAACCCGGTGACGAAGGGGCATGCCGGTCAGATCAAGAAGGCGGTGCAGCTGCTGCTCGACGCCAAGCGCCCGATGGTCTACGCCGGCGGCGGCGTCGTCCTCAACAACGCGGCACCGCAATTGACCCGGCTCGTGCGACTGCTGGGCTTCCCGTGCACGAACACGCTGATGGGGCTGGGCGCGTTCCCTGGCACCGACCCGCAGTTCACCGGCATGCTCGGCATGCACGGCACCTACGAGTCGAACATGGCGATGCAGCACTGCGACGTGCTGATCGCCGTCGGCGCGCGCTTCGACGATCGCGTGATCGGCAATCCGGAGCATTTCTTCCGCAGCGATCGCAAGATCATCCACATCGACATCGACCCGTCGTCGATCTCCAAGCGCGTCAAGGTGGACGTGCCGATCGTCGGCTACGTCGGCGACGTGCTCGACGAAATGGTCAAGATCATCGAGTCCTCCCCGCAGCGTCCGGACCCGGCGGCGCTCAAGGCCTGGTGGGCCGACATCAAGGAGTGGCAGCGCAAGGACTGCCTGCGTTACGACGCGAAGTCGAGCCTGATCAAGCCGCAGTTCGTCATCGAGAAGCTCTACGAGATCACCAAGGGCGACGCGTTCATCACCTCCGATGTCGGCCAGCACCAGATGTGGGCGGCGCAGTACTACAAGTTCGACAAGCCGCGGCGGTGGATCAACTCGGGCGGCCTGGGCACGATGGGCTTCGGCCTGCCGGCGGCGATGGGCGTGCAGCTCGTCAACCCCGGCGCCACGGTCGCGTGCGTGACGGGCGAGGCGTCGATCCAGATGTGCATCCAGGAGCTGTCGACGTGCAAGCAGTACCATCTGCCGATCAAGCTCGTGAACCTCAACAACCGGTACATGGGCATGGTGCGGCAGTGGCAGGAGTTCTTCTACGGCAACCGCTACGCGGAGTCGTACATGGATGCGCTGCCCGACTTCGTGAAACTCGCCGAGGCCTACGGCCACGTCGGCGTCAAGGTCGAGAAGCCTGGCGACGTGGAGGGCGCGCTGCGCGAGGCGTTCAAGCTGAAGGACCGGCTGGTGTTCCTCGACGTCATCACCGACCAGACGGAGAACGTGTTCCCGATGGTCCCCGGCGGCAAGGGGCTGACCGAGATGATCCTGGCCGAGGAGCTCTGACCGTGCGTCACATATTGTCCATCCTGGTCGAGAACGAGGCGGGCGCACTGTCGCGGATCTCGGGACTGTTCTCCGCGCGCGGCTACAACATCGAGTCGCTGACGGTCGCGCCGACCGAGGACCCGACGATGTCGCGGATGACCATCGTCACCACGGGCTCCGACGACGTCGTCGAGCAGATCACGAAGCAGCTGAACAAGCTGGTCGAGGTCGTCAAGGTCGTCGACCTGACCGAGGGCAACCACATCGAGCGCGAGCTGATGCTGGTCAAGGTCCGGGCGTCGGGCAAGGACCGCGAGGAAATGAAGCGGCTCGCCGACATCTTCCGCGGCCGCATCCTCGACGTCACCGACAAGAGCTACACGATCGAGCTGACCGGCACCGGGCACAAGCTCGACGCGTTCCTGCAGTCGATCGAGCCGGGCGTCATCCTCGAGACCGTGCGCACCGGCGCGTCCGGCATCGGCCGCGGCGAGCGCGTGCTGCGGGTTTGACGCACCGGGCGCCGGGACAAGCATTCGTACAACCAACGGCGTCGTCCCCGCGAAGGCGGGGATCCAGTGACGTTCGGTAACGACGCTGGATTCCCGCTCGCGCGGGAACGACGCAGCCAACGGAAGAGGAAATCACAGTCATGATGAAGGTCTACTACGAAAAGGACGCCGACCTCTCGCTGATCAAGGGGAAGAAGGTGACGATCGTCGGCTACGGCTCGCAGGGCCACGCGCACGCGCAGAACCTCGACGACTCGGGCGTCAAGGTCACGGTCGGCCTCCGCAAGGGCGGCGCGTCCTGGGACAAGGCGAAGAAGGCGGGCCTCAAGGTTGCCGAGGTCGGCGCCGCGGTCGCCGGCGCCGACGTCGTGATGATGCTGATGCCCGACGAGCACATCGCCGCCGTCTATCGGGACGAGGTCGAGCCGAACATCAAGAAAGGCGCTACGCTCGCGTTCGCCCACGGCTTCAACATCCACTACGGGCAGGTGCAGCCGCGCGCGGACCTGGACGTCGTGATGATCGCGCCGAAGGCGCCCGGCCACACCGTGCGGTCGACGTACGCGGCCGGCGGCGGCGTGCCGATGCTGATCGCAGTCCATCAGGACGCGTCGAGGAAGGCGCGCGACGTCGCGCTCTCCTACGCGGCGGCGATCGGCGGCACGCGCGCCGGCGTCATCGAGACCAACTTCCGCGAGGAGACGGAGACCGACCTCTTCGGCGAGCAGGCCGTGCTGTGCGGCGGCACCGTCGAGCTCATCAAGGCCGGCTACGAGACGCTGGTCGAGGCGGGCTACGCGCCGGAGATGGCGTACTTCGAGTGCCTGCACGAGCTGAAGCTGATCGTCGACCTCATCTACGAGGGCGGCATCGCCAACATGAACTACTCGATCTCGAACAATGCCGAGTACGGCGAGTACGTGAGCGGCCCGAAGATCATCACCGCGGAGACCAAGCAGGCGATGCGCGAGATGCTGACGCGCATCCAGACCGGCGAGTACGCGAGGGACTTCATCCTCGAGAACCGCGCGGGTGCGCCGACGCTGCTGTCGCGGCGCCGGCTCATGGCCGCGCACTCGATCGAGGTGGTCGGCGAGAAGCTGCGCTCGATGATGCCGTGGATCCGCAAGAACAAGCTGGTCGACCAGTCGCGGAACTGACGCGGCGCATGTGCGGGGACGGCGCAGTCCGGTCCCGGCGGGAGGTGGCGATGGACGGAAGACGAAGCAGGCAGGGGGGCTGGGTCGGCATGGTCGTGCTGCTGCTGGCGCTCCTCGTCGTCGCGTGGCTCGCGAAGGACACGCTGATGTCCTACGGACTCATGTCGTCGGCAACGACGACCGTGAAGACGAAGGCGGGCACGCCGGGCGAGCGGGCGCGCGCACCGGCCGCCGTCGATGCCTCGGGGGCGACCGTGGAGTCGGCGGCTCCGGCGCCGACGGCGCCGATGGACCGGGCGCGGGGTGTGGGCGACATGCTGAAGCAGCAGGAAGGCCGGCGCGGCGCCGGCAATTGACCCGCGGCGAGCTTCGGGCCCCGGGCCGCGCCCGGCGGCGCGTCAGGCATAATCCGAGGGGCAACGCACGCCGTCCACGCGCCGCATGAACGACGACTACCCGCACCCGATCATCGCCCGCGAAGGCTGGACGTTCCTCGCGATCGCGATCGTCGTCGCGTCGCTGCTGACCGGCTGGGGGTTCGGCCTGCTCGCGCTGCTCGCGTGGCTCGCCGTCGCGTTCATCCTGCAGTTCTTCCGCGACCCGGCGCGCCGCGTCCCGCAGGAGGCCAACGCGATCCTCGCCCCGGCCGACGGGCGGATCGTCAAGGTCGAGCGCGCGCGCGACCCGTACCTCGACCGCGACGCGCTGAAGATCAGCGTGTTCATGAACGTGTTCAACGTCCATTCGAACCGCAGCCCCGTCGACGGCGCCGTCGTCAACCGCTGGTACCACGCGGGCAGCTTCCTCAACGCCGCGCTGGACAAGGCGTCGCTCGAAAACGAGCGCAACGCGCTGCACCTGCGCACCGCCGCCGGGCAGGACGTCACCTGCGTGCAGATCGCCGGGTTGATCGCCCGCCGCATCCTCTGCTACGTCGAGCCTGGCGCGACGCTTTCGCGCGGCCAGCGCTACGGCTTCATCCGGTTTGGCTCGCGCGTGGACGTCTACGTCGATCCGACGTGCCGGCCGCGGGTGGCGGTCGGCGACGTCGTCGCGGCGACCGAGACGATCCTGGCCGAATTCGCCTGACCGGACACGAGGCGGCGACCATGCTCGACTACGACCAGGAGCGCGCGGCCCTCAAGAACCGCATCCGGCGGCGCGGCATCTACATCCTGCCCAACCTGTTCACGCTGGCGGCGCTGTTCGCCGGGTTCTACGCGATCGTGCAGGCGATGAACCTCAACTTCGACCAGGCGGCGATCGCGATCTTCGTCGCCGCGGTGCTCGACAGCCTCGACGGCCGCGTCGCGCGGCTCACCAAGACGCAGAGCGCGTTCGGCGCCGAGTTCGACAGCCTCGCCGACATGGTGTCGTTCGGCGCGGCGCCGGCGCTCGTCATGTACGAGTGGGTGCTGCGCGACCTCGGCAAGCTGGGCTGGATCGCCGCGTTCATCTACTGCGCGGGCGCCGCGCTGCGGCTCGCGCGCTTCAACACGATGCTCGAAGTCGCCGACAAGCGCTGGTTCACCGGCATCCCGAGCCCCGCGGCTGCGGCACTGGTGGCCGGCCTCGTCTGGATCGTCGACGACTACAACGTCGAGCCGGAGTCGGTGCGCTGGTGGGCCTGGTTCGTCACGATCTTCGCCGGGCTGACGATGGTCAGCAACCTCAAGTACTACAGCTTCAAGTCGATCAACCTCCGGAAGAGCGTGCCGTTCGTCGCGGTGACGGCGTTCGTCGTGGTGCTCGCGCTGCTCGCCTACCAGCCGCCCCTCGTGCTGTTCGGCGGCTTCGTCGCCTATGCGATCTCCGGTTATGTGGTCTCGGCGTGGCGTCTCGCGCGCCGCGGCCGCGCCGGAGGCGCGGATTGAGCGCACTGCCGCCGCCACCACCGCACCCGCCGGGCCGCCCCAAGGGCGCAGGCCCCCCTGGGGGGAGGCGCGCGCAGCGCGCTTCGGGGGGAGCCTCCACGCATCGCGGTGCTGGTGCCCTGCTACAACGAGGCGCTGACCGTCGCGAAGGTCGTCGCGGACTTCTCGGCGGCGCTGCCGGGCTGCGTCGTCTACGTCTACGACAACCGCTCGAGTGACGGCACCGGCGACATCGCGCGTCGCGCCGGCGCCGTCGTGCGGCGGGAGGAGCGGCCGGGCAAGGGCGGCGTGATGCGCCGGATGTTCGCCGAGATCGACGCCGACGTCTACGTCGTCACCGACGGCGACGCGACGTACGACGCGTCGCGCGCGCCCGAGATGGTCGAGCGCCTCGACCCGCGACGACCTCGACGTCGTCACCGGCATCCGCGACCACGGCGAGCGCGACGCCGCGTACCGCCGCGGCCACCAGTGGGGCAACCGGATGTTCAACCGGCTGCTCGGGCTGCTGTTCGGCGAGCGCCCGACCGACATGTTCTCCGGCTACCGCGCGATGTCGCGCCGGTTTGTCAAGTCGTTCCCGGCCGAGGCGCGCGGCTTCGAGATCGAGACCGAGCTCACCGTGCACGCGCTCGACCTGCGCGTGCCGACGGCGGAAATCGTCACCAGCTACTTCGAGCGCCCCGCAGGCTCCACCAGCAAGCTGTCGACGTACCGCGACGGCCTGCGCATCCTGGGCGCGATGGCACGGATGTTCCGCGACGTGCGGCCGCTGCCGTTCTTCTCGGGCTGCGGGCTGCTGTTCGCACTCGTGGGCCTCGCCCTCGGCGCCGAGGTCGTTGCCGAATTCGTCGCGACAGGACTCGTGCCGCGCCTGCCGACTGCCGTGCTCGCGACCGGACTCATGCTCCTCGCGTCGCTGGCGCTCGCCTGCGGCATCATCCTCGAAAGCGTTGCGCGCGGCCGGCGCGAGGCGAAGCGCCTCGCGTACCTCGCGGCGGGGGCGGCTCGCTGACCGGCTGTCGAAGTCCGCGCTGACTTCCACTTCCAGGTGTCGTCCCGAACGCAGCGAGGGACCCGCCCTTGCCGCGAGTCAGGGAGTCGAGTACGAGCAGATCCCCCGTCGCTGCGCTCCTCGGCATGACACCGGGGAATGGTGTGCAGCCTCCCCGTCAGCCGCAGCCGGGTCCGTCACGCCGTCCGCGGAACGTCGCGAGCACGAACAGTTCCTTGCCGTCGCGTTGTGCATAAGGCACGACCGCCGCCGGCGCGTCCCAGCCGAATCCCTTCTGCCACGCGGCAACGCGCGCCGCGCGATCGCCGGTGACGATCGCCACGGCGACGTCGCGTCCGTCGCACAGCATCTTCCGCCCGGCCGCGAAGTCCTCGAGCGAGTCCATACCTACGCGCCCGCCGGTGAGGAACGCGACCGGCATCGACAGGCCCCAGTCCGGGAAGTAGACGAACGGCCTGCGCGGCGCGGCGTCGAGGTCGGCGGCCAGCCGGTTGATCGCGTCGGAGTAGAAGCCGGTGCCGCCGGTCGCGGCGAGCCGCTGCGCCTCCCTGACCTGCCCCCCGACGTTCAACGCCACCAGCACGGCGAGCGGCAGCGCGAACGTCGCCGTCGTACCCTGCCACGCGCGCGGCGCGGCCGCGAGCGAGCCCAGACCGAGCGCCAGCGCACCGTACGCGAGGGGCACCAGCACCATGTAGTGGTGGCCCGACAGGCGCGTGCCGAACAGCATCGCGACCGCGATGAAGGAGATCGCCAGCGCAACGAACGTGCGCAGCGCCGGCGTCGCGTCGCGGCGCCACTCGGCGCGCAGCCACGCCAGTCCCGGCAGGGCCAGCAGCAGCGCCATCTTGAACGATGCGCCAGGCACGACGCCGTGCTCGCCGAAGATCAGCGTGTGGTGGAACGAGTTCTGGAACGCGGAGGCGATCGTCGCCGCGACGTGCGCGAGGCGCTCGGCCAGCGCCGGCTGCTCGGAGAATGCGTGCAGCGCGCGCTGCGTCTGCTGGAAGTACGCCCACGCGCCGCCGACACCGCCCATCTGGAGCGCGACCAGCGCGTAGCCGATCGGATAGAACGCGCCGCCGATCGCCGCACCCGCGCACCACGCGAGCCACCCGCCGCGCCCCGGCCCGGCCCGCGGCAGCGACCAATGCAGCGCCAGCAGCAGCGCCGGCAGGAAGAACGCGTAGACGAAGTAGCCGACGACGGCGAGCCCGTACAGCGCGCCGCTGCCGGCGAGCCAGCGCGTGCGGTGCGCGTCCGCTGCGCCGGCCCGCTGGATGCAGTACAGCGACAGCAGCAGCCACGCCATCGGCGCGACCGTGATGTAGCTCTGCGTGCGGAACGCGTAGGTGAACGAAGGGTCGAGCGCGAGCGCCGCGCACGCGACCGCCGACTGCCAGGGCCTGAGCCCGGCGCGGCCGAGCACCGCGAACAGCGCGGCGAGCACGCCCAGCCCGAACAGCGCATGCGTGATGCGCAGGCCGGTGACGGTCGTGCCGAACAGGAAGAAGCCCGGCAGTCCCAGCCACGCCTGCTGCGAGCCGTGGTAGAACGAGATCAGCACCGGCGCGCGGCCGGCGAGGTAGTTGCCGGGCAGCAGCCACGCGGCGATCGGCTCGGTGTGCCGGGAGAGCAGGCGCACCGCCAGGTAGTCCGGGTTGACGGCGTCCATGTAGACGCCGGGCAGCGTGATGTTCTGCGCGACGGCGACCGCATAGACGGCGGCGACCAGCAGGAACGGCAGCCACCGGCGCCCTGGCGCGGGGGCCGCGCCCCTCGGCGCCGCCGCGCTCACCGCCGGCCGCTCCGGTCGGGCGGGATGCGGAACAGCCGGCAGAGCTGGATCGGGCTCGTGCGCATGTTGGTGCGCACGTCACGGCAGGTCTCGGTCAGCCGCAGCAGGTCGTGCGCGAGCAGCGTGTCCACGCCCGTGTCCGCGGGGTAGGTGAGCGAGTAGAGGGGGCCCTTGTGGTCCTTGATCGCGCGGGCGATCGTCGTGGCCATCAACGTGTCGCGCTTCGGATCGTTGATGCTGTTCTGCAGGCCGAAGAAGCGCGCGTCGGCCGGAAAGAACGGCAGCACGTAGGACATCGGTCCGTCGGACGTGAGCAGCACCAGCGCGTCCGCGTCGACCGGAGGCACGTCGACTTCGAACCACTGCGGTCCTGGAACTCGAGCGTGCCACCAGTCCTGGGCGCGCGGGTCGATCCAGCGAGGACCGCACCATCACGACCGGCGGGCGGCGCGAACCCGGGCCGCAGCAGGACAGAGCAGCGCGACCAGCAGCGCGCCGGCCGATGATCTCGAGCGGCACGAGGTAGCGGTAGATCGAGAACTGGTGCGTCCACAGCACGAACGCGAGCGCGAAGAACAGCGCGACCAGCCGCCACGCCTCGCCGGTGCGCGCGCCGGCCACCGCCGGCGCTGGCGCGGCTCCGGCGTAACGAACCCGCGACCGCCGCGCGAGCCACACGGCCGCCGCGGCGAGGGCCAGCGCGTACAGCACGGGCATGCGCGCGTCGACGTATTCGGTCTCCGTGACGTAGAACGCCTTGGGCGCCAGCAGCGTGAACGGGAAGACGAGCCACTCGCCGAGCGTGTGCGGCCCGTACGGGCGTCCCATGACCTCGTATTGGCCCCACCACGGCGACTTGATCCAGACGTTGCCGTAGGGAAACACCGGGTTCGCGAACTGCGTCCACAACTCCCACATCCACGCACCGCCGGAGACGCCCGTGCCCAGCAGCACGGCCAGTCCGAACAGGAACGCCTCGCGGAAGCCGCGCGTGAACGCCGGCCACGGGCGCAGGCGGCGCAGCCACAGCGCCAGGCACAACGCGAACGCGAACAGCCCGTACGTGAGCTTCAGGCCGGCGGCGAGGCCGCACAGCACGCCCGCGGCGACCAGCGTCGTGCGCGCCAGGGGCTCGCCGGGGCGGGTCACCATGTCGCGCACGACGAGCCACAGGCCGGCGACGACCAGCATCGCGCCCGGCCACTCGTTCATCGTGGTGCCGAGGACGCCGATGCTCATCGCCGACGTGATGCCGATGGCGAACGCTATCGTTACGGCTGCGACGCGTTCGCGCGTCGGCAGTTCGGCGAACAGCAGGTTGAGGAGCTTCAGCAGCACGAAGGCCGCGACGCCGGCCGGGATCGCCAGCGCGAACGCGATCAGCCGTGGATCCCACCCGGCGGCGACCATCCAGTAGAACGGCAGGTCGGGGATCGGGCTGTGGTAGGTCTGCAGTTGCGCCGCGACGATGTCGTGCGTGTACCCGCGACGGCCGTTCACCCACGCCCACGGGTTGTAGAAGTGGTAGTTCTGCAGGTCCCAGTTGGCGTCCTGGCCGCGGCGGACCGAGAGCGCGCCCGCGGCGCCGACCAGCAGGACGAAGATTGCGAAGTCGGCGACTCGCCTGCCTGGCGTGCGATTCGGGGGCGGCGCGAAGGCGGAGGCGGGAATCAACGCGGAACCGGGGGGGCGTACGGCGTGGCGGGCCGCGCGATTATGCCACTGCCGGCAGCTGCCCGGCCGCCTCTTGCGGCGGCGCCGCAAATCGGATAATGTAACCCGATGAGCAGCGTTCCCCTCGCCGCCGGCAGTGCCCCGACGCCCCTCGCGTCGCCGCGCGCGCTCGCCCTGTCCGGCCTGCTGCTGCTGCGCCTCGCGCGCACATAACCCTACCCCCTCCAATTCGAGCCGTACCCGTGCCATCCAGCAGGACCGGATGGCGAAGCCCCGTGCCCGGCGGCCCGTGCGTGACGGCCGCAGACAGGAACCGACGATGAACATCGCCCCCTCCGCCAAGTACCGACCGTTTCCCCCGATCGCGCTGCCCGATCGCGCGTGGCCGTCGCGCACGATCGACCGCGCGCCCGTCTGGTGCAGCGTCGACCTGCGCGACGGCAACCAGGCGCTGATCGAGCCGATGGACGCCGAGCGCAAGATGCGGATGTTCCGGCTGCTGGTGAAGATGGGCTACAAGGAGATCGAGATCGGCTTCCCGGCGGCGTCGCAGACCGACTACGACTTCGTCCGCCAGCTGATCGACGAGAACCTCATCCCCGACGACGTCAACGTGCAGGTGCTCACGCAGGCGCGGGCGCCGCTGATCGAGCGCACGTTCGAGGCGCTGAAGGGGGCGAAGCGCGCGATCGTCCACCTGTACAACTCGACGTCGACCACGCAGCGGCGCGTCGTGTTCGGCCTGGACCGCGAGGGCATCAAGAAGATCGCCGTCGACGGCGCGCGCTACATGCACGAATGCGCGGCGAAGTGGCCCGGCACCGAGTGGACGTTCCAGTACTCGCCCGAGAGCTTCACCGGCACCGAGCTCGACTTCGCGAAGGAAATGTGCGACGCCGTGCTCGACGTGTGGCAGCCCACGCCCGAGCGCAAGGTCATCGTCAACCTGCCGTCGACGGTCGAGATGACCACGCCCAACGTCTACGCCGACCAGATCGAATGGATGAGCCGGCACCTCGCGCACCGCGACAGCCTCGTGCTGTCCGTCCACCCGCACAACGACCGCGGCTGCGGCGTGGCGGCCGCCGAGCTGGCGCTGATGGCCGGCGCCGAGCGCGTCGAGGGGTGCCTCTTCGGCAACGGCGAGCGCACCGGCAACGTGTGCCTGGTGACGCTCGGGCTCAACCTGCTCACGCAGGGCGTGGACCCCGGCATCGACTTCTCCGACATCGGCGAGGTGATCCGCACGGTCGAGCACTGCAACCAGATCCCGATCCACCCGCGCCACCCGTACGGCGGCGAGCTCGTGTTCACGGCGTTCTCGGGCTCGCACCAGGACGCGATCAAGAAGGGACTCGCCGCGCGCACGACCGACCTCGAGCGCGGCGACACGGTCTGGGACGTGCCCTACCTGCCGATCGACCCGGCCGACCTCGGCCGCAGCTACGAGGCGGTGATCCGCGTCAACAGCCAGTCGGGCAAGGGCGGCATCGCCTACCTGCTGGAGCGCGACCACGGCCTCGCGCTGCCGCGCCTGCTGCAGATCGAGTTCTCGCAGGTGATCCAGGCGATCACCGACGCGTCCGGCAAGGAACTCGCGTCGGCCGAGATCCGCGCGGCATTCGAGCGCGAGTACCTGGACGCGACCACGCCGGTCGCTTACGCCGGGCACCGCGCGCAGCACAGCGCCGACGGCACGGTCGAGCACCTTGCCGCGCATCTCGTCGTCAACGGCGTGGAGACGGTCCTGCACGGCGCCGGCAACGGCCCCGTGGACGCCTTCGTCGCGGCGATTCGCACCGGCCTCGGGCTGCCGATCCACGTCGCCACCTACCACGAGCATGCGATCGGCGCGGGCGAGGACGCCACCGCCGTCGCGTACGTGCAGCTGCGTATCGGCATCGACCGTACCGTCTACGGCGTGGGCCGCGACGCCAACATCGTCACCGCGGCGCTGCGCGCACTCACCTCCGCGATCAACCGCGGCCTGCGCTCGGGCGTGCTGGTGCTGGCGCCCGCTAAGGAAGCGGCGACGGCGTAGCGTTCGACCCGCTCCCGGAGGGGGCCCCGGATGGCTCTCCCAAGCCGGGGAGCCCCGAAACCGAGCGCGCCGGCTGTGCGCCGCCCGCGGGGGGGGAGGGGTGCGGTCGGGCGATCACCGAGCCGGGCGCGTCCGGATCGACCTCCCGCTCCCCGCCGGGAGGGGGGGAGGGTCGCGGCGCAGGGACCCCCCATGGCGAGACGGGCATCCAAACCGAGCCGTGTCGGTTCACGATCGTGCCAAACCCGGACGCCCGAGCGGCCGACCCATCGCCCCGATGCGGTACAATCCGGTTTTGAAAGTCGTTTTCACATTCGCCGCGTCCCCGGCGCGGCCGCGTCCCCATCCGTCCTGCGAGGCCCCGATGAGCACGTCTCCCTACGGCGCCGGTGTCGAGATCACCGGCCGCATCACCCCCGAGTACGCGCAGATCCTGACGCCCGAGGCGGTCGCGTTCGCCGCCAGGCTGCAGCGCGCCTTCGGCGGCCGCCGCGCCGAACTGCTGGCGAAGCGCGCCTCCCGGCAGGCGGACTTCGACGCCGGGAAGCTGCCCGACTTCCTGCCGGAGACGCGCGCCGTGCGCGACGGCGACTGGACCTGCGCGCCGGTGCCGGCAGACATCCAGGACCGCCGCGTGGAGATCACCGGCCCGGTCGACCGCAAGATGATCGTCAACGCGCTGAACTCCGGCGCTTCCGTCTTCATGGCCGACTTCGAGGACGCCAACACGCCGCGCTGGGACAACAACCTCCAGGGTCACCTCAACCTGCGCGACGCCATCCGCCGCCGGATCGAGTTCACGTCGCCGGAGGGCAAGTCGTACAAGCTCAACGAGAAGACCGCCGTGCTGTTCGTGCGTCCGCGCGGCTGGCACCTTCCGGAGAAGCACGTCGTCGTCGACGGCCAGCCGATCTCCGGCGGCATCTTCGACTTCGCGCTGTACGTGTTCCACAACGCGAAGGAGCTGGTCGCGCGCGGCAGCGGCCCGTACTTCTACCTGCCGAAGCTCGAGAGCCACCTCGAGGCGCGGCTGTGGAACGACATCTTCGTGATGGCGCAGGACGACCTCGGCCTCCCGCGCGGCACGATCAAGGCGACCGTGCTGATCGAGACGATCCTCGCCGCGTTCGAGATGGACGAGATCCTGCACGAGCTGCGCGAGCACTCGGCGGGCCTCAACGCCGGGCGCTGGGACTACATCTTCAGCTGCATCAAGAAGCTGCGCAGCAACCGCGACTTCTGCCTCGCCGACCGCGCGCTGGTCACGATGACGACGCACTTCCTGAAGAGCTACGCCGAGCTCCTCATCAAGACCTGCCACCGCCGCAACATCCACGCGATGGGCGGCATGGCGGCGCAGATCCCGGTGAAGAACGACGAGCGCGCGAACGCCGAGGCGTTCGCGAAGGTCAAGGCCGACAAGGAGCGCGAGGCCACGTACGGCCACGACGGCACGTGGGTCGCGCACCCGGGCCTCGTGCCGGTCGCCAAGGAAGCGTTCGACCGGCTGATGCCCGCGCCCAACCAGATCGCGACGAAGAAGCGCGACGACGTCAAGGTGACCGCCGCCGACCTCCTCAAGTTCGAGCCCGAGCAGCCAATCACCGAGAAGGGACTGCGCCTCAACATCAACGTCGCGATCCAGTACATCGGCGCGTGGCTCGCGGGGCAGGGCGCCGTGCCGATCTTCAACCTGATGGAGGACGCGGCCACCGCCGAGATCTCGCGCTCGCAGGTCTGGCAGTGGATGCGCTCACCCAAGGGGAAGCTCGACGACGGCCGCAAGGTGACGAAGGAGATGGTCGCGGCGATGATCCCCGAGGAGCTGCAGAAGATCCGCGACCTCCTCGGCGCGGCGTTCGCGCAGGGCAAGTACGACGACGCGGCGAAGATCTTCGCCGACCTCGTCGACAACGACACCTTCGTCGAATTCCTGACGCTGCCGGCGTACGAGCGGATCGACTGACGCGGGGCGCCCCGCCCGTCGCCTTCGCCGCCCTGGCCCTCGCGGCAGTCCGGTCGCGCGCGCCGTGTCGACCGGGTGGCGGTGCTTCCCGTCGGCCCGGGCGGGCAGAGCCTGCCGCGATGGTGCATGATTCGGGCAGGAGAACGCCACCGATGCAAATCGTCCAAGTCCTCGGCTGCACGCTCACGCTCGTGCTGCTGACGTCGTGCGCAAGCATGCAGGGCACCGTCGTGACGCGGACGCGGCTCGACAAGGAAGTCGCGGGAAGGCTCGCCTACACCGCAATCGACGCGCAGTCGTCGGTCGGGCGCTTTTCGCAGGCCGATCTCGACCAGTTGAAGGAGGCCGTGCGCGTGCGCGTGCCGCAGCCCGCAGGCGGGGCCGTGCCGGTGACGATCCGCCTCACCGTGACCGACTATGGCCCCGGCGCCAGCAACATGACCGTCGCCGTTCGCGTCGTGGACGCCACGGGCAAGCTGTACGCCCACTTCGACGTCCGCCAGACCGGGAGCGCTGTGCTGGGGACCGTCTACGACCAGCGGTCGTCGGTCATCAACGCGGTCGCCGAGCGCGTCGCGTACTCGCTGATGGCGCTCCCGGCGGCGCCAGCGCCTGCGACCGACACGCGCGACTACGGTTCCTGACGCACACAGGGCCGATGAAGACGAGCCATCCGCGGTCCCCGCGGCACGGCGCCCGCTGCGGCAACGGTCGTCAGGCGTCGATGTTCGTGGAGTCCACGCGGCTGCGTTCGGCACTGCTGCTCTCCGTCGTTCTTGCGTGCGCCGGCGCGGGCCACGCGGTGGAGAGAGTCGCAGACACGCCTTTGGCCGTGGTCTTTGGTCAACCCATCCACGCGAGGGACCTGGTGGCACCCGGCGGCGCCAAGGCGGCGGACGCCGCCAGCGTGGAGCGCGCGCAGGGCGAGGCGCTGCGCGCACGGGTCTGGGCGGCGGTACTCGGCGAGTTCGCGCGCCGGCACAATGTCGAGCCGACCGCGGCCGAGATCGACTCGCAGATCGAGGGACACAGGCGCATGACTGCGCGTCTCGCCGCCGAGCGCGTGCAGCAGCGCGCAGCGTTGACGGCGGAGCTCGGGTCCCCGGACGCGAGCGACGCGCAGCGCCAGGCCGCGCAGCGGCACCTCGATACGCTCGACCGCCTCGCCGAATTCGATGCCCGGCGCGCCCGGGAGTTGCGCGACCCGGCGCAGCAGAAGCTGCAGCGGGAGTCCGAGCGGCGCGTGGCGACGCAATGGGTGCGGCAGTGGAAGCTCGACCAGGCGCTGTTTCGCGAGTTCGGCGGGCGCATCGTCTTCCAGCAGGCGGGCTGGGAACCGATCGACGCCTACCGCAAGCTGCTCCTGCGGGCCGAGGCGAGCGGGCAACTGGTCCTGTCCGATCCCGCAGGGCGTAACGCGGTGTACCGCTACTTCGAGCACCGCTTCGTCTACGCCGACGAAGCCAAGGCGCGGTTCTACTTCGAGAAGCCGTATTGGGAGCGCACGCCGGACGAGATGAAGGCGGCGGGGTTCTAGCGGGCGGCAGGGACCGCCGCACAGCCCGATCGTCGACCGCGCGCCGCGGGTAACGCCGGATCCGTGCGGGCGTCCGCTGCCGCCGGCCTACTCGCTCTTCAGCCGGTTCATGCCCTCGATGAGCGGGTGCCACCCGTAGACGAGCGAGATCTGGAAGACGTCCATTTTCAGATCGCCGGGGCCGTTGTCGTTGATGGTCGACTTGTAGCCGAACGTGAGACCCAGGTTGTTGTTGACCTGGTAGCCGAGCGTGAACCCGACGCCGAGGTTGTTGAGCTTCTCGCCGGTGACGCCGTTGATGGTCGCCTGGCCGCCGTAGTACCAGGCGAGATCGAGCGACCCCCACAAGCGCTCGGTGAAGTCGCGGCTCAAGTGCGCGTCGAGCTGGAACTTTGGATCGGTCTTCAGCGTCTTGCCGTTGTCGTAGTTGGTGTTGTCGCCGAACAGCCACACGGCGGGCAGGAACTCGAGTGTGGTGCGCCGTCCCGGCACCCAGTCGCCGAGCTGCCAGACGACAGGCATGCCCACGCGGCCATACCAGCGGTTCTGCCCGAGATTGAGCGGCTGGCTGCTGTCGTATTCGCCGATCGGCACCGCAAGGTCGGCGAGCACGTCGACGGAGAATCCCGGCTGGTAGCGCATCGCGTCCGGGATGTTCTGCTGCGCCTTCGGTCCGAGGATGTTGAAGGTGAACTCCAGCATGGGGTCGCCGAAGCCGCTCGCGCTCTCGTTGACGGTTCTGCCCGCCACTGTCACGTCTCCCGAGACGCGCCCCATCGGCAGGATGACGGCCGCCATGGCCGAGCGATCGAACAGGGAAAAGACGTGCGCGTAGCCAGCCTGCGCCATCGTCGCGTCGAATTGCGCGCCGGGCGTCACGGTGTCCGCCGGATCGAACGGGTTCGTATTGCCGCTGAACGAGTTGACGATGAGCGGCACGGCGTTCGAGCCCGCCAGTGGCTTCCAGTAGAAGCGCGCGGGCATCTGAGCCAGCGCCTGCGTCCCGCCGAGCAAGCCCGTCGCGAAGATCGTTGCAACCACCCATCGCGCCCAGGCCACCTGCTTCGTAGGTCTTGCGTCGTTGTTCACGATTCGTCGTCCTCGTCGATGAAAATAGGGGTCGCCAGAATTCAAGGCCTCGGGTCCGCCAGCAACTCCTTCGGCGGCACGAACTGCCGCTGGTAGATCAGCGGCGGGAAGCCCGGATAGACCGTAACCCGTTGCGGCATGTCCTTTTCCAGGGTGTCGAACGGCCCGCGGCTCGGCAGGATCACGTTGTTGGCCTTGACGTAGCTTTCCCAGAGCGCGAGCATGGCCTTCACCTTGTCGGGATTCTGTGCGGCGAGATCGTTGCGCTCGGCGGGATCCTTGGCGACGTTGAACAGCTCCCAGTCGCCCTTGCCGTACGGCTTGAACTGCCAGCGCAGCTTCCAGTCGCCCTGCCGCACCGCGCGGTTGCCGAAGACTTCCCACGCTAGGTAGTCCTGGTCGGTCCGCACCGAGTCCGCCTTGCCGGCGAGCATCGGGCCCCAGGACTTGCCCATGAGCGGGGGCACCGGCTCCCCATTGCGGGTCGCGGGATAGACGGCACCGGCCATTTCGAGCAGTGTGGGCATGACGTCGGCGACGTGCATGAACCCATGGTTGATGCTGCCGGCGGGCCGCTTCACGTCCGGTCCGCTGACGATCAGCGCGTTGCGGATGCCGCCCTCGGCCAGCCAGCCCTTGAACTGGCCGAACGGCGTCATCGACACCTGGGCCCACATCGGGCCATAGCCGACCCAGGAGCCCGGGTCGCCCCACGCATTGAAATTGGTCTGGTTCCAGTTGATCGCCGCGTAGAGGTTGTCGCGCGAACCCGGGGAACCCGCGATCATCCCGAAAAGGTCGGTGCCCTCGGCGCCGTTGTCGCCGAAGAAGATGAAGATGGTGTTCTCGTATTCGCCGATCTTCTTCAGGTGGTCGACCAGCCGGCCGATGTGGTGGTCCATGTTCTCCACCAGGCCGGCGTAGAGTTCCATCTTCTTGCCGAGTATGGCGCGGCTTGCGGGGGCAAGCACGATCGGATCGGGCACAAACCACATCCGTTCAGCAAGCTCGGTGCCGGCCGGCATGATGCCCATCTCGACCTGCCGCTTCAGCCGCTCCTGGCGCACCGCGTCCCAGCCCTTGTCGTATTCGCCGACATGGCGGTTGCGCCAGTCCTTCGGCAGGTGGTACGGGTCGTGCGGCGCCTGGTGCGCCACGTAGGCGAAGAAGGGCTTGCCGTCGCCACGGTTGGCATCGATGTAGCCGATCAGCTTGTCGGTGTAGGTCTTGGTCGCGTAATAGTCCTTGGGCAGCTTCGTCAGGTAGCGGCCGTCCTCGGTGAAGACCGACTTGGGCGCCACCGCCGAGATGTTCGTCATGTCCCAGTAACTGCCGCCGCCGTCGAGCAGCGCAAAGTCGCGCTCGAAGCCGCGTGCCCGCGGGATCTGATCCGGCTGCTTGCCCAGGTGCCACTTGCCCACCATGTAGGTGTGGTAGCCGGCATCCTTCAGCAACTGCGGCAGCGTCGCGACTCGGTCGTTGAGGTAGCCCTCGTAGCCGACGGCGCCGCGCTGGTTGGGCGCGATCCACTCGCTCATGTTGCCGAGGCCGTTCAAGTGCGTGTCGACGCCGCTGAGCAGCATCGAGCGCGTGGGCGAGCAACTGGCGTGGGTGTAGAAGTTCGTGAACCGCACGCCGTCCTTCGCCAGCGAGTCGAGGTTCGGGGTCCTGATCTCGCCACCGAACGCACCCATGTCGGCGAAGCCCATGTCGTCGGCGACGATGACGACGATGTTGGGCCGGCGCGCGGAGTCCGCGGCGCTGGCCGGCGGGGGCGCGGCGAGCGTCGCCGCGAGGACGACGAGCCCCAGCGACCCCAGCAGCGTCTTGCGGACGGCCCGCTCACGCGCCGCGGGCTGCATTGCAGTTTCCATTGCCAGTTCCCTTCGATATCGACGGATCAGAACTCGACGGCGAGCCCGCGCGCCTTCGCCACTTCGTACATCGCCTCGAACGCGCTCGCCATGTCCGGCGGCTGGCGCACGGCTTCGTCGCGCAGCTCCCGATAGGCGGCCTCGACGTTCGCGACGAGGCGCGCCGGGCATCGCCACTCGCGATAGGGGCCGAGGTCGATCCGCTTGGCGGCCTCCAGCGCGTCCAGTCCCATCCGGAAGCACCGCGCCGCCTCGTCGCGCACGTATTCGAGATACGCCTTCAGTTCCATCGCCCCCTCGATCCCGCACAGGGGGCCGCGTCCGGGAACGATGACCTCCGGATCGAGCCAGACGATGAGGTCGAGGCAGCGCAGCCACTGCTCGCAACGGCCGGCCCAGCCCATGGGCGTGCACCGGCGGAAGACCGTGTCGCCGGCGAACAGGACCCCTTCTCCCGGGACGTGGACGATCGTGTCTCCGACCTGGTGGCAGGGGCCGACGTGGATCAGGTGGACATCCACACCGTCGAGATCGAGCTCGTACCGGTCGTCGAACAGCGTCGTCGGCGGCGTCAGCGCGATCCCGCCGAAGTCGTGCTCCTCGCGAAGCTGCGTGCCGGCGGCCCACTTGCCGGGCTGAAAGGCCCTGCGCACGAGCCGCGACGCGAAGCCGCCGGTGTCGTCCACCAGTTCGCGATACCGGGACGGGTCGGCGGCGTGCGCCATGCTGTCGGGGACCGTCCGATGCGCGATGATCTCGGCGCCGGCGAAGAGCTGGTTGCCCGAGACGTGGACGCCGGCCTCGCTGGTGTTGACGACACGCCTCGGCATGCCGGGCCAGACGCCCCCGAACAACTCGATCATCCGCTGCGCGTGCGGCACGTCGGCCTGGGTGTCGACGACCAGGCCGCCGCCCCGGTTGACGAGTCCCGAGTTGGCGTCGCACACGCGGCCGCGCTCGTTCAGGACCGCGTGGCAACTCTCGCTCACTTGTTGCAGCTTCACGGCGGTGGTCGGGTTCGCGGATGTGCGCGCGCCATTCGGCGAGCGTTCGTGTCAGGGGATCGCGGGAGGAGGGCGCAACGGGCAAAACCCTCCCCTGCGGCCGGATTGGCGGCCGCTGCTACACTCTTCCCGCTTGCCGCCCGACCGTCTATCGGAATTCCGCACCGCACGCAGTGAAGCATTTGCCGCTCACCGGCGCGCAGCCGGCCGTCACCGTGGTCGAGATCAGCGACCCCACTGCCGCGGGCGCGGGCATCGAGCTCTTCGCGCTGGACGCCGTGCAGCTGCAGCCGATGCCGCTGCGGGCGCGCCGCGTTACGGTTCGACTCGGCGCGTCAGCAGTGGTGTTGCTGTCGACCAACCGCCGCGTGCGGACACGCACGAGTGTCAGGAGTGGCCTGCTCGCCTTCGTCACGTTCGGTCCGAACGCGAAGGGGACGGTGAACGGCTTGCCGGTGGGCCCCGGCCTGCTGCTCGCGGCGGAGCCCGATTGCGAGGCCACCTTCGTGGCCGACGCCGGTTACGAGAGCGTGACCTTCCTGTTGTCACCCGACGAAATCCGCGCGCATCTCGCGGCGCGGCAGCGCGAGGACGAGTTTCGCCTGCCGCGTGGCGTCGAGCCGCTGCAGGTCGACGAGCGTAGTGCGAAGCGGTTGTACGAGTGGGGCAAGCGGCTGGCAGACCTCGCCGCGCGGCAACCGGCGCTGTTCAACGAACGGGAGACGGAACGGATCGCCGCGCACGTCGAGCTGGTGGAACTGCTGCTGGCCACCGTCGGCGCCGCGCGCGACTACGAGCCAGGCCGCGGCGACCGGACACGTCAGGCGCACAGCCGGGTCGTCCGGCTGGCCGAGGACCACGCGATGGCGCACGTCGGCGACCCCCTCTACGTGAGCGACCTTTGCCGGGCCGCCGCCGTCGGCGAGCGTACGCTGCAGAATGCGTTCAGGGAGGTCGTGGGACTGACGCCCGTCAACTACCTGATCCGGCTGCGGCTGCATCGCGTGCGCCAGGCGCTCCTGGCCGGGACCCAGGGATCGACCACCGTGTCGGCCGAGGCGCTCAACTGGGGCTTCTGGCACTTCGGCGAGTTCTCGCGCGCCTACCGGGAGTGCTTCGGTGAGCTGCCGTCGGAGACGCTGCGCCGGGCGCCGGAGTTGCCGCAGGCGTAGGATGCGCCGACGAAGCGGTGCCGGCGCGACGAGCAAGCCCGACACTTCCGATTGCCCCGTAACAGCCCACTAGCTCTACTGCGCCTCGACTACGGCCTCGATGCCGCCTTCGCGAATGGCCTTGGTGAACTCGCGGAAGTCGCGCCGGTTCTGGTCGGCGTACTCGACCGCGAACTCGCCGATGGCGTCGTCGAAGGTCTGCCCGGAACCCATGTACCCGGCCATCATCGCGGCGTCGCCGGACCGCGCGTGCGCACGGGCGAGCGCGTGGGCGCACATGCGCCCGTAGTGCCGCAGCAGCTCCGTCTCCAGGTTCTCGATGACCACGGACATCTTCATGTCGCGCAGCTGCCGGACGTAGACGTCGTGGCCGGACTTCGTGCGCGTCCAGCCGAGGAAGACGTCGCTCGCGGCCTGCATGATGCGCTGGCCGACCACGACGCGCTGGCCGTGATTGGCGTGCAGGCTCCTGCCCGCCCAGGGCTCGAGCACCGAGGCGCGCGCTTCCTTCACCTGCAGGAACAGCGGATCGTCGTCCGCGGCCATGAACAGGCACACACCGCAGACGGTGCCGACGCTGCCGACCCCGACGACCTTGATCGCGTAGTCGAAGAAGTGGAACCGGTCGAACAGGACCCGGGTGTGCTCCGGCAGGCTCTCGCGGTAGGCGGCGATCGCCTCCGCGGCCCCGGTCGCGAGCCCGGGGGCCTGGTCCGCCGTCGGATGGAAGATCAGCGGCGGCTCGTCCTTGATCACGGGCTTCGACCCCTCCTGCGACACGAGCTTCGGGTACATGAACTCGGGCGCCGACTTGCGCTGCGCCTCCTCGATCCGCTCGGCGGTCCGCCGGCGGATCTCCTTCTGGATCGCGGGGTCGGCCGCACGGTCCGTGTACCGCGCCAGGTCGATCCGGTCGTACCAGACGTCGAGCGCCCGCATCGACGCGTAGTCGGCCATCCGTTCCCTGTACTCGCGGGCGACGTCGATGGCCGCACGCGCCGCATCGCTGTCGGGCATGTGCACGTGCTGTGCGGCGATGACGACGCTCGCGGCCAGCCGCTTGACGTCCCACTCGAACGGCGCCGGCAGCGTCTCGTCGAGGTCGTTGATGTCGAAGACGATGTTGCGCTCCGGCGTGGCGAAGCCGCCGAAGTTCATCAGGTGGGCGTCGCCGCAGGCCTGAACGCGGATTCCGCTGGTCGTCGTCGTGGCGAGATCGGCCGCCATCAGCGCGGCCGACCCGCGGTAGAACGCAAAGGGCGACGCGGACATCCGCCCGAAACGGATCGGCACGAGGTCCGTCAGGCGGCCCGTGTTGGATTCCCTTACGACGTCGACTGGATCGCGACGGCCCGTCGGCGGCTTCCATCCCGCCTGCGCCGCTCGGGGCGCGGCGTCGCGCAGCGCCTTGCCCTTGGCGCGCCGCTCGTCGGCGGAGAGGTAGGTCGAATCGATTCGGGGCGCGCGAGTCGCGCTCCTGCGCTGGTCACCCTTGGGCATCTTCGTCTCCCGTAGTGCGGGACGCGGAATCCGCAGATGGAACCATCTTGCGCGTTCTGCGACGCACCGACTTGACGGGCGTCATCGAAACGGGAGGTTGCCCGCTACCGGGCCGTGTCGCCCCGTTGGTGGAGGTGCCGCCTGAACGCGTCGGGAATCGTGCGGACGTCAGGTCCGCTTGCGCCACTGCAGGTAGGCGACGATCGTGAGCCCCAGCCCGAGCGCGTAGCCGATGACGGCCGCAGTGACGGACGGCGGCGCGCCGTTCACCGTCGCGATCACCAGCGCGAGCCCAGGGTTGCGCATTGCCGCCGCGATGGCGGCGGCGGGGCGCACGGCCGGATCACGCCACGCAAACGCCGCACCCACGGCGAGCGCGCCCAGCGTGATGCAAACGCCTGCCACCATCGGCGCCCAGCCCGCGGCGGCGACGATCGCCGGCATGTCGACGAGGACCGCGAGGCCCATCACCGCCAGCAGCAGGTTGCCGATCCGTGCGAGCGGCGTCTCCAGCCGGGCGGCGAGCGCGGGCCGCGCGGCCCGCAGCGCGGCGCCGAGCGCCATGGGCAGGAGCTGCGCGAAGAACACCTGCCGCCCGATGTGCAGCGGCGTCACCGCGAAGTCCTTGGCGAATATCCAGTCGAGGATCGCGACCGTCAGCGGTACCGTCACGACGGCCAGCATCACGATCGACAGGTGCAGCGTGGGCGCGAACGCGCGGTCGCCGCCGGCGTCGAGCGCCCGTCGCAGCGCCACCGGCGCACCGGGCGAGATCGCCATCAGCACGATGCCGACGGCCACAGGACCCGTGAGGCCGAAGAGCTTGACGGCAAGCACCGCCAGTGCCGGGACCGGGACCAGCACGGCGAAGACGACGGCCAGCAGCACGACGCGGCGCTGCAGCGCCGCGGCGATCTGCTCGCGCCCGAGCATGAGGCCGAGCGTGAACATGACCAGGAACACGACGACGGTCGCGAACAGGCCGATCCACTGGAACGGAATCAACATGGGCTGCTCCACGCGCGGACTTTCCCGCAGGCGGCAACGCCCCGCCGACGCGCGGGGGGCGTCGTCCCGGGGGCGGCCGCCGGGTATCGTACCGCGACGGGCGCTCCGGCCGCGGTGGACGCGGCCGACGCGCGCCGCCCTACTGGCCCTGGTTGGAGGAGACCGCCTCCATGACGCGCTCGAGGTTGAAGCTCCCTGGCTTCTGCCGCGGCGGGAACTCGCGGAAGCTCTGCAGCCACTGGCCGACGTAGGCGCCGGCCGGCGCGATCGCGTACATGCGCTCCATGTACCAGCGCTGGTAGCCCATCGCGTGCTCGGCTTCTCGGCGCGCTCGAACGGGTCCATGCGCAGGTTGGTGAGCAGCGGCGCGCGCAGCGCCGTGAACGGCTCCTGCCAGACGCGCAGCCCGTGCGCCTTCTGCTCGAGGAACGTGATCTTCAGGTTGTCGTAGCGCAGCGCGGCCACCTGCCCGTCGTCGGTCCAGTAGATGAACTCGCGGCGCGGCCACGCGGCCTCGCCGCGCAGCGCCGGGCCGAGGTCGTAGCCGTCGAGGTGGACCTTGTACGGGCGGCCGCCGATCGTCGTGCCCTTCTTCAGGTCCTCGGTGAAGTTACGTCCGCCGGCTGCGGTCACGAGCGTGGGCAGCATGTCCTCGTGCGCGCCGATGTCGTTGACCACGGTGCCGGGCTTGATGACGCCGGGCCAGCGGATGACCGTCGGGACGCGGTACCCGCCCTCCCAGTTGGTGTTCTTCTCGCCGCGGAACATCGTCGTGCCGCCGTCGGGCCACGTGAACGTCTCGGCGCCGTTGTCGGTCGAGTACATGACGATCGTGTTCTGGTCGAGCCCCAGCTCCTTCAGCTTCGCGAGCAGCTGGCCGACGTGGCCGTCGTGCTCGACCATGCCGTCGGCGTAGATGCCGAGCCCGGTCTTGCCCGCCGACGCGGCCTTGAGGTGCGTGAAGATGTGCATCCGCGTCGAGTTCCACCAGATGAAGAACGGCTTGCCATCCTTCTTCGCGCGCTCCATGAAGTCGAGCGACTTGGCCATCACCTCGTCGTCGATCGTCTCCATCCGCTTCTTGGTCAGCGGGCCGGTGTCGGTGATGCGGCCGTCGGCGAAGCTGTGGATCACGCCGCGCGGTCCGAACTTCTTCCGGAACTCCGGATCCTTCGGGTAGTTCTCGTTCTCCGGCTCCTCCTCGGCGTTGAGGTGATAGAGGTTGCCGAAGAACTCGTCGAAGCCGTGCGCGGTCGGCAGCATGTCGTCGCGGTCGCCCAGGTGGTTCTTGCCGAACTGGCCGGTCACGTAGCCCTGCGCGCGCAGCAGCGTCGCGATCGTCGGGTCCTCCTTCTTCATGCCCTCCGGCGCGCCCGGCAGGCCGACCTTGGTGAGGCCGGTCCGGATCGGCGACTGGCCGGTGACGAACGCGGCGCGGCCGGCCGTGCAGCTCTGCTGGCCGTACCAGTCGGTGAACACGGCGCCTTCCTTGCCGATGCTGTCGATGTTGGGCGTCTTGTAGCCCATCATGCCCATGTTGTAGGCGCTGACGTTGAACTGGCCGATGTCGTCGCCCCAGATCACGAGGATGTTGGGCTTGCCGGCTGGCTGCGCGGAAGCTGGCAGCGCGGCAACGAGCGCGAAGAGGGCGGCGACGAGGCGGGTGGCGAGACTCATGGGCTTCTCCTGTCCGGGCGTTGCGCGAGGCTTGTTCGTGGGCTGGCGGTCCCGGGACGGGACGTCGCGGCAATCGCCGTGCGGCAGACTAGGCGACGGCGCGGGCGCCGGCTATTACACGATGGTTCAACGCGGCGGCTTCACGGTGCCACGCCGGCGGGCCGGAGTCCGGCGCAGGCGCGGCCGATGGTCTCCAGCAAAGCGGCGGCACCCACCGGCTTGCGCTGGCAGGCGAACGCCCCCAGCCCCAGCGCGCGCTGCGCGAAGTCCGGGTCGTCGTTCCCGGTGATCGCGATGACCGGCGGCGAGGCGGGGTTGCGCGCGAGCTCGGCCAGCACGTCGAAGCCCGACATGCCGGGCATGTCGAGGTCGAGCAGCAGGCAGTCGAACTTGCGCATGCGCACATCGCGGAGCAGCGCTTCGCCGGTGTCGTAGGCGAATGCGTGGTGGTCGTGCGCGCGCAGCAGGCGCGACAGCGCGCGACGAAACGCCTCGTCGTCGTCGAGGATGGCGATGGCAAGCGCGGGCGGACCCATCGCGCGCATCGTGGCGGCCGCGCCGCGCGGCGGCAATTCCACCTTCGTGTTACCGGCGCGGGGTCAGGGCGCGGGCGGAATGCCGAGTTGCTGCGCCAGTCGGACGAGGTCGGCGACCGAATCCGCGCCGAGCTTCGCCATCACGCGGCCCCGGTGCACCTTGACCGTGTGCTCGGCCGTGCCGAGGCGGTCGGCGATCACCTTGTTGAGGCGGCCGGCGATCACGTGCTCGAACACCTGGTACTCGCGCGGCGTCAGGCGGTCGAGGCGCGCGCGCGCCTCGGCGACGACTCGCATCGCCGCGGCCTGCGCGTGCGCGACGCCGAGGCTCGCGCGCACGGCGCGCAGGAGGTCGTCACGCCTCACCGGCTTGGTCAGGAAGTCGACGGCGCCCGCCTTGATCGCGCGTACGCTGGTCGGAATGTCGCCGTGCCCGGTCAGGAACACGACGGCGAGCCCCGGCAAGTGCGCCAGGCGCTGCTGCAGCGCGAGGCCGTCCAAGTCCGGCATCGCCACGTCCAGTACGACGCAGCCGACGTCGGCGGGCGTCGCGCGCGCGAGGAACTCGGCGGCGGAATTGAAAGCGTGCACGGCGAAGCCCTCGGCCTGCAGCAGCCGTGCGAGCGCGCGCGTCAGCTCCGGCTCGTCGTCGACGACGTACACGACGTCGGCGGCGCTCACTGGGCTACCTTCGCGCTGCGCGCTCCGGTGTTCGCCCTCGGGGCGGCCCTTCGGGCTCACGCAGCCCTCGTGTGCAGCGGCAGGCTCATGTGGAACGTCGCCCCGCGGTCCGCGTTCGCCTCGGCCCACAGGCGGCCGCCATGGGCTGCCACGATCGAGCGGCAGATGGCGAGTCCCATGCCGAGGCCGTCGGCCTTGGTCGTGTAGAACGGCGCGAACACCTGCTCGGGAGGCTGCGGCAGGCCGGTGCCGAAGTCGCGCACGCGCACGTACACGGCGTTGGCGTCGGCAGACGTGGCGATGCACACGGTCCGGTCGCCGGCGGCGCTGCCGGCCATCGCGTCGCAGGCGTTGCCGACGATGTTGATCAGCACCTGCTCGAGCGGCACGCGGTCGGCGAGGACCTCCGGCATGCCGTCGGCGAGCGCCAACTCGACGTCGACACCGCGCCGGACGAGGTCGGGGCGCATGAACTGCACGACGTCGCGCACGACCTGGTTCAGCGCCAGCGGCTGCCGGTTCGGCTCGCCGCGCTTTAAGAGGCTGCGCAGCCGCCGGATCACCTCGCCGGCGCGCTCGTCGGCGTCGACGATGTCGGCGAGGATCGCGCGCACTTCCGGCAGGTCCGGCGCCGGCCGGTCGAGCAGGCTCTGCGCCGCCTCGGCGTTGCTCATGATGATCGCCAGCGGCTGGTTCAGCTCGTGCGCGAGCGCGCCGGAGAGCTCCGACAGCGTGGCCACGCGCGACAGGTGCTCGAGCTCGGCGCGCTGCCGCGCCGTCTCGTCCTCGACCTTCTTGCGCTGCGTGATGTCGATCGTCGCGCCCATCAGCGTTCCACGCGACTGCGCGCCTTCCTCCGGCACGCGGCCCAGCGAAGCGTACCACCGCGTCTCGCCCGCCGGCCCCGGCACGCGGTACTCGACCGAGGCACGCCGGTCGGGCGCCGACCGCGCCGTCGCGACGAACCCGTCTACCCGCGCCCGGTCGTCCGGGTGGACGCGCGCGAGCACGTCGTCGAAGCGATGCTCGCCGCCGGGCGCCAGCCCGAACATGGCCAGGGCCCGCGGTGTCGCCCACAGCCGCTCGGTCGCGCCGTCGATGCTCCAGAGTCCGGCGCTCGCGGCGTCGGCGGCGAGCGCGAGCCGCTGTTCGGATGCGGCGAGTTCCGCGGACTTCGCGGCCAGGTCGGCGGACAGGCGTGCGGTGCGGATCAGGTCGTTGGACAGCTCGAAGCTCATCGCCACGACGATCGGGACGAACATGATCGTCGCGAACACCGGCACCCGGGCGATCCCCCAGAACGAGAGGACCGCGAGGAGCGTGCCCGCCGCCACGAACAGCACGATGCTGCCTCCGATCGTGACCGCCTGCCGGCGCTCGCGGCGCCGCCACAGGTCGCGCATCGCGTCGGCCACGAAGAGCAGGAGGCAGACGAGCGACAGGTGCGCGATCGCCATCAGCGGGTTCGGCACACCCTGCGCGACGGCGACCGGTGCGCCGAACACCGGCACCGTCGCGAGCGACGTGATCTCGCGGAACTGGATGGACGGCGACGAGAACACGTTGACGACCAGCGCGACCGTGCGCAGCGCGATCGCGGTCCAGCCGAGCCACGCCCGGCCGGCCCGCAGGTAGTACAGGACGAAGCACACGGCGGCGACGAGCGCCGTCGACACGGGGAACTGATAGAGCCAGAGCCAGCGCCCGAACTCGGCCGTCGTCGGGGCCAGCAGCATCCGCGTCTCGACGTACCCCATTGCCGCGACGCTGACCGCCAGCACCGCGAAGGCGGCGTTCCCGGTCGCCTGCCGGTCGCGCAGCCAGACGTGCGCGTGCACCGCCGCCAGCGTCAGGCACGTGGAGGCCGAGCACCAGCCATGCGGCGGTGATCGAGCTCATGCGGTGTCGCAGTGGCGCGGCGGTATGCGGCGCGTGATCCCTACGTCCGGCGCGCGCGTAAGGATCACGGCACCGCACCGGGCGGTCAAGCGCCGGCGCACGCCGCGGGATCGGCATGGTCGAGCGGGCATCGTCACTCGTTGGCCGACGCTCGGCGCCCGATTTGACCGGGGAGGGGGTGCCCCGATACTGGAGAGGTAGGCTCCGCACCGTCCATCCCTTGTCCGAGCCGCCGTCCCCGCCCATCGCGCGCACGCGCCGGTAGCGACCGGGCCCCTGCTCGCGGTGCTGCGGCGCCTCCTGTATCTCGTCATCCGCACGCAACGTGACGCCGGAAGCGGCGGATGCGCTCGGCGTCGACGCCTGCGGCGCCGCTCGCGTACGTGCTCGAGGACCGGCACCTGTCGAGCCTGCTCGTGCTGGAGGAGGAGGCCGTGCGGCTGCGACTGCCGTCGGCGCTCGATCCGGTCGGGCCGCAATTCCCGGGCGTGGGACGCGCGGTCTTCTCGGTCATCCTCAACCGCAATCCGCTGTCGACGCGCACCGCCGAGCCGTCGGCGACGCTGGCGCGGCTGGTGCAGGCGGTCCTGGGCGACGCGGCGCTCGACGTCCAGCTGGTACCGGTGGCCGTGCTCTGGGGGCGCGCGCCGAAGGCGCAGGAGTCGCTGCTGCGCGCGCTGTTCGCGGACGCGTGGGCGAGTGTGGGGCCGCTGCGGCAGATCGCGATCATCCTGCTGCACGGAAGGCAGACGCGCGTCACGTTCGCCGAGCCGGTCTCGCTGCGCCGGCTGGTCGACGACGAGACCGACGCCGCGACCGCCGTGCGCAAGGCCAACCGCTTCCTGCGCTTCCACTTCCGGCGGCAGCGCGAGTCGGCGATCGGGCCGGACCTCTCGCACCGGCGCAACCTGATCGACGCGATGATGCGGTCGGACGAGATGCAGGGGGCGATCGCCGCCGAGGCACAGCGCCTGTCGATCGACCGCGATGCCGCCGAGCGCCGCGCGCGCCGCTTCGCGTGGGAGATCGCTTCGGACTTCAGCTATCCGGTCGTGCGCTCGCTGGAGCTCGTGCTGAAGCAGCTGTGGGAGCGGCTGTACGACGAGGTCGCCATCCACCACGCGGCGGAGGTGGCGAGGGTCGCGCCGGGCAAGGGGCTCGTCTACCTGCCCAATCACCGCAGCCACGTCGACTACCTGCTGCTCTCGTACTTCATCAACGCGGCGGGGTTGGCGCCGCCGCACATCGCCGCCGGCGCCAACCTCAATTTCCCGCTCGTCGGGCCGGTGCTCCGGCGCGGGGGCGCGTTCTTCCTGCGCCGCAGCTTCAAGGGCGAGCCGCTGTACGCCGCGGTGTTCCGCGAGTACCTGCACACGATGCTCGTGCGCGGCTTTCCGATCGCGTACTTCATCGAGGGCGGCCGCAGCCGCAGCGGGCGCACGCTGTCGCCGAAGGGAGGCCTGCTCGGCATGACGCTGGAGAGCTTCATGCGCGAGCACCCGCGGCCCGTGCTGCTGGTGCCGATCTGGTTCGGCTACGAGAAGCTGCTCGAAGGCCGCTCGCTGCTCGCCGAGCTCGAAGGCAAGCCGAAGCGCGGCGAATCGCTCGGCGACCTCGTCCGCGTCACGCGCCAGTTGAAGCGCGTCTACGGGCGCGTCGACGTGAACTTCGGCGACCCGCTGTCGCTCGACCACTACCTCGACGCGGAGGCGCCGGGCTGGCAGGCGCTCGCGGGCGAGGCGCGGCGCGATGCCGCCAGGCGGCTGACCGTGCCGCTGTCGCGCGCGATGGCCGAGCGCATCAACGCGGCGGTGGTGATCAACGCGATCAACGTCTACGCGATGGCCATCGCCGGCAGCCCGCGCTACGCGCTCGACGAGCGGGCGCTCGCCCAGCAGATCGACTGGCTGCGCACGCTGGCGCAGCGGCTGCCGCACTCCGACGCGGCGGTGGTGGTGGCCGGCGAGCCTGTGGCCGTCATCGCCGAGGCCCTGCGGCTCAACCTCGGCGAGCGCGTCGCGCACCCGCTGGGCGACGTGATCAGGGTGCCGGACGCCGAGGTGTCGGCGCTCAACTACCTGCGCAACAACGTCCTGCACGCGTACGCGCTGCCGGCGCTGGTCGCGAGCCTGCTCGTCGGCACGCGCGAGACGACGCCGGACGGTGTCGCCGAGTTCGTGGCGGCCGCGCAGCCGTTCGCGCGCGCCGAACTCATGCTGCGCCGGACGCCCGACGAGGCGGCCGAGCAGGCGCGGCGCATCCTCGCGCTGTTCGTCGAGCTGGGGCTCGCCCGGGCCGCGCCCGACGGCACCGTGCGCGCCGCCGACCGCTACAGCCCCGAGCACGCGGGACTCGACCTCCTCGCGCGGTCGCTGCGCCACCTGCTGCGCCGCAACTACCTGACCATCGCGCTCTTGACGCAGGTCGGCTCCGGGGAGATGACCCGCGCGCGGCTCGACGAGCTGATGGGCATGCTCACGCAGCGGCTGTCGCTGCTGTTCGAGTTCGCGCCGGCCGACTTCTACGAGCGCGCGACGTTCGCGTCCTACGTCGACAGCCTGGTCGAGAACGGCATCGTCGACGAGGACGAGGGCGGCCGGCTGCACCTCGACGAGCGCGCGCGCCTGTGGAAGCGCAGCGTCGAGCGGCTGCTGCCGGCGGACGCCGTGCTGGCGATCCGCAGGGTGGCGGTGGGGCACGGGCCGGCGGAGGCGCCGGCGCCGGCGCCCGATGCGCACACCTGACGACCGGCGATTCGCGACGCGTCAGGCCTGCCGCGTGGCGGCGCGACCGGCCCCACGCCGTGCGACTTGCGGCGTCGGTTGTGGCGCTGCCTTGGCGCCCCGCCGCTTCGCCGCCGCGCGCCTTGTCCCCTTCGTCGCCGCGGCCGCCGCCGCCTTCGCCCGCGCCGTGAGCGCCAGCTTCCGCACGCGCCGGATGTCGGCGTCCGAGAACGGCCCGTTGACGCCGGAGATGGCGGCGAGCTTCATGCCGTGCTTGATGCCCAGCTTGTAGATCTCGCGCACCTTCTCCCACTCGATGTTGCGGCCGACGGTGAAGTTCTCGAACCGGCCCTCGAGCGCCAGCACGATGGTCTCGGCGAGGCACGCGTAGGCGACGTTCTTCGGCAGCCCGATGTTCTTCATCGCCACCTTGCCCGGCAGCAGGATCTCGCCGGACTCGATCACCAGCACGTCGGGACGCTTGGCGACTTCCTCCGGCGGCAGGTCGAGCGGCCGCGCGACGTCGGTGATCACGCAGCCGGGCTTGACCTTCATGATGTCGAGGATCTTCTTGCCGGCGCCCGACGTGGCGGTCACGATCATGTCCATGTCGGCGATGTCCTTGTCGGCGCGCGAGGACAGGAAGAGCCTCGCGTCGGGGGTCTCCTTCAGGATCGAGCCCTTCAGGGACAGGAGCTTCGCGGTCTCGGGGGAGACCATGTAGACCTCCTCGGCGACCATCGCGAGCAGGCGCGCGCACACCGAGCCGATGGCGCCGGTGGCGCCGACGACCATCGCCTTGAACTTCACCTTCTGGCCGCGCGCAGGCGTCGGCACGAGCCCCAGCCGGAGCACGGCGTCGTGCGCGGCCCACAGCGCGCCGGACGCGCTGTAGCTGTTGCCGGTCGTGATCGGCAGCGGCGCGCGCCGGGCGACGGTGAGACCGGCGTCGCCGACCACCTTGGTGAAGGCGCCCAGCCCCATGATCTGCGCGCCCAGGCCCCGGGCGATCCGCGCCGCGTCCAGCAGGCGGCGGTACGTGAACTCGGGGCTGTGGCGCATGATCTCCTTCGGCGTGCCGCCGACCGAGATGAGCCAGCCCTCGACCTCGACGCCGGTGGGCGACCTGATGCCGCTGATCTTGGAGTACACGAACGGCGGCGCGTACGCCATCGCCTTCTCCAGCGTGTTCATGAACACCGGCGGCGACACGTGCGACAGCATCTCGATGGGCTTGATGTTCTTGAAGTACTCCTGCGACAGCGGGTGGATGACGAACGCGAAGCGGTTCACGCGCCGGAAGCCGTTCGGGTAGATGATCCGCGGTTCGAGCGCCAGGCTCTCGATGATCTCGAGGTAGTCGTCCTCGAGGAGGTCGTCGCCGGCCTTGCCGGTGGCGGCGACGATCATCGCGTCGAGCAGCGACGGCCCCAGCACGTGGTCGAACAGCGCCGGCGAGCCGTCGATCACCATGTGGACACCCTTGGCCTTGAACGCGGCGATCCGGCGGTCGTTGACCGTGGACGTCACGATCGTCTTGCCGGCCAGCTCCTCGGCGCCGAAGTCGTCGAGCTCGTGCACCGGCGCGACGATGACCGTCGCGTCGCGCATCGCGCGGCGCAGGACGAAGTGCGTCCACTCCTTGACCGGCGCGGAGGCCATCAGGCGCTCGGGCGTCCACTCGAGCACGTAGTGCGCGCCGCTCGCGTACAGCGACAGCGTGTCGAGCGACGTCAAGAGCTTGGGCACGCCGAGTTGCAGCAGCGGGTCGGCGAACACGAGGTTCGGCGTGTACTCCGCCATGGTCTGCGCCAGCTTGTAGTTGGTGCGACCGGAGAAGAACAGCGCGATCGCGTTGTTGAAGTAGTTGCCGAGCCTGTTCTGGACGTGGCGCAGCGCCCACTCCTGCAGGATGTCGGACAGGCGGCCGCCCGTCGTGACCGGCACGCGCGTCACGGCGCCGGTCAGCCGCTGGCTGTCCTTGTCGACGAACCGCTGCGCGCCGACCGTGTAGCTGTCCTTGACCACGCCGACGCCGATGGCGTCCGCGTGGCGCTCCCAGTGGCGGAGCAGCTTCACCGCCTTCGCGGTGCTGCCGTTGGTGCCGATGCGCGCGACGCGGAGCTGCCGGCCCAGGAACCGCGCGGCAAACTCGAAGTCCTGGTCGCCCGCGCCCAGGCTGATCCCGACGACTCGTTTCATCGCATCCTCCGTTCCGTTCGATTGTACGGCGCACCGTGGTGCCCGATCCGGCCGCCGCTTTGACCTTGATCGACAAATGTGCGCGCGGGCATGGCCGGGCCGCGCGCTTTGGTGCAAGCTCGGGGCTTCGGGAGGCAACGTGAAGACGAACGCGATGACCGAGGTGCCGGGGGGGGTCGCCGACATGATGTGGTCGGTCGGGCTGTCGACCGCGAAGCGGGCGGCGGGTGTGGTAACCGGGCTGCTGCCGATTCCGCAGCCGACGCTGCTGGTGGGGCCGGGTTCGAGCCGGCGGCTGGGCGAGGCGCTCGCCGGCTTCGGCTACCGGAACGTGCTGATCGTGACCGACCGCGTCGTCGCGCAGAAGGGCCTGCTTTCCGGCCTGATCGAGGCGCTGGACGCGGGCGGCACCGCGCACGTCGTGTTCGACGCGATCACGCCGGACGCGCCGATCCCGCTGATCGAGAAGGGCATCGCGTTCTGCACGAAGCACGGGTGCGATGCGGTCGTCGCCTTCGGCGGTGGCTCGCCGATGGACGCGGCGAAGACGATCGCCCTCGCGGTCGCCAACCGGAAGCACCCGCGCAAGCTGGTCGGGTACTTCAAGGGACTGCGCGGCCCCCTGCCGCTGTACGCGGTGCCGACGACCGCGGGCACCGGATCGGAGGTGACCGTCGCTGCGGTCGTGTCGGAGCCGGACACCAACCGCAAGCTCGTCATCGCCGACACGCGCCTCGTCCCGTCGATGGCGGCGCTCGACCCCGCGCTGATGACCGGACTGCCGCGCGAGGTCACGGCGGCGACCGGGATGGACGCGCTGACGCACGCCGTGGAGGCGTTCGTCGGACTGTGGGCGAGCCCCCACACCGACCGGATGGCGCTGGCGGCCGTCGGCATGATCTACGCCAACCTGCGCACCGTGTACCGCAACGGCCGCGACCTCGCGGCGCGCGAGCGGATGGCGCTGGCGGCGACGTTCGCCGGGCTCGCGTTCACGCGGGCCAACGTGGGCTACGTGCACGCGATCGCCCACCAGCTCGGCTGGCCGCTACCACACGCCGCACGGCCTCGCCAACGCGATCATGCTGCCGTACGTGCTGCGCTTCGAGAGCCCGGCGATCACCCGGCGGCTCGCTGCGCTCGCGGTGCGCGCCGGGGTCGGCAAGCCGGCCGAGCGGCCCGCGGCGCTCGCGAAAAAGTTCATCGAGTCCGTCGAAGCGCTCAACCGCGACCTCGGAATTCCCCGCCACCTCGACGCCCTGCGCGAGGCGGACGTCCCGGGCCTCGCGAAGGCGGCGTGCCGCGAGGCCGACGCCAACTATCCGGTTCCGCGGTACATGTCGCCGGCGCAGTGCGAGGCGATCCTGCGGCAGGTGCTGCCACCGGGCACCGGGCGGAAGCGGCGCTGAGCCGGGACCGGGGCGCGCCGCCTTTGCCCTGGGGCAAGCCCCGCCGCGGGGCGCGGTGCTAGGCTGAAGGTGGCACCCGGCGGTCGCGTGCCGGAACGTCCCATTGACAGAAACTATCGGCGAGATTGACATAATCAATTGGACGCTGGTCCAGGGCGGCGGCACACTCGTTCCATCGCCGGGCGACACCGCCGGCGATCCCGATTGGCAGTTCGGTCCGACTCGAGAGGAGAGCACGATGAAGAGCCTGAAAGGCACCAAGACCCATCAGAACCTGAAGGACGCGTTTGCCGGCGAATCGCAGGCGAACCGCCGTTACCTCTACTTCGCAAGCAAGGCCGACGTCGAAGGCCAGAACGACGTCGCCGCGCTGTTCCGCTCGACCGCGGAAGGCGAGACGGGGCACGCGCACGGGCACCTCGACTACCTGGCGCAAGTCGGCGACCCGGCGACGGACCTGCCGATCGGCTCGTCGCGCGATAACCTCAAGTCCGCCGTGGCCGGCGAGACGCATGAGTACACGGACATGTACCCGGGCATGGCGAAGTCCGCGCGCACGGAAGGCTTCGACGAGATCGCCGACTGGTTCGAGACGCTGGCGAAGGCCGAGCGGTCGCACGCGAACCGCTTCCAGAGGGCCCTGGACGCATTGGCGGACTGAGTCGCCACCGGCGCGTTCGAGCGTCGCTGAAGATCGCGACGCTCGTCGCGCGCGGCCGCGTTGAGCCGCGCCAAGAGGGTGCGACGCTCGACGCGGCCGGTCGAGGCAAGAAGCGGCGGAGTCGCCGCCCGGCTTTCGCTGCAACAACCCTACCGGGAGCGCAACGTGACCACGCGAGAAGGCAACCTGGAGGCGCCCACCCGGCACGCCCTCGACTGGCGCAACCCCGAGTTCTACGACCACGCCGCGCTCGACCGCGAGCTGGAGCGGGTCTTCGACATCTGCCACGGGTGCCGCCGCTGCATCAGCCTCTGCGCGGCGTTCCCGACGCTGTTCGACCTGGTCGACGAGAGCAAGACCGGCGAAGTCGACGGCGTGGCCAAGGCCGATTTTGCCAAGGTCGTCGACCAGTGCTATCTGTGCGACGTCTGCTACATGACGAAGTGCCCGTACGTGCCGCCGCACCCGTGGAACCTCGATTTCCCCCACCTGATGCTGCGCGCGAAGGCCGTGCATTTCCGCGAGCACGGCGCCCGGTTCCGCGACCGCGTGCTGACGAGCACCGACCGGATGGGCAGGCTCGCCGCGATCCCGGTCGTCGCGCAGGTGGTGAACAAGGTGAACGCGATGCCGTCGGCACGCCGCGCGCTGCAGGCGACGCTGGGTGTGGCCGCCGGTGCGGCGTTGCCGCCGTTCGCGGCGAAGAAGCTGCGGCCGCATGCCGAGCCGAGCGTCGCCTGGCCCGTGCGCGACGGCCAGCGCACGCCGGGGAAGGTCGCCGTGTTCGCGACGTGTTACGTCAACTACAACGAGCCCGGCATCGGGCACGACCTGCTGAAGCTGCTCGCGCACAACGAGATTGCGTATCGGTTCGCCGAGAAGGAGGCGTGCTGCGGCATGCCCAGGCTCGAGCTGGGCGACCTCGAGACGGTCGAAAAGCTCAAGAACGTCAATATCCCGCAACTCGCGGCGCTCGCCCGCGACGGCTGGGCCATCGTGACGCCGGTGCCCTCGTGCACGCTGATGTACAAGCAGGAGCTGCCGCTGCTCTTTCCGGAGGATCCGGACGTCAAGGCGGTCGCCGAGGCGATGTTCGACCCGTTCGAGTACTTCGTGCTGCGCGACAAGGACGGGCTGCTCAAACGCGATTTCAAGCAGCCGCTCGGCAAGGTCAGCTACCACATCCCGTGCCACGGCCGCGTGCAGAACGTCGGGCAGAAGACGCGCGAGGCGCTGCAGTGGGTGCCGGGGACCGAGGTCAACACCGTCGAGCGCTGCGCCGGCCACGACGGGACGTACGGGATCAAGGTCGAGTTCTACGCGGACTCGATGAAGATCGGCAAGCCGGTGTTCGCGCGGATGGGCGACAACGATCCGGACTACGTGAGTTCGGACTGCCCGATCGCCGGGCGCCGGATCATGCAGGGGATCGCGGAGAAGGACGGCCCGCCGCGCGCGCGCCGCGAGCATCCGCTGTCGCTGCTGCGGATCGCCTATGGAATCGAGTAAGACACGACGACGGGGAAACGGAATGAACGAATCGACGAAGGAGAGGCCCATGCCGCGCATCACCCGCGAGAGCCTGATGACGCTCGAAGCGTACGCGAAGGCACGGCCGGCATTCCGCGCGAAGGTGCTCGAGCACAAGCGCGCGCGCACCGTGCACCTGGGCGAGCACGTGACGCTGGTGTTCGAGGACGAACTCACGATGCGCTACCAGATCCAGGAGATGCTGCGCATCGAGAAGATGTTCGAGGACGCGGGCATCCAGGACGAGCTCGACGCGTACAACCCGCTGGTGCCGGACGGCCGCAACTTCAAGGCGACGATGCTGCTCGAGTACGAGAGCGTCGACGAGCGCCGCGCCGCGCTCGCGCGGCTGAAGGGCATCGAGGACCGCGTGTGGGTGCAGGTCGAGGGCTGCCCCAGGGTCTTCGCGATCGCCGACGAGGACCTGGAGCGCGAAAACGAGCAGAAGACCTCCGCCGTGCACTTCCTGCGCTTCGAGCTCACCGACGAAATGACGGCGGCGTTGAAGTACGGCGTCGGCCTCGGGCTGGGCGTGGACCATCCGCAGTACAAGGCCGAGATTCCCGCCGTCGGCGAGGCGACGCGCAAGGCGCTGACCGCCGACCTGGCGTAGCCGGCAGGCACCGCGGTGCGCGGCCGATCGCGATTCGCCGCCCGCCGTACGCGCGCCGCCGCGGCCGGAGCGCGCCGCGGCGGCGCTGATTCGCATTCGGAGGCTCGATGACCGCGCAACCGTGGCTTGCCCGGCTGCCGGCGGGATTGTTCGCGATCCCGGTCGGTGTGTTCGGGCTGGCCGGCGCGTGGCGGCGCGGCCAATCGTTCGAGTGGTCGCTGGCCGGGCCCGTGGCGACGGTCGTCGCCGCCATCGCCGCCGGTGTCCTCGGCGTGCTGCTGCTCCTCTACGCCGCGAAGCTACTGCGCCATCGTGACGCCGTCGTCGCGGAATTCCGCCACCCGGTCGCCGGTTCCGTGATGGCGACGATTCCCTTGTCGCTGCTCCTCGCGGCGGTCTACTACGCGGAGAGCGGGCACGCCGGCTGGCTGTCGCTCACGCTCGTCGCGCTGGCGCTGCAGGGCGTGATCGCGCTGCGCGTCGTGCGCCAGCTCGCCACCGGCGACCTGCCGGGTCCGCTGGTCACCCCGGCGCTGTACCTGCCGCCGGTGGGCGGCGGCCTCGTTGGCGCCATGGCGCTGGGAACGCAGGGCTACCCGGGCTGGGCGGCACTGCTGTTCGGCATGGGCCTCGCCGGCTGGGCGCTGCTCGAAGTGCGCGTGTTGAATCGCCTGTTCGAGGGTGCGATGCCCGAGGCGCTGCGGCCCACGATCGGCGTCGAACTCGCGCCGGCGTCGGTGGCCACCCTCGCGGCCGGCGTCGTCTGGCCCGCGCTGCCCGGTGAAGTGCTGATCGTGGGGTTGGGCGTCGCCGCCGGCCCGGTTGTCGCGGTCGCCGCGCGCTACGGCTGGTGGGGCCGCGTGCCATTCTCGCTCGGCTTCTGGTCGTTCTCGTTCCCCCTCGCCGCGCTGGCCGGCGCGACGATCGAGGTCGTGCGACGCGGCGGCTGGCCGCCGGTCTACGGCGGCGTCGCGCTCGCACTCGCCACCGCGGCGATCGCCTGGCTCGCGCTGCTCACCGTGCGGCTCGCAGCGCAGGGCCGCCTGCTGCCGCCGCCGGTGGCCGCGTAGGCGCCCGGGCCGGGCGCACGGAACCCGGCGCCCGTACCGGCCTTTCCGGCCGGACGTGCCGCGCGCGAGCCTCGTCAGGTGCCGGCCGGTGTCACGCGCGGCCGAACACCTCGTTGACCTGCTGCGACACGCGCACGAACGTCGTGCGCTTCGACAGTTCGCGCAGCCGGCGCGCGCCGACGTACGTGCACGCCGAGCGCACGCCGCCCAGGATTTCCTGCGCGGTGTCGGCGACCGGCCCGCGGTAGGGAACGAGCACTTCCTTGCCCTCGGCCGCGCGGTACTGCGCCACCCCGCCCGCGTACTTCTCCATCGCGGCCCGGCTGCTCATCCCGTAGAAGCGCTGGTACTTGCGGCCGTCGCGCTCGACCAGTTCGCCCGCGCACTCGTCGTGGCCGGCGAACATGCCGCCCAGCATCACGAAGTCGGCACCGCCGCCGAACGCCTTGGCGACGTCGCCGGGCGTCGTGCAGCCGCCGTCCGCGCAGATGTGTCCTTCGAGCCCGTGCGCCGCGTCCGCGCACTCGATGATCGCGGACAGCTGCGGGTAGCCCACGCCCGTCATGCTGCGCGTCGTGCACACCGACCCGGGCCCGATGCCGACCTTGACGATGTCCGCACCCGAGAGGATCAGCTCCTCGGTCATCTCGCCGGTCACGACGTTGCCGGCCATGATGACGAGGTGCGGATGGCGCTCGCGGATCCGCGCGACGAAGCGCACGAAGCCCTCGGTGTAGCCGTTGGCCACGTCGATGCAGACATGGCGCACCGCTGTGTCGGCGCCGGCGCCCGACGCCGCCATCACGCGGTCGAAGCGCTCCTCGTCGGACTTGGTGATGCCCATCGAATAGAACGCGGCCGACTTGCGCTCCAGCGCCGCGAAGAACGCGGTGAGTTCGTCGACGTGGTAGTGCTTGTGCAGCGCGGTCGACATCTCGAACGCGCCGAGCGCGCGCGCCATCTCCATGGTGCCGGTCGTGTCCATGTTGGCGGCGACGATCGGCACGCCGTGGTAGTCGACCTGCGCGTGGCGGAACCGGAACTCGCGCGAGACGTCGACGTTCGAGCGCGTGGACAGCGTGCTCCGCTTGGGGCGGATCAGCACGTCCTTGAAGTCCAGCCTGACCTCGTTCTCGATGCGCATCGGATCTCTCGCGGGCCGCGGCGGTGCGGCGGTGCGGCATATTGTCGCAGCCACCCCGGAAATGGCGGCCCGGGGCTCGCCGGAATGCCGATTCTCGCTTATCGTCGGCGCTGATTCCAGCGGTTCGCGACCTGCCGGGTCCCGCACCGCCGGATAACCCGGGGGAGGAGGCGATGGCGCGCGAAATCGTCGTGTTGAGCGGTGTGCGCACCGCGATCGGAGGCTACGGCGGCAGCCTCAAGGACGTGCCGCCGGGCGAGCTGGGCGCGATCTGCGTGCGCGAGGCGGTGCGGCGCGCGGGTGTCAAGCCCGCCGACGTCGGCCACGTCGTGTTCGGCAACGTCATCCATACGGAGGCGCACGATCACTACCTGGCGCGGGTGGCCGGCGTGAAGGGCGGCCTGCCGCACGAGACGCCGGCGCTGACGGTGAACCGCCTCTGCGGCAGCGGTCTGCAGGCGATCGTGTCGGCGGCGAACATGATCGCGGCCGGCGACGCCGACGTGGCGGTGGCCGGCGGCGCCGAGAACATGAGCCGCAGCCCCTATCTCGCCCCGGCGCAGCGCTGGGGCGCGCGGATGGGCGACGCGAAGATGGTCGACATGATGGTCGGCGCGCTGTCCGACCCGTTCGACGACGTGCACATGGGCATCACCGCGGAAAACGTCGCCCGCAGGCACGCGGTGTCGCGGGAGGACCAGGACGCGCTTGCCGCGGAGAGCCACCGGCGCGCGCAGCTCGCCGTCGATCACGGCTACTTCCGCGCGCAGATCGTGCCGGTGCCGGTGCCGGTCAAGCGCGACAAGGTCCCGTTCGAGCTCGACGAGTCCGTGCGCGGCGACGCGACGGCGGAGAAGCTCGGCAAGCTCAAGCCGGTGTTCGACCCGGCGGGGACGGTGACCGCGGGCAACGCGTCGAGCATCAACGACGCGGGGGCGGCCGTCGTGCTCGCGGACCGCGAGCTTGCGACCAAGCGCGGCCTGCAGCCGATGGGGCGTCTGGTCGCGTACAGCTATGCGGGTGTGGACCCGAAGTTCATGGGGATGGGGCCGGTGCCGGCCGTGCAGCGGCTGCTCGCGCAGACGGGGCTCAAGGTCGCCGACATCGACGTGTTCGAGGTCAACGAGGCGTTCGCCGCGCAGGCGCTCGCCGTGTGCCGCGAGCTCGCGCTCCCGCCGGAGCGCACGAACCCGAACGGCAGCGGCATCTCGCTCGGGCACCCGATCGGTGCCACGGGGGCGATCCTCGTCGTCAAGGCGCTCTACGAGCTCGCGCGCACCGGAGGCCGGCGCGCGCTGGTGACGATGTGCATCGGCGGCGGGCAGGGGATCGCCGCGTTGTTCGAACGCGGCTGACGCGCCGGCCACGACGGGCGCGCGCCGGAACAGGAGGAGTTCGCGATGAAACGAATCGAAGGCAAGACGGCGCTCGTGACCGGCGCTTCGCGCGGCATCGGGCGGGCGATCGCGATCGAGCTGGCCCGCGAGGGCGCGCAGGTCGCCGTGAATTACGCGAGCAGCGAGGCCAAGGCGAAGGAGGTGGTCGCCGAAATCGAGAAGGCGGGCGGCAGCGCCTTCCTCGTCAAGGCGAACCAGGCGGTCGCGAAGGAGGCGCGGGCGATGGTGAAGGAGGCGGCCGAGCGCATGGGCCACCTCGACATCCTCGTGAACAACGCCGGCATCACGCGCGACGCGCTCTTGCCGCGGATGACCGACGAGCAGTGGGTCGAAGTGATCCAGACCAACCTCAACGGCTGCTTCTTCTGCACGTCGGCGGCGGTCCCGATCATGGCGGCGCAAAGCTACGGGCGCATCGTCAACGTGAGCTCGATGAACGGGCAGATGCCGGCGATGGGGCAGGCGAACTACAGCGCGAGCAAGGGCGGGATCATCGCGTTCACGCGCACGGCGGCCGCCGAGCTCGCCAGGTACGGGATCACCGTCAACACGGTCGCGCCCGGGTTCACCGAGACCGACATGTTTGCCGCGGTGCCGCCGGCGATCCAGGCGCAGATCCGGTCGAAGATCCCGGCCGCGCGCTTCGCGCACGCCGAGGAGATCGCGAAGGCCGTGCTCTGGCTGGTGGCCGACGGCGACTACGTCACCGGCCAGCAGATCAACGTCAACGGCGGCGCGTTCATGCCGTAGGGAAGCGGACGTGACGGCGTCGATCCTGAACCCGGCCGTGTCCGGCCGCCGGCTCGCCGGGTACCGCGGCGAAGCCACCCGCCACCTCACGGCGCGCACGTTCGCCGTCGTGCTCGCCGGCGGCCGCGGAGCCCGGCTGAAGGAGCTGACGAAGTGGCGCGCGAAGCCGGCGGTCCCGTTCGCGGGCCAGCTGCGGATCATCGACTTCCCGCTGTCCAACTGCGTCAACTCCGGCATCCGGCACGCGGCCGTCCTCACGCAGTACAAGGCGCAGAGCCTGATCCGCCACGTCGAGCATGGCTGGGGCTTCCTCGCGGCCGACCTGGGCGAGTACATCGACGTGGTCCCCGCGCAGCAGCAGCTCGACGAGCGCTGGTACAGCGGTACGGCCAACGCGGTCTTCCAGAATCTCGACCTCATCCGCGAGGCCCAGCCCGATCACGTTCTCGTGCTGGCGGCGGACCACGTTTACAAGATGGACTACGGCCGGATGCTCGCCGACCACGTCGAGGCGCGGGCGCAGGCGACGGTGGCGTGCATCGACGTTCCCCGCGCGGCGGCGCACGAGTTCGGCGTGATCGGCGTCGACGGCGACGACCACGTGACGAGCTTCGTCGAGAAGCCCGCCGACCCGTCAGCGGTGTCGGCGAGTGACGACCGGGGCGAGCGCGTGCTGGCCAGCATGGGCATCTACGTGTTCGACACGGGGTTCCTGTGCGAGCAGCTCGAGCGGGACGCCGCGGACCCGGCGTCGAGCCACGATTTCGGGCGTGATCTGCTGCCCTGGCTGATCGGCCGGCACCGGTTGTATGCGCATCGCTTCGCGCGCAGCTGCGTCAACATGGTCGGCGACCGGCCCTACTGGCGCGACGTGGGGACGATCGACGCCTACTGGGAGGCCAACCTCGACCTCACCAAGGTCGTGCCCGAGTTGAACCTCTACGACGACGAATGGCCGATCCTGAGCCGGCAGGCGCAACTGCCGCCGGCCAAGTTCGTCTTCGATGGCGACGCGCTGCGCGGCACGGCGCTCGACTCCGTGGTGTCGAGCGGCTGCATCGTCAGCGGCGCCACCGTGCGCCGGTCGATCCTGTTCTCGAAAGTGCGCGTGAACGAGGGCAGCCTGGTCGAGGACTCGATCGTGCTGCCCGAGGTCGTGGTCGGACGCGGCGTGACGCTGAAGCGGGCGGTCGTCGACAAGCGCTGCGTGCTGCCCGACGGCTTTACGGCGGGCGTGCGGCCGGACGAGGACCGCGCCCGGTTTCACGTGACCGAGCGCGGCGTTGTCCTCGTCACCCCCAGCATGCTGGACCAGCAGCCGCGCTGATCGCGGGCCGCCGGGACGGGCGTCACCCGCACCCGCGAAGCGCGTCCCACGCCGCGCGCGCGATCCCACGCACGTGGAACGCGCGCGGCTGCCCGCGGTGCGTGCGTTCCTCCTCCCGCAGTACACGCAGTCCGCATTTCTCCATCACGCGCGCGGACGCCACGTTGTCGACGAGGTGAACCGCCCACACGGCGTCGAGGTCCGTGCGCGCGAACAGGATGGCGATCGCCGCGCGCGTGGCCGCCGTCGCGCAGCCCTCGCCCCAGTGTGCGCGGCCGATCCAGTAGCCGAAGTGGCCGTGGACGTTGGCCTCGGGCCGTATGCCCAGCGCACCGACCAGCGTGCCGTCGCCGGTGCGCGTGATCGCGTACGCGTGCTCGCCGCTGCGTACGCGGGCATCGGCGTGCCCGGCGATCCACGCCTCGGCCATGCCCTCGGCATACGGATGCGGCAACGCGGCGGTCCACCGCGCGACCTCCCAGTCGTCGGCGAGCCGGCGCACGTCCGGCGCGTCCGCCGCCTCGAAGTGGCGCAGCAGGACCGGCGCCGCCAGCACGCGTTCGGGCAGCTCCATGTCGCGCGCGCCGGTGGCGGAGCGGTTCAGTCGCGGAAGTTCTGGTACTGCAGCGGGAAGTCGGCGATCGACTTCTTCACCAGCGCGATCGCATTCTGCAATTCGTCCCGCTTGGCGCCCGACACGCGCACCGCGTCGCCCTGGATCGACGCCTGCAGCTTGAGCTTGCTGTCCTTGATCGTGCGCACGATCTTTTTCGCGAGCTCCTGCTCCACGCCCTCGCGCACGGTGACCGCCTGCTTGACCTTGTTGCCGGAGATCTTCTCGACGTCGCCGTACTTGAGCGAGCGGATGTCCACGCCACGCTTGGTCAGCTTGCCGGTGAGGATGTCGGTGACCTGCGAGAGCTTGAAGTCGTCGTCCGCGAAGAGCGTCAGCACGCTCTCCTTCTGCTCGACGCGCGCGTCGGAGCCCTTGAAGTCGAAGCGCGTCGACACTTCCTTGTTGGTCTGGTCGACGGCGTTCCTGACCTCGACCTGGTTCACTTCCGAGACGATGTCGAACGAGGGCATGGCGCGATGTCCGTGTGCGGTGGGGGGTCAGGCGGTGAAGCCGATCTTCCTGTGGGTGCCGTCGCAGTACGGCTTGTTCTGCGAGTGGCCGCAGCGGCACAGGAACGTCTGGTCGGAGAACGCCGTGCGCCCGTCGGCCCCGCGCAGCACGAGCGGCCCGGCGCACTGGATGGGCCCGTTGGGGATCGGCTTGATCGTCAGCGGTGCGGAGAGGTCGGTGCCGGGGCGCGCCGGGACTTCCGCCGGCAAGGCGCCCTGGTCCGCGAAGCCCGCCTTGCGGTGGCTGCCGTCACAGTACGGCTTGTTCTGCGAGTGGCCGCAGCGGCACAGCGCGATGCGCGTGTCCTCGACGACCGCGTCGCCATGCCGCAGCGTCAGCTGGCCGCGCAGGTAGTTGGGGCCGTCGGGCGTCACGTGTCCGGTGTTGAGCGGCGGCACGACCATCGCGGAGGCGCCGTCGGCGTGCCGCATCGCGAGCGCACCGGACGGGCAGCGGTTGACGACCTCGGCGAGCGACTCCGGATCGGCGGCGTCGGGGCGCACCCACGGCTTCGCCTTCGGGTCGAACACCTCGGGCAGTCCGTGCACGCACTCGGCCGCGTGAATGCAGCGCGAGGCGTCCCACGTCACGACGACCTTCGCGCTCTCGTACCGGTGCAGCTTGTCCTCGGCCATCCTCGTCCTCCGGTCACGCCACGGCGGGTGCCGCCGGCGGGTCGGCTAGAATACCCGATTCCCGCGCACGTCCTAAACGCCCCGCCATGTCGCACATCCTGCAGGACCTGCCTGCCGGCCAGAAGGTCGGCATCGCCTTCTCCGGCGGCCTCGACACCAGCGCCGCGCTGCACTGGATGCGCGCGAAGGGCGCGATCCCGTACGCGTACACCGCCAATCTCGGACAGCCCGACGAGCCCGACTACGACGACATCCCGCGCCGCGCGCTGCAGTACGGCGCGGAGGCAGCGCGGCTCGTCGACTGCCGCGCCGCGCTGGTCGCCGAGGGCATTGCCGCGCTGCAGGCGGGCGCGTTCCACATCTCGACCGCGGGCGCCACGTACTTCAACACGACGCCGCTCGGCCGCGCGGTGACGGGCACGATGCTGGTGGTCGCGATGCGCGACGACGACGTCCACATCTGGGGCGACGGCAGCACGTACAAGGGCAACGACATCGAGCGCTTCTACCGCTACGGCCTGCTCGCCAACCCGAGCCTGCGCATCTACAAGCCGTGGCTCGACGCGGCCTTCATCGACGAGCTGGGCGGCCGCAAGGAGATGTCGGAGTACCTGATCCGCGCCGGCTTCGGCTACAAGATGAGCGCGGAGAAGGCCTACTCGACCGACTCCAACTGCCTCGGCGCGACGCACGAGGCGAAGGACCTGGAGTTCCTCGACCGCGGCATCCGCATCGTCAAGCCGATCATGGGCGTCGCGTTCTGGCGCGACGACGTCGCGGTGAAGGCCGGAGACCGTCAGCGTGCGCTTCGAGGAGGGGCGCCCGGTCGCGCTCAACGGCCGCACGTTCGCCGACGAGGTCGCGCTGCTGCTCGAGGCGAACGCGATCGGCGGCCGCCACGGGCTCGGCATGAGCGACCAGATCGAGAACCGGATCATCGAGGCGAAGAGCCGCGGCATCTACGAGGCGCCGGGGATGGCGCTGCTGCACATCGCCTACGAGCGGCTCGTCACCGGCATCCACAACGAGGACACGATCGAGCAGTACCGCGACCACGGCCGGCGGCTGGGCCGGCTGCTGTACCAGGGCCGCTGGTTCGACCCGCAGGCGATGATGCTGCGCGAGACCGCGCAGCGCTGGGTCGCGCGGCCGATCACCGGCGAGGTGACGCTCGAGCTGCGCCGCGGCAACGACTACTCGATCCTCGACACGACGAGCCCCAACCTCACCTACAAGCCCGAGCGGCTGACGATGGAGAAGGGCGCCGCGTTCTTCACGCCGCAGGACCGGATTGGCCAGCTGACGATGCGCAACCTCGACATCGTCGACACGCGCGAGAAGCTCATCACCTACGCGAAGACGGGGTTGCTGAGTCCGTCGGAGAGTTCGCCGCTGCCGCGGCTGACGGACGGCGGGAAAAGGCGAAGGACTGAGGGACGCCGCGACGCCGAACTCTCCGGTCTCGCGAGCGGGGAGGGGTCGGCGTGAGGGCGGCGGATGCGCGCGGGCGGTCCCTGTCGGCGGGGGGTGGGCTGACCTCGCTTCGCGCGAGTCGATCCTGATGCCGCCGCCTTGATCACCGGCGCCCACTTGTCGGACTCGGCCCTGATCAGCGCGCCGAAGTCCTCCGGCGTGCCGCCGATGAGGTCGAAGCCCGCGGCGTTCATCTTCTGCACGACGTCCGGCATCTTCAGCACCGCGTTGATCTCCGCGTTGAGGCGATCGACCACGGCCCGGGGCGTGCCGGCGCGCACGAGCACGCCGTTCCACGCAAGCGACTCGAACGCCGGGTAGCCCGACTCCGCGATCGTCGGCAGGTCCGGCAGCAGCGGGAAGCGCTTCGCCGACGTGACGGCGAGCGCGCGCAGCCTGCCCGCCTGGATCTGCGGCTGCAGCGGCTGCATGACGGCGAACAGCATCTGCGTCTCGCCCTGCACGGTCGACGTGACCGCCGGCGGCGAGCCGTTGAACGGGACGTGCACGATGTCGATGCCGGCAAGCGACTTCAGCAGTTCGCCGTTCAGATGCGACGAGCTGCCCGGGCCCACCGACGCATAGTTGAGCTTGCCGGGATGGGCCTTCGCGTAGGCGACGAGTTCACGCACGTCCTTCGCCGGCAGCTGCGCGTTCACGGCGAGCACGTTGGGCTGGCTCGTCGTGATGATCACCGGCGCTAGGTCCTTCCGCACGTCGTACGGCACCCTCCGCAGGAGGGGCGTGATCGACAGCGGCCCGTTGTACGCGAGGACCATCGTGTAACCGTCGGGCGCGGACTTGGCGGTCTCCTCGACCGCGACGGCGCCGCCGGCGGCCGGCTTGTTCTCGACGACCACCGGCTGGCCGAGGCGGTCCTTCAGCTTGTCGGCGATCGTGCGGCCGATGACGTCGATCGAGCTGCCGGCCGGAGCGGTCATCACGAAGCGGATGGGCTTGTCCGGCCACGCCTGCGCGGAGACGGCGGCCGGGACAGCGGTCCCGAACATGGCGGCAGCGAGGGAGGCGAGCAGGCGGCGGCGGTTCATCGTTGCGGCTCCGGTGGGATAGTGGATGGGTCGTGCGCGCGGGGCGCGCCCGGCGCAGGCGGTGCTACGGGTCGACGCGTCCGCAGACCAGGTACTCGAGCAGCGCCTTCTGCGCGTGCAGGCGGTTCTCCGCCTCGTCCCAGACCACGCTCTGCGGCCCGTCGATCACGTCGGCGGCGACCTCCTCGCCGCGGTGCGCGGGCAGGCAGTGCATGAACAGCGCGTCGGGCTTCGCCTGCCGCATCATGTCGGCGTCGACCATCCAGTCGGCGAACGCGCGGCGGCGCGCGTCGTTCTCGGCCTCGAAGCCCATGCTGGTCCACACGTCGGTGGTGACGAGGTCGGCGCCGCGGCACGCCTCCATCGGGTCGGCGAACGCGCGGAAGTGGTCGCGGTACGGCCCGGCGATCGCGGCGTCGACCGCGTACCCGGAGGGGGTGGCGACGTGCACGGTGAAGCCCAGGATCGCCGCCGCCTGCAGCCACGTGTTGCAGACGTTGTTGCCGTCGCCGACCCACGCGACCGTGCGGCCCGCGATCGACCCGCGGTGCTCGACGTACGTGTAGACGTCGGCGAGGATCTGGCACGGGTGGTACTCGTTGGTGAGGCCGTTGATCACCGGCACCCGCGAGTGCGCGGCGAAGCGCTCGATCAGGTCCTGCCCGAACGTGCGGATCATCACGACGTCGACCATCCGCGAGATCACGCGCGCGACGTCCTCGATCGGCTCGCCGCGCGAGAGCTGCGTGTCGCCGCGGTTGAGGTTGATCGCGATGCCGCCCAACTGGTTCATCCCGGCCTCGAACGACACGCGCGTGCGCGTCGATGCCTTCTCGAACACCATGGCCAGCGTGCGGTCGCGCAGCGGCTGGTAGAGTTCGTAACGCTTGAACCGGTCCTTGATCCAGCGGGTGCGCGCGAAGAGGTGGTCGAGCTCGTCGCGCGTGAAGTCGGAGACCTGCAGGAAGTGCTTCGGCGTGGCGACGGTCATGCGCGCTTCGGGCCGCGGGCAGGCGCGCTGGGCGCCCGCCCGCGGCAAAAGTCATTCGAAACAAGATACTAGCACGCGGATCCGCGGCGCCACGCGCGTGCGGCGGTTCCCGGAAACGACGACGGCGCCATGCGGCGCCGTCGCGTTCGCGCCGGAGGGCGCAGCGTCAGGCGAGCGCCTTGATCGCCGACGACAGCCGCGACTTCGTGCGCGAAACCATGTTCTTGTGCACGACCTTCTTGTCGGCGATGCGGTCCATCACCGCCTGCGATTCCTGCATGGTCTTCGCGGCGACGGCCTTGTCGCCGCCCGCGATCGCCTTGCGGACCTTCTTCACTGCGGTGCGCAGCTCCGACTTGAGGCTCGCGTTGCGCTTGCGCGTCGCTTCCGCCTGCCGGGCGCGCTTCTTGGCTTGCGCCGAATTGGCCATGGGGAGGTCTTCCTTTTCCTCGCGATCCCTGCCGGGATGCTCGATGGTGTCGAAAAAGCGGTTTGGATAATTCCGGGTTAGCCAGTAATAATAACCCGAATTCGCTGCCCCGACAAGGGCTTGCCGCCGCCTGCATGGGCGGTGGCTGCCCGCCGTCCCGATCCCTGCGCTCCCTTGAACCTCCTTCGCGCCCTGTCCACCGTCAGCGGGATGACGCTGCTGTCGCGAATCACCGGCCTCGCGCGCGAGAGCCTGAAGGCGACGGTCTTCGGCGCCGGGATGCAGATGGACGCGTTCGAGGCGGCGTTCCGGCTGCCCAACATCCTGCGCCGGATGTTCGCGGAAGGCGCGTTCTCGCAGGCGTTCGTGCCGATCCTGACCGAATACCACCGGCAGCGCGGCGAGGCCGCGACGCGCGACCTGGTCGGCCGGGTCGGCACGCTGCTCGCCGTCGCGCTGCTTGCCGTGTCGGTCGTCGGCGTGCTGGCCGCGCCGTGGCTCGTGTACGTGCTGGCCGGCGGCTTCGCCCGCACGCCGGGCAAGGTCGAGCTGACGGCGGAGATGATCCGGATCGTCTTCCCGTACATCCTGTTCGTCTCGCTGGTGTCGCTCGCCGGCGGCGTGCTCAACGTCTACCGGCGCTTTGCGATCCCGGCGTTCACGCCGGTGCTGCTCAACCTGTCGATCATCGGCGCCGCGGTCTTCCTCGCGCGGTTCTTCGACCCGCCGATCCTCGCGCTGGCCTGGGGGGTCGCGATCGGCGGCATCGCGCAACTCGCGCTGCAGGTGGCGCCGCTCGCGCGCATCGGGATGCTGCCGCGCCCGCGCTTCGACTGGCGCGACGAGGGCGTGCGGCGGGTGCTGCTGCTGATGGGCCCGGCGGTCCTCGGCGTCTCGGCGGCGCAGATCTCCGCGCTCATCAACACGCAGCTCGCGGCGCTGCTGGGCGACGGCCGCATTTCGTGGATCGCGTACGCGGACCGGCTGATGGAGTTCCCGACCGCGCTGCTGGGCGTGGCGCTGGGCACCGTGCTGCTGCCGAGCCTCGCGCAGCACCACAGCGACGACAATCCCGCCGAGTACGCGGCACTGCTCGACTGGGGGCTGCGGCTCGCGTTCCTGCTCGCGCTGCCGGCCGCGTTCGCACTGTGGCTGCTCGCGGTGCCGCTGATCGCGACGCTCTACCAGTACGGGAAGTTCGGCATCCACGACGTCTGGCAGACGCGCGCGGCGCTGCTGGGCTACAGCGTCGGCCTGACGGCGCTGATCCTCGTCAAGATCCTGGCGCCGGGCTTCTACGCGCGCCAGCAGATCAGGACGCCGGTGAAGATCGCCTTCCTGACCGTGCTCGTCACGCAGACGCTCGCGGTGATCCTGATGTGGCCGCTGGGGCACGCGGGCCTGACGCTGGCGACGAGCCTCGGCGCGTGCGTGAACGCCGGACTCCTCTTCTGGTTCCTGCGGCGCGGCGGCGTCTACGTCGCGCGGCCGGGCTGGCTCGCGTTCGCCTCCCGGCTCGTCGTCGCGCTCGGTGTGCTGGCGGCGGTCCTGTACTGGCTGGCGGGACCCGCGGACTGGTGGCTCGACGCGGGCCTGTGGGCGAAGGCAGGACGGCTCGCGTGGATCGTCGTCGCGGGTGCCGCCGCCTACTTCGGCGCGCTGCTGCTGCTGGGGTTCCGGTTCGCCGACCTCCGCCGCTAGCCGGGGTCAGACCTTTGGGCGTCGCGCCAGGGCACCACCGGGCGGATCGGCGGGGGGCGCGTTACCGCACGATCAGGGGCTGACCCCGCGTGCCCCCGGCCGATCGTGGCTCGCGCGGGATCCCTAGTCGCTGCGCTCCTCGGGATGACGGCTGCCCGCGCAGTGCGCGGTCGGACCGTCAGTCGTTCGCGTCGCCGCTCTTGCGGTGCGGACACCGCGGCTTGGTGCAGTCGGCGTACAGATACAGCGCGTGCTCGCTGATCTCGAACCCGCGTTCGCGCGCGACCTTGTTCTGGCGCTTCTCGATTTCCGGGTCGTAGAACTCCTCGACCCGCCCGCACTGCAGGCAGACCAGGTGGTCGTGGTGCGTGCCCTGGTTCAGTTCGAACACCGCCTTGCCGGACTCGAAGTGGTGGCGGACCAGCAGGCCGGCCTGCTCGAACTGCGTCAGCACGCGGTAGACGGTCGCGAGGCCGATGTCGAGCCCTTCGGACAGCAGCAGCTTGTAGACGTCCTCGGCCGTCAGGTGCCGCACCTTCGACGCCTCGAACAGGTTGATGATCTTGAGGCGCGGCAGCGTGGCCTTGAGGCCGGCGCTCTTGAGGTCCTGCGGAGAGCTCATGGGGGCTGTCCAGGCGGGGGCACCGGCTATAATAGCGCGATGACCCGGACCGTGCCCGACCGACGCCGCCCGTCCGTTCGCCGCGCACTCGTCGCGGCGCTCGCCGGTGCCGCGCTCGCCGGCTGCACGACCATCACGCAGCCGTTCGACAACTACATCCCGCTGATCACGCAATTCGGCGTCTACAAGCTCGACATCAACCAGGGCAACTACCTGTCGCAGGACATGGTCGACCGGCTGAAGGCCGGCCAGACGAAGCCGCAGGTCCGCGGCGTGCTCGGCACGCCGCTCGTCGTCAGCGCGTTCCGCGACAACCGCTGGGACTACGTGTACGAGTTCCGCAGCGCCGGCCGCGTGCGCGAGCATCGCCTCTTCACCGTCTACTTCAAGGACGACCTCCTCGCGCGCTGGGAAGGCGACGAGATGCCGCCGTCGGCGCAGGAGCTGAACCGCGTGGCGGCGACGCGCTCGCTGCCCGAGGACCCGTACGGGCAGGACGCCGGCATCGTCGGCAAGGTCATCGACTTCTTCAAGAAGATCGCCGACCCGGCGGCGGCGGCCACACCCTGACGATGGCGGCCGCCAGCGCCGGGAACGACGTTCGTGTCGCCGTCGCCGGGGCCGGAGGCCGCATGGGCCGGGCGCTGGTGGACGCGGTCGTCGCGCACCCGGGCCTCGCGCTGACGGCGGCCCTCGACGTGCCCGGCAGTCCGGCACTCGGGCACGACGCCGGCGAGGGCTGCGGCCGCGCGACCGGCGTGGTCGTCGCCGCCGACGTCGACGCGGCGGTCGCCCGCGCGGACGTGCTCATCGACTTCACCCGGCCCGAAGGGACCCTCGCGCATCTCGCCGCGTGCGCGCGGCACCGCGTGGCCGCGGTCGTCGGCACCACCGGTCTCGACGCCGCGCAGAAGGCGGCGCTCGCCGGATTCGGGCGCGAGATCCCGATCGTCTTCGCGGCCAACATGAGCGTCGGCGTCAACGTGCTGCTGTCGCTCGTCGAGTCGGCCGCCCGCGCGCTGGGACCCGCGTTCGACATCGAGATCGTCGAAATGCACCACCGGCACAAGATCGACGCGCCGTCCGGCACCGCGCTGCGGCTGGGCGAGGCCGCCGCCGCCGGCGCCGGCGTCCGTCTGGGCGACCACGCCGTGTACGCGCGGCACGGCGTCACCGGCGAACGCAAGCCCGGCACGATCGGCTTCGCGACGCTGCGCGGCGGCGACGTCGTCGGCGAGCACGTGGTCGTGTTTGCCGGCACCGGCGAGCGCGTCGAGCTCGCGCATCGCGCGACGTCGCGACAGCTCTTCGCCGGCGGCGCGCTGCGCGCGGCCCTGTTCGTCGCCGGCAAGCGTGCGCGCGGCGAGCACGGCGTGTTCGACATGCCCGAGGTCCTGGGGCTCGCCTGATGCCCGCGCACCCGTTCGACCTCACGGGCCGGCGTGCGCTGGTCACCGGCGGCGGCTCGGGCATCGGCTTCGCGATCGCGGAGGGACTGGCGGCCGCCGGCGCCGCCGTCGTGATCAACGGGCGCAACCGGGCGAAGCTCGACGCCGCCGTGGCGCGGCTCGCGAGCGCCGGGCATGCGGTTTCGGCGTGCGCCTTCGACGTCACCGACGAGGCGGCGGTCGCGGCCGGCGTCGCGCAGATCGAGCGCGCCGCGGGCCCGCTCGACATCCTCGTCAACAACGCCGCGGTCAACGTCAGGAAACCGCTGCCCGAGCTGACGACCGCCGACTGGCGCGCGCTGCAGGCGGCCAACGTCGACGGGCCGTTCTTCGTCATTCGCGCCGTGCTGCCCGGCATGCAGGCGCGGCGGTGCGGCAAGATCGTCAACATCTGCTCGCTCGCATCCGACCTCGGGCGCCCGCGCATCGTCGCGTACGCGGCGAGCAAGGGCGCGCTCAAGATGCTCACGCGCGCGCTGGCCGTCGAGACGGCGCCGCACAACGTCCAGGTGAACGGCATCGCGCCCGGCTTCTTCCGCACCGAGATGAACGCGCCGCTCGTCGCCGATCCGGAGTTTTCGGCATGGGTCGCGCGGCGCGTCCCGGCGGGCCGCTGGGCCGAGCCGCCCGAAATCGCGGGCGCCGCGGTGTTCCTGGCCTCGTCCGCCGCGGACTTCGTGACCGGTCACCTGCTCTACGTCGACGGCGGATTCAGCGCGGCGTACTAGCCGTCCGGTTTGTCGCGCCGCGCGGTTCGCGGTACAATTCGCGGGGTCGAAGCGGGGAAGGTGACGAGCCTTCCCCGTTTGCACGTCCACCCCTCGGGGAGGGTGTCCCCGTCCGTTCGGGTCCGCGCGGACGGCGCCGCTCCCGAGCCAACCGCAGCCGAGCCGCGATGAATGCCCCTGACGCCAACGTAGCCGCGACCGCCGCGCTGTTCCCGCCGGCCACGCCCGCGCTGCTCGCGCTCGCCGACGGCACGGTGTTCCGCGGCCGGGCGATCGGCGCCGACGGCACGACGGTGGGCGAGGTGGTGTTCAACACGGCGATGACGGGCTATCAGGAGATCCTGACCGACCCGTCGTACGCGGGCCAGGTCGTCACGCTGACGTACCCGCACATCGGCAACGTGGGCGTCAACGCCGACGACGTCGAGTCGCGGCGCATCTTCGCCGCCGGGCTCGTGGTGCGCGACGTGCCGGCGGTGGCCTCCAGCTGGCGCTCCGAGCGCGACCTGACCGCGTACCTGCGCGAGGCCAACGTCGTCGGCATCGCCGACCTCGACACGCGCAAGCTCACGCGCCTGTTGCGCGAGCACGGCGCGCAGAACGGGTGCATCGCCGCCGGCGCCGGGGTGGACGCTGCCGTCGCGGCACGCGCGGTCGCCGCCGCGCGCGCGGCGCCGTCGATGGCGGGGCAGGACCTGGCGAAGGTCGTGAGCTGCGCGGCGCCGTACGAGTGGACGGCGAGTACGTGGGTGCTCGGCACCGGCTACCGTCCCATGGGCGATGCGCGATTCCACGTCGTCGCCTACGACTTCGGCGTCAAGCACAACATCCTGCGCATGCTGGCCGAGCGCGGCTGCCGGCTGACCGTGGTGCCGGCGCAGACGCCGGCGCCCGACGTGATAGCGCTCGCTCCGGACGGCGTGTTCCTGTCGAACGGGCCGGGCGACCCCGAGCCGTGCGACTACGCGATCGCGGCGATCCGCGAGCTGATCGCGCAGGGCCTCCCGGTATTCGGCATCTGCCTCGGGCACCAGCTGCTGGGACTCGCGGCGGGCGGGCGCACGGTCAAGATGAAGTTCGGTCACCACGGAGCGAACCACCCGGTGCTCGACCGTGATACCGGGCAGGTGCTCATCACGAGCCAGAATCACGGCTTTGCCGTCGACCCGGCGTCGCTGCCGCCCAACGTGCGCGTCACGCACGTGTCGCTGTTCGACGGCAGCCTGCAGGGCATGGCGTGGAACGACCGCCCGGTGTTCTGCTTCCAGGGGCACCCGGAGGCAAGTCCCGGCCCGCACGACGTCGCGTACCTGTTCGACCGCTTCGTCGCGCTGATGGAGCGGAAGGCGCATTCACAATGAGACGCACAGACGCAGAGAGCCGCGCTTCGCTTTCCTCTGCGTCTCAGCGCCTCTTTGTGGGACTTTGAATTCATGCCCAAACGCACCGACATCGACAGCATCCTGATCATCGGCGCGGGCCCGATCATCATCGGGCAGGCGTGCGAGTTCGACTACTCGGGCGCGCAGGCGTGCAAGGCGCTGCGCGAGGAGGGGTACCGGGTCATCCTCGTCAACAGCAACCCGGCGACGATCATGACCGATCCCGAGATGGCCGACGTCACCTACATCGAGCCCATCACGTGGCCGATGGTCGCGCGGATCATCGAGCGCGAGCGGCCCGACGCGCTGCTGCCGACGATGGGCGGCCAGACCGCGCTGAACTGCGCGCTCGACCTGGCGCGCGAGGGCGTGCTCAACCGGTTCGACGTCGAGCTTATCGGCGCGTCGAAGAAGGCGATCGACAAGGCGGAGGACCGCGAGAAGTTCAAGGCGGCGATGACGCGGATCGGGCTCGGCTCGGCGCGCTCCGGCATCGCGCACAACCTCGAGCAGGCGCTCGACGTGCAGGCGGGCATCGGCTTCCCGGCCGTGCTCCGGCCGTCGTTCACGCTGGGCGGCACCGGCGGCGGCATCGCCTACAACAAGGACGAGTTCGTCGACATGGTGAAGCGCGGCCTCGATCTCTCGCCGACGCGCGAGATCCTGATCGAGGAGTCGCTGCTCGGCTGGAAAGAGTTCGAGATGGAGGTCGTCCGCGACAAGAAGGACAACTGCATCATCGTCTGCTCGATCGAGAACCTCGACCCGATGGGCGTGCACACGGGCGACTCGATCACGGTGGCGCCGGCGCAGACGCTGACCGACAAGGAGTACCAGATCATGCGCGACGCGTCGATCGCCGTGCTGCGCGAGATCGGCGTCGACACCGGCGGCTCGAACGTGCAGTTCGCGATCGACCCGGCCGACGGCCGCATGGTCGTGATCGAGATGAACCCGCGCGTGTCGCGCAGCTCGGCGCTGGCGTCGAAGGCGACCGGCTTCCCGATCGCGAAGATCGCGGCGAAGCTCGCCGTCGGCTACACGCTCGACGAGCTCGCCAACGACATCACCGGCGGGGCCACACCCGCGTCGTTCGAGCCGACGATCGACTACGTGGTCACCAAGGTGCCGCGCTTCGCGTTCGAGAAGTTCCGGCAGGCCGACGACCGGCTCACCACGCAGATGAAGTCGGTCGGCGAGGTGATGGCGATCGGCCGCACGTTCCAGGAGTCGCTGCAGAAGGCGCTGCGCGGCCTCGAGACGGGCGTGGACGGCTTCAACCTGAAGAGCGTCGACCCGGAGAAGATCGGCGACGAGCTCGCCTACCCGCGCGCCGAGCGGCTGTGGTACGTCGCCGACGCCTTCGGCATCGGCATGTCGCTCGAGGAGATCCACGCGTACACGCGGATCGACCGCTGGTTCCTGGCGCAGATCAAGGAGATCGTCGACCTCGAGCTCGCCCTCGAGCGGCGGACGCTGCCGTCGCTTGCGGCGGACGAGCTGCGTGCGCTCAAGCGCAAGGGCTTCGCCGACCGCCGGCTCGCGTACCTGCTCAAGGTGACGGAGGCCGACGTGCGTGCGCGCCGACACGCGCTGGGGATCCGGCCGGTGTTCAAGCGCGTCGACACCTGCGCCGCCGAGTTCGCGACGAAGACCGCGTACATGTACTCGACGTACGAGGAGGAATGCGAGGCGGCGCCCACCGACCGGAAGAAGGTCGTGGTGCTCGGCGGCGGGCCGAACCGCATCGGGCAGGGGATCGAGTTCGACTACTGCTGCGTGCACGCGGCGATGGCGCTGCGCGAGGACGGTTACGAGACGATCATGGTCAACTGCAATCCGGAGACCGTCTCGACCGACTACGACACGTCCGACCGCCTGTACTTCGAGCCGCTGACGCTCGAGGACGTGCTCGAGATCGTGCACGTCGAGCGCCCGTGGGGCGTCATCGTCCAGTACGGCGGGCAGACGCCGCTCAAGCTCGCGCGCGACCTCGAGCGCAACGGCGTGCCGATCATCGGCACGTCGCCGGACATGATCGACATGGCGGAGGACCGCGAGCGCTTCCAGCAGCTGCTGCACCGGCTCGGTTTGAAGCAGCCGCCCAACCGCACGGCACGCACCGAGGAGGCGGCGATCGCGGCGGCGGGCGAGATCGGCTACCCGCTCGTCGTGCGGCCGAGCTACGTGCTGGGCGGGCGCGCGATGGAGATCGTGCACGAGCAGCGCGAGCTCGAGCGCTACATGCGCGAGGCGGTCAAGGTCAGCAACGACTCCCCGGTGCTGCTCGACCGCTTCCTCAACGACGCGATCGAGGTGGACGTCGACGCCGTCTGCGACGGGACCGAGGTCGTGATCGGCGGCATCATGGAGCACATCGAGCAGGCGGGCGTGCACTCCGGCGACTCCGCGTGCTCGCTGCCGCCGCACTCGCTGTCGCAGGAGCTGCAGCAGGCGCTGCGCGCGCAGACGATCGCCATGGCGAAGGGCCTGTCCGTCGTCGGCCTGATGAACGTGCAGTTCGCGATCCAGTTCGACGACGAGGGCCGCGGCACGGTCTTCGTGCTGGAGGTCAACCCGCGCGCGTCGCGCACGGTCCCCTATGTGTCGAAGGCCACCGGCCGGGCGCTCGCGAAGATCGCGGCGCGCTGCATGGTCGGGCAGGCGCTGTCGGCGCAGGGCATCGCCGGCGAGGTCGTGCCGCCGTACTACTCGGTCAAGGAGGCGGTCTTTCCGTTCATCAAGTTCCCGGGGGTGGACACGATCCTCGGCCCCGAGATGAAGTCCACCGGGGAGGTGATGGGCGTCGGCGAGTCGTTCGGCGAGGCGTTCGTCAAGAGCCAGCTCGCGGCCGGCGTGCGTCTGCCTTCCGCGGGGCGCGCGTTCATCAGCGTGAAGAACAGCGACAAGCCGCGCGTGGTCGAGACGGCGAGGATGCTCGCCGAGCTGGGCTTCGAGCTGGTCGCCACCCGCGGCACGGCGGCCGCGCTGGAGGCAGCCGGCGTCAGGGTGGCGACGGTGAACAAGGTGGCGGAAGGGCGGCCGCACATCGTCGACATGCTGATGAACGACGAGATCGCGCTCGTGGTGAACACGGTCGAGGAGAAGCGCGCGGCGATCCGCGACAGCTACCAGATCCGCCGCGCCGCGCTGGTCGACCAGGTGCCGACGTACACGACGCTCGCCGGGGCGCGCGCGGCGGCCATCGGCATGCGCGCGATGCGCGGGCTGACGCCGTACGCGATCCAGGCGCTGCACGAGCGTCTTTCTGGCTAGCCACGGGGAATGCGAACCTTGAACCACGAAGAGCACGAACGGCACGAAGACCATGAAGGCAGGCAGGGCATGGATTTTGTCGTGTCCTTCGTGACCTTCGTGGTTCAAGACTTGCTTCAGGCGAACCCACGATGAGCAAAGTTCCCATGACCGTCGCCGGCGCCGAGCGCCTGAAGCACGAGCTGCATCGGCTGAAGACCGTCGACCGCCCCGCGGTGATCCAGGCGATCGCCGAGGCGCGCGCGCATGGCGACCTGTCCGAGAACGCCGACTACGACGCCGCGAAGGAGCGGCAGGGTTTCATCGAGGGCCGCATCTCGGAGGTCGAGGCGAAGCTGGCCAACGCGCAGGTCATCGACCCCGCGACCCTCGACGTTCCGCACGTCGTGTTCGGCGCGACGGTCGCGCTCGCCGACCTCGACAGCAGCGATGAGGTCACCTACCAGATCGTCGGCGACGACGAGGCCGACATCAAGCACGGCAAGATCTCGATCAATTCGCCGATCGCGCGCGCGCTGATCGGCAAGGGCGAAGGCGATGTCGCGGACGTGCAGGCGCCGGGCGGCGTGCGCAGCTACGAGATACTGTCGGTCCGCTATGGCTGAAACGCGGCCGTTGTTGCGCGGCTGCAACCAGCCGCACCGTACCGAGTTTCATGACAATGTCCTATTTGCACTAGGAAAGGCCGCTTCTGCCCTGTCTGTGAACGACAAACGCCATGTTGCACAAGCGCAAAATCGCTTGCGGCAGTGCGTCGTCGCTGCTAATTTCGAACTCTTTTCGGGAGTGCCCTTCCGGGGCGACCGGATCTACGTTGCACTGCACAGGAATTCATGATCAAGGCCGCAGGAAACCCGATGCCATCGCTGTCCCGCCCAATCGTCGCAATCTCGCCGTTCGAAACTCCTGACGTCGCCGTCGTGCGCGCCGCGTGCCGCGCGGGCGCGCTCGGTGTGCTCGACGTCGGGCGCGACCCGGCGCGGGCGCGGGCCGCGATCGCGGATCTTGCATCCTTCGGCGAAGATGCGGTGGGTTTGCGCGTACCGGACGCCGCGGTGCTCGACGGCGTGGCGCTGCCCCCGTGCGTCGGCGCGATCGTCGTCGACGCCGGGGCGCCGCTGGCGCGCTGGCGCGAGGCGGGGCTCGCGGTACTCGTGCAGGTCACCTCCGTCGCGGAGGCGCAGGCGGCGGCGGCGGCTGGCGCGGACGGGCTGATCGCGAAAGGGGCCGAGAGCGGCGGGCGCGTCGGCGAGGAGACGTCGCTGGTCCTGCTGCAGGCGCTGGCCGGCGCGGCGACGCTGCCCGTCTGGGTGCAGGGCGGCGTCGGTCTGCATACGGCCGCGGCCTGCATTGCCGGCGGCGCGGCTGGCGTCGTCCTCGACGCGCAGCTCTCGCTCGCGCGCGAATCGACACTGCCGCCGCCGGTCAGGTCGGCAGTCGCCGCGATGGACGGCAGCGAGACCGCGCTGATTGCCGGCCATCGCGTGTACACGCGGCCCGATCTGCCGGTGAGGGCGCAACTGCCCGCCGCGGAGGTGCGCGCGCTTCTCGGCGGGCGCGATCTCGTCGCGCAATTGCTGCCGGCGGGACAGGACGCCGCGTTCGCACGGCCGCTGGCCGACCGCTTCCGCACCGTGGGCGGCATCGTGCGCGGCGTCGCGGCGGCCATCGCGCACGGCGTCGCCGCGGCGCGCGAGCAGCAGGCGCTCGGGGAAGGCGCGCCGCTCGCGGCCCGCCTGACCGTCCGCTATCCGATCTTCCAGGGACCGATGACGCGCGTGTCGGACCGTGCGCCGTTCGCGCAGGCGGTCGCCGAGGCGGGCGCCGTGCCGTTTCTGGCGCTCGCGCTGATGCGCGGCGCGGAAGTGGAGGCGCTGCTCACCGAGACCGCGCAGCGGCTCGCGGGCCGCACCTGGGGGGTGGGCATCCTGGGCTTCGTGCCGGCCGAACTGCGGGAAGAGCAGCTCGAAGTCGTGCGCCGGATCAAGCCGCCGGTGGCGCTGATCGCGGGCGGCCGACCCGCGCAGGCGCAGCCGCTCCAGGACCTCGGCATCGCGACGTTCCTGCACACGCCGTCGCCGGGCCTGCTCGACCTGTTTCTCAAGCAGGGCGCGCGGCGCTTCGTGTTCGAAGGCATGGAGTGCGGCGGCCACGTGGGGCCGCGCTCGAGTCTCGTGCTGTGGGAACAGCAGGTCGCGCGCCTGCTCGCGCATCCGGATCCGTCCGAACTCGAGATCGTGTTCGCCGGCGGTATTCACGACGGACGTTCGGCGGCGATGGTCGCCGCGCTGGCGGCGCCGCTGGTCGAGCGGGGCGCTGCGATCGGCGTGCTGATGGGCACCGCGTACCTGTTCACCCGCGAGGCGGTGGCGGCGGGCGCGATCGAGGCGGGCTTCCAGCAGACGGCGCTCGCCTGCACCGAGACCGTGCTGCTCGAGACCGCGCCCGGCCACGCGACCCGTTGCGCCGACACCGACTACGTGCGCGCGTTTCGTGCCGAGCGCGAGCGGCTGCAGCGCGAGGGCGTGCCGGCGCAGGCGATGTGGCAGGCGCTGGAGGAGTTGAACCTCGGCCGGCTGCGGATCGCCGCGAAGGGCGTCCGCCGCGACGGCGACGCGCTCGTGCGCGTCGACGCCGACGTGCAGCGGCGCGAAGGGATGGTCATGCTGGGCCAGGTCGCCGCGCTGCGCGCCGGCGTGACGACGGTCGCGCAACTGCACCGTGACGTGGTCGAAGGCGCCGGCGCGCAGCTCGCGGCGGTGGCAAGTGCGGCCGCCGCGCGTTCCGATGCGCGGCCGGCGGACATCGCGATCGTGGGCATGGCGGCGATCCTGCCGGGGGCGCCGGACCTCGATGCGTTCTGGGCCAACGTCGTCGCCGGCGTCAACAGCATCCGCGAGGTGCCGGCGGACCGCTGGCGCGTCGACGAGTTCTACGACGGCAAGTCGATGAACGGCGAGATGACGCCGTCGAAGTGGGGCGGCTTCCTCGACCCGTATCCGTTCGATCCGCTGGCCTACGGCATTCCGCCGACGTCGCTCTCCGCGATCGAGCCCGTACAGCTGCTGGCGCTCGAGGTGTCCCGCCGGGCGCTCGCCGACGCCGGATACGCCACGCGCGAGTTCGATCGCGAGAACACGTCGGTGATCTTCGGCGCCGAAGCCGGCACCGATCTCGCCGGCGCTTACGGCTTCCGCGCCTTCTACCGCCAGCTTGCGGGCCCGCTGCCGCCGGCGTTCGAGGCCGTGCTGCCGCGGCTCACCGAGGACTCGTTTCCCGGCATCCTGTCGAACGTCATCTCCGGACGCATCGCCAATCGGCTCGACCTCGGCGGCTCGAACTTCACCGTCGACGCGGCGTGCGCGTCGTCGCTCGCCGCCGTGGACCTGGCGTGCAAGGAGCTCGCGACCGGCAACAGCAACGTCGTGATCTGCGGCGGCGCCGACCTGCACAACAGCATCACCGACTACCTCGTGTTCGCGAGCGTGCACGCACTGTCGCCGTCCGGCCAGTGCCGCACGTTCGACGCCGCGGCCGACGGCATCACGCTGGGCGAAGGCGTGGTGGCGATCGTGCTGAAGCGGCTCGCCGACGCCGAGCGCGACGGCGACCGCGTCTATGCGGTGATCAAGGGCGTGGGCAGCGGCAGCGATGGCAAGAGCCTGGGCCTCACGGCGCCGCGCGCGCAGGGCCAGCAGCGCACGCTGGCGCGCGCGTACCGGAAGGCGGGCGTCGCGCCGGCGAAGGTCGGGCTCGTCGAGGCGCACGGGACGGGCACCGTCGTCGGCGACCGCACCGAGCTCGAGACGCTCAACGGCTTCTTCGGCAGTGGCGGCGCGACCGCCGGCAGCATCGCGCTGGGGTCGATCAAGTCGCAGATCGGACACACGAAGTGCACGGCCGGCGTGGCGGGCCTCGTGAAGGCCGCGCTCGCGCTCCATCGGCGCGTGCTGCCGCCGACGCTCAACATCGAGCGGCCGAATCCCGGCTGGTCGCCGGAGTCGCCGTTCACGCTGTCGAACCGCGCCCGGCCGTGGCCGGGCCACGCGCGCTTAGCCGGCGTCAGCGCGTTCGGCTTCGGCGGCACCAACTTCCATGCGGTGCTGGAAGCCTACGAAGGCACCGAGCCCGAGAGCGGCGGCGCGCGATGGCCGGCCGAGCTCATCCTGCTGCGCGGCACCGACCGCGCGGACGCATTGGCGCGCGCCGACGCCGTGGTCGCGTACGCGGCGTCCGGCGCCGTTGCGCTGCGCGACGTCGCGCGCTCCGCGTCGGCGGGCGATGCTCCCGTCCAGGTCGCGCTCGTCGCGCGCGACGCCGCCGACCTCGCGCACAAGGTCGGGCTCGCGCGCGCCGGCACCGCCCACGCCTCCGGGGTGTTCCTGCGCGATGCTGCGCCGGCCGAAGGCCCGCGCAAGGTGGCGTTCCTGTTCCCCGGCCAGGGCTCGCAGCGCGTCGGGATGCTCTCCGACCTCTTCCTCGCGTTCCCCGAGCTCCAGCGCCATCTGGAGCACGGTCAGCGCTGGCGCGACGTGATGTTCCCGCCGACCGCGTGGACGCCCGAGGAGGCGGCCGCGCAGAAGCGCGCGCTGACCGACACGCGCGTCGCGCAGCCGGCACTCGGCATTGCGGGACTGGCGCTCGCGGATCTGCTCGCGCGGCTCGGCGTACGCGCCGACATGATGGCTGGCCACAGCTACGGCGAGCTGGTAGCGCTGGCGGCAGCCGGTGCGCTCCCCGCGGCGGCGCTGCCGGCATTGAGCGAGCGCCGCGGCGTGCGCATCCTCGACGCCTGCATCGCCACCGGCGACGCCGGCACGATGGCCGCCGTGGGCGGCGCGGCGGCCGACGTCGCCCGGGCGATCGCGGATTTCGACGGCGTCGTCGTCGCCAACGAGAACGCGCCGGACCAGACGGTGATCTCCGGCCCGACCGGTGCGGTGGTGGCCGCGACCGCGCACCTCGCGGCGGCTGGCATGTCGGCCAGGACCATTCCGGTGGCGTGCGCGTTCCACAGCCCGCTCGCGCACGCGGCATGCGCCGCGTTCGCGGCGGACCTGGCGGAAATCGAGGTCGCCGCGCCCGCGCAGGTCGTGTATTCGAACACCACTGCCGACGCGTATCCGGCGGACGCCGGCGCGGTGCGGGCGCGGCTCGCCGAGCACATTGGCAAGCCGGTGCGGTTCGCGTCCGAGATCGAGGCGATGTACGCGGCGGGCGCGCGCATCTTCGTCGAGGCCGGACCCGGCCGCGTGCTCACCGGGCTCGTCGGCAAGGTGCTGCGCGGACGGCCGCATGTCGCGGTCGCGTGCGACCGCGACGGCGAGCACGGCGTCGTGCAGCTGCTGCTCGCGCTGGGCGAGCTCGCGGCGCACGGCGTGCCGGTGCAGGCGGACGCGCTGTACGCGGGCCGCGATGCGAAGGTGGTCGATCTGGCCGCGCCGCCGCCCGCGCGTGTCACCGCCAACGGCTGGTGGATCGACGGCCAGCGCGCGTGGCCGATGCACGGCGAGCCTCCCGCGCACGCGCTGCGACCGGTGCGCGCACCGGTAGTGATCGCCGCGCAGGCGGCGGCGGCCGCCGGCGACGATCGGCAGGCGGCGGTGCTCGAATACCTGCGCAACATGCGCGAGCTGGTCGAAACGCAGCGGCGCGTGATGCTGGGCTACCTCGGCGCGGCCGACGCGCCGTCGCGCGCGCCGATCGACGTCGTGGCGTCGCCGGTGGTGGAGCCGCCGGCAGTGCGTGCCGATGTGCCGGCGGCGGATGCGGCGCCGGCGGCCGCGAGCGCGCGCGCCGCCGAGACGCGGGCGCCCGCCGACATCGCGCACGTGCTGCTGTCGATCGTCGCGCAGCGAACCGGTTACCCGACGGAGATGCTCGAGCTCGACCTCGACCTCGAGGCGGACCTGTCGATCGACTCGATCAAGCGGGTCGAGATCCTGGGCGCGGTCGCCGAGCATCTGGGACAGGTCGCTGGCGGCGGGGTCGAGCAACTGCCGGAGAACCTGGTCGCGATCAAGACGCTGCGCGGCATCATCGACGCGCTGCGGCCGCTGGTCGCGGGCGCCGCAGCGACGCCCGCGGCAGCGGCCGATGCCGCGGCAGCGGCGCCTGCCACGCGCGCCGAGGGCGCGCCGGACGCGGCGGCGCCTGCGGTCGAGCGCTACGTGGTCGAACTCGCGCCGACCAGGCGCGCGAATGGCGCGTGGTCGCTCGCCGACCGCGCGATCGGCATCGTCGGGGCCGTGCCTTCGCTGCAGAACGAACTGCTCGACGGTCTCGCCGCGGCGGGTTCGAGGGGGCACGCGCAGGACGACAACACGGCCAACGGCAGTCTCGACGCGCTGGTGGACCTGACGCCGATGCGCGCCGACTGGTCGGCCGACGACGTGCCCGCGCTCTTCGGCCGCGTCCGCCACGCGCTCGTCAGCGGCGCGAGCCACGTGCTGGTCGCCGGCATGGCGCCGGCCGTGAACGGCGCCCCGCCGACCGGCGCGCTCGCACCGCCGGCCGCCGGCGTGTCGGGGATGATCAAGAGCCTCTCCAAGGAGTGGCCGGACCGGCAGCTGCGCTTCGCGTACTTCCTGCCGCGCTTCGGCGCCAACGAGCTCGCGCGGACGATTCTCGACGAGCTCAACTCCGCCGACGACGCCGACGTCGTCGAGTACTCGCGCGAAGGCGAGCGCCGCGTGCCGCGCGTGGTCGCGGCGGAGCGCAACGGCGGTGACGGCGCCGGCGTCGCGCTCGGCCGCGAGTCGGTCGTGCTGCTGACCGGCGGTGCGCGCGGCATCACCGCTCGCATTGCACTGGAACTCGCGCGGCGGTTCGGCTGCAGGCTCGAGCTCGTCGGCCGCACGCCGCAGCCGGCGGCCATGGACGACGCGGATCTGCGCGATGCCGGGGACGAGGTGGCGGTGCGGCGGGCGCTGATCGCGCGCGGCGGCCGCAGACCGGCGGAGATCGAGGCCGAGTGCGCGCGCGTGATGGCGGCGCGCGAAGTGCGGTCCACGCTGGCGGCGCTGGCCGCCGCGGGCGCCACCCCGGCGTATCACCAGGTCGACGTGCGCGACGCGGACGCGGTCGCGGCACTCGTCGCGCGCATCTACGCGGAGCGCGGACGGCTCGACGGCGTGATCCACGGCGCAGGCGTGATCGAGGACAAGCTCGCGCGCGACAAGACGCCCGAGTCCTTCGCCCGCGTGTTCGACACCAAGGTCAACGGCGCGCTCGCCATCGCGCGCAGCGTGCGCGACGACGTCGGCTTCATCGTCTTCTTCTCGAGCATCGCCGCGACGTTCGGCAACCGTGGGCAGTCCGACTACGCGGCCGCGAACGACTATCTCGACCGGCTGGCAGCGACGCTCAAGCGGCGCCTGCCGGGCCGCGTGCTGTCGATCAACTGGGGTCCCTGGGGCGGGGCGGGCATGGTGTCGCCCGAGCTCGAGCGCGAGTACGCGAAGCGCGGGATTGGCCTCATCGACCCGGATGCCGGTGCCGCGACCTTCGTGGACGAGCTGCTGCACGGCCCGGCGGACGACGCGCAGGTCATCCTGATGCGCGGGGATCCGGCGCGCCTGATGTAGCGGTCGCGGTCGGGCCGGAGTCCGTCGATGGAACGTGACGTCGCAATCGTCGGGATGGCGTGCATCTTCCCGCGGGCGCCGGATCTCGCCACCTACTGGCGCAATCTGCGCGACGGCGTCGACGCGATCACCGACGTTCCCGCCGCGCGCTGGGACCCCGCGTACTACGACCCCGCGTCCACCGCGCCCGACCGCTTCTACGCGCGGCGCGGCGGCTTCATCGACGACTACGCGACGTTCGACGCCGCGGCGTTCGGCATCATGCCGATCGCGGCGCAGGGCGCCGAGCCCGACCAGCTGCTCGCCCTCGAGGTCGCCACGGCAGCGCTCGCGGACGCCGGCTACGCCGACCGGGCGTTTCCGCGCGCTCGAACCGACGTCGTGCTGGGCCGCGGCAACTACCTGGGCCCCGCGATGCTGCGTCTGGTCAACATCACGCGCGGCGGCCCGCAGCTCGTCGACGCGCTGCGGTCGCTGCTGCCCGACGCGAAGGAAGACGAGCTCGCAGCCGTCAAGCGCGAGTTCCAGGCGCGCTGCGGCGTCTACGGGCCGGACACCGCGATCGGGCTCGTGCCCAACCTCGTCGCCTCGCGCATCGCCAACCGCCTCGATCTCGGGGGCTCCGCGTACACGCTCGACGCCGCGTGCGCGAGCACGCTCGTCGCGGTCGACCACGCGTGCCGGTCGCTGCTGTCCGCGTCGGCCGACCTCGTGCTCGCCGGCGGCGTCCACCTGTGCCACGACCCGGTGTTCTGGAGCGTGTTTTCGCAGCTGGGCGCGCTGTCGCGCGACCAGCAGATCCGGCCGTTCGACCGGCGCGCCGACGGCCTGCTGATCGGCGAGGGACTCGGCATGCTCGTGCTGAAGCGCGCCGCGGACGCGCGGCGCGACGGCGACCGCGTCTACGCGGTGATCCGCGGCGTGGGCCTCGCGAGCGACGGCCGCGACGTCAGCCTGATGACGCCGCGCGTCGAGGGCCAGCTGCTGGCGCTCGAGCGCGCGTGGACCGCAGCGGGACTGTCGCCGGCAACACTCGGCTTCCTGGAGGCGCACGGTACGGCGACACCCGCCGGCGACGCGGCGGAGATCGCCACGCTCGGCCGCTTCTTCGGACCCGCGCCGACCGACGCCGCGCGCATTCCGGTGGGCTCGGTCAAGTCGATGATCGGCCACGCGATGCCCGCGTCGGGCGCGGCCGGCCTCATCAAGGCGGCGCTCGCCGTGTACCACGGCGTGCGGCTGCCCACGCTCCACTGCGACGAGCCCAATCCCGCGCTCGACGCGACGCGCTTCCGGCCGCTGGCTGTCGCGGAGCCGTGGGACGCGGACATCCGCCGTGCGGCCGTCAACGCGTTCGGCTTCGGCGGCATCAACGCGCACGTGATCGTCGATGCGGAGCCCGCCCCCGCGCGCGTGCGCCGCGGGACTTCGCTTCCGGACGACGCGGGGCCGGCGGCGGCCGATGCGGCGCCGGTGACGGCCGACGCGGGGCCGGTGACGGCCGACGCGTTCCTCGCCGCCGCGGCGACGACGGCCGCGCTGGCGCAGGCGCTCGACCGCGACGAGCGCGGCGGGGCGGGGCCGGCGCGCGTCGCGCTGTTCGAGCCGACACCGGAGCGGCGCGCCAGGGCGCTGGCGGCGATCGCGGCAGGGCGTCCGCGCCACGGGCGCGACGGCATCCATGTCACGCCGCAAGGGCTGATCGCCGCCGGCGGGAAGGTCGCATTCCTGTTCCCGGGGATCGAAGCGGAGTTCGCGCCGGAAGTCGAGTCGCTGGCCCGCGGGCTTGGCGTCGCGCCCCCCGACGTCGCCGCGCCCGATCTCGAGCACCAGGCGCTGCGTGTGCTGCTGCTGTCGCGCTTCCTGCTGCGCGCCGCCGATGCGGTCGGGCTCCGCCCCGACCTGCTCGCCGGCCACAGCATCGGCGAGTGGTCGGGCATGGTAGCCGCCGGAATGTTCGACGAGGCGGCCACCGAACGGTTCATCGACTCGCTGCGTCCGGGGACGTCGCGCGTGGCGGACGTCCGGTACGTCGCGGCGGGCACGGGCCGCGCGCGGCTCGAGGCGCTGTTCGCTGCCGAGCCGGACGTCGCGATCACGCACGACAACTGCAATCACCAGGCGATCCTCTGCGCACCGGCCGCGCGCACGGACGCGGTCGCCGCGAAACTGCGCGCGCAGCGCGTGCTGTTCGAGGTGCTGCCGTTCCGGTCGGGCTTCCACTCGCCGGCGCTCGCCGATCACGTCGACTTCTACGTGCGCAACCTCGAGGCGCTGCCGTTCACGCCGGCGCGCGTGCCGCTGTGGTCGGCGACGACCTGCGCGCCGTACCCGGCGGAGCCCGCTGCGATCCGTGCGCTGTTCGCCGAACACCTGACGAAGCCGGTGCGCTTCCGGGAACTCGTCGAGGCGCTCTACGCGGAAGGCGCCCGCGTGTTCGTGCAGATGGGCACGGGCAGCCTGCCGGCGTTCGTCGACGACGTGCTCGCGGGCCGGCCGCACCTCGCCGTGTCGCTGCTGTCCGCACGCCGGCCCGGGCGCGAGCAGTTCCAGCGCGCGTGTGCGGCGCTGTTCGTCGAAGGCGCGGACCTCGACCTCGTGCGCGCCGGCTTGGCACCGGCCGCGGCGACGGGTGCGCGCCGCCGCGCGCTGAAGCTCGAACTCGGGGTGCCGCTGGTGCACGTCGACCTCGAGTCGCTGCGGCCGCATGCGGTGCCGGCGACGCCGGCCGCCGCGACGCCCGCCGGCGACCCGCTGGCGCTCGCGTTCGCGGAGACGATGAGCGAGATCGCGCGCGCGCAGGACGCGGTGATGCGCGCGCTGGGGTCCGGTCGGCGGGCAGCGCCGCCGAACGCACCGGCGCCGCCGGCCGAACGTACCGACCGGCTGCCGCTGTCGCTCGCGACGCATCCGGAACTCGTCGATCACATGCTGGTGCCGCAGCCGCGCGGCTGGCCCGAGCCCGAGGACGGCATGCCGTCGGTGCCGATGACGATGTCGGTCGAGTTGATCCGCGAGGCCGCGCAGCGGCTCGACCCGGCGCGCCTGCCGGTGGCCGTCGAGAACGTGCAGGCCAAGACCTGGCTGCGCGTCGTGCCGCCCGTCGAGGTCGAGGTGACCGCACGCCGCGTCGACGCGGACCGGATCCACGTACGCATCGACAAGTACGTCGAGGGCACGGTCGTCATGCGCGACCGGTACGCGCCGCCGCCGCCGGCCGCGCCGCTCGAGATCGGCACCGCGCGCGAGTTTCCGGTCGGCGTTCCGGCGATCTACGACGACGGCTGGTTGTTCCACGGCCCGGGCTACCGGGGCGTCGTGTCGATCGACGGCTTCGGTGACGCGGGCATCGGCGCCACGCTCACGGTGCTGCCGGCCAAGGGCGCGCTGCTCGATGCGGCCGGGCAGCTGGTCGGCCTGCACCTCGCCTTCGCGAGCGCGAAGGACCGGCTGGCGCTGCCGGTGCGGATCGGCCGCGTCGAGTGGTTCGACCGCGCACCACCGCCCGGGACGCCGCTCGCCTGCCGCGTGGCGATTCGCCACGCCGGCTTTCGCGATCTGCGCGCGGACCTCGACGTCCTGCACGGCGACCGCGTGCTGCTGCGGGTGACCGGCTGGGAGGACTGGCGCTTCCAGACCGGCGACGGCCTGTGGGACCTGATGCGCGAACCGGCCACGCGGCTGCTCGCGAGCATCGACCCGCGGGGGTTCGCGATGATCGCCGATCCGGGATGGGCGACCGCGACGTACGACTACCTGATCCGCCGCTACGTGGGCGCGGCCGAGTCCGCTGTGTACGGCGGCAGCCCCACGCTGCAGCGCGAGCGCAGCCGGCTGCTTGGCCGGATCGCCGCGAAGGACGCCGTGCGCGCACACCTGTTCGCGCGCGGGCAGGGCCCGCTGTTTCCGGTCGAGGTCCGCATCGACGCCGACGAGGCGGGTCGGCCGCTCGTGCGCGGCCCGTTCGCGGGCGATGTCCGTGTGTCGATCGCGCACTGCGAGGGCATGGCGTGCGCGTTGGCGGCGGAAGGCACCGACCCGGGGATCGACGTGGAGAAGATCGAGTCGCGCGGCGACGCGTTCGCCGCGCTCGCGTTCGCCGCGAGCGAGCTCGCGCGCGTGCCCGCGGATGCGCGCGACGAATGGATCACGCGCATGTGGGCGGCGAAGGAAGCTGCCGGCAAGGCGCGCGGAACCGGCCTCGAGGGCCGGCCGAAGGAACTCGCGATCACCAACGTGGAAGGGGAACGAATCATGATCGACGGACGCTGGGTCGAAACGACGCGGATGGGCGACTTCATCGTCGCGTGGACGCGGTGATGGGCGCGCCGGCACCGGTCCCGGGCGACGCGCGGCGCGACGAGATCCTGCGCGAGATCGCGGCGATGATCGCCGAGGTCATCGGCGAGGAGTGGGTGCGCGAGAAGCCGATCACCGCTGCGACCAAGTTCAGCCAGGACCTCGAGATGGAGAGCATCGAGCTCGCTTCGCTGTCGGAGAAGATCCAGGCGCGGTTCGGCGACAGCGTGGATTTCCCGGCGTGGCTGTCCGGCATGGAGTTGGACGACATCATCAACCTCACCGTCGGCCAGCTCGTCGACCACATCGCTGCATGCCAGTCGAAGACTTCGGCGGCCTGACGCTGCACACGCAGGTCGCCGGCGCCGGCGGCCCGCCGATCGTCCTGCTGCACGGCCTGCTGATCGGCTCGCTGTCCACGTGGTACTTCGCGGTGGCGCCGACGCTGGCGCGCGACCACCGCGTCGTCATGTACGACCTGCGCGGCCACGGCCTCTCGGAGCTGACCCGAAGCGGATACGGCGTGCGCGCGCAGGCGGACGATCTCGCGCGCGTCGTCGATCGGCACGCGGGCCCGGAGCCGGTGACGCTCGTCGGCCACAGCGTGGGCGGTGCCATCGCGCTGCGCTACGCGCTCGCCCAACCCGATCGCGTCGCGCGCCTCGTCCTGGTCGACACGCCGCTGCCCGTGATGGCGCGCAACTGGATCGACCGCGTGCGCGCGGCGTCGGTCCCGGACCTGCTCAAGCTGCTGCCGGGCGGGAATCACACGCTGGTCGGCCGCGGCGGGCGGCAACTCGCGAAGCTGGCCGAGAAGGTCCTGGCACTCACCACCCGCACGTCGCTGCTCGACGACCTGCTCGCGGAGCCGGACTTCTCCGACGACGAGCTCGCGGCGTTCGCGCGGCCGCTGCTCCTGTGCTATGCGACGCGCGGCGGACCGGTCGTCACGGCGACGCGCGCGCGGCTCGCCGAGCGGGTACCCGGCGCGCGGCTCGTGATGATCGAGGGCGGGCACGCGCTGCCCGTGGAGGCGCCGGCGCCGCTGGCGGCCGCGATCACGGAATTCGTCGATGGCTGACATCGTCGCGCGCGGCGTGCGCTTCAACGTCGTCCGGCTCGGCGAGGGCGTGCCGCGCCTCGTGCTGATCCACGGGCTCGTCATGGACAGCCACGCGAGCTTCTACCTCTCCATCGCCCCCGCGCTGGCGCGCCACGCCGGCGTGCTGCTGTACGACCTGCGCGGGCACGGGCGCAGCGAACAGCCGCCGACCGGCTACACGATGGCGGACATGGTCGCCGACCTGTGGGGCGTCCTCGACGGCTCCGGCCTGGCGGCCACGCCGGTCGTGCTCGTCGGCAACAGCTACGGCGGGCAGATCGCGATGCGCGCGGCGAGCGAGCGGCCCGAACGCGTGCGCGCGCTCGTGCTCATCGATCCGCAGTCGGGCATTCCCGACTTCACGAAGGAGCTGGCGGACATCCTCGCCGTCGAGCCGGAGGAGCGCGACCGCCGCGCGTACGAGCTCTTCGCCCGCTGGCTGGCGGAGCACGCGGCCGCGCGGGAACCGGCGGCGCCGGACGCACAGGCCGAGGTGCGCCGGTCGGAGACGATCGACGACGTCATGCGCCACCGCAAGCAGCGGCGCAGTCCCGGCGTGCGCACGGCCGTCGGCCTCGCCGGCGATACGACGCTCGTGGCCGATCTCGCCCGCGAGACGCCGATCTCCGACGCGGAAGTCGCGCGCATTCGCTGCCCGGTGCTCGCGGTCTATGGCGAACGGTCGGAATTGCGGCAGGACGAGGAGCGGTTTCGCCGGCTGCTGCCGCAGCTCGAGGTCGCCGTGGTGCCGGGCATGGGTCACACGGTGCTGCTGGAGGCACCTAACCCCTTGCGCGACGCGATCCTCGCATGGCTCGCGCGGCAGCCGGCGTGAAGGGCGACGCCCGCCGCGCCGACGGCGAACGCCGGGGTGCGCGGCGCCGGGGGCGTCGGTGAGCCGCTTTCTGTTCGTGGCGCCCCCGTTCGCGGGGCACGTGCTGCCGCTGGCCTCGATCGGCGTCGAGCTCGCGTCGCGTGGGCACGACGTCGCGTGGGTGTCCTACGACGCCGCGCGTCCTTGGGTACCGGACGGCGGGGCGTGGTTCACGGTCCCTCCCGACCCTGCACTCGAGAGCGCGACGGGCGCCGCGCGCGCGCCGCCGCCGCGCTTCCTGGCCGCCGAGTTCGCGGTGTTCTACCGGGATGTCGTCGTGCCGATGGCGGTGGCGATGCTGCCGCACGTCGACGCCGCGGTCGCGGCATGGCGTCCCGACGTTCTGGTCATCGATCAGCACGCTCTCGCCGGGTCGCTGGTCGCGCGCCGGCGCGGGCTCCCGTGGGCGACGTCGTCTCCGAGCAGTCTGCTGTACGGGCAGGCGCTCGCGAGCCACGCCCCGGCGCGCCGCTGGCTGTCCGGGCTGTTCGCGGCCGTGCAGCGCGATGCGGGCGTCGACCCCGTGGAATCGCCGGACGTCTCGCCGCACCTGGTCCTGCTCTTCACGTCGCGCGGGCTCGCGGGCGAAGCCGGCGAGTTCCCGGCGCACTACCGCTTCGTCGGGCCGGCACTCGCGCATCGGCGGGACCCCGACGGGTTTCCGTGGGAGGCGCTGCGGCGCCGCCCCCGCATCATCGTCTCGCTCGGCTCGGTGCTGGCGCAGCACGGCGAGCGCTTCTTCGCCACGCTGGCCGCGGCGCTGCGCGACCAGGCGGTCGAAGTCGTCGTCGGCGCACCGGACGGCGTGCTCCGCGACGCGCCCCCCAACTTCATCGTGCGCGCGTGGCTGCCGCAATTGTCGCTGTTGCCGCACGCCGACGCCTGCCTGTCGCACGGCGGGAGCTTTGCGGTCGAGTCGCTGGCGCATGGCGTGCCGCTCGTGCTCGCCCCCGTGTGGACCGATCAGTTCGCGACGGCGCGCGCGATCGTCGCCGCGGGCGCGGGGGTGCGCGTGCGGTACGGGCGCGTCGGCGCCGACGAGCTGCGCCAGGCGGTGCACGACGTCCTGTTCGTTCCGCAGTATCGCGCCGCCGCCCGGTCCGCGCAGGCCGGCCTGCTCGCAGCCGGGGGCACGCCCGCCGCGGCCGATCACGTGATCGCGCTCGCGCGGGCGGAGCCGCCTGCCGCGGGCGGGAGCTGACGCATGGCCGGCGCGCGCGACACGCAGTGGCTGCGCTCACTGTGGAATGCGGGGATCGCAAGTGCGCGGATGCTCGGGTGGTCGGGCGCGGAGCTCGACGTCGACGTGCTGCTCGCGCGCGCCGCCCGTGCGACCGGCCTCTCGGATTTCGGCGACCCCGGGTTCCGCGAGCCGCTGGCGCTCCTCGTCGACGGGCTCGCCGCCAGCGCGCACGCGGACGCGTCCGGCCGCCAGTTTCTGGCCGGCTTTATCGGTTGTGCGCTGGAGAACCGGCTGCGGATCGTGGCCGCCGAGCACGCGCACCCGGACATCGCCGGGGTGCCGGTCGCCGCGCCTTTCGTGATCGTCGGGCTGCCGCGCACCGGCACCACGCTGCTGCAGACGGCGCTCGCCGCGGTGCCCGGCCTGCGCACGCTGCTCAACTGGGAGACGCGGCTGCCGGCGCAGCTGCCGGCGCTGCTCACTCCACGCGAGATCGCGCAGCACCGCGCGCGCGTCGCCCGCGAAATCCGCTTCGTCAACTGGCTGTCGCCCGCGCTTGCGGGCTCGCACGAGGTCGGCGCGGACGCGGCGGAGGAGTGCAACGGATTGCTGCTCATCGCGATGCAGTCGCAGCTGCTCGCGCTGTTCGCCGGCGCCCGCTACGAGGACTCGCTCTACGCGTCCGCCTTCCGCGGCGCGTATGAGTGGCATCGGCGGTACCTGCAGGCGCTCGCGTACCGGCAGCCAGAGTGCACGTGGGTGCTGAAGGCGCCCGCGCACATGGCCTCGCTGGCGGGACTGCTGCGCGCCTATCCCGATGCGCGCGTCGTGTTCACGCACCGCGACCCCGTCGCATCGGTGGCGTCGACGGCTGGCCTCAACGCCGCGATGTGGCGGCTGGTGTCGCCCCATGGCGACCGCCGCGCGATCGGCGCGCAGGCGGTGGCGACGCTGGTCCGGATGCACGCCACCGCGCATGCGGTGCGCGCACGGTGGCCGGAGTCGGCGCCGCCGTTCCTCGATCTCGACTACGCAACGCTGGCGCGCGAGCCGCTGGCAACGGTTCGTCGCATCCTCGCGCACTTCGGCGTGGCGGAGCCTCCGGGCGTGCCGGACGCGGTGCTGCGCCAGCTGCGCGCGCTGCAGCGGCGGCGCGCCGCGCCGGCGCGCTATACCTGCGCCGAATTCGGACTGGACGAGGACGACGTGCGCGCGGCGTTCGCCGGCGAGTACGCGTTCATCGGCTGACGCGGATTCCGCGCGCGGCGCATTGCACGGCGAGGGGCAGCGTCGTCCAGCCGACGCGCGCCGCCGCGCTCGAGTACGCGACGAGAATCGTCCGCGTGAACTGCATCTGCCCAAGCTTCGTCGACACCGACATGTTCGGCGGCACCAAAGCCAATCCGCTGCACACGTTCGCGAAGGTCCTGGTGCCGATGGCGCGCGTCGCGCAGCCTCCGGAGATCGCCGAACTCGCGCTGTTCCTCGCGGCGGACCCCGCGCCGTACCCGACCGGCGCCGTGTTCCCGTTGAACGGAGGCTACTCCACGCGCCGACGGGGCGGGCGGCAACTCATGGCGCCGCGCGTTGCCACGTCGCGACGCGTTTCGCATCGATCATCGCTTCGGTCGCCGCCGCGAACGCCTTGAAGTGCGGCGATGCGAGATGCGCGTCGAACGCGGCGCGATCGTCGTAGAGCTCGTAGAGGAAAGCCACGCCGGGGCGCGAGGCGTCGACGCAGACGTCGAACTGGCGGCAGCCCGGTTCCCCGGCAAGCGAACGCTGCGCGTTGTCGAGCACCAGCGGCAGGAAACGGGCCCACTGCTGCGGTTCGATCTCGAATTCGACGGTGACGACGTACATCGCGCGTCCTTCAGCTGGGAAATCTCGCTTCGAGTGCCGCGACCTGCGCGGCCGACAGCGGCGCGGTCGTGCGGTCGGCCAGCAGCAGCGACAGGCGCGCCGTCTGCTCGAGCTCCTCCGCGCTGTCGACGGCGTCGTCGAGCGTCGCGCCGGCGACCACGGGACCGTGGTTCGCGAGCAGCACCGCGCGATGGCGCGCGGCGAGCGCGCCGACGGCTTCGGCGAGCGCGCGGTCGCCCGGCGCGTAGTACGGGACGAGCGGGAGCGTGCCGACGCGCATCACGTGGTACGCCGTCAGCGGCGGCAGCACGTTGCGCGGGTCGTAGTGCACGAGGCACGACACGGCGACCGCGCACGTGCAATGCAGGTGCACGATGGCCCCGGCGGACGGACGGTTCGCGTACACGGCCAGATGCAGGAACGCCTCCTTCGACGGCGGGTCGCCGGACAGCGTGCGGCCGTCGGGGGCGACCTTGGAAATTCGCGCCGGATCGAGGCGGCCAAGGCTGCTGCCGGTCGGCGTGACCAGAATGCCGTCCGCCACCCGTACGCTCAGGTTGCCCGAACTGCCGTGCGCGTACCCGCGCTCGTAGAGCGAGCGGGCCCGGTCGACGATCGCGTCGCGCGCGGCGTTCTCCTTCATAGCGTCGCGCTCGCGCGCGCGAAGAAATCGTCGCCGCCGAAGTTGCCCGACTTGAGCGCAAGCCACAGCGGCCGTTCGCCGAGCGCGCGCGTCCACGGCACGCCCGGCGCGATCTCCGGACCGATCGCCAGCGCGCGCACGCCGAGCGCCTCGACGACGGCGCCCGCCGTCTCGCCCCCGGCGACGACGAAGGCGCCCACACCCGCGGCGGCGAGCGCACCGGCGATTCCGCGGAATGCGTCCTCGACCACTGTCGCGGCGCGCGCGGCGCCGAGCGCCGCCTGCGCCGCCGCGACCTCTGCCGGCGCAGCGGTCGCGTAGACGAGCACCGGGACGTCGCCGCTGCGCGCGACGGCGTCCGCGGCAATTCGCGAGGCGAGGCCCGGGTCCGCCGCCAGCGCCATAGGATCCAGGCGCAGGCCCGTGCAGTTCGCGTTGGCCGCTGCGACCTGCCGGCGCGTGGCGTCGGAGCAGCTGCCGGACAGCCACGCCATCCGCGGCGGCACCGCGGGCCGCGCCCAGACGCCGCTGCCGGCGCCCGCCTGGCCACGCAGCGCGCGCGCGATGCCCACACCAAGGCCGGCGCCGCCGGTCGTCAGCGGCAGGTCGGAGAACGCGAGGCCCGCGGTGGTCAGGTGCTCGTCGCGGATCGCATCGACGATCGCATGCCGCTTGCCTTCCGCGGCGAGCGCCGCGAGGCGCGCGCGGACGGCATCGGGGCCGGCGTCGAGTGCCTCCGCCGCCACGAGTCCCACCGCGCCGCGCGTCTGCGCGGCGAGCAGCCGCACGAGGTTCGCGTCGGTCATCGGCGTCAGCGGGTGCGTGCGCATCCCGGTGTCGGACAGCAGCAGGTCGCCCACGAACAGGTGTCCGCGGTAGACGGTGCGCTGGTTGCGCGGGTACGCGGGCGTGGCCGGCACGACGCGCGCGTGCAGCGCCTGCTGCAGCGCCTCGGTCACCGGGCCGATGTTGCCCTGCGCCGTCGAGTCGAACGTCGAGCAGTACTTGAAGTAGAAGCGGGTGCCGCCGCGCGCCGCGAGCCACGCGTGCGCGGCCAGCGCCTGCGCCACCGCGTCTTCCGCCGAGATCGTCCGCGACTTGAGCGCGACCACCAGCGCGTCCGCGGCCGGGATGTCGATGGCGGCGGACGGCACGCCGTTGACCTGGATGACGGACAGGCCCTCGCGCGCGAGGTTGACGCAGAGGTCGGTCGCGCCGGTGAGGTCGTCGGCGATGCACGAGAGGAGCATGGCGCGGGTCAGTTCGCGAGCCGCCACACGACGGTGGTCAGCGAGGGCACGTAGGTGATGACGAAAAGCGCCGCGATGGCGGCGAGCAGCAACGGCCACAGCGCGCGCGTGACCTCGCCGATGCCGGCCTTGGCGAGCTTTGCGGCCACGAACAATGTACCACCGACCGGCGGCGTGTAGAGCGCGATCGCGAGGTTCGCCGTCATCACGACGCCCAGGTGCACGAGGTCCACGTTGAAGAATTTCGCGAGCGGCAGCAGGAGCGGCGCGGTCAGCAGCAGCGCGGGCAGTGGCTCGATGAAGATGCCGAGCAACAGCAGGATCACGTTGACGAGCAGCAGGAACTGCCACGGCTCGCTCGCGATGAGCCTGATCCACGCCGCCATCTGCACGGCGACCTGCTCCACGGTGATGAGCCACGCCAGCGCGCCGGTGGCGCCGATCACCAGCATCACCGTCGCGCTCGTCTGGAACGCGTTGACGAGAAGCCGCGGCAGGTCGCGCACGGTGATGTCGCGGTAGAGGGCCAGCGACACGACGATGCCGTAGACGACGGCGACCGCCGCAGACTCGGTCGGCGTGAAGTAGCCCGACCAGATGCCGCCGACGATGATGAGCGGCATCAGCAGCGCGGGACCGGCGGCCTTCGTCGCCGTCCAGATCTCGCGCGCGGACAGGCGCCCGTCGCCGCTGTCGCAGCCGGTGCGCCTGCCATGCCACATGCACACGGCCATCAGCGCGGCGCCGGCGATGATCGCCGGCACGATGCCCGCCATCGACAGCTGGCGCATCGACACGCCCGAGATGAACGCGTAGACGAGGAACGGGATCGACAGCGGCATCAGCAGCGCGAGCGTGCCGGCGACGGCGAGGAGCGCGGCGGCGAACCCGCGAGAATAGCCGCGCTGCACCATCGCCGGGATCACCAGCGAGCCGATCGCGGCGGTGTCGGCGATCGCCGAGCCGGACACGCCGCCGAACATCAGGCACGACGCGACGGTCACCACGCCGAGTCCGCCCGGCAGGAACCCCAGCAGCGCGCGCGCGAACTCGACGATGCGCTTGCCCACGCCGCCGGAGGACAGGATCTCGCCGGCGAAGATGAACAGCGGCACCGCGATCAGGATGAAGGGCTCGACGCCGCCGATGAACGACAGGAAGATCGTCTCCAGCGGATGCGACAGGCCCGCGACGACGATCGCGCCCACCGTCGTTCCGAGGAGCGCGTAGAGCAGCGGCACGCCGGCCAGCGCCAGGCCGAAGAACGCGAGGAACAGCCACGCGGCGAACATTGCCTAAACGCTCCAGCGCGCATCGCGCGCGTCGCCGCGCAGGATGCGCGCCAGGTCCCACAGCAGCCACACGAGCATCGCCGCGCATCCGACCGGCATGCCGAGGTACTGGAACGACATCGGGATCCGCAGCACCGTGAGCTCGTTCGTCCAGCCGGCGATCGCGAGGTTGATGCCGAACCACACGAGCGACACCAGGATGGCGATGCAGAACGCGTCGACGACCGCGTCGGCCCACGCGCGGCGGGCGCCGGGCACCTTGTCGATGAACTCGGTGATCGTCATCTGCGCGCCGCGCCGCGTCGCGCACGCGCCGCCGAGGAAGGTCACCCACACCATCAGGAGCTCGGCGAGCTCGGTGACCCACGCGAGGTCGCGCCCGACGACGTGCAGGCAGACGTTCACGAAGACGAGCGCGATCATCGTGGCGCCGATCGCGACGACGACCCAGTCGGTCGCGATCCCGACCACCTCCAGCACGCGCGGCGCGGGCGGCGCGGGCGGCAGCCACGCCGGCGCGGGCCTTCCGCCGGCGAGTGCCGCGGCGCCGCGCGTCGCCCGCGCCCGGCCGGCCGCCCATCGTGGCCGCCGGCGACCCGCGCCGCAGCCACGCGGCTCACGTCACTTCGCCGGCGCCACCTTGCGCACGACGGAGGCGTCGGCGAGGATCGCGTCGACGTCCGCCCCGTACTTCTCCTTGGCCTTCGCATACGCGGGCTGCACCGCGTCGCGGAACGGCCCGATGTCGGGTCGCGCGACCTTCGCGCCCTTGCCGGCCATCTCCGCCAGCTGGCGCTCGTCGTTGCCGCTGACTTCCTTCCGGCTCCAGTCCGACGCCTCCTTGGCCGCCTTCTGCACCGCCGCCCGGTCGGCGGGGGACAGCTTCTGCCACGTCTTCTCCGAGATCGTCATCGGAATCGGGCTGTAGACGTGCTGGGTCAGCGTCACGTTCGGCGCGACCTCGTAGAACTTGTTCGCGTGGATCGTGTCGATCGGGTTCTCCTGCCCCGACACCGTCCCCTGCTGGATCGCGAGGTAGACCTCCGGCAGCGGCATGATCTGCAGGTTGAAGCCGATCGCCTCCAGCGTCCAGCGCATCATCTCGTTGGGAAAGGTGCGCAGCTTCTTGCCCTTGGCATCGGCCGGCGTCGCGAGGGGCTCCTTCGTCGTCATCGAGCGGAAGCCGGCCTCGAACGGCGACAGGAACCGGAAGCCCTTCTCCGGGCCCTTCGCGAACTGCGCCTGCATCCACTTTGACTCGTCGTAGAGCTTCCAGCCCTGCGGATAGCTCTCGACGATGAACGGCAGCGCGGTCAGGTTGAGCGTCGGAATGTGCGTGGCATAGGTGCCGGTGCCGGTCACCGTGAAGTCGATGCCGCCGAGCTGCAGTTGCTCCACCGCCTTGGGATCGTTGGCGAGCTGGCCTGCCGGGAAGATCTGGACCTTGTAGCGTCCCTGCGTGTACTGCTCGACCTTCTGCGCGAACAGCTCGGCCGCCTTCTGGCGTGCGCCGCCGGGCTGGTCGGTGTGGCTGAACTTGAGCGTCGTCTGCGCGAGCGCGGACGCGGCGGTGCCGAACGTGGCGGCGACGAGCGCCGCCGCCGCGAGTTGCCGGATGATCAGTCTGCGAGTCATCGTTGCTCCTCCTTGGGCTGCGGGGTCACGCGGCGGCGGCAGCGGCGCGCGCCGGTGCCGACGGGTCGAACGAAGCCAGCTCGATGCGGCGACCCTCGGCCGCCGAGCGGTACACCGCCTCCTGCACGCGCAGGTTGGCCAGGTAGTCGCGCGCCGCGTTCTCGAGCGGCGCGCCGGAACTGAAGTGGGCGACGACGTGGCGCTGCAGCCACTCGCAGGCGCCGCCGCCGAACGTGTCGTCGGGACCGCGGTCGTAGGCGTGCTCGGCCTCGGGGCGCTGGTGCGGCTTCCACCACAGCCGCGCCTCGCCGTCGAGCCGCAGCACGCCGCGCTCGCCTTCGAGCCACGCCTCGCCCATCGTCCGGCGCGGGTTCGACGCGACGTGGTCGTTGAGGCGGTTGCCGTCGAACAATCCGGTCGCGCCGCCGTCGAACTCGAACACGATGTAGCCGGCGTCCTCGCCGGCGATCGCGGGATTGAGGCGCCGCAGGCGCGCGTAGACGGCGCGTCACCTCGCCCATCAGGAAGCGGAAGGTGTCGATCCAGTGGATCGCCGTCTCCTTCACGAGGAACAGCGGCATCTGCTGGAAGTAGGGCTGCCGGTCGAGGTAGGCGCGCGGACCCTGGCCGTCGCCCGGACGCAGGCGGAACGCGACGCCGTGCAGCGCGCCCAACGTGCCCGCGTCGATCAGCCGCTTCGCCTCGCGGTACCACGGCTCCCAGCGGAAGTTCTCGTGCATCACCAGCGGCACGCCCGCGCGCTCGGCCATCTCGGTGATCGCGACCGCGTCGGCCCAGTCGCGGCCGAACGGCTTCTGGCAGATCGCCGGAATGCCGCGGTCGACGCACAGCGCGACGAACGCGCGGTGCGTTTCCGGCGGCGTGATGATGTCGACGAGGTCAGGCCGCGCGGCGTCGAGCGCGGTGGGCAGGTCGGTGTACACGTCGCGGATGCCGCAGCGGTCGGCCAGTGCGCGCGCCTTGCCGGCATCGCGGTTGGCGATGCCGACGCACTCGACGCCGGCGATGTTGCGCCAGCCGACGTACTGGAACTGGCTGAAGTAGCCTGCCCCCACCCCGAGGACGCGCAAGCCTGGCCATCGCGGCGCTCACAGGTGGGACGCGATCGCGCCGGCGATCGCGCGCGTGCCGTCGCGGCCGCCGAACTCGTAGGGCGCGAGGCGGCCCCGGCGCGAACACGGCGTCGACCGCCCGTTCGAGCCGCTGCGCGGCCTGCGCGAGCGCGTCGCCGTGTCCGCGCTCCGCGAGCCAGTCCAGCATCATCGCGGCGGACAGGATCGTCGCAGTCGGGTTCGCCTTGCCCTGGCCGGCGATGTCCGGCGCCGAGCCGTGGCACGGCTGGAACAGGCCGTGGCGGTCGCCGACGTCGGCGGACGGCGCCATGCCCATGCCGCCGACGAGCGCGGCCGTTTCGTCCGACAGGATGTCGCCGAACATGTTCTCCGTGACGAGCACGTCGAAATCCCACGGCTTGCGGATCAGGTCGAGCGCCGTCGCGTCGATGTAGTTGTGGCGCGCCTCGATGTCCGGGAACGCGCGGGCACGCTCGTCGAAGATCTTGCGGAAGAACGCCATCGACCGGAACACGTTCGCCTTGTCGACGCAGGTGACGCGGCCGGGCGGCCGCGACGCTTGCGGCGCGCCGCGAGGCGGAAGGCGAACTCGGCTATGCGCTCGCTGCCGCGCCGCGTGATCACCATCGTGTCGCGCGCCTCTGCGTCGCCGATCACCTCGCCGCGTCCGCGCGAGGCGAACAACCCTTCGGTGGACTCGCGGATCACGACGAGATCGATGTCGCGCGCGCGCGGGTCGGCCAGCGGCAGCGGGATGCCGGGCAGCGCGCGCGCCGGACGCACGCCCGCGTACAGTTCCAGCGCGACGCGCAGGTCGAGCTGCGGCGCGATCTCGGTGCCGTCGCCGTAGCGGATCGCCGGCCAGCCCATCGCGCCGAACAGGATCGCGTCGGCGTCGCGCGCCGCCTCGAGCGTGGCTTGCGGCAGCGCGTCGCCCGTCGCGCGGAAGTGCAGCGCGCCGGCCGGGTGCCGCGAGAACGCGAACGCGAACGGCGCGCCGTGCGCGAGCTTCTCGAGCAGCGGGACCGTCGCGTCGATCACCTCGACGCCGATGCCGTCGCCGGGAAGCACGCAGATGCGCAGGGGAGGGGTCGTGGTCACGCGCCGGTCCTTCATAGTTGCTGCAATCGGTATCGCTCGAAGATCGCGACGAGTTCGCGCGTCGCGCGCTGGCGGTGCGCCCGGTTCACGGCGACGGCGCCCGCCGCGTCGCCCGCGCGGATCCGTTCGAGCACCGCCATGTGCTCGTGGGTGGAGTTGACCGGCTTCGGCCGCAGCCGCAGCGTGAACAGCCGCGCGCGATGGGAGCGGTCCGCCAGCCGCGCGACGGCGTCGACGAGCAGCCGGTTGCCCGCGAGCTCGACCAGGTGGCGGTGGAAGCGCTCGTCGGCCTGCCGCCCACGCGTCGAGGTCGTCCCGCTTCAGCGCGCGTGCCATGTCGCGCGTGGCGTCCAGCGGGGCTGCAGCTCCGCGCCGGTCGGCCGCGCCGCCACCAGCCCGGCGGCCGCGGACTCGAGGGCCGTGAGCACCGTGTAGATCTCGCTCATGTCGGCCGGCGACACCGGGAGCACGCGCATGCCGTGCCGCGGCACCACTTCGACCAGCCCTTCGTTGGCGAGCCGGATCAGCGCTTCGCGCACCGGCGTGCGGCTGATGCCGAGCTCGTCGGCGAGCGCGCTTTCGAGCGCCCGGTGTCCGGGCGGGTAGACGTTGTCGAGGATGCGCCGGCGCATCGTCTGGTAGGCGGCGTCGACGCGGCAGCGGGGGCGGCCGGTGCGCGTGCGCTCGGTCCGGCGGCGGCCTTGGGCTTGCGCGGCGACGGGATGGCGCGCATCGTCAGTACGTCCAGTGAGAGGGCGGGCTGCCGGCGACGGGCGTGCGGAAGCACGCGATCGTGTCGCCCAGCAGGCAGCCCAGGTAGGCCGTGCGCAGGTCGGGGCCGCCGAACGCGAGGCTCGAGATGTTGCGCAGCACGCTGCCGGCGGCGCGGTCGAGATGCTGCCGCCCGAGCGTGCCTGCCAGATACGCGTCCTCGCACCACTGCACGTGCGCCGGGTCGGCGTCCTCGAGGACGACGTGCGCGCTGCCGTCGGGGGCGACGCGCAGCACGCGGTTGCTCACGATGCTCGTGATCCACGCATGGCCGTCGGCGTCGAACGCGAGGCCGTCGGGATAGGTGCCGTGGCCGAACGTCGTCACCACTCTCGTCCCGCCAGCGCGCCGTCGGCCCGACACGGAACCGCGACAGCCTGCGTGCGAACGTCTCGTTGACGTACAGCCACGCGTCGTCCGGCGATACCAGCGCCTCGTTCGTGTAGCCGAGCCCGTCGGCCACGATGCGCGCGCCGCGCGCGTCGACGACGACGATGAAGCCGTCGGCGACGTCCGCCCGGTACGCGGCTGCACGCGGCGCGCGGCGCGTGCTCACCGTGATCCACGCACGGCCGCGGTCGTCCTCGAACACGAAATTGGTCGGCGGCAGCGCCGTGCCGTCCACCGTCTCGCAGAACGGCCGCACGCTGCCGTCGCGTGCGAGCGTGAACACGCCGCCCGCCGTTTCGCCCAGGTCCGCGAGCAGGAAACTGCCGTCGCGCCGCAGCGCGATGCCGTTGGGCCGCAACGCGCGATGCGCGCCGTGCGTCGCCGCGATCAGCGACGACGCGCCGGCGGCGTTGGTCGCGGCTACGCCGCCGCGCCAGTCCGCCGTGTACAGGATGCCCGCGCGCGTCGCGAGGACGCACTCCGGCCGCACGAGGCCGCGGCCCAGGAAAGCGAGGGCCGCGGGCGCAACGGTGGGCGGGAGAGTGTCGGGCACGGTGGGGGGGCGGGCGCACGCAATAACGTATACGTTAACGCGTTCGAAACGGTCGCGCAAGCGTGTCGTTGGAAGGTCGCGCGAATGGGTCGTGCCCGCGACGGACAGGCGCAGCGGAGTCGGGGCGACCGGACGGGCGCCCCGCGGACGGGGCAGCGCAGGGCCAGACGGGGTGCGGGCAGGGGCGGTGCGGACGAGCCCGTCTGGAGGCGGCGCGCGACGCCGAACCGAGCCGCCGGATTGCGCTACGTCGGCGTACGTCGGCGCCGCGCGCCCGCGGCAGGGGTCTTCGTCGCCGGCTTCCCCGGCGAACGTGGCGCGGCCGCCGCGGACTTTGCGCGCGGCTTCGCCGGTGCGCGCGGCGGCGCCTTGTCCTTTTCCCAGGCCGAGCGGGGATTGGGCTTGGCGGAGAACGACTTCGGCGTGGTCTTGGGCGTGAACGTGGACTTGCGGCGCGCGGCGGGGGCGCGCCCGGTCGCTTCCACGGCCGGCTCGGGCGCCGCGTGGCGCGCTGCCCCGCGCCGACCCTTCCCGGTCGCGGGCAGCGCCTCGTCGCCGCGCGTGCGGCGGCGCTCGCGCACCGGGTCGACGGGGGCGCGCCTGCCGCTCGTCCGGCGCGCCGGCCTCGGGGCGGGCGGAGGTGTCTCCTTCTGCTTCTTGTCCGGATTCGGCCGCCACAGCACCAGCACCTTGCCCAGGTGCTGCACCGGTGCGCACTCGAGGTCCGCGGCGAGTTGAACCAGGGCCGCTTCCCGCGCGGCGCGGTCGTCCGTCGCGATCCGGACCTTCACGAGTTCATGCTTGAGGAGCGCCAGGTCGATCTCGTGCAGCACGGCGGGCGTGAGTCCGTGCTGCCCGACGAGCACGACGGGGTCGAGATGATGGGCCTGCGCGCGCAGCGCGCGGCGCTCGGCGGGACTGAGAGGCTTCATCGTCCGAGTGTACCGCGCATCCTCGCCGGGGTCAGACCCTTGCCATGACAACGGCCTAAGGGTCAGACCCTTAAGAACAACGGCCTAAGGGTCAGACCCTTAAGAACAACGGCCTAAGGGTCAGACCCCTAGGTGGCATAAGGGTCTGACCCTTTAGAATCGCCGGCGATGGCGAACCCGCTCAACCCCGCCCGCAGGAAGCACAAGCTCGTCAAGGCTTGGATGCACGAGCACGTCAACGATCCGTACGTGCAGGAAGCGCAGCGGCGCGGGTATCGCTCCCGCGCCGCCTTCAAGCTGATCGAGCTGGCGGACCGCGACCGGCTGCTGCGTCCGGGCATGACGGTCGTCGACCTGGGCGCAGCGCCCGGCAGCTGGTCGCAGGTGCTGCGCGAGCGGGTGGGGCCGGGCGGGCGGATCGTCGCCGTCGACGTGCTTCCGATGGATCCGATCGCCGGAGTCGCCTTCGTGCAGACGGATTTTCGCACCGACGAAGGCCTGGCCGCGGTCGAACAGGCGCTCGCCGGCGCGCCCGTCGACCTTGTGGTCTCGGACATGGCCCCCAACCTGTCGGGCATCGACCCCGTCGACCAGGCGCGCAGCGTGCACCTGGGCGAGCTGGCACTGGAGTTCGCCACCGGCCACGTGCGGCCCGATGGCGACCTGCTGGTCAAGGTGTTCCAGGGCACGGGGTTGCCGGAGTTGCAGCGGGCGATCGGCGCCCGCTTTGCCAAGGTCCACGTGCGCAAGCCCAAGTCCTCCCGCGATCGCAGCCGCGAGATCTTCGTGGTCGGCAAGGGATTCCGGGGCTGATCCGGAACTTGCGGCGGGACCCGGGGTCCGTCCTGCGTGAAAGTCGTGCGAATTGAAGGGGTTTGGCGTGAATCGTGCTCGAAATCGGCTGTCCAACGCGATCCGGGCGGGCGATCGCGATTAGAATATAAGGTTCGGTCCGCGGCCCGGCGGCGGGCCGATCCACCCGGTTCGCGGCCCACCGGCTTGCCAAGGTCCGCAAGGAGCCCTGTTTGAACAATCTGCTCAAGAACATCGGCATCTGGCTCGTCATCGGGCTGGTCGTGCTCACCGTCGTCAAGCAATTCGACTCGCGGCAGACGAGCCGCGACTCGATCCCCTATTCCGAGTTCATGGACTCGGCCAGGGCCGGCAAGGTGACGTCGGCGACGGTCGAGGGCCGCACCATCAAGTGGGTCAACAGCGACAACAAGCGCTTCACGACCTACAGCCCCGGCGACATCTGGATGGTCGGCGACCTCGTCAAGTACGGCGTCAAGGTCGAGGCCAAGCCCGAGGAGGAGCAGAGCTTCCTCGCGCAGATCTTCATCTCGTGGTTCCCGATGCTGCTGCTGATCGGCGTCTGGATCTTCTTCATGCGCCAGATGCAGGGCGGCGGCCGCGGCGGCGCGTTCTCGTTCGGCAAGAGCAAGGCGCGCATGCTCGACGAGGCCAACAACTCGATCACGTTCGCCGACGTCGCCGGCTGCGACGAGGCGAAGGAAGAGGTCGCGGAACTGGTCGAGTTCCTGCGCGACCCGTCCAAGTTCCAGAAGCTGGGCGGCCGGATCCCGCGCGGCGTGCTGATGGTCGGCAGCCCCGGCACCGGCAAGACGCTGCTCGCCAAGGCGATCGCGGGCGAGGCGAAGGTCCCGTTCTTCTCGATCTCGGGCTCCGACTTCGTCGAGATGTTCGTCGGCGTGGGCGCGGCGCGCGTGCGCGACATGTTCGAGCAGGCGAAGAAGAACGCGCCGTGCATCGTGTTCATCGACGAGATCGACGCGGTCGGGCGCCAGCGCGGCGCGGGCCTGGGCGGCGGCAACGACGAGCGCGAGCAGACGCTGAACCAGCTGCTGGTCGAGATGGACGGCTTCGAGGGCAACGCCGGCGTCATCGTCATCGCCGCGACCAACCGCCCCGACGTGCTGGACCCGGCGCTGATGCGCCCGGGCCGCTTCGACCGGCAGGTCGTGGTGCCGCTGCCCGACATCCGCGGCCGCGAGCAGATCCTGCTCGTCCACATGCGCAAGGTGCCGATGTCGCCGGACGTCAAGGCCGACATCATCGCGCGCGGCACGCCGGGCATGTCGGGCGCCGACCTCGCCAACCTCGTCAACGAGGCGGCGCTGTTCGCCGCGCGTTCGAACAAGCGGCTCGTGGACATGTACGACTTCGAGCGCGCGAAGGACAAGATCATCATGGGCGCCGAGCGGCGCTCGATCGTGATGCCGGAGGAGGAGCGGCGCAACACCGCGTACCACGAGTCGGGCCACGCGATCGTCGCGAAGCTGCTGCCCAAGACGGACCCGGTGCACAAGGTGACGATCATCCCGCGCGGTCGCGCGCTCGGCGTGACGATGCAGTTGCCCGAGCAGGACCGCTACAGCATGGACCGCAACCACATGCTGAACATGATCGCCGTGCTGTTCGGCGGGCGCATCGCCGAAGAGATCTTCATGAACCAGATGACGACCGGCGCGTCGAACGACTTCGAGCGCGCGACCGAGATCGCGCGCAGCATGGTCACCCGCTACGGGATGTCGGACGAGATGGGCCCGATGGTCTACGGCGAGAACGAGGGCGAGATCTTCCTCGGCCGCTCGGTGACGACGCAGAAGAACGTGTCGGAATCGACGATGCAGAAGGTCGACGAAGAGATCCGCAAGATCATCGACGGCCAGTACGCGGTCGCGCGGAAGCTGCTCGAGGACAACCGCGACAAGGTCGAGGCGATGGCGAAGGCGCTGCTCGAGCTCGAGACGATCGACGCCGACCAGATCGACGACATCATGGCGGGCCGGCCGCCCCGCGCGGCGAAGGTGCCGCCATCGGCGTCGGGACCGTCGTCGGGCAGCACTCCGGCAGGCCCGGACGCGGCGCCGTCGGCCAATCCGGCTTAGCGCAGCCCCCGGCCGCAAGGGCGACAAAGAGACGCCGAGGCGCAGAGAAAAGCGTCGTTCCTCGGCGTCTCTGCGCCTCTTTGTGAACGCATTGGGTGCACCGGCGTACCTGTCCTGCGGCCACCACCGCCTCGACCTCACCCGTCCGCGGGTGATGGGGATCCTCAACGTTACGCCGGACTCGTTCGCCGACGGCGGCCGAGACTTCGACGTCGAGCGCGCGCTCGACCACGCGCGGCGGATGGTCGCCGACGGCGCCGACCTGATCGACGTCGGCGGCGAGTCGACGCGGCCCGGCGCGAGCCTGGTGCCGGAGCGCGCGGAGCTGAGGCGCGTGCTGCCTCTGGTCGAGGCGCTGGCCGCGCAGAACATCCTCGTCAGCGTCGACACGTCGAAGCCCGCCGTCATGCGCGCCGTGCTTGCCGCGGGCGCCGGCCTGATCAACGACGTGCGCGCGCTGCAGGCGCGCGGCGCGCTGGAGGCGGTCGCGGGCAGCGGCTGCGGCGTGTGCCTGATGCACATGCAGGGCAAGCCGCGCACGATGCAGGCGAATCCGCGCTACGACGACGTCGTGCGCGAGGTCCGCGACTTCCTCGTCGCGCGCGCGCTGATCGCCGAGGGTGCGGGCATCGCCCGCGAGCGCATCGCGATCGACCCGGGCTTCGGCTTCGGCAAGACGATGGCGCATAATCTCGCCCTGCTGCGGTCGCTGCGTGCCCTCGCGGGCGCCGGATACCCGGTGCTGGCCGGGCTGTCGCGGAAGGCGACGATCGGCCAGATCACCGGCCGGGACGTCGGCGAGCGGATGGCGGGCAGCGTCGCGGCGGCGCTGGCGGCGGTCGCGCGCGGCGCGGCCATCGTCCGCGTGCACGACGTGCGCGAGACCGTCGACGCGCTGGCCGTCTGGCTCGCCGTCGAAGCCCGCGAACTGCCCGGCTGAAGTCCGCCCGCCCAACCCGCCCATCGACCCGCGCGAGACAGATGCAGAGGAAGTACTTCGGAACGGACGGCATTCGCGGTCGCGTCGGCGAGGCGCCGATCACGCCCGAACTCGTCCTGAAGCTCGGCTGGGCCGCCGGACGCACGCTCGCGTCGGCGGAAGGCGCGCGCCGCGGCGACCGTCCGGGTGTGCTCATCGGCAAGGACACGCGCATCTCCGGCTACCTGCTGGAGGCCGCGCTGGAGTCCGGGCTGTCGGCGGCCGGCGTGGACGTCTATCTGTGCGGGCCGCTGCCCACCCCGGGCATCGCGTACCTGACGCGCGCGCTGCGGCTGTCCGCCGGCATCGTGATCAGCGCGTCGCACAACCCGTTCGACGACAACGGCATCAAGTTCTTCTCGGCGGCCGGCACCAAGCTGCCGGACGACGTCGAGGCGGCCATCGAGCGCGGGATGGAGGCGCCGCTCGCCTGCGTACCTTCGGCCGAGCTGGGCAAGGCCTTCCGCGTCGCCGACGCGCCGGGCCGCTACGTCGAATTCTGCAAGAGCACGTTCCCGAACGAGCTCGACCTGCACGGCTGGCGCATCGTCGTCGACTGCGCGCACGGCGCCGCGTACCACGTCGCGCCGCCGGTGTTCCACGAGCTCGGCGCCGACGTGGTCACCGTGGGTGCCGCGCCCGACGGCCTCAACATCAACGCGGGCACCGGCGCGACCCACCCGCGGTTCCTCGCCGACCAGGTGCGCGAGCACGGCGCCGACGTCGGCATCGCGCTCGACGGCGACGGCGACCGCCTGGTGATGGCCGACCGGGAGGGGCGGCTCTACGACGGCGACCAGCTGCTGTACGTGATTGCCGCCGACTACCGGCGGCGGCGCGTCGCGAACGAGGGCGTGGTCGGCACCGCGATGAGCAACCTGGGCTTCGAGCAGGCGCTCGCGCGCGCCGGCATCGCGCTCGCGCGCGCGAAGGTCGGCGACCGGTACGTGCTGGAGCAGATGCAGGCGAAGGGCTGGCTGCTGGGCGGTGAGAACTCAGGTCACATCATCTGCCTCGACAAGCACACGACCGGCGACGCGATCGTGGCCGCGCTCGCCGTGCTGCGCGCGCTGATCGAGCAGAGGGCAACGCTCGCGCAGGCGACGGCGGACGTCACGATGTTCCCGCAGCGGCTCATCAACGTCCCGGTACGCCGCGGCTGGGACTGGCACGCGAGCGATGCCGTGCAGCGCGCGGAGCGCGCGACGGTCGAGGCGCTGGGGGACGCGGGCCGCGTGCTGCTGCGGCCGTCCGGCACGGAGCCGGTGCTGCGGGTGATGGTCGAGGCGCGCGACGCGAACACGGCCGACGCGCACGCGCAGTCGCTCGCCGAAACGATCGCGAAGGCCGCGGGCACGCCGTTGTAATTCCGCCGCACGCCGGCGGGCCTGCTCGCCGGCTGGTGTTGACAGTGGCCCCCTCGGGCGGCGAACGTAACGGGGTGCGTAACGCGCGCCGCCGCTGACGGCGGCGGCCCGGCGCGACGCCGCGAGGAGCGACCATGCCCGCCATAGATCTGCCGACACCGCCCGAAGCCATGCCGCGCCGGGACCTCATCAAGGGACTGGCCGCGCTGCTCGCGTGGGGCTGCGCGCCGGCGGCACGCGCACAGGGTGCCGCCGCGCCGTTGCCGCCCGCGCGCTTCTCGGCGCTGTCGACCACGCTCACCGGCTACGCGTACGATCCGGCGCTCGCGGCGCGCATGCTGGCGGCGCTGACCGCCGCAGTCGGCGCCGACGCGCTCGCGAAAATCGCGACCCTCGCCGCCGTGACCGCACCGGCGCAACTGCAGGCGGAATTGACGATCGCCGGCGTCGACCGCGCGGCGGCCACGGTCGTCGCCGCGCTGATGTCGGGTGTCGTCGACACGCCGAAAGGGCCGGTCGTCCTCGCGTACGACGACGCGCTGGCGTGGCGGGCGGTGCCGTGGACGAAGCCCAACGCCGTGTGCGGCGGGCAGGTCGACTACTGGGCGAGCGCGCCCGGGAAGAGGTAAGCGATGGCCGACATCCTGACCGCGGACGTCGTCATCGTCGGCTCCGGCGTGGCCGGCGCGATCACCGGCTATTCGCTCGCGCGCGCCGGCGCGAAGGTGCTCATCCTCGAAGCCGGCCCGCGCGTCGACCGCGCCAAGGCGGTCGTGCAGTTCCGCAACTCGCCGACGAAGGGACCGAACTCGCCGTATCCGGCGAACCCGAAGGTCCCGCAGCCCGACCCCGACGACATCGGCTCGTACTACGTGCAGGCGGGGCCGGTGACGTTCAACGGCCTGCAGGCGCGGGTGGTGGGCGGCACGACATGGCACTGGGGCGGCCTCACGCTGCGTTACCGGCCCAACGACTTCCGGCTGAAGTCGAAGTTCGGCGTGGGCGTGGACTGGCCGCTGTCGTACGACGACCTCGAGCCGTGGTACGGCGAGGCCGAGCGCGAAATCGGCGTCTGCGGGCCGCCCGACTACGACTGGGGCTCGCCGCGCTCGACGCCGTACCCGATGCCGCCGATTGCGCCGACGTACCTCGACACGGTGATCGGCGCCGCGTGCGCGGGCGTGGGCCTCACGATGGCGCCGTTCCCGCACGGGCGCAACTCGGTCGGCCGGGACGGGCGCCCGCCGTGCTGCGGCAACGCGTCGTGCGTGCCGATCTGCCCGATCGGCGCCAAGTACGACGCGTCGGTGCACGTTGCCAAGGCGGAAGCCGCGGGCGCGCGCGTGGTGCCGCTCGCGATCGCGCACGAGATCGTCGTCGGCGCCGACCGCAAGGTCACGGCCATCCGCTTCAAGCGGCCCGACGGCAGCGTGCACGAGGCGCGGGGCAAGGTCTTCGTCGTCGCCGCGCACGCGATCGAGACGCCGAAGCTCCTGCTGATGTCGCGCGTGCCCGGCAGCGGCCTCGCCGTGGCCAACAGCAGCGACCAGGTCGGCCGCAACCTCATGACCCAGCTCGACGCGGGCATGATCGGCCTCACGCGCGAGAAGCTCTGGCCGTACCGGGGGCCGGTCGAGACTTCGGGCATCCGCGAGTTGCGCGACGGCGACTTCCGCGGCATGCACGGCGCGTCGGGCACGTCGCCGTCGAACGAGGGCTGGGTCCGTGCGCTCGGCCCGATGAAGCTCGCGCAGCGCTTCGCCGCGCAGGGACTCACCGGCGGCGCGCTGGCCGCCGCGATCAGCGACCACATGGCGCGCGAACTGGCGATCGGGCCGTCGGTGGAGGTGCTGCCGAACCCGAACAACCGGGTGACGCTGGCGCAGGGCCGCCCGGACCCGCTCGGCCTGCCGCGCCCGCGCATCTGGTTCAACTGGGGCACGTACGAGCAGGAAGGCATGAAGGTCGCCATGGAGTACGTGCTGGGACTCATGAACGCGCTCGGCGCGACCGACGTGCAACGCCTGGGACCGGTGACCGACGGTGCGGTGATGGGCGGCACCTGCCGGATGGGCGACGATGCGCGCACGTCCGTGGTCGACCGCAACCTGCGCGCGCACGACCACCCGAACCTCTACGTCGTCGGCTCCGCGACGTTTCCGACGATCACCGCGTCTCCGCCGACGCTGACCATCGCCGCGTTCGCGCTGCGTGCCGGCCTCGCGATCCGCCGCGACCTCGGCGGCGCCTGACCGCGCGTCGCTCCGCCCCGGGGTGCGACAAACTGCCGCATGGCGGGCACGCGTGTGTGCGCGCAGAATAATGGGCGGAGCGCGGCACCGACCGCGCGGCCAGGACGAGGGGAGACTCGCATGCGAATGTACCGTGCATTGGCACTGGCTGCCGCGCTGGGTGTGCTCGCGGCCGGCTGCACCACCGATCCGAAGCTGGCCGCGCCGAAGGCGACGTTCGTCGGCTCCGAGAAGTGCGGCGGTTGCCACGTCGCCGAATTCCGGACGTGGAAGGACTCGCTGCACGCGAAGATGATCCGCACGCCGCGCGAGGCGCTGCTGAAGGACGCCGGCGACAACTGGGCGAAGGACGGCAAGGGCAACGCCGGACCGACCAAGGGCAACATCGACGGCAAGGCGGCGGCGATGGCCGACGTCGTCTACGTCGTGGGCTCGCGGTGGAAGCAGCGGTATCTGGTGAAGAACCCGGCGACCGGCAACCTGCAGTTCATGGACAAGCAGTGGAACACCGTCCACCGGCAGTGGGAGCCGTACGGGCAGAAGAACGACTGGGAGACCCAGTGCGCGACGTGCCACGCGACCGGCTACCGGATCACGTCGTACGACCCGGCCAACCCGGCCACGCAGAAGGTCGCGATGTCCGAGCACAACACCGGCTGCGAGTCCTGCCACGGCCCGGGCAGCGACCACGCGGCCAACCTCGGCAAGCGGCCGATGTTCAACCCGGCCAAGGCGACCAAGGAACAGTCGTCGCTCGTCTGCGGCTACTGCCACGTCCGGAAGGAGAACTACAACTTCAAGACGGCGCAGAACCATCCGCGCGAGGACCAGCCGCACCCGGTGCTCGGCGAGAGCTACAAGGCGGGGCAGGACGACTGGCGCACCTGGTACCCGGACAAGATGCTGATCCCGGGCGTACTGCCGGGCCAGCCGGTGTCGAAGAACTACCCGAACACCGACCTCAACAATGCGTTCTTCCTCGACGACAAGGCGCAGAAGTGGGGCAGCCACGACGCGCGCAAGCACCACGAGGAGTACCAGGAGTACCTCCAGTCGTCCCACTACAAGAACAACCTGCTCTCGTGCAGCGACTGCCACTCGCCGCACGCGGTCCCCGGCAAGGCGGCGATCGAACCGATGAAGACCTGCGCGGGCTGCCACGGCAACGCGTACGACCCGAACAAGATCATGCCGGGGCTCGCGTCGACCGCGCAGAACCTGTTCGTGCGCTCGCACACGTTCAACAAGAACCAGGACCGACCGGGCGGCCCGACGGCCACGAACAAGGCGGAACCGGCGCACTACTACGCGAAGTAGCGTAGCGGGCGATCGGGGCCGAAGCCCGACGCCGTCCGAGCGCGAAGGCGGCGACCCGCAAGGGCGCCGCCTTTCGTTTGCGGGCCCTCGCGGCGACACGGGCGGGGCCGCGCCGTGCGTATAATTTCCCGATGGTCGCCGTACTGCACGTCGCGCCGCGCACGGCCGCGCCCGAGGCCGTCGCCGCGTGGCTCGCGGCGCTGGCGCACGACTACTCGGCCGACGAGCGCGCGTCGTTCGCCGCGGCGTTCGACTACGCGCGGGGGCGTACCGGCGACGCCGCGATGGCCGACGGCGAGGCCGCGCTCGACCGCGCACTCGGCGCGGCGACGATCCTCACCGGGCTCAAGCTCGACGCCGACTCGATCCGCGGCGCGCTGCTGATCGGGTTGCCGGTCGCCGGCGCGTTCGACGCGGAGGACGTACGCGCGCGCTTCGGCGCCGACGTCGCCACGCTCGTCGCCGGCGTGGCACGCATGGGCGACATCCGCGCGGCCGCCGGCACCGGCGACAAGGACGAGCGTGCGGCGCAGGCGGAGAACCTGCGCAAGATGCTGCTGGCGATGGTCGAAGACATCCGCGTGGTCCTGATCAAGCTGGCCGAGCGCACGCAGGCGCTGCGCACGCTGATGGGGGGCGACCCGGCGCTGCGCGCGCGGACGGCGCGCGAGGTGCAGGATCTCTTCGCGCCGCTCGCCAACCGCCTCGGCGTCTGGCAGCTGAAGTGGGAACTGGAAGACCTCTCGCTGCGCGCGCTCGAGCCCGCGACGTACAAGGCGATCGCGCAGATGCTCGACGAGCGGCGCCTCGACCGCGAGCGCTACATCCGCGACGTCGTCGCCACGCTGAAGCAGGAACTGAAGGCGGCCGGCATCGCGGCCGAGGTCACCGGGCGGCCGAAGCACATCTACAGCATCTACGACAAGATGCGGCGCAAGCAGGCGGGGATCGAGTCGTTGTACGACATCCGCGCCGTGCGCATCCTCGTCGACTCGGTGCGCGACTGCTACACGGCGCTGGGGCTCGTCCACCACCTGTGGACGCCGCTCGCGCGCGAGTTCGACGACTACATCGCGAAGCCGAAGGCCAACAACTACCGCTCTTTGCACACGGCGGTGACCGGCCCCGAGGGCAAGTCGCTCGAGGTGCAGATCCGCACGTGGGAGATGCACCAGCACTCCGAGTACGGCGTCGCGTCGCACTGGCGCTACAAGGAGGGCGGCGGGCGCGGCGTCCGGCACGACCCGACGTTCGACGAGAAGATCGCGTGGCTGCGGCAGGTGCTCGACTGGAAGGACGCGGTGGCCGACTCCGGCGACTGGCTGTCGGCGTTCAAGGAGAGCCTGTTCACCGACTCGATCTATGTGCTGACGCCGCAGGGCAAGGTGATCGACCTGCCGCGCGGCGCCACACCGGTCGACTTCGCGTACTCCGTCCACACCGGCCTCGGCCACCGCTGCCGCGGCGCGAAGGTCGACGGGCAGATGGTGCCGCTCAACTACCGTCTCGCCAACGGCCAGCAGGTCGAGATCGTCGCGGCGAAGCAGGGCGGGCCGTCGCGCGACTGGCTGAACGCCGAACTGGGCTACGTGCACAGCAACCGCGCGCGCGCCAAGGTGCGCCAGTGGTTCAAGGCGCAGCAGCACGAGGCGACCGTCGCGCAGGGGCGTGCACTGGTCGAGCGCGAGCTCTCGCGGCTCGGCCAGACCGCGCTCAAGCTCGACGCGGTCGCGGCCAAGGCGGGCTTCGACAAGGCCGACGACTTCTTCGCGGCGTTCGCGCGCGACGACATCAACTCGCGGCAGGTGCAGACGGCGATCCTCGCGGTCGCACAGCCGGAGGCGGCGCACGCACAGACCGCGGAGCCGGAGGTCGCCACGCGGCAGAGCAAGGCGGCCGGCGCGGGAGGCGGCATCCTCGTCGTCGGCGTCGACCGGCTGCTGACCGGCCTCGCGCGCTGCTGCAAGCCGGCCCCGCCGGACCCGATCGTCGGCTTCGTCACCCGCGGCAAGGGCGTCACGATCCACCGCGCCGCGTGCAGCAACGTGACGCGGATGCGCGCCGCGCAGCCGGAGCGGCTGATCGCCGCCGACTGGGGCGTGCCGCGCGACGAGGTGTTCCCGGTCGACATCGTCGTCGAGGCGATGGACCGGCAGGGTCTGCTGCGCGACATCTCGGAGGTCCTGTCGCGCGAAAAGATCAACGTCACCGCCGCCAACACGCTGACGCGGAACTTCCACGTGCGCATGGCGTTCACGATCGAGGTGAAGAGCCTCGACGTGCTGAAGCGCGCGCTGGCGCTCGTGCGCGACGTCAAGGGCGTGCTGGCGGCGGGGCGGCGGTAGCCTGCTCCCGGGTCGCCCAACGAACCCTGTTCCCCGGTGTCATCCCGAGCGCAGCGAGGGATCTGCATGGTGCTTGGCACGCCGATTCACCGCAACAGCCGATCCCGCGCTGTGCTCGGGATGACACCGTGCGGGGACCGTGTAGTGGCCCGCCGCCCGCTGCATCGCGGAGGCGATGCAGGCGTCGCGACAGCCGGCTGGCGGTTCACCGCGTCCGCGGAATCCTCTGGAGCGCTGCGACGAGCTCGCCGACCGTCAGCGCCTCGAGGTTCGGCGGCAGCTTCGGATAGCGCTTCACGATCCAGTCCTCGAACGTCGCGCGCTGGTGGAAGCCCGCGTGCGGGCTCATGTCCCACAGCGCGGGCAGCACGTCCTCGAGCCGCAGCCGGCCGGGGTCGAGGCCGAGCGCCTCTCCCAGCGCACGCAGCACGTCGCGCGTCGTCGCCGGGTCGAGCTGCAGCGCGTGCTCGGCGTACTCGGTGCGGATCGCGTCGAGATCCATGACCGGCCGCGACTCGATCTCGCGGCGCAGCGGGGCGATGCGCCCGCGCGCCCAGGCGAACGCCAGCGCCAGCGCAACGGCCAGCGCGAACGCGAGCGTGCCGAGCGCGATCACGCGCCCCCGCGGCGCGTCACGGCTCCGGCGCGTGGCAGACCGCCTCGACGTTGTTGCCGTCGGGGTCGAGCACGAACGCGCCGTAGTAGCTCGCGTGGTACTGCGGCCGCAGTCCCGGCGCGCCGTTGTCGGCGCCGCCGGCGGCGAGCGCCGCGGCGTGGAACGCGCGCACCTGCGCGCGGTCGGCCGCCGCGAACGCGACGTGGATCTTCGTGTGCGCCGGGCCGTAGCAGCCGATCCAGAACGTCGGCTTGCCGGCGCGGCCGAACGCGGCCCAGTTGGGGCCTTCCATGGTGGCCGCGAGGCCGAGCGGCGCCAGCGCCGCTGCGTAGAAGGCCCGGCTCTGCGCGAAGTCCGCGACGTTGAATCCCAGGTGGTCGATCGGCACGCGTCGTCTCCTGTTCGACGGTACGGGCGGCGCGCGACCGCCACGTGCGTGAATCTTACCGCCGCGCGGCGGCGGCGTCAGTCCGGTGCGCGCTGCGCAGCCCCCGCCGACGACCAGACCCGCTGCAGCACGTCGAGCAGCGCGCGGATCTCCGGATCGTCCTTGCGTTGACGCAGGTAGAGGAACGACAGCGTCGTCTCCAGCCGCGCGTTGCTCCACAGGACGAGTTCGCCCGCGGCGAGCGCCTCCTGCGCGAGGTCGTCGCGCATCAGCGCCGCGCCGCTGCCCGCAACCACCAGCGAGCGGATGACGGCCTCGTTGTCGGCCTCGACGCGCGAGACCGGTGAGCTGCCGCGGGCGGTGAAGAGCTCCTCCGCGAGGAGCCGCAGCGAGCTGATCGGGGGCGCGAGGATCCACGGCAGCGCGACGATCTCGTCCCACGACGCCTGCTTGACGCGGTCGCCCCAGGCGGCCGGCAGCACGATCCGGTAGTGATAGTTGCGCAGCGGCACGGCGGCGACGTCGGGGTGCGTCTGGTCGCCGTAGTAGAAGGTGGCGTCGAGGCTGCCGTCGCGGACCTGCTCGAACGCGGCGCCGGTGACCTCGTGGTGGATCTCGATCTCCAGCAGCGGATAGTCCTCGAGGGCGCGCGCGAGGAAGTCGCCGACACGCACGAACTCGGGGTCCGCGACCGTGCCCACGCGCACGCGACCCACGACCTCGCCGCGGATCGCGCGCGCGCGGCTCAACAGCACCTGCGCGGCGGCCACCACCTTCTCGGCCTCCGGCAGGAGCGTGCGTCCGGCCGACGTCAGCACCATGCCGGACGGCGTGCGCTCGAAGAGCGCGACGCCCAGTTCGTCCTCGAGCGCCTTGATCTGCGCGCTGACGGCCGGCTGGCTGACGTGCAGCTTCTCCGCCGCGCGCGTCAGCTGACCCAGTTCGGCGACGGCGGCAAAGCTGCGCAGCTGGTAGAGCTCCATGGGGATCCTGAGGGCCGCCGATGGCGGCCATTGGCAAAATTATCGTTGAATATCAAGAAGTTGAAAGACATAAGCCGGACCGATGGCCGCGATCCAAATCTACGATTTGATGGCCGGCCGGCAGGCGCCTATGTTGCCATTGTGCGCCGCATCAAGCACGCACGACTAGGGCCCACAAGGCCATTGGAGAATCATCATGCAAGGCAGGAGCCATCCGTTCCCCGAGAACAGCCTGGTCGGCAGCTGCATCAAGCTCGCGCAGACCACGTTCTTCCAGGAGCTGCCGGCCAACGTCGGCACGCTGCCGGCAAAGGCGCCGGCCACGTTTCCCGCCTCGAAGCAGGACGGGGGCAACGTGTTTGCCCGCTGCGCCGAGGCGCTCGAGAACTGGCTGCACCGGCAGCAGCTCAAGGAGCGCGAAGCGTACGTCGCGCAGTCCCACGACATCTTCGAGGTCGAGCGCCGCGTGCGCGACCTCGACCGTCGCGCGTACTACTGATCGGTCCGCCAGCGCCCGCTCCGGGAATCTGCCGGGCCGCTAGAGCCTGATCGGGCCGCCATAGCCGGTGAGCTCGAGGTAGCCGCGCCCGACCGGGCGCCCGGCGGCCAGTGCGCGCACCGCGCCCTCCCAGTACACGATGCCGACGCTGCCGCGCGCATCGAGCTCCTGATCGTCCATCAGCGGCGTCAACTCGACGGAGACCGGGCCCGCATCGACGCGGAACGCCACCGGGTAGACGAACCCCGTGCGCGGCGAGCGCCACTGCCGCAGCGGCGCGAAGCGCACGTCGTTGCGACCGAGCGCGCGCACGTTGCCCGCCGCGTCGCGTAGCGCGCCCCCGGCCCACAGGTCGCCGCCGTCGCGCGCGCGCATCCGGAACGCCATCAGCGCGCTTCCGTCGTCGAAGTTGAGGCCGGTCCAGTCCCAGCCCTGCGCCTCCGGTGGCACGTACTCGCTCGACCACTCGTGGTCGAGCCACGCGACGCCGGTCACGCGGCGTGCCCGTCCGTCGAGCGTCACCGTCCCCGACAGCGCGAGCTGCGGCCGGCTGTAGTAATAGCTCGCCTCGGCCTCGCGCGGGCCCTTGCGGCTGACGCCGCCTTCGCCCTGCAGCAGCGGCGGCTCTCGCGCACCGAACGCGAGGTCGAACGCGAAGTCGCGCGCGGCCAGGCGCGCGACGTACGTGTCGCCGGCAAGGCGCAGCGACCAGTCGTCGACGCGCACGTCGGTCGTCGCCTCGGCCGCCTCCGCAATGCCGAAGCCCGCGCGCGCCGCGCGCTGGTCGTGCCGCAGCCGGCCCGCCCGAGGGTCGGCGACCGCGGCGTGCGCGAACAGCAGCGTCTTCGGCGCGAAGCGACTCGCGCTCGCCTCGGCGATGCCGGGCCGGTTGCGGAAGAACGTGACCTGGACGCCAAAGTCCGCGCCGTCGGCGTCGCGCGCCCAGCCGGTGACATACCACCACTCGGTGCGAAAGTCCGGGTGGCTGCCGTGATCGCGCGGAAACACGAGCGCCGCGCCGCGCTCGACACGCGCATACGCGGCGTCGGCGCGCACGCGTCCCGCGGCGAGCAGCCACGGCATCGTCAGGAATATCCGGCGGTCCATCGTCGCGCGCTGCTACCAGTCGTCCCTGACGGCGCGGATGACGCCGCCGCCCATCGCCTGCCGCGCGCTCGCCACGGTCGTCGCCATCGCCAGGACGAGCAGCGCTGCGGCCAGCGCCGCCAGCGACCCCCACGGCACGGACAGCGCCATGCTCCAGTGGAACGACTGGCGGTTGACGACGTGGATCAGCACGAGGCTCATGACGAAGCCGAGCGTCAGGCCGGTCGCAAGCCCGATCGCACTGATCGCGGCACCCTCGGTCGCCAGCATCGCGCCGACCTGCCGCCGCGTCATCCCGAGGTGGCGCAGCACGCCGAACTCGCGCCGGCGCGCGAGCACCAGCGCGCCGAACGACGACGACAGCCCGACCAGACCGATGACGATCGCCGCGGCGAGCAAGCCATAGGTGACCGCGAACGTGCGGTCGAACACCGCGAGCGACAGCGCGCGGATCTCGCCGGGGGTGGACAGCGCAGCGCGTGCGGCCTCGGGAAAGCGCGCATCGAGCGCGGCCCGGAACGCGGCCGGCGTCACGCCCGGCGCGAGCCAGACCGCGGCGTCGGTCGCGCTGCGGTCGCCGGTCAGCGCGACGTACGTCGCGCGCTCGACGACGAGCGCGCCCTGCTGCCGCGCGTAGTCGCGCCAGATACCCGCGACGACGAACGGCCAGGTCCGTCCCGCGAGCGGCAGTTCGATGCGCGCGCCCGGGTGCATGCCGTGCAGGTCGACCATCGCCTCGCTGACCCACACCGGCGGCGGGTCGCCAGCGCGACGCGGCAGCGTCTCGCCAACGAGCGGCAGCCGCTGCTCCGGATCGTCGCCGGGGAGGTCGCGCGCGAGCAGCGTCACGCGCGGCAGCGCCGGGTCGAGCACGAGCGCCTGCGCGCGCAGGAACGCGACGCGCGCCACACCCGGGACGGCGGCCAGCGCCTGTTGGTCGCGTTGGTCGAAGTACGCGCTGTCGCCGGCGGGGCCGGCGCGCACGTAGACATCGGCGGGCAGCAGCGCGGCGAGCCAGTCGTCGAGCGACTGGCGGAACGACGCCACCATGATCGCCATCGACACCATCAGCGACACGCTGGCGACGATCGTGGCGAGGCTCACACTCGCCTGGCCCGGCGCACCGCGCAGCTGGTCGAGGGCCAGCGCCGGCGCGAACGCGCGCGGCGCGGGCACGCGCGCGAGCACGAGCGCCGCGATGCGCGGCAGCAGCAGCAGCGTGCCGATCAGCATGAGAGCGATCGCGCCGTAGCCGGCGAGCGGCAGCCCCCCGACCGGCGGCAGCCGCGTGGCGGCCGCGCCGGCGGCGAGCAGCACCAGTCCCGGCAGCGGCGAGCGCAGCCGCGCGAACGCCTGCTGTTCGTCGCCGGCCTTCAACGCGGCGGCCGGCGCCGCGCGCGCGGCCTCGCGGGCGGGGGCGAAGCTGCCGGTCATCGCCACGGCGACGCCGAGTGCCGCGAACACGAGCGCCGACCACGCATCGAATGCAATCTGCGGCGCCGCGCCGCGGAAGAAGCCCGCGCCGAGATCGGCGCCGAACACGCGCAGCACGGCATAGGCGAGGCCGTAGCCGGCAGCCAGCCCGACGACGGAGCCGGCGGCGCCGACGAGTGCGCCCTCGGCGACGAGCAGGGCGACCAGCCGGCGCCGCGCGAGGCCCAGCGTGCGCAGCAGCGCGAACTGCGCGCGCCGCCGGACGACCGACAGCGCCTGCGTCGAGAACACCAGCAGGCCGCCGGTGAAGAGCGCGACGAGTGCCAGCACGTTGAGGTTGACGCGGTAGGCGCGCGACATGCGCTCGGTCGTCGCCGCATTGTCCCGCGGTGCGGCGACGACGACCCCGGGCGGCAGCGTGCGTGCGATGCGCTCGCGCGCCAAGGCGGCGTCGCTGCCCGGCCGCAGGCGCAGGTCGACGCGCGACAGGCTGCCGCCGCGCGCGAACGCGTCCTGCGCGGCCGCGATGTCCATGACGGCGAAGCGCCGCCCGGCGTCGCCGCCCGCGTAGCCGGCGATCGCGAGTACCACGTCGCGCACGCCGGACTGCACGGTGAGCGTACCGCCGGGACCCGCGCCCAGCCACGCCGCCGCCGCCGGGCTCAGGAACACGGCGCCCGGGCGCAGCAGGTCGAGTGCCGTGTCGGCGGCGCCGACCAGCGCCGGCGTCACTGCGGCTGCGCGGAACGCGTCGACGCCGTAGACGACCAGCGCGTCGTCGCGGCCGGCGATGCGGGCGTCGACCTCGACGACTGGGCTCGCGACCGCGACGTCCGGGTCGCGCGCGAGCGTCGCGTAGAGCGCCTCGTCGAAGCCGCCGCGCGGACCGCGCACCTCGAGGTCCGCCACGCCCGAGAGCGTGCGCATGCCGCCGGCGAACTCGCCGACGGCGGCGGCGTTGATCAGCGCCACCGCGTAGCCCAGCGCGACGCCGAGCGCGATCGCCAGCACCGACAGCGCGAGCCGCCCGCGCTGGTGCGTGAACGCGCCACCGAGGACTGCCTGGACGACCGCGGTGTTCATCGGTGAGCAGAGCGCGGTGCGCCGAGCCGCGCGCCCCTCGCCCCAACCCTCCCGTGCAGGGCGCGCCAGCACAGGCATGTGCCGGTCGCTCGAGCGGTGCCGAGCGTGCTCAGCGAAACCCCGCTCTCGCCCCCGCTCCGCGGGGCGAGCGAGGTCACGATGCAGCGTCGGCGCGGACCGCAGCGCTCCCTCTTCCCGCTCGCGGGGAGAGGGTTGGGGTGAGGGGGGTGCGTCACGACAACCGGCCCTCGAACGGCGCCAACCCTGCGACCGTCAGCACCAGCACCCGATCCGCGCTCGCCGCGGCGGTGCGCGAGTGCGTGACCAGCACGCCGGTCGCGCCCTCGGCCTGCAGCGTCGAGCGCAGCAGCGCGATGACGCCTTGCGCGCTCGCCGGGTCGAGGTTGCCGGTCGGCTCGTCGGCGAGGACGACCTGCGGCCGGTGCACGAGCGCGCGCGCGATCGCGATCCGCTGCAGCTCGCCGCCGGAGAGCTCGCGCGGCATGCCCGCGGCGCGCTCGGCGAGCCCGACCGCCGCGAGCATCGCGCTCACGCGCGCGGCCGCCGTGCGCTCGTCGCACCCCGCCAGCCGCAGCGGCAGCGCGACGTTCTGCGCGACCGTGAGATAGGGCAGCACGTGGAACGCCTGGAACACGAAGCCGACGTGCGTGCGGCGGAACGCCGTCAGCGCGTCGTCGTCGAGCACGGCAAGGTCGGCGCCGGCGACGACGACCGTGCCGGCGTCGGGGGTTTCGAGCCCGGCGATCACGTTGAGGAGCGTGGACTTGCCGGAGCCCGACTCGCCGAGGATCGCGACCAGCTCGCCGCGCGCGACGTCGAGGCACACGCGGTCGAGCACCGTGCGCGGGCGCGGGCCCGGGAACGACTTGGCGACGCGATCGAGGCGAATCACGGCACGGCCGGTGCGACGCTAACGTGCCGCTCCGGTGATGCGCGCGAGCGCGTTCGCGTAGCCGGCCTGAAGCCGCGCGGGCGAGTCCGCGTCGATGCCGAGGTCCTGCACGAGGCCGTCGGACAAGCCGTAGATCCACCCGTGCAGCGCGAGCGGCTGGCCGCGCGCCCACGCGTCCTGCACGATCGTCGTGCGCGCGACGTGGTGGACCTGCGCGATCACGTTGAGTTCGCACAGCCGGTCTTCCGCCTGTGCCTCGTCCTGCAGCGACGCCAGGAACCCCCGGTGCCGGTCGGCCACGTCCTGCACGTGCCGCAGCCAGTTGTCGATGAGGCCGAGCGGCCGGCCCTGCCGGGCGGCGCGCACGCCGCCGCAGCCGTAGTGGCCGACCACCAGCACGTGCTCGACGCGGAGCACGTCGACCGCGTACTGCAGCACCGACAGGCAGTTCAAGTCGGTATGCACGACGACGTTGGCGACGTTCCGGTGCACGAACAGCTCGCCGGGCAGCAGGTCGACGATCTCGTTCGCGGGCACGCGGCTGTCCGAGCAGCCGATCCACAGGTAGCGCGGGCTCTGCTGCGCGGCCAGCCGCCGGAAGAAATCGGGCTGCCTGCTGTTGACCCCTTGTGCCCAGCGGCGGTTGTTCTCGATCAGATGCGATAGCGTCGACATGGCGCGGGCGAGGGGCCTCGTGGAGACGGACACCGATGATACCGGGGCGTGCCCGTCGCATTGTTGCCGTACGCGCGCAGCGGTAGACTCGTCGCGCACCGTAGCGCCATGAGACTCGACGACGCGATTCGCCGCGACGGCTTCCGCCGGTGGTACGAGCGGCAACTCTACGAGGGCCACGCGTATCTCGTGACCGGGTTCCTCGCGCTCATCATGATGGCGATCGTGCTCGAGGTGATCTCGTTCCGGGACTCGGCCGCCGGCCTGTTCGCGCTGGTGGCGATCGGCGCCGCCGGGGGCGCCCTCTGCGTGTTCGCGTGGCGGCGGTTCACCGCGCTCCTCGCCCGCGCCGAGTACGTCGCCGAGCGTGCGGTGTGCCCGGCGTGCCGCGTGTACGCGAAATTCACGATCGAGCGCGCCGACGACGCGCCGGAGTCGGTCTGCGGCTGCACGCTGGCCGTGCGCTGCCGGTCCTGCGGGCACGCCTGGACGATCGCCTGAGGCGTGGGCGGGGCGCCGGCGCCTCGTGCGCCGCCGATGCCGATTTCTTCTGTCGGAACAGCCACTTGCGGGCGATCACCCGCGGCGATGACGCCGATCCGAAATAACGATTGGATTTCGTCGAGGGACCTCCCTATCTTGTGGTTGTGCGGTGCAACAGGCGGTGCGGAACCCTCCGCAGCGATGCCTTCAACGGCCGCCACGCAAGGAACCACAGATGAACAACGGCGAAGTGATCCTCAAGGTGTTCCAACCGACGCGCGGCGGTCCGATCGAGATGATCGGCCCGGGCGATCTGGCCGAACCGTACGGACCGAGTGTGTGGCAGCGCCTCGTCGCATTCGTGCGCGCCGCCGCCGAGGTCGGCCGCGAGGCGCGCGACCTGGAAGCCCGGCTGGCCGCGCGCGGCGGGTGTTACCGCCTGCGCGAGTCGTGACCAGCGGCAATTGCACCGAAGGAGTCACCATGCATGCAATGACCCGCCGTGCCGAACTGGCACTTCCGCAACCCGCGACCGGCTCCGCCGGCGCGTTCGCAGCGCTGGCCGCCCTCTGGCGCCGCGTCGCCGAGGACGCATGGATGGTCGTCGGGCTGCTGGGCTTCGCGGTCGCGACCGTCGCGCTGCGCGTCGCCACCTACCCGTACACGGTGATCCCGCACGGGTTCGCGGTCACGACGCTGCTGGTCGCGACGATCGTGGCCGTGGGAGCGTTCGCCCTCGCCGCGCTCCAGCGCGCGCGCAGCGCGCTAGCTAGACCAGCACCCGCGCCAGCAGTCCCGCCCCCCCGCACGCGAGGATCACCGGGATCACGCCGGCCCTCGCGCGGAAGAGCGCAAGCGCCGCCGCGGCGCCGATCGCGACGGCGATCGCGTCGAGCCCGCCTACCGCCGCTTCCGCGACCCACCCGCGTGGCCAGAACACGTGCCATGCGAAGAACGCGGCGAGATTCACGATGACGCCGACCACCGCCGCCGTGATGGCGGTCAGCGGTGCCGTGTACTTGAGTTGCCCGTGCGTCGTCTCGATCGCGGGCCCGCCCGCCAGGATGAACAGGAACGACGGCAGGAACGTGAAGTACGTGACCACGGTCGCCGCCGCCACGCCCGCGAGCGGCAGCAAGCCCGGTCCGAAGATCTCCTTCGTCCACCCGCCGACGAACCCGACGAACGCCACCACCATGATGAGCGGGCCGGGCGTGGTCTCGCCGAGCGCCAGCCCGTCGATCATCTGCGTCGGCGACAGCCATCCGAACGTCTCGACCGCGCCCTGGTAGATGTAGGGCAGCACCGCGTACGCGCCGCCGAACGTCAGCAGCGCGGCCTTGGTGAAGAACCATCCCATCTGCACGAGCGGCGATGCCGTGCCGAACACGGCCGCGAGCGCGATGAGCGCGCCTGCCCACAGCGCGACGAACGTCGCGACCACGCGCCCGAAGCGCGCCCAGCGCCACTGCGCGTGCGGAGGCGTGGGCGTGTCGTCGTCGATGACCGTCGGCGCGTGCGCGCCGCCGGCCACGAGGTGCCCGCCACCCGGCGCGAACGCCTGCGGCAGCGCGCGTCCGCCCGCCATGCCCAGCAGCGCCGCGCCGAGCACGATCAGCGGGAACGGCACCTCGAACACGAAGATCGCGACGAACGCGAGCGCGGCGATCGCCCACAGCGCCGGATGCTTCAACGCGCGCGAGCCGATCCGCCACGCCGCGTGCAGCACGATCGCGACGACCGCGGGCTTCACGCCATAGAGAATGCCGGCAACGACCGGCACGTCGCCGTAGGCGACGTACAGCCACGACAGCGCGATCAGCAGCACGAGCGACGGCAGCACGAACAGCGCGCCCGCGACGATGCCGCCCCACGTCCGGTGCAGCAGCCAGCCGATGTACGTCGCAAGCTGCGTGGCTTCCGGGCCGGGGAGCAGCATGCAGTAGTTGAGCGCGTGCAGGAAGCGCCGCTCCGAGATCCAGCGCTTCTCGTCGACCAGTTCGCGGTGCATGATCGCGATCTGGCCCGCGGGCCCGCCGAAGCTGATGCACCCGAGCCGCAGCCAATAGCGGAACGCTTCGGTGCGCGTCGGCGGGCGGCGGCGGTTCGCTCATGCGCCGGCTCCAGCCGCAGCGGCGGACTCCGCTTCGGCGCGCATCTGCGCGCGGCACCACAGGTAGAGCGCGTCGTACATCTGCATGCCGGCGCGCAGCATCGCGTGGTCGTCGGCGAACAGTTCCGACAACCCGAGCGAAGCCGCGAGCAGCCCCGGCGCCTCGGGCGACAGCGCGGGCACGCCGGTGTCCGCGGCGCGCACGATCGCCGCGAGGCAGTCGAGCGCGGGATCGGCGAGCCCGTGCAGGCGGATGAACGCGTCGAAGCTGCAGCGATCGCCGGCGTGTCCGTACGGCACGTCAGCGACGTCGTACGGCGTCGCGCCGTTCGCCGCGGCGAACGCACGGACCTGCGCGGCCGGGACGTAGTGGAACTCCGCCGCCGGGTCCACGAAGCGCCGGACGAGCCACGGGCAGGCGATGCGGTCGATCTTCGGCCGCGCCCGCGTCACCCAGCGAGTGGGCGCGGCGTGCGGCACGGTGCGACCGCCACGGTCTTGCCACGCCTCGATGCCGCCGACGAGATGCACCGCGTCGAGCCCGCGCGCACGCAGCGCGGCGGCGGCGTCCTGCCCGACCTCGTGCCCGTGCACGCAATAGACGACGACCCGGCGCCATGGGTCGAGCTCGCCGGCCCATGCCGACACGGTTTCCGGCAGGCGCCGCAGCGCGCCGGGAATCACGCGCGGATCCCGCGTGAAGGCCTCGGCGCGCCGAACGTCGACGAGCGTCGGCGGCGGAAAGCCAGCGAGGAGAAGCTGCAAATCGGAAGGGGAAACGGCCTGCGGCGTGGTCATCCAGATGCCTCCTGTCGCGCGTGGCGACGCTCGGGGCAGAGCTTGGATGGCGCGGGCCATCGGTGCGGCGGGGCGTCTGCGCGGAAGCCCCGGCCGACATCATACGAAAGTGCGCGCGTCAGAGCAACCCTTCCAGCAGCTGCACGTCGACCGTTTCGCCTGCGGCGACGTTGCCGGTGTCCGCGGACAGCACGATGAAGCAGTTCGCCTGCGACATCGACGACAGGATGCCGGAGCCCTGGTCGCCGGTCGTGCGCACCTCGTAGCCGCCGTCCGCGGCGGGTGTCAGGATGCCGCGCTGGAACTCGGTGCGGCCGGGCACCTTGCGGATCGGCGCCGCCAGCGTGGCGCGGAACAGCGGCACCGGAACCACGTCGGCGCGTCCCTGCAGCACGAGCAGCGCGTCGCGGACGAACTGGTAGAACGTCACCATCACCGACACCGGGTTGCCCGGCAGGCCGAAGAAGTGCGCGGTGCCGATGCGCCCGTAGGCGAGCGGGCGCCCCGGCTTCATCGCGATCTTCCAGAACAGCACCTCGCCCAGCTTGTCCATCAGCTGCTTGACGAAGTCGGCCTCGCCGACCGACACGCCGCCGGACGTGATCACGACGTCGGCGTTGGCCGCCGCGGTCGCGAACGCGTGTTCGAGCGTCTCCGGCACGTCGGGCACCACACCCATGTCGACGATCTCGCAGCCCAACCGCGTGAGCATTCCGTAGAGCGTGTAGCGGTTGCTGTCGTAGATCTCGCCTTCGGCCAACGGCGTGCCGATGGACTTCAGCTCGTCGCCGGTCGAGAAGAACGCGACGCGCAGCCGACGGTAGACGGTGACCTCGTTGACGCCGAGCGAGGCGATCATGCCGAGCTCGGCCGGGCGCACCGGCTGGCCGCGCCGGAACACGACCTGCCCGGCCTTGACGTCTTCGCCGGCGAAGCGGCGGTTCTGGCCGGCCCTGGTCACCGCGCCGGCCGCGATGCGCACGCCGCCGTCGACCTCGGTCGCGCGCTCCTGCATGACGACGGTGTCGGCGCCCTGCGGCATCACGCCGCCGGTGAAGATGCGCACGGCGGTGCCCGGCGCGAGTTCGCCGGCGAAGGGCCTGCCCGCGAACGACTCGCCGCTGCGCGGCAGCGTCGTCTCGCCGTCGGGTGCCAGGTCGGCGAACCGGACCGCCCAGCCGTCCATCGCCGAGTTGTCGTGGCCCGGCACCGCGATCGGCGAGACCACGTCCTCGGCGAGCACGCGGTCGAGTGCCGCGCGCACGTGCACGCGCTCGGTCGCCGCGACCGGCGTCAGGAACTGCCGGATGAGCGCGCGCGCGCGGTCGACCGGCATCGAGTTCGGATCGTAGTCGTCGGCGCAGGAGGCTTCGCGCAGGGTCCGGGGTGTGGTCATGGTGTCCTGGGGGTTCGGTCGAACCGTGATTTTAGGCCGAGCGCCGGCCGCTCGAGCGCGTGCCAGGACAGCGCGGCGACGGCCAGCGACAGGGGCAGCGACAACGCGAGGAGCTCGCCCGGCGAGAGCGCTGGCAGCCGCTCCATCAGCGTCTGCTGGATCGGGAACGAATAGACGTAGAGCCCGTACGAGTAATCGCCGATGCGGTTGGCGCCGGGCCATGCGAGGCGCGGGTGGTAGGCGGCGACCAGCACGACGTACGCGAGCAGCGGCGCGAACAGGACGCCGCGCGCGAGTCCGGCGGGGTTCCACGCGACGAGCAGGATGCAGGCGGCTGCCGCTGTGAGCGACACCGGCAGCGCGTCGCGCCAGACGTACGCGAGCGAGCCCAGCCCGAACGCCAGTGCGAGCTCGCGCACGACGCGGTCGTTCGGCGCCAGCGGGAACCACTCCGGTCGCCACGCGAACACCGCGACCAGCGCGACCACGGCCGCGAGCCACGCACCGCGCCGCGCGAGCAGGCCCGCGACGCCCGCCAGGAGCAGCGCGACGTACAGCCGCAGCTCGATCGGCAGCGTCCACAGCGACCCGTTGACCTCGTGCGGGAACGGATTGGCCGGAAACGCGCCCGGCAGCCGGTAGACCATCTCGAAACCGAGCGCGACGCGCCACGCGTAGTCGAGTGTCTGCGCGTGCGCGAGGTAGTCGCGCCACGGCAGCGGCGACGACGCGCCGGCGAGCACGATCGTGAAGAGCGTGGCCGCGACCAGCGCCGGGTAGATGCGCAGCACGCGCGCCGCGACGAACGGCATGGCCGCCCGCCGCGCGAGCCAGCTCTGCGTGACGAGGAAGCCGGAAATCACGAAGAAGATCTTGACGCCGAGCGCGCCGAAGTTGAGCTCGGGCGCGTGCTGCCACAACGGCTCGTGCGTCCAGCGGCCGGTCAGCGCGTAGCAGTGGAACAGCACGACGAACGCCGCTGCGGCGAGCCGGATCGGCTGGAAGTTGTTGTCACGGCCGTGCGCGAGCGCCGACAGCCGCGGCGTCATGCGCGTCGCGCGCCGCCCGGGCGGCCGGTCATGTCACGCGCACTCCGGCGGCACGATCGCCGCCCTGAGCTCGTCGATCGTGTTGATGTTGCGGAACGCGTCCTCGACGTCGTCGAACGCAACCGCGGCGACCGGCAGCGACGCGTACCACGCGTCGATCTTGCGCCCGCCGCCCGCGAGAAACGCGGTCAGGTGCGGCAGCACGCGGCGGTCCACCAGCGCGAACACGGGGTGCGGCTGCGCGAAGGTCCGCGCGACCGCGATCTGCGCGCCCTCGCGCTCGAGGCCAGCGGCGAGCCGGGCGACGAGGTCACCCGGCAGGAACGGCGAATCGCACGGCACGGTGACCGCGTACGGCGTCGTTGCCGCCGTCATCCCCGCGTGCAGGCCGGCGAGCGGGCCGGCGAAGCCGCCGACCTCGTCGGCGACCACCGGGTGTCCGAACACGGCGTAGCGATCGCGGTTCTGGTTCGCGTTGACGACGATCGCGCCGACCTGCGGCGCGAGCCGCTCCAGCACGTGCGCGACGAGCGGGCGCCCGGCGAGCGGCACCAGTCCCTTGTCGACGCCGCCCATCCGGCGGCCCATCCCGCCGGCGAGAACGATGCCGGTCACGTCGGCGGCGGCGATGGTCACGGCGGGTCGCGCAGGGCGGGCAGCCAATCGGCGTGCTCGGCGTAGAACGCGTGGACCGACGGCGCGCGGTCGACCGGCTCGTCGAACGCGGCCAGGACGACGTGCGTCTCGCCGGGCCAGCGCGCGGACTCGAAGAAGAGCTTGGTGCCGCAGTGCCGGCAGAAGCGCCGGTACGTCTCGTGCGACGACTCGTGCGTGGCGAGGAACTCGGCGCCTTCGGTCACGTGCACCTGCGCCGACGGAAAGCCGACCCACGTGACGAATGCGGCGCCGTGCGCGCGGCGGCAGCTCGCGCAGTGGCAGTGCGCGCAGAAGCGCGACGGAAACGTCGCGACGAAGCGCACGCGGCCGCAATGGCAGCGGCCGTGGGCTTCGCCGGCGCCGGCGCTCATCGCACGAACCGGTCGCTGCCGGTGAAGAGCAGGTAGTGCGTGTTCACCGCGCGGCCGATCATCGTGAGGCCGACCTTCTGCGCGATCTCGTAGCCCATCTGCGTGAGGCCCGAGCGCGACGCGAGGAACGGGATGCCCATCTGCGCGGCCTTGATCACCATTTCGGAGGTCAGGCGACCGGTCGTGTAGAAGATCTTGTCGGCGCCGGTCATGCGGTCGAGCCACATGCGGCCCGCGATCGCGTCGACCGCGTTGTGGCGGCCGACATCCTCGACGAACATCAGGATCGGCGCCGCGCCGTCCCCGTTCGCCGCCAGCGCGCAGCCGTGCACGGCGCCCGCCTGCTTGTAGATCGTCTCGTGGTGCCGCACGCGCTCGAGGAGATCGTACAGCGTCGCCTGCGTCAGCCGTGCGGTCCCCGGCAGCCGCACGCGGTCGAGGTCGTCCATCAGGTCGCCGAACATGGTGCCCTGCCCGCAGCCGGTGGTCTTCGTCCGCCGCCCGGTCTTCGCCTCCAGGTCGGCGAGCCCGTTGCGCGTGACGATCGCGCACGCGTGGGTGTCCCAGTCGACCTGCACGGACACGATGTCGTCGATCGAGTCGACCAGCCGCTGGTTGCGCAGATAGCCGATCGCCAGCGCCTCCGGCGCGCCGCCCAGCGTCATCAGCGTCAGCAGTTCCTGCTTGTCGACGTAGATCGTCAGCGGATGCTCGCCGGCGACCGCCACGCTCCGGACGCCGCCGTGCTCGTCGACCGCCGGCACGTCGAACGTCGCCGGACGCGCGGCGTCGGTCAAGAGCGGCCGGTAGGGCTCAGGCCGCTCAGGAGTCAAAGGACGAAGGTCAGAGGGCAGCTGCATCGGTGGATTCCGTGGCGGCACGTCGAGTGCCGGGAGACGCCGCAGGATCGATCAGCGCCGGGTCACGGCGATGTGTCGGCGCAACCGCGCGTCGGCGCTCGACGCGCCGCCACGGGAGACGTCGGCGCGTCTGATCCCTGACCTCTGATACCTGATTCCTGTCACCCTCCGATGTAGCTCATCTCGACCTTCGGCGTCCGCGGCGTGTCGGCGGTGCGAATCTCCGAGTAGCGGTCGTCGCGGCGCCGCCAGATCGCCGCCACCGCGCGCGCGAGCGCGGCGTCGTCGAACCCGCCGCGCACCAGCGTGCGCAGGTCGTAGCCGTCGGTGGCGAACAGGCACGTGTAGACCTTGCCGTCGGTCGACAGGCGCGCGCGCGTGCAGTCGCGGCAGAACGCCTGCGTGACCGACGCGATCACGCCGATTTCGCCGCCGCCGTCGGCGTAGCGCCAGCGCTCGGCGACCTCGCCCTCGTAGTTGGGGTCGGCGGGGACGAGCGGCATCTGCGCGCCGATCGTGCGCACGATCTCGGCCGCCGGCACGACGTCGTCCATGCGCCAGCCGTTGGTCGCGCCGACGTCCATGAACTCGATGAAGCGGACGATGTGCCCGCTGCCCTTGAACCGCCGCGCCATCGGCAGGATCGAGGCCTCGTTCATCCCGCGCTTGACCACCATGTTGATCTTGATCGGCGCGAGCCCGGCTGCCGCCGCGGCGTCGATGCCCTCGAGCACCCGGGCGACCGGGAAGTCGACGTCGTTCATCGCCCGGAACGTCGCGTCGTCGAGCGAGTCGAGGCTGACCGTGATGCGCGAGAGCCCCGCCGCGCGCAGGTCGGCGGCCTTGCGCGCGAGCAGCGCGCCGTTGGTCGTCAGCGTGAGGTCGACGTCGCCCAGCGCGCGCAGCATCGCGATCAAACGCTCCACGTTCTTGCGCAGCAGCGGCTCGCCGCCCGTCAGGCGGATCTTGCGCACGCCCAGGTCGACGAACACGCGCGCCACGCGCGCGATCTCCTCGAACGACAGCAGGTCGGCGTGCGCGAGGAACGGGTAGTCGCGCCCGAACACGTCCTTCGGCATGCAGTAGACGCAGCGGAAGTTGCAGCGGTCGGTCACCGAGATGCGCAGGTCGTGCAACCCGCGGCCGCGCGCGTCGGCGAGCGCACCGCCCACCGCGGGCGCGAGCGCGGCCTCGCGCGCGAACGCCGCCAGCGCGTCGGTGCGGTCCGGTGCACGCAGGTCGGCGAGAGGAATGATCGTGGCCATCGGTGTGCGCGGCGTCGAGCGGGAAATGGTAGCAGACGCAGGAAGCGGCAGCGTGCCGCGACTGTTCGCTGGTGTATGATCGCGGCGCCTCGCGTTCCCCCTCCGGAATAACCATGCGGTCCGCGTACTTTTCGGTCGACGTCACGATGGAGCGCGTCCCGCTCGCCAATCGCTGGGCCAGCGAGCGCTGGCAGCCGGCCGCCGTCGTTCCGCGCGCGGAAGGTCGCACGACGGCGGGCGCGCCCGTGCGCGAAGCCGACGGCCCGCAGGGCACCACCTGGCGCTTTCCGCGGATGGAGATCGAGTTGCACCCCACCGAGGCCGAGGGCTACTACCTCAACCTGACGTCGGAGACGCCGGTGGCGTTCGTGATGTGGCGGACCGCCGACGACGGCACCGAGCCCGCGGCGCTGCCCGAGAAGGTCACGCTGTCGTACAACGAGGCCGGGCGCAGCATGGACGGCGGCGCCCGCGTCGATCCGGTGCCGCTCGCGGAGGCGCTGCGCGCCTGGCTCGCCGCGTTCGTGGCCGAGCACTACCACCCCGAGCCGAAACGCAAGGTCAGGCGCAACGACCCGTTCAAGGACGGCGCGTTCGTCCGCGACCGCGGACGCCGAGGCACTGAGATCCCGAGGGGGGACGACCGGGCTCGTCCCCGCGGGGGGGGACCCGGGCGCGCGCGGCCCCCCCCCGCGGCGGGCCCCCGCCCGGGGGGGGGGGGGGGGGCTTGCGCAATCCTCTGTAGTGGGCACCGTTCCGATGGCCGCCGCCGATCCGCCTCCCGCCGAGCGCTTTTCGCTGTCGCGCTGGTCGCGCCGCAAGCACGAGGCCGCGCGCACGCCGCGCCAGGAAACCGCGGCCGCCGCGCCTGCCGCACCGGAGCCCGCGCAACCCTCGCCGCCGGTCGCGACCGCGCCGGCCATCGCCGCGAACGCGACCGCGCCGGAACCGCTGCCGCCGGTCGAGAGCCTCACGTTCGATTCGGATTTCGCGCCGTTCGTCCAGCCGCAGGTCGACGATGCGACCAAGCGCGCCGCGCTGGCGAAGCTGTTCGGCGACCCGCACTTCAACGTGATGGACGGGCTCGACGTCTACGTCGACGACTACACGCAGCCCGACCCGATGCCGACCGGCATGCTGGACAAGCTCGCGCGCGTCTACGAAGCGATCGCGGACGACGACAAGTCGGCGGCCGCGAACGAAGGCGGGACGGCGCCCGTGGTTGCCGCCGCCGCGCCGGAGCAGGCGCCGGCAGAGCCCGCGACCGCACCCGCGCCGTTGACCGACGAACGCGCGGCCGCGACGGCTCCCCTCACCCCGACCCTCTCCCCGCAAGGGGGAAGCGGGGGCCCGGAGGGCGCGCCGTCGTGATGCGCGCAGCTCACCTCTTTCTCCCCGCTGGCGTGGTGAGTGGCGCGCGGCGAGGCGCCGATCGCGTCGAGCAGCGATGACCGTCGCCGACAAGACGCTCTTCGTCTGCAACTGCAACCGCACGATGCCGCTCGACGGCGCCGCGCTCGGCCGCGCGCTCGGCCTGCCTGCCGCCGTGCCCGTGCACTCGATGCTGTGCCAGCGGGAACTCGCGCGGTTTTCCGAAGGCGCGCGCGGCGACGTGCTGGTCGCGTGTACGCAGGAGCAGCGGCTGCTCGGCGACGTCGCGGAGGAGGGCGGCCGGACGCAGGCGATCCGCTTCGTCAACATCCGCGAGACGGCCGGCTGGTCGGCCGAGGCCGCCGCCGCGACACCGAAGATCGCCGCGCTGCTCGCCGCGGCGGCGCTGCCGGATCCCGAACCGGTTCCGGCGGTAGGCTACAAATCGGCCGGCCAGGTGCTGATCGCCGGACCGCTCGATGCCGCGCTCGTGTGGGCCGACGCGCTGGCCGAACGCCTGGCGGTCACCGTGCTCGCCACCGGGCGCGCCGCGGGTGCGACGCTGCCCGCCGAACGCGCATACCCGGTCTACTCGGGCAAGCTGACCGCGCTCACCGGCTGGCTGGGTGCGTTCGACGCGCAGTGGGTGCAGGAAAACCCGATCGACCTCGACCTGTGCACCCGCTGCAACGCGTGCGTGCGGGCGTGTCCCGAACACGCGATCGACGCGAGCTTCCAGATCGACCTCGACCGCTGCCGCAGCCATCGCGCGTGCGTGGCTGCCTGCGGGCCGGTCGGCGCGATCGACTTCGCACGCAGCGACTCCGCGCGCGGCGAGCGCTTCGACCTCGTGCTCGACCTCCACCGCACGCCGTGGTTCCGGCAGCACCAGCCGCCGCAGGGCTACTTCGGGCCGGGTGCGGATCCGCTCGCGCAGGCGCAGGCCGTCGCCGAACTCGCGGGGATGACCGGCGAGTTCGAGAAGCCGAGATTCTTCCGGTACAAGGCGTCGCTATGCGCGCACGGCCGCTCGAAGATCACCGGCTGCACGCAGTGCATCGATGTCTGCTCGACCGCCGCGATCCGTGCCGACGGCGACCATGTCTTCGTCGAGCCGCACCTGTGCGCCGGCTGCGGCGCGTGCACCACCGTGTGCCCTTCGGGCGCGCTCGCGTTCGCGTACCCGTCGGTGCCCGACCTCGCGGCGCGGCTGAAGGCGCTGCTCGCGACCTACGGCCGTGCCGGCGGCCGCGACGCGTGCCTGGTCTTCCACGCGGAGGACGGCCGCGCGGCGTTGGCGCACCTCGCGCGGCGCGGGCGCGGGCTCCCGGCGCGCGCGCTGCCGGTCGAGGTCCATCACATCGCGTCGGTCGGCCTCGACGTGTGGCTCGCCGCGCTGGCGTGGGGCGCGGCGCAGGTCGCCGTCGTCGCCACGGGACGCGAAGCGCCGCAGTACCGCGAGGCGCTGGCGTTCCAGATGAAGGTGGCCGACACCATCGCCGATGCGCTGGGCTACCAGGGCGAGCATTTCCGGATCGTCGACGCCGACGCGCTCGACGCGCTGTGGACGTGGACGCCCGCGCTGGGTCCCCGCGTGCACGCCACGTTCGCGGCGACGGCGGACAAGCGCACGACGGCGGCGCTCGCGCTCGAACACCTCGCCGCGCACGCGCCGGTGCCGCAGGCCGTCATCGGACTGCCGCAGGGCGCCCCGTACGGGACGATCGCCATCGACGCCGCGAAGTGCACGATGTGCATGGCGTGCGTCGGCGCGTGCCCGGAGGCGGCGATCCAGGACAACGTCGAGCGCCCGCAGGTCCGGTTCATCGAGGCCAACTGCGTCCAGTGCGGCATCTGCGCCGCGACGTGTCCGGAGCAGGCGATCGCGCTGACGCCGCGTCTCAACCTCGCGCCGGAGGCGAAGGCGCCGCGCGTGCTCAACGAGGCCGCGGTGTTCGCGTGCATCCGCTGCGGCAAGCCACTCGGCACGCAGAAGATGGTCGAGGCGATGACGGCCAAGCTCGCCGGCCACTCGATGTTCGCCGCCCCCGGCGCGCTCGACCGGCTGCGGATGTGCGCCGACTGCCGTGTGGTCGACCTCATCCGCAACGAGGACAGCGTCGACGTCCGCAAGCTATGACCGGAACCCCCGATGCACCCGCGACCGCCGCGACCGAGCTGGCCGACGAGGACCGCGCGCGCGCCGAGTTCTACGCGCTGCTCGGGCGCCTGTACGGCGCCGCGCCGGACGCCCCGCTGCTGGCCGCGATCGGCGCGTCGGCGCTGTGGCCCGACGACGGCGAGAACCCGTTGGCGGGGGCGTGGAACCGGCTGGTGCTCGGCAGCCGCACCGCCGACGCGGAGGCGGTCGAGCAGGAGTACACCGACCTCTTCATCGGCGTGGGCAAGGCCGAGTGCAACCTGCACGCTTCGTACTGGACACGCGACGCCGGCGCCGAGCCGCCGCTCGTCGCGCTGCGGGCCGAACTGGCGGCGATGGGACTTGCGCGGCAGGGCGGATCGGCGCCCTACGAGGACCATCTGGCCGCGCTGTGCGAGACGATGCGCATCCTCGTGGCCGGCGCCGCGGGTCGTTCGCCGGAGACCATTTCCACGCAGCGGGCATTCTTCGCGCGCCGGATCGCGCCCTGGGTGGAGGAATGCTGCACTGCGATAGCGCAATGTCCGATTGCCAACTACTACGTTCAGGTAGCACAATTCACCAATCTGTTCATGGCGCTCGAACGTGACTCGTTCGCCATCGAATGAACGGTCCGCCCGCGCGAGCGGCGGCCGTCGCACATAACGTCACGCGGCATCGACTTTGGAGGTTCAGATGAGCCATTCGTCGCAGCGCGAAGCGCACGCGTCGGCCCCGACGCACGCCGACACCCCCACCCGGATCGATACGAAGCGCCGCCGCTTCCTGCTGGCCCTGGGCGCCGGCAGTGCGGGCGCCGCCGCGGCCGCGACGCAGTCGCTCGCCGCGCCCGTCGCCGATGCCGTCGCGCCGGCCGCGCCGGCGACGACGCAGGGCTACCGCGAAACCGAGCACGTTCGCGACTACTACGCGACGACGCGCATCTAGGAGGCCGCCATGCTGCTGACCCGCAAGACCGACAGCGCGCCCGTGTCCGGCCCGCGCCTGAAGCGCTTCGCCGGAGCGAAGTTTTCGACGATGGACCGGCGGACGTTCCTGAAGCGCTCCGGCATCGCCGCCGGCGCCGGCGCGTTCGCGAGCCAGCTGCCGTTCGGCGCCATCGGCCCGGCGGAAGCGGCCAAGGAAGGCGAGGGCGGCGCGGCCCAGGTCAAGCGCACCGTCTGCACGCACTGCTCGGTCGGCTGCGCGGTCGACGCCGTCGTGCAGAACGGCGTCTGGACGCGGCAGGAGCCGGTGTTCGAGTCGCCGTTGAACCTGGGCGCGCACTGCGCGAAGGGCGCCTCCGTCCGCGAGCACGGGATCATCGAGCATTCGCACCGGCTGAAGACGCCGATGAAGCTCGTCAACGGCAAGTGGCAGCGCATCTCGTGGGATCAGGCGATGAACGAGGTCGCCGAGAAGATGCTCTCCATCCGCAAGGAGTCGGGTCCCGACGCCGTCTACTGGGTCGGCAGCTCCAAGCACAACAACGAGCAGGCGTACCTGATGCGCAAGTTCGTGTCGTTCTGGGGCACGAACAACTGCGACCACCAGGCGCGGATCTGCCACTCGACGACGGTCGCCGGCGTAGCCAACACGTGGGGCTACGGCGCGATGACCAACTCGTACAACGACATGCAGAACTCGAAGTGCGCGCTGTACATCGGCAGCAACGCGGCCGAGGCGCATCCGGTGTCGATGCTGCACATGCTGCACGCGAAGGAGACCGGCGCGAAGATGATCGTCGTCGACCCGCGCTTCACGCGGACGGCGGCCAAGGCCGACGAGTACGTGCGCATCCGCTCCGGCACCGACATCCCGTTCCTGTTCGGCATCCTCTACCACGTGTTCAAGAACGGGTGGGAGGACAAGCAGTACATCAACGACCGCGTGTTCGGGATGGAGAAGGTCCGCGAGGACGTCCTGGCCAAGTGGACGCCGGACAAGGTCGAGGAAGCCTGCGGCGTGCCCGAGGCGCAGATGGCCAAGGTCGCCGAGATGTTCGCGAAGAACCGGCCGTCGACCATCGTCTGGTGCATGGGCCAGACGCAGCACACGATCGGCAACGCGATGGTGCGCGCCTCGTGCATCCTGCAGCTGGCGCTCGGCAACATCGGCAAGTCCGGCGGCGGCGCCAACATCTTCCGCGGCCACGACAACGTGCAGGGCGCGACCGACGTCGGTCCGAACCCGGACTCGCTGCCGGGCTACTACGGCATCGCCGACGGCTCGTGGAAGTACTGGGCCGGCGTCTGGGGTGTGGACTACGAGTGGATCAAGAAGCAGTACGCCGAAGGCATGATGACCAAGCCGGGCATCACCGTGTCCCGGTGGATCGACGGCGTCATGTACCCGAACGACACGGTCGACCAGGGCCCGAACCTGCGCGCGATGGTGTTCTGGGGCCACGCGCCCAACAGCCAGACGCGCGGCAAGGACATGATCGAGGCGATGAAGAAGCTCGACCTGCTGGTCGTCATCGATCCGTATCCGTCGGCCACCGCCGCGATGTTCGCGATGGCGCGCAAGGACGGCGCGTACCTGCTGCCGGCGTGCACGCAGTTCGAGACGTCGGGCTCGTGCACGGCGTCGAACCGCTCGATCCAGTGGCGCGAGAAGGTGATCGAGCCGCTGTTCGAGTCCAAGCCCGACCACACGCTGATGGTCGCGTTCGCGAAGAAATTCGGCTTCGACAAGGACTTCACCAAGAATTACGAGATGAAGAAGGACAAGGACGGCTGGGACGAGCCCACGCCCGAGTCCATCCTGAAGGAGATCAACAAGGGCACGTTCACGATCGGCTACACCGGCCAGTCGCCCGAGCGCCTGAAGCTGCACATGAAGAACATGTCGACGTTCGACGTGAAGACGCTGCGCGCGAAGGGCGGCCCCTGCGACGGCGACTACTTCGGCCTGCCGTGGCCGTGCTACGGCACGCCGGAGCTGAAGCACCCGGGCTCGCCCAACCTGTACGACCCGTCGAAGCACGTGATGGACGGCGGCGGGTGCTTCCGCGCGAACTTCGGCGTCGAGCGCGACGGCGTGTCGCTGCTCGCCGGCGACGGCTCGTATCCGGCCGGTGGCGACCTGACGTTCGGCTACCCCGAGTTCGACCACGTGCTGCTGAAGAAGCTCGGCTGGTGGGATGAACTGTCCGAGGCCGAGAAGAAGGCGGCCGAGGGCAAGAACTGGAAGACCGACCTCTCGGGCGGGATCATCCGCGTGGCGATGAAGAACCACGGCTGCCACCCGTTCGGCAACGCCAAGGCCCGCGCGGTCGTGTGGAACTTCCCGGACGCGATCCCGCAGCACCGCGAGCCGATCTACTCGCCGCGCCCGGACATGGTCGCCAAGTATCCGACGCACGACGACAAGAAGGCCTTCTGGCGGCTGCCGACGCAGTACAAGAGCATCCAGGAGAAGAACGTCGCCGACAAGATCGCCGAGAAGTTCCCGCTGATCCTGACGTCCGGCCGGCTGGTCGAGTTCGAGGGCGGCGGCGACGAGACGCGGTCGAACCCGTGGCTCGCCGAGCTGCAGCAGGAGAACTTCGTCGAGATCAACCCGAAGGATGCCAACGACCGCAAGGTCGTCGACGGCGAGTACGTGTGGGTGCAGTCGCCGACGGGCGCGCAGATCTCGGTCAAGGCGCTGGTCACCGACCGCGTCGCGGCGGGGACGACCTTCATCCCGTTCCACTTCGCGGGCTGGTGGATGGGCAAGGACATGCTCGAGTACTACCCGGAGGGCGCGGCGCCGATCGTGCGCGGCGAGGCGGTCAACACCGCGACGACCTACGGCTACGACTCGGTGACGATGATGCAGGAAACCAAGACGACGCTGTGCCAGGTCGCCAAGAAGGCATAAGGAGGAAACGCCATGGCCCGAATGAAATTCCTCTGCGATGCCGAGCGTTGTATCGAGTGCAACGGCTGCGTCACCGCCTGCAAGCAGGAGAACGACGTGCCCTGGGGCGTGAACCGGCGCCGCGTGGTCACGATCAACGACGGCGTGCCCGGCGAGCGGTCGATCTCGGTCGCGTGCATGCACTGCTCGGACGCGCCGTGCATGGCCGTCTGCCCGGTCGACTGCTTCTACCGCAGCGAGGAAGGCGTGGTCCTGCACGACAAGGACCTGTGCATCGGCTGCGGCTACTGCTTCTACGCGTGCCCGTTCGGCGCGCCGCAGTTCCCGCAGGCGGGCGCGTTCGGCGTGCGCGGCAAGATGGACAAGTGCACGTTCTGCGCGGGCGGTCCCGAGAAGGACAACTCGGAGGCCGAGTTCAAGAAGTACGGCCGCAACCGGCTGGCCGAAGGCAAGCTGCCCGCGTGCGCCGAGATGTGCTCGACCAAGGCGCTGCTGGCCGGCGACGGCGACGCGATCGCCGAGATCTACCGCCAGCGCGTCACCGTCCGCGGCAAGGGCAGCGACGTCTGGGGCTGGGGCACCGCGTACGGTCGACCCGAAGCGCCGAAGCAACCCGCGGCGCCAGGACAACCCGCGGCACCGGGAGCGAAATCGTGATGACACGTCTGACCCGTTGGGCGGCGCTCGCCGCGAGCGCGATGGCCGTCCTGATGCTCGCCGGCTGCGGCGAGCGGCCGCAGGTGATCGAGTACAAGCAGGGCAAGTACCAGGGCAAGCCCGACGAGCCTCCGTACGCCGCCGCGCCGTTCAACGGCAACAAGGAGGCGTGGGAACGCGACATCCGTGCGCGCACGCAGAACCAGAACGAGTACAAGCGCATCGGTTCCTGACGGAGGCATGACGGCCATGGGCACGACCCTTACCCGCGCGGCCCGGTCGGTGACGGCCGTCGCGTGCCTGACGTGGCTGTGCGCGGCATGGGCACAGTCGCCGGCGGTGAACGCGACGGAAGCCGACCAGGCGAAGCAACAGGCGGCGCAGCAGCTCGCGCAACCGCTCAACAACCGGCCGGTCTGGAACGAGGTGCGCTCGGGCGAGCCGCAGTACACGAGCCAGCGCGGGGCCGAGACCAATGTCCTGATCCAGCCGATGGGACAGACCTGGCGCGCCGCGCGCGTGCCGGTCGCCACCATCGGCGGGTTCCTGTTCGTGCTGACGCTCCTCGCCCTCGCGGTCTTCTACGTGTTGCGCGGCCCCATCAAGACCAGCGGTGCGCCGACCGGCCGCATGGTCGAGCGCTTCACGCTGGTCGAGCGCTCCGTGCACTGGGGGGTGGCGATCACGTTCGTCGCGCTGGCCGTGACCGGGCTCGTCATCACGTTCGGCAAGTCGGTGCTGCTGCCGATCATCGGCTACACGCTGTTCTCGTGGCTCGCCACGCTGTCGAAGACGCTGCACAACTTCGTCGGGCCGGTCCTCGTGGTCCTGCTGCCGATCATGATCGTGCTGTTCCTGCGCGAGAACCTGTTCCGCGCGCACGACTTCGCGTGGTTCAAGAAGGCCGGCGGCATGTTCTCCGGCGAGCACGTGCCGGCGGGCAAGGCCAATGCCGGGCAAAAGCTGCTGTTCTGGCTGATGGTCGTCGTGATCGGAATCACGCTGTGCGTGACCGGCCTGATCCTCGACTTCCCGAACTTCAACCAGACGCGGGCTACGATGCAGCTTGCCAACGTCGTCCACATGGTCGCGGGCATTGCCGGCACCATCCTGGTGGCCGGTCACATCTATCTCGGCACGATCGGCATGAAGGGCGCGCTCGACGCGATGCGCACCGGCTACGTCGACGAGACCTGGGCGAAGGAGCACCATCTGTACTGGTACAACGAAGTGAAGGCAGGCAAGGCCGGGGGCGAGGGAGCTCCGCCGCTGGCCGCGCCGCAGCGCGCCGGGTAGTCGCTGAGGGCGTTGGCACCGCGCCGTGCGCGGCCGCCGTGCACGATTTCAGGAGGAGGGGCAGGGGCGATGAAGACGATACGTGCGATGTTCGGCGCCGCGCTGGTCGTGGCGACCTTCGGGTTGGCCGTGGCGAAGCTGCCGCCGCCGCCGCCGATGACCGACGCGCAGAAGGCAGCCGCGGAAGAAGCCAAGGCCAAGGCCGCCGCGGGAGCGGCGGCCGCGAAGGAGCTGCAGGCGAAGACCGAGGACCGTGTGGCCGCGCGCTACTTCGCGGAGATGAAGGCCAAGGGCAAGACGGTGCCGGCGCCGCAGGTGGCGCCCGCGGCACCGGCTGCGCCCGCAGCCGCCGCCGCGAAGAAATAGCCTGCATCGACAATCGCTGGAGTGGTACGGGGGCCCCAAGCGGCCCCCGTCTTTTTTGGGGCTCCGGGAACGCAAGCCGACGGGCGGGGGGGGGCGCCTACCGTAAATATGGTAATATGGGAAGCGATGAAGACGACGATCGAAATCCCCGATCCCCTGTTCCGGAAGGTCAAGTCGCGCGCCGCCGAGCGCGGTCAGACGCTCAAGGAGTTCGTCGCCGACGCGCTGCAGGCAAGGCTCGCGACGAACTCCGCAGTGCGCCCTTCCGGCGAGCCGAAGTGGATGGAGGGCTTCGGCAAACTGCGGCGCCTGCGCAACGAGACGGCGCGCATTCAGGGCATCATCGACGAAACGTTCGAGGTGGTCGAGGCCGAGGACCGGCTGTGATCCTGGACACGAACGCGCTGTCGGCGTTCGCCGACGGCGATGCGGGCGTGGGCGACGTCCTGCGCCGGCAGCCGCGTGCGTGCATCCCGGTGATCGTGCTCGGGGAATTCCGGTACGGCATCGCGCAGTCGAGGCACCGTTCTGCGTACGAGCAGTGGCTCGACTCCCAGTTCGGGAACTTCGACGTCCTGCCGGTGACCGACGAAACTGCCGTAGCGTACGCGGCGCTGCGCGTCGCACTTCGGCAGAGCGGCACACCGATCCCCGCCAACGATGCATGGATCGCCGCGCTTGCTCTGCAGCACGGACTGGCCGTCCTGAGCCGCGATCGGCACTTCGACGCCGTTCCGCACATCATGCGGCAGGCTTGGTGAGCATGGTGCGGCACGCCGTGTGTTCGGAGTGTGCCGACCCATCACCGCGACACGAAGGTGTGCGGGCGACGGTTTGGCCGGGTGCGGGTTTGCCGCTATAATTAGCGGCTTACCGGAGAGCTGGCCGAGTGGTCGAAGGCGCCTGACTCGAAATCAGGTTTCGGGGCAACCCGGACGGGGGTTCGAATCCCTCGCTCTCCGCCATACTCCGAATTGCCCGCGCGCGCGGGCATTATTCGTTCCGGCGGCCACGCACCGCCGGCGGGGCGGGACGCGCGCGGCAGCGTGCGCGGCTACGTGACCGCCATGCCGGGCGGGCGCTCCTGCGGCAGCGGCCCGGTCTCGTCGAACGTCGGAACGTTCGCGCTCACGCCGCTCGCCGGTATCGGCCCGTAGAGCACCTGCATCTCGACCAGCCCCGATTCGGCCGCGCGCTCGAGGTCCCGCTCGACCGCCGCCAGGTCCTCGCCGTCGTCGCGGACGAGCCGCTTGATGCCGTAGGCGCGATTGCGCCCGTTCACTTTCGCCATGTACAACGCCATGTCGACGAGGCCGATCGCGCGGTCCCACGACAGCGGAGCGCTCGTCGGCGGCAGCGGCAATGCCATGTAGCCGATCGACAGCGTGGTCCGCACGACCTGGTCGCCCAGCGTGATCGGCTGCGCCGAGATGGCGCGCAGGATGCGCGCCGCGATGTCGTCGATCCGGTCGGCCTTGGTTGCCGCGTACACCAGGAACTCCTCGCCGCCCCAGCGAACGACGATGTCCGTGTCCCGCAGCGTCGCGCGCAGGCGGTCGGCCACGGCGACCAGCACCGCGTCGCCGATCGCGTGACCGAAACGGTCATTGGTCTCCTTGAAGTGGTCGATGTCGATGAGCAGCAGCGCGGACGTCAGGTTGTCGCCGTTGCGGTGCGTGCGGTCCGGGTGTGCCGCACCGGCGTCGATGAAGTTCTGGAAGTAGCGCCGGTTGTACAGCGCGGTCAGCGGGTCGCGGGTGCTCTGCACGCTCAACTCGGCGTTCTTGCCGGCGAGGAGTGCGTTGGTCTGCCGCAGCTTGCGGTAGAGCAGGGCCACGACGACGAAGGAGGCCGCGAAGAGCCCGGCCAGCAGCCACCAGATCCGCTGGATCTGGACGCGATTGGCGATCTCGACGGTCTTGAGCTCGTTCTCGCGATTGAGCAGTTCGATCTCGCGGCGGCGCTGGGCGGTCTCGTACTTTTCCTGGACCTCGAGCAGCGCCCGTTGGCGGGTCTGGATCGCGATTTCGTCGTTCAACTTGCGCTCGCGGTGATACAGCGCGAGCGCGCCCTTGTAGTCGCCGACGTCCTCGAGACTGCGCCCGTACTCGCCGATCAGCTCCGCGATTTCGGCGGTCGCGCCGGTCCGCTCGTACTCGGTGAGCGACTCGTCGGTGAGCCGCTTGCCCTCTGCAATGCGTCCCAGTCCGAGCAGCGCGAACCCGGCGTTCGCCTTGCTCGTCGCGACCAGCACGGGGTTGCCCGTCGACTGCGAGAGCTGCAGCGATCGCCGTGCGAGCTCGAGCGCCTCGGCGTACTGCTTGCGCCGCAGGCGGATGTCCGACAGGTTGACGAGCGCGCGGGCCTCGGCGACCTCCGAGCGCGCCGTGCGCGCGATGGCGAGCGCTTCCTCCATCGCCGCCAGCTCCCGCGCGGGACGCTCGAGCAGCTCCATCACCGCGGATTCCGCGATCCGGCCGTTCACCATCGCGTACGCGCTCCTGGCCGCGTCGCCGTCGCGGTAGGCGGCGAGGCTGGCGGCGAGCGCCGCCGGGCCGTTCTTGAGCGTGAGCTGCAGGACGGAGAGCTGGTAGAGGGCGGTCGACCGGCGGTACGGATCGCCGGCCGCTTCGGCCAGCGACAGCGCCTCCTGCAGGTTGGCCAGCGCCACTTCGGGCTGCCCGAGCATGCGGGCCGACGTGCCGAGCGAGAGCGCGGCCCAGTAGCGCAGGTAGTCGTCGCCGGCCGTCGCGGCGAGGTCGTGCGCCTCCTGGGCGAGCGCCGTCGACCGGGCGGCGTCGCCGGACGTCGACTCGATCGCGCTGCGGATGAGCAGCGCCGTGGCCCGGGTCGCCGGGTCGTGCGTCCCGGCTGCCTCGTCCGCAAGGCGATCGGCGAGTTCGGCCGCGTCAGCCGTGTTCCCGGTCAGCACATGGGCCTGGCCGTAGAGTGCGTAGGCATGCCGCCGTTCCCCGGCCGGCGCGGCGTCGGCGCGGGGCAGCAAGGCCGCGAGCTCGCTGCGCGTGCGCTGGGGAAAGCCGTTCAGCGCGGCCTCGAGCTCCCGCGCCCGGCTCACCAGCGCGTCGTCGGCGTGCGCCGCGCAGGCGCACGCCAGCGCGAGCGCCGCGACGAATCGCGGCAATAGGTTCCCGCGGCGGGCACCGGACGAAGTGCGCGAGGGGCGGCAGATGGAGCGGGCAGGCATGATCGCGGCCCCTGCCGACGGTCCGGCGGGCACCGTGCGTACAGTGGGGCAATGTGCCGGTTCAATGCAATACCCGTGCCGCCGCGAGGTCCATTCCGCGCCGCCGCTTGCACGCGCGGGCCACGTGGTCTTCGCCCCTGCCGGCGGGCGATCCGGCGCCGTCCTGCGTGGTCCGCAAGGCGATGTTCGCGCACGGAAGCGACGCTCGCGCAGGGCTGTCGCCGCGACCGGGCCGGGGAAAACGCCGGGGCCCGGACGCGGCGGCGAGCCTGGGCCCCGATCGGGGCCCACTTCGCGGTCAGCCGAGGTCGAAGCGATCGAGGTTCATCACCTTGCTCCAGGCCGCGACGAAGTCGTGCACGAACTTCGCCTTGTTCTCGTCGCACGCGTAAACCTCGGACAGTGCCCGCAGCTCGGAGCTGGAGCCGAACACCAGATCGACCCGCGTGCCCGTCCACTTGACCTGGCCCGAGGAGCGATCGAGTCCCTCGTAGAGCCCTTCCGCCGATGCCGGCCGCCACTGTGTCCGCATGTCGAGCAGATTGACGAAGAAGTCGTTCGTCAACGTTCCGGGCGCACCGGTGAGGACGCCGTGGCGGGAGCCGCCGAAGTTCGCACCCAGCACGCGCATGCCGCCGACGAGCACCGTCATTTCCGGGGCGGTCAGCGTGAGGAGCTGCGCGCGGTCCAGCATGAGTTCCTCGGCCGGTGTCGCGAGGCCCGCACGGAGGTAGTTGCGGAAGCCATCGGCCATCGGTTCGAGCACGGCGAACGACTCCGCGTCCGTCTGCGCCTGCGTCGCGTCCGTGCGCCCGGGGGCGAACGGTACCTTGACGGCGTGACCCGCCTTGCGCGCCGCCTCTTCGACCGCGGCGCTGCCGGCGAGGACGATGAGGTCCGCCAGCGAGATTCTCTTCTTGCCGGATTGCGCGTCGTTGAACGCCTTGCGCACGGCTTCGAGCTGCTGCAGGACCGCGGCCAGATCCGCGGGCTGGTTGACGGCCCAGTCCTTCTGGGGGGCGAGGCGAATGCGCGCGCCGTTGGCGCCGCCGCGCTTGTCCGAGCCGCGGAACGTCGACGCCGACGCCCACGCCGTGGTCACCAGTTGCGCGATCGTCAGGCCGGAGGCGAGGACCTTGGCCTTGAGCGCCGTGACGTCCTGTTCGTCGACGAGCTCGTGATCCACCGCGGGAACCGGGTCCTGCCACACGAGCTCCTCCGCCGGCACCTCGGGCCCGAGGTAGCGGGCGCGCGGGCCCATGTCGCGGTGGGTCAGCTTGAACCAGGCGCGGGCGAAGGCGTCGGCGAAGGCCTGCGGGTCCTTGTGGAAGCGGCGCGAAATCGGCCCGTAGATCGGGTCCATGCGCAGCGCCAGGTCCGCCGTGGTCATGATCGTGGTCACGCGTTGCGACGGGTCGTGCGCGGCCGGCGCCAGGTCCTTCTGGGCGGGGCTCACCGGCACCCACTGCCAGGCGCCCGACGGGCTCTTCACCAGATTCCAGTCGTAGCCGAAGAGCATGTCGAAGTAGCCGTTGTCCCACTTGGTCGGGTTCGGCGTCCACGCGCCTTCGATGCCGCTGCTGGTGGTGTCGGCGCCCACGCCGCTGCGGTAACCGTTCTTCCAGCCGAGGCCCATCTGCTCGAGGGATGCGGCTTCGGGCGCGGGGCCGACGAGCTTCGGGTCGCCCGCGCCGTGGCACTTGCCGAACGTGTGGCCGCCGGCGACCAGCGCGACCGTTTCCTCGTCGTTCATCGCCATGCGCGCGAAGGTCTCGCGGATGTCGCGACCGGACGCGAGGACGTCGGGCATGCCGTTGGGGCCCTCGGGATTGACGTAGATGAGACCCATCTGCACGGCCGCCAGCGGGTTCTCCAGTTCCCGGTCGCCGCTGTAGCGCTTGTCGCCCAGCCACTCGGCCTCGCTGCCCCAGTAGATGTCCTCCTCCGGTTCCCAGATGTCCACGCGCCCGCCGCCGAAGCCGAAGGTCTTGCAGCCCATCGACTCCAGCGCGCAGTTGCCGGCGAGGATCATGAGGTCGGCCCAGGAGATCCGGTTGCCGTACTTCTTCTTGATCGGCCAGAGCAGGCGGCGCGCCTTGTCGAGGTTGACGTTGTCGGGCCAGCTGTTGACCGGCGCGAAGCGCTGGTTGCCGGTGCCGGCGCCGCCGCGTCCGTCGGAGATGCGATAGGTGCCCGCGCTGTGCCACGCCATGCGGATGAAGAGACCGCCGTAATGGCCCCAATCGGCCGGCCACCAGTCCTGCGAGTCTGTCATCAGCGCGTAGAGGTCCTTCTTCAGCGCGGCAAGGTCGAGCTTCCCGAATTCCGTGGCGTAGTCGAACTGCGCGCCCATCGGATCGGATTTCGCGGAGTGCTGGTGCAGGATTCCGACGTTCAGCCGGTTGGGCCACCAGTCGCTGTTCGACTGGGCGCCGGCGGCGGTGCGGCCGCCGTGCATCGGGGCAAACGGGCACTTGGTTTCGCTCGACATGCGTTGCTCCTCTCTCGTTGGGCTGCGGTGTCAGGCGAATGTAGTCGGTCGTCGCCGATCGATCCAATACATTGTGTTGATCGCGGCGATAGCCGCGCCCTTTGCTGCGCCGCCTGCGCGAGGGGGTCGCGCGCGCCGCGATCGCCGCAAGCGACGATGCCCGCGCGAGCGGGCATCGTCGTTGCCGTGCGGGCGCTGACACCGTGCTTGCGCACGGCGCCTGCGCCGGAACCTCGTCAGTACTGCGCGTAGACCGACGCGATGCCGACGTTGAAGCCCGCCGCGAACGCGTTGGTCGCGAACACGCCGTTGAGCGCCGTCGCCGCTTCCTGCGTCAGCGAGATCCTGCTGCCTTCGATGAGCAGGATCTCCGGGCCCGGCGGGAGCTGCAGCGGCAGCGTGATCGCCGGCAGCGCGACGTTGAACAGCGGAATGCGGCCGACCACCGAGCCGTTGGCGGTCACCATGCCGGTGAGCTTCGGCGCGCCGCTCGCGGTGTCGATGATGAAGTCGGTCAGCGCGACCTGCGTCGCGCCGCGGGTCAGCCGGATGCCGCCGGAGTGGGGGACTTCGCCCTTCGCGTTGGACGCGTCGAGGCGGCCGCCGGTGATCGGGAAGAAGCCGATGGCCTGGTAGAGCGTTCCCGGCAGGTTCTTCGACGGCGCGATCTGCAGCGACGTCAGCGCACCGACGAACTCGGGCAGGAACTCGACCAGCGTGTAGCCGCCGTTGATCTGCGCGGTCGGGGCGGCGATGGCGGGGGCCGTGCTCGCGGAAAGGGCGACGGCGAAAGCGACGGCAGCGGTGCGGTACAGCGGTTTCATCGTAGGGTCTCCGTTCAGTGGTTGTCCAACTTCGGGTGCTACGACTGTCCAGCAGTCGTCGTGGCATGGACCAGAGATTACGCCCGAAATTTCGCCTAGTGTCATGGACAAACATGGACAAAACTGGCGCCCGTTGCTTTTTTGTCCTACGACGCGTGGGGTGGCGCGCCGGTGCGGCAGGCGCGCGATCGCGCAGTCCCGGGCGCATTCGGCACGCGTGGGCCGCCCGCCGGCGCCATCACTGCGCGCGGTCGCGTGGCCGGGTGTGCGACGGCGCTCCGGCCCGGACGTCCGGGCGGCGCCGGGAGGTTGCGGGCGGCGGTTCGGGCCCGGTGCGGCCCGTGCGCCGTGGTGACGGCGGGGGCATCCGCGGGCCGGCGACGTGCCGCGACCCTGCGACCCGCAGTCACGGCGCGCGACGCGGTTCGTCCGTCGCGGCGGCGAAACCGCGCGGCCGTCAGGCCGGCCCGACCAGCCACGACTGCGCGTAGTCGGCACCCTCGATGCGCTCGTAGCCCGCGAGCGTGAACGCCTGCGGGCTCATCGCGATCAACACGGGCTCGAACAGCGCGGGCAGCGCGTCGGGACCGGCGGAACGCGCGAGATCGACCAGGCGCGCGAGCCGGAGGTGGCGCAGCAGGTCCTCGTCGTAGAGCTGCTCGACGCGCAGGTCGCCGACCGCGGGCGCGCGCGCCTGCCACTCGCGCCTCGGAAGGGGGCGGCCGCGATGGCGCAGCCGCAGGACGGCGAACCGCATGCGTCGATACCGTATGAATGTACGGTAATGTACCGCGGCGCCGTTCTCGGATCAAATCGGGCCGCGAGCGACACTTGCACCGACGACCGCCATGCCCGAGCCACCCCCGACCGAAGCCGGCGACGAGTCCGGGCTGCCCGCCTCCGTATCCGTTGACGGCGCCGATCTTCGCGTCTGGCCGGAAGGACAGGGCACGGCGATCGTGGCGGATGCGCAGATCGCGACCACGCGCTTCGCCGACCACGCGCAGTATCACCCGGCGCTGGCCGCGGCCGTTCTCGCCGCGACGCATGACCCGCGCTTCGCGCTCGCGATCAACATGCCCGGCCACGCCGCCTGCGGCACCAAGGCCTACGACGTGCAGCGGTGGGGGGCACCGGCCGCGACGCTGATCCACGCGCGCGCGCTGCAGCTTGCCCACCGGTCGCTGGCGGGAAGCCCGGTGTTCGCCGACGACGCCTGGGCGAACGTCTACCACGACGGCGACTACTGCCTGCCGCACTCGCACTTCCGGTCCGATGTGTCGATCGTCTACATGCTCGACCCGGGAGACGTCGGCGACGATCCGTACGCGGGTCGTCTGTGCATCAACGATCCGCGCATCGCGTGGTGCTGCAACGTCGAGCCCGGTCGTGCGACGCGGCCGCTGATGCCGGCGATGCCGGCGGGCACGATGCTGCTCTTCGCGAGCAGCTACCTCCACAGCGTGAGTCCGTACCGCGGGTCACGGCCGCGGGTCACGCTGTCGTGGAACATCACGCGCAGGCGGTTGCCGGGCTCGCCGCGGCCGGCCGCCGCGTGATGAAGGCGCGGCCGCCGACAGCGTAGCCGCGCACGCGTGCCTGCCGTGCCCGCGACACGGCGCCTTGCCCGATCGCACGCCGTCGCAGTTGCGTCGGCCTCCGTCTCGGCATGTCCGCGGCGCGTTACCGTGCGCGCGCCATCGTGCCGGCGGATCGCGCTAAGCTAGTGGCCTGTAACGGGGGAAGCGGAAGTGAACGACAGTGGTCTGGCGCGGCCATTCGAGCCAAATGCAAGGCGCCGCTGCGCCGCAAGGGCGGCCCCCCTTGCAAGCAGCGGCAACGCAGCAGTTGGCTCGAATGGCTCGCCAGTCACTTTCGATTCCTCCGTTACAGGCCACTAGAGCATTCGTCCGGGAGGCTCGACGCCATGAATCCTCGGTATGCCTGTTGCCGCCTGAAGCTCGCGTGGGCCGCGGTCGCCGCGGTCGTCGTCGTGCTGCTGCCGGCGCCGGTGCCGCCGGCGATCGCGCAGACGTCCGTCCCCATCGTGCAGGCGCGGCCGGAGACCGGCTCGCGCATCCGCCGCCCGCTCGTGCAGATGTACATCGACGCGGAGAAGCCCTACGCGCAACTCACGCCCGAGCAGCGCGCGAAGTTCCGCGCGCACTTCTCCGGGCTCGCCGACGCCGACGAGCCGCCCTACCCGGAAGACGGGCTGCGTCCGATCGCCGACGCGCTGGCATTCGTGCTCGCCGACGGGTCGGTCGGCCGAGGCCGGCTGTTCGTGACGGTCAAGATCGACGAGAAGGGCACGCCGACGTCCGTCGCCGTCTACGAGGCGCCGGACTCGCGCACGGCGCGCGAGGCTGCCAACGTGCTGATGAAGACCCGCTACAAGCCCGGCGTGTGCGGCGGGAAGCCGTGTACGTCGGAGTTCCCGTTCGACGTGCGCTTCGACGACTAGCAGGCCACGCTCGCTGCGCTCCCGATCCGACCTCCGGGCCCAGGCAGGCTCAGATCGTCCGAGCGCAGGGCGACGGCCGAGGCAGCTGCATGTCGCACGGGTCCAGGGGTGCGTAGCAGGTCAGTCCTCGCGGCGGCCCTTCGGGGGATGGACCAGGTTCGACGCCTGCCAGCTGAGGCCACCTGCACGTCGCGACCGACGACGCGAGGGTGACACGACGCGAAGCACGATTCGCATGCGCACGGGTCCAGGAGGCGTGGCAGGTCGTCCTGGGCCTTGGGACTGACGATGCGGATGACGCGCAGGTCGTTGCTGAAGCTGACGGGCGCCGCCATGGCGCAGGCGGCGCCGGACGGCGCCGCGCAGCCGGCGACAACCACCGTGGCGCCGTTCGAACTCGCCGAGAGCACGGCATCGCAGTTGCAGGCGGCGATGACGTCCGGCCAGCGTACGGCGGCGTCGATCGCGCAGGATTACCTCGCGCGCATCGAAGCGGTCGACCGGGGCGGCCCGGCGATCAACGCAATGATCGAGCTGAACCCCGATGCGATTGCCATCGCCGAGGCGCTCGACCGCGAGCGGCGCGAGAAGGGCGCGCGTGGCCCGCTGCACGGGATTCCCGTGGTGCTCAAGGACAACATCGACACCGCCGACCGGATGCGCACGAGCGCGGGTTCGCTGGCGCTCGCCGAACACATTGCAAAACAGGACGCGTTCGTCGTCGCGCGGCTGCGCGCGGCCGGCTGCGTCGTCCTCGGCAAGACCAACCTGTCGGAGTGGGCGAACTTCCGCGGCGCGCGCTCGACGTCGGGCTGGAGCGCGCGCGGCGGGCAGACGCGCAATCCGTACGCGCTCGACCGCAACACCAGCGGGTCGAGCTCGGGATCCGCGGCCGCGATGGCCGCCTCGCTGGCTGCGATCGCCGTCGGTACCGAGACCGACGGCTCGATCGTCAGCCCGTCGTCGAAGTGCGGCCTCGTCGGCATCAAGCCCACCGTCGGCCTCGTGAGCCGCACGGGCATCATTCCGATCGCGCACAGCCAGGACACGGCCGGGCCGATGGCGCGCTGCGTCGCCGATGCCGCCGCGCTGCTCTCCGCAATGATCGGCGTCGACCCGCGCGATGCCGCGACGGCGGGCAGCCGCGGCAGGGCGCGCGCCGATTACACGAAGTTCCTCGATCCGGCGGGACTGAAGGGCGCGCGCATCGGCGTCGCGCGCGAGTTCTTCGGCACGAACGATCGCGTCGACGCCGTGATCGGGGAGGCGCTTGCCGCGATGAAGGACGCGGGAGCCGTGCTCGTCGACCCCGTGCAGATCCGTCACCAGGCCGAACTCGGCCCGTCGGAATTCGAAGTCCTGTATTACGAACTCAAGGCCGATCTCGACGCGTATCTGCGCACGGCCGGGGCCGGTGCGCGCGTGCGCTCGCTCGCGGACGTCATCGCGTTCAACGAGCGCAACGCCGCGCGCGAAATGCCGTACTTCGGGCAGGAGCACTTCGTCATCGCGCAGAAGAAGGGGCCGCTGACCGACGCGGCGTACCGCAAGGCGGTCGCCCGCAACCGGAAGTTCGCGCGCGTCGAGGGCATCGATGCGACGCTCGCGCAGCACCGGCTCGATGCGATCGTCGCGCCGACCGGCTCGCCCGCGTGGCCCACCGATTACGCGAACGGCGACCACTATCGCGGATCGTGCTCCCGGCCGGCGGCGGTGGCCGGCTACCCGCACGTCACGGTGCCGGCGGGCTTCGCGTTCGGCCTGCCGGTGGGCGTGTCGTTCTTCGCCGGCGCGTGGTCGGAGCCGACGCTGATCCGCGTCGCCTACGCGTACGAGCAGGCGACGAAGGCGCGCCGGCCGCCGCAGTATCTGGCCACGGCGGCGATGCGGTAGCGGTACCACCGGGCCGCTCCATCGGAGTCTGGTGGTCGGCGGTCGGGCCCATCCGCATCCAACGGGTATCGCGACACCCTGCGGGCGGGCGTAGACTCCGGCAGGAGTACGCAGCGATCCGCCCATGACGAAGTACCACGCGATCGAAAGACTCGCCGGCTCCGGTGCACTGGCGATCGCGCTTGCGACATGCGCCGCGGCCCCGGCCGCCGGCGCCGAGCGCCCGCCGGGCGTGCTGCGGGTCGGGATGCCACTGGTCGCGGAGACGCTCGACCCCGCGCGTGCCGACAACGCGCAGGCCTTCTCGGTCATGGCCGGGATCTACGACACGCTGTACGTGCTCGACCCGGTCGCCCGTCCGACGGCGATCGTGCCCAGCGCGGCCGCGGCGCTTCCCGAGGTCTCCGCGGACTTCCGCACGTTCACCGTGCGGGTCCGCCCGGGCATCTTCTTCACGGCGCACCCCGGTTTCGGCGGCAAGCCCCGTGAACTCACGGCGGCGGACTTCGCATATGCGTTCCGGCGCGTGCTGGACCCGAAGATCCGCTCGCCGGCGGTCTTCCTGCTCGAGGGCAAGATCGAAGGGCTGGACTCGCTGGCCAAGCGCGCTCAGGGCGCGGGTCACGCCATCGACTACGACGTGCCACTGTCCGGCTTGATGCTGGTCGATCGCTACACGCTGCGCATCCGCCTCAACGCGCCGGACCCGACCTTCCCGTTCCTGCTGGCCAATCCCTTCCTCGCCGGCGTGGCGCGGGAGGTCGTCGACGTCGAAGGCGAGCGCTATGGACAGCGTCCTGTGGGGACCGGGGGATTCATGGTCGCCGCGTTCACGCCGGGCCAGCGCATCACCCTCGTTCGCAATCCCGCGTTCCGGTCGATGCATTGGGAGGACCTGCTGACGCCGGCCTCGCGCGCCGCGCAGCCGGCGCATCCGATGCGTGGCCGGAAGCTGCCCGCTCTGGAGCGCATCGAGCTGTCCCATACGCCGGAAACCAGCGCCGAACTGCTCGCGCTGCGAGCCGGTGAGGTCGACCTGATCTACCTCAGTCAGCCTGAACTCGCGATGCGCAATGGTCGCCTCGACGATGAACTCGTGCGCGACGGCCTGGCGCTGGTCCGCGACCCGGCGCCGATCGCCCTGATGTCCATGTTCAGCATGCGCGACCCGGTGGTCGGCGGCGGCGCGCCGGCGAAGATCGCGCTGCGTCGCGCCATCCACATGGCATTCGACGACGATGAATGGATCCGCGTGCTCGACGGGGGGATCTCCTCCGTGCGGGAACAACTCGTCCCGCCCGGCATCGAGGGACACGTTACCGGCTATCGCAACCCGAACAGCTACAACCCGACTGCGGCCAACGCGCTGCTCGACCGGTTCGGCTACAAGCGCGGCCCCGATGGCAATCGCCGCAATCCCGATGGCTCGGCGCTCACGGTCAACGTGCTGGCGGACACTTCGTCGCAAGCCCGCAAGCGGGCCGAGTTCACCAGGCGAATGCTGGAACGCCTGGGCATCCGTGCCGCGTTCGAGTTCGTGACCAAGGCCGAAAACCTGAAGCGCATGTTGAACTGTCGTTTCGGCATGGCCATCATGGACTATGGCTTCGAGGTCCCCGACGGGACCAACCTACTGATCATCTTCTACGGCAAGTCGATCGGCAGCATGAACATGAACTGCTATGCCGATGCCGAATTCGACGCTGCCTTCGCGAAGGCGCTGACGACGCCGCCGGGTCCCGCGCGCACCGAACTCTTTCGCACGATGCAGTCGCGTCTCGACGCCTATGGACCGGCGCGGCCGCTGCCGTTCGGGGACCTCCTGTTCCTGAAGCGTCCGGGCGTCGTCGGGCCCTTCGGCACGCTCAACGACTGGCTGCAGTTGCTGACGCTGGCGGTCGATTCGAGCGCCGCGCCGACACAAAAGCGCTGAGCGACGCGCAGAGCCGCGCGAACGGGCAGGGGGGGGGGGGGCCGGGGGGGGGGGGGGGGCCGGGCGGCGGGGGGGGGGCGGGGGGGGGGGGGGGGGGCGCCGCGTTTCGGCCTCACGGATTCGACGCGGACCTCCGCCTGCCTGCCGGCCGCTCCCGCTCCGCGGCGGACGGCCCGGCATCCTCACCGGGCGCCACGCACGCCCCATCCTCGCCGGCGGCCCCGCCGGGCACCTGCCTTCGCACGGTCGATCGCCGCCGGAGGCGACGGAGCGACCGGCGTGCATGGGTGCCGCCGAAGGGCGCCGGCCGGGCCGGGGCCTCGCCGCGCCAGGCTCCGCTCCGGTCGCCGCGGTTTAAGAACGATTAAGGCCGGCTAAAGGACTGCGGCGGGCACTCGGAAGGACATTACATCCCAGCAACCCCGTGTCCTCACCCGTGCCAAGTCCCGACCAAGGAGACCGCAATGAACACCAAGCCGACCCTGTTCCAACCCTCGTCGCTCACGACTTCCGTGGTCGCCGCGTTGGCGGCGTTCATCGCCGTCGGACTCCTGAGTTCCGTCGCATTTCTGTTCCAGCAGGAAGGGGCGCCGATGGCGCAGCTGGCGGCGGCGGAACGCAACTGCACGCACCATGCCTACGTTTCCGAACGCGAGGCCTGCATGCGCGAATGGCTTGCCGCTGCCCGCGCGCCCAGCGTCGCCGGAAAGTGACCGGCTTCGGTGGGCACCCACGCGGCTCGGGCCGTGGTCCTGGGGCGTCGTCCGCGCGACCAGAGTCCCGCCTTTGGTCGCGGCGGGTGGCCCGACGGGAATGACCGTGGCGGGGACGCACGCCGCCGTCGGTCCGACCGCGCGCAGATCGCGGACCAAGGCGCCTGTCGTCATGGCGGCCCCGAGGCGTTGCCGACTGCGTCGCCGATACGGGCGGCCTCGGTTGCGCGACGCATTGTTCCACGCGGGCTATAACCATGAATTAACTGTGGACATTTGATCTGCGGGGCGTACAGTGCCTGAGGCACGCCCGTTTCAGCGACTCGTCCAGGGGAGACAGTCACATGAAGTTACGGCGGAAGTGGCTCGCAATCGCGATGGGCATCGGCGAGGTTGGCTTCGGCATCGCCAGTCCGGCCCTGGCGCAGGACATCCGGGTCAACGTCACCGGCTCGAACATCAGGCGGACCGACACGGAGACGGCCGCGCCCATCCAGACCATCACGCGCGAGGACATCCAGGCCTCCGGCCTGCAGACGATCCACGACGTGGTGCGGCAGATCACCGCGAACAACAACGGCTCGATCAGCCCGTCGTTCACCAACGGCTTCTCCGCGTCCGGCACCGCCGTATCGCTGCGCGGCCTGGGCCCCAACAACACGCTCGTGCTCGTCAACGGCCGCCGCATGGCGAACTTCGGCCTTGCCGACGACGGCCACATCTCGTACGTCGACCTGTCGCAGATTCCGTTCGACGCCGTCGAGCGCATCGAGGTGCTGAAGGACGGCGCATCGGCAATCTACGGTTCCGACGCAGTGGCCGGCGTGATCAACGTGATCCTGCGCCAGCAGTACACGGGCTTCACGGTCACCGGCACGGCCGGCACCAGTTCCAACGGCGAGGGCGACCAGTACCGCGCGGCGATCACGGCCGGCGTCGGCGACCTCACGAAGGACCGCTACAACGCGTACGTCACGTTCGACTACCAGAAGCAGGACGCCTACCCGATGAACAAGGGCCGGCAGTACGTCGGGACCAACGACCTGCGGTTCATGGGCCTGCCAGACGCGCGTTGGGGCAATCCGCTGTCCGGCTTTCCCGGGCCGAGTCTGCTCGGCAACGTGGCGCCCGTGAGCGCGTCGGACCCGAACGGCGAGCCAGGGGACTTCCAGTCGCTGCCGGGCGCCTGCGCCGCTGCGAACCAGGACAACGGGTTCTGCCGCTGGGACTTCAAGGACTATCTCGACATCCTGCCTTCGATCGAGCGCATCAACGTCCTCGCCCGCGGCACGTACAACGTCACGGACGCGATCCAGGCCTACACGGAGCTGTCCTTGTTCCAGGTGAAGAGCTACCTGCGCGGTCCGCCGAGCTTGACACCCGTGTACTGGCTCGACCCTTCCACGGTGAGCATCCAGTCGACGGCCAACGTCTACCTGCCCGTCGGCCATCCGGACAACCCGTTCTCGGCGAACGACCAGGTCGCCATCCTCTCGTACGCCGACGGCGCGCTCGGCGGCACCGGCACGCAATACACGACGGACACCCAGCGCTATCTGCTGGGGCTGAAGGGCGCGAATGCGGGCTGGGACTGGGACGTCGCCGGCCTGTACATCCGCACGACCACCGACATCACCATCCGCAATGTCTACCAGTACGACAGGTTCCTTGCCGGATTGGCGGGCACAGGCCCGTACGGGTTCTACCGGATCGGCGCGGCCGCGCCGCGCAACGACCCCGCGGTCTACGACTGGATCGCGCCCGACCTCTCGTACAAGACGACTTCGGAAAACACGATCGTCGACGCCAAGGCTTCGCGCGACCTCTACAAACTTCGTGGCGGGCAGCTGGCGCTGGCGATCGGCTACGAGTTTCGCCGCGAAGAATTGAGCAATCCGGGAATGCCCGGTGCGGCCACTGGCGAGGTCGTCGGCGGCAACGCGTCGGCGGCGTTCGGTACGCGCAACGTGAACGCGCTCTACGCGGAACTGTACGCACCGATCCTGGCAAACCTCGAAGCGACCGCCGCGATCCGCTACGACCACTACTCCGACGTCGGCAGCACGTGGAACCCGAAGATCGGCGTCAAGTGGACCGTCGTGCCGTCCGTGGTCCTGCGCGGGACGTGGCAATCGGCCTTCCGCGCCCCGGGCCTCTACGAAACGAGCACCGCGAACGCATACGCAGCCTTGCCCGTCGTCGTCGACCCGGTGCGCTGCCCCGTCACGCAATCGGCCGTCGATTGCCAGGCCTATGTCCTCGCCGTCATCACCGGCAATCCCTATGTCCGCCCTGAAACTTCGACGACTTACACGCTCGGCGCGATCTGGGAACCGGTCCCGGGCTTGAGCGCCACGCTCGACTACTGGAACATCGAGGTCGAGGACCAGATCACCATCGGGAGCCTGCAGGCCACCGTCAACAATCCTGCAGCCTTCCCGAACGCGGAGATCGGCCGCAGCACCGACGACCTGCCGGGCATCCCGAACTCCGGAACGCTCATCTACATCAAGTCGCCCTACCAGAACGCGAACTCGGTGAAGACCGACGGCGTCGACCTCGACGTCGTCTGGAAGTGGAATCTCAAGGAATACGGGATGCTCACGACCGAATTCCAGTGGACGCACGTCTTCGACTACGACCAGACGTTCGCCAACGGGGAGACGTACAAGTACGCCGGAACGCAGGGCAACTACGACGTGTCGTCGGGATCGGCCACGCCGGAAGACCGGATGAACCTGATCGTCGGCTGGCAGCGCGGGCCGTGGAACGTCGCCGGCACGATCCGCTACGTGAGCGACTACACGTCCACTCCGTATCAGGGCGTGCCGATCCCGGACGGCTGCCTTTCGATCCTCGACAGCCCTTCCTGCCACGTGTCGTCGTTCACGACGCTCGACCTGTCGGCGTCGTACACGGGGTTCAAGAGCTGGCAGATCTTCGGGTCGATCATCAACGTGTTCAACCGGATGCCTCCGTTCAACCCGGCCGCCGGGTACGGCTCCATCAACTACAACTACAACTATGCGTTCTCCGGCGCGACCGGCACGCAGTTCAACGTGGGAGTGCGTTACACGTTCCAGTAGCGCAGGCGTCAAGCGAGCGGCAGCGCCTCCAGCCAGGCTTCGGCCTCCCTGATGGCCGCATCAGAACCAAGTGCCCGGCCGGCCGCGAACGCGGCGTCGGCCGGGTCCGCGCCCATGGCCTCGCGCGCCGTGCACATGCTCCGTGCGTGAAATCGCGCGTCGACGGCGTCGAACAGGTTGTGCTTTTCTTCAAACGCCGTGGCGGCACCATACCACCGCAGCGCCTGCGCCCACTCTCCGCGGAGCGCGGCAAGCCCGGCGAAAGTCCGCAGCAGGGTAGCGGTGATGTAATGCTCGAATTTTCCCTTCGAGATCGCCACGATCTCGCGCAGGTAGCGAATGGCCTTGGACTCGGCGCGCAGCGCGATCGCATTGCGGGCAAGGTTGGCCAGTACGACCGAATCGTCCCCGGTCGAACCGCGTGCAATGGCAAGCGCTTCCAGATAAGCCGCTTCGGCGAGGTCGAACCGGTCCTGCAGCGAGTGAATTTCGCCCAGGCCGCCCAAGCAGCCGGCGATCAGATTGTGGTTGTCCATCTGCCGCGCCAGCGCAAGTCCCTCGAGGTAGTACTCGAAGGCGTCGGCGGTACGGTCGGACTCGATGGCCGCATATCCCAACCGCACGAGCGATTCGGCCAGCGCAGGTACGTCGCCGCATGCACGCGCGACTTTGACGCTGGACTGCGCCAGTGCGAACCCTTCCACGCCGCGGCCGGTCAGGTTGCACATGGAGGCGGCCGCGTACAGCGCGCGGCATCGCGCCAGGTCCTCCTGTTGCGCGTCCGGATGCGCGAGCGCCTGCAGCACCACCCCGTACCAGAGTTCGACTTCGCGGTAGGTCATCCACATGAGGAGGGCGTGAGCCATCCTCAGGCCCGCCGATCCGCCTTCGGGTGCGCGGCGCGCGTGGGCGAACGCGAGCAGGATGTTCTCCCGCTCGGCGTCGAGGCGGGCGAGCCAGGCGTCCCGGTGCGGGCCGGCGAGTTCGCGCTGCGCGCGCTCGGCGAGTGCCTCGTGGAACTGCAGATGCCGGTCGCAGGTACCCGCTTCCTCGCCCGCCTCGACCAGGCGCTCCTGCGCGTACTGGCGAACGGGCTCCAGCATTCGATACCGGTTCAGCGACGGGTCGAACGCGATCAGCGACTTGTCGACCAGTTCCGCCAGCAGGTACAGGACATCCGCTGCGCTGACGCCGTTGCTCGCCCCGACCGCCTCCGCCGCATCGACCTCGAAGCCGCCGGCGAACACCGACAGCCGGCGAAACACCGAGCGCTCGGGCTCGCCCAGGAGCCGGTAGCTCCACTCGAGCGTCGCCCGCATCGTGTGCTGCCGCGGCAGCGCCGAGCGGTCGCCGCCCACGAGCAGCCGGAACTGCTCGTTCAGGTGCGCGGCGATCGTCTTCACCGACATCGCTCGCACGCGGCTCGCGGCGAGCTCGATCGCGAGTGGGATGCCATCGACCTTGCGGCAGATCGCCGCGATGTCCGCGGCATTGTCCGAGGTGAGGGTGAAGCCGCGATCCAGCGCCGACGCGCGTGCGACGAACAGGGCAACGGAGGGGGAGTCGCGCAACACCTCCGGCGCGAGGTCGCTCCCCGCGTCCGGCACCGACAGGGGCGGCACCTGGTACACCGCCTCGCCGGCAACGCGCAGCGCCTCGCGGCTCGTCGCCAGCAGCTTCACCCCCGGGCACGCCCGCAGCAGCTGGGTGGCGAGCAGGGCGCTGGCGCCGAGCAGGTGCTCGCAGTTGTCGAGCACGACGAGCTGCGTGCGCTGGGCGAGGTGCTGCAGCAGCGCGTCGACCGGCGAGTGCGTCGCGTCGGGCGCTACACCGAGCGCCGCCGCGATGGTCCCGACGACCGCGCGCGGATCCTCGAGCGGCGCCAGCTCGACGAACGCGACGCCATGGGGGAACCGGCTGGCAACCTTGGTCGCGAGCTCGATCGCCAGCCGGGTCTTGCCGATGCCGCCCACGCCCACCAGCGTCAGCAGCCGCGTGGCCTCCAGCTCTATCTCGACCTCGTGCAACTCGCTGGCGCGCCCGACAAAGCTGGTCGCCGGCTGCGGCACGCCCTGGGGCGGCGGGAGCGCGGGCACGTCGTCGCGGTCCTGGGCGACGGCGTGCGCGAAGCGATAGCCGCGGCCGGCCACCGTGGCGATGGCCTCCGGTCCCAAGAGCTTGCGCAGCGCGGACACCTGCACCCGGTGGGCGTCATGGCGGCTGGATGCGGCCCTCCGGACCGGATTCCCGCCACGTCCGAATCTACCCCACTCGCGGCGGGTTCCGGAAGCAACCGGCCGGATCCGGGTCGCGGTCGCATCCCGCCCGTGGTCCGAGCGTGACACACGCCGGTCCGGGTTCGGCCGCGATCGGCTCGGCAACGTGGTGGGAGGATCGCGAAGTCCTGGGCCACCGTGCGGGCTCTTCGCTTCGTCGGCGGGCGCGGGAGGTCGCCGAGGCGGCGAGCGATCGCTACGACGTCTCCGGCAATGTGGCGAGCCACGCCACTGCCTCGTCGAATGCCACGTTCTCGTGCAGCGCCTTGCCCGCCGCGAAGGCCTCGTCGGCCGCGGCGCCAGCAGCTTCGCGCGCGAGCCGCAGGGCGTGTTCGTTGACCGACGCGTCGGGTTCGGGGGTCCTGAAGCCGATGCGCTCGCGCTGTGCGGCGGCGGCGCCGAAGAGGCGGAGCGACCGCCGCCAGTCGCCACGCCTCGCCGCCATCCATGCGCAGAGGCAAAGCGCGGAATGCGTGTACGCAGTGCCCCTGCCGACGTCGATGGATTCCAGGCCGTGGCGCAGGTAGCGAAGCGCCGCGTCCTCCCTGCCCAGCGACGCTTCGTTGCGCGACAGGTTGAACAACACGGTCACCTCGTTGTCCGGATCGCCGGGATTGACCGCCAGCGCTTCCAGATAGTGACCTTGCGCGGACTCGAATTGCTCCTCCAGCGAATCGATCTCGCCAACCGAGACGTGGGCGTCGGCCGCGACGTTCCGGTCGCCGACCGCGGTCGCCCGGTCGAGCTGCTCGAGGAAGCACTGCCGCGCCTCGACAACGTTGCCGAGGCACAGGCTGGCATGTCCGAGGCGATAGAGTGCCTCTCCGAGCGCACCGTCGTCGCTGCAGCGCCGGGCCATGAGCACGCTCTCGTTCGACATCGCATGGGCTTCCTCGTACCGCCCCGCCCAGAACTCGTTCCAGGCCGTCGAATACAGCGCGCGACAGCGAGCGACACTGTCCTCCTGCGCCCCGGGGTGCGCCAGGGCCTCCTGCCCCACGCGTCGGCAGAGGTCCAGATGCCCTTCCATGGAGAGCGCCGTGAGAATGGGGAAGATCATGGCGAGACCGTCGGGGCCGCCGTCCGCCTTGTCGCGCGCGTACGCGAATGCGACGGCGAAGTTGTCGCGCTCCGCATCGATGCGTGCCATGAGCTCCGCCTGCCGGTGCGTCCGGATCTCCGCGCCCGCGCGCCTCGCCCAGTCGACGTGAAAGCGCAGATGGGCATCGCGGGCATCGGTTGCTTCGTTGGCCTCGACCAGCCGCTCGAGCGCGTACTGCCGCACCGGCTCCAGCATTCGATACCGGTTCAGTGGCGGATCGAATGCGATCAGCGATTTTTCGACGAGCTCCGCCAGCAGGTACAGCACTTCCGCGGTGCCGACGTTGTTGCCCGCCCCGACGACCTGCGCCGCATCGACCTCGAATCCGCCGGCGAACACGGACAGCCTGCGAAACAGCGAGCGCTCGGGCGCGCCGAGAAGGCGGTAGCTCCACTCGAGCGTCGCGCGCATCGTGTGCTGCCGCGGCAACGCCGAGCGATCGCCGCCCGCAAGGAGCTGGAACTGCTCGTTCAGGTGTTCGGCGATCGTCTTGACCGACATCGCTCGCACGCGGCTCGCGGCGAGCTCGATCGCGAGTGGGATGCCATCGACCTTGCGGCAGATCTCCGCGATGTCCGCGGCATTGTCCGAGGTCAGGGTGAAGCCGCGATCCAGCGCCGACGCCCGATCGACGAAGAGCGCGACCGCCCCGAAGTCGCGCAACGCCTCGGGGGCGTGGTCGCCCGTCGCGTGGGGCGATGGCAACGTCGGCACCTGATACGCCGTCTCGCCTGGAATGCGCAGCGCCTCGCGGCTCGTCGCCAGCAGCTTCACGCCCTTGCACGAGCGCAACAGCTGGGCGGCGATCGAAGCGGCGGCGGCGAGCAGGTGCTCGCAGTTGTCGAGCACGATGAGCTGCGTGCGCTGGGCGAGATGCTGCAGCAGCGCATCGACCAGCGAGCGTCTCGAATCGGGCACCACGCCCATTGCCGACGCGATCGCCCCGACCACCGATCGCGGATCCTCGAGCGGCGCAAGCTCGACGAACGCAACTCCATCGGGGAACCGGCCCGCGACCGTGGCCGCGAGCTCGATCGACAGTCGCGTCTTGCCGATGCCGCCCACCCCCACGAGCGTCACGAGTCGCGCGTCCTCGAGCTGGCGCTCGACCTCACGCAATTCCGTGGCGCGCCCGACGAACGTGGTCGCCGGCTGCGGCACGCCCTGGGGCGGCGGGGGCGAGGGCACATCGTCGGCGTCCAGAACGACGGCGTGCGCAAAGCGATACCCGCGGCCAGGGACCGTCGCGATCGCATCCGGCCCCAGCACCTTGCGCAAGGCCGAGACCTGCACCTGCAGGTTGTTCTCCTCGACGACCAGTCCGGGCCACACGACTTCGAGCAACTCGTCCTTGGTGACCACGCGATCGCGGCGCTCGAGCAGCGCCAGCAGGAGGTCGAACGCGCGCGCGCCCAACGTTGCCGGCTGCTCGTCGACGAGGAGCTGCCGCGTGTCCGGGCGGAGCTCGAAGCGGCCGAACTGGTAGGTGAGGGTCATGGCGTGCGTTCGTCGACCGGCAGTGACGCCAGCCACGCCTCGGCTTCCCGCAGTGCCGCTTCGGTGCTCAGCGCCCGGCCTGTCGCGAACGCGGCATCGGCCGCGCGGTCCCCCAGCGCTGCGCGCGCCGGAGCCATGCTTGCCGCGTGAAACGGCGCGTCGACATAGTTTTCCAGCAGGCCATGCTGCTCCCGATGCAATGCGGCGGCACCGCTCAACCTGAGGGCAAGCGCCCATTCCTCGCGGAGCGCGGCAAGGCCGGCGCAGTACACCAGGATGGGCTGGGTGGTCAGGATCGAGTGCCGCGCAAACCCTGTCGCCACCGCCTCGCGCAGATACTGCATGGCCCTGGCCTCGACGCGAAGCGCGATGGCATTCCGGGCAAGGTTGGCCAGTGTGCACAACGCACTCGTGGGATCGTCGCGGTAACCGTCGAGCGCCTCGAGGAAGTGGGGCTCGGCCAGTTCGAGCCGGCCCTGCTGCGAATAGAGCTCGCCCAGACCATAGGAAATGTGCGCGACCAGCGCGAAATCGCCCATTTGCCGCGCGAGCGCGCGGCCTTCGACGAAGTGTTCGTGCGCATCGTCGCCACGGTCGACGACAACGGCCACGTACCCGAGGCGAAAGAGCGCCTCGGCCAGCAGCTGCGGGTCGCCACATGCGCGGGCAATCCGCACGCTGCTTTGCGCGAGTGCGAACGCCTCGTCGTAACGGCCTGTCAGGCAGCCGAGCTGGTTGGCGACATACAGCGCACGGCAGCGCGCCACGTCTTCCTGCTGCGCATCCGGATGCGCGAGCGCCTCCAGCACAAACCGATGCCAGAGCTCGGGATGAGTCCATCCGAACCACTGATTGAACCCGTAGACCATCGTCAAACCCGCCGCGCCACCTCCGGGCGCGATCCGTGCGCGATCGAACGCGAGCAGAATGTTCTCGCGCTCGGCATCGAGGCGGGCGGTCCACGCTACCTGCTTCGGTCCAAGGAGCTTGCCTCCCGTTTGTTCCGCAAGCGCGACGTAGAACCGTAGATGCCGGTCGCGACTCTGCGCTTCCTGGCCCGCGTCCGCGAGGCGCTCCAGCGCGTACTGGCGCACGGTTTCCAGCAGTTTGTAGCGCTCCATCTGCGCATCGAAGGCGACCAGCGACTTGTCGACCAGGTGGCCCAGCGCGTCCAGCACCTCGCCCGGTGCCAGGTCGTCGTTCGCACCGACCGCCTCCGCCGCGTCGAGCGCGAAACCGCCGGCGAACACCGATAGCCGTTGCAGCAGCACACGCTCCTGCGGTGCGAGCAGGTCGTAACTCCAGTCCATCGTTGCGCGCAGCGTCTGCTGGCGTGGCAAGGCCGTCGGATCGCCCCCCTTCAGCAACAGGAACCGGTCGCTCAGGTGTCCGGCGATTACCTCGGGCGACATGCCGCGAATCCGCGCCGCCGCCAGCTCGAGCGCCAGCGGGATGCCGTCGAGATCGTGGCAGATGCGCGCGACCGCCGTGGCGTTTTCATGTGTCAACGCAAAGTTCGGGCGGACGGCGACCGCACGATCGAGAAACAGCCGCACCGCTGCATACTCGCTCAGGGCGGCGAGCGGGTGCCCGCCCGCCGGGTTCGGTGAAGGCAGCGTCGCCAGCGGCAACGTCACCTCGCCGGACAAGTGGAGCGGCTCGCGGCTGGTTGCGAGGATCGTCAGCTTCTGACCTGCGTGCAGGAGATCCCGTGCCAGCTGTGCGCACGCGAGCAAGAGGTGCTCGCAATTGTCGAGGACGAGCAGCAGTGTCCGGTCCGCGACGTACCGTTGTAGTGCTCCGATGATCGGCTGACCTGGCTCCTCCCGGACCCCGAGCGTCGATGCGACCGCATTGGCGACGAGGCGCGGATCGGACACCGGCGCGAGGTCTGCGAACCAGACGCCGTCGGCATAGGCGTCGGTCACGCCGGCGGCAAGCTGCAGCGCCAACCGCGTCTTGCCGATGCCGCCGACGCCGACGAGCGTCACGAGTCGATGACCCGCGAGCATCGCGCGCAGATCGCTCAATTCCTGCTCGCGCCCGATGAGCGACGAGACCTGCGCGGGCAGGTTGTGCGGCGCGATACGCGAAGTTGGTGATGCCGGAGCGGCGGACTTCGTCGGTTCGAGCGTGAAACGGTAGCCGCGACCGGGTACGGTGGCAATGGCCTCCGACCCCAGCAACTTGCGCAGTGCCGAGACCTGCACCTGCAGGTTGTTCTCCTCGACGACCAGTCCGGGCCATACGACTTCGAGCAACTCGTCCTTGGTCACCAGACGATCGCGGCGGTCGATCAGCGCGAGGAGGAGGTCGAACGCGCGCGCGCCCAACGTTGCCGGCTGCGCGTCGACGAGGAGCTGCCGCGTGTCCGGGCGGAGCTCGAAGCGGCCGAACTGGTAGGTGAGCGTCATTGCGTGCGTCCGTCGACCGGCAGTGACGCCAGCCACGCCTCGGCCTCGCGGAGCGCAGTGGCGACATCCATCGCGCGACCGGCCGCGAAAGCGGCGTCTGCCGCTTCCGCGCCGAGCGCCGCATGCGCCTCGGACACGTGTCGGGCATGGAACGGCGCGTCGACGAAGTCGCCCCAGAGGTTGTCGCGTTCCTTGTACGCCGCCGCTGCGCCGCCCAGCCGGAGTGCCCGCGTCCACTCCCCTCGGAGCGAAGCGATCCCCGCGCAGTTCATCAGGAACTGCAAGCCCGCCATCGAAATCTGGGGAATCTCGCCTGCGAGGGCTTCACGCAGGAAGCGCACGGCCTTGCCTTCGTCGCGAAGGGCGATCGCATTGCGGGCCAGATTGTGCGCGACGATCACGCGGCCCGTGGGATCGCCTTCGCTGTAGGCGAGTGATTCGAGGTACGCGGACTCGGCGAGTTCGAGGTGGCCCTGGTGCGTGTGGAGTTCGCCCAGGCCGCACGACAGGGTGGCGATCGACTTGCGCACACCCGCGGCCCGCGCGAGCGCCAGGCCCTCGTTGAAGTACTCGCGCGCATCGGTCTGGCGCCCGATGGCGATGGCCGCGATCCCCAGTGAGTAAAGACCTTCCGCCAGCGCGGGCACGTCGCCGCATTTGCGGGCAAGCTCTACGCTGGACTGCGCCAGGGAGAACGACTCCTCGTAGCGGCCGGTCACGTAGACGATGTAGCTCGCCACGTACAGGGCGCGGCTTCGCCCCACATCTTCCTGCTGCGCGTCCGGGTGCGCGAGCGCTTCCAGCAGCACCCGCCGCCAGACCTCCAGGTCTTTCCACGACATCCACATGAAGAACCCGTGCGCCATGGTCAGTGCGGCGGCCGCGCCGCCAGGGGCGCGGCGCGCATGCGCGAACGCGAGCAGGATGTTCTCGCGTTCGGCATCGAGGCGGGAGGCCCAGGCCGCCTGCTTCGGGCCGTTCAGTTCGGGTCGTGCGCGTTCGGCAAGCGCGACGTAGAACCCGAGATGCCGGTCGCGGGTGTCCGCCTCGACGCCCGATTCTGCGAGTCGCTCCAACGCGTACTGCCGTACCGTTTCCAACAGGCGGTAGCGCTCCAACTGCGCATCGAACGCGACCAGCGACTTGTCGACCAGGTGCCCTAGCGCGTCCAGCACCTCGCCCCGCGCCAGCTCGCGGCCGGCGCCGATGGCCTCCGCCGCATCGAACGCGAAACCGCCGGCGAACACCGACAGCCGTTGCAGCAGCACGCGCTCCGGCGGCGCCAACAGGTCGTAGCTCCAATCGATCGTCGCGCGCAGCGTCTGCTGGCGCGGCAATGCGGTCAGGTCGCTCCCCTTCAGCAGCGCGAACCGGTCGGTCAGGTGCCCGGCGATCGCCTCGGCCGACATCGAACGCACCCGCGCCGCGGCGAGTTCGAGCGCCAGGGGTATGCCATCGAGGTCGTGGCAGATGCGCGCCACGGCCGCTGCGTTCTGGTGTGTCAGCGCGAAATCCGAACGGGCGTCGCTGGCGCGATCGACGAACAGCAGCACCGCTGCATACCCGCTCAGCGATTCGAGCGCAAGCTCGCGTCCCGGATCGGGCGCGGGCAGCGTCGGCAGCGCAAACGTGGCCTCGCCCGATACATGAAGCGGCTCGCGGCTCGTCGCGAGGATGGTCAACTTGCGGCCGGCCTGCAGCAGCTCGCGCGCCAGCGACGCGCATGCCGGCAGCAGGTGCTCGCAGTTGTCGAGGACGAGCAGGAGCGCCCGGCCAGCGACGTACCTTTGCAGCACCTCGATGAGCGGCCGGCCCGCCTCTTCCTTGACCCCGAGGGTCGAGGCAATCATATTGGCGACGAGGCGCGGATCGGAAGCCGGCGCGAGATCGACGAACCATACGCCGTCGGCATACGCGTCGGCGCTGTCGGCGGCGAGCTGCAGCGCCAGGCGCGTCTTGCCGATCCCGCCGACGCCGGTGAGCGTCACCAGCCGGTGGTGCGCCAGCGTCGCGCGCAATTCCGTCAATTCACGCTCGCGCCCGATGAACGACGAAACTTGCGCGGGCAGGTTGTGCTTCGTGACGGCCGGCGGCGGTAGTGCGGACGCGCCAGCCTGTTCCGGCTCCAGCGTGAAGCGGTAACCATGTCCGGCGATGGTGGCGATGGCCTCCGGCCCCAGCAGCTTGCGCAGCGCGGAGACCTGCACCTGCAGGTTGTTCTCCTCGACCACCAATCCGGGCCAGACCAGTTCGAGCAGTTCGTTCTTGGTGACCAGTCGGTCGCGCCGCTCGACTAGCGCGAGCAGGAGGTCGAATGCGCGGGCGCCGAGGGTTGCCGGCTGCTCGTCCACGAGGAGCTGCCGCGTGGCCGGGCGGAGCTCGAAGCGGCCGAACTGGTAGGTCAGTGTCATGGCGCAGGACCGTCGGCCGGCAGAGAAGCCAGCCAGGCCTCGGCTTCGCGGAGCGCCGCTTCGGTGCTCAGTGCCCGGCCTGCCGCGAACGCGGCGTCTGCGGCCTCCGTCCCCAGCGCTGCGCGTGCGGGAGCCATGCTTGCCGCGTGAAATTGTGCTTCGACAACGAGACCCAGAAGACCGTGCTGCTCCCGATGCAACGCGGCGGCACCGCTAAGCCTGAGGGCAAACGCCCACTCCTCGCGGAGTGCCGCAACACCGGCGCAACACACCAGGATGGGGTCGATGGTCAGGACGCTGTCCCGCGCGGCCCCTGTCGCCACCGCCTCGCGCAGGTACTGCAGGGCCTTGGCCTCGGCGTGGAGCGCGATGGCATTCCGGGCAAGGTTGGCCAGTGTGCACAAGGTGTCCCCGGGGTGTTCGCCGCGACCGGCGCGGAGCGCTTCCAGGTAGTGGGTCTCGGCCAGTTCGAGCCGGTCTTGCTGCGAACAGAGTTCGCCCAAACCGGAGGAGTGGAGCGCGACCAGCACCGAATCGCTCGCCTGCCGCGCGAGCGCAAGTCCTTCGACGAAGTGTTCGTGCGCTTCGGCTCCACGGTCGACGGCAATGGCCACGTACCCCAGGCGATAGAGCGCCTCTGCCAGCACATGGGGATCGCCGCATGCGCGGGCGATCCGCACGCTGCCTTGCGCCAGTGCGAACGACTCGTCGTGGCGGCCGGTCAGGTAGGTGACCTGGGCGCCGACATAGAGCGCGCGGCACCGCGCCACGGTTTCCCGCTGCGCGTCGGGATGCGCAAGCGCTTCCAGCACCACCGGGTGCCAGGTCGCGACGAGACCCCATCCGAACCATTGATTGAACCCGCAAACCATCGCCAGGCCCGCCGCGCCGCCCCCGGCCGCGATCCGTGCGCGGTCGAAAGCGAGCAGGATGTTCTCGCGCTCGGCATCGAGCCGCGCATGCCACATGTCCTGCCTGGGCCCGCCGAATTCCGCTTTCGCACGTTGCGCGAGCGCCACATAGAACTCGAGATGCCGGTCGCGGCTTTTCGCTTCCCCGCCCGCTTCCGCGAGGCGCTCCCGTGCGTACTGCCGCACCGTTTCCAGCAGCCGATAGCGCTCCCGCTGCACGCTGAACGCGACCAGCGACTTGTCGACCAGTTGCCCCAGCAAGTCCAGCACGTCGCTCGGGTCTATGTCATCGCCCGCGCCGACCACCTCGGCCGCGTCGAACGCGAAGCCGCCGGCGAACACCGACAGCCGCTGCAGCAACGTACGCTCGGGCGGCGCCAACAGGTCGTAGCTCCAGTCGATCGCGGCACGCAGCGTCTGCTGGCGCGGCAGCGCCGTCCGGTCGCGGCCTTTGAGCAGGGCGAACCGGTCGGTCAGGTGATCGGCGATGGTGTCGACCGACATCGACCGGGCTCGCGCCGCCGCCAGCTCGAGCGCCAGCGGGATGCCGTCGAGATCGCGGCAAATGCGCGCAACCGCGCCAGCGTTCTCCCGCGTCAATGCGAAGTCCGGTCGGGCTTCGATCGCGCGGTCGAGAAACAGCCGCACCGACGCAATTTCATGCAACGCGTCGGGCGAGAGATCGCTCCGAGGGTCGGGCGCGGGCAGCGGCGGCAGGGGAAACGCCGCCTCGCCGGGCACGTGGAGCGGCTCGCGGCTCGTCGCGACGATGGTCAGCTTGCGCCCGGCCTGCAGCAGATCGCGCGCCAGCGACGCGCAGGCCTCGAGCAGGTGCTCGCAGTTGTCGAGGACGAGCAGCAGCGTCCGATCCTCGACGAAGCGTTGCAGCGCTTCGACCAATGGTCGGCCCGCGTCTTCCTTGACCCCGAGCGTCGAGGCGACCGCGTTGACGACGAGCCGCGGATCGGACACCGGCGCGAGGTCCGCGAACCAGGCGCCGTCGGCGTGCGCGTCGGCGACGGCGGCGGCGAGCTGCAGCGCCAGGCGCGTCTTGCCGATCCCGCCGACGCCGGTGAGCGTCACCAGCCGGTGGTGCGCCAGCATCGCGCGCAAGTCCGTCAACTCGCGCTCGCGCCCGATGAACGACGAGACCTGCGCGGGCAGGTTGTGCTTCGCGTCGCCGGGGCGGTGAAGGCGGCGGCGCAGCAGCTTGCGCCGGCTCCAGCGTGAAACGATAGCCGCGACCGGCCACCGTGGCGATGGCCTCCGGCCCCAGCAGCTTGCGCAGTGCGGAGACGTGCACCTGCAGGTTGTTTTCCTCGACCACCAGCCCGGGCCAGACCAGTTCGAGCAGCTCGTCCTTGGTGACCAGGCGATCGCGGCGCTCGATCAGCGCGAGGAGGAGGTCGAATGCGCGCGCGCCGAGTGTGGTCGGCTGCCGGTCGACCAAGAGCTGCCGCGTGGTCGGACGGAGCTCGAAGCGGCCGAATTGGTAGCTGAGCGTCATGGCGGACCATCGCCGGACGCCAGAGAGTCCAGCCAGGCCTCGGCTTCGCGGAGCGCCGTATCGATGTCCATCGCGCGACCGGCTGCGAGCGCGGCGTTCGCGGCGGCACTACCCAATGCCTCGCGCGCCGGGGCGATGCTCGCCGCGTGAAATCGCGCATCGACATGGAAGTCCGCCAGGCCCTGCCGCTCGCGCGTCGAGTCTGCGGCACCGCTCCACCGGATCCCAAGCGCCCATTCGTTGCGGAGCGCCGCCAGGCCGGCGCAATTCGCCAGGAAGCTCACCGCGACCGGGACCGTGTACGTCCGGCCCGCCATCGCAGTCAATTCGCGCAGGTAGTGCACGGCCTTGGCTTCGGTGCGCAGCGCGATCGCATTGCGGGCCAGGTTGCACCATGCGAGCCCGGCATTCACGCGGTCATCGCCATAGAACGGAAGAGCATCCAGGTAGTGGCGTTCGGCCGTCTCGAGTTGGTCCTGCTGCGAATACAGCTCGCCCATGGCATTGGACATGCTGGCGACGAGCCACGCAGCGCCCACCTTCCGCGCCACCACGAGGCCCTCACGGAAGTGCTCGTGCGCATCGGCCTCGCGGCCGATGGCGGTGGCCGCGGTTCCCAGGTTGTGGAGCGCCTCTCCAAGCGCACGCAGGTCGCTGCAGGCGCGCGCGATACTGACGCTCGACTGCGCCAAGACGAACGCCTCGTCGTAGCGACCGGTCGCGTACGCAATCATTACGGCGGGGCTCAATGCGCGGCTTCGCAACACGTCGTCCTGCTGCGCGTCCGGATGCGCGAGAACTTCCAGCGCCACTCCGTACCAGAGTTCGTAGTCGCCCAGCGTGATCCACAGGTTGAGCCCGTGCAGCAGCGTCAGGCCCGCGGTGCCGCCCCCGGGTGTGCGGCGTGCCTGGGAGAATGCGAGCAGCACATTCTCGCGCTCGGCATCGAGCCGCTTGTGCCACGCGTCCTGCCGGGGGCCGAGGATTTCGGTTCCCGCACGCTCCGCGAGCGTCACGTAGAACGCAAGATGCCGGTCACGGGCAGCCGCTTCGTCGCCCGACTTTGCCAGAAGCTCCAGCGCGTACTGCCGCACCGTTTCCAGCAGTCGATAGCGCTCCCGCTGCACGCTGAACGCGACCAGCGACTTGTCGACCAGTTGCCCCAGCAAGTCCAGCACGTCGCTCGGGTCTATGTCATCGCCCGCGCCGACCACCTCGGCCGCGTCGAACGCGAAGCCGCCGGCGAACACCGACAGCCGCTGCAGCAACGTACGCTCGGGCGGCGCCAACAGGTCGTAGCTCCAGTCGATCGCGGCACGCAGCGTCTGCTGGCGCGGCAGCGCCGTCCGGTCGCGGCCTTTGAGCAGGGCGAACCGGTCGGTCAGGTGATCGGCGATGGTGTCGACCGACATCGACCGGGCTCGCGCCGCCGCCAGCTCGAGCGCCAGCGGGATGCCGTCGAGATCGCGGCAAATGCGCGCAACCGCGCCAGCGTTCTCCCGCGTCAATGCGAAGTCCGGTCGGGCTTCGACCGCGCGGTCGAGAAACAGCCGCACCGACGCAATCTCATGCAACGCGTCGGGCGAGGGATCGCTCCGAAGGTCGGGCGCGGGCAGCGGCGGCAGGGGAAACACCGCCTCGCCCGGCACGTGGAGCGGCTCGCGGCTCGTCGCGACGATGGTCAGCTTGCGCCCGGCCTGCAGCAGATCGCGCGCCAGCGACGCGCAGGCCTCGAGCAGGTGCTCGCAGTTGTCGAGGACGAGCAGCAGCGTCCGATCCTCGACGAAGCGTTGCAGCGCTTCGACCAATGGTCGGCCCGCGTCTTCCTTGACCCCGAGCGTCGAGGCGACCGCGTTGACGACGAGCCGCGGATCGGACACCGGCGCGAGGTCCGCGAACCAGGCGCCGTCGGCGTGCGCGTCGGCGACGGCGGCGGCGAGCTGCAGCGCCAGGCGCGTCTTGCCGATCCCGCCGACGCCGGTGAGCGTCACCAGCCGGTGGTGCGCCAGCATCGCGCGCAATTCCGTCAGTTCACGCTCGCGCCCGATGAACGACGAGACCTGCGCGGGCAGGTTGTGCTTCGCGTCGCGGGGCGGTGAAGGCGGCGGCGCAGCAGCTTGCGCCGGCTCCAGCGTGAAACGATAGCCGCGACCGGCCACCGTGGCGATGGCCTCCGGCCCCAGCAGCTTGCGCAGTGCGGAGACGTGCACCTGCAGGTTGTTTTCCTCGACCACCAGCCCGGGCCAGACCAGTTCGAGCAGCTCGTCCTTGGTGACCAGGCGATCGCGGCGCTCGATCAGCGCGAGGAGGAGGTCGAATGCGCGCGCGCCGAGTGTGGTCGGCTGCCGGTCGACCAAGAGCTGCCGCGTCGTCGGGCGGAGCTCGAAGCGGCCGAATTGGTAGGTGAGCGTCATGGCGGCAGAAAGGGCTCCCCAAGGCCGCAATCCTGCCAACGTCGAATCTACTCCACTCCCGGGGACTTCAGGAAGCACGGGACCGGAACGACGTCCGGGCAATCGCGGACCCGTGGATCATGCGAAACGCGTCCCGTTCCGATGTCGGCGGCCATCGGCGCTGCGTTGTTGCGGCCGGCGCAGATGCCATGACCGACAGAGAGCCGCGATGAACAGGCGCGCGCAACGGCGTGCAGTTCCGGGCTTCGGTGCCGTCTACCGTCCGGCGAGTCCCCGCGCCAGGTCGCGCAGCATACTCATGTCCTGGCCGTTGATGGTCAGCCCACCTTTGCGCCACCGGATCGTCGTGGCCACGTCCTCGCCGTCGAGGCGGATGAGGCCCTGCGTCGCGAGCGCGTTCAACTGCCGCCGCGCGCCCGCATCCGGATCGAGCGCGGGCGCGTCGGGCAGCTCGACGACGTGGGCCGGTCGTCCGGGCGGCGCGAGCATGCCGGCCGCCGCCGCGCCCGCCCCGCGGATGGATGCGAGCACCAGCGACGTGCTGGCGCGGATGTCCAGCGTGGCGTCGACGCGCTGCAGCAGTTCATCGATCCTGCTCTTCGGCTCGAGGCCCTGACCGTCGACGGCCCAAGCCAGCTTGACGTCGACGCTGCCCTCGCGCGCCTTGACGAGCAGCCTGACGTCGCCGGCGGGCGAGCCGCGGAGCAGGTCGTAGCCGGCCTCGGCGAGCGGCGCGCGTGCCCCGCGTGCCGGCGTCGTGGCGGACACCCCGGGTCCCGCGGGCGCGGCTTGCGCATCCAGCATGCGTCCGAAGGGGCCCTTGGCCAGGTGATTGGCGGCGAACGCGAACTCGATCGAAGCATCGGTCAAGTCTTGCAGTGCATGTCGCGCGCTGACGGAGGCGACCGCAAACGCAAGCTGCACGTCGACGAAGTCGCCTTGGTCGCGGGTCGAATACGTCAAGCGCGGCGTCGCCGCGCTGAATGTCGTCGTTCCGGCTTCGGTGACGGTCACCGCGGCGGCCACGAGCGATCCCTGCTGGTTCCAGCGGCGTTCGGCCGTTCCCAGCGAGCCTTCGCCCTTGACCTGCACGTCCTTGAACTCGACGATGTCCACCGCACCGGCACGGCCTCCGCGAAGCCGCTCGCCGCGAAACACCGGCATTGCGACGTCATACGCAAGCGCGCCATCCCGCCGCCAATCGACGGTGCCGGCAAGCGGTGCGATCTCGAGCGTGCCGCCCGCGACTTCGGGGACCCTGCGCACGAACGGCTGCGATTCGATGCGCACGTGCACATCGCCCCGCCACGAAAGCTGCGTGTGCGTCGTGACCTCGGGCAGCTTCGCCCCCCACGGGCCGAGCGCGTCGTGCACAACGCTTCCGAACTCCGGCACGGCGACCCAGTCGGCCGGGCCGCCGCTGGCGAATGGCCAGTGGCGGATCGCCGCGGCGAACCTGACGAGCGGCACGCCTTCGCGGTCGACGACGCTGATCTGCGCGTCCGAGCCGCGCCAGCCGCGGCTGTAGCTGTCGATCCGCAGCCTTACTTGTGCCGCCTTGTCGGCGTCGACCTGCGCCACCCGCTCGCGCACGAGCTGCTCCGTCCGCCAGCCGATCGCCCACGGCGTGGCCGCGGCGGCGACGAGCAGCAACACGGCGACGACGAGCAACTTCTTCACGGCGGTCGCCTTCCGTGCCGCCTGTGGCCGCTGCGCCGATGCGTGAGGCCTGCGGCGATGCGCGCGACCAGCGGACCCGGGTGCGTCATGTGCTCGCCCGGGAGCCGCGACGACGGTCCCGCGATCGAGATAGTGTCCGGCGCCTCTGCGTGCACGGGCGACGCGACACAAGGCGTCCCGGGCGCACGTCCGTGGCGCGGCGGCGGATCGGACTGGCGGTACGGCATGGTCTCAGCGTAACCGCAAGTGCGGGGTCGCCGCAATTGTTTCGCCGGCGAAGTTCGCGCAGAGGCGCCGCAGCACGGCCCGGCGGCCATGACCTGCTGGATCCACGCCGTTCAATTCCGAACGGGACCGGGCAATCGTGGTACGCCTACGAGTGCAGGGAATTACCGTGCGAGTGGCGATCATCGCCATACACGCGCCTGGCTCGACACGCCGGTCGCGACCGAGCGAGGCCCTTTGCCTTGGGCATGCAGGAGGCTGCGGCAGGACTATTGGCAGTTCGCGGCGACGTCGGCTTCAAGCATTTCCACCAACTTCCTTCGCTCTTCGGTGGTCGTCGCGGCATTTTCCGAACGGGATTGCGCCAGCTTCTCGCGCTTCGCGCTGCACGCGATTTGCCTGTAGACTTCGGCCCGCTTGGCGTCGTCTGGCGTTGTCGCCTCTGTTTGCGCTTCCGGCTCGACGCAACTCGCGTTGAAATGGCTCTGGGCTTCCGTCACGCTCGCCCTGAAGGCCGCGGAGTCTTCCGGATTGCTCATCAGGCTCACATAGGTATCGATGCTCGCACGGCACTGGGGGCTCGACGCGTGATAAGCCGCGCTGTTCGCCAGCGTTTCCCAGCCCTTGTGGGTCTCCGCGAACTCCGCCTTCTCGGCGCGCTCGCGCGCCGCAGCCGCATCCTTCGATTCGTTGGGGCTCGCGGAAGGGGCAACGCCCCGCATCGCGTCCGCCTCGACCTTTTCGGTGCGCGCCAGTTCCCTCCGCTGGCTGTACCAGGGGAATCCGAGCAGCACCGCGCCGGCAACGGCGACGATCACGAGCAACACGACGAACAGGGACACCCCACGCTGTTTCAACGTTCGCACCCTCCTGATTGGTCCGTGCTTCGTTTGGGTACACCGCACATCACCCACGGGCAATGATGATGCCACTGCACCGGACGACTGTCACGATGCGGCGGCGTGACGCGCTCGTCCGGGAGAGTGTGGATGGTCGCTACGATGACGGGTCCACGGTCCAGGATCGAATGCCGATCGACCCGGGTTCACCGGCGCCCCGGCGAGGGCCGCTTCGCCGAGACACCGGTGTTCACTGCGAGCGAATTGCGCGGCGATCGCTCCATGTGACGTTTGCCCCGGATTCCGGTCCGGGGCAAACGAGGAATCGCCGCGTGCACGGACGACGGGTCGCGCACATGCGGGGGGGAGGTCTCGTGCCGACTGCAGCCGCTTTCGACTACGCAAGCGCCGCGGCGGCTGCCCGCGCCGCGCCCATCCGGCACGCCAGCGCGAACGCGTTCGTGATCGCACCCGCGTTGGCCACGCCCTTCCCGGCGATGTCGTATGCCGTCCCGTGCGCGGGCGTCGCGATGGGAATCGGGAGCCCGCCGGGCACGGTGACGCCGCGCTCGAAGCCCATGAGCTTCATCGCGATCTGGCCCTGGTCGTGGTACATCGTCAGCACGCCGTCGTAACCCTGTCCGTCCTTGCGCATTGCGCGCACGAACGCGGTGTCGGCGGGGAAGGGGCCGTCGGCCGGAAAGCCGCGCGAGCGCGCGAGCTCGACGCCGGGACCGATTGTGTCGATCTCCTCGCGCCCGAACGCGCCGCCGTCGCCGTTGTGCGGATTGAGTCCGCACACGGCGATGCGCGGCGACGCCACGCCCGACGCCACGAGACCACGCGTCAGCAGCGCGACGCCTTCGGCCACGTTCTCGCGCGTGATGAGCGCGGAAACGTCCTTCAGCGGCACGTGCGACGTCACGCGCGACGTCCACAGCGTGTCGAGCACGTTGAACTCGACGCACGGGCCGGTGAAGTCCAGCAGCTCGCAGAAGTAGTGCAGCTCGTCGGCGTGCCGCATGCCGCCGGCGCGCAGCGCCGCCTTGTTGAGCGGCGCGAAGCACAGCGCGTCGGCGATCCCGCGGCGCACGAGGTCCACGCCGAGGGCGAGCCCCGCAAGCATGTACGCGCCGTTCTGCGCCGCGACTTCGCCCCGGGCGAAGCCGCTCTCGTCGACGCGATTCCAGTCGACGACGCGCACGGCCGCCGGCGCGCGCACGGCTTCGCCGCGCTCGTACGCGAACCGCGCGCCGGCCGCGCGCATGCCGTCCTCGACGGATACGCGCGCGCCGACGAGCAGGATGTCGGCCGCGCGCGGCGCCGCGTCGTCCGCGAGCAGCTTCGCGACCAGTTCCGGCCCGATGCCCGCGGGATCGCCGGCGAACAGCGCGAGCGTGGGCTTCACTGGGCGATCTTGACGTTGGCGTCCTTGATCAGCTTGCCGAAGCGGTCGTAATCGGACCTGACCATCGCCGCGAATTGCTCCTGCGAGATGTTGCCCGGCTCGCCGCCCAATCCGAGCAGGCGCTTCTGCACGTCCGGCAGCTGGAGCGCCTTCATCGTCTCGGCGAAGATCTTGTTCACGACGTCCTTCGGCGTGCCCGCCGTGACGAAGAGGCCGTACCACGTGGTCATCTCGACGCCGGGCAGGCCCGCTTCGGCGAGCGTCGGCACGTCCGGCAGTTCGGGCGAGCGCTTCGGGCTCATCACGGCGAGCGCCTTGACCTTGCCGCCCTTGATGAACGCCATCGCCGACGAGGTCGTGTCGAAGTCGAGCTGGATCTGGCCGCCGACGAGATCGGCGAGCACCTGCGACGACCCCTTGTACGGCACGTGCACGGCCTTCGTCCCCGCCGCGAGGTTGAACGCCTCGCCGGCCAGGTGCTGCGTGCTGCCGATGCCTGACGAGCCGTAGGAAAAGGCGTCCGGCTTGGCTTTCATCATGACGATGAGGTCGCGCACGCTGTTCGCGGGCACGGCGGGACCGACGACGAGCACGTTCGGCACGACGACGATCAGCGCGACCGGGATCAGGTCCTTGTTCGAGTCGAAGCCGAGCTTCATGAGGTGCGGCGCGATCGCCTGGCCGGTGTTGGTCGCGACCAGCAGCGTGTGACCGTCGGGCGGCGCCTTGGCGGTCAGGTCCGCGGCGATCGTGTTCGACGCGCCGGGCTTGTTCTCGACGACGAACGGCTGGCCCATCGCCGCCTGGTACTTGTCGGCGAGCATGCGCGCGATGATGTCGGTGCCGCCGCCGGCGCCGGCGCCGACCATGATCCGGACGGGCTTCGTCGGGTACGACTGTGCGGCGGCGGTGGCCGCGAGCGCGGCGAGCGCGCAGGCAGCGGCAATGCGGATGCCGGAACGGAACATGACTCCTCCTGTGTGAAGACGAACGGGACTAGACGCCGCGGTCGGCGCCGGTGACGACCGACGAAACGCGCGGCCACGTGTTGTCGAGGTGCTCGCGCAGCAGGCGTCCGAGACGGGGGCCGTCGCGGGCGGCGAGCGCGGCGATGAAGCCCTCGTGCTCGGCCATCGCCGCCGACCAGTTCTCGGGCGACTGGTTGCCGATGTAGCGGATGCGCCGCATGCGCGCGCGCAGGACGCCGTGCAGCATGGCCAGCGTCGCATTGCCGGCCGCGCGCACGATCGCGTTGTGGATCTCCTGGTTCAGGCGGAAGTACTCGGGCCGCTCGCGCCGCGCGTAATGCTCGCGCATGCGCTCGTGCAGCGCGACGATGGCGGCGATCTCCTCGTCGCCGGCGGCGGCCGCGCGCTGCCCCGCGTGCTCCTCGAGCAGCGCGATCAGCGCGAGCATGTCCTGCGCGTCCTTGGCGGTGAACACCTTGACGACCGCGCCGCGGCCGGGGAGGAGGTCGACCAGCCCTTCCGAGGCCAGCACCTTGAGCGCCTCGCGCACCGGCGTTCGCGACACGCCGAGTTGCCCCGCGAGCTCGACCTCGTGGATGGGCGCGCCGGCGGCGAGGGTCCCGTCGACGATCAGGTCGCGCACCCGCGCGGTCACCTCGGCGTGCAGCGAGGCCCGGCGGATCGGCGCCAGTGGCGCGCCTTCGGGGGCGGGCGGGGCGGTCGCGGCTGCGGGGATCGCGTCTGCAGGCATCGGGTGAGCGCGTACTGACTTCTGTCGGGAAATCGCACGATAATGCATAATTACGCATTATGCAAGCCCGGTCACAGCTTCGGAAAGGCAGGCATGCCAGCGCCAGCCCAACGATGCGGGCGCCCGCCGGGCTTTGCACCCGAGCGCCCTCCACCCGCCGACGCGGCCCGGCCGCAGCCCTCCGGAGCGCCGGCCGGTACCGGCGGCGGCTCGCGGGGGGCTGCGTGCTAGAGTCGCGCCGACCGGCCGCGCGTCGCCGCCCCGCCTTCAAGCCATGAAGACATCCGCGCCGTCCCGCATCGACCGCACCATCACGCTGGCGGCGCTCGCGGTGCTGGCCGGCGGCGTCTACCTCGTGCTGGTGCCGTTCATTTCGGCGATCGCGTGGGCGGCGGTGCTGGCGGTTGCCACCTGGCCGCTGTTCGACCTGATGGCCAAGCGCAGCGGGCGACCCGGCTATGCGGCCACGCTGATGACGCTGCTGATCCTCGCGGTGGTCGTCGCGCCGTTCGTGATCGTAGGCGCCACCCTGGCCGAGAACGCCGAGCGGCTGTCGACGTTCGTGCGCGGGGCCATCGAAAGCGGGCCGCCCGATCCGCCGGCGTGGCTCGTGCAGATTCCCCTGGTGGGCGAGCGCGTGGCCGCGTACTGGGCGTCGTTCGCGCACGACGGCGCGGGCGTGCTGAACGAGCTGAAGCGCTTCGTCGATCCGCTGCGCCAGTTCGCGTTCAAGGCCGGCGCCGTCGTCGGCGAGGGGCTGCTCCAGCTGACGCTGTCGGTGCTGATCGCGTTCTTCTTCTTCCGCGACGGCGAGGCGATCATGGAGCGGGTGCGCGGCGCGGTGAGCCGCATCTCGCCGACGCGGGGCCTGCACATGCTCGACGTGGCGGGCGCGACGACGCAGGCGGTCGTCTACGGCATCCTCGGCACCGCGCTCGCGCAGGGCGTGCTGATGGCCATCGGCCTCCTCATCGTCGGCGTCAAGGCCGCGCCGCTGCTCGGGCTGGTCACGTTCTTCCTGTCGCCGGTGCCCGTGGGTCCGCCGCTGGTCTGGATCCCCGTCGGGCTCTACCTCATCTTCGGCGCCGGCGAAACCGGATGGGGCATCTTCCTGCTGCTGTGGGGCGCGCTCGTCGTGTCGTCGGTCGACAACGTGTTGAAGCCGATGATCATCAGCCGCGGCAGCGACCTGCCGTTCATGCTGGTGCTGCTGGGCGTCTTCGGCGGCGTCATCGCGTTCGGCTTCATCGGCGTGTTCCTCGGGCCGGTGCTGCTGGCGCTCGGCTTCATGCTGGTGAAGGAGTGGGCGTCGCCGACGCATCCCCAGGTCGACGACGATCCGCTCGCGTGACGCGCGTCGCGGATGCGCGACCGCCGCTCACCCCGACCCTCCCCCGCTGCGCGGGGCGAGGAAGTGTCCTTGGCGCCCGCCAGTGCGCGTGCGCTTCCTCGCCGCGTCAGATCGGCGAGCAGAACACGACGCTGTCCGCGCCGTAGCCCTCCGGCGACCACGCGCGGTTGGCCATCGCGCGCCGCTGCGACAGGTCGACCGTGTACCGGTGGTTCGCGTCGTTGCGGTTGTTGAAGAAGCGGAACACCGGCAGCGTCTTGGCCGGGCAGCGCCCGTTCGCGTCGGGCACCTGGATGTAGAACGCGTCGGCGCGCTCGAGCTTCCAGATGCCCGGCCAGTTCAGCAGCACGAACAGGCACTCGTCGGTGCTCGCCGAGTACCAGTGCGAGTTGATCATCACGTTCGCGTCGGCGTAGAAGCGGCAGACGGGCCGGGCGCTGGCGGGGGCGCTGTCGCGGGTCAGGTACGCGTAGAAGTACAGGCCGGTGCGCTGGAAGATCCCGCGCAGGAACGTGTCGATGTAGTGGACTTCCGCCGGGTCGGCGGTGATGAAGTAGTGATCGAGGTCCGCGCGGTAGTACTCGACGACGGGGTACGCGTTCGCCGGCGGCGGGCCGCCCGGCAGCACGCTGCCGAGCGCAGCGCCCGCGTCCAGCATGCCGGCGCCGCAGATGCTTGCCAGCTGGCACACTGAATCGGACGGGAACGGTCGCGCCGTCCCGGCGACGACGTCGAGCACGCGGCCGGCGGTCAGCAGCGGGTCGCGCGCGATCAGCATCGCGGCCGTGCCCGCGACGAGCGGCGCCGCGAACGACGTGCCGCGTCCGGGCGTGTACGAGGGCTCCTGCGGCACCGTTGCGCCGTCGTTGGCGAGCGAAACGATGAGGTCGGTGAGCGGCAGGTCGCCGCCCGGCGCGGAGACGTCGACGCGCGGGCCGAAGTTCGAGTAGCTCGCGAGACCGCCGCGGACGTCGTGCGCGCCGACGGTGATCACGCCGCTGCAGTTGGCGGGCGAGAATGCGGTCGCGTCCTGCGATGCATTGCCGGCGGCAACCACGACGACCGCGCCTTGCGCGAGCGCGTCGTCGATGGCTTCCTGGATCGACTGGTCGCAGGCGCCGTGGCCGCCGAGACTCATGTTGATGACGCGCGCCGGGTGCGTGTTCGCCGGGACACCGGCGATCGGCACGCCCGACGACCACAGCATCCCTTCGAGTACGTCCTCGAACGTGCCGCCGCACGCGCCCAGCGTGCGCACCGGCAGGATCCGCACGCCGGCCGCCACACCCGCGATGCCGATGCCGTTGTTCGTGTTGGCGGCAATCTGCCCGGCGACGAACAGGCCGTGGAAGAAGCTGTCGTAGGTGGCGCCGGCGCAGGTGCCGTCGCTCCAGTCGCCTTCGTCGCGCGGATCCGGGTCGCGGGCGTTGCCGTCGCGCGCGCGCCCGGCGTCCGAGATGAAGTCGTAGCCCGCCAGCACGCGGCCGACGAGGTCGGGGTGCGGCAGGATGCCGGTGTCGATCACGGCGACCGTGACGGCGGCGGCCGGCTGCAGCGCCCATGCCGTCTCGACGTTGATGCCGGACAGCGGATCGTTGAGCGACCACTGCGCCGGATACCACGGATCGTTCGGCACCGCGGCCGGCCGCACGCGCCGCACCGGGTCCGCGTACTGGACGTCGGGGTCGTCCTGGATCGCCGCGGCGAGTTGCGCGAGCGTGTCGGGGCTCTGCGGCAGCGCGACGGAGAGCACCCAGACGTTGGCGATCTGGCGCTCGACGGTGACCGCCATGCCGATCCGCTGGGCGAGTCGCCCGGTGATGCCGGCCCAATCCGGCGTCACGCCATCCTTGAGCCGCACGAGCAGCCGGTTGCCCGGCACCTCGCCCCAGGGATCGCCGGCCGACTTGCGCGTCATCGGCGCGGGCTGCACGGCCTCCGCCCACAGCACGCTGCGGTCGATGCGCAGCGCCTTGACCATCGCGGCGGCATCGGCCGCGGAGACCGGCGCGGGTAGCGCAAGTTCGAGCGCACCGGTGCGCGTCGTGCCGACGAGCGCGAGCGACGCGCCGGCGGCCGCCTCCAGCGCCGCCTGCGCGTCCGGCGGCAGCGTGCCGCCCGCGGCGGCGAAGGGGTGCAGCATGACGCGCAGAGTCGCGACCGGCTCGGCGGCGACGGGCAGGGCGGCAACCAGCAGGGCGCAGGCGGCGCACGCCGCGCGCGCGGTACCCATCAGCAACGACCGCATCGTGGACTCTCCATGGAGCGCCGCCATCGGCGCCGCTTCGGTGCGAGCAATTCCGGTGCCAGCCGCCGCCGGCGTCATGCCGGCAGCATACGCCGGCAGCGCATCGACTGCCTAGCCCGAGCGCGCGAGACTACTGGGGTTTGTCGGATCGGGCGGCGGCGGCCGCCGCGCGGTCCCGTTCCATGTCGGCGCGGTAGGGCGCCAGTATGGACACCATCTGCGCGAAGATCTTCGGGTTGCCGGCGATCACCTGGCCGCCGTAGAGGTAGTCCCCTTCGCCGGTCAGGTCGCCGATGAGGCCGCCGGACTCGAGCACCAGCAGGCTGCCGGCGGCCACGTCCCACGGATTGAGGCCCACTTCCCAGAAGCCGTCGTAGAAGCCCGCGGCGACGTACGCCAGGTCGAGCGCGGCCGCGCCGGGGCGGCGCAGCCCGGCGGTCTGCGTGATCATCGTCTTCATCATCGCGAGGTAGGTGTCGAGGTAGGAGCCGTCGCGAAACGGGAAGCCGGTGCCGATCAGGCACTCGCGCAGGTGCGCGCGGCGCGACACGCGCATGCGGCGGTCGTTGAGGTACGCGCCGCGGCCGCGCGTGGCGGTGAACAGATCGTTGCGCACCGGGTCGTAGATGACGCCCTGCTGCACGACGCCGTGGTGCGCCAGCGCGATCGACACGCAGTACTGCGGGAAGCCGTGCAGGAAGTTCGTCGTGCCGTCGAGCGGGTCGATGATCCACACGTAGTCGGCGTCGGGGTTGTGGCCCTTCTTCGTGCCTTCCTCGGCGAGGATCGCGTGGTCCGGGTAGCTGCCGTGCAGCGTCTCGACGATCGCGGCCTCCGCCGCGTGGTCGATCTCGCTGACGAAGTCCTTCGGGCCCTTGGCGGTGACCGTGAGGAGGTCGAGGTCGCGCGCGCCGCGGTTGATGATGTTGCCGGCGCGGCGGGCCGCCTTGACGGCCGTCGTGAGCATCGGGTGCATGGGCTGCCGTGCGCGCGGCCGGCGGGACCGGCGCGGGCGCGAAAGGAAGAGTCAGGACTGCGAATACTGCTATTTTACCCGCTTCCCCGTTTGCGCCGACGACGCCTCGCCATGGACCCCGCAACCCTGCCCGCCGCCGCGCTCGCGCGCGTGCGCGTCGTGCTCGTGCGCACCACGCATCCGGGCAACATCGGCGCCGCCGCACGGGCCATGCACACGATGGGTGTCGGCCGGCTGGTGCTGGTCGCGCCCGAGCGGTACCCGCACCCGGAGGCGACGGCGCTCGCGTCGGGCGCGACGGCCGTGCTCGACGGCGCACGTGTCGTCGGGACGCTGCCGGAGGCGCTCGCCGGCTGCGCGATCGCGATCGGCCTGTCGGCGCGTCCACGGGCGTTCGCGGGTCGCGTGCTGCCGCTGCGCGACGCGGCCGTGGAAGCCGCACGGGCCACGGCGGCCGGCGACGTGGCGCTCGTGTTCGGCACCGAGATGTCGGGACTGTCGAACGCCGAACTCGCCCAGTGCGCGATTGCCGCCACCATTCCCGCGAATCCCGACTACCCGTCACTCAACGTTGCCGCTGCCGTACAGGTCGCCGCCTACGAGCTGCGCGTCGCTGCCGGTGCGGGACGCGTGTGGTCGGCGCCGCGCTTCGCTCCGGCGGCGCACGACGAGGTCGAGGCGCTCTACGCGCACGCGCAGGTCACGCTCACCGCGATGCGCTTCCTTCACCCCGCGCAGCCGCGGCGCCTGCTGCCGCGTCTGCGGCGCCTGTTCGGCCGCGCGGGGCTCGAACGCGAGGAGGTCAACATCCTGCGCGGCATCCTCGCCCGCGTCGACCAGTTCGTCGAGCGCGCAACCAGGAGGGGCCCGGGGGGTCTGACCCCTAACATGCACTCGAGTGCATGTTAGGGGTCAGACCCTTGTCCGCTGGAGCCCGAACGGCTGCCGCGGAGGCGCGTCACCGCCCACGCCGCCGCGCCTACCGCCATCACCAGCACGCACACGTGCAGCGCGTTGCGGCTCGCGGCGTAGCTCACGCTGGAGTAGAACAGGAACGCGCACACGGCCATGAACACGAGCGGTGTGACGGGGTAGAGCGGGACGCGGAACGGCCGCGGGGTGTCGCGATCGCGCACGCGCAGCACGAAGAGCGCGGCTCCGACCAGCGTCAGGAAGCCCCAGAACACCGGCGCGGTGAACTCGACCATCGCCTCGAAGCCGTCCTTCTCCAGCGCGCCGAAGCCGATCAGCGCCAGCGCCAGCCCGCCCTGCAGCAGGAACGCCTGCGTCGGCGTGCCGCGCGCCGCATTCCAGCCGCCGAGCAACCGCAGGGCGGGCCAGTCGCGGCCCAGCGCGTAGTTGCTGCGGGCGCCGACCAGCATCGTCGCGTTGATCGACGTCAGCGTGGCGACGGCGACGAACGCCGCGAGCGCCTCGCCCGCCCGTGCGCCGAACGCGCGCGCGACGAGGTCCGCCGGCGCCGCCTTGCTGGCGGCGAGCGCCGACTGCCCGAGCCCGTGCAGCAGCGCGGCGTTGACCGCGACGTACAGCGCCGTGAGCACGAGCACGCTCACGACCAGCGTCGCGAGGATCGCACGGCGGCCGCCCGCGACCTCCGCCGAGACGTACGCGGCCTCGTTCCAGCCCCCGTAGGTCAGCAGCACGAACACCATCGCGAAGCCGAGTGCGCCGGACGCCGGCGTCGATGCGAACCACGACGTCGCGCCCGGCGCGGCCGGCGCGACGACGAGCCCGGCCACGACGATGACGACGAGCCCGGCGACCTCGAACGCCGTGAGCCAGTTCTGCGTGCGCGACGACACGGCGAGGCTGGCGACGTTGACCAGCGTCAGCGCCACGACGAGCAGCGCCGCCCACAGCGCGGACGAGCGCGGTCCGAGGTCGACGAGGCGCGTCGCGTAATCGCCGAACACGAACGCGAGCAGCGCGATCGACCCGGTGTTGATCACCGTCGCCCGCGCCCAGCCGTAGAGGAAGGACACGTCGCGGCCGAACGCCCGCGTGAGGAAGTGGTAGTCGCCGCCGGCGTGCGGATACGTCGCCGCGAGTTCCGCGTAGCACAGCGCACCGATCAGCGAGATCACCCCGCCGGCAATCCACGCGGCGAGCGCCCAGCCACCGTCTCCGGCGATCTGCGCGACCAGCGGCGGGGTGCGGAAGATGCCCGCCCCGATGACGATGCCGACGACGATCGCGACCGCGTCGCGCCGCCGCAGCAGCGCGCGCGGCCCGTCCTGAGGCTGCCCGGCGGACGCCTCGCTCACCGGCACGCCCGCAGGCTCACCGCGTGCCGCTCGCCGGCCGCGCCGGCACCGTGTACAGGTAGAGCGACGTGCTGCGCCGGCCCGTGTAGTCGTGCTTTTCCGGCACGTCGAGCGCGACCACGCGCTCGGCGGCCCACCCGCGGAACGGGTAGTCGTGCGAGACGACGCGGGTGCCCGGCGCGAGCTCGCGCAGCAACTTCGCCTCGAGCCGGTCCATCGCGATCGGCAGCAGGTAGACGGTGACGACCGTGGCCTCGCGGACGTCGGTGTCGAAGAGGTCGCGCACGTGGAACCGGACGCGATTGGCCGCGCCTGACTCGTGCGCCTTCCGGGTCGCGTAATCGACGAGCACCGGGTCGATGTCGACGCCGAAGCCGCCGCGCGCACCGAATTTCAAGACTGCCGCGAGCACGAGCCGGCCGTCGCCCGAGCCCAGGTCGATGACAAAATCCACCGGGCCGACGCGGGCCAGCGCCAGCATCGCATCGACGACGGGCATCGGCGTCGCCACGAACGGCGCCACCAGCGCGGCCGGAACCTCGGCGCCGCGCTCGATCGTCGTCGGCGGATTGTCGCGGCGCTCGGCCAGGTCCGCCGCCGGTCCGGCCGCGACGGCGAGCGCGGCGGGCAGCGCGGCGAGCCACGCGGCGCAGCGGCGTAGCGCCGGGCCGGTTATCCTGTGCATGCCATGGATTCCCATCGCCGCGCAGTGTACCGCCCGCGTGAGCCCGAAGGGCCGCCCCCCGAAGGGCCGCCCCGAGGGCGAACACCGGAGCGCGCAGCGCGAAGGTATCGTTCGAAGCCCGAAGGGCCGCCCCGAGGGCGAACACCGGAGCGCGCAGCGCGAAGGTATCGTTCGAAGCCCGAAGGGCCGCCCCGAGGGCGAACACCGGAGCGCGCAGCGCGAAGGTATCGTTCGAAGCCCGACGGGCCGCCCCGAGGGCGAACACCGGAGCGCGCAGCGCGAAGGTATCGTTCGAAGCCCGAAGGGCCGCCCCGAGGGCGAACACCGGAGCGCAGCGCGAAGGCACACCAGTGAGCCCGCCCGCTGACGAGGCCGACCGCGCGCCTGCGCAGACGCCGGCACCGGCGTGCCGCAATTGCGGCGTTGCCGCGCCCGATCACTTCTGCCCGAACTGCGGGCAGGAAACGAGGATCGCGCTGCCGACGTTCGCGGCCTTCATGCGCGACGCGGCCGGCCGCTACGTCGCGCTCGACGGCCGCATGTGGCGCACGCTGTTCGCGCTCGTCGCACGTCCCGGCTTCCTGACGCAGGAGTACTTCGCCGGACGCCGCCGCCGCTACATCCGGCCGGCGCGGCTGTTCCTCGTCCTCTGGCTGCTGCTGTTCGCCGTCGTCGGCCTGTTGCAATCGCCGGCGGACCTGGGCGAGGAGCTGGTGTTCGTCGACCGCGCGGAGGACGCCGCGACGAGGGCCGGGGATGGGGGCGCAAAGGCGAGCGGCGCACCGGCGGAGCAGGGCGCTGCGCCACTCGGCGCCGCTGCGGGCAACGCCTTGGAAAGCGTGCCCGGAGGAGGCGACGGCGGGAAGGACACGCGAATCGCGCTGGACGAAGACCTCAACCTCATCCTGCGGCTCGACGGAGCCGACCTGCCGATCCCCGAGCAGCTGCGCAAGCGCTACGACCAGTTCAAGAAGCTGCCGCGCGACGCCAAGGCCGAGCGCCTGTACGCCGGCATGCTGCGTTACGGCCCGTACGCGGCGGCGGCGCTGCTGCCGGCGTTCGCGCTGCTGCTCAAGCTCGCGTATCTCGGGCGCCGGGGCCGGTACCCGGGCCGGCCGCACCGGTACTCGGAGCACCTCGTGTACAGCGCGCATGTCCACGCGTTCGCGGCGGTCGCGCTCCTCGCGCTCGTGCTCGCCCCATTCGAGCTGGTGCGCGTCGCACTGTTCGCGTGGATCGTCTACTACCTGATCCGCGCACGCCAGGTCGTCTATCGCGGCCGCTGGTGGGCGAACCTGCTGCGCACGTTCGTGATCGCCATCGCCTACCTGACGCTGCTGGGCTTCGCGATCGCGGGGCTGGTCGCGGTGGCCGTGCTGCTGCGCTGAGGAACCGCGATCAGCGGCAGGCAGCCGCGGCTTCCTCCCGGAAGCGCGCGAGCCGTGTCGCGTGCCGGGCACGCCGGCGCTCGCCGTCGGACACCGCGTCGTCGATGCGCGCGCAGGCGCTCTTCGACGCGCAGGTCTCGCGGGCGCGCTGCGCCCGGGCGATCGCCTCGCCGGTTTCCGCGAGCGCACGCTCCTCACGCGCGACCTTCTTGCGCGCGTTGTCGCACGGCTTCGACGTGGCCGGCGGCGCCGACTGCGCGAGCGCGTTGCCGGTCAACGCGAGCACGAGCGCCAGCGCGAGCGCGCCGGCGCGACTCACTTCTTCTCGTACCTGGCGATGGCCTCGCGCGCCGACTTGAGCAGCGCCGCGCCGTCGTGACCCTTCGCCGAGACGTCCTTGACCCAGTCGTCGGCCAGAAACGCGGTCGCCTTCTGCCAGGTTTCGAGTTCGGCGGCCGGGATCACGTAGAATGTGTTGCCGCGGTCGACGGCGAGCTTGCGCGCCGGCGGCGCGGACGCATCCCACTGCGCGCCCATCTGCTTCGCGAGCGACGCGCCCGAATTGGCGTCGATCACACGCTTCAGGTCCGGCGGGAGGCTGTCGTACTTCGCCTGGTTCATCGCCAGGATGAACACCGCCGTGTACAGCGCGCGCGACTTCGGGTCGGTCTCGCTCTCGAACTTCGTGAGCTCGTGGGCCTTGATCGACGGGATGACCTCCCACGGCAGCAGGTAGCCGTCGATCACGCCCTTGGCGATCGACTCGGCGAGCGCCGGCAGCGGCATTCCGACGGGCGTGGCGCCGAGCGCCGCGAGCATCTTGTTGGTCTGCCGCGTCGGTGCGCGCATGCGCAGGCCCTTGAAGTCGGCCATCACCTTGATCTGCCGCGGGTTGGTGTGGATGTAGCCGTTGTCGTGCACGTTGACGGCGAGCGCCTTGATGCCCGGGAACTCCCGGTGGCCGACCTGCGCGTAGTAATCCCACGCCGCCTGGCTCGTCGCCTCGGCGCTGCTCGACATGAACGGCAGCTCGAACACCTCCATCAGCGGGAACCGGCCGGCCGTGTAGCCGGGCAGCGTCCAGACGATGTCGGCCACGCCGTCTTTCGCCTGGTCGATGAGGTTGGCCGGCGTGCCCCCCAACTGCATCGATGGATAGATCTGGCAGCGCATCTTCCCGCCGGAGTCCTTTGCGATCTTCTCGCACCACGGCGTCAGGATCGTCGACGGCGGCATCGCGCCGGGCGGCCAGAAGTGGTGGACCTTCAGCACCACGTCCTGCGCGGCGGCCGAAAGGGAGACGAGCGCGGCGGCGGCCAGCGCGACAAGTGTCTTGGGTACGGAATGCATGGGACTCTCCGGGAAGCGGTCGCAGCGTGGGCGGAACGCGCCGAGTTTGATCGGCGGCAAGGCGGACCAGTTTAGCAAAGTCGTATGCTGATACGGCCTGCAGGGCCGGGGCATTTGCGGCGCTGCAAAATAGTTGAGTAAATTGATCGGATATGGCATAATCCACGCATGTTCGCCCGGCTCCGCGAAGACATCGCCGTCGTGTTCGACCGCGACCCTGCGGCGCGCAGCCGCTGGGAGGTGCTCACCTGCTATCCCGGTCTGCACGCGCTGGTCTGGCACCGCGTGGTGACGCACCGGCTGTGGCGCGCGGGATTGCGCTGGCTCGCGCGCTGGCTCGCGCACGGCAGCCGTTTCCTGACCGGCATCGAGATCCACCCGGGCGCGACGATCGGGCGCCGCGTGTTCATCGACCACGGGATGGGGATCGTGATCGGCGAGACCGCCGAGATCGGCGATGACTGCACGCTCTATCACGGCGTGACGCTGGGCGGGACGTCGTGGAACAAGGGCAAGCGCCACCCGACGCTGGCGCGCGGGGTCGTCATTGGCGCCGGGGCCAAGATCCTGGGGCCGATCCTCGTCGGCGACGGCGCCAAGATCGGCTGCAACGCGGTGGTCGTCCGCGACGTGCCGCCCGGCGCGACGGCGGTCGGCATCCCGGCGCGGATCGTCACGGCGCAGGACCAGGAGCGGCGCGAGGCGCAGGCGACCAAGTTGGGCTTTTCCGCCTATGCGATCGCGGCGGACATGAACGACCCGATGGTCCGCGCCATCCACCAGCTGCTCGACCACGCGGCGGCCAGCGACGAGCGGATCGACCGGCTGGTGGCCCAGCTCGCGCGCGACGGGGTGGCGTGCGGCGATGCCAAGGCGACCGCCGACGGCTTCGACCCGAAGCAGATCAACAAGATGTTGGAGTGAACTTCCCGGTCCATTAGTTGACTAAATCGTTCGGGTATACCAGAATCGTGTTTGTCGTGGACAACCACTTGCCGCCGGCGCCGCGGGCGCCGGGCTCGCCACACGGCGGGCGGGCTTCGGAAAGGAACACACCATGCGCTTGACCACCAAGGGACGGTTCGCCGTGACGGCGATGATCGACGTGGCAATGTACGGCGGCAACGGGCCGGTGACGCTCGCCGCCGTGTCGGCGCGGCAGCGCATCTCGCTGTCGTACCTCGAACAGCTGTTCGGCAAGCTGCGGCGCTCCGGGCTCGTGGACAGCGTGCGCGGTCCGGGCGGCGGCTACAACCTGGCGAAGGCGTCGGACCAGATCTCGGTGGCCGACGTCATCCTCGCCGTCGACGAGCCGATCGACGCGACGCAGTGCGGCGGCCGCGAGAACTGTCACGACGACCACCGGTGCATGACGCACGATCTGTGGACGAGCTTGAACGATCACATCTTCGCGTTCCTGTCCGGCGTGACGCTCGCCCAGCTCGTGCGCCAGCAGCCGCAGCGCGGGGAAACGACGGTGCTGCAGGACCACCGGCGCGCGCCCGCGGGCGCCCCGAAGGAGCCGGCACCCGAGGCCGTCTGAAACCATCTCCATCGAACGCCGGAGAACGAAACGCCATGAAGCTTCCGATCTACCTCGACTACTCGGCGACGACGCCGGTCGACCCGCGCGTCGCGCAGAAGATGGTCGCCTACCTGACCGACGAGTTCGGCAACCCGGCCTCGCGCTCGCATTCCTACGGCTGGACCGCCGAGGCCGCCGTCGAGGAGGCGCGCGCGCAGGTGGCCGCGCTCGTCAACTGCGACCCGAAGGAGATCGTCTGGACGTCGGGCGCGACCGAGTCGATCAACCTCGCGTTGAAGGGCGCCGCGCACTTCTACAAGGACAAGGGGCGCCACCTCGTCACGGTGAAGACCGAGCACAAGGCCACGCTCGACACGACGCGCGAGCTGGAGCGCGAAGGGTATGAGGTCACGTATCTCGACGTCGACCCGGACGGCCTCGTTCCGGCGGCGAAGTTCGAGGCGGCGCTGCGCCCGGACACGATCGTCGCGTCGGTGATGCTCGTCAACAACGAGATCGGCGTGATCCAGGACATCGCGGCGATGGGCGAGATCTGCCGCCGGCGCGGCATCGTGTTCCACGTCGACGCGGCGCAGGCGACCGGCAAGGTGCCGATCGACCTCGCGTCGCTCAAGGTCGACCTGATGTCGTTCTCCGCGCACAAGACGTACGGGCCGAAGGGTGTGGGCGCGCTCTACGTCAGGCGCAAGCCGCGCGTGCGGATCGAGGCGCAGATGCACGGCGGCGGCCACGAGCGCGGCATGCGCTCGGGCACGCTGCCGACGCACCAGATCGTCGGCATGGGCGAGGCGTTCCGCATCGCGAAGGCCGAGATGGCGACCGAGAACGAGCGCATCCGGATGCTGCGCGACCGGCTGTGGAAGGGACTGTCGGAGATCGAGGAGGCCTACGTCAACGGCGACATGGACCACCGCGTGCCGCACAACCTCAACGTGAGCTTCAACTTCGTCGAGGGCGAGTCGCTGATCATGGCGATCAAGGACATCGCGGTGTCGTCGGGCTCGGCCTGCACGTCGGCGTCGCTGGAGCCGTCGTACGTGCTGCGGGCGCTGGGCCGCAGCGACGAGCTTGCGCACAGCTCCATCCGGTTCACGATCGGCCGCTTCACGACGGAGGCCGAGGTCGACTACACGGTGGACCTGCTGAAGCGCAAGGTCGCCAAGCTGCGGGAGCTCTCGCCGCTCTGGGAAATGCACCAGGAAGGCATCGACCTCTCCAAGATCCAGTGGGCGGCACACTAAAAGCGGTCGCTGAAGATCTCGCCGAAAGGCGTGGCGAGATTTTCATCGAGAACAGCAGTCAGCGCGAAAGCTTCGGGCGGCCGGGCGCTTTCGCGGGGAAAGAGCTACGAAGAACCGAGCGCGCACGCGCGGCGGCTTCGTGAAGGCGCAAGGTCGAGGAGAACGAGATGGCATACAGCAACAAGGTACTGGACCACTACGAGAACCCGCGCAACGTCGGCTCGCTGCCCAAGGAGGCGGACGACGTCGGCACCGGCATGGTCGGCGCGCCCGCGTGCGGCGACGTGATGAAGCTGCAGATCAAGGTCGGCGTCGACGGAATCATCGAGGACGCGAAGTTCAAGACCTACGGCTGCGGCTCGGCAATAGCCTCGTCGTCGCTCGTTACCGAGTGGGTGAAGGGCAAGACGCTCGACGAGGCGATGGCGATCCGCAACACGCAGATCGCCGAGGAACTCGCCTTGCCGCCGGTCAAGATCCACTGCTCGATCCTGGCCGAAGATGCGATCAAGGCCGCGGTCGCCGACTACCGGAAGAAGCACGGTGTCGACGCCGGCGAAAAGCTCGCGGCGGACTAGACGGAAGCGGCCGCCGCGCAAGCGGCGCCCCCCGGCGCGCGGGCTGGCTGCCCGGCGCGCCCCGGCAGGACATGGACGGAGAACGGCAATGGCAGTGACGTTGACCCCGACGGCGGCGAAGCACGTCGCCGCCCACCTGGTGAAGCGCGGCAAGGGTGTCGGGCTGCGCCTCGGCGTGCGCACCACCGGCTGCTCGGGCCTGGCGTACAAGCTCGAGTACGCGGACGAGGCCCGGCCCGAGGACGTGACGTTCGTCAGCCACGGCGTCACCGTCGTCGTCGACCCGAAGAGCCTGCCCTACATCGACGGCACCGAGCTCGACTTCGCGCGCGAGGGCCTGAACGAAGGGTTCCGGTTCCGCAACCCCAACGTCAAGGACGAGTGCGGCTGCGGCGAATCGTTCAACATCTGAAAGACCGGCCGGCGACGACGGACGCGGGGTGGCCCGGGCCGCATTCCGCCCGACCGCCTCCATCAGCGACGTGATCGACTTCTCCCGCAACCACTTCGAGCTGTTCGGCCTGCCGGCGCGCTTCCGTCTCGACGGTCCGGTGCTCGACGCCGCGTACCGCCGGCTGCAGTCCGACGTCCATCCGGACCGGCACGCGCACGCCGACGACGCGGTGCGGCGGATCGCCGCGCAGTCGTCGGCGCGCGTCAACGAGGCCTACCGCGCACTGAAGGATCCCGTACGGCGGGCGCAGTACCTGTTGCAGCTCCATGGCGTCGATGCCGGCGCGGGCGCGCAGTTGCCGGTCGAGTTCCTCGAGCAGCAGCTTGAGCGGCGCGAGGCGGCCGCGGCGGCGGTCGCCGCCGGCGACGACCGCGCACTGACCGCGCTGGTTGCCGAGGTGCGCGCCGACACGCGCGCGCGCGAGGAGCGGCTGGCAGACCAGCTCGACGGAGCGCGCGCGTATGCCGATTCGCGCGATCGCGTGCGCGAGCTCATGTTCCTCGTCAAGCTCGCCGCCGACCTCGACGCGATGCTCGTTACACTGGAAGACCGATGACCCGCCTTGCCTTCCTCGCCGCGGCGCTGGTGACGGCCGCAAGCCTGCTCTCCGGCTGCGCCGGCGTGCCGCTCACGACGAGCGCCCGGATGCTCGCGAAGGGCAACGACTACGTGATCCGTGCCGATCCCGCGCAGCTGCGCATCGCCCTCAACGTCGACGCGCGGATCAAGGCGGCCGCGGTGGCGCCGCCGGTGCTGCACCTCGTCGCGCGCACGGACGCGGCCCATCCGGCCCCCGATTTCGTCCGCGACATCCCGCTCGTCGCCGAAGGCGCGGACCCGGCGCAGCTCGGCCTGCCCGCGACCGGCGCGGGCCGCGCCTGGATGATCTACGGGCTCGACGCAGCCGGCGCGCGGCAGATGGCCGAGCTGCAGCAGCGGCTCGCCGCGATGCGCGCCGGCAAGCAGAAGGGCACGCTCGCGATCGGGGTCCGCATCGAAGGCGTCGCCGAGGCGGTGCCGCAGTACGCGACGACGCGGATCGAGACGTGGATGCGCGTGGCGGCGGCGGACGGCTTCTTCGAGTTGTGGTCGGGCCGCATCGCGGACGCTGCGACGAAGAGGGGCTAGGATGAAACGGCCCCTGCGCTCGCTGCGCTCGCTGCACACCGAGCCGCCCACGCGCGCGGGCCGAAGGCAAGGCTCGCAGAGCGCGTCCGCGCGCGAGGGGGACGGCCCTTCGGGACTGACGTGGCGCTGCTGCAGATCTCCGAGCCCGGCGAGAGCCCGGCGCCACACCAGCGCCGCCGGGCGATCGGCATCGACCTCGGCACGACCAACTCGCTGGTCGCGACGGTCCGGCACGGCCTCGCGGTCGTGCTGCCCGACGAGGAAGGACGACCGCTCGTGCCGTCGATCGTCCGCTACGCGGAGGATGCGGTCGAGGCCGGCTACACGGCGATGGAACACCAGGCGCGCGACCCGCAGAACACCATCGTGTCGGTCAAGCGCCTGATGGGACGCGGGCTCGCCGACCTGGCCGACGCGCGGCGCTTCCCGTACCGCTTCGTCGACGCGCCCGGCATGGTGCGTATTGCGACGCGCGCCGGCGTGAAGTCCCCCGTCGAAATCTCCGCGGACCTGCTGCGTGCGCTGCGTGCGCGCGCGGAGGCGTCGCTGGGTGGCCCGGTCGACGGTGCCGTGGTCACGGTGCCGGCGTACTTCGACGACGGACAGCGGCAGGCGACCAAGGACGCGGCGCAGCTCGCGGGCCTGCCGGTGCTGCGCCTTCTCAACGAGCCGACCGCCGCGGCCATTGCGTACGGCCTCGACAACGCGTCGGAGGGCGTCTACGCCGTGTACGACCTGGGCGGTGGCACGTTCGACATCTCGATCCTGCGGCTCTCCAAGGGCGTGTTCGAGGTGCTGGCGACCAACGGGGACTCGGCGCTGGGCGGCGACGACTTCGACCACCGCGTGTTCTGCTGGGTCATCGAGGCGGCGAAGCTGCCGCCGCTGTCGCCGGCCGACGCGCGGCAGCTGCTCGTGAAGGCGCGCGAGGCGAAGGAGAACCTCTCCGAGCACGACGAGGCCACGATCGCGGCTACGCTCGCCGGCGGCGCGGTCATCAACCTGACGCTGACCAAGGCGATCTTCACCGAAATCACGGCCAACCTCGTGGCCAAGACGCTGCAGCCGGTGAAGCGGGCGCTGCGCGACGCGCAGCTGGCGCCCGGCGACGTCAAGGGCGTCGTGCTGGTCGGAGGTGCCACGCGCATGCCCCAGATCCGGCGCGCGGTCGCCGAGTACTTCGGCCAGCCGCCCCTGACCAACCTCAACCCCGACGAGGTCGTCGCGCTCGGTGCCGCCGTGCAGGCGAACAAGCTCGTCGGCAACCGCGAGCGCAACGACGACTGGCTGCTGCTCGACGTGATTCCGCTGTCGCTCGGGCTGGAGACGATGGGCGGCCTCACCGAGAAGATCATCCCGCGCAACTCGACGATCCCCGTGGCGCGTGCGCAGGAGTTCACGACGTACAAGGACGGCCAGACCGCGATGGCGATCCACGTGGTGCAGGGCGAGCGCGAGCGGGTGGCGGACTGCCGGTCGCTCGGCCGCTTCGAGCTGCGCGGCATCCCGCCGATGGTCGCCGGCGCGGCGCGGATCCGCGTGACGTTCGAGGTCGACGCCGACGGGCTGCTCGAGGTCGCCGCGCGCGAGCAGACGACGGGCATCGCGGCGACGATCGCCGTCAAGCCGTCCTACGGGCTCAGCGACGACGAGGTCGCGCGGATGCTGCAGGACTCGTTCGCCCACGCGGCGGACGACATGCAGGCGCGCGCGCTCGCCGAGGCGCAGGTCGAAGCCGACCAGCTCGCCGAGGCGACGCGCTCGGCGCTCGCCGCCGACGGCGACCTGCTGGACGCGGAAGAGCGCGCGGAAGTCGACGTGGCGCTGGCGCGCCTCGCGACGGCGCGCGCGGGCCACGACCACGCCGCGCTGCGCGCGGAGGTGGCCGCGCTTTCCCGCGCCACCGACGAGTTCGCGGCGCGCCGCATGAACCGCAGCGTCGCGCGCGCGCTGACCGGCAAGCGCGTCGACGCGCTGTCCGACTGAAGGCGAGTCCCCGATGCCCGAAATCGTCGTGCTGCCGCACCCGGAGATCTGTCCCGACGGACGCACGTTCGAGGGGACGCCGGGCAAGTCGCTGCTCGACAACCTGCTCGACCACGGCATCGAGGTCGAGCACGCGTGCGAGAAGTCGTGCGCGTGCACGACCTGCCACGTGATCGTGCGCGAGGGGTTTCCCACGCTGGCGCCGTCGACCGAGGACGAGGACGACCTGCTCGACCGCGCGTGGGGCTTGACGCCGGTGTCGCGGCTGTCGTGCCAGGCGATCGTCGACGCCGAGCGGCTCGTCGTCGAGATTCCGCGCTACACGATCAATCAGGTGAAGGAAGGGCGGTAGGGAGGCGACGCAATGAAGTGGACCGACACCCGCGAGATCGCGATCGCGCTCGCCGACGCGCACCCGGACGTCGACCCGAAGGCGATCCGGTTCACCGACCTGCACCGCTGGGTCTGCGAGCTGCCCGGCTTCGCGGACGACCCGGCGCGCAGCGGCGAGAAGATCCTCGAGGCGATCCAGACGGCGTGGATCGACGAAGCGTGAGCAACGCGAGCGAGGCGCAGCCGAGCCGGCGCGCGACCGCCGCTTCGGGCGACGACATCCCGGGAAGACACGCGTGATCGGCAGCGCCGGATGAGCGTTCCGATCACCGCGCTGTACGCGGGACTGTGCGCCCTCGTGCTGCTCGCGCTGGCCGCGCGGGTAATCCGGTTGCGCTGGGCGTTGCGGGTCGGCATCGGCGACGGCGGCGAGCGTGCGCTCGGTCGCGCAATCCGCGTGCACGGGAATGCCGTCGAATACGTGCCGATCGCGCTCGTGCTGCTGCTGATCGCCGAGCTCGATCACGCCTCGCCCGCGCTGCTGCACGCGTGCGGCGGTGTGCTCGTCGCGGCGCGCGTGCTGCACGCCGTCGGCCTGTCGCGCACGGCCGGCGCCAGCTGGCCGCGGATGGTGGGCACCACCGGCACGGCGATCGTGATCGCCGTGCTGGCCGTCCACGGCATCGCGGCCTTCTTCGCGTAGCGGCAAGAAGCCGCGCCGGGCTCGGTGATCGGCGAACCAGCGAGCCCCGCGCGGATTTCAGGCGAAGAAGTTGAGCGCGCCGTCGAGGCCGCAGACGTCGAGCGCGCACGCCGCCTGCGCACGCACTACCGGCTTCGCGCGATAGGCGATCGCGACGTCGGCGGCCGTGAACATCGGCAAGTCGTTGGCGCCGTCGCCGATCGCGACGGCAAGGCCGCCGCCCGGCCCGTTCCTGAGCGCGCGCAGCGTGTCGGCCTTGGCCCGGCCGTCGACGATCGGGCCTTCGATGCGTCCGGTCAGCCGGCCGCCGTCGACGCCGAGGGTGTTGGCGACGGCGACGTCCAGCGGCAGCGCGGCCTTGAGGCGGTCGGTGAAGTACGTGAAACCGCCGGACACCAGCGCGGTGGTCGCGCCGGCCGCCTTGAATCCGGCGAGCATGCGCGCGGCGCCGACCGAGATGCGCAGGCGCTCCGCGTAGACGCGCTCCAGCGCCTCGACCGGCAGTCCGGCGAGCAGCGCGACGCGTTGCGTCAGGCTCTGCGCGAAGTCGATCTCGCCGCGCATCGCGCTCGCCGTGATGGCGGCGACCTGCGGCTTGAGGCCCTTCATGTCGGCGATCTCGTCGATGCACTCGATCGTGATCAGCGTCGAGTCCATGTCCAGCACGACCACGCCGACGTCGGCCAGGCGCCGGTCCTCCGGCACGAAGGCCGCGTCGCAACCGGCGGCGCGCGCGGCGTCGACCAGCGCGTCGTTCTGCGCCACCTCCGGGAAGCGCCAGGCGGCGGGCGCGCCGGAACCTACGGGAACGATCGCCTGCGCCCCGGCCTGCCGCGCGAGCCGCGCGATCACCGCCGGCGTGACGATGGGCGCCTGCACGACGAAGTCGGCCATGCCGGCGCGTCCTATGCGTGCGGCACCACGCGCCGCGCGCACTCCTGCGCGCGCTCCCGCGCCTGACCGACGTCCACGCCGCGCGCGAGCGCGACGCCCATCCGGCGCCGCTTGTACGCCTCGGGCTTGCCGAAGAGGCGCAGGTCGGAGTCGGGCACGCGCAGCGCATCGGCGACACCTTCGTAGCGGATCCCGCGTCCCTCGATGCCGCCGTAGATCACGGCGGAGGCGCCGGGCGACGCGAGGCGCGTGTCCACCGGCAGGCCGAGGATCGCGCGCGCGTGGAGGTCGAACTCGCTCTGCACCTGCGTGCACATCGTCACCATGCCGGTGTCGTGCGGGCGCGGACTCACCTCGGAAAACCAGACCTGATGGCCCTTTATGAACAGCTCGACACCGAAGACGCCGCGTCCGCCGAGTTCCTCGGTGACCCTCGTCGCGTACTCGCGCGCCGTCTTCTGCGCGACGCGGCTCATCGGCTGTGGCTGCCACGACTCGACGTAGTCGCCGTTTACCTGCAGGTGCCCGATCGGCGCGCAGAAGTGCGTGCCGATCTTCCCGTCGGCGCCAGGCGTGCGCACGGCGAGCAGCGTGATCTCGTAGTCGAAGTCGACGAACCCTTCGACGATCACGTGCGAGCCGGGCACGCGAGCCATGCTCTCCGCGTACTGCCACGCCGCGGCGACCTCGCGCGGACCCTGCACGATGGACTGGCCCTTGCCCGACGACGACATCACGGGCTTCACTACGCACGGGTAGCCGATGCCGTCGGCGATGGCGGCCTTGAGCGCGGGCAGGTTCTCGGCAAAGCGGTAGGGCGACGTCGGCAGGCCGAGCTTCTCCGCGGCGAGCCGGCGGATGCCCTCGCGGTTCATGGTCTGCTGGGCGGCGCGCGCGGTCGGGATCACCTGCGCGACGCCGGCGCGCTCGACCTCGACCAGCACGTCGGTGGCGATGGCCTCGATCTCGGGCACGATGATGTGCGGGCGCTCCTGCTCGACCAGCCGCCGCAGTGCGGCGCCGTCCGCCATCGCGATCACGTGCGCGCGGTGCGCGACCTGGTGGCCGGGCGCGTTCGCGTAGCGATCGACCGCGATGGTCTCGACGCCGAGCCGCTGCAGCGCAATGATGACTTCCTTTCCCAGCTCGCCGCTGCCGAGCACCATGACGCGAGTGGAAGAGGGGGAGTGCGGCGTGCCGATGTGCATGTGGCCTGCGCGAAAGGGGCGTGGGCGCGGGCGCGAGAGGCCCGGCGGGCCCGGCGGGCGCCGGGCAATGTTGCAACGCAATATTATAGTCCGATTGCAGGCGGCGGCGAGTGGGGGCTATTTCCGGCCGGCGGACCGCCCGACCCGCGCGCGCCACGCGCTCGGGCTCGCGCCTCCCATGCGCCGGAACGCGCGCGAAAACGCGGTCGCGTCGGCGTAGTGCAGCGCCGCCGCGATTTCCGACACCGGCAGGCGGGTCTCCTGCAGCAGTTGCTGCGCGACTTCGAAGCGCGCCGCGTTGACGAGCGCCTGAAACGTCGTCCCTTCGTCGCGAAGCCGCCGGCGCAGCGCACGCTCGTGCAGTCCGAGCAGCGCCGACACGTGCGGCGCGTTCGCGTCGCCGGCCAGCACGAGTCCGTGCACGATGCGTTGAACGCGCGGCGCGATCCGGCCGCCGTCGGCCTCGACCGCAAGCGCCGCCGTTTCGGCCACCTGCCGATTGGCGGCATTGGCATCGGCGATGCCCTTTGCCAGCCAACGCGCGGCGAACACGATTTCCGAGTGGGGCGCGTCGAACTCCACGGGCGCGCCGAAGTGACGCCGCCATGGCCGCGGGTCGCGCGGGCGGCCGTGCGCGAACGACACGCGCACGGGTCTCCTCCGGCCCGCACAGTTCGCGCAGGATCGCGCAGCCGACGCCGAGCGCGAGGTCGTAGACATGCGGTATGCCAGGCGTGTCGTGGCGGTACACGACGTACCCGATGGCGACCTGGCCGAATCCCAGGTCGAGGAAATACGGAACCGCCCCACGGTCGTTGAGGTGCAGGTGCCGGACCAGGTTCGTAATCGCGTCACCGATCGTGGCGCTGTTGCGCATCAGGTGCGCGAGCAGCCCGAGATGCGCGAGCGTCAGGCGCGACGCGACACGCAGCGCGAAGTCGGGCGCGCCGGTTGCCCGGACGCAGCCCGCCAGCAGCGCGCCGGCCACAGCGAAGGGGATGCGCTGGTCCGGATCCGCGAAGACGCCCGGGTCGAGTCCGACGCCGGCGAGGATCCGCCGCGGGTCGATCCCGCGCTCGCGCAGGAGCGCAGGGATCGGCGTCAAGACCGCGGCGCGGACGTCCTGTCGATGCGGCATCGGATGGCTTGGGAAGGTGGGCCTCGGTCGGCGCGTCCGGATATGTCATGTCACGCCGACGGCGGGATTCTATAGTGCGAGCCGTTCGACACGCACCTTTGCCGTCCGGCTCCAGAGAAGGGTCCCGCCATGCACGCTCAACGACCGTCGCACGACGCACGCGCATTCACGCGGACGCTCACCGCGCTGTGCACCGCGTTGGTGCTCGCCATTGCGCCACTGGCGGTGGGGGGCGGAACCGCGTTGGCTCAGCACGTTACCGGCACGCCCGGCTCGCCGAGCGCGACGACGAGCCTCAGCGGCCGGCAGCTGCCGCCGCCCGACCCGAAGTTCGGCGGCGTGATCCGCGACGACGCGCTGCAGTCCAAGCCCTGGTGGGCGCCACGCGTGGTGCCGCCAAAGGGCGCCCCCAACGTGCTCTTGATCATCACCGACGATGCGGGCTTCGGCGTGCCCTCGACGTTCGGCGGCGTGATTCCGACGCCGGCGATGGACCGGCTCGCCAAAGAGGGACTGCGTTACAACCGCATGTTCTCGACCGCGCTGTGCTCGCCGACGCGGGCCGCGCTGATCACCGGCCGCAATCACCATTCGGCGGGCTTCGGCGTGATCTCCGAGCAGTCGACCGGCTTCCCCGGCTACAACAGCATCATCGCGCGCGACAAGGCGACGATCGGGCGCATGCTGCTCGACAACGGCTACGCGACGTCGTGGTTCGGCAAGGACCACAACGTGCCGGCGTTCGCCGCCAGCCAGGTCGGCCCCTTCGACCAGTGGCCCACCGGCATGGGCTTCGAGTACTTCTACGGCTTCGTCGGCGGCGACGCCAACCAGTGGCAGCCCAACCTCTTCCGCAACACCACGCAGATCTACCCGTTCCAGGGCAAGCCACCCGGCACGTGGAACCTGATCACCGCGATGGCCGACGATGCCATCGACTACATGACGCGGATGCACCAGATCGATCCGTCGAAGCCGGTCTTCATCAAGTACGCGCCGGGCGCCACGCACGCGCCGCATCACCCGACGAAGGAGTGGGTGGACCGCATCAGCGCGATGCACCTGTTCGACGACGGCTACGAGAAGCTGCGCGAGCGCATCTTCGAGAACCAGAAGCGGCTCGGCGTGGTCCCGAAGGACGCAAAGCTCACGCCGTGGCCGAAGGACGTGCTGAAGCCCTGGGACGATCTCTCGCCCGAGGCGAAGAAGCTCTTCATCCGGCAGGTCGAGGTGTTCGCCGCGTACGCCGCGTACAACGACCATGAGATCGGGCGCGTGATCCAGGCGTTCCAGGACCTGGGCAAGCTCGACAACACGCTCGTCATCTACATCAACGGCGACAACGGCACCAGCGCCGAAGGCGGGCCGCTGGGCACGCCGAACGAGGTTGCGTTCTTCAACGGGCTCAACGAGCTGCCGGTCGACGTCCAGATGAAGTTCTACGACGTCTGGGGCACCGACCGCACGTACAACCACATGTCGGCCGGATGGTCGTGGGCCTTCGACACGCCGTTCGACTGGTTCAAGCAAAACGCGTCGCGCTTAGGCGGCATCAACCAGAACATGGTCGTGTCGTGGCCGGCGCGGATCAAGGACAAGGGCGCCTTGCGCGAGCAGTTCGTCCACGTGATCGACGTGGTGCCGACGATCCTCGAGGCGGCCGGCCTGAAGGCGCCCGAGTCCGTCGACGGCATCAGGCAGGCGCCGATCGAGGGCACGAGCTTCGCCTACACGTTCGACGCGGCGAACGCGAAGGCGCGGTCGCGGCACAAGACGCAGTACTTCGAGATGATGGGGCAGTGGGCGCTCTACGACGATGGCTGGCTGCTGTCGACGAAGGTCAACCGCGCCCCGTGGCAGGCGTTCGGTCCGGCGAACCCGGACCCGCTCAACAACCAGGTCTTCCAGCTCTACAACCTCGACAAGGACTTCAGCCAGGCCGAGGACATCGCCGCGCAGCATCCGGCCAAGGTCAGGGAAATGCGGCAGAAGTTCGTCGCGGAGGCGAGAAAGTATCAGGTGTTCCCGCTGGACGCGTCGGTGGCGGCGCGCATCGTCGCGCCGCGCCCGAACATCACCGCCGGCCGCAGCGAGTTCGTCTACACGCGGCCGATGGTCGGCCTGCCGCAGGGCGACTCGCCGCTGCTGCTGAACACGTCGTACACGGTCACCGCCGACGTCGACGTGCCGCAGGGCGGCGCCGAGGGGATGATCCTCACCTCGGGCGGGCGCTTCGGCGGCTACGGTTTCTACCTGCTGAAGGGCAAGCCGGTGTGGCTGTGGAACATGGTCGATCTGGAGCGCCTGAAGTGGGAAGGTCCCGAGGCACTGACGCCGGGCCGGCACTCGATCGAGTTCGACTTCAAGTACGACGGCCTGGGGGCCGGCACACTGGCATTCAACGACTTCAGCGGCGTCGGGCGGCCCGGTGTGGGCACGCTCAAGGTCGACGGTAGAGTCGTCGACACGAAGGAAATGAAGCGCACGCTACCGATGATCCTGCAGTGGGACGAGGCGTTCGACGTCGGCTCCGACACACTGACCGGCGTCAACGACGCGGACTACAAGCCGCCGTTTACGCTGACCGCCAAGCTCAACAAGCTGACGATCAAGGTGGACCGCCCGCAGCTGTCGCCCGCCGACGTCGCGAAGCTGGAGGCGGCGATGAAGGCGAAGACGACGCGCGATTGATCGCCACGGCCCGGGAACTCCGGGCCATTCTGTCCGGCGGGGCGGCATGGCTGCCCCGTTTCTTCGGCCCCTCGCTCAGCGCCGGCCCCCGCCGCCGCGGAAGCCACCGCCGCCGAACCCGCCGCCACCAAAGCGGCCGCCCCAGCCGCCGCCACCGCCTCCGCCGAACGACCGGTCGCCCCCGAAACCGCCGCCGCCGAACGAGCGGTCGGCGCCGCCCCAGCCGCCGCCGCCACCCCACGACCGGTCGCCGCCACTCCCCGCGCCGCCGAACGAGTGGTCCCCGCTCGACCAGCTGTCGCCGAAGCTGCGCGCCTGCGACTCGCGGTTGGCCCACGACGTGTCGCCGCTCGCTGCGGTGGGCGTATTGGTGGAATGCTGCTGCCAGCCGTTGCCGGTGTTCGAGTAGACGTTGCCATTGACGTCGGCGTAGTGGTTGTTGCCCGCGCTTGCCGTCCCCCATGTGTTGGTGTTGCCCGTCTTGGCGTTGTACGTGGAGCCGCCGCCGATGTGCGCGTCTCCCTGCGGTCCGGCGGTCGTCGCGCCCGCGCGGTCGTACGTGCTGCCGCCGGCACCGGTCGCGGACACGGCCGACCCGGTCGACCGCTGGCCGCTGTAGACGTTGTAGTTGCTGCCGCGCGCGACGTTGGCCGAGCCGCCTGCGGCACCGGTCGCCGTGCGGTCGTAGCCGCGCGTCGCGTTGCCGGTCCACGCGTTGTACTGGCGGCCGGCGTTGTACGTGCCCGACGTGCCGGTGCGCGAGTTGTAGTAAGTACCCGACGCCGTGGTCCCCGCCACGCCGCCGCCGCCATACCACGTGCGCGTGCCGGAGTACGTCGTCGCGCCCCAGTGGCCGTACACGTTGGCCGTGGCCGACGCGCAGCACGGATAGCCGCCCCAATACGCCGGGTGGTAGTACGCGCCGCCCCAGTAGGGCTCGGTCCACGCGGCGGTCGCGAGTCCGAGCGCGAAGCCGTACGTGAAGCCGACGTACGGGTTGTAGACGGGCTGCGCCGCGACCGCGTACGTGTACGGCGGCGGATACCAGACCGTGCCGATCCACGGCGAGTACACGTAGCCGGTGCCGTAGACGACGGTGCCGTACGGCGACACCACGGTGCCGAGGTACCCGGGCGTGTACCCGACGTACACGTACTGCGGCGTGGAACCGTACACGCGGACATAGGTGACGTAGTGCAGCGGCGAGGACGCCGGGATCGTGTAGATCGCGGCCGGGATGTCGACCGCCACCGTCCACGGCCCGGTGATCTGCGCGGCGTTGAACCAGACGCCGGCGACGACCGCGTAGTACGCGTTGGGCGCAACCTGGATCAGCGGCTCCGACGAGTTGACGACGTACGACATCGTCGTGCCCGCGATCGGCGCGTACTGCGGCGCGCCGTCGAAGTTCGGCGTGAACGTCGGGCCGCCGGTGCGCGGCACCGTCGCCGTCTGCGGTATCGTGTTCTCGATCGCCGCCGCATGGGCCTGCGGCGTGCCGGCGACCGTCGACAGCACGGCGCCGGCGCGCGACGACTCGGGAATGCGCGCGAAGTCCGCCGGCAGCGCGTTGGCGGCCACGAACGTCCACGGGCCGGTCATCGCCGGTCCGCGGAACCAGCGGCCGGCGAGCAGCACGTAATAGTTGCTGGTCGTCGTGTCGATCAGCACGTCGCTCGTCGTGTTCGCGGCCCACAGGAGCTGCGTGCCGACGATCGGCACGAAGTCGGGCTGGCCCTTGAAGACGACGAGTTCCGCGGGACCCTGCGCCGTGTAGATCGTCGGCACGCCGTTGGCGAGCGACGGCTTCGGGTTCGCTTTCGCGCCGCCCGTCAGCAGGTCGACGGTGCCGGCCTTCGACAGCTGCTGCGCCACGTCGTCGAGCGCGCTGCGCTCGAGTGGCCGCAGGAACACCTGCGACCACGGGCCGCCGATCGACGCGGCCGACAGCCAGCCGTCGTACACGTGCAGGTAGTACTGGTCGCCGAACCCGCCCTGCAGGATCAGCGCGCGCGTGTTGACGACGCGCTGGTAGCGCGGATAGCCGGCGACCGGCTTTTGCACCGGCGCGCCGTCGATCGGCACGAGGATCGCCGGCGAATTGCTGACGATGACCTGCGGCGGGTTGTTGGCGACCTCGATCGCCGGCGGCTTGATCCCGGCGGCGGCCAGCGACGCCTGCAGCTGGTCGAGCGGCATCATGCGGATCTTCGCGGCGAACTCCTTCTGAAACTCGGCGCGGAACGACGCGCCGCGGTCGGGCAGCGTCGGGAAATCGACCTTGGAGATCGCGAGGTCGTTGAACACGACGTTGCGCCGGACGCGGTCGACGTCGGTGCGGGTGGAGGCGAAGATGACGCCGAACGCCTGGTCCTGCGACTTGTCCGCCTTGTAGGCGAGCGCCGCGCGGAAGTCGAGCCGGTTACCGTTCCAGCCATTCACCTGCGGCTGGTAGACGAGGACCTGCCCGGTCGACAGGTCGACCACGCGCGGCCACAGGGCCGGTGGGATCGCGGCGGTGGGCGGGGTCGCGGACTGCGCGGCGGCGAGACCTGCCGACGCGAACGCAATCGCGGCGGCGAAACGGGCGAAGCGGCTGGCAATGCTCATGGCGATTGACCTCGAGAGGACCGTGCCGGGTGCGCTGCAAATTGTCGCTCAATCGCCACGCGCCGGCATGACATTGCCGGACGCTCGAGCGTGCGGATAACGTACATGCCGTACACTTCGCCGTGCCCCGCAAACCTCCCGCCGAACCCGCACAGCACTCCGTGTCCGACCTGCGCGGCTTCCAGCGCCTTGCCGTCGACGCGACCGTCGGCCTGACCGACGTCGTCGAGGCGATGCACCGGACGATCGCGCGGCCGCCGTTGCTCTTCGGCGCTGCGCAGGACGGCAGGACGAACGGCATCACCGGGCTCGTCTACCGCACCGTGCGTGGCGTCACGCGCGTCGTCGGCGCCAGCCTCGACACCCTGTTGGGCGCGCTCGCGCCTCTCGTGGATCAGCGCCCGTCGTCGCCGCAGCGCGAGGCCGTGCTGGCCGCGCTCAACGGCGTCCTCGGCGACTACCTGGTCGCGTCGGGCAACCCGCTCGCCATACCGATGGAACTGCGGCATGCGGGCAAACCGGTGGCGCTCGACCGTGCGTCGCTGGCCACGGCGTTTCCGAACGCGCGGGGCCGCCTGCTGGTGCTGGTGCACGGCCTGTGCATGAACGACCGGCAGTGGCAGCGCGACGGCCACGATCACGGGGCGGCGCTGGCGCGCGCCCTCGATTGCACGAGCGTCTACGTGCGCTACAACAGCGGGTTGCACGTGTCGACCAACGGCCGCGCGCTGGCCGATCTCATGGAGGTGCTGGTCGCCGCGTGGCCCGTGCCCGTCGAGCGCGTGGCGATCCTCGGGCACAGCATGGGCGGCCTCGTCGCGCGGAGTGCCTGTCACAGCGCGGAGCGCGCCGGCCATCGCTGGCGCCGCCGGCTGGACGCGCTGGTTTTCCTCGGCACGCCGCACCTGGGGGCGCCGGCCGAGCGTGCGGGCTCGCTGGCCGACTACGTGATTGCGCTGAGCCCGTACACGGCGCCGCTCGCGCGACTCGGTCTGATCCGCAGCGCCGGCATCAAGGACCTGCGGCACGGCTACGTGCGGGACGAGGACTGGCAGGTGCATGCGCCGCGCGGCATCCATCCGTCGTTGCCGCTGCCCGCGGGCGTGCGCTGCTGCGCGATCGCCGCCAGCAAGCAGGCGCCCGCCGCGGCCGGCACGCCGGCGCGCGTGCGCGGCGACGGGATCGTCCCCGTGAGCAGCGCGCTCGGGCGGCATCGCGACCCCGCGCGCGACCTCGCGCTGCCGGCGACGCGGCAGTGGATCGCATTCGATTCGGGCCACTTCGACCTGCTGTCCAGCACGGACGTCTGCGCGCGGATCCAGGGCTGGCTGGCCGAGGGGCGCGCACGCCGGCCCCGGCAACCGCGCCGTTGACGCGTTGACGCCGGAACGGGGGCCGGCCGCGGCGGCGCGCGGGGACTTTGCCGGAGCGCGGTTGCGGCGGGTTCGGACCTAGCGCCGCGACTTGGCTGGCGGCGGCCGGCTGTCGCGCGACAGCGGCTCGACGAACACCGGCCGGTCCGGCCGGGGCGGTACGGCCGACTCGGCCGCCACGGCGGCGTCCTCGGCCAGCGTGAAGTCGATCTTCGCCTGCTCCATGTCCACGCGCGCGACCTTGACGCGCACACGGCCCGCCAGCTGGAACACGACGCCGCTGCGCTCGCCGATCATCGCGTGCCGCGTCGCGTCGAAGTGGAAGTAGTCGCGGCCGAGCTCGGTGACGTGGACGAGGCCGTCGATCATGAGGCCGTCGAGCGTGACGAAGAGGCCGAAGCTCGTCACGCCGCTGATCGTGCCGGCGAAGGTCTCGCCGATGCGGTCGCGCATGTAGTGGCACTTCAGCCAGTTGACGACGTCGCGCGCGGCCTCGTCGGCGCGCCGCTCGGTCATCGACGTGTGCACGCCCAGCTGCTGCCACGTCATGCCCGACGGCTGGTACTGCCTGCCGGCGAGCGCCGCCTTGATCGCGCGGTGGACGAGGAGGTCCGGGTAGCGCCGGATCGGCGACGTGAAGTGCGTGTAGGCCTCGAACGCCAGGCCGAAGTGCCCCTCGTTGTCGGGGCGGTACTGCGCCTGCGATAGCGACCGCAGCAGCACCGTCTGCAGCAGGTCGAAGTCGGCGCGGTCGCGCGCGCTGTCGAGCAGCTTCGCGTAATCGGCCGGCGCCGGCTCGTCCCCGCCCGGCAGGTGCAGCGCGGACGTCGCGAGGAAGTCGCGCAGCGCCGTGAGCTTGTCGGCGGGCGGCCGCTCGTGCACGCGGTAGAGCGCCGGGTGTGGGTGAGTGAGCAGGAAGTCGGCCGCGCAGACGTTGGCGGCCAGCATGCACTCCTCGATCAGCTTGTGCGCGTCGTTGCGCGGCGCCGGCACGATCTGCGTGATCTTGCCGTGGTCGTCGAATTCGATCGCGAGCTCGGCGGTGTCGAAGTCGATGGCGCCGCGCCGCTCGCGCGCGCCGGCCAGCGCCTGGTAGAGCGCGTAGAGGTTGGTCAGGTGCGGCAGCAGCGCCTTCGCCACGGCGCCCTTCGCCGACTTCGGCTCGGACAGCCACGCCCACACCTGCGTGTACGTGAGGCGCGCGCGCGAGTGCATGACCGCCGGGTAGAACGCATACGACTTGATCGCGCCGTGCGCGGAGATTTCCATGTCGCACGCCATGCACAGCCGGTCGACGTCGGGCTTGAGCGAGCAGAGCTCGTTGGACAGCGCCTCCGGCAGCATCGGGATCACGCGGCGCGGAAAGTAGACGGACGTGCCGCGCTCGCGTGCGTCGCCGTCGATCGCGTCGCCGTCACGGACGTAGTGGGCGACGTCGGCGATCGCGACGATCAGACGGAAGCCGCGGCCGCGGCGCTCGCAGAACACCGCGTCGTCGAAGTCCTTCGCCGTCTCGCCGTCGATCGTGACCAGTGGCAGCGTCGTCAGGTCGGTACGGCCCTTCGCGTCGGCGGGCCGCACCTCGGACGGCAGGCGCTTCGCCTGCCGCTGCGCCTCCCGCGAGAACTCGAATGGCAGCGCGTGCTTGCGCAGCGCGATTTCGATCTCGATGCCGGGGTCGGTCGCGCTGCCGAGCACCTCGCTGACGCGCGCCACGGCCTCGCGGTGTTCCGATGGCTGTTCGACGATCTGCGCGACGACGACCTCGCCGATCTTCGCCCCGCCGGTGGCGTCCGCCGGCACGAGGAAGTCCTGGTTGAGCCGCCGGTTTTCGGCGACGATGAAGTGCGCGCCGCGCTCCTCGTACAGGCGGCCGACCACTTCCTTGTTCGCGCGCGCGAGCACCTCGACGATCTCGCCCTCCGGCCGTCCGCGGCGGTCGGTGCCGGACTGGCGGACGACCGCGCGGTCGCCGTGCAGCACCTTGTGCATCTCGCGTGCGTTGAGGAAGAAGTCGGCGCCGCCTTCGTCGGGCACGAGAAAGCCGAACCCGTCCGGGTGGCCCTGCACGGTGCCGACCGCGAGGTCGAGCTTGGCGACCACGCACAGCTCGCCCTTGCGATTGGTCAGCAGCTGGCCGTCGCGCTCCATCGCGGCGAGCCGCCCGTGGAACGCGTCGCGCGCGACCGGCTTGACGGCGAGAGAGCGCTCGAGTTCGGCGGGCGGCAGCGGGATGCCGGCGTCCCGCAGCGCGGCGAGGATCGCGTCGCGCGTCGGCAGCAGCTCGGGGGGAAAGTCGTCGCGGCGCGGGCGGCGCGCGTCAGGCGCCGCGGCGGCGCGCGCGGGCCGCTTCGCCGGTGCGCCGCGCGGGGTGGGTTTCGCTTTTGACAAGAATTTGCGGGAAAAGTAGAATTATGGGCTGTTTGGCCCAGGTGGCGGAATTGGTAGACGCACTAGGTTCAGGTCCTAGCGGTGGCAACACTGTGGGGGTTCGAGTCCCTTCCTGGGCACCAATGTAACATTGCGGCGCCCGCCGCAGTCCGCAAGTCACAGCAAGCGCCCGCTTCCGCGGGCGTTTCTGTTTGCGGGCGGCGCTTCCCACCTCGCCCCCAATCCTCTCCCCGCAAGCGGGGAACGCGGACATCCTCACCCCGGCCCTCTCCCCGCAAGCGAGGATCGCGGACGTCCCCTCACCCCAGCCCTCTCCCCGCAAGCGGGGAGAGGGAGAAGGGCGCGCATTGATGCGCCGGCGGGCAGTCCAACCCTCCCTCTCCCCGGAACGGGGAGAGGGAGGGGGTGAGGGGACGCTCAGAATTCCGAAACGATGCGCGCGGGATCGATGTCGCCGCGCGCTTGCGGCGGCCCGTCGGGCGTGCCAGCCGCGATCCAACCGACGAGCGTCTCGCCGTCGCCGCAGTGCGCGGCGACGATGGCCGGGTCGGCCGCGCGCGCGCCAGACACCATCTTGCCCGCGTAGCCCATGAAGTGCAGCGCGAGGAGCGCGTTGCCGATCGCGCCGCCGACGCACGCCCACTGCTCGTGCGCCGGTACCTCCGGGTCGTCGTGCGTGATCCGGGCGACCACGGCGACGACGACCGGCGCCTGCAGCGCGCGCGTGCGCTCCGTCGCCAGTTCGTCGCCGGTCTTGCCGCGGCGCCGTCCATAGTCGACGAAGAGGTCGGCGAGGCGGTGCAAGCCCTCGCCGCGCGCGACGACGAAGCGGAACGGGATCATCTTGTTGCGGTCCGGCGCGCGCAGCGCGGCGAGCGTCATCGTCGCGATGTCGTCGGCGGACGGCCCCGGGGCACGCAGGCGCTTCGCGCTCACCGAATAGCGCGTCAGCAGGAGCCGCAGCGCGGCCACACCGTCGGGCGTGCGCGCCGCGAGCGGGACGCCGGCGAGGCGGTCGAGCGGATCGTCGGACATCGAGCCTCCGCGTACTGGTCCGGCGCGCGCCGGTCAGTCCTTGTACGTCACCTGCACCGGGCGGCCGTTGACGCGCAGTTCGCCGGTGGCGACGTCGACCTCGAACAGCGGCTGTTCGCCGTTGTAGAGGCCCCAGCGGCCGGTGGCCGGGTCGAACTTGCTCGCGATCGCGCCGGACTCCTCGTACGCGAGCTTGTTGCCGGCGCGCATCGCGTAGCACGCGAACCGGCACTGCGACCACACCATCATGCCGAAGTTGACGTCGGCCTCGTCGTCGTTGAGGCCCGTCGGCGCGACGAACACGCCGTAGTCGAGCGTCGCCTTCGGGCCCGTGTTGAACGCGCGCCCGAGGATGATGCCGAGCCCGATCCGGTCACCGTCCATGCTGCCGGGAAACGGACTCGGCCCGGTCGTGTACGCGTCGATCTCGAGCGCGTGGAAGCCGCCGCGGCCGGTGGCGTCCTGCAGTTCGAGCACGCCGGCCCACGTCGGGCCGCGTCCGGTCTTCTGCGCCTGGCTGTACGACGCCACGTTCGCGCCGTAGTCGGACGGGTTGTTGAGCACGGTGAGGTTCGCCCACTCGAGCGTGCGCGACGTCGGCTGCGTCGTCACGTGCGTGTACTGCGCGGGCACCACGTTCGGCAGCCCGCCCTCCGGCGCCGTCCGCGTCACCGTGAGGCTCGCGTCGAGCGGGTAGACGTCGGGCGGGCGCGGCGTCACGCCCTGGAAGTAGCCGGATTGCGCCATGGCGGCGTCGAGCAGCAGGTATCCCAGGATCGGCAGCAGGCGGCGCATCGTCGTTTCCTTTGCAGGTGGATCGCGCGCGGCGGGCGTCCTCGCCGGCGACGTGCGAGAAGGTAACGCACGCGGCGCGCCGGCGGAAGCCCGCGCCCGCGAATCTTGCTATGCTTTCCGTGACGGGCCGGGAGGCGCCCGTCGTCACTCGACAGGAGAGCCACGATGACCCGCAGGAAGGGATTGCTGACGAGGATCGGCGACGCGATGGAAGCGGCCAGGGAGAAGGCGCAGAAAGTCGGCACGTCGCTCGCGAGGAAGGCGGAAGGCGCCGCCGCCGACGCGAAGCGCGAGGTCGGCAAGGCCGGCACCGCCGTCGCTACGAAGGCGCGGGCGGCGAAACGCACGGTCGCGCGACGCGCCAAGGCTGCCGAGACCGACGCGAAGAAGGCGCTCGGCAAGGCGAAGCGCGCGGTGGCGCGCAAGGTGAAAACGGCCGCGGCGGGTGCCGAAAAGGCTGCGGGCCGCGTCAAGCGCGCTGCCGCGACCGGCGGCGCGGGCGCCGCGAAGAAGCCGCGCCGGAAGGCGGGCGGGGCCGGCGCCGTGCTCGAGCGCGGCGTCGCGCAAGTCAAGCGCGCGGCCAGGAAGGCGGGCACGACGGTCAGGAAGGCCGCCGCGGCCGCGACCAAGCCGCCCGCGAAGAGGGTCGCGAAGAAGACCGGAAACAAGACTGCAGGGAAGGCCGCGAAGCACACCGGCTGACCGGCGCACGACCGACGGCCACGGCCCGGACGCCTCCGGGCCGTGCTCGCCGGGGAGACGCTAGCCGGACAGGCGCGCCTTGAGCCCGCCTGGCTGCAGGTTGTCGTAGACCTCGAACGGCTGGTGAATCCACGGGTTGTCGGGCAGGTACTCGACGTAGTAGTCGGGGCGGAACACCGAGCACGCCTTCCACCACAGCACGGCGGTCTTCAGCGCCGTGATGTGCGGAAAGCGCTGCGGCAGCTCGCGGTGGACCGCCTCCAGCGTGTGGCCGGAATCGACCATGTCGTCGACCAGCAGCACGCGATCGCCAAGCCGCGGCTTGGTCATCGTCATATGCTCGGCGATGACGAGCTCGCCGCGCAGCGTGCCGCCCTCGGCCGTGTACGAGTGCGTCGACAGTATCGCGAGCGGCTGCTCGAAGATGCGCGACAGGACGTCGCCGACGCGCAGGCCCCCGCGCGCGATGCAGATGATCTGGTTGAAGTCGAACCCGGACTCGTGGACGTTGAGCGCGAGCCGCTCGATCAGCGTGTTGTACTCGTCCCAGCTCACCTTGAGGCTCATCGGCGCTTCCTCCTGTCCGCCGCAATTCTTTCACAAAGAGGCACAGAGGCGCCGAGAAATCGTTCGTTCTTCGCCTCTGCGCCTCTGCGTCTCTTTGTGCGCGATTGCCTGGTCAATGGAACGGGTGATGGACAAGGATCGTCTCGTTGCGATCGGCGCCGGTCGACACCATGGCGATGGGCACGCCGGTCAGCGCCTCGATCCGCCGCAGGTACGCGCGGGCGTTGCCGGGCAGCGCGTCGAACGACGTCGCGCCGACCGTCGATTCCCGCCAGCCGGGCAGCGTCTCGTAGACCGGGGTGCAGTCGCCGACCGCCTCGGCCCCGGTGGGGATGAGATCGAGCGGCTTGCCGTCCTTCACGTACGACGTCGCGATGCGGATCTCGGGCATGCCGTCGAGCACGTCGAGCTTCGTGATGCACAGGCCGTCGACGCCGTTCAGCTGCAGCGACCGCTTCAGCGCCGCGAGGTCGAGCCAGCCGCAGCGGCGCGGGCGTCCGGTCACCGAGCCGAACTCGTTCCCGCGCCTGGCGAGGCCGGCGCCGACCTCGTCGGTGAGCTCGGTGGGGAAGGGACCCGTGCCGACACGCGTCGTGTAGGCCTTCACGATGCCGAGCACGTAGTCGAGCATGCCGGGGCCGATGCCGCTGCCGGGTGCGGCCGCGCCCGCGAGGCAGTTCGAGCTCGTCACGTACGGATAGGTGCCGTGGTCGATGTCGAGCAGCGCGCCCTGCGCGCCCTCGAACAGCAGCGACTCGCCGCGGGCACGCGCCTGCTGGAGCAGTCCGGCGACGTCGGCGACCATCGGCGCGATCGCGGGGGCGAGCGCCAGCGTCTCGTCGCGCGTCTTTTCGAAGGGCACCGGGTCGCGCTTGTAGTAGTTCACCAGCATGAAGTTGTGCAGTTCGAGCAGCGCCGCCAGCTTGCGCGCGAACTCGTCGGGGCGCAGCAGGTCCTGCACGCGCAGCGCGCGCCGCCCGATCTTGTCCTCGTACGCGGGTCCGATGCCGCGACCGGTCGTGCCGATCTTCGTGTCGCCCATCGCGGACTCGCGTGCCTGGTCGAGCGCGACGTGGATCGGCAGCACCAGCGGGCAGGCCGGCGAGATCGAAAGACGCGAGCGCACGTCGACGCCGGCGGCCTCGAGTTCGCCGATCTCCTGCAGCAGCGCCGACGGCGACAGCACGACGCCGTTGCCGACGTAGATGGCGACCCGCGGATGCAGGACACCCGACGGAATGAGGCGCAGCACGGTCTTCTTGCCGCCGATGACGAGCGTGTGGCCCGCGTTGTGACCGCCCTGGAAGCGGACGACGCCGGCCGCGCTCTCGGTCAGCCAGTCGACGATCTTGCCCTTGCCCTCATCGCCCCATTGGGTCCCGATGACGACGACGTTCTTGCCCATCAGTTCTCCTCGACGTGCCAGGCACCACCCGCGGCGACCAGCCGGCGGCGACCTTCGGCAGCTTCGCCCGGCAGCGCGATCACGACGGCCTCCCCTTCCGCACGCAGCGCCGCGATGGCGGCTGCGAGCGCCGGATCCGCAACGTCCGGGGCCAGGATGACCGGCGCCGGTGCGGAACTGTCGGCCAGCGCCGCGAGGCGGCGCAGGTCGAGCGAGAAGCCGGTCGCCGGCCGCGCGCGCCCGAACGCGCGCCCGACGCCGTCGTAGCGGCCGCCGCGGCCGCAGTCGACGATCGCGCCGCGGCCGTCCTCCGCGAAGACGCAGAACGTCGCGCCGGTGTAGTAATGATAGCCAGAGAGGTCGGCGAGATCGACGTGCACCTGCACGGTGCCCGTCGCGGCTGCCGCGAGGACGCCCATGGCCTCCAGCGCCGCGGCGACACCGGGCAGTTGCGGCAGCGTGTCGCGCGCGGCAGCGAGCGTCGCGGCGGCCGGCCCGTAAAGGTTTGGCAGCGCGCGCAGCGCGCCGCGCGCCGGCTCCGGCAGCGCCGCCGTGAGGTCGAGCACCGTCGCCGCGTCCTTGTCGCGCAGCGCGACGAACAGCTCGGCGTCGTCGCCCTCGCCGGTGCCGGCAAGGCCCGCGGCCTGCGCGAGCGCGCGATAGACGCCGACGTGTCCGACGTCGACGTGCAGGCCGCGCACGCCGGCCGCGTCGAGCGCCGACAGCAGCATCCGCACGATCTCGCGGTCGGCGGCAACGCTGCCGTGGCCGTACAGCTCGGCGCCGATCTGCAGCACCTGCCGCGTGCCGCCGGGGCCAGTGGCCTGCGTGCGCAGCACGCTGCCCGCGTAGCAGAGGCGCGTGACGCCGCTTTCGTTCAGCAGATGCGCGTCGATCCGCGCGACCTGCGGCGTCGTGTCCGCGCGCAGCCCCAGCATGCGTCCCGACTGCGGGTCGACCGTCTTGAACGTCAGGAGGTCGAGGTCACGCCCGGTGCCTGTCAGCAGCGACTCGAGGAACTCGACGAGCGGCGGCTGCACGAGCCGGTAGCCGCGCCCGCGGAAGTGGTCGAGCAGCACGCGGCGCAGCGCCTCGACGCGCGCGGCTTCCGCCGGCAGCACGTCCTCGACGGCCTCGGGGAGCAACCACTTACGCATCACGCAGCAGCATCAGGAACAGCGCACCGGCGGCGATCGACACCAGGCCGACGAAGCGCAGTTGCCCGTCGCTGAGCTCGGTGAGCCGCCGGAACGTCTCGCGCCAGAAGCGCGGTGCGACGAACGGCAGCAGACCCTCGACGATCAGCAGCAGCGCGAAGGCAACCCACAGCGAATCCACGCCGATCCGATCTACAGCGGCCGGACGCAGTCCGGCCGCTGCCCGACATTGCCCCTCGCCCGCACGCGGGAGACCGGGAAGGGGTGAGGGTGTCCGGCGTCACGCGCGAACATGGAGGCGCGACGCGCGGTCGCTACTTGGCCGGGGCGCGGGTACCGCGGCCCGACCCGGACTGCCGGAAGTACTGGAAGAACTCGCTCGACGGCTCGAGTACCATCATGTCGTTACGGCCGCGGAAGGTCGCCTTGTACGCCTCGAGACTGCGGTAGAACGCGAAGAACTCCGGATTCTGCCCGTAGGCCGCCGCGTAGATCGCCGACGCCTTGGCGTCGCCTTCGCCCTTGATCTTCTGCGCCTGCCGGTATGCATCGGCGAGAATGACCTGCCGCTGCCGGTCGGCATCGGCGCGGATCTTTTCGGACTCGGCGGCGCCCAGCGAGCGCAACTCGTTGGCCACGCGCCGCCGCTCCGATTCCATGCGCGCGTAGACCGGACCGGTGACGTCGCCGGGCAGCGCCAGCCGCCGCAGCCGCACGTCGACGACCTCCACGCCGATGTTGCGCGCGTCCTGGTCGGCCTTCAGCCGCGTCTCGTTCATGATCCGGTCGCGCCCGGTCGAGATCGCCTCGTGCATCGTCGACTTGTTGAACTCCTCGGCGAGGTTCGAGCGCACCGTCTGCGCGAGGCGCCCGCGCGCTGCGTCCTCGTTGCCCTGCACGGCGACGTAGTACTGCTTGACGTCGGTGATGCGCCACAGCACGACGAAGTCCACTTCGAGCGGCGTCTTCTCCGAGGTGACGACGCGGTCGACGTCCGCGTTCTCCATGAGCAGGTTGCGCCGGTCGAAGAAGCGGACGTTCTGCACCAGCGGCATCTTGAAGTAGAGGCCGGCCTCGCTGTTGACCTCGACGATCTCGCCCAGCTGGAACTTGATGGCCCACTTGGTCTGTTCGACCGTGTAGACGGCCTGCGACGCGACGAGCAGCAGCGCGACGACGAGGGCGACAAGCGGCATCGTGAGCTTCATCGGCGGTCTCCTAGCGCTCGCGGCTGCGCAGGCCTTCGCGCGACCGGGCATCGGCGGCGGCCGGGGCGGCCGTCTCGGGCGGCGGTGCCACGCCAGGCCGCGGCGCCGCGGCTTCGGGGACGGCCGCTGCCGCGCCGGACTGCTGCATCAGCTTGTCGAGCGGCAGGTACAGCAGGTTGCTGCCGGACTTGGGGTCCACCAGCACCTTGCTCGTGCTGCCCAGCACCGACTGCATCATGTCGAGGTACAGGCGGTCGCGGGTGACGCCCGGCGCCTTCGTGTACTCGGTCAGCACCGAACGGAACCGCGACGCGTCGCCCTCGGCGCGCTGGGTGACCTCGGTGTTGTAGCCGTTGGCCTCCTCGAGCAGCCGCGAGGCCATGCCGCGCGCGCGCGGCACGACGTCGTTCGCGTACGCCTGGCCCTCGTTCACGAGACGGACGCGGTCCTGCGCCGCCTTCACCGCGTCGTCGAATGCCGCCTGCACCTTGTCGGGCGGCTGCACGCTCTGCAGCGTGACCTTCTGCACGAACACGCCGGTCTTGTAGCGATCCATCAGCTTCTGCATCAGGTCGCGCGTCTGCTGGGCGATCTGCTCGCGCCCCTCGTACAGCGCGAAGTCCATCTTGCTGCGGCCGACGACCTCGCGAATCGTCGACTCGGCGACCGACTTGACCATCTCCTCCGGCTTGCGGTTGTTGAAGACGAACGCCTCGGCGCTGTTGAGGTTGTACTGGACCGCGAACTGGATGTCGATGATGTTCTCGTCCTCGGTCAGCATCGTCGCTTCCTTGGCGTTCCGGTTCGCCGTCGAGTTGCGGTAGCCGATCTCGACGGTCCGCACCTGCGAGAAGTCGACCAGCTCCACCGTCTCGATCGGAAACGGCAGATGCCAGCGCGGACCGGGCTGCGTGGTCTCGGTGAACTTGCCGAAGCGCGTGACGACACCGCGGCGGCCTTCGTCGACGATGTAGAAGCCGCTGGCGAGCCAGACGGCTGCCACCAGCGCGATGACGAGCCCCGCACCGCCCAGCGCCATGCCGCGCCGGGGCGGTCCGTCGCCTCCGCCGCCGGCGCTATCGTCGCCACCGCCGCCGCGGCGCCCGAGGAAGTCGTTCAGCCGGCGATTTACGTTGCGCCAGATCTCGTCGAGGTCGGGCGGACCGCCGCTGTTCCCGCGCTTGCCCCATTGGGGATCGTTGAGCGACATCGAAGGACTTCGAAGTTGGTTGGACTACGGGGAGATGGAGGCGGCCCGAGCGCGATTCAAGCAGATCGCGACGGCGCGGTCTCCTGGTCCCGGGGAGCCTGCTCGCGCGGTTCCGCCGCCTGCCCGGCGGGCGCCGGTGCAGGGAACCGCTCGGCGAGCGCGGACTTCAAGTCCGCGCACCCGGTACCGGTCACGGCACTCAGGCGAACGGTCGAAATGGTACCACAGCCGTCGCGCTCGACGCCCGGCGGCAGGCGCGTCAGGTCGATCTTGTTCAGCACCCGGATCTGCGGCACATCGGCGGCACCGATCTCGGCCAGCACGGCGTCGACCGCGGCGATCTGCTCGTCGCGTTCGGGCGACGATGCGTCGATCACGTGCAGCACGAGGTCCGCGTCGGCGGCTTCGGTCAGCGTCGAGCGGAACGCGGCGACGAGGTCGTGCGGCAGGTCGCGGATGAACCCGACGGTGTCGGACAGCACGACTGGCGCGGCGCCCGGCACGTAGACGCGGCGCAGCGTGGTGTCGAGCGTGGCGAACAGCTGGTCGGCGGCGTACGCGCCGGCGCGGGTCAACCGGTTGAACAGCGTCGTCTTGCCGGCGTTCGTGTAGCCGACGATCGCCACCGTGCGCACGTCGGCGCGGCGCCGCGTCCGGCTCTGCACGGCACGGCTGCGCGCGACGCGCGCGATGCGCCCGCGCAGCAGCTTCACGCGCGCGCCGATCAGCCTGCGGTCGGTCTCGAGCTGCGTCTCGCCCGGGCCGCGCAGGCCGATGCCGCCCTTCTGCCGCTCGAGGTGGGTCCAGCCGCCGGCCAGCCGCGTGGCCAGGTGCGCGAGCTGCGCCAGCTCCACCTGCAGCTTGCCCTCGGCGCTGCGCGCACGCAGCGCGAAGATGTCGAGGATGAGGCTCACCCGGTCGACCACGCGGCACTCGAGCTTCTGCTCGAGGTTGCGCTGCTGCACGCCGGACAGCGTGTGGTCGAAGATCACCAGGTCCGCGCCCGTCGCGCGGCGAAGTGCGTCGATCTCGTCGACCTTGCCGCGGCGCGCGAAGGTCGCCGGGTCGGGATGGGTGCCGCGCCCGGTCACCGTGCCGGCGAGGTCGGCGCCGGCCGACACGGCGAGCGCGGAGAGCTCGGCCTGCCGCTGCTCCCGGTCGCCGTCGCCGGTGTCCAGCACGACCAGGATCGCGCGGTTGCCGCCTTGCGGACGTTCGAACATCGGCGATCAGGCGCGCGCGGCTGCGCCGGGCATGCGGCCCGGCGTGCGTCGCGGTCCTATGCGCGGACCGCGCGAATCAACTCTCGGCTTCGTGATTCGGCGCGTGGTGCGGCATCGCGACCGGACGGGCGGGAACCACCGTCGAGATCGCGTGCTTGTACACCATCTGGGTGACGGTGTTCTTGAGCAGGACCACATACTGGTCGAAGGACTCGATCTGTCCCTGCAGCTTGATGCCGTTCACGAGGTAGATCGAAACCTGAACGTGCTCCTTGCGCAGCGTGTTCAGGAACGGGTCTTGTAGCATTTGCCCTTTGTTGCTCATTGGCGAGCTCCGCTTTTGTTGTGGCACGCGGCGGCGGTACCGGCCCGCCGGCGGCACGCCGCCAAGTGGGCGGCGCCCGGCCTCGAACTACCGAACTACCGCCGACGCGCGGGCGCACCGACGTACGGGTTGGCCCCGGCCTTGAATTGTATCCTAAGGGGGGTGCCGCGCAGTTGGAACGCGTCCGAGAAGAAATGTTCCAGGTAGCGGCGGTACGCGGCGGGGACGTGCTGCAGCGCGGTGCCGTGAACGACGATCAGCGGCGGGTTGACCCCCCCTTGGTGGGCGTAGCGCAGCTTCGGGCGCACCAATCCGGCGCGCGGCGGCTGCTGCCGCGCCACGGCCATCTGCAATGTCCGCGTCAGGCGCGGGGTCGGCAGCTTGACCATCGCCGCGGCGAACACCTCGCCCACCGACTTCAGGACGGCGGCGACCCCCTTTCCGTCGCGCGCGCAGATGAAGTGCCGGGGCGCGAAGTCGAGGAACGCGAGCTTGCGGTCGAGGTCGCGCTTCGCCTGCTCCCGCCGGTCGCCGTCGGCGGCATCCCACTTGTTGACGGCGACCACCAGCGCGCGCCCCGCCTCGAGGATGTGGCCGGCCAGGTGCGCGTCCTGCTCGGTGATCGCGTCGCTCGCGTCGACCAGCAGCACCACCACGTGCGCATCCTCGATCGCCTGCATCGTCTTGATCACCGAGAACTTCTCGACCGACTCGAAGACCTTGCCGCGGCGCCGGATCCCGGCAGTGTCGATCAGCTTGTAGCGGCGGCCACCCCGCTCGAAGTCGAGGTAGATCGCGTCGCGCGTGGTTCCGGGCTCGTCGAACGCGATCACGCGCTCTTCGCCCAGGATCGCGTTGACGAGCGTGGACTTGCCCACGTTGGGCCGGCCGACGATCGCGACCTTGATCGTGTCGGGGCGCTCGCGGTCCTCGGGCGGACGCGGCGGCTCGTCGGCGGTGTCGGCGCGGGCGACGAGCGACAGCGCATGGTCGACCAGCGCGCGCACGTTCTCGCCGTGCGCCGCGGAGATCGCGACGGGGTCGCCCAGGCCCAGTTCGTGGAACTCGGCCACCGCGCGCTCCTGCGGCAGCCCCTCCGCCTTGTTCACCGCGAGCACCACCGGGCGCCCCGACCGGCGCAGCAGGTCGGCGATCGCCGTGTCCTGCGGTGCCAGCCCCAGGCGGCCATCGACCATGAATACGACGACGTCGGACTCGGCGATCGCCTGCCGCGTCTGCTGCGCCATCGCGTGCAGGATGCCCGACGTCGCCTTCGGTTCGAAGCCGCCGGTGTCGACGACGAGGTACGGCTGCTCGTCGGCCCGCGCGCGGCCGTAGTGGCGGTCGCGCGTCAGCCCCGGGTAGTCGGCGACCAGCGCGTCGCGCGACTTCGTCAGGCGGTTGAACAGCGTCGACTTGCCGACGTTGGGGCGGCCGACGAGGGCGATCGTGGGCAACAAGGGGAGCGCCTCGTGGCGGCGTGCTGCGCGGAGGATTCCCGCGCTGCGCGTCCTCGCCCTACTTCGCCGTCACGGCGTACAGGTTGCCGCCGGCCGACTGCCACAGCGCGCTGCCCGAGAACAGCGCCGGCTGCGACGTCGGCGCGGTGCCGTCGGTCGCGAGGCGGCCCACGTAGGCGCCATTGGTGGCGGACATGAGGTGCAGGTAGCCCTCGACGTCGACGACGCCGACGAAATCGCCGACGAGCTGCGGCCCGCCGATCTTGCGCGCCGCGAGGCGGTCCTGCTTCCAGACGGAGGCGCCGGTCGCCTTGTCGAGCGCGTGCACGGCGCCCTTGTCGTCGGTGACGTAGAGGTATCGCGCGTCGACCGCGAGGCCGGTCAGGCTCGACACGTCGCGCGACCAGTTGAGGTTGCCGCGGGTGACGTCGAAGCAGGCGACGCGCCCCTGGTAGGCGACGGCGCACACCTGCTGCTGGTCGACGACCGGCAGGCTCGTCACGTCGGCAATCCGTTCGAGCTCGGTCGCGCCGCGCGGATTGGCGACCGCCGCGTCCCAGCCCGTGATGCCGGTCAGCATGTCGATCGCGAGCAGGCGCCCGCCCGCGGTGCCGAAGAACAGGCCGCCTCGCGTCGACACGCCGCCGGCGAAGTTGCGCACGGTGAGCGCCGGCGCCGCGCGTTGGAACACCCACTTCTTCGAGCCGTCGGCGGCGTTGAGCGCGTGGATGCTGCCGTCGCCGGCGAACACGGCGACCACGCCGTCGGCCACGCGCGGCGGCGACACGATCTCGGTCGATACCCTCGCCGTCCACTTCGGGTTGCCGTTGGACGCGTCGAAGGCGAGCACGTCGCCCTTGTCGGTGCCGACGACGACGACGTTGCCGTCGGCACCAGGCCCGGCCGACAGCGTCCGCGTCGCGCTGGCGCGCCAGACCGTGCGGCCGGTGGCGGGGTCGATGCGCGAGATGCCCCCGTCGGTGCTCGCCGCATAGACGGCGTCGGAGAGCACCAGCGGCGCGAAGCCCGGCACGGCCTTGCCGACCGCAGCCTGCCAGTTGATGCTCGCGGCGGCGGACGGCGTCAATTCGGGCAGCGGGCCCGGCTTCCTGGAATCCCCCCAGAGCCACCGCAGCGAGAACGACGGCGGCACCGGCAGGTATTCGTAGATCGTCGCGCAACCCCCGAGCGCGAGCAGGGCGAGCGCGGCGGCGACGACGCGCACGCGGCGCGTCGCGCCTGCGCGCGGCGGACGGGCGGCGCGGCTCATTTCTTCGGCACGGCCGGGGCCGGCGCGGAGGGAGGTGTGGCCGGCGCGGCGGCAGGCGCGGCGCCGGCCGGCGGAAGCGTGATCGCCGCCGAGCCGGTGCCCTGCGCGGCCGGCGCGCCGCCGAGCGACTCGAGCTTGACCTGCACGTAGTTGCGGTACGGCGACTTCTCGTCGAACTTCGAGTACGCGAGCTCGTAAGCGGCGCGGGCGTCCGCGGTGCGGCCGGCGGCCGACAGCGCATCGCCGCGCAGGTCGGCGTACAGCGCAGCGAAGGTATCGCCGTGCTTCGCGTCGAGCATGGCCAGCGCCTCGTCGTACTTGCGGTCGTCGAGGAGCAGCTCGGCCATCCGGTAGCGGGCGATCTCCTTCAGCTCCGTCTCGCCGGCACGCTCGATCACCCACGCGAGCTGCGCGCGCGCGCCGGCCTTGTCGCCGGCGTCGAACATCATCTTGGCGGCCACGAGCGCCGCGCGCGGCGCGTAGCCGGTGCCCGCGAAGCGGTCCGCGAGCTGCGTTGCCGCATCCTTCGCCTTCGGCAGGTCGTTGGCCCGCGCTGCCTGCGTCATGGCGGAGAAGAGCGCCGAGGCTTCCTCTGCCTGTTTCGCCGTCCACCAGCGCCAGCCCTGCATGCCGGCGAACGCGATGGCCGCCACCACGGCGACGGTCGTGACGACGTTGCCCCAGCGGTTCCACCATGCCTTGAGATCGTCGATCTGGTCCTGCTCTTCGAGGTCGTATACGGCCATAGGGGTCCTTGCGTTGCTGTTCGTTTACTGCGCGAGCGCGGCCAGCCGCGCCGGCACGTCGGCGGCCGGCACCGCGACCTGGTCGCCGGCGGTCCGCAGGGGTTTCACGGCCACGGTGTTCGTGGCCGCCTCGTCGTCGCCGATGATGAGCGCGAAGCGCGCGCCGCTCGCGTCGGCCCGCTTCATCTGCGACTTGAAGCTGCCGCCGCCCGCGTGGACGACGACCGCGTGCCCGCGGTCGCGCAGCGCCTCGCCGACGCGGCGCGCGAGCGGGGCCGCCGCCTCGCCGGCGTGCACGACGTACGCGAGGGGCGCCGGGTCCACCGCGACGCCCGCCGCCTGCAGCAGCAGTATCATCCGCTCGACGCCGATCGCGAAGCCGCACGCGAAGTTGCGCTTGCCGCCGAGCGTCTCGAACAGGTCGTCGTAGCGGCCGCCGCCGGCCACCGTGCCCTGCGCGCCCAGCCCGCCGCCGGTCGCGACCCACTCGAACACCGTGCGGTTGTAGTAGTCGAGGCCGCGCACCAGGCGCGGGTTGATCTCGAACGCGAGCCCGGCGTCGGTGAGCTGCGCCTGCATGCCCTCGAAGTGCGCGAGCGCCTCGCCGTCGAGGAAGTCGACGAGCTTCGGCGCCGCCTCGATCATCTCCTGCATCGCCGGATTCTTGCTGTCGAGGATGCGCAGCGGGTTCGCGTGCAGCCGGCGCCGCGCGTCGTCGTCGAGGACGGCGGCGTTGCGCTCGAAGTGCGCGACGAGCGCGTTGCGGTGCGCGACCCGGTGGTCCCGGTCGCCGATCGAGTTGATCTGCAGCACGATGTCGGTGAGCCCCAGCGCACGCCACAGTCGCGCCAGCATCACGATCTGCTCGGCGTCGACGTCGGGGCCGGGAAAGCCCAGCGCCTCGACGTCGAACTGGTGGAACTGCCGGTAGCGGCCCTTCTGCGGCCGCTCGTGGCGGAACATCGGCCCCGCGGTCCACACGCGCTGCGGGCGGTCGTAGGTGAGGTTGTGCTGGATCGTCGCGCGGACGATGCCGGCGGTCGCCTCCGGGCGCAGCGTCAGCGACTCGCCGTTCAGCTTGTCCTCGAACGTGTACATCTCCTTCTCGACGACGTCGGTGAACTCGCCGATGCCGCGCGCGAACAGCGCGGTCGGCTCGACGACGGGCACCCGGATGTTCCGGTAGCCGTACTGCGCGAACACCGCGCGCGTCGTGTCCTCGAAGCGCTGCCAGAGCGGCGCCTCGTCGGGCAGCACGTCGTTCATGCCGCGGACGGCCTGCAGTATTCCGGCCGTCGCAATGGCGCGCTGGCCGCGCAGCGGGACAGCGCGATCGGTCACACCACCACCTTGATCGGCACCGTCCGCGTCGGAGGAACGAGCGCATCGACGCGCTCCTGGCCGCCGTACCGCGCGCGCACGTAGGCGTCGACCAGCGCTTCGAACTCTTCGGCGATGCGGTCGCCTTTGAGCGTGACGGTCTTCTGCCCGTCGACGTAGACGGGCGCGACCGGCGTCTCGCCGGTGCCCGGCAGCGAGATGCCGATATTGGCGAGCTTCGACTCGCCGGGGCCGTTGACCACGCAGCCCATCACGGCAACGTGCAGGTTCTCCACCCCGGGATAGCGGTCGCGCCACGCGGGCATCGCCGCCCGCAGGTACGCCTCGATGCGCCCGGCCAGCTCCTGGAAGTAGGTGCTGGTCGTGCGTCCGCAGCCGGGGCACGCGGTGACCTGCGGCGCGAACGAGCGCAACCCCATCGACTGCAGGATCTCCTGCGCCACGAGCACCTCGCGCGTGCGGTCGCCGCCGGGCTCGGGCGTCAGCGACACGCGGATCGTGTCGCCGATGCCCTGCTGCAGCAGCACGGCGAGCGCCGCCGTCGACGCGACGATGCCCTTGCTGCCCATGCCCGCCTCGGTGAGGCCGAGGTGCAGCGGGTAATCGCAGCGCCGCGCGAGCTCGCCGTAGACGGCGACCAGGTCCTGCACGACCGACACCTTGCACGACAGCACGATGCGCTCGCCCGGGAGGCCGAGCGCCTCGGCGCGCTGCGCGCTGCCGAGCGCCGACTCGATGAGCGCCTCGCGCATCACGGCGTCCGCCGGCAGCGGCGCCGGCGCGCGCGCGTTGTCGTCCATCATCCGCGCGAGCAGGTCGGCGTCGAGGCTGCCCCAGTTGACGCCGATGCGCACCGGCTTGCCGAACGCGATCGCCTGCTCGATCAGCACCGCGAACTGCGGGTCGCGCTTGATCCCCTTGCCGACGTTGCCGGGATTGATCCGGTACTTGGCGAGCGCCTGCGCGCACTCGCGGTTGCCGGCCAGCAGCTTGTGGCCGTTGAAGTGGAAGTCGCCGATGAGCGGGACGCGGCAGCCCTGCGCGTCGAGCGCGGCGCGGATCGCGGGGACGGCCGCCGCGGCCTCCGCCGTGTTGACGGTGATGCGGACGAGCTCGGAGCCGGCGTCGGCCAGCGCGCGCACCTGCGCGACGGTGGCCGCGACGTCGGCGGTGTCGGTGTTCGTCATCGACTGCACGACGATCGGCGCGCCGCCGCCGATCGCGATGCCGCCGACGGTGGCGGCGCGCGTGCGGCGGCGTACGGGCAGCGTGGCGGCCATCGACGTCACTTGACGGTGAACTTGGCGACGTTCTGCCTGGTGAACGGCGCGGCGTCGAACGGGGCGCCGCGCCACGTGACCGCCACCGCCTCCGCGTTGCCGAGCACGACCTCCAGCGGCAGCGTGCCGCCGACCGCGTGCGTCGCACCGGGGTAGCCGATCGTCGACAGCACGAGCGCGCCCTTGCCGTCCTTCACCTCGATCCACGACGTGCCGCGGAACACGAGCACGAGCGGTGTATCGCCGGCGGCGGCCGCCGGCGGCACGACCTCGGTGGGCGGCGCGCCCGTCGCGGGCGTGGCCGCGGATGCGGCCGGTTCGACGGGCGCCGCGGCGGAACCCGTGTCGGCGGCGGGCACGGCCGGCGCGGGCGCGGGCGCCGCCGGCGCCGCGACCTTCCCGGCCGGCGCCTTGCCGTACTCGGCCAGCGGACGCGCGAACTCGTAGACGGCGCCGATGGCGACGATCGCGGTCAGCGCGAGCGGGATCGCCCAGCGTGCGGCCTTGGGCTTCCCGTGCGCGTCCGCGGGCAATTCGCCGATCGCGCGCGTCGTCGGCGCGAGCGACGGGTGGTCGAGCGATGGCGTGGCGCCGCCCTCCGGCAGTGAGGCCAGCAGCGCGTCGGGGTCGAGCCGGACCAGGCGCGCGTAGTTGCGCATGAACCCGCGAATGAACGTGCGGCCGGGCAGCTGCGCGAAGGCGTCCTCCTCGAGCGCCTTCACCTGCCGCGGCGCGAGTTTCAGCTGCTGCGCGACCGCGTCGATCGTCAGTCCGGCGGCCTCGCGGGCCTCGCGCAGGCGCGTGCCGGCCGACGCCGCGGGCGGCGGCGCGTCGTCGCGCAGCGGCGTCTCGGAATCGCCGGTCACTCGCAGGTTCCCGGCGGAATCGCCTTCGCCTCGGCGGACTCCGGATAGCGGTTGCGCAACTGGGACACGTACGACGTCTCCGCCGGCGCGTCGCCCAGCTTGCGCTCGATGCACATGCCGAGGTAGAGGGCCTCGGGCGGCGGGGCCGGCTGCTGCAGCACGCGCCGCATCAGCGCGCGCGCCTCCTCCAGCTGCGCTTCGCGGTACTTGAGCAGCGCGAGGTTGTACGCGGCGTAGACGTTCGCGGGGTTGACCGCGAGCGCGCGCCGCAGGTACTCCTCGCCGCGCCGCGCCTCGCCGATCGCGATCGCGCACTTGCCGGCGTTGACGAGCGAGACGTCGGGCGTCCGGTACAGCGGATTGCGCACGGCGAGGTCGAACTCGGCGAGCGACTCCTTCGCGCGGCCGTGCGTGCACAGGTACCAGCCCCAGTTCTGCCGGATCTCGGAGTCGTTGGGCGCGAGCGAGAGCGCCTTCTGGAAGTTCTGCTGCGCCTCGGCGTTCTGCCCGAGCACCGCGTAGACGAGGCCGTAGACGTTGTAGATCCGCGCGTTGGAGGCGTCGAGCTTGACCGCCTCGGCGAGCTCCTGCAGCGCGATTTCCATCTGTCCGCGCTCGTAGAAGCCGGCGGCGATCTCCGCGTGCAGCTGCGCGCGGTACGCGGGTGGCGCCTCCTGCAGCGGCGGCGGGGCGGGCGGCGCGGTCGGGACCTGCGGCGCTGCCGGCTTCGAAGGCGTCGACTCGCAGCCCGCGACGAGCGCGAGCGCCGTGATGAGCGGAATGGCGAAGAGGGCGGAGCGGCGCATGGGTGCGGGCGATCGGTGAAGGGGCGTCAGTGGACGGGGGCCGGCACGATGCGGGTCGCGAGGCGCCGCTTCGTGCGGTCCCGGACCTGCCCGGCCAGCTGGCCGCACGCGGCGTCGATGTCGTCGCCGCGCGTCTTGCGGATGGTCGCGACCAGGCCGGCCTCCTGCAGCGCCTGCTGGAACGCGACGATGCGCTCGCGCGGGGTCACCGCGAACCCGGCGCCCGGGAACGGGTTGAACGGGATCAGGTTGAACTTGCACGGCACGTCGCGCGTGAGCGCGACCAGTTCGGCCGCGTGCCGCGGCTGGTCGTTGACGCCGTCGAGCATCACGTACTCGAACGTGACGAAGTCGCGCGGCGCGGCCGGCAGGTAGCGCACACAGGCCGCCATCAGCTCGCGCAGCGGGTGCCTGCGGTTGATCGGCACCAGCCGGTCGCGCAGCTCGTCGTTGGGGGCGTGCAGCGAGACCGCGAGCGCGACCGGGCACGCGTCGCGCAGCCGGTCGATCAGCGGGACCAGGCCGGACGTCGACAGCGTGACGCGCCGCCGCGACAGACCGTACGCGTTGTCGTCGAGCATCAGCTGCAGCGCCGGCACCACGTGGTCGAAGTTGGCGAGCGGCTCGCCCATGCCCATCAGCACGACGTTGGTGATCGGCGGCCGGCCGTGCTCGACCCACGACCCCGTGACGCCATCGGCGAGCAGCGCACGATTGGCGTGCCACAGCTGGCCGACGATCTCGGCGGTGGTCAGATTGCGGTTGAAGCCCTGCTTGCCGGTCGCGCAGAACGCGCAGTCGAGCGCGCACCCCGCCTGCGACGAAACGCACAGCGTGCCGCGGTCGTCTTCCGGGATGTAGACCGCCTCGACCGCGTTGCCGTTGCCCGCGTCGAGCAGCCACTTGCGCGTGCCGTCGGCGGACGTCGTGTCGCGGATCACCGTCGGCCCGCGCACCTGCGCCTCCGCGGCGAGTCGCTCGCGCAGTGGCTTCGCGAGGTCCGTCATCGCGCCCACGTCGGCGACGAACCGCTGGTGGACCCAGCGCGACACCTGCCGCGCGCGAAACGGCTTCTCGCCACGTTCGGCGAAGAACGCGGCGAGCGCGGACGGCGCGAGGTCGAGGAGATTCGTCATGACGTGCCTGTTCACAAAGAGGCGCCGAGACGCAGAGAAACCAGGGCCGGCTTGTCCTCTGTGCCTCGGCGTCTCATTGTGAGACTTTCTCGTTACCGCGAATAGACCGCCAGCGCCGGGAAGAAGTAGGCGATCTCGACGCGCGCGGTCTCCGGCGCATCCGAGCCGTGGACCGCGTTGGCGTCGATGGACTGCGCGAAGTCGGCGCGGATGGTCCCCGGCGCGGCCTTCTTCGGGTCGGTGGCGCCCATCAGTTCGCGGTTCCTGGCGATGGCGTTTTCGCCTTCGAGCACCTGGATCATCACCGGCCCGGAAATCATGAAATCGACGAGGTCGCGGAAGAACGGCCGCTCGCGGTGCACCGCGTAGAAGCCCTCGGCCTCGGCCCGCGACAGCCACGCCATGCGGGCGGCAACGATCTTCAACCCCGCCTTCTCGAAGCGGGCGTAGATTTCCCCAATGACGTTCTTGGCGACGGCATCTGGCTTGACGATGGAAAGCGTGCGTTCTACGGCCATTTCTCGACTCCGGCGAAATAAATGCGAATAAATTCAAAATTATACCACGGCCGACGCTGCGCCGCAGCGTGCGTATCCGGCGCGCGTGAGGGGTGGCCGCGGCGGCGTCCGCGCAGGTGGATCCGGCCGAGCCGGTGGCACGGATGGTTCCGTTCGCCGCCCGCGGCCCCACCGACACGGTGGCGCGCACGCGGGCGGCAGGGATGGGCAAGGCGCTGCAGCGGACGGCCGTCGTCGCGAAGCTCTCCTGCGCCGGCGGCTCGGTCGCGCCGACCAGGCGCCACGGCGCCCGCCGGCTGCACGCAGCCGCGCGCGCGCGCCGGCGCCACGACGCCGCCGCGCAAAAGCCAACGGGCCGCGCAGGCGGCCCGTTGCACTCCGGCATGCGGGGGGGTCAGGTCGCGGCGCCCATCAGCACCGCCGGCAGCCATGTCGAGATGATCGGCACGTACGTGATCAGGAGCAGGTACAGGAGCATCACCAGGATCCACGGCAGGCAGGCCTTGGTCGTGTCGGTGAGGCCCAGCCCCGAGATCCCGGACGCAACGTAGAGATTCAAGCCCACGGGCGGCGAGATCATGCCGATTTCCATGTTGACGACCATGATGATCCCGAAGTGGATCGGGTCGATGCCGAGCTTCATCGCGACCGGGAACAGCAGCGGGGCGGTGATGAGCAGGATCGAGGAGGGCTCCATGAAGTTGCCGGCGACCAGCAGCAGGATGTTGACGACGACCAGGAACATCCATGGCGACAGGCCCATCGCGTTGATCCACGCCGACAGGTCCTGCGGGATCTGCTCGGACGTCAGCAGGAACGAGAACAGCACGGCGTTGGTGATGATGTACAGGATCATCGCCGACAGGTTCGCGCTGTCGAGCAGCACCTTCGGCACCTGCTTCAGCGTCAGGTCCTTGTAGACGAACACCGCCACGAAGAACGCGTACATCGCGCTCATCGCGGCGGCCTCGGTGGGCGTGAAGAGGCCGGCGTAGATGCCGCCGATCACGACGACGATCAGGAACAGCCCCCAGAAGCTCTCGCGGAACGCCGCCAGCATCTCCTTGAAGCTCGCCAACGGCATCCGCGGGTAGTTGCGCTTCTTCGCGACCAGCCAGGTCACCAGCATCAGCAGCAACGCGAGCAGGACGCCGGGAATGATGCCGGCGATGAACAGCCGCCCGATCGACGAGTTGGTCGACACCGCGTAGATCACCATCACGATCGACGGCGGGATCAGGATGCCGAGCGAGCCCGACGTGCCGATGACGCCGACGCCGAACTTCATCGGGTAGCCCTGCTTGACCATCGCCGGCAGCAGGATCGACCCGATGGCGACGACGGTCGCCGGCGAGGAGCCCGACACCGCCGCGAACAGCGCGCAGGCGAGCACGCCGCCCAACGCGAGCCCGCCGTGCCAGTGGCCGACGATCGCGGTGGCGAAGCGGATCATCCGCTTGGCCACGCCGCCGTGCGTCAGGAAGTTGCCGGCGAGGATGAAGAACGGGATCGCCATGATCTCGAACTTCTCGATGCCGGTGAAGAGCTTCAGCGCCACCGACTCCAGCGGCACCTGCGTCATCGTGAACAGGAACGTGAGCACCGTGAGGCCGAGCGCGATCGAGATCGGCATCCCGGTGATCATCAGCGCGCACAGCAGGCCGAAGATGACGACGCCGGTCATGGTGCGCTCCCCGGCATCCCGGCCGCCTGTCGCGCGCTCATGGCTGGCTCCCGGGCTTCACGTCCTGCGGGTGCAGGTCCGAGGGCATCGTCGCCCACTCGACCTCGGCTTCCTTGTCCAGGCCCTCGACGTGGCCGTGGTCGGCGTGCGGCAGGTGCCCGGTCTTGTGGAAGTTCCACGCGACCTGCAGGAACCGGTAGCACATCAGGTACGAGCCCAGCGGGATGCACGCGTAGACCAGCCACTTCGGCAGCTCGAGGTCGGCCGACACCTGGTCGGTGTGCATGAGCTCCCAGACGAAGTGCGCGCCGAACGTGCCGATGATGCCGGTGAACAGCGCCCCGGCGAGCAGCCCGAAGATGACGAACCAGCCGCGCTTGCGGTCGGACAGCGCGTTGATCATCACGTCCACGCCGACGTGGATGCCGGTGCGCACGCCGTAGGCCGCGCCGAACTTGGCCATCCACACGAACATGAAGATGCACAGCTCCTGCGCCCAGGAGAAGTCGAGCTTGAGCAGCGCGTCCTGCAGGCCGCCGGACGCGAAGCCGGTCGCGTAGCGGTGGACGACGGCGAAGAAGATGATGACCGTCGCCGCGCCGATCAGGAACGTGATGAGCCACTCCTCGAGGTGGTCGAGGAAACGATTGACCATCGCGAAAGCCTCCTCCCGGTCGGACTGCGGACAGCAGAGCGCCCGCGCGGGGCGCGGGCACCCTCGTTGCGAACGGCGCGCGTCAGTCGGGCTTGAACCCGGTTTCCGTGTAGACCGACTGGATCGTGTCCTTGCCGATCCGGCCTTCCATGTCCTTGTGCACCGGCACGAGCGCCTTCTTCCACGCGGCGCGCTCCGCCGGGGTCAGCGCTATCACCTGCGACTTGCCCGACGCCTTCACCTTCTCCAGCGCTCCGTCGTTCTCCTCCTTGGCGATCTGGTTGGCGTACTTGGTCGCGTCGACCATTGCGCGCTCGAGTCCGGCGCGGACGTCGGCCGGCAGGCCGTCCCAGAACTTCTTGTTGGTGATCACCGCGTAGCCGAGGTAGCCGTGGTTGGTCACCGAGACGTGCTTCTGCACCTCGTGCATCTTCTGCGTGTAGAGGTTCGACGGCGGGTTCTCGGTGCCGTCGACGACGCCGGTCTGCAGCGCCTGGTAGACCTCGGAGAAGGCCATCGTCTGCGGCAGCGCGCCCAACGCCTTCATCTGCGCGGAGAGCACCTGCGAGGACTGGATGCGCATCTTCTGGCCCTTGGCGTCGGCCGGCGTCTTGATCGGCTTGTTCGAGCTCATGATCTTGAAGCCGTTGTCCCAGTACGCGAGACCGACGATGCCCTTGCTCTCGAGCTTCTTGAACAGCGCCTTGCCGGCGGGCCCTTCGGTGACCTTGTGCAGCTCGGCGTAGTCGTCGAACATGTACGGCAGGTCGAACACCTCGAACTCGCGCACGCCCAGCGGGCCGAACTTCGCGAGCGAGGGCGCCAGCAGCTGGACGGAGCCCAGCGACAGCGCCTCCATCTCCTCGCCGTCCTTGTACAGCGTCGAATTCGGATAGACCTCGACCTTGACCTTGCCGGGCAGGTACTTCTCGGCCAGCTCCTTGAACTTCTCGGCGCCCTTGCCCTTCGGCGTGTCGGCGGCGACCACATGGCTGAACTTGACGACGATGGGCTGCTGCGCGAGCGCGCTGCCCGTGGCGAGCATGCAGGCGGCGATGGCCGCTGCGAGCGCGCCGGCGACGTGACTGAACTTCATGTTCCCTCCTCGAACGTGGGTTCCGATGCCTGCGCCGCGGTGCCCGGACCCGGTGCCCGCTTCGGCGGTCGCAGACTGACCTTACTGCGCGGCATTGTCAACTCTGGTCCGCCGGGCAAGTTTGCGTTCGGTCAAAGCGGGGTCGGATGCCACGCGACGGTGATGCCCGGGCGGCCGGGGGGGGCGGCGAATGCGGCGTCGACGCCGATGCCGGGTACCATGGCCAGCGCGTCGCCGCACCAGACGAGCGGCAGCCCGCGGCGCTCCCACGGTGGCAGGCCCGCTTCCTGCAGCAGCGACTTCAGCGCCCGTTTCGGCCGCCCGGCGGCGAGTTGCAGGCGCTCGCCGCCGATCCGCAGCCGAACCCGGACCGGCGCCGCGTCGGCGCGCGCCGGGTCGAGCCCGGCCCCCACCGCGCGCGCGAACGCCAGCCGGCCGTGCGGCAGCGCCAACTCCGGCTCCCCGCGCCACCGGACCTCGAAGGCAGGCGGCGGCGCGCCGTGCACGACGACGCGGCCGCGATGGACGCCGAACGCCACGCCGGCGTGCGCGAGCGTCACGTTCGCGTCGCCGCGCGCCGTGGCGAGCTGGGCGAGCATCGCGGCGAGCCGCGCCTCCGACGGCGCGGGCAGCCCGTGCTGCCGCACGAACCAGCGCAGCAGGTTGCGCGCGCGATGCGGCGGCAGCACCGCGAGCGCCGTGCGGTCGAGCGATCCGCGATCCCCGTACGTGGCCGCGTCGAGCGCGGCCAGGTCGTCGGCGAGCCGCGCGGCGTCGGCCTGGTGCCGCGCCGCGCGCGCGAGCGTGGCCGGCGCGTGCGCCACGACCCGAACCAGCGCCGGCAGGACGACGTCGCGCACGGCGTTGCGCAGGTGCCGGTGCGCGGCGTTGCTCTCGTCGTCGACCCACGCGAGTCCCGCCGCCGACGCGTACGCATCGATCGCCGCGCGCGGGATGTCGAGCAGCGGCCGCACGAACGTCACGCCGTGCGGATCGGTCCGTGCCGCGGCCATGCCGGCCAAGCCGTGCGGCCCGGCCCCGCGCAGGAGTTGCAGCAGCAGCGTTTCCGCCTGGTCGTCGCGGTGGTGCGCGAGGGCGACGTGGCCGATGCCCGCCGCGATCGCGGCGTCGGCCAGCGCCGCGTAGCGGAGGCGCCGCGCCTCCGCTTCCACGCCCGCTTGCGGCGTGCGCGGCACGGTGACGGCGCGCGATTCGAACGGCACGCCGCGCGCCGCGCACAGGTCGGCGCAAAACCGCTGCCAGCGGTCGGCGTTCGGGGACAGGCCGTGGTGCACGTGCAGCGCCGCGAGCCGGTGACCGCGCGGCGGCGCGACGTGCAGTAGCACGTCGAGCAGCACGACCGAGTCGCGGCCGCCGGACAGCGCGACCGCCACCGCCTCGCCGGGGGCGACGTGCGCTGCAAGCGCGCGCGCCGCGGCCGCGCGCAGGTCGGCAGTAGCGTCGGCGTGGCGCATCGCTTCGCTGCCGCCGGCCTTCCGCCGCGCACCTACCCGGCGGAGATCTCCTTGAACTTGCCGTACGCGAGAATGCGGTCCTCGCGCTGCTCGAGCAGCGTCTCGACCGGCAGGTCCGCGAGGTGCCGCAGCGCCTCGGTCAGCGCCTTCTTCATCGTTGCCATCATCGCCGCGTGGTCGCGGTGCGCGCCGCCGGTCGGTTCGGTGATCACCTTGTCGACGAGCCCCAGCTGCTTCAGCCGCGGCGCCGTGATGCCCAGGATCTCCGCCGCTTCGGATGCGTGCTCGGCCGACTTCCACAGGATCGACGCGCAGCCCTCGGGCGAGATCACCGAGTACGTCGCGTACTGCAGCATCAGCGTGACGTCGCCGACGGCGATCGCCAGCGCGCCGCCGGAGCCGCCTTCGCCGATCACGGTGACGACGACGGGAATGCGCAGGCCGGCCATCTCGTACAGGCTGCGCCCGATGGCCTCGGACTGCCCGCGCTCCTCCGCGCCGATGCCCGGATACGCGCCCGGCGTGTCGACGAACGTGAACAGCGGCAGCCCGAACTTCTCGGCGAGCTTCATGAGCCGCAGCGCCTTGCGGTAGCCCTCCGGGCGCGGCATGCCGAAGTTGCGGTGGATCTTCTCCTTGGTGTCGCGGCCCTTCTGGTGGCCGAGCACCATGCACGGCTGGCCGTTGAAGCGCGCGAGACCGCCGACGATCGCGGGGTCGTCGGCATACGCGCGGTCGCCGTGCAGCTCGCGGAAGTCCGAGAACAGGCTGCCGACGTAGTCGAGCGTGTACGGCCGCTGCGGGTGGCGCGCGACCTGCGCGATCTGCCAGGCGGAGAGCTTGGCGTAGATCTCCTTCGTCAGCAGCTGGCTTTTCTTCGTGAGCCGGGAGATCTCGTCGGAGATGTCGACCGCCGAGTCCTCGTGCACGTAGCGCAGCTCGTCGATCTTCGCCTGCAGCTCGGCGATCGGCTGCTCGAAGTCGAGGAACGTCTGCTTCATCGCGGTGCCTGCCTGGCCGTGGAATGACCCATCATACCAACGACGCGGTCGGAGTGCCGCGGATCGAGGCGTCGGGGACCGCGGGCGCCCCTCACCCCGGCTCTCTCCCCACTGCGCGGGGCGAGGAACGGATATCCGCGGCGCCTGCGCGAAGTGCCCTCCCGCTCCCCGGGACGGGGAGCGGGTCGGGGTGAGACGCACGCGCGCACCGCACGCGCTTCGCCGAAGGCTGTCAGCGCGCATGCGCGCGCCACTGAGCTGGGAGCATAGCGACCTGCGATCGGTGTGCCTCGTGGCTCATGCTACGCGGAAGGCGTGGCGGCGCGAGCAGCCGGCGAGGGGCCCCGCGAAGCGGGGATCGACGGCAAGTGCGAGTCGACGCGGCGAGGCGACGCGCTGGCGTCGCACGTCGGCGCGCGAGTCCAAGGAGCCGAGGGCCGCCCGGAGCTTTTCGCGCTGACTTCGATCGTAAACAATTCGCGCAGCGATTTGTTTACGCCACCGCGTCATAGATGAGCTTGAGGCCGGTGGCGAGGAGGAGCGCGTAACTGACGTTGAGGAACGCCGTCTGCGACATCCGCCGGTGGATCCACACGCCGAGCCAGATGCCGAGCGGCGCGAGCGGGGAGAACAGGAGCGCGGTGGCCAGGTTGCCGACGTTGAGCTGCCCGACGAAGTAGTACGGCACGAGCTTGACGTAGTTGACGACGAGGAAGAACACGGCCGACGTGCCGACGAAGAGCGTCTTGTCGACCTTCTGCGCGAGCATGTAGACGGCGAACGGGGGGCCGCCGGCGTGGGCGAGCGTGCTCGTGAAGCCGGACAGCCCGCCCCAGAACGCGCCGGCGACGCGGCCCGGCGGACCGCGCCGGGCGGCCAGGCGGTTGGCCAGCCGCTCGGTCAGCTTGCCCCACTGGTTGAGCGCGAAGGTGACGGCGATGAGCCCGAGCAGCAGCCGGATCGCGTTGACCGGCAGCAGTCCGAACGCGAGGCCGCCCGCCGCGATGCCGACGAGCGCGCCCGGGAGCATGACCGCGAGGTGCTCCCGCGACCACCGCTTCCGGTACGCGTGCACGCCGAAGATGTCCATCGCGCACAGGATCGGCAGCATGATCCCGGCCGCTACGGGCGGGGCGATGAACATCGACATCAGCGGCACGGCGAGGCCGCCCGCGCCCTGGCCGAAGCCGCCCTTCGAGACGCCGGTGATCAGGATCGCGAGGACCGCGACCGGGTAGAAGCCGAGCGGAAAGTCCGGAAGCGCCATCACGGTCGCGCGCGCCGCGGAGTGGTTTCCGTCACGGCCCCGGCAGCGGCTCGCCGGCGCCCCGGCCCCGGCCGCGCCACGCGGCCAGCGCCTCGTTGGCAATGACGGCGGCGAGCACCAGCGCCCCGCCGGCAAGCGCGCTGCGGCCCGGATGCTCGCCCATCAGCACCCAGACCCACAGGGGCCCCAGGATCGGCTCGAGCAGCGCGAGCAGGCCCAACTCGGAGGCGGGCAGCGTGCGCGACGCGGCGGTCGCGAGCAGGCAGCCGGTGCCCAGCTGCACGCAGCCCATGAACGCGAGGACCGCGAGGTCGCGCGGCGTGGCGGCGAACGGGCCCGCGAGCAGCCACGCCGGCAGCAGCGTCCACAGGCCGGCGATCATCACCATCGGCAGCATGTCCACCGTCGCGTGGAATTTGCGCAGCACGGTGAGCTGCGCGGCGAAGCACACGGACACGCCGAGCGCCAGCAGGTTGCCCACCAACTGTCCTGCGTCGGCGGTGCCGCCGAACATCACCAGGATGCCCGCGAACGCGATCCCCATCGCCAGCCACGTGCGCACGGCGACCGGTTCCCGCAGAAAGACGAGCGAGGCGATGGCCGCGAGGAACGGCGACACGCTCATCAGCACGAACGTGTTGGCGACGGTGGTGCGCGTCAGCGACCCGATGAAAAAGAAGAACGTACCGGCGAGGAAGAGGCCGGCGACGATTCCCGGCCAGCCTGCGGCGCGCACGGCGGCCGGCATGCCGCGGCCGTGCATCGCGGAGAGGACGACGGCGACGAACCCGGTCATGAACAGCGACCGCCAGAACACGATCTCCCACGCGTTGGTGATCGAGAGCTGGCGGACGAGCAGGCCGCCGGTCGACCAGCAGACGGCGGCGACGATCATGAACAGCACCGCGCGGCGGTGGCGGGCGGCAGGCGCGGACGTGGCTGCGGCAGACATCGGGTGAGGGTGGGCGGCAGCAGGCGGCGAGGAGTCGCGCCAAACAAAAACGCCGGGTTCGCGTGCGGCGAACACCGGCATCGACAGGGAAACCGCAATTAACCAGAAGGTTAACGCAGCGCTCCCGGGTTGTAAAGCCGGCGCGGCGCCTGCGCTACGTCGAGGCGGGCGCGGCCGCCGGGAAGTCTGCCGCGAAGTCCCGGCCCATCGCTGCCGCGATGCGCGCGAAGTCCTCCTCCGGGACGCGCAGGAAGCCGAAGCGGAAGGCGGCGCCCCAGTGGTCCTTGCTGCGAATGAACGTGAGGGCGCCGATGAGCGGCCTGACCGGCACCGCGCGCGACGGCAGGTAGTCCACGGCGCGCCGGAATGGCGGGAACGGCGCGCCGTCGCCCGCCTGCCGGATCCCGCCGGCGGCGACGCGGCCGATGGCCGTGAACGCCTGCAGCGGCGGGCCGTCCGGCCACGTGGCGCGCGGCGAGTAGTACGCGAGGCCGTCGCCCTCGCGCATCCGCTCGAGCGGCCCCGCCTTGCCGTGGTTGAGCTGGGCGAAGCCGCCGGCCACGCCCGCGGCGACGTGGTCTTGCGCAACGACGCCGATCCAGTAGTTGCGGGAATTCATGGCGGGTTCACGGTGCCGGAAGGAATGCGCGCAGCGTAGAGGCGCCGGGCGCCGCCCGCACTACGACGTTCGGACGAGGCCGCGGGCACGCGTAAAATCGCAGTTTTGGCCCCGGGAAGCGGACCATGACCGCGCACAGGATCGCCGTGATCGCCGGCGACGGCATCGGCAAGGAGGTCATGCCGGAAGGCATGCGCGTGGTCGAGTCGGCGGCGCGCAAGTTCGGCATCGCGCTCGCGCCGACGGCGTTCGACTGGAGCTGCGATTACTACGCGAAGCACGGGAAGATGATGCCCGACGACTGGTTCGCGCAGCTGTCCGCGTTCGAGGCGATCTACTACGGCGCGGTCGGCTGGCCCGCCACCGTGCCCGACCACGTGTCGCTGTGGGGCTCGCTCATCCTGTTCCGCCGCCAGTTCGACCAGTACGTGAACCTGCGCCCGTGCAAGCTGATGCCCGGCATCCCGTCGCCGCTCGCCAACCGCAAGCCCGGCGACATCGACTTCGTCGTCGTCCGCGAGAACACCGAAGGCGAGTATTCGTCGGTCGGCGGCCGCATGTACGAAGGCACCGAGCGCGAGATCGTGTTCCAGCAGTCGGTGTTCTCGCGCAAGGGCGTCGACCGCGTGCTGCGCTTCGCGTTCGACCACGCGCGCACGCGCGCGGCGAAGCACGTGACGTCGGCGACCAAGTCGAACGGCATCTCGATCACGATGCCGTACTGGGACGAGCGGTTCCGCGCGGTCGCCGCCGACTATCCGGACATCCGCGCCGACCAGTACCACATCGACATCCTGTCCGCGCACTTCGTGCAGCGGCCCGAGCGATTCGACGTCGTCGTCGCGTCCAACCTGTTCGGCGACATCCTGTCGGACCTGGGGCCGGCCGTCTGCGGCACGATCGGCATCGCGCCGTCGGCAAATCTGAACCCGGAGCGCGCGTTTCCGTCGCTGTTCGAGCCGGTGCACGGTTCCGCGCCGGACATCGCGGGCCGCGGCATCGCCAACCCGATCGGGCAGATCTGGTCGGGCGCGCTGATGCTCGATTTCCTGGGGTACAAGGACGCTTCGGCGGCGATCGTCGCCGCGATCGAGCGCGTGCTGGCCGACCCGGGCGCGCCGCGCACGCCGGACCTCGGCGGGCGCGCGACGACGGCCGACCTGGGCCGCGCGGTCGCCGACGCGCTCTGACGGAGCTTCCGATGCGCCGCCCCGGACTCCCGCGTGCGCTCGGCCGCTGCCTGGGCGCGGTTGCCGCCGCACTCGCGCTCGCCGCCGCCCCGGCCCGCGCCGACTATCCCGACCGACCGATCCACCTCGTCGTGCCGTTCCCCGCCGGCGGCGGCGCCGACGTCCTCGCGCGCACGATCATGCCGCGCGTCGCGCGCGAGTTGGGCACGACGATCGTCATCGAGAACCGCCCGGGCGCCGGCGGCAACGTCGGCGCCGAGCACGTCGCGCGCGCGGCGCCCGACGGCTACACGCTGCTGTACGGCACCAACGGCACGCACGCGATCAACCGGGCGCTGTACGCGAGCATCCCGTTCGACCCCGTGCGCGACTTCGCCCCGGTGTCGCGGATGACGCAGATCGCGGCGCTGGTCGTCGTCTACCCGGGCCTGCCGGTCGCGACGGTCGCCGAGCTGGTCGCGTACGCCAGGGCCAATCCCGGCCGTGTCTTCTTCGCGTCGGCCGGCAACGGCACGACGTCGCACCTGGCGGGCGAGATGTTCAAGACCGTCGCGCAGGTCGACCTCGTGCACACGCCGTACCGCGGCGGCGCGCTGGCCGCGAACGACCTCATGGGCGGCCACGTCGCGATGATGATCGACGTGATGCCGAACGTGCTGCCGCTCGCGAAGGGCGGGAAGCTGCGTGCGCTCGCGGTGACCACGGCGGCGCGGGTGCCCGCGGCGCCCGACATTCCGACGGTCGCGGAGTCGGGCCTGCCCGGCTTCGAGGTGTCGGCGTGGGACGGGATTCTCGCGCCGGCGGGCACGCCGCCCGCCGCGATCGACCGGCTGAACGCGGCGATCCGCGACGGTCGTGACCAGCCCCGCAAGGCCGGACGCCAAGATAGACCTGGGCGAACGACGGGAGCCATCGATGCCGCAGCAGGAATTGCCGACCGTCCCCACGTGGAACGACGTCCCGGGCTACCGGGACATCCTCTACGCCAAGACCGCCGAGGGCATCGCCAAGATCACGATCAACCGGCCCGAGGTGCGCAACGCGTTCCGCCCGGAGACCGTGCAGGAGATGGAGCGGGCGTTCGCCGACGCGCGCGACGACGCGAACATCGGCGTGATCGTGCTGACCGGGCAGGGACGCGAGGCGTTCTGCTCGGGCGGCGACCAGCGCGTGCGCGGCGACGGCGGCTACGTCGGCGGCGACGGCGTGCCGCGCCTGAACGTGCTCGACCTGCAGCGGCAGATCCGCACGCTGCCGAAGCCGGTCGTCGCGATGGTCGCCGGTTACGCGATCGGCGGCGGCCACGTGCTGCACATGATGTGCGACCTGACGATCGCCGCGGACAACGCGCGCTTCGGCCAGACCGGTCCACGCGTCGGCAGCTTCGACGGTGGCTACGGCGCCGCGTACATGGCGCGCATCGTCGGGCAGAAGAAGGCGCGCGAGATCTGGTTCCTGTGCCGGCAGTACGACGCGAAGCAGGCGCTCCACATGGGCCTCGTCAACTGCGTGGTGCCGTACGAGCGGCTGGAGGCGGAGACCGTGCAGTGGTGCCGCGAGATGCTCGCGAACAGTCCGATCGCGCTGCGCTGCCTCAAGGCGGCGCTCAATGCCGACTGCGACGGGCAGGCGGGCCTGCAGGAGCTGGCCGGCAACGCGACCCTGCTCTACTACCTGTCGGAAGAGGGGAAGGAAGGCAGGAACGCGTACCTCGAGAAGCGGCGGCCGGACTTCCGGAAGTTCCGGCGGCTGCCGTAGCGCGCGCGGCGCCGGCTCGCGACGATGAGCGACGCGCTGTCGATCCGCGCGGCGGCCGGGCAGGCCGGCGCGAGCCCGGCGCTCGTCGTCGGCGGCCGGTCGTACACGTACGCGCAGCTCGCCGCGCTGGTCGAGGACGCGCTGCCGGAAATCGCGCACGCGCGCGGCCACGGCGCCGCGTTTCCGCTCGTGGCGGACAACGCGCTCGCGACCGCGGTCACGCTGCTCGCGCTCCTCGAACTGCGCGTGCCGGCGCTGCTGCTGCACCCGCGGCTGACGGCGGAGGAGCGCGGCGCTTACGTCGCCGATGCGCGGCGCGCGGCGCGCGACGTGCATCCCGACGCGGCCGTCGTCATCCACACGTCGGGCACGACCGGGCGGCCGCGCGGCGCGGTGCTCACGCGCGCCGCGCTCGCGGCGTCGGCGGCGGCGAGCGCCGCGAACCTCGGCTGGCAGGCCGACGACCGCTGGCTCGCCTGCATGCCGATCGCGCGCGTCGGCGGGCTGTCGATCCTCACCCGCTGTCTCGCCGCGCGGCGCACCGCCGTGCTCGCGCCGGGCTTCGACGCCGCGACGCTGCCGGCTACGCTCGCGGACGCGCGCGTGACGCTCGTGTCCCTGGTGCCGACGATGCTCGCGCGCCTGCTCGATGCGCATCCGGGATGGCGACCGCCCGCGCACCTGCGCGCGATCCTCGTCGGCGGCGCGGCGGCGCCCGAGCCGCTGCTGCGCCGCGCGGCGGAGCGCGGCGTGCCGATTGTGCTGACGTACGGCATGACGGAGACCTGCTCGCAGGTCGTCGCCACGCCGTACGCCGAGCGCTTCGCGCCGGCGGCATGCGGCACGGGCCGCGTCCTGCCGCCCGCGCAACTGCGCGTCGTCGCCGGGCGCATCGAGGTGCGCGGGCCGATGCTGATGGCGGGCTATCTCGGCGCGCCGCCGCTCCCGCCCGAAGCGTGGTTCGACACCGGCGACCTGGGCGCGGTCGACGCGCGCGGCTGCGTGACCGTGCACGCGCGGCGCACCGACCTCATCGTGACCGGCGGCGAGAACGTGTATCCGGCCGAGGTCGAGCGCGCGCTCGAGCGCTGTCCCGGCGTCGCGGCGGCCGCCGTGTTCGGGGTCCCCGACGACGCGTGGGGGGAGATCGTCGCGGCCGCGCTCGTCGTCGCGCCCGACGGCGCGCCGCACGACGACGCGCTCGGCGCGTGGCTGCGCGCGCGGCTCGCGCCGCACAAGCGCCCCCGTCGCGTCTGCCGCGTCCTGCACCTGCCGCAGACCGCCGCCGGCAAGCTCGACCGCGACGGGCTCGCGGCGCTCGCCCCGCTGCTGCGGCCGCTGGACGCGGAATCGTGAACGCGATCACGACCCGCGTCGCGATCCGTGCGACGTGCGGGCGCGGCCTAAGGCGTTTGTGGCACGATTCGGGGAACGGACGCCATTTCCCCGTCGGGATCGGACGTTCATGGCAGACAGGGAGAGAGCAATGGCGCTGACGATCGGTGTTCCCCGCGAGGTCCAGCCCGGCGAGAAGCGGGTCGCCACGGTGCCCGAGGTGGTCGCGAAGCTCGTCAAGCAGGGGTTCCGCGTTGCGGTCGAGGCCGGGGCGGGCGATGCCGCGCAGATCAGCGACGACGCCTATCGCGCGGCGGGGGCCGAGGTCGTCGCCGCGCGCGCGGCGCTGTGGTCGCAGGCCGACATCGTCTTCAAGGTGCGCGCGCCCGACTCGACCGAGATCGGGTTGCTGCGCGAAGGCGGCACGCTGGTCAGCTTCATCTGGCCGGCGCAGAACCCGGACCTGCTGCAAGCGCTCGCCGCGAAAAAGGCGACCGTGCTCGCGATGGACAGCGTGCCGCGGATCTCGCGCGCGCAAAAGCTCGACGCGCTGTCGTCGATGGCCAACATCGCCGGGTACCGCGCGGTGATCGAGGCGGCGCACCACTTCGGCCGCTTCTTCACCGGCTCCATCACGGCGGCGGGCAAGGTGCCCCCGGCGAAGGTCTTCGTCATCGGCGCGGGTGTGGCGGGCCTCGCGGCGATCGGCACTGCCACGGGACTCGGCGCGATCGTGCGCGCGAACGACACGCGGCCGGAGGTCGCCGACCAGGTGAAGTCGATGGGCGGCGAGTTCGTCTTCGTCGACTACCAGGAGGAGGGCAGCGGCGTGGGCGGCTACGCCAAGGTGATGAGCGAAGGCTTCCAGAAGGCGCAGCGCGAGACCTTCGCGCAGCAGGCGAAGGACGTCGACATCATCATCACGACCGCGCTGATCCCGGGCAAGCCGGCGCCGCGGCTCATCACCGAGGAGATGGTGCGGTCGATGAAGCAGGGCAGCGTCATCGTCGACATGGCGGCCGAGCAGGGCGGCAACTGCGAGCTGACCGTGCCCGGCGAGGTCGTCGTCCGCCACGGCGTCACGATCATCGGCTACGCCGACCTGCCGAGCCGGCTCGCCAAGCAGGCGTCCACGCTCTACGCGACCAACCTGCTGCGCCTCGTCGAGGACATGGTCAAGACGAAGAGCATCGACAACGATGCCGTCAACGTCGACATGAACGACGAGGTGCTGCGCGGGACGACCGTGATCGACAAGGGCCAGGTGACCTGGCCGCCGCCGCCGCCCAAGCTCTCCGCCGCCCCGCCGGCTGCCGCCAAGGCCGCTGGCGCCGTCGCGCCGCCGAAGGCGCACGGCCACGGCAAGCCGAGCGGCGCGATGCCGCCGGCCAAGGCGGCGTTCGTCTTCGGCGTGGGCGCGCTTCTGTTCCTGCTGATCGGCGCCTACGCGCCGCACTCGTTCCTCGGCCACTTCACCGTGTTCGTGCTCGCGTGCTTCGTCGGCTACATGGTCGTGTGGAACGTGACGCCCGCGCTGCACACGCCGCTGATGAGCGTGACCAACGCGGTCTCCAGCATCATCGCGATCGGCGCGCTGGTCCAGATCGCGCCCGACCTGACGCAGATCTCCGCGGACCTCACGCGGCCCAACGAGTGGATCCGCTGGCTGTCGGTCGCCGCGATCGTGCTCGCCACGATCAACATGTTCGGCGGCTTCGCGGTGACGCGGCGCATGCTGGAAATGTTCCGCAAGTAGGGGGCCGCCATGTCGATCAGCCTGTCCACGGTCTTCTACCTCGGCGCGACCATCCTGTTCGTCCTCTGTCTCGGCGGGCTCTCGAACCCGGAGACCTCGCGGCGCGGCAACCTCTACGGCATGGTCGGCATGGCGGTCGCCGTGCTGGCCACCGTGTTCGGCCCGCACGTGACGGCCGGCGGGTTGCCGTACATCGTCGCGGCGATGGTCGTCGGCGCGGCGATCGGGCTCTACGCGGCGCGCGTCGTCAAGATGACGCAGATGCCGGAGCTGGTGGCGCTGATGCACAGCCTCGTCGGCCTCGCCGCGATGCTGGTCGGCTACGCCAACTTCATCGACCCGGCCGTGTCGGCGAAGTTGACGCCGGCCGAGCGCGCGATCCACGAAATCGAGATGTACCTGGGCGTGCTGATCGGCGCGGTGACGTTCTCAGGCTCCGTGATCGCCTTCGGCAAGCTGTCGGGGCGGATTTCCGGCAAGCCGATGCTGCTGCCGGGGCGCCACTGGATCAACCTGGCCGGCCTCGTCCTCGTCGTCTGGTTCGGCTACCGGTTCGTCGCGGCCCACGGCGTGGCCGAGGGCATGGTGCCGATGATCGTGATGACCGTCGTCGCGCTGCTCTTCGGCGTGCACATGGTGATGGCGATCGGCGGGGCCGACATGCCGGTCGTCGTGTCGATGCTCAACAGCTACTCGGGCTGGGCGGCCGCGGCGACGGGCTTCATGCTGTCCAACGACCTGCTGATCGTCGTCGGCGCGCTGGTGGGCTCGAGCGGCGCGATCCTGTCGTACATCATGTGCGCGGCGATGAACCGCAACTTCATCAGCGTGATCGCCGGCGGCTTCGGCACCGACAGCGGCGCGCCGGCGGCCGCGGGCGGCGGTGCGGGGGAGCCGGCGGGCGAGGTGGTCCCGATCTCGGCCGCCGAGACCGCCGAGCTCCTGCGCGAGGCCAAGAGCGTGATCGTCGTCCCCGGCTACGGCATGGCGGTCGCGCAGGCGCAGCACACGGTCTACGAGATCACGAAGGTGCTGCGCGAGCGCGGTGTGGCCGTCCGGTTCGGCATCCACCCGGTGGCGGGCCGCATGCCGGGCCACATGAACGTGCTGCTCGCCGAGGCCAAGGTGCCCTACGACATCGTGTTCGAGATGGACGAGTTGAACGCGGACTTTCCGGACACCGACGTCGCCATCGTCATCGGTGCGAACGACATCGTGAACCCGGCGGCGCAGGAGGATCCGGGCAGTCCGATCGCCGGCATGCCGGTGCTCGAGGTGTGGAAGGCGAAGACGTCGATCGTCATGAAGCGCAGCATGGCCTCCGGCTATGCGGGTGTGGACAATCCGCTGTTCTACAAGGACAACAACCGCATGCTGTTCGGCGACGCGAAGAAGATGCTGGACGAGGTGCTGGCGGCGCTCAGGTCGTAAGCCTCCCGCTGTGCCCGGTCCGCTCGCCCACCTGACGGTCCTCGACCTGTCCCGCGTGCTCGCCGGGCCGTGGTGCACGCAGCTCTTCGCCGACCTGGGCGCGACCGTCATCAAGGTCGAGCGCCCCGGGACCGGCGACGACACGCGCGCGTGGGCGCCGCCGTACCTCAAGGACGCACACGGCCACGACACGTCCGAGTCGGCCTACTACCTCGCGTGCAACCGCGGCAAGCTGTCGGTCGCGATCGACTTCACGCGGCCGGAGGGGCGCGACCTCGTGCGCGACCTCGCGCAGCAGTGCGACGTGCTGATCGAGAACTTCAAGGTTGGCGGGCTCGCGAAGTACGGGCTCGACTACCCGAGCCTGGCCGCACTCGACCCGAAGCTCGTCTACGCGTCGATCACGGGCTTCGGGCAGAACGGCCCCTACGCCGAGCGCGCCGGCTACGACTTCATCATCCAGGGCATGAGCGGGTTCATGAGCGTGACCGGCGAGTGCGACGACCTCCCCGGCGGCGGGCCGCAGAAGGCCGGCATCGCGATCACCGACATCGTGACCGGCATGTATGCGGCGGTCGCGATCCTCGCGGCGGTCGCGCACCGCGACCGCACCGGCCGCGGCCAGCACGTCGACTGCGCGCTGCTCGACTCCGCCGTCGCGATGATGGCGGTCATGAACATGAACTACCTCGTCACCGGCGCGCCGCCCGGCCGTGTGGGCAACGCGCACCCGAACATCGTGCCGTACCAGGCGTTCGCGTGCGCCGACGGCCACCTGATCCTCGCCGTCGGCAACGACGGCCAGTTCGCGAAGTTCTGCGCCGCCGCCGGCGTTCCGGAATGGGCGGCCGACCCGCGCTTCACGAAGAACGTGGACCGCGTCCGCCATCGCGCCACGCTGGTGCCGATGGTCGCCGCGGTCGTGGCGACCCGGGCGCAGCACGACTGGCTCGTGGCGCTCGAGGAGGCGGGCGTGCCGTGCGGACCGATCAACCGGCTCGACGCCGTGTTCGCCGACCCGCAGGTGCAGGCCCGCGGGCTGCGGCTCGATCTGCCGCACGCACTCGCCGGCCGCGTGCCGCAGGTCGGCCCGCCGTTCAAGCTTTCCGGCACGCCGGCCGTCCCCAGGCGTCCACCACCGCTGCTCGCCGAGCACACGCGTGAGGTGCTGCGCGAGCGGCTCGGCCTCGCCGATGCGGCGATCGCGCGTCTGGCCGACGCTGGCATCGTGGGGCTCGGATGAGCGCCGCCGGGCCGTCCCAAGGCGCTCGCCCCCCGGGGGGGAGCGGCGCGCAGCGCCGCTCGGGGGGGGCCATGAGCGCCGCCGGGCCGTCCCAAGGCGCGCGCCCCCTGGGGGGGGCGGCGCGCAGCGCCGCTCGGGGGGGACCATGACTTCCGGCACGATTGCTCTCGACCGCCGGCCCGCGTTCTGGGTCGCGTACGCGGTGGCCGCGCTCGCGTCGCTTGCCGTCGCGTGGCAACTTTTTCCGCATGCGATTCCGCTCGTCCACCTCGACATCACGATGACGCGGGACGCGGCGATCGCCAGGGCCGAGGCGCTCGCGGCGGAACGCCGGTTGGCACCCGAGGGCGCGCGCACTGCGATCGTTTTCAACCACGACGAGTCCGCGCAGAGCTACGTCGAGCTCGAGGGCGGCGGCAAGGACGCGTTCGCCCGGCTGGTCGCGGGTGGTGCGTTTTCGCCCTATTGGTGGGACGTGCGGCTGTTCCGCCTGGGCAGCGTCGACGAGGTACTGATTCGCCTGCGGCCCAACGGCGCGCTCGACGGCTTCACGCGGCGCGTGGCCGAAGCGTACGTGCGCGACGCCGCGACGATGGCCCTGCCGCCGGAGGCGGCGCTGGCGCTCGCGCGCGAGCGCGCCGCGCGCGACTGGGAGGTGGACTTCGGGCCGTACACGCTGCTCGACCAGGCGCAGCAGACGCGACCGACCGGCCGCGTCGACCACAAGTTCGTGTTCGAGCGCTCGGACCGGATCGGCGACGCGCGCATCAGGCTGCAGCTCGTGGTCACCGGCGACGAGTTGACGCAGGTGCGGCCGTTCGTCCATGTTCCGGAGAGCTTCGAGCGGCGCTTCGCCGAGATGCGCAGCGCGAACAAGGCGATCGCCGGCGTCGCGAGCCTGTCCGCGGGGGTGCTGTACGGCCTCATCGGCTGCGTGCTCGGCGCGCTGTGGCTGCTGCGGCAGCACTGGCTCGTGTGGAAGCCGCCGCTGGTCGCCGGCCTGATCGTGGGTGGTCTCGTCGCCGCGACGATCCTCGCCAATGCGCCCGCCGCGTGGTTCGGATTTCCGACGACGCAGGACGCGACCACGTTCTGGCTGCGGCAATGGGGGATGGCGCTGCTGGTGTTCGTCGGCGGCGGGCTGGCGCTGGGCGAGGTGTTCATGGCCGCGGAAGGCCTGACGCGCCGCGCGTTCCCCGACCACCCGCAGCTGTGGCGGCTGTGGTCGCGCGAGGCGGGCGGCACGGTCGAGGTCCTCGGCCGGACGGCTGGCGGCTACCTGTTCGTGCCGCTCGAACTCGCGTTCATCGCCGTCTTCTACTTCGCGACCAACCGGTGGCTGGGCTGGTGGCAGCCGTCGGAGTCGCTCACCGATCCCAACATCCTGTCGTCGCTGGTGCCGGCGCTGACGCCGATCGCGATCTCGCTGCAGGCGGGGTTCATGGAGGAGTGCGTGTTCCGCGCGGTCCCGCTGGCGCTGGGTGCGCTCATCGGCGCGCGCTACGGCCGCCGCGGACTCGGCATCGCCATCGCATTCGTGCTGCAGGCGGTGATCTTCGGCGCCGCGCACGCGAACTATCCGGGCCTGCCGTCGTATTCGCGGCTGGTCGAGCTGCTGGCGCCGTCGCTGTTCTGGGCGGCGATCTTCCTGCGCTACGGGCTCCTGCCCACGATCCTGCTGCACGCCGTGTTCGACCTCGTGCTGATCTCGATCCCGCTGTTCCTGATCGACGCGCCCGGCGCGTGGGTGCAGCGCGCGCTGGTGATCGCGGCGGGCCTCCTGCCGGCCGCGGTCGTCCTCGGGTGGCGCGCGCGGCAGGCGGGGTGGCTCGCGCTGCCCGCGACGCTGCGCAATGGCGCGTGGCAGCCGCGCGTGCCGGCGCCGGTCGCACCCGAGCGCGCTGCCGTCGCGGGCGCGATCGGCACGCGCGCGGCGTTGCTGCAGCGCGCGCTGCCGGGGGTCGGCGCCGCCGGACTCGTGGCGTGGATCGCGTTCACGCCGTTCGTCGCGGACGCGCCGCCGCTCGCGATCGGCCGCGCCGAGGCCGAGGCGGCGGCGGCGGCGGAGATCGCCGCGCGCGGCGCGGCGCTCGGCCCCGAGTGGACGCGCCGCTCGCTGCCGGCTGTCGCGCTCGACAGTCCGGCGCAGCGCCAGTGGCACGCGTTCGTGTGGCGCGAGGCCGGCCCCGCGCAGTATCGCGCGCTGGTCGGCGACGTGCTGGCGCCCCCGGTGTGGGAAGTGCGCTTCGCGCGCTTCGACGGCGACGTCGCCGAGCGCGCGGAGGAATGGCGGGCGACCGTCGCCGGCAACGGCCGCGTGCGCAGCGTCGTGCACCGGCTGCCGGAAGGCCGCGCCGGCGCCATGCTCGAGCGCGACGCGGCGCAGGCGCTGGCCGCCGACGCGCTGCAGAAGCGTCTCGGCCTGTCCGCCGCCGCGCTCGCGCCCCGCGTGGCGGAACAGGAAAAGCGGCCCGCGCGCCGCGACTGGAGCTTCGCGTGGGCGAACCCCGCGGTGGCGGTCGGCGGCGGCGGCGAGGCGCGCGTGCAGGTCGTGGTCGCCGGCGACGAGGTCGTGCTGTCCGGGCACTCGCTGTTCGTCCCCGAGGCGTGGCAGCGTGCCGATGCCGAGCGGGAGGGCCGACGGCAGAACCTCAAGATCGCCGGCTTCGCGCTGGTCTTGCTGCTCGCGGTAGCGGCGCTGGTCTACGCGGTCATGGCGTGGAGCCGCGGATCCTGCGACCGGCGCGCGTTCTGGTGGGTCGCCGCGCTGACGCTCGCGATGTCGGTGGTCGGCGCCGCGAACAACTGGCCGACGGTCGCGATGCAGTTGCGCACCACGGAGCCGATCGCGACCCAGCTGACACTCACGGTGCTCGGCACGCTCGCCGGCGGCGTCGTGCTCGCGCTGCTGGTTGGGCTGCTGGCGGGCGTCGGCGCGCACTACGCGCGCGCGCAGGTGGCATCGCGCCTCGCCGGGAGGCTGCCTGCGTGGCTCGCCGGCGTCGCCGCGGCGTGTGCGACCGCCGGCATTGCCGCAGCGCTGGCGGCGCTCGTGCCGCAAACGCTGCCGCAGTGGCCGGATACAAAGCTCGTCGCAGGGGCGTGGCCGTGGGTGGGCGCGCTGACGGCGGGCCTCGCGTTCGTCCCGGCGCTGGCGGTCACGCTGTTCCTGCTCGCCGTCGTAGACCGCGCCACGGTCGGCTGGACGCGGCGGATCGCGCTGGCGGCGCTGGTGCTCGTCGGCATCGGCGTCGCGCTGGCAATCGTCGCCGGGCGCGACGCCGGCCACGCGCTGCTGCAGGGCGGCGTCGAGGGCCTCGTCGCGCTGGCGATGGCGTGGCTGGTGCTGCGCTACGACCTGCGCGCCGTGCCCGCGTTCGTCGCGACCGGCATCGTCCTGGAAGCGGGCAGGACCGCAGCGCTCGCCGGCACCGCGACGGCGTGGGCGCTCGTCGCGCTCGCGACGGTGGTGACGGTCGCGTTCGCGTGGGCGGCGACGCGCTGCGTCGCGCCGGCCCGCGCTCCGGCGTAGGCGAAGTCCCCCTCACCCCAGCCCTCTCCCCTGCGGGGAGAGGGAGGCCGATGGCGAGCGTCGTGCGGACGAGCGCGCGGAGCGCAAGGACGGTCGCGGGCAATTCACAACCGTCCGCATGGGTTTTCAGCCGGCACGCGCGCGCTACCGAGCGAGCCGCGAAGCGGCGGCGATCGGCGCGCTTCGTTGCCTTTGCTACGCGGAAGGCGCCCGGCCGCCCGAAGCCATCCGCGCTGACTGCTTTCGGCCGACAGTTTCACGCGCAGTTTGCGTGAAACTGTCGGACGTCACTTCAGTGTTGCCCAGTAGGGCGTGACGAAGTTGTCGGCCCGGTGCGGCACGCTGAAGTTGCCGCGCGATGCCCACGGGATCACCTGCCGGTGCAGCGGGATCAGGTTCACCTCGGCGTTCTGCGCGGAGAGTGCCTCGCGGATCTGCGCCAAGCGCTCCGGCTGGTTCATGTTGACCTTCACCTTGGCGGTGAGCTCGTCCACCTTGGCGTTCGAGTAGCGGCCGTAGTTGAAGTCGCCGTCGCCCTTGCCGTTCCACGTGGACAACACCGGCTGCAGCGTGAAGATGCCGTCGGTCGACGCGCCGCCCCAACCCAGCATGTAGATGCTGGTGTCGGTCTTCTCGAGCTTCGGGAAGTACAGTGCGCGCGGCATCGCGTTGACCCTGGTCGCGACCCCGACCTGCGACCACATCGCGGCGATCGCCTGGCAGATCCGCTCGTCGTTCACGTAGCGGTTGTTCGGGCAGTCGAGCGTGACCTCGAAGCCGCTCGGGTAGCCGGCGTCCGCCAGCAGCTTCTTCGCGCGGTCCCGGTCGAAGGGCAGCCGGCGCTCGATCTCGGGCGTGGACGTCACCGGCGACGGCAGGATCGCGCCGGTCGGCCGCGACAGGCCGCGCATCGTGTTCTTCTGGATGGCGTCGATGTCGATCGCGTGGTAGAGCGCCTGCCGGACGCGCACGTCCTTCAGCGGGTTCTTGCCCTTGACGCTCGAGTACAGGAGTTCGTTGCGCGCCTGGTCCATGCCGAGGAACACGATGCGGTTCTCGACCCCTTCGATCACCTTGATGTTCGGCGTCTGCGCGAGCCGCGGCACGTCCTGCGGCGGCGGGTCGTTGATGAGGTCGACCTCGCCCGAGATGAGCGCGGCCACGCGGGTCGCGTCGGACACGATCGGCGTGTAGACGACGTCGTCGATGTTGCCGTCGAAGAGCCCCGCCTTGATGCCCCACCAGTCCGGGTTCTTCTTCAGCACCGTCTTCACGTCCGGCTGCCGCGACACCAGCGCGTACGGCCCGGTGCCGTTGGCCGCGCGCGCGGTGATCATGTCCTCCTTCGCCGCGAAGTTCTGCGGCTTCTGGCAGCGGTTCTTCTCGCACCACGCCTTCGACATGATGTTGATCGTCGCGACGTGCTCCAGCATGATCGGGTTGGGACCGTTGGTCGTGAACTCGACCGTGAGGTCGTCGATCTTCTTCGGCACGCCCGCCGCGTTCGCGTACGCGCGCAGCTGCGACGTGTCGGCCTTCGCCCGCTCGTAGCTGAAGAGGACGTCGTCGGCGCTGAACGGCGTGCCGTCGTGGAACTTCACGCCGGGCCGCAGCTTGAAGCGCCACGTCGTCGGGTTGACCTGCGTCCAGGACTCGGCCAGCGACGGGATGAGGCCCAGGTTCTTGTCGCGCTGGACCAGGAACTCGTAGACCAGGCTGTTGACGTTGTTGGTCAGCCCCTCGTTCTGCGAGTGCGGATCCGTCGTCTGCATGTCGCCGCGGCCGGCCCAGCGCAGCGTGACCGCGTCGGCGGCGAGTGCCGCAAAGCCGAGCAGGGCGGCGAGCGCCGCGGTGGCAAGCGCGCGGCGGGGCGGGCGTGTGGCGGATGCATGCATGGCGTGACCTCCGGATGTCGGGGCGGGCGCGCGTTTCCGGCCGGCGCCCGCAAGGGGCGAATGATACTGAAACCGCGGACGCGCGCGGTAGAATTCGCGCCGCTCCACCTCCACGTCCACCGCCGCCGGCCGCTGCCGGCCCGCCGCCGCGATTCCCGATGGCAATCCCGTACGACGAACTCGCCGCGCGCCTGCCGCTCGCCATGGCCGCGGACGCCGCGCGCCTTGCCCGGCGCCTGCAGGCCGCCCGCTCGCGCCGGGCGCCCGCGACGGAATGGGCGCGGATCGCCGCCGACGTCGAGACGGCGGTGGCGCGTTGCGCCGCGCGCGCCGGCGGGACGCCGAGGTTCGCGTTTCCGCCGGAGCTCCCCGTCGCGCAGCGCGCCGGCGAGATCGAGCGTGCGATCCGCGCGCACCCGGTCGTGATCGTCTGCGGCGAGACCGGCTCCGGCAAGACGACGCAACTCCCGAAGATCTGCCTCGCCGCCGGCCGCGGCGTCCGCGGCCTCGTCGGCCACACGCAGCCGCGGCGCATCGCCGCGCGCGCGGTGGCCGCGCGCATCGCGCACGAGATGGGCGAAGCCGTCGGCGGCGCGGTCGGCTACAAGGTCCGCTTCACCGACCACACGCGCCCCGACGCGTACGTGAAGCTGATGACCGACGGCATCCTGCTCGCCGAGACGCAGGGCGACCGCGACCTCCTCGCGTACGACACGATCATCGTCGACGAGGCGCACGAGCGCAGCCTCAACATCGACTTCCTGCTGGGCTATCTGAAGCAGTTGCTCGCGCGGCGGCCGGACATGAGGCTGGTCATCACGTCGGCCACGCTCGACGCCGACCGCTTCGCGCGGCACTTCGGCGCCGCCGACGCGCCGGCGCCGGTGATCGAGGTGTCCGGACGCACGTACCCGGTGGAGATCCGGTACCGGCCGCTGGCCGGCGGCGACGTCGGCGCCGCCGACCCGGCGCAGGAGGCGGACGACGAGGAGGATCTGGAGGAGGCGATCGTCGGCGCGGCGGAGGACCTGTGGCGCGCCGGTCCCGGCGACATCCTCGTGTTCCTGCCGGGCGAGCGGGAGATCCGCGAGACCGGCGACCTGCTGCGCCGTGGGCTCGCGCACCGGCCCTACGCGCGCGACGTCGAGGTCCTGCCGCTGTTCGCGCGCCTGTCGGTGGCCGACCAGCAGCGGGTGTTCGCGCCGTCCGCGGGGCGCCGGATCGTGCTCGCGACCAACGTCGCCGAGACGTCGCTGACGGTGCCCGGCATCCGCTACGTGATCGACACCGGCCTCGCGCGCGTCAAGCGCTACAGCGTGCGCAACAAGACCACGCTGCTCGCGATCGAGAAGGTGTCGCGCGCGGCGGCCGACCAGCGCGCCGGCCGCTGCGGCCGCGTGCAGGACGGCATCTGCGTGCGCCTGTACGCCGAGGCCGACTACGCGGCGCGCCCCCGCTTCACGGACCCGGAGATCCTGCGCTCGTCGCTCGCGGCGGTGATCCTGCGCATGGCCGCGCTCGGGCTGCCCGACGTCGCGGCGTTCCCGTTCGTCGAGGCGCCGTCGCCGCGCGCGGTTGCCGATGGCTACCAGTTGCTGCAGGAACTGTCCGCCGTCGACGAGCAACGCGCGCTGACGCCCCTCGGCCGCGAGCTCGCGCGGCTGCCGCTCGACCCGCGCATCGGCCGCATCGTCGTCGCTGCGCGCGACGGCGGCTGCCTGCCGGAGGCGCTGGTCATCGCGAGCGCGCTCGCGGTCCCCGACCCGCGCGAGCGCCCGCTCGAGCGGCAGCAGGCAGCCGACCAGGCGCACTTGAAGTTCCGCGACGAGCGCTCCGACTTCCTGTCGCTGGTCGCGCTGTGGGAGTTCTTCGCGGACCTCGCCGCGCAGAAGCTCCCGCACCGGCGGCAGGTCGACGCGTGCCGCGCGCAGTTCGTCTCGTTCCTGCGGCTGATCGAATGGCGGGACGTCCACCGCCAGCTCGTCGCCACGCTGGAGGAGGCGGGGTGGAAGTGGCCGCAGGCGCTGCCGGCGACGATCGACGCGGCGCGCTACGCCGCCGTGCACAAGGCGCTGCTCGCCGGATTGCTCGGCAACGTCGGCGTCAAGGCGGACGCCGAAGCGCACTACCTCGGCACCCGCGGCCTCAAGTTCTACCTGCACCCGGGCTCGGGGCTGGCGCGCCGCGGCACGCGCTGGCTGCTCGCGGCCGAGCTGACGGAGACTTCGCGCCTGTTCGCCCGCTGCGCCGCGCGCATCGAGCCCGAGTGGATCGAGGAGGTTGCCGGCGACCGGGTCACGCGCGACTGGTTCGAGCCGCACTGGGAACGCAAGCGCGGTGAAGTCGTCGCGAGCGAGCGCGTGCAGCTCTACGGCCTGACGCTGGTGGCACGCCGCGCGGTGTCCTTCGGCCGCGTCGACCCGAAGGCCGCGCGCGACGTGTTCATCCGCGAGGCGCTGGTGCCGGGCGAGCTCGACACGAAGGGCGCGTTCCTCGCGCACAACCGCGCGCTGGTCGCCGATGTGGCGGAGCTCGAGCACAAGGCGCGGCGGCAGGACGTTCTCGTCGACGACGCGGCGATCGCCGCGTTCTACGACGAGCGCATTCCGGCCGGCGTGCACTCGGCGGTCACGTTCGAGCGCTGGCGCGCGGAGGCCGAGCGCCGCGACCCGCGCGGCCTCTTCCTGACCCGCGAATACCTGATGCGCCATGCGGCGGAGTCCGTCACCGGCGACCTGTACCCGGAGACGCTCGACGTGGCCGGGACGGCGCTTGCGCTCAGGTACCGGTTCGCGCCCGGGCATCCGCAGGATGGCCTCACGCTGACGGTGCCGCTGCCGCTGCTGAACCAGCTGCCCGACGCGCAGCTCACGTGGCTAGTGCCCGGCATGGTGCGCGAAAAGGTCGCGCACTACCTGAAGTCGCTGCCGAAGTCGCTGCGCCACCGCGCGACGCCGGTGCCCGAAGTGGTGACGGCGTTCCTCGAAGCGCACTCTGCCGGCGACGTGCCGCTGCCCGAGGCCTTGCGCGCGTTTCTCGAGGCACGGCTTCCCGCGTCGATACCGACCGACGTGTGGCGTGACGCCGAGCTGCCCGTCCACCTCGCGGTCAACGTGGCGGTCGTCGACGCGGCCGGCCGCGAGCTCGGCGCCGGACGCGACTTGGCCGGCCTGCGGGCGCAACTGGGCGACGCGGCGCTGCTGTCGTTCGCCGCCGCCGGGCCGACGCTGGAGAAGAGCGGCATGCGGCAATGGGACTGCGGCGACCTGCCTGAGTCGCTGACGTTCACCCGCGACGGCCGGCAGCTCACCGGCTATCCGGCGCTCGTCGACGACGGCGACACCGTCTCGCTGCGCCTGCTGGACACGCGCGACGCGGCGCTCGCGGCGACCCGCGCCGGCGTGCTCAGGCTGATGCGCATCGCGCTGCGCGACGCGGCCGCCCGCTTCGCGAAGGGCGGGCCGGGCTTCGCCCAGGCCGCGCTGCAACTCAAGGCCGCGGTGTCCACCGACCGCCTGCTGGCCGACGTCCTCGCGGCGGCCCTCGACCGGGCGTTCCTCGCCGACGACCCGCTGCCGCGCAGCGAGAAGGCCTTCGCGGAGGCGGTCAGGCGCGCGCGGGCGCGGGTTCCCGCGGTGGTGGAGGGCGCGTTTCGCCTGCTCGGGGAGGTCGCGACGGCGCACCTCGCGCTCACCCAGCGGCTGGCGGCCGCCCCGCCGGGCTGGTCGCGGCTGGTCGCCGACGTTCGGGCGCAGCGCGACGCGCTGGTGTACCCGGGGTTCTTCCAGGCCACGCCGTGGGCGCAGCTTGCCCACCTGCCGCGGTACCTGACGGCGCTCGACCGGCGCGTGGCCAAGTACGGCGAGCGGCCCGACCGCGACGCCCGCCACGCCGAGCAGGTGGCAGAACTCTGGCGGCGCTACCGGGAGCGCGCCGGCCGCGACCGCGAGGCCGGGGCACCGGCCGACCCCCGCGTGGAGGGCTTCCGCTGGCTGCTGGAGGAACTGCGGGTCTCGTTGTTCGCCCAGGAGCTCCGGACGCCGTTTCCGGTCTCGTTCAAGCGGGTGGAAAAGGCCTGGACCGAACTCACGCGCTGAACCGGCGCGGGTTCGGGGCCCATCGCGTTGGCACCAGGGTGAGGCCGTGCTAGAGTAACTTCGCGGTATTGTGGCCTAAGACCTTGACCAACCACGCATGCCGAGCCCGCAAGGCCTGACGACGTGAACGCGCCAACGACGGAAACCGCGGCCCGCCAGCCGGCGCGGGAGCTCGCGCGCATTCTGCACGAGTGCAGCGACCTCGCCGTGCACCGGCTGTCGTCGTCGTTCGCGCAGATTCTCGATCGCGTGTCCGAGCTCTTGATGGAGCGTGCGAGCAAGACCGACGTGCGCGAGGAGCAGCAGCTGTTCCTCGACGCCCGCGATTCGCTGAAGACCGAGCGGCCGGTGCTGATGTCGGAGTTCGAAAAGCACCTGCGCAAGCTGATCGACGAGCGCATCGCCGGCAAGTCGGCACAGAAGCCCGATTACTCGAAGGTCGACGCGTCGAACATGACGCTGGTCGAAACCGTCTCGATGGACGAAGCGGTGCTGCGCGGGAACATCCAGCGCGTCGTCGAGAACCTCTGCCACGACGAGTTGACGTCGCTCAACCGGGGCGTGGGCTACCTGCTCGGGCGGCCCGACCTGGTCACCGAGACCAATCCGCTGGGACCCGCGTCGGTCGTGGGTGCATTCGCGGGCGCCGTGGGCAGCCTGAAGGCCGACCGCAGGATCCGCTTCCAGATCCTCAAGGACCTGAACCAGGCCCAGCTGTCCGACATCGCGATGGTGTACTCGGACCTGAACAAGCACCTGACGCGCCTCAACATGATGCCGGGCCCCGGCCGGCACTCCGTCATCCAGCGCGGCACGTCGGGCGAGCGCCCGCCGCCGCGCGCGCCGACGAAGCCGCCGCCGCCGGCCGGCGCGCCCGGCGCCGAGGTCGACGTCATGGCGATGTTCAAGCGGATGTACGGTAGTGCCACGCCCGCCGCGCAGGCGCCGCCGTCGCCGTTCGGCACGGTGCCGTCCGCGCCGTCGTTCCCCGGCATGCCGATGATTGCGTCGGGTGCGCAGGACGGCGAACTGCCCGTGATCAGCATGCCGGGCCCGCACGCGCCGGCACACGCGTTCGCGCCGATGCGGCCCACACCGTCCGGCTACGTTCCGGGGGCGCCGATCATCTCGACGGCGGACCTGCACGAGGGCCTGACGCGCCTGCAGGCGGGCCAGACCGAATTCGACGTCGGCGGCGCGGCGGTCGCGTTCTCGGGCATCCCGCAGGGCCTGCACAACGTGCTGCGCGACCTGCAGGAGTCCCCGCTCGGCGCGAAGGCGAACCAGCTCGAATCGATGACCATCGAGATGGTCGCGATGCTGTTCGACTTCATCTTCGAGACCAAGGACCTGCCGGACGGCATCAAGGCGCTGCTGGCGCGGCTGCAGATCCCGGTGCTGAAGGCGGCGATGCTCGACGGCGCGTTCTTCGCGAAGAAGTCGCATCCGTCGCGCCTGCTCGTCAACGAGCTTGCGCAGGCGGGGCTCGGCTGGTCGCCGGTCATGGGGCCCGAGGACCCGCTGTACCGGAAGATCGACGGCATCGTCCACCAGATCCTCGACAACTTCTCCGACGACCTCGCGATCTTCGACGAGCAGCGCGGGGAACTGGAGGCGTTTCTCGCCGAGGAGGAGCGCGCGGCCGAGGAGAACATCCAGTCGTCGGCCGACGAGATCAACCAGAAGGACCGGCTGCAGATCGCGACGGTCGTCGCCAAGGCGGAGATCGAGAAGCGCATCGAGGGCAGCCCGGTGCCGAACTTCCTCGCGAGCTTCCTGCGCCAGAACTGGCAGCGCACGCTGGAGCAGGTCTATCTCGACCACGGCGAGGAGAGCGAGTCGTGGAGCTCGGGCATGACGACGCTCGAGGATCTCGTGTGGAGCGTGCAGCCGAAGCGCTCGCCGGACGACCGGCGGCACCTGGTCGCGCTGCTGCCGTCGCTCCTGAAGCGGCTGTCGGCCGGCATGCACAACCGCGCGTGGCCCGCCGGCGAGCGCGAGGCGTTCATGTCGAACCTGGTCGAGGCGCACGCGGCGGCGGTCAAGCCGTCGCTCGCGCAGACCGCCTCGCCGACGTCCGCGGTCGCCGAGGCGGCGAAGGCGCAGGCCGAGATCGCCAAGGCGTCCGGCGACCAGATGCTGGCCGCGAAGGCCGAGGCGCTCGCCGTCGCGATGACGCAGGCCGAGCCCGAGCCGGTCGAGCCGCCGCGCGAGGTGATCGACGACGACTACCTCGAGATCGCGCGCAGCCTCGAGCGCGGCATGTGGATCGAGTTCGAGGCGGACGACGGCCAGCTCGCGTTCGCCAAGCTCGCGTGGGTCAGCCCGCTGCGCGGCACGTACCTGTTCACGAACCGGCAGGGCCAGAAGGCGCTGTCGATGACCGCCGAGGAGCTGGCCGAGCGCTTCCGCGCCGACCGCGCGCGCCTGGTCGAGGCCGAGCCGCTGATCGACCGCGCGTTCACCAGCATGATGACGCAGCTCGAAGAAAAATTCCCCGAAACGGCGACCGTGCATTGACAGCGGTCGGACCCTTCGCCCCGAGCCTGCGCTACGCCGCGAACCCGAGGGTCTGACCCTTGGCGGCGCCGCATTGGCACGGATCGGACCCCACCACGATGACCATCGGCGCGCTGATCATCGGCGACGAGATCCTGTCCGGCAAGCGGCAGGACCGGCACCTCCCCCACGTGATCGAGACGCTCGCCGCGCGCGGGCTCTCCCTCGACTACGCGCACTACGCCGGCGACGACCGTGGGCGGCTGACCGCGTTCCTGCGCGAGACGTTCGCGCGCGGCGACCTCGTCTTCGCGTTCGGCGGCATCGGCGCCACCCCCGACGACCACACGCGGCAGGCGGCGGCGGCGGCCCTCGGCGTCGCGCTCTCCCGGCACCCGGAGGCCGTCGCCGAGATCGAGGCGCGCTTCGGTGCCGAGGCGTACCCGCACCGCGTGCTGATGGCGGAGTTTCCGGAGGGCAGCCGCATCATCCCTAATCCGTACAACCGCGTCGCCGCCTTCGCGATCCGCGAGCACCACTTCTTCCCGGGCTTCCCGCAGATGGCGTGGCCGATGCTCGACTGGGTGCTCGCGACGTGGTACCCGGACCTCGCGCGGGCGCCGGCCGCCGAGCGCGCGATCGTCGTCTACGGCGCCGGCGAGTCGCAGCTGCTGCCGCTGATGGACGAGAACGTCGCGCGCTTCCCGATGTTGCGGTTGTTCAGCCTGCCGTCGTTCATGCCCGACGGCGGCCGCCGCATCGAGCTGGGCGTGAAGGGCGACGCCGCGCACGTCGACGCCGGGCTCGCCCATCTCGAGGCGGGTGTCGCCGCGGCGGGGTTCCGCTGGGAGCCGCTCGAGTCTTCGTCGTGAAGGCGGTTTCCAGGGCCGGGCGCAGGAACCCCGACCGGTTGCGTTACGGGGACGCTCCGGATAGGAATTCCATGACCGTCCACGGCCGCTGGTTCGACGAGGTCGCCGTCGGCGACACGTTCGCGAGCACCGTCACGATCACCGAGACGCACCTCGTCCTGAGCGCGGGCCTGCTCGCCGACTACAACCCGCTGCACGTCGACGAGGCGTTCGCGCGGCGATCGCGCTTCGGCGGGCGCATCCTGCACGGCATGATGACGAGCGCGATCATGGGCGGGCCGGTCGGCATGCATTTCCACGGCACCGCCGTCGCCTACCTCGAGCACAACGCGCGCTTCCTCGCGCCGGTGCGGCCCGGCGACACGCTGACCATCGCGTGGACCGTCGACGCGCTGGTCGCGAAGCCGAAGCACGGCGCGGGCGTGGTCGAGCTCTCCGGCAGCGCGACGAATCAGGACGGCATCGTTGCCGCGCTCGCGACGGGGAAGATCATGGTGTTCGTGAAGGGGAAGGGGCCCTGATCAGCGCCCATCGCCCGCAGCGTCCGGCGCGGCGCGAACGGGGTCGCGCGGAGGGGGTCAGACCCTTTTCGCAGGCGGCTCGGAGCGTCGAGGGTCTGACCCTCAGGGCGGCTCGGCGCGGCGAGGGTCTGACTCCGACAGCGCCGCGACGCACTCGGCGACCAGCGCCGGCCCCCGGTAGATGAGCCCGGTGTAGAGCTGCACCAGCGACGCGCCTGCGGCGACTTTCTCGCGCGCGTCCTGCCCGCTCCCGATGCCGCCGACGCCGATGATCGGCAGCGCGCCCGCGAGCGCTTCGGCGAGCACGCGCACGACGGCGGTGGCGCGCTGGCGCAGCGGCGCCCCCGAGAGCCCGCCCGCCTCCTCGGCGTGCGGCTGCCCGGCGACCGCATCGCGAGCGACCGTCGTATTGGTCGCGATGACGCCGTCGATCCGGTGCTCGGCCAGCAGGCGCGCCACGCCGCGCACGGCGGCGTCGGTCAGGTCCGGCGCGATCTTGATCGCGAGCGGCACGTACCGGCCATGCGCCTGCGCGAGCGCCGCCTGCTCGCGCTTCAGCGTGGCGAGCAGCGCCGCCAGCGCTTCCTCCGCCTGCAGGTCGCGCAGTCCCTTCGTGTTCGGCGACGAGACGTTGACGGTGACGTAGCTCGCGTGCGCGTAGACGGCGCGCAGGCACGCCACGTAGTCGTCGGCGGCGCGCTCGTTGGGCGTGTCGAAATTCTTCCCGATGTTGATGCCGAGGACGCCGCGATACCCCGAGCGCGCGACGTTGGCGACGAACGCGTCGACGCCGCCGTTGTTGAAGCCCAGCCGATTGATCAGTGCGTGCGCGTGCGGCAACCGGAACATCCGCGGCCTCGGATTGCCCGGCTGCGGGCGCGGCGTCACCGTCCCCGCCTCGAGAAAGCCGAAGCCGAACGTGGCAAGCCCGGGCAGGTGCGCTGCGTCCTTGTCGAGCCCCGCGGCGAGCCCGACGCGGTTCGGGAACGCCACACCCATCACCGTCACCGGCGCCGCGGCGACGCGCGGCGCGACGATCCGCGCCAGGCCCGCCTGCGCGGCGCGGTCGAGCGCGGCCAGCGTCAACTCGTGCGCGGTCTCGGCGTCGAGCGCGAACAGGAAGGGCCGGGCGAACGGATAGAACTTGTACATCGGCGGGGCGCGAAAGCGCCGCGTGCGAACGTCGCGGCGCCGGCAATGCGCGAGGCGATGATACCATCGGCCCGCATGACGGCCTGCTCCCGCGCGCCTCGGCGACGCCACGCATTCCTGCGGTTCGCCGCGATCGCGTTCGCTGCGTCCGCGTTTGCCGCCGCCGCCGCCGCCGCGGGCAAGCCCGTGCCGAAGCCGGCGGCGAAAGCGGCGAAGCCCGCCGCCGCGCCGGGTTACGCGCAGCGCGACGATGTGCGCGCCTACGCCGCGGAGGTCGCCGCGGAGACCGGACTGCCGCAACAGGACGTCGAACGCTGGTTTGCCGCTGCGCGGTTCCAGCCGAAGATCGTCGCCGCGATGGACCGGCCGCTGCTCGAGCCGCCGAAGTGGTATCAATACGCGCCGCCGTTCCTGGCGAGCGAGCGCGTCGAAGCGGGACTGCGCTTCTGGCGCGACAACGAGGCGGCGTTGGACCGCGCGCACGCGCAGTTCGGCGTGCCGCCGGAGATCGTCGTTGCGATCGTCGGCATCGAGACGTACTACGGGCGGGTCACCGGGTCGTACCGCGTGATCGACGCGCTGGCCACGCTCGCGTTCGACTATCCGCGGCGCGCGCCGTTCTTCCGCGGCGAGTTGAAGGAGTACGTGCTGCTCGCGCGCGACCAGGGCTTCTCGCCGCTCGTGCCCAAGGGCTCGTTCGCCGGCGCGATGGGCGTGCCGCAGTTCATGCCGGGCAGCTACCGCCGGTTCGCGGTCGACTACGACGGCGACGGACAGGCCGACCTCTGGCGCAGCCACGCCGACGTGGTCGGCAGCGTCGCCCACTACCTCGTCCGCCACGACTGGCAGCGCGGGCAGCCCGTCGTGCTGCCGGCGGCGATCGCCCCCGACGCGCGCGAGCACGCGCTGCGGCGGCTGGACGGCGGCATCAGCGAGCGGCGACCGCTCGCGGCGTGGCACGCAGACGGCGTGGCGCCCGAACGCGTGCCCGCCGACTTTGCCGCCGAGCCGGTCGGCCTCTTGCTGCTGGAGGAGAGCGGCGACGGCGACGCGAGCCTCTGGATCGCGTGCCCGAACTTCTACGTGATCACCCGCTACAACAAGAGCCGGCTCTACGCGGCCGCCGTCTGGTCGCTCGCGGAGCGGCTGCGGGCGGCGCGGCCCGCGTCTCCGGCGGGCGGCTAGACCGGCCCGGCGTTGCTGCGCCGCAGCATCGTCCGTATACTCGGTCGGCGATGGCCGACCCGACCGCCGACCGCGACCTGCCCCTCTGGGAAGACACGCGCCTCCTCGGCCGGCTGCTGGGCGACGTGTTGCGCGACCAGACGGGGGCGGAAGGCTTCGGCCGCGTCGAGGCCATCCGGCAGACGGCCATCCGCTTCCGGCGCGCCGGCGCGGCCGAGGCCGCGGCGGTGCGCGGCGAACTCTCCGCGCTGCTGAACGGGTTGCCGATCGGGCAGACGCTCGACGTCGTCCGCGCGTTTTCGTACTTCTCGCACCTCGCGAACCTCGCCGAGGACGTGCACCAGAACCGCCGGCGCCGCGCGCACGCGCTCGCCGGCTCGCCGCCGCAGCAGGGCAGCCTCGCCGCGGCGCTGGCGCACCTGCACGCGGCGGGTGTCGGCACGGACGCGCTGGCCGCGTGGCTCGCCGACGCGGTCGTGTCGCCGGTGCTCACCGCGCATCCGACCGAAGTGCAGCGCAAGAGCATCCTCGACCGCGAGCGCGAGATCGCGCGGCTGCTGATGTGGCGCGACCGCACGCCGCTCGCGCCGGAGGAGGCGGGCGAGTGGGAGGGCGACCTGTTCCGGCAGGTGTTGACGCTCTGGCAGACGGCGATGCTGCGGCTGTCGCGGCTGACCGTGCGCGACGAAATCGACAACGGGCTCGCGTACTACCGCTACACGTTCCTGGCCGAGGTGCCGCGCCTCACGCAGACGCTCGCCGCGGAAGCCGCGCGCGTGTACGGCACGGGCATCGCGGTGCCGCCGTTCGTCCGGATGGGGTCGTGGATCGGCGGCGACCGCGACGGCAATCCGTTCGTCGACGCGCAGACGCTGGAGTACGCGCTGCGCGCGCAGGCGGCCGTCGCCTTCGAGCACTATCTCGATGCCGTGCACCGGCTGGGCAGCGAGCTGTCGATGTCGCTGCGGCTCGTGCGGCCGTCGCCGGATCTGCTCGCGCTTGCTGCCGGGGCGCACGACACGAACCCGCACCGGCAGGACGAGCCGTACCGGCAGGCGCTCACCGGCCTCTACGCGCGGCTCGCGGCGACGTCGGTCGCGCTCGCCGGCCGCGCGCCCGCGCGCACGCCCCACGCGTCGCTCGCGCCCTACGCGACGCCCGCCGAGTTCCTCGCCGATCTCTCCGTGATCCGCGCGTCGCTCGCGTCCCACGGGGCGCAACGGCTCGCCACGCGGCGCCTCGACCCGCTCGTACGCGCGGTCGAGTCGTTCGGCTTCCACCTGGCGGCGCTCGACCTGCGGCAAAACGCCGACGTGCACGAAGCGGCGGTGGCGGACCTTCTCGCCCGCGCGCACGTCGCCGCCGACTACGCGGCATTGCCGGAGGCCGAGCGCGTCGCGCTGCTCGCGCGCGAACTGGCCACGCCGCGCCCGCTCGCGTCGCCGCACCTCGCGTATGCGGAGCGCACGCGCGCGGAGCTCGCGATCCTCGCGGTGGCCGCCGACGTCCACCGCCGCTACGGGGCGGCGGCATTGCCCAACTACGTGATCTCGAAGTGCCAGTCGGTGTCGGACCTGCTCGAGGTCGCCGTGCTGCTGAAGGAGGCGGGGCTCTCCGTCGGCGACGCGCTCGCCGTGAACATCGTGCCGCTGTTCGAGACGATCGGCGACCTCGCGCAGTGCGGCGCGGTCATGCGCGACGCGTTCGCGCTGCCGGCGTACCGCCGCCTCGTCGCGGGCCGCGGCGACTGGCAGGAAGTCATGCTCGGCTACTCCGACAGCAACAAGGATGGCGGCTACCTGACGGCGAACTGGGCGCTGTACCGCGCGGAGCTCGACCTGGTCGCTTCGTTCCGCACGCACGGCGTGCGGCTGCGGCTGTTCCACGGTCGTGGCGGAACCGTCGGCCGCGGCGGCGGGCCGTCGTACGAGGCGATCCTCGCGCAGCCGGCGGGCAGCGTGACCGGCGGGCTGCGGGTGACGGAGCAGGGCGAGATCATCGCCAGCAAGTACTCGGATCCGGAACTCGGTCGGCGCAATCTCGAGGCGCTGGTCGCGGCGACGATGGAGGCGAGCCTCGCCGACGCCGAGCAGATCGGCGACCGCGCCGGCGCGTACCACGCGGCGATGGACGAGCTGTCCGCCGTGGCGCTCGCCGCGTACCGGTCGCTGGTCTACGGCACCGAGGGTTTCGTCGCGTACTTCCGCGGCGCGACGCCGATCGCGGAAATCGCCGAGCTCAACATCGGCAGCCGGCCCGCGTCGCGCACCGCGTCGACGCGGATCGAGGACCTGCGCGCCATTCCCTGGGTGTTCAGCTGGGGCCAGTGCCGGCTGATGCTGCCCGGCTGGTACGGGTTCGGCTCGGCGGTCGACGCGTGGCTCGGGGAGCGCCCCGAAGGCCTCGCGCTGCTGCGCGAGATGCACGGGCGCTGGCCCTTCTTCCGCAGCGTGCTGTCGAACATGGCCATGGTGCTGGCGAAGACCGACCTCGCGGTGGCGTCGCGCTACGCGGAGCTGGTCGCCGACCCGGACGTGCGCGCGCCGATCTTTGCGCGGATCGGCGACGAGCACGGCCGCACCGTGCGCGCGTACTTCGCGATCACCGGCCGTGCGCACCTGCTCGACGACAACCCGACGCTCGCGCGCAGCATCCGCAACCGCTTTCCGTACCTCGATCCGCTCAACCACCTGCAGGTGGAGCTGCTGCGCCGCTTCCGCGCCGGGCAGACCGACGAGCGGACGCGCCGGGCCATCCACCTGACGATCAACGGGCTGGCCGCGGGCCTGCGCAACAGCGGCTGAGGCGCCTCCGCAGAGGTGGCGCCGCCGGCCGAGTTTGCGTTGCGTCAAACAAATGCGAATTATTCGCATTCGTATTGACGCCGGCCGCCCGGCCCGGTAATCTGCCGGCCAGCCTTCCATCTTCCCGGAGAGACCCCGCCATGCGCATCACCGTCCGCGCGCTCGCCGCGCTCGCCCTGCTCGCCGCCATTGCCGCTCCCGCCCGGGCAGCGGAAGAGCCGGTGCTGAACCTCTATTCGGCGCGCCACTACCAGACCGACGAGGCGCTGTACGAAAACTTCACCAAGGCGACCGGCATCAGGATCAACCGGATCGAGGCAGGCGACGAGCAGCTGGTCGAGCGCCTGAAGAACGAGGGCGCCGCGAGTCCCGCCGACGTCCTGCTGATCGTCGACGCCGCCCGCCTGTGGCAGGCGCAGCAGCTCGGCCTCTTCCAGCCGGTGAAGTCGGCCGTGCTCGACGAGCGCATACCCGAGAAGTACCGCGACCCGGCCGGCCACTGGTTCGGGTTCTCCTACCGCGCACGCGTCATCGTCTACAACAAGGCGATGGCCGACCGCGCCGACGCGGCGACGTACGACGCGCTGGCCGGCCCGAAGAACAAGGGCAAGGTCTGCTCGCGCTCCGGCAGCCACCCGTACAACCTGTCGCTGATCGCGTCGCAGATCGCCCATCTCGGCGAGGCGAAGGCGGAAGCGTGGGCGAAGGGCGTGGTCGGCAACATGGCGCGCATGCCGAAAGGCGGCGACACCGACCAGATCAAGGCGGTGGCGGCCGGCGAGTGCGCGCTGGCGCTGACCAACAGCTACTACTACGCGCGGCTGATGCGCTCGACGCAGCCGGCCGACCGCGAGGTCGTCGCGAAGACCGCGCTCGTGTTCCCCGACCAGGACAGCTTCGGGACCCACGTCAACATCTCGGGTGCCGGGATGCTGAAGAACGCGCCGCATCGCGAGAACGCGCGCAGGTTTCTCGAGTACCTCGCGAGCAACGACGCGCAGCGCTACTTCGCCGACGGCAACAACGAGTGGCCGGTCGTGGCGGCGGTGGCCGTCGCCAATCCCGCGCTCGACGCGCTGGGCAAGTTCAAGGTCGACCCGCTGCCGATCGCGGCGTTCGGCAAGTTCACTGCCGAGGCCCAGAAGGTCGCCGATCGAACAGGCTGGCGGTGACGCAAACGCGTTGCGCCGCGCGCGACGCGTTCGTGTCACCAGGCAGTCAGCGAGATTGGATTCGGGCGGCCGGGCACCGACCTCTCGCATTCCACGATGGGCCAAGGAGGCAGCGGCGCGCTGCGTGAATTTGCTACGCGGAAACCGCCCGGCCGCCTGCAGGATTCCGCGCCGACTGCCCTGGATTGGCGTCAGGCGTGCGGGGCGAAGCCTCGCGCCCCCTGACTCCAATTCGGGCCAAGACCATGATCGGCACGAGGCCCACGGCCACGATGGCGAGGGAAGGCAAGGCGGCCTCGGCGAGCCGCTCGTCCTTCGCGAACAGGTACGTCTGCGTTGCCAGCGTGTCGAAGTTGAACGGCCGCAGCACCAGTGTGGCCGGCAGCTCCTTCATCACGTCGACGAAGGTCAGCAGCAGCGCCGCGGCCGCGCTGCGCGTCAGCAGCGGCCGGTGCACGCGCCACAGCGTGCCCCACGCGCCCGCGCCCAGGCTGCGCGCCGCGGCGTCCATCGCCGGCGTGATGCGCGCGAAGCCGGGCTCGATGCCGTTCCACGCGACGGCGAAGTAGCGGACGAGGTACGCGTAGATCAGCGCGAACGTGGTGCCGGTCAGCAGGAGGCCGGGGCCGTGGCCGGACGCGTCGCGCAGCGCCAGCGCGAGCCAGTTGTCGGCGGCGCCGAGTGGCAGCAGCACGCCGACCGCGAGCACGGTGCCCGGCACCGCGTAGCCCAGCGTCAGCACGCGGCTTGCCGAGCGCGTGTAAAGCCCCGGCGCCAGCCGGACCGCGTACGCGACCAGCGCCGCCAGCACGACCGCGAGCAGGGCCGCCACCAGCGACACGCGCAGGCTGTTCCATGCCCAGACAAAGAATCGCGGCGTCAGCGCGACCTCGGCCTCGCCGGCGACGAGGCGCAGCAGCAGCAGCACCGGCAGCACGAAGCCGATCGCGACGGGAATGGCGCACAGCATCGCGGCCGCCGCGGCGCGCGCCCCGGCAAGGCGCGGTGGCGCGCGGCGCAGCGCCTGCTTGCCGCGCGCGCCGCCGTGCGAGCGCGCGGCGCCGCGCGACGCGCGTTCGAGCGCCACCGCACCGACGACGAACACGAGCAGCGCGGTCGCGAGCTGCGCGGCGGCGGTGCGGTCGCCGAGCGAGAACCACGCGCGATAGACGCCGGTCGTGAACGTGTCGACGGCGAAGTACGCGACGGTGCCGTAGTCGGCGAGCGTCTCCATCAGCGCGAGCGCGATGCCGCCGGCGACCGCGGGCCGCGCGAGCGGCAGTTCGACGCGCCAGAACGCGCGGCGCCGGTCGAGCCCGAGCGTGCGCGCCGCCTCGACGAGCGCCTCGGGCCGCTCGAGGAAGGCCGTGCGCGCGAGCAGGAAGACGTACGGATACAGCGTGAAGATGAACATCACCGCGGCGCCTTCGAGCGAGCGCACGTCGGGGAACCAGTAGTCGCCGCGCGACCAGCCGAACGCCTCCCGCAGCCCGGTCTGCACGGGCCCGGCGTACTGGAGGAAGTCGGTGTACGCGTACGCCATCACGTACGACGGCATCGCGAGCGGCAGCAGCAGCGCCCACGCGAAGATCGCGCTGCCGGGAAAGCGCCGGCGCGCGACCAGCCATCCCGCCGCGGTGCCGCCGATCGCCACGCCGGCGCCGACGAGGACCACCAGCGCGAGCGTGTTGCCGACGTAGCGCGGCAACACCGTGGCGGCAAGGTGCGCCCACGTGTCGCCGGCGCCGGGCGCCAGGCCGCGGCCGACGATTGCCGCGATCGGCAGCAGCGCGAGCGCGCCGAGCGCGATCGCCAGCGCCGCGAACCAGCGCCGGCTACCGTGCATGCGGCGCCGCGTGCGGCCGCGCGCGCGGCGGAAGTGCAAAGACACCGATCGGGGCGCGCATCCCGCGCATTATAGGCACGACCCGCACGGTATAATCGGCGCGCCCGCGTGGGCGCCGCGCGCGCCTTGCGCGCCCCATCCCCACTTTCCCGATGCGCATCCTGATCTCCAATGACGACGGCTACTTCGCCCCGGGCATCGAGCACCTCGCCGCTGCGCTCGCACGGCACGCGGAGATCACCGTCGTCGCGCCCGAACGCGACCGGAGCGGCGCGTCGAACTCGCTGACGCTCGACCGGCCGCTGCTGGTCCGCCGCGCGCCCAACGGCTTCCTGTTCGTCAACGGCACGCCGACCGATTGCGTCCACCTCGCGGTGACGGGACTGCTCGACCACCGGCCGGACATGGTGGTCTCCGGCATCAACCTGGGCGCGAACATGGGCGACGACACGATCTACTCGGGGACGGTCGCCGCCGCGACCGAAGGCTACCTGCTGGGCATTCCGTCGCTCGCCGTGTCGCTGGCATCGAAGACGGCGCGGTACTTCGAGACCGCGGCGCAGGTCGCGGTCGACCTGGTCTCGCGGCACGCGCGGGCACCGGCCGGGCCGTGGCTGCTCAACGTCAACGTGCCCGACGTCCCGCCGTCCGAGATGAAGGGCGTGATGGTCACGCGGCTCGGACGCCGGCACAAGGCGGAGGACGTGATCCGCTCGCAGAACCCGCGCGGCGAGACCGTGTACTGGGTCGGCGCAGCAGGCCCCGCGGCGGACGCGGGCGAGGGCACGGACTTCCACGCGGTCGCGACGAACCGGGTATCGGTGACGCCGCTGCAGATCGACCTCACGCATCCGGAGGCGATGCCGGGGGTCGCGGGCTGGCTCGCGCAATGATGTCCACCGGGCGCTGAAGCGGGGAAGGGACGGGCGATGGGGACGCTCGGCGACGACCGGCAGCGCGCCGGCATCGGCATGACGTCGCCGCGCACGCGCGCGCGGATGATCGAGCGGCTGCGCGAGCAGGGGATCGGCGACGAGGTCGTGCTGGCGGCGATGAACGCGGTGCCGCGCCACATCTTCGTCGACGAGGCGCTCGCGATCCGCGCCTACGACGACGTGCCGCTGCCGATCGGGCACGGCCAGACGATCTCGCAGCCGTGGGTCGTCGCGCGCATGAGCGAGCTCGCGCGCAACGGGCGCGACCTCGACGCCGTGCTCGAGATCGGCACCGGCTGCGGCTACCAGACCGCGGTGCTCGCGCACGTCGCGCGGCACGTGTACAGCGTCGAGCGCATCGCCGCGCTGGTGGCGAAGGCGCGGCGGCACCTGCGGTCGCTCAAGCTCTCCAACGTGTCGCTGAAGCACGGCGACGGCAGCCATGACCTCGGGGAGACGCTCGCGGTCGACGCGATCGTCGTGACCGCCGGCGCCACGCACGTGCCCACGGCGCTGCTGCGCTACCTCACGCCCGGCGGCCGCATGGTGCTGCCGCTCGCGCAGGGCGGCGACGAGCGCGGCGTCCAGCGCCTGACCGTGCTCGACCTGACGCCCGCCGGCCTCCGGGAGCAGACGCTCGATGCGGTAAGATTCGTCCCGCTGCTGCCGGGGCTCGCGTGAACGAACGCGCGCCGCCCGCTGTCGATTCGTCGATGCCCGCACTCCGCCACGTCCCACCGTCGTCGCTCGCGTTGCCGCTGCGTGCCTTCGCCGTCGCGGCGATCGTCGCCGTGCTGGCCGGCTGCGCGTCGCGCACGCGGGCGCCGGTCGAGGACCGCGCGGCCGCGCCACCGCCGAAGCCGCCGGCGGCCGCGACGGCCCCCGCCGCACCGACCGGGGCGCCGGCCGCGGAGCCGGACTGGCGGCCGTCGACGTACACGGTCAAGCGCGGCGACACGCTGCACCAGATCGCGCTCGATCACGGCCTCGACTACCGCGAGCTCGCCGCGTGGAACGGCATCGAGAACGTGAACCTGATCCGCGTCGGGCAGGTGCTGCGGCTGACCGCGCCGGGCGACACGGCGGCCGCGGCGAGCGGCGTCACGACCGCGCCGCTGCGGTCGGTGCCCGCCGTCGTCGAGGCGAAGCCCGCGGCGCCCGGGGCCGCGCTGCCGGCGCCCGCCGTGGCGCGCAACACCGAAACCTACAAGTCGTCGCCCAAAGCGCTGAAGGAACCGTACTCCGAGCAGGCGGTGCGCGACGTGACCCGCATCGCGGCGCAGCCGCCCGAGCCGGTCGCACTCGCAGCGCCCGCGCCCGCTGCGGCGCCGAAGCCCGAGCCGCCCAAGGCCGAGGCCAGGCCCGAAGTGCCGCGCACGCCCGCGGGCGACGCCGACGACGACGATCGCGTCGACTGGGTCTGGCCGGCGAAGGGCAAGGTCGTCGGCACGTTCTCGGAGTCCGCCAACCTGAAGGGCATCGACATCGCAGGCGCCGCCGGCACTCCGGTGGTCGCGAGCGCGGGTGGCACCGTCGTCTACGCCGGCACCGGGTTGCGCGGCTACGGCAAGCTCATCATCATCAAGCACAACCGCACGTACCTGTCGGCGTACGCGCACAATCGCGAGATCCTCGTCAAGGAGGGCCAGGCGGTGACGAAGGGCCAGAAGATCGCCGAGATGGGCAACACCGACGCCTCCGAAGTCAAGCTGCATTTCGAGATCCGGCGGCTCGGCAAGCCGATGGACCCCGCCCGCTACCTGCCGCCGGCGTAGCGGGCGCGACCGGCGCGGCACCGCCCCGGCATGTCCCAGGACCCGCGCGTGCCGCAACCGTCCGACGCGCCCGCCGGAGAAGCCCCGGCCGAGCCGGACCGCTACTCCGCCGACCTGCCGCTGGAGGAACCCGCCGAGGGCCTGTCCGGCGACCTCGTCACCGACGTCACGCAGCTCTACCTGAACGACGTCGGCCAGCACGCGCTGCTGACGCCGGGCGAGGAACTGGCGTTCGCGCGCGCGGCGCGCGCCGGCGACTTCGCCGCGCGGCAGACGATGATCGAGCGCAACCTGCGGCTCGTCGTCAGCATCGCGCGCCACTACATGCATCGGGGGGTCGCGCTGCCCGACCTGATCGAGGAAGGCAACCTCGGCCTCATCCACGCGCTCGAGAAGTACGACCCCGAGCGCGGCTTCCGCTTCACGACCTACGCGACGTGGTGGATCCGGCAGTCGATCGAGCGGGCGATCATGAACCAGTCGCGGACGATCCGGCTGCCGGCGCACGTCGTGAAGGAGCTGAACGTCGTGCTGCGCGCGCTGCGTCACCTCGAGACGCACGCGCCCGCGGGCGCCCGCGACCCGTCGCTGGAAGACGTCGCGCACCTGCTCGGCAAGCCGGTCGCCGACGTCGAGCGCCTGCTGCGCCACCAGGAGCACATGCTGTCGCTCGACGCGCCGATCGACCGCGACTCCGGCCTCACGGTGGCCGACGGCATCGCCGACGACGAGGCGCGCGCGCCGGAGCTTTTGCTGCACGACAGCGCGATCGAGGCGTCGGTGGCCGGCTGGCTGGCCGAGTTGAACCCGCGGCAGCGGCTCGTCATCGAGCGCCGCTACGGGTTGAACGGCTGCGAGGTCACGACGCTGGAGGACCTGGCCTCGCAGATCGGCGTGACGCGCGAGCGCGTGCGCCAGATCCAGGGCGAGGCGCTCGAAAAGCTGCGCGGCAAGCTCGAGCGGCGGGGGTACACGAAGGACGCCTTGTTCTGAGCGGCGCGGTGCGCGTCCGGCGCACGCGCGGCCGTCAGCGGCGTGGCCACGGCAGCGCGCTCAGCGTCAGCACGAGCCCGACCAGTTCGGCCTGCCGATGCGTGCCGGTCTTCGCGAAGATGGTCTTGACGTGCGACCGCACCGTCTCGTGGCTGAGGCGCAGGCGCCGCGACGGACGTCAGGGCCGGATGTCCGACCCGCGGCCGGTAGGCGCCGGCCATGCAGGCGCCATCGCCGGCCGCCGCCTGCCCCCGAATCTCACCTGCAGTAATCGGCCGAATACGGACAGGGATCGTTCAGGATCGCGGCGTTGGCCGTGACGTAGTCTCCCGGAGTTCCGCTGGCCGGATAGACGGTAAGGTCGTAGTTGAGCAGCCGGCGCTCGGTGTTCATGCTGGTCACCGAGATGCTGTCGTACCAGTAGCCGTGCGGCACGATCGTCTGCGACCAGGCGCCCGGCGCGTTGGCGGGCATGCCTCTCGCTGTCGCGCCGGTGTGCGGCAGGACGCTGTCCCCGCGGAACTCGTAGCCCGGCGTCTTCAGGTTCCAGACGATGGCGACCAGCCGATGCCGCGTGCCCATCCGCACGTTGCCGTCGCCCTCGACCTTGAGCTTCTTGCCCCCCTTGCCGTCGTCGACGACCTCGACGTCGAGCGAGCAGGCCGGGTAGAAGCAGTCCTTGGCGTTGGCGAACGGCATCGGTTCGAGTGTCGCGCATGCCGACATCAGCCACGCCACCGCGACGCCTGCTATCAAGTTTCGGTTGACCATAACTTTTGACCCTCGAAGTGGAATGGATCGCTGCACGGCGCGTCGCGCCGAGGCCGGAGGGGCTTCCGTCGGGCCGGCCGCGTCGCCGGGCCGCCAAGGGCAGCCACGCCGAAATGCTGCCCGGAAGCCGGTGACCGCGCAACCACGCCCGCGGAACCGTGGGCGGCGCGACCGCGATCCGGACGCTCTGGCAGGCGGCACGGGCGAGGCACCTACGGCGTCCCGCGCAGCGCGGCGGGGGCGGGGAGCACTTCGATCGCGCGCTCGAGAGTCGCGACCAGTGCGTCGTGCTCGCGCTCGACGGGAACCGGGCCGTAGCGCAGCGCCGCGAACGACTCGCCGATGGCCGCGAACGCGATCGCGAACTGCGGCCAGCGCTGTGCGGCGCGAGTGGAGAACGCCAGCGGGCCCTCGTGCGGCTGGCGCGGCAGGCCCGCGCGCGCGAGCCGGCGATTGAGGTCGTCCCAGAGCACGAGCGCGCGCTCCTGCCGGCGACGGCGCCACATCAGCCAGCCGACGACGAGCCCGCCCCACGCGAACACGATCGCGGTGACCAGCGCCACCGTCTGCCACGGCGCGAACTGGTCGAGCCGCCACTCGCGCCACAGCGAGCGCTGGCGGTCGCGGTTGAAGCCGACGACGTTGCGCCGCCAGTCGTGGTTGAACGCGTCCCACGCGAGCTGCACGCTCTTCAGCCACGCCGCGTCGAGGCGGGCCAGGAACGGCACCGGCTCGCCTGCGGGCAGTGCGCCGCCCAGCCCGATCTCGATCCGGGACGGCGCCACGGCCGCGGTCGGATCGAAGCGGCGCCACTGCCCGTCGATGAGCGCCTCGGCCCACGCGTGGGCGTCGGATTGGCGGACGATGAGGTAGCCGCCGCGATCGTTCACGTTGCCGCCCTGGTAGCCGGTCACCACGCGGGCCGGGATGCCGGCGGCGCGCAGCATCAGCACGAACGCGCTCGCGTAGTGCTCGCAGAAGCCGCGGCGCGTCTCGAACAGGAAGAGGTCGACCGGGTCGTGCTCGAGGAACGGCGCGGCCAGCGTGTACACGAAGTTCTCGTGGTTGAACCACGCCAGCACCGCGCCGACGAATTCGAGGTCGTCCGGGTGCTGCGTACGCAACGAGCGCGCGAACTCGATCGTCCGCGGGTTGCCCTTGCCGAGCCCCAGATTGCCCCGCGCATCGAATGCCGCGTCCCCGGGTACGTGCCGCGCAGCACCGACGCCATCCGGTAGCGCAGCGATTGCGCGACCGGCATGCGCAGCAGCAGCTGCTGGTCGCGCGTGAGCAGCGGCGTACCGGCGCTCGCGGACAGCGCGCCCGAGGCGATCTGCGGCGCCATCGCCGGCAGTTCGAGCGCGAACAGCCACGGCCGGTAGTTGGGCTCGAGCGTCACCGTGTAGGTCACCGGCGCCCCTCCGCCCGCCGCGAACGCGCTGCGCATGCCGGGCAGCCCGGGCGACCACGTCGTGCCGTCGAACGCGGCGAACACGGGTCCGCGCCAGTAGCGCTGCGGCGGAGGCGGAACCGGACCGTCGAAATCGACCCGGAACGCGACGGCGTCGGACAGCGAAAGCTCGGCGATCTGGCCCGGCGACATCGAGTCCGACAGGCCGGTCTTGGCACCATCCGCGGCCGGCAACCCCCACAGCGGCGACGCCAGCCGCGGGAACAGGAAGAACAGCAGCGCGGCGACCGGGAGCCCCTGCAGCATCGTCACGGCGCTGCGCCGCGCCGCCCCCTTCCACGTGAAGCCGCGCGCCGCGTCGGGTCCGTCGCCCCGCATCGCGTCGAGCGCGACCCCGACCATCACGACGGCCGGCAGCGCCGCCAGCGCGGCCAGCAGCGACTGGCTGTAGAAGAACGGCGTAACGAGCAGAAAGCACGCGAGGCAGACCAGCAGCATCCCGTCGCGGGGCGACCGGGTCTCGAGATACTTGATCGCGACGAGGATGTAGAGGAACGCGACCGACGGGTCGCGGCCGACGAAGTAGCCGTACGACGAGCGCACGGCCAGCGCCGCCGCCACGGCGAAGAGCACCAGCGCCCACGACGGAATCCGCGCGGCGGGCGCCTGCGGGCGCAGGCGGTCGCGGTGCAGGAGACCGATGCGCACCCCGACCAGCAGGATGCCGGCGGCGGCGACCCAGATCGGCAGGTGCGCGGCCTGCGGCACCTGGGCCGCGAGCAGCAGCGCGCCCAGGCAGCGCACCTGCAGCGGTGTCAGCAGCGCGCGCGCCGCCGCGGCCGGACGCGGGGTCAGCAGGCCCACGCGGTCACCGCGGCCCATCCGCGGGATAGAGCGCCAGCGCCGTGAGCGCCGCGCGGCGATGCTCGCGGCCCTGCTGCGCCGGCAACTGCGTGCCCGGCAGCACCAGGCCGAACGGCTGCGCCGCGCGCTCGGCGGCGAGCACCCACGCCGTCAGTCGCGACAGCCGCGCCTCGTCCGCCAAGGTCGCCGGCAGCGCGGTCCACGCGAGCATCACGGGTCCGCCGCCGCCCGCGCCGTCGAACTCCTTCGTGTACCAGCCGCGCCCCCGCGCGACCGCCTTCCACGCGACGCGCTGCGGCGGGTCGCCGCGCTGGTACTCGCGCAGGCCGGCTAAGTCGGCGTCGTCGCTGCTGCCCGGCGCCAGCGGATCGGCGCCACCGTGTCCGCGCGGCAGCGGCGGCGCACCGATCTCCGCCGCCGGATAGACGATGCCGGCGAGCGGAAAGTGCACGTACGCCCAGCCGCGCCACAGGCCGAACGGGAAGTCCGACGCCAGCGTGACGCGGCCGAGCGCGATGCGCCCGCGCCGCGGCGCCGGCACGTCGAGCGTCACCGTCAGCGCGGACCCCGCGGGGATTTCGCCGCCGGCCTGCGCCTGCGCCGCGCACACGGTGATCCCGTAGCGCGTCGCGGACCCCGCGTGCAGCGCGAGCGTGAACGCGAGACTCCCGCCGGCGAAGGTCTCGCCCGCCGCCAGCGGCGTGATCTCGATGCCCGCGAGGTTGCGGAACGTGTGCAGCTGCGCGGCGGCCACCAGCCCGGCCAGGAGGAACGTCACCGCCACGCCGAGCGCCAGCGCGTAGTTAAGCGACGCCAGCAGCATCATCAGCAGCGTGGCGATCAGCGCCCAGCCGCGGCGCGTCGGCAGCAGGTAGATCCGCGAATGGCGCAACACCACCGCGGCGTGATCCGCCGGCGCGTGACGGAGCAGGCGCTGCCGCCACTGGCCGAGCCAGCCGCCGGCATCGAGGGTCAGACTCGAACGTCCCTGCGAACTTGGCATGGATGCGAACCCATCGCGGTCGGACTAGGATTTCCGGACCCGCCCTGTCGCGTGCGTGACAGCGGTGCGCCGAAACCCTATTCCGACCCTAGGGCAGCGGCACCGCGCGCAGCAGCGTCTGCGCCTGGACGGCGCCGGCGCGGGTGCCGCCGGCGAGCCGGTGGCCGGCCACCGACGGGAACACCGCCTGCACGTCCTCGGGCAGCGCCATCGGCCGGCCGGCGATCATCGCGTACGCCCGCGCGGCGGCCAGCAGCATGAGGCCCCCGCGCGGGCTCAAGCCGCGGCGGGTCGCCGCATCGCCGCCGGCGACGCCCGTGTGCCCGCGCGAAGCCGCCAGCAGCGCCTGCACGTAGTCGAGGAGCGCCGGCGCGACGTGGATGTCGGCGGCTTCGCGCTGCCAGTCGGCGAGCGTGGCGGGGTCGGACAGCGCCGACATCTCGCCGATGCGGGCGCGGCGGTCGCCGCCGGCCAGCAGGTCCCGCTCGGCGGCGGCGTCGGGGTAGCCCAGCTCGATCGCCATCAGGAAGCGGGCGAGCTGCGACTCCGGCAGCGGGATACGCGCCGATCTGCTCGATCGGGTTCTGCGTCGCGATCACGAGGAACGGCTCGGGGAGCTTGCGCGTCTGGCCGTCCTGCGACACCTGCCGCTCTTCCATCGCCTCCAGCAGCGCGCTCTGCGTCTTGGGCGGCGCCCGGTTGATCTCGTCTGCGAGCTCCACCGAGCTGAGGATCGGTCTGGGGTGGGTTCGGTAGGTCTGGGCGCGCTCGTCGAAGATGGACACGCCGAGCACGTCTTCCGGCAGGAGGTCGCTCGTGAACTGGAAGCGCTGATAGCTCAGGCCGAGGGTCGCGGCGAGCGCCTGCGCCAGCGTCGACTTGCCCACGCCGGGAATGTCCTCGATGAGCAGGTGGCCTCGGGCGAGCAGGCAGGCCACCGCGAGCCGGAGGGGCTCTTCCTTGCCGACGACGACGCGGCCGAGCTGGGCGAGCACCTGGGCGAGCCGGGCGGCGGTCGGCGTGCCGGCCTGCGAAGCGGAGCGGAGGGTCATGGCGTCGTCGCGGAAGGGTTGGGTCGAAGGAGCGTGGTACGCCGGCAAGCAAGAACCCGACCACGGACTTTAGCCCCAATGCCGTTGCCTCGTCACGACCGGCGGGCGCAAGGTAAACTCCGCTTGGCGGAAACCCCGACCGCGACAGGAGGGCGCGGCGGCACGGCCGACCGCCGCGCCACGTGTGCTTCGGCCGGGAACCGCAGCCAACGCCCACTCGACCCGTCCGCTTCCGCCCCGCGCGCCATGCCCACCGCGTTCATCACCCACCCCTCTTCGCTGCTGCACGAGATGGGGCCCTACCACCCCGAGTGCCCGGAGCGGCTGATGGCGATCAGCGACCGGATGATCGCCGCGGGCATCGACCAGTACCTGCGCCACTACACGGCGCCGGCCGCCAGCCACGACCAGATCGCGCGCGTCCACGACCGCGGCTACGTGCACGAGATCGAGGCGGCGAGCCCGGAAGAGGGGCTGCACTACCTCGACCCGGACACCGCGCTCAATCCGCACACGCTGGCCGCCGCGCTCACGCCGCCGGCGCCGTCGTGCTCGGCGTCGACCTCGTGATGCGCAAGGAATGCGCGACCGCGTTTTGCGCCGTGCGGCCGCCGGGACACCACGCGGAGCGCCGCCGGGCGATGGGTTTCTGCCTGTTCAACAACGTCGCGGTCGGCGCGGCCCACGCGCTGGAGGCGCACGGCCTCGAGCGGGTGGCGATCGTCGACTTCGACGTGCACCACGGCAACGGCACCGAGGACATCTTCCAGGCCGACCCGCGCGTGCTGATGGTGTCGACGTTCCAGCACCCGCTCTACCCGTACTGCGGCGTCGACAATCCGGCGGCGAACATGGTCAACGTTCCGCTCGCCGCCGGCGAGGGCAGCGACGCGTTCCGGACGGCGGTCGTCGAGCGCTGGCTGCCGGCGCTCGACGCGCACCGGCCGCAGCTCGTGCTCATTTCGGCCGGCTTCGACGCGCACCGCGAGGATCCGCTGGCCGGGCTCAAGCTGACCGAGGCCGACTACGCGTGGGTGACGCACGAGCTGATGGCGGTCGCGGCCCGGCATGCGCAGCGCCGCATCGTGTCGTCGCTGGAAGGCGGCTACGCGCTGTCGGCGCTGGGCCGCAGCGTCACCGAGCACGTGCGGGTGCTGGTGGAGGGCTAGCTGTGGAGTTTCAGGACGTTGTTGCCAGGATGCATGATCTCTGGACAACCGTCGTCCCCGCGAAAGCGGGGACCCAGAGTCGTTGTCCCGCGCGCGTGCCAGGCGATCCCAAGACACTCGGTCCCCGTTTTCGCGGGGACGACGACTGTTGGCATGCATGCGGCACATTCAAGACGGCAACAACGTCGTGACGGTTCACAGCTAGCGGCCGCGGGCAGGGGCGACGGACGGAGGCAGGCGGTGAGGCGACGCAGATTCCTCTCTCGGTGCGCGCTGCTGGGCGGCGCGGCCACGCTCGGTCCGCTGGCGGGATTGCCGGCGGCGTGGGCAGAGCAGACGCCGCGGCTGTTTGCGCGCACGCGGCTCACCGACGTCCACGGACGGCCGCTGCGTGCCGCCGACCTGGCGCCGGAAACCAACTACGTGTTCCAGTACCCGTTCGCGGCCACGCCGTGCCTGCTGCTCAAGCTCGCGCGGCCGGTGACGGTGCCGGCCGGCACCCGGCGGGCCGACGGCGACGCCCCCGCGTGGCAGGGCGGGGTCGGGCGCGACCGCAATGTCGTCGCCTTCTCGGCGATCTGCGCGCACAAGCTCGCGTACCCCACGCGCGAGGTTTCGTTCATCCGCTACCAGCCGGAGAAGTCGGCCACGTCGGCGGCGCGCGTCATCCACTGCTGCGCCGACCACAGCGTGTACGACCCGGCCGACGGCGCGCGCGTGCTGTCGGGGCCGGCGCCGCAGCCGCTCGCGGGCATCCTGCTCGAGCACGACGCCGCCGACGACGGGCTGTACGCGCTCGGCACCGTCGGGCCCGACCAGTTCGCCGCGTTCTTCGACAAGTACCGCGTGCGCCTGTCGCTCGAGTACGGCGAGTCCCGCGCGCGCAGCGCCGTCGCGGCCACCAGCATCGTCCGCGAACTTTCCAGCTACTGCCGCACGACGATCCAGTGCTGAGCCGCAACGCCGCCCGCGTCGTCGCGCTGCTCGTGCCGCGCGTGCGCGCGGCGTGGCCGGCGATCGGCGCGATCGCGCTCGCGGTCGTGCTCGCGCACTCCGGCATCATGCACCTCGACCCGGCGCACGGCCTCGACGCGCACTACCGCGCGGTTCTCGGCGGCGACGGGTGGGCGCGCCCGATCGGCATCCTGCAGCTGCTGGCCGCCGGCGGCCTCGCGTTCCGGCGCACGCGCGTGACGACGGCGAGTGCGCTCGGCGCCGTGCTCGTGCTGGCGCTGGCGAACCAGCTGCGGCTGGAGCGCGCGGGTGCAGCCAGCGTGCCGCTGCTGCTGCTCTTCGCGTGGGCGGTCGTGGTGGCGTGGGGCGAGGCGCGGCGGGGCCGCGGGGCACCGGGATCGCTGTGAGCGCGCGCACCGGCGCCGCCGGCATGGCCAGGCGGACCGTGCCCCGGCGCGCGGCGACGGACATGGGCGTACGCGCGGTGCGCCGGTGGCTGCCGCTTGCGCTGCTGGTGGCGGCCACGTCCGCGGCGGGGCAGGCGCCCGCGGCGGCCGCCGACGCGGGCGCCGCGGCCGACGCGCGGCGGCTGTACCTCGTCGTGTTCTCGCTGGGGCCTGCGTGGGACCCGGCGCGCCCGCCTCCCGAGCAGCCGCGCTTCGCCGAGCACGGGCGCAACTTGAAGCGGTTGCGCGACGCCGGCGACATCGTCATGGGCGCGCGCTACGCCGACAAGGGCATGATCGTGCTGCGCGCGGCCTCGGAGGCCGCCGCGCGCGCGGAGATCGCCGGTGACCCGGGCGTGCAGGCGGGCATCTTCACGTTCGACGTGAACGAGTTGCGCACGTTCTATCCGGGCTACGTCGGCAGCCCGCCGCGGTAGCGCGCATGACCGCCGCGTCCGCCGCCGCCGCCATCGTCGTGTCGGGGCTGTCCAAGCGCTACGGCCGCATCGAGGCGGTCCGGGACGTGTCGTTCACGGTGCGCGCGGGCACCACGACGGCGCTGCTCGGCGGCAACGGCGCCGGCAAGACGACCACGCTGTCGATGCTGCTCGGCGTGCTGACGCCCACCGCGGGCGCGATCACCGTGTTGGGCTGCGACATGCTGCGCGACCGCTACCGCGTGCTGCCGCGGATGAACTTCACGTCGCCATACGTCGACCTGCCGAAGCGGCTGACCGTGCGCGAGAACCTCGCGGTGTTCGCCGACCTGTACGGGATCGCCGATCCGGGCGCGCGGATCGCCGACGTCGCGCGGCAGTTCGACCTCGCCGGCCTGCTCGCGCGCCCCTACGGCCAGCTGTCCGCCGGGCAGCGCACGCGCGTGTCGCTGGCAAAAGCGCTGTTGAACGCGCCCGAGGTGCTGCTGCTCGACGAGCCGACGGCCTCGCTCGACCCCGACATCGGCGACCGCATGCGGACGTACCTCGAGGAGTACCAGCGGGCCAGCCGCTGCACGATGCTGCTCGCGTCGCACAACATGGGCGAGGTCGAGCGGATGTGCGACGACGTGATCATGCTGCGCGCCGGCGTCGTCGTCGACCAGGGCTCCCCCGGCGCAGCTGATCGCCCGCTACGGGCGCGCCGACATGGAGGAGGTGTTCCTGCACATCGCGCGCGGCGCCGACGACGACGCGCCGCCGCCGGCGGACGAGGCGGGTGGCACCGTGGAGCGGTGATGGAGTTGCCGGCGCGCACGATTGCAGCGCAGCATCCGCAGACGGGCGTCGCCGCGTCCGCACGGCGCGTGCGCGCGCTGATCCGCCGCCACGCGTACCTGCTGCTGAAGTCGTGGCCGCGCATCGCGTCGACCATGTACTACCCGACGGTCACGATGATCCTGTGGGCGTTCGTCACCGTGTACCTCAAGCCCACGTCCGACTTCCTGCGCGACGCGCCCGGCCTCTTCATCGGCGCCGTGCTGCTGTGGGACGTGCTGTTCCGCGGCCAGCTCGGCGTGTCGCTGACCTTCGTCGAGGAGATGTACGCGCGCAACCTCGCCAACCTGTTCGTGAGCCCGCTGCGGTTCGCGGAGTTCGTGACCGGCCAGATCGTGCTCTCCGCGTTGCGGGCGCTGATCGGCGTCGGCGGCGCGTGCCTGTTCGCGTGGCTGCTGTTCCACTACTCGATCTTCTCGCTGGGCTTTCCGTTGATCGCCTACTTCGCGCTGCTGCTCGCCTTCGGCTGGGCGATCGGCCTCGCGGTGTCGGGGATGATCCTGCGCTGGGGACTCGGCGCGGAGGAGCTCGCGTGGGCCGCGGTCTTCCTGGTGGCGCCGGTGTCCGGCGTCTACTACCCGATCGCAGTCCTGCCGCCGTGGCTGCAGTCGGTCGCGCTCGCGCTGCCGTCGGCGCACGTGTTCGAGGGCATGCGCAGCGTGCTGCTCGACGGGCAGTTCCGGTGGGATCACCTGCTGTGGGCCGCGGGCCTGAACGTCGTCTACATCGCGCTCGGCGTGCTCGTGTTCCGGGCGGCGATCGGGTACGCGCGCGAGCACGGCGCGCTGATGCAGATGGGGGAGTGACCGCAGGTCGCCCGCTCGAGCCGGTCAGGCGTCGGGTGGCGGCGGCTTCGCGGGCGCGGCGAACCACGCCGATTTCGGCACCACCTTTGGCTGCGCCGGATCGGCGAAGTAGTGCGGCGACATGATCTGCACGCCGTGTTCGTTGAACGCGTCGAGTACGGCCGCGTTGAGGTCCGACGCGGCCTGCGTGCGCTCCTCGGGTCCCGTCGCGGCCGCCTCGCACACGAGCCGGTAGGCGACGTAGAAGTCGTGCAGCGCCGTGTTCAGCACGCGCGGCGGCGGCTGCGAGCGCACGGCGGACGTACGCTGCGCCGCGGCGAGCAGCATCGCCTCGACCTGTCGCCACGGCACGTCGTAGCCGATCGTGACGTCGACGGTCAGCACGATGCCCGGCCGCTGCGCCGACCGCGAGAAGTTGCGCGTGGCGGACCCCAGGATCGTGGCGTTGGGCAGCATCAGCTCCTCGCCCTTGCCGGTGTATACGCGCGTCGTGAAGACCCCCATCGCGATGACCGTGCCCTCGGCATCGCCGACGCGCACGTAGTCGCCGGTCCGCATCGACTTCGTGTACATGAGGATGAGTCCGCTTGCCGCCTGGCCGACGAGGCCGGACGCGCCCACCGACACCATGAGGCCCAGCAGCACGGAGAGCCCCTTGAACGCGTCGGTCGACGAGCCGGGGATGTACGGATACGCCATCACCGCCGCGAATGCCCACACCGCGAGCGTCACGAGCCGGCGGGTCGCCGGCGCGGAGTCCTTGTCGACCCAGCCGACGTGGATCCGGTTCTCCTGCACGCGGCGGAAGAAGCTGCGCTGCATGCCGTCGACCGAGCGGGCGATGAGGATGATGACGATCGCGATCAGCAGTTCCGGCAGCGCCCTGGCCGTGTCGACCAGCAGGTCCGTGGCCGTCCTGAGCAGGAAGCTGTGCAGCCGCTCGGACCACGCCCGCGTGTACGGGAAGCGGCTCAGCACGAAGCTCAGCCACTCGGTCGTCACCAGCAGCAGCAGCACCCAGCCGGCGACGCGCAGCACCGCGCGCGTGATGCGCATCGCCCGATGGCCGCGCATGAGTTCGTCGCCGCCGATCCGGTACCGCTTGCTGGCGCGGCCGGCGACCTTCAGCATCCGCAACGTCAGCCAGCGGCCAAAGCGGAGCAGCAGCCAGACCAGCGCCGCGTAGATGGCGGTGGCGATCGCCGCCGCGATGGCGCCACGCGCCATCATCCGTCCGTCGCGGGCTTCCTGCGTCTCGGCGATCGCCTGTTCGAGCGCGATGCGGACATTGTTCGCGATCGCGTCCATCGCTTCGCCGCTGCCGCCGGGGACGTCGCCCGGAAGCACCGCGAACGCGAGCTGGCCGTCGATCGTGAGTACCCGGTTGTGCCCGGAGACGCGGATGCCGACCGCGCCCGGGCCGCCACGCTCGAGGATGTCTTGGATGCGCGCCGTGGCGTCCTGCACGCGCACGGACGGCGGGTGCCCGAAGTACGGGGCGCGGAACTCGAAGACCGGGCGGTTCAGCACCCGGAGCGTGGCGGGCGGCGGCGGGGGCCCGGCGTATTCGTCCGAAGGCGGGCCCGCGGTCGGGGTCGTCGCGTTGGCGGCCGGCGCGGCGGCAGGGGCGGGCGCCGCGGTGGCCGGCGCGGGCGTATCCGCAGCGGCGCCCGGCGGCACCAACATGGCGCACGCGAGCAGTATCGCCAGCCGTGCGACGCGCCGGTACGCCCGGCCTGCGTCATGGACCCGCCGGCAACGACTCATGCGACGACCAGCGCTGCCGCCACGCGGCGGTCCTCGGCGACCAGGATGTTGAACGTGCGGCAGGCGGCGCGCGTGTCCATGACCTCGACGCCCACGTGCGCGGCCGCGAGCGAGCGCAGCAGCCGCGGATGCGGGAACTGCTGCCGCGGACCCGTCCCGAGCAGGACCAGCTCGGGCCGGTGCACGAGGAGCGCCGCGAAGTCCCGCTCCGTGAGCGCCGGGTAGCCGGCGGGGGCCCAGCCTTCCACGACCGCGTCCGGCAGCAGGACGAGGTTGGTCCGGTACTCGGTCTGCCCGACGCGCACCCACCCGGGGCCGGTACCGGTCACGACGTTGGCGGTGGGCGTCTGCAGGTGGAACTTCATGGTCGGCCAGGTGCGATTTTGCCCGGTATCGCGTGGACGCGCACGCGCGCCGACGCGGACGCCGGCCCGAAACGTGACGCGCCTGCGCAGCGCAGCGACACGGGGATCCGCCGCATCGTGCGCCGTCGGGTTTCGACGCTCCAATGGGCCGGATCCCCGGGCCATCCGTCCCCGAATGCCCAGAGGGTGCTGCGCTGCATCATCTGCGCTACAATGCCTGCCTCACCACCTACTTACGTCGCTCGGACGGTTCCGGGCGCTTACGCAAGAAAGGCACCGCATGTCCGCCCCCCTCGAAACGCACTTCGCTCGCATCGAGCGGCTTCCCCCTTACGTCTTCTCGATCACGTCCGAGCTCAAGATGGCCGCGCGCCGCCGCGGCGAGGACATCATCGACTTCGGCATGGGCAACCCCGACGGCCCGACGCCGCAGCACATCGTCGACAAGCTGATCGAGACGGTCCAGCGTCCCGACACCCACGGCTACTCGGTGTCGAAGGGCATCCGCGCCTGCGCCGCGCGATCTGCCACTGGTACCGCAAGCGGTGGGGTGTCGAGTTCGACCCGGACGCCGAGGCGATCGTCACGATCGGCTCGAAGGAGGGCATCGCGCACCTGGCGCTCGCCACGCTGTCGCGCGGCGACACGGTGCTGGTGCCCAACCCGAGCTACCCGATCCACATCTACGGGCCGGTCATCGCGGGCGCGGACATCATGCAGGTGCAGATGACGCCGGACGTCGACTTCTTCGCCGAGCTCGAGCACACGATCCGGATGTGCTACCCGAAGCCGAAGATGCTGATCGTCAACTTCCCGGCGAACCCCACGGCGCAGTGCGTCGAGCTGCCGTTCTTCGAGAAGATCGTCGCGCTGGCAAAGGAGTACGGCATCTACGTCGTGCACGACCTCGCGTACGCGGACATCTGCTTCGACGGCTGGAAGGCGCCGTCGATCATGCAGGTGCAAGGCGCGCGCGACGTCGCCGTCGAGTTCTTCACGATGTCGAAGAGCTACAACATGGCCGGCTGGCGCATCGGCTTCATGGTCGGCAACAAGGACCTCGTCAACGCGCTGTCGCGGATCAAGGGCTACCACGACTACGGCACGTTCACGCCGATCCAGGTCGCCGCGATCGCGGCGCTCGAGGGCCCGCAGGACTGCGTGGCCGACATCGCCGCCCGCTACCAGGCGCGGCGCGACGTGCTGGTGCGCGGCCTGCACGAGGCCGGCTGGATGGTCGACATCCCGAAGGCGTCGATGTACGTGTGGGCGCGGATCCCGGAGCCCTACCGCAAGCTGGGCTCGCTGGAGTTCACCAAGCAGGTCCTCGCGAAAGCCAAGGTCTCGGTCTCTCCGGGCATCGGCTTCGGCGAGTACGGCGACCAGCACGTGCGCTTCGCGATGATCGAGAACGAAGCGCGGACGCGGCAGGCGATCCGGGGCATCAAGCAGATGTTCCGCGAGGACGGATTGCTATGACGTCACCTCGGAGCTGACATGGCCGGGATTGCGATGAAACCGCTGCAGGTGGGCCTGCTCGGCATCGGTACGGTCGGCGCCGGCACGTGGACGGTGCTGCGCCGGAACGCGGAGGAGATCGCGCGGCGCGCCGGGCGGCCGATCCGCATCACGTGGATCGCCGAGCGGGCGCTCGACGTGGCGCGCGAGAAGACGCGCGGCGCCCGCCGACGTCAACCTCACCAACGACGCGCGCGTCGTGCTCGCGCACCCGGACATCGACCTCGTCGTCGAGCTGATCGGCGGCATCGAGCCGGCCAAGACCTTCGTTCTGGAGGCGATCGCCAACGGCAAGCACGTCGTCACCGCCAACAAGGCGCTGCTCGCGCGGCACGGCAACGAGATCTTCGCCGCCGCGCACGCGAAGGGCGTCATGGTCGCGTTCGAGGCGGCGGTGGCCGGCGGCATCCCGATCATCAAGGCGCTGCGCGAGGGCCTGACGGCCAACCGCATCGAGTGGATCGCCGGCATCATCAACGGCACGTCCAATTTCATCCTGTCCGAGATGCGGGCGCGGGGCGCGTCGTTCGCGACCGTGCTGACCGAGGCGCAGGCGCACGGCTACGCGGAGGCCGACCCGACCTACGACATCGAGGGCGTGGACGCCGCGCACAAGCTCACCATCATGTCGGCCATCGCGTTCGGCGTGCCGATGCAGTTCGCGAAGGCGTACACCGAGGGCATCTCGCGGCTGGCGCAGGAGGATATCCGCTACGCCGAGGAACTGGGCTACCGGATCAAGCTGCTCGGCATCACCCGGCGCGCCGCGACCGGCATCGAGCTGCGCGTCCACCCGACGCTGATCCCGGCGCGGCGGCTCATCGCCAACGTCGAGGGCGTGATGAACGCGGTGCTGGTCAAGGGCGACGCCGTCGGCCCGACGCTGTACTACGGCGCCGGCGCGGGAGCGGAGCCGACGGCCAGCGCCGTCATCGCCGACCTGGTCGACGTCACGCGCATGCACACGGCCGACCCCGAGCACCGGGTGCCGCACCTCGCGTTCCAGCCGGACCAGCTCACCGACGTGCCGATCCTGCCGATCGGCGACGTCGTGACCAGCTACTACCTGCGGATGCGCGTCGACGACAGGCCGGGCGTGCTGGCCGACATCACGCGCATCCTCGCCGACCGCGACATCTCGATCGAGGCGATGATCCAGAAGGAGCCGCCGGAGGGGCAGGACCGGACCGACATCATCCTGCTCACGCACCGGACGCTCGAGCGCAACGTCGTCGACGCGATCGCGAAGATCGAGGCGCTGCCCACCGTGCGCGACACGATCGTGCGCATCCGGATGGAAGAGCTCAACTGATGCGCTACGTCAGCACCCGCGGCGCGTGGGCCGACGCCCCGCAGCCGTTCTGCGCGATCCTGCTCGAGGGTCTCGCCCCCGACGGCGGCCTCGCCGTGCCGCAGCACTACCCGCGCTTCGCGCCGGCCGACTTCGCCGCGCTGCGGCCGATGGGCTACCGCGACCTCGCGTTCGCCGTCCTGTCGCGCTTCGTCGACGACATCCCGGCCGCGGATTTGCGGCGGATCGTCGCCGCGACGTACACGCGCGAGGCGTTCGGCAGCGACGCGATCGTGCCGCTGTCCACGCTGGAGCCGGGCCTGCACCTGCTGCACGTCTCGAACGGGCCCACGCTCGCGTTCAAGGACATCGCGCTGCAGCTCGTCGGCACCTGTTCGAATACGCGCTCGCGCGCGGCGGACGCACCATCAACGTCCTCGGCGCGACGTCGGGCGACACCGGCAACTCGGCCGAGTACGCTCTCCGGCAAGCGCGGCGTGACCGTGTTCATGTCGCCGAAGGGGCGGATGAGCCCATTCAGACGGCGCAGATGTTCGCGCTGCAGGACGCCAACATCCACCAACATCGCCGTCGAGGGGACGTTCGACGACTGCCAGGACATCGTGAAGGCGGTGAGCGCGGACCTGGACTTCAAGGCGCGGCGGCGGATCGGCGCGGTGAACTCGATCAACTGGGCGCGGGTGGCCGCTACAGGTCGTCTACTACTTCGCCGGCTACTTCGCCGCGACGAAGGGCAATGCCGAGGCGGTCGACTTCGCGGTGCCGTCCGGCAATTTCGGCAACATCCTCGCCGGGCGTACGCCGCCGAGATGGGCGTGCCGATCCGGCGGCTGGTCCTCGCCACCAACGGAGAACGACGTCCTCGACGAGTTCTTCCGCACGGGCCGGCTACCGCGCCCGCGCGCGTCGGCCGAGACGCACGCGACGTCGTCGCCGTCGATGGACATCTCGAAGGCGTCCAACTTCGAGCGGTTCGTGTTCGACGTCGTCGGCCGCGACCCGGCGGTGCTGCGCGCGCTGTGGAGCGAACTCGAGCGCACCGGCGGCTTCGACCTCGCATCCACGCCGTACTGGCCGCGCGTGCAGGCCGCCGGCTTCTCTCCGGCCGCAGCACGCACGCCGACCGCATCGCAACCATCCGCGACGTCCACGCGCGCTACGGCGTGACCGTCGATCCGCACACCGCCGACGGCCTCACGGTCGGGCGCGCGGTGCGCGACCCGGCCGTGCCGCTCGTTCTGCGTCGGAGACCGCGCTGCCGGTGAAGTTCGCCGCGACGATCCGCGAGGCGCTCGGCCACGATCCCGAGCGGCCCGCCGCGGCCGCCGGCCTCGAGTCGCGGCCGCAGCGGTTCGCCGTGCTGCCGGCCGACGCGGCCCGCGTGAGTCGTACATCGAGGCGCGCGCGGCGGCCGCCTGACGCGCCGCCGCGCCACGCCATGGGGGTACGCGCTCATGAGCCTCGCGCGCAACCTTGGCGCGGGTGCCCGCCTGACGCTGTTCCTGCGCGTCGACCGGCTCCGCGTTCCGGATCGACGTCGCGCAACTGCTGCTGCTGTTCGTGCTGTCGGCCACGATCGACATCGGCGGCGACTGGCTGCGCGCAGCACCGCCACGCGCGTTCGTCGTGCGCAGGCGTCGGGCCGGAGCTGTACGCCGCCGCGCTGCTGCTGCTCGGCGCGGCCGTGGTCGCGCTGCTCAACCGGCAGGCGCAGCTGGCGCTCGCGGTGCCGGTGATCGTGCTGGCCGCGCTGCCGATCCTGCGAGATCCCTGCACTACGTACCCTACGTCGTCCGCGCCGACCTGCACATCGCCGGACCTGCTGACGTTCGAGTACGCGATCGTGACCTGGATCGTGCTCGTGCTGGTGCGCTGCGTGGCGGTCGCGTTCGCGCCGATGCCGCCGTTCGGGTGGCTGCGCGCGATCGGCGCCGGCCTCCTGCTTGGCCGCGCACCCATCTGGTTCTCCGGCGCCTTGGTGCCGAGCGTGCCGTGGTGGCGCGGCGAGGGCGAGCCGGCGCCGGCGGGCGAGGGCGGCATGAACGCCGGCGCCGAGGCCGTGCTGGCGGCGCAGGCGTTCCTGCTCGACCACGTGCTGGCGGAGCTCGAGGACGAGCGGCCCGGCCAGACCGACCTCTACTTCGTCGCGTTCGCGCCGGACGGCCGCAACGACGCGTGGCGCGAGGACGCACAGAACGCGCAGGACACGATGGACGCGCTGGGGCGCCACCGGCCGCTCGGTACTGCTGGCCAACAGCCCGCAGACGCTGCTCACGGTGCCATTCGCGTCGGTGTCGAAACCTGCGCGCGAGACGCTCGACGAGTTGGCGCGATCGTTCGACTCCCGAAGACGACGTCGTGATGATCTACCTCACCGGCCGCGGCACGCCGGACCATGGCTCGTCGCCGACCAGCCGCCGCTGTCGCTGGTGGACCTCTCGCCCGCGGGCCTGGAAGCAGCACTGCTCGACGACGCCGACATCGAGTGGCGGATCATCGTCGTGTCGGCGTGCTACTCCGGCGGCTTCCCTCGATCCGCTGCAGGACGAGTACACGCTGATCGTGACCACGCCCGCGCCGACCGCGAGTCGTTCGGCTGCGGCGCCACGCACGCCGGCGGGGCTTATTCGGCGGCGCCTTCTTCGGCGACGGACGCCGGTAAGGGCGAGTCGATCGACGCCGCCTTCGCGCGGGCGCAGGCCGCGGTCGCCGGGCGCGAGCGCAGCCGGGGCGACACCGGCGGCCGAGCCTGGGATGTTAGTCGGCGGAGGCGATGGCGCAGAAGGTCCAAGACGCTGCGCAAGCGCGGTGCCAGCGGCGCCACGCGCACCGCGTCGTTGGCGCGATCCGCGGCTGAGCCCGAGGCCGGTGTCCGCATGCGGCCACACCGCATGAGGCCGGTCATCCCGATTCGCGCCGCGACGAGGGAACCTGCAGTTCACCGCCGATGGCCATCCGAAGGCGATTCGCGAGGCTGCTAGGACTTCGCCCGATGGCCGCACCCCTTCGCGTCCGCTCGCTGCTGCACGCCTACGGCACCACCGCGTCGTCGAAGGGATGGACTTCGCTCTCCGCGCCGGGCCGCATCGGCTGCCGGCGCCGGGCCCTCCGGCTGCGGCAAGACCACGGGTGCTGCGCTTCGCATCGCCGGCTTCGAAGCCGATCCAGGGCGGGCGAGATCCTGCTGTCCGACAGCCCCGTGTCGAGCGCCACCGTGCAGGTGCCGCCGGAGCGGCGCGGCATCAGCATGTTGTTCGGGACCACGCGCTGTTCCCGCATCTCACGGTCGCGCACAACGTCGCGTTCGGCCTGACGCGGCTGCCGCCTGCCGAGGCGGCGCGCCTGCGGCGATGCTCGAACTGGTCAGCCTCGCCCCGGACGCGGGCACGTATCCGCACGAACTCTCCGGCGGCCAGCAGCAACGCGTCCGCGCTCGCGCGCGCGCTTGCCCAACGCCCGACCTGCTGCTGCTCGACAGGCCGTTCTCCGCCTCGACGTGGACCTGGGCGCGCATCTCGCTCGAAGTCCGCCCGAGATCCTCAAGGCCGCCGGGGCCACCGCGATCCTCGTCCACCCGACCAGCACGAGAGGTTCGCGCTCGCCGGCAGATCGGCATCGCGAAGGACAGCACGATCGACCGATGGGACACCGCGTACAGCCTGTACCACCGCCCGCGCACGCCTTGTTCGTCGCCGACTACATCCCGGGCGGAGCGTGTTCCTGCGCGGCGGCAACGCGGAGGGCGCGACCGCGTGGTGACGGAACTGGGCGGGTTCGTAGGCGAGTTGCTTCACCGCTGCCCGCGGGCGCAAGCGGTCGAGCCTCCTGCTGCGGCCGACGACATCGTCCACGACGACTGGCGAGTCCGTGGCAGGCCGAGGTGTGCGCGAGGCGTTCCGCGGCACAAACATCCTCTACACGCTGAAGCTCGCGTCCGGCACCCGCGTGCTGTCGCTGGTGCCGTCGCACCACAGCCCACGCGCTCGGCGGCGGATCGGCATCCGCCTCGAGATCGACCACGTCGTCGCGTTCCCGGCGGAGGCGGAGTAGGAACGCGGTTCGCTTTCCGCGGCGCGC
>JADJWJ010000021.1 GCA_016716425.1 Betaproteobacteria bacterium
CTGCGCTACAATGCCTGCCTCACCACCTACTTACGTCGCTCGGACGGTTCCGGGCGCTTACGCAAGAAAGGCACCGCATGTCCGCCCCGTCGAAACGCACTTCGCTCGCAATTACGGCTTCCCCTTACGTCTTCTCGATCACGTCCGAGCTCCTGATGGCCGCAGCCGTCGCGGCGAGGACATCATCGACTTCAGCATGGGCAATCCGGACGGCCCGACGCCGCAGCACATCGTCGACAAGCTGATGGAGACGGTGCAGCGTCCAGGACACCCACGGCTACTCGGTGTCGAAGGGCATCCCCGCCTGCGCCGCGCGATCTGCAACTGGTACCGCAAGCGGTGGGGTGTCGAATTCGACCCGGACTCCGAAGCGATCGTCACGATCGGCTCGAAGGAGGGCATCGCACCTGGCGCTGGCCACGCTAGCGCGCGGCGACATCGGTGCTGGTGCCCAATCCGAGCTACCCGATCCATCTACGGGCCGGTGATCGCCGGCGCGGACATCATGCATGTGCAGATGCACGCCGGACGTCGACTTTTCGCCGCGCTGGAACAGTCGATCAGGATTGCTACCCGAAGCCGAAAATGCTGATCGTCAACTTCCCAGCGAACCCGACGGCGCAATGCGTGGATCTGGCGTTCTTCGAGCAGTTGGTCGCGATGGCCAAGGAATACGGCATCTAGGTCGTGCACGACCTCGCCTACGCGGACATCGTATTCGACGGCTACGTGGCGCCGTCGATCATGCAGGTGCCCGGCGCGCGTGACGTGGCCGTCGAGTTCTTCACGATGTCGAAGAGCTACAACATGGCCGGCTGGAGGGTCGGCTACATGGTCGGCAACCGTGATCTGGTCAACGCGCTGGCGCGGATGAAGAGTTACCACGACTATGGCACTTTCACGCCGATCCAGGTGGCCGCGATCGCGGCGCTCGAGGGGCCGCAGGACTGCGGGTCGAAAACGCCGCCTGGTCTACCAGGCGCGGCGCGACGTGCTGGTGCGCGGGCTGCGCGAGACGGGCTGGATGGTCGACATGCCGAAGGCGACGATGTACATCTGGGCGGATCCCGAGCCTACACGGCAAGTGGGTTCGCTCGAGTTCCGAAAGCTGCTCCTCGCGAAAGCCAAGGTCTCGGTCTCTCCGGGCACCGGCTTCGGCGAGTACGGCGACCAGCATGTGCGCTTCGCGATGATCGAGAACGAAGCGCGGACGCGGCAGGCCATCCGGGGCATCAAGCAAATGTTCCGCGAGGACGGATTGCGTGACGTCACCTCCGGAGCTGGACATGGCAGGACTGCGATGAAACCGATGCAGGTGGCCTGCTGGGCATCGGTACGGTCGGCGCCGGCACGTGGACGGTGCTGCGCCGGAACGCGAGGAGGAAATCGCACGGCGCGCCGGGCGGCCGATCCGCATGACCGTGGATCGCCGAGCGGGCGTCGACGGCGCGCGAGAAGACGCGCGGCGCCGCCGACGTGAACCTGACCAACGACGCGCACGTCGTGATCGCGCACCCGGACATCGACATCGTCGTCGAGCTGATCGGCGGCACGGAGCCGGCGAAGAACTTCATCCTGGAGGCGATCGCCAAGGGCAAGCACGTCGTCACGGCGAACAAGGCGCTGCTCGCGCGGCACGGCAACAGATCTTCGCCGCCGCGCACGCGAAGGGCGTCATGGTATGGTTCGAGGCGGCGGTGGCCGGCGGCATCCCGATCATCAAGGCGCTGCGCGAGGGCCTGACGGCCAATCGCATCGAGTGGGTTGCCGGGATCATCAACGGCACGACCAACTTCATCCTGAGCGAGATGCGGGCGCAGGGCGCGTCGTTCGCCGACCGTGCTGGACGAAGCGCAGCGCATCGGGTTATGCGGAAGCCGACCCGACCTACGACATCGGGGCGTGGACGCTGCGCACAAGCTCACCATCATGTCGGCCATCGCGTTCGGCGTGCCGATGCAGTTCGCGAAGGCGTACACGGAGGGCATCTCGCGGCTGGCGCAGGAGGACATCCGCTACGCCGAGGAACTGGGCTACCGGATCAAGCTGCTCGGCATCACCCGGCGGCCGTGACCGGCATCGAGCTGCGCGTCCACCCGACGCTGATCCCGGCGCGGCGGCTCATCGCCAACGTCGAGGGCGTGATGAACGCGGTGCTGGTCAAGGGGGCGACGCGGTCGGGCCCGACGCTTTACTACGGCGCCGGCGCGGGAGCGGAACCGACGGCCAGCGCCGTGATCGCCGACCTGGTCGACGTCACGCGCATGCACACCGCCGACCCCGAGCACCGGGTGCCGCACCTCGCGTTCCAGCCGGACCAGCTCTCCGACGTGCCGATCCTGCCGATCGGCGAGGTCGGACAGCTACTACCTGCGGGATGCGCGTCGACGACAGGCCGGGCGTGCTGGCCGACATCACGCGCATCCTTGCCGACCGCGACATCTCGATCGAGGCGATGATCCAGAAGGAGCCGCCGGAGGGCAGGACCGACCGACATCATCCTGCTCACGCACCGGACGGTCGAGCGCAACGTCGTCGACGCGATCGCGCGAAGATCGAGGCGCTGCCCACCGTGCGCGACACGATCTGCGCATCCGATGGAAGAGCTCCAACTGATGCGCTACGTCAGCTGCCTCCGCGGCGCGTGGGCCGACGCCCCGCAGCCGTTCTGCGCGATCCTGCTCGAGGGGCCTCGCCCCGGACGGCGGCCTCGGCGTGCCGCACTACCCGCGCTTCGCGCCGGCCGGGTTCGCCGCGCTGCGGCGATGGTCCCTACCGCGACCTCGCGTTCGCCGTGCTGTCGCGCTTCGTCGACGACATCCCGGCCGCGGACTTGCGGCGGATCGTCGCCGCGACGTACACGCGCGAGGCGTTCGGCAGCGACGCGATCGTGCCGCTGTCCACGCTGGAGCCGGGCCTGCACCTGCTGCACGTGTCCAACGGGCCCACGCTCGCGTTCAAGGACATCGCGCTGCAGCTCGTCGGCAACCTGTTCGAATACGCGCTCGCGCGCGGCGGACGCACCATCAACGTCCTGGGCGCGACGTCGGGCGACACCGGCAGCTCGGCCGAGTACGCGCTCTCCGGCAAGCGCGGCGTGACCGTGTTCATGCTGTCGCCGAAGGGGCGGATGAGCCCATTCCAGACGGCGCAGATGTTCGCGCTGCAGGACGCCAACATCCACAACATCGCCGTCGAGGGCACGTTCGACGACTGCCAGGACATCGTCAAGGCGGTGAACGCCGACGCCGCGTTCAAGGCGCGCTACGCGATCGGCGCGGTCAACTCGATCAACTGGGCGCGGGTGGCCGCGCAGGTCGTCTACTACTTCGCCGGCTACTTCGCCGCGACGAAGGGCAATGCCGAGGCGGTCGACTTCGCGGTGCCGTCCGGCAATTTCGGCAACATCCTCGCCGGGCACGTCGCCCGCGAGATGGGCGTGCCGATCCGGCGGCTGGTCCTCGCCACCAACGAGAACGACGTCCTCGACGAGTTCTTCCGCACGGGCCGCTACCGCCCGCGCGCGTCGGCCGAGACGCACGCGACGTCGTCGCCGTCGATGGACATCTCGAAGGCGTCCAACTTCGAGCGGTTCGTGTTCGACGTCGTCGGCCGCGACCCGGCGGCGCTGCGCGCGCTGTGGAGCGAACTCCGAGCGCACCGGCGGCTTCGACCTCGCGTCCACGCCGTACTGGCCGCGCGTGCAGGCCGCCGGCTTTCGTCTCCGGCCGCAGCACGCACGCCGACCGCATCGCGACCATCCGCGACGTCCACGCGCGCTACGGCGTGACCGTCGATCCGCACACCGCCGACGGCTTGACGGTCGGGCGCGCGGTGCGCGACCCGCCGTGCCGCTGTCTGCGTCGAGACCGCGCTGCCGGTGAAGTTCGCCGCGACGATCCGCGAGGCGCCTCGGCCACGATCCGGAGCGGCCCGCCGCGTACGCCGACCTCGAGTCGCGGCCGCAGCGGTTCGCCGTGCTGCCGGCCGACGCGGCCCGCGTGAAGTCGTACATCGAGGCGCGCGCGGCGGCCGCCTGACGCGCCGCCCGCGCCACGCCATGGGGTACGCGCTCGCGAGCCTCGCGCGCAACCTTGGCGCGGGTGCCCGCCTGACGTTGTTCCTGCGCGTCGACCGGCTCGCGTTCCGGATCGACGTCGCGCAACTGCTGCTGCTGTTCTTGCTGTCGGCCGCGATAGACATCGGCGGCGACTGGCTGCGCGCGGCGCCGCCGCGCGCGTTCGTCGTGCAGGGCGTGGGGCCGGAGTTGTACGCCGCCGCGCTGCTGCTGCTCGGCGCGGCCGTCGTCGCGCTGCTCAACCGCCAGGCGCAGCTGGCGCTCGCGGTGCCGGTGATCGTGCTGGCCGCGCTGCCGATCCTGCAAGTCCTGCACTACGTGCCCTACGTCGTCCGCGCCGACCTGCACGTGCCGGACCTGCTGCTGACGTTCGAGTACGCGATCGTGACCTGGATCGTGCTCGTGCTGGTGCGCTGCGTGGCGGTCGCGTTCGCGCCGATGCCGCCGTTCGGGTGGCTGCGCGCGATCGGCGCCGGCCTCCTGCTGGCCGCACCCATCTGGTTCTCCGGCGCCTTGGTGCCGAGCGTGCCGTGGTGGCGCGGCGAGGGCGAGCCGGCGCCGGCGGGCGAGGGCGGCATGAACGCCGGCGCCGAGGCCGTGCTGGCGGCGCAGGCGTTCCTGCTCGACCACGTGCTGGCGGAGCTCGAGGACGAGCGGCCGGGCCAGACCGACGTCTACTTCGTCGCGTTCGCGCCGGACGGCCGCAACGACGCGTGGCGCGAGGACGCGCAGAACGCGCAGGACGCGATGGACGCGCGCTGGGGCACCGCCGGCCGCTCGGTGCTGGCCAACAGCCCGCAGACGCTGCTCACCGTGCCGTTCGCGTCGGTGACCAACCTGCGCGAGACGCTCGACGAGTTGAGCGCGATCGTCGATCCGAGGACGACGTGGTGATGATCTACCTCACCGGCCGCGGCACGGGACCACCGGCTTCGCCGCCGACCAGCCGCCGCTGTCGCTGGTGGACCTCTCGCCCGCGGGCCTGAAGCAACTGCTCGACGACGCCGACATCAAGTGGCGGATCATCGTCGTGTCGGCGTGCTACTCCGGCGGCTTCCTCGATCCGCTGCAGGACGAGTACACGCTGATCGTGACCGACGCCCGCGCCGACCGCGAGTCGTTCGGCTGCGGCGCCCGCACGCCGGCGGGGCTGTTCGGCGGCGCCTTCTTCGGCGACGGACTCGGCAAGGGCGAATCGATCGACGCCGCCTTCGCGCGGGCGCAGGCCGCAGTCGCCGAGCGCGAGCGCAGCCAGGGCTACACCCCGGCGGCCGAGCCGCAGATGTTCGTCGGCGAGGCGATGGCGCAGAAGGTCAAGACGCTGCGCAAGCGCGGCGCCAGCGGTGCCACCGCGCACCGCGCGCTGCCGGCGATTCGCGGCTGAGCCGCGTCCGGTGTCCGCATGCGGCGACCGCCGCATGCGGCCATGCCATCCCGATTCGCGCCGCGACGAGGGAACTGCCGCTCGGCGCGGTAACCATCGGGCGGCGATTCGCGAGGCTGCTAGACTTCACGCCCGATGGCCGCCTCCCTTCGCGTCCGCTCGCTGCTGCACGCCTACGGCGACCACCGCGTCGTCGAAGGGATGGACTTCGCTCTCGCGCCGGGCCGCATCGGCTGCCTGCTCGGGCCCTCCGGCTGCGGCAAGACCACGGTGCTGCGCTGCATCGCCGGCTTCGAGCCGATCCAGGGCGGCGAGATCCTGCTGTCCGACCGCCTCGTGTCGAGCGCGAACGTGCAGGTGCCGCCGGAGCAGCGCGGCATCGGCATGGTGTTCCAGGACTACGCGCTGTTCCGCACCTCGACGTCGCGCGCAATGTCGCATTCGGCCTGACGCGGCTGCCGCCTGCCGAGGGCGGCGCGCCGCACCGCGGCGATGCTCGAGCTGGTCGGCCTCGCCCCGGACGCGGGCACGTACCCGCACGAGCTCTCCGGCGGCCAGCAGCAGCGCGTCGCGCTCGCGCGCGCGCTGGCCCCGGCGCCCGACCTGCTGCTGCTCGACGAGCCGTTCTCCAACCTCGACGTCGACCTGCGCGAGCGCATCTCGCTCGAAGTCCGCGAGATCCTCAAGGCCGCCGGGACCACCGCGATCCTCGTCACCCACGACCAGCACGAGGCGTTCGCGCTCGCCGACGAGATCGGCATCATGAAGGACGGCACGATCGACCAGTGGGACACCGCGTACAACCTGTACCACCGCCCGCGCACGCGGTTCGTCGCCGACTTCGTCGGGCAGGGCGTGTTCCTGCGCGGCAACGCGGAGGGGCGCGACCGCGTGGTGACGGAACTGGGCGAGCTCGCCGGCGAGTTGCCCGAACCGCTGCCCGCGGGCGCGGCGATCGACCTCCTGCTGCGGCCCGACGACATCGTCCACGACGACGCGAGCCCCTGGGAGGCCGAGGTGTGCGCGAAGGCGTTCCGCGGCGCCGACATCCTCTACACGCTGAAGCTCGCGTCCGGCACGCGCGTGCTGTCGCTGGTGCCGTCGCACCACAACCACGCGCTCGGCGAGCGGATCGGCATCCGCCTCGAGATCGACCACGTCGTCGCGTTTCCGGCGGAGGCGAGTTGCGAGGAACCCGGTTCTCGCTTCGCGGCGCGGCCCCGGCGCCCTGACCCTCAGGGCCCGCTCCCCGCCTTGCGGGAGGGAGACCAATGGCGCGGCAACTCGCAAGCCTGAACCCTCTCCCGCAGCAGGCGGGAGTGTGGTGAGGCGAAGGCGCGACGACGGACGACGCCGACCTGCTCCTCTCCCGCCCAGGGGGAGAGGGGAGAGGCGCGGTCCATCGCGGGGCTCCCTCCGCCGGGGGAAGGCGGGAGGGGGAACCAAAAGGGCCCGCACGCGGCGGGCCTTTGCCTGGAAATCTGATCCGCAGGAACTCAGCTGCCCGTCTTCACCAGCGTCGCGCTGCCGGGTGCGAGCGGCTTGCCCCTGCGACTTCTGCGTCTTTACCGCGGGCTTGGCCTTCACGGTCGACGTGTCGATCGGTGTGGGCGTCACCTGCGGCGGCGCATCGGCGGACGCGACGCGCTTGCCGTGCACGTGCCCGCCGTCGCCATCGTCGGTCATCTTCATGTCGTCGCATGCGAGCGCGGCGCCGCTCGCGAACAGCGTGATCGCGGCCAGTGCGGAAAGGGACGTCGGCTTCATGGGCAGGCTCCCGAGAAAGTGAAGCAAGCGAGGGACAACCGGCGCATGCTGCTCCGGGCGCGGACGGCCGTCAAGGGCGGCGAACATCGCCGGGACCGCGCCGTGCGCCCGCTGAAAAACCACGAGCGTGATGGGTACTTGCCCTGCCCGGCAAATTGACCGGGCGGCGGCGCCTGCGCTATAATTCGCCCGCGGGGTGGAGCAGTCTGGCAGCTCGTCGGGCTCATAACCCGAAGGTCGCAAGTTCAAATCTTGCCCCCGCAACCAGTCAAATCAACGGCCTGCAGCGATGCGGGCCGTTTTCATTCGACCTTCGGAGAGAGAACCCGATGGTCGCGGGTCGCGCCGAATTTCGGCTTCATCCACTGCGTCCGAACCGAGATTGATTCGCCGGAAAGTTTGGACGAGGCCAACGGCCCGAGCGCGAGAAGAGCGCTCGACGCAGGTCCGGAATTTGACGACATGTACCGTATAAGGTACATTCACGGCAAATGCCATCGCCCAAGCGGCTCGACGCCATCTTCTTTCGGACGAGGGGTTCGAACGAGCCCGTACGAGAGTGGCTGAAAGCGTTGACGAAGGACGAGCGAAAGGCGGTCGGCGAAGACATCGCCTACGTTCAGTTCAAGTGGCCGATCGGCAAGCCGCGGGTCGATCACCTGCGCGGCGCGATTTGGGAAGTCCGCACCTCCCTCGGTAACAGAATCGCGCGGACGCTGTTCGCGATAGCCGGCAACCGGATGTTGTTGCTTCACGGTTTCATCAAGAAGACGCAACGAACGCCCAGCGGTGACATTGACCTGGCAGAGAAGCGATTCAAGGAGTGGCAAGATGGCGAAAGGTAACGTGCATACGGGATCCAGATTCGACGATTTCCTCAAGGAGGAGGGAATCTTCGACGAGGTGCGAGCGAAGGCGCTCAAGCGTGCGCTTGCGGAACAGCTCGAAGACAGCATGCAGGTGGCGAAGCTCACCAAACTGGAGATGGCCAGAAAGATGGCAACCAGTCGCTCGCAGCTCGATCGTGTTCTGGATCCGAACAATGTTTCGGTTCAGCTGGACACGCTGATCAAGGCTGCTCGTGCGGTGGGCAAGGAGGTCGAGATCAAGATCAAGCGGTCTCACCGGAAGGCGGCGTAGCGGAGCCGCCGCCGATCGTCGTCGCAGGTCCGATGCGGCACCGACCGCGTTCGCTATCGCGCCTTGCGCGCGACCATGACGATCTGATACTCGATGAAGACGTTGTTGAGGTCGCGGCCGATGCTCGCGATCGTCGCGTCGTCGAGTTCGCCCCGGCTGCGCTGGGACGCATAGGGCTCCGCCAGAACCGCGGTCGAGCTCGTGACCACGAAGTCCACGTCGAGGTAGTGTCCGAGCGGGGTGTTGGCCGCCCCCAGCCTGCGGCATTCGTCGTTCCACTTGCGGTCGAACAGCTGCAGGACACCGGGCGAGATGATCCGGACGTGGGTCGGATCGCTGATGAAGCTGTCATGGCGCGGATGCGGGACGATGATCGTGATCTCCGCACCGTTCCGGCACACCCGGTAGAGTTCCTTCATCATCCCGAGGAACACCCGCGAATCCTGTCCCAGGTGTTCCAGCGAGTGCTTGAACATGACGGCGTCGACGCAATCGTCGCCCCATGGCCATGGCAGGACTTCGAGGTCGCAGACCGCGTCCGGATTGCATGCGGGCGACAGGTCGACGTTGACCCAGCCGGCGACCTTGTTGTGCCCGCAGCCCATGTTGAGTTTCATTGGGGTCCTCGTCGTGCCGCCCGCGAGCGTGATCGCACTTCGCAGGAGCCGTTGACCAGCGGGCGGTCCGCCAAGTCGCGGCGACGATGTTATCACTCGCGGTGCGCTGACCGCGATGTGGTCACGACGCCGCGCCAAGCGGGAGTCCCAGGTCGGCCTCGACCTCCGCGGGGGAGGGCCCCCGGGGGCCCCCGGGGGGCGGGGGCGGACGGGCGGGGACCCCAGGGCGCCGGGGCGCGGCGGGTGGGGGGGCCAGGGCGGCGGGGACCGCCGCCGGCCGCTGCCGCGCCCCGCATCGGATTGCGCGATCGACCGCCTGCGATCGCTGCGACGCCCCGTCCGCCAGGAAGCGCACGCCAAGGCCCGTTGCTGGCAGGACGCTCATCCAGGCAGGCCCACAGCGCTCAGAAGCACTCCAGGAACGCGACGAGCGCGGGGTTGCCGAGGCTTGCTTCGCGCCAGACCAGCGTCACATCCGTGTCCTCGCGACCCCAGTCCATCGTGAACAACGAGAGGCCCAGCACGTCGCGCACGGCGAGTGCGGCGGATCGCGGCGCCACCGCGAGCAGCGAGCCCTCGGCCGCCAGCCGCAAGTTGGCATGGAAGTTCATCGAGGTGACGGCCGCGCGCGGGCCTGCGAGCCCGGCGCGCATGAACCGTTGTTCGATGGTCAGCCGCGTGTAGGAGCCCTCCGGCGGCAGCACCCAGTCGTACTCGCGCAGCAGCGTGAGCGCCGGCTTGCGTCGGCGCGCGATGGGATGGCCTTGGCCGCAGACCAGCACCAGCGATTCGTGGCCGACGGTCAGGTGCTGCACGCCCGCGGGCAGGCGCGGCTGCTCGCTCAGCGCAGGCAGCCGGCAGACGATTGCATCGAACTCGCCGCCCTCGAGCCGTCGCCAGAGTTCGGGAACCGTGCCTTCGGTCAGGCGCACGTGCACGCGCGGCAGGCGCTGGCGGAGCCGCGCGAGCGCGTCGGGCAGCGGATGCACCAGCGTGAGCGGCAGCGCGCCGATGCGCAGGTCCAGCGTGCCGGGGTCGCTCGCGGCGGCCAGGGCGGCCTCCAGTTCGTGGCGCGCGACGCGCAGGTGCATGAGCGCGGCCGTGCCCGCAGGCGTGAGACGCACACCGCGCTGGCCCCGGCGGCCACGCGCGACCAGCGCGACGCCGAAGGCTTCCTCGAGCGACTGCAGCGCCTGCGTGACCGCCGACTGCGTCACGTGCATGCGCGCGGCGACTTCGGTCAGCGAGCCCTGCTCGTCCAGGTGCTCGAGCAGCATGAGGTCGCGCAGCCGGAGCTGGGCGTAGCGGGCGGGCAGGGCCGTCGTACCCATTGGGAAAATTGGCTAATGACTCGATTAGATAAATTCAGTTTTGCTTATGTTATCACCGGCCTAGACTTGGCTACCCGCTTCGCATCGGACCTCGCACGGGAGACCGAGCCATGATGAACCGCCGACAGTTCCACCTTCGCGCCCTCGGCCTCGGCGCCGCAGGCCTGGGGTTGCCCGCGCTGGCGCTCGCGCAGGACAGCGATTACCCGAGCCGCCCCATCAGGATCATCGTGCCCTTCGCGGCGGGCGGCGGTCCCGACGTGCTCACGCGCAAGATGGCGGTCAAGCTGGCGCCGGTGATCGGCAAGGGCGCCAACGTGATCGTGGACAACATCGTCGGCGCCGGCGGCATCCTCGCCACGCAAAGCGTCGCGCGGATGGCACCCGACGGCTACAACCTGATCCTCGGCTCCTCCGCGCAAGTCGTGCAGAAGGCGATGCAGCCGAGCGTGAGCTTCGATCCGCTGAAGGACTTCACGCACATCACCCGCACCAGCTTCAGTCCGTCGATACTCGTCGTCAGCGCCAGCTCGGCGTACGCGACGGTGGAAGACCTCGTCGCGGCCGCGAAGGCCAAGCCCGGCCAGCTCAACTACGCGTCCGGCGGCGTCGGCAGCGCTGCGCACCTGAGCGGGGCGGCCATGGTCCTGCAGGCGAGGCTCGACGTGGTGCACGTGCCCTACCAAAGGGCTCGGTCGAAATCGTGCCCTCGATCATCTCGGGCGCCACGCAGTTCGCGTTCCCGATCGCGTCGACGGCGATCCCGCAGATCCAGGCCGGCAAAGTGCGCGCGTTGGCGGTGACGAGCCCGCAACGCGTGGCCGCCCTGCCGAACGTGCCCACGCTCGTCGAGGTGTTCAAGACCCAGGATCTCGCGCTCGACGCGTGGTTCGGATTCTGGGCACCGGCCGGCACGCCGCAGAAGGTCGTCGACCTGCTGTTCAATGCGGTGGTCCGGACCTACGACGATCCGGTCCTGCGGGCCGACAGCGACGCCACCGGGGCCCTGGTCGCGCTCAGCAGCTCGCCGGCCGAGTTCACGAAGTTCATGGAGCTCGAGACCGTCAAATTCGAGAAGCTCGTCAAGGCCGCGCGCCTGACCATCTGAACGTGACGGCCGTCGTGCACCAACTGCCTCCGCTGGCGCTGCGCGGCATCCGCGTGCTCGACTTCAGCCACGTGATCGCCGGTCCGTTCGCGACCTTTCACCTCGCGCAAATGGGAGCGGAAGTCACGAAGGTGGAAAAGCCCGGCGGCGGCGACGTGATGCGGCGGACAGCGACCGGCGCGCGCGCGTTCACGGCCTTCAACGCCGGCAAGCGGATGCGCGAGATCGACATCGCATCCGCGGACGGCCGCGGCGAGGCGCTCGCGCTCGCGCGCGATACCGACGTGATGGTCGACAACTACCGCCCCGGCGTTCTGGGGCGGTACGGGCTTGGCTACGACGACGTCAAGGCCGTCAACCCGCGCATCATCTTCTGCGCCATCTCGGGCTACGGGTACAGCGATCCGGCGCGCACGCCGCACGGCGCCTACGACCATGTGATCCAGGCCCTGACGGGCATGACGATGCTCGCGGGCAACGCGGGCGACCCACCCGTCAAGGCCGGCTTTCCGGTCGTCGATGCGGCGACCGGCATTATCGCGGCGCTCGCGATCGTGACCGCACTGCGCGAGCGCGACCTCACCGGCGCAGGCTCTTTCCTCGACGTAAGCATGTGGGCCAGCGCGTTGCAGCTCATGTACCCGTTCGCCTGCGAGACGCTGTCCTCCGACCAGGAGATTCCGCGCGTGGGCAACAAGGGCTATTCGGGCAGCCCCGCGGCCGACACCTTCGCCTGCACCGACGGCTGGCTCGCGATCGGTGCCAACACGCCGGCGCACGTCGCGCGCCTGCTGGAATTGCTGGGCGTCGCGGCCGCGGACGCCGCGCCGTTGCTGGAACCGGTCGGCGAGGGCGGCCCCGCGTTCGCGCGCGCCCGCGATCCGCAGGCCTTTCGCGAACTGCTCGCCGCGCGCCTGGCCGGCCAATCGGCGACCGACCTGGAACGGCGCCTGAACGCGCATGGCATTCCCGCCGCGCGGGTGCGCACGCTGCGCGAGTTTACGCAGGAAGCGGTCGAAACCGGGTTGTTGCGGCCGGTCGTGCTCGGCGAGGGCGAGGCCCGCGCCATCACCCCCGGGCTGGGCTGGCGCACGTCGGGCTGATGCACGAAAAGGGCACCGCATGGGCGAGGAAGTGCTGCAAGTCGAACGGCCTGAAGCAGGATGCACGCAGCTCACGCTGAACCGTCCCCACGCCAGGAACGCGCTGACGCGCGAATTGCGGCGCTTGCTCACCTCCGCGATCGACGGGCTGAACGGCCGGGACGAGGCGCGTGTCCTCATTCTCACGGGCGCCGGCGATGCCTTCTGCGCCGGGCTGGACCTCAAGGAAATCGGCGCGTCGACGTCGAGTGACGTCTTCGGCTTCGACGACCGTGCGCTCGATCCGGTCGCGGCGCTGCGAAGCTTCGCCGGGCCGGTGATCGCGGCGATCAACGGTCCCGCGATCACCGGGGGATTCGAGCTCGCGCTGGCATGCGACGTACTGCTTTGCAGCCGCGCCGCCCGCTTCGCCGACACGCACGTACGCATTGGCATCATGCCCACCTGGGGGCTTTCACAGCGCCTGTCGCGCGCCATCGGCATCTACCGCGCCCGCGAGCTGTCGCTGACGGGCAATTTCCTGTCCGCGGATTTGGCCGAGGCGTGGGGGCTGGTCAATCGGGTGGTCGAGCCCGCGCGACTGCTGGCCGAGGCCCGCGAGCTGGCGCGGGCGATGCTCACCGCGGATCCGTCCGTGCTCGTCGCCTACAAGAAGCTGATCGACGACGGCTTCGCGATGCCGCTGCGCGACGCACTGGCACTGGAAGCCGCGCGCGGGCACGCCGCCGCGCGCGCGCTGGACGTCGCCGCGATCGAGCGGCGGCGCGACGAAGTGCGTGCCCGGGGCGCCTCGGCGCTTTGATCCGACTGACCTGTCGCGAACGGAACGTGCCGCGTTCCGCGCGTCGGTCCAGTGCAAGACGTCCGCTGACCCGCGACGATCGCGCCGGACGCGCGTGCATGTGCGCCAGCGAGCCAGGCTCGCGTGACTCCCGGGCGACTTCCGGCCGCCGTGGCGCGCGAGCGCACTACGGAACGGACCGCCGTGAAGCGGGAGCGCCTGGCAGGCCTCGCGTCGGCGCCCATGCGTCACGCAGCGAACGTTACCGGCCGCACATCGCGCTGCGGGTCACCGGAAGAACGCGTCGAGCAGCGCCTCGCACGCGGCAAGCTCGCGCGGGATCGTCTTGCGGAGCTTCGCCTTGCACGCCGGGTCGAAGGCCTGCCGCCCGACGATGTAGCGCAGCAGCCGCTTCGTGTTGGCAGCCATCGGGCAGCTGTTGGGGCCGCGCTTGTGCGTGTCCATCCGGCACAGGTACCCGGCCAGGCCGGACACCAGGGTATTGGCCAGGGCGCGATCGGTCTCCGGTCCCTCCGGCGGCAGGTCGTCGAAGCCGGCCACGGAAAAGATCAGCACCGGCGGGCCGCCGGTCTCCGACCACCACGCGTAGATGTCGGTCTCGTGGTCGTCGCGCAGCCAGTGCCGGGTGACGCAGGCCAGCATGTTCACGTGCAGTTCCAGCGGCATGCGGCCCAGGCGACCGGCAAGCCGCTCGGCCCACAGGTACGGCGTGCCATCCCTGGCCTTGCGCTCCATGTCCCAGGCGTCGATGGGCGCGGACAGATCCACCAGCCTGAAGCCGAACCGTGGCTGCGCCTCGGTCATGCGCTGCAGCGTCCGCTCGAGCGACGGGAAGACATTGTCGAGGTCCCACACCGCGACCTCGATCCGCGTCGTGTCGGCAGCGCGGCGGCTCGCCGCAACCGGTTGGGTCGCCGCAACCGCGGGCGGCCCGACGGCGAGCGTCATGTCGGGATCGCGCGCGTAGACCACCGGCACGGCCCAGTCGATGATCTCGCCCTGCAGCGAGTAGTTCACGGCGATGCGCGCCTCGCGCGCCGCCTGCCCGATGGTCATGCCCTGCGCGAGGGCCCAGTAGAAGTGGCGCGCGAAGTGCGTCGCCGAGGAGTCGAGCACGCTGTACTGGTTCGCGACCAGCGCCGGCAGGCCGTGCGCCACCAGCGACTGCGCGACGCCCTTGTTGAAGTCCGCGCGGCCGCCGGTGCCCGTCTGGCAGGCGTTCAGGAACACCAGCGTGACGCCGCGCTGGCAGAAGATCTCGCGCACGGACCGCTCGCCGAGGTAGTAGTGGCCGCCCTGCGCGTCCTCGAACACCAGCGAGCCCTCCTGCGTCTTCTCGTCGAAGACGCCGTGGCCGATGAAGTGGACGATGGTGAAGCTGCCCGTCGCCAGCCGGGCGTGGATGCCGCTCGGCGTGGCGCGCGGAAGCACGTCGACCTGCGCGAGCCCGGCGCCGACCAGGTGCTCGAAGCCGCGCCGGATGACCTCCTCCTCCTGCTGCACCGACAGGCGGCCGAAGCCGGCGGGCTGGGCCGAGGCCACCAGGATGCGCAGCGGGCCGGCGCGCGGCGCAATCACGTCGGCGGGGATGCCGGTGAGCACGTTGCGGACGAAGTGGATGTCCTCGGTGGCGAGGAAGCTGCGGCGCGCGGCATCGTAGGCGAACTCCCACGGCTTCTCCGCGATCCACGGCACCATCGACGTGAAGACGAAGTCCAGCTTGCGTCCGTGCTGGCGCGACCGCGCCTCGTCGTACAGCCGCCGCACGTCGCCCTGAAACAGCGTGTCGAAGAGGTCGGTGCCGAACGCGATCATGTCGTCGTCGTCGGGCAGCGCGCCGCGCACGCGGTTGGTGTACGCCTTGATCCGCTCGTGCGTCTCGATGATGGCCGGGAAGCGCGTGTACTCCTCGCCCGCGGCGGTGTTGAGCCGCATCGGGACGGTGACGCGGGCGCCGCCGTAGGTCGCGAACACGCGCGCGTACCGTGCCCGCTTCGCGGCGCCACGCGCCCCGTCCAGCTCCGGCGCGAACCGGTCCATCACCACGAGGTGAAAGGTGTCGCTCTCGCGCGAAGGACTTGCGACGTGGGTGGGCGCCGCGACAGCGCGTGGTGCGTCGACGGGCGGGCTCGGCGCCGCGAGCGGCGGGGCAGCAGCCGAGCTGTGCGAGGGCGCGTCGCGCGGATAGATCCTGCCGGCGAACGCGAAGTCCTTCGCCGTGATGTCGCGGCCGCCCGGAATGGCCTTGCCGTCCTTCGTGATCGCGGCCGGGATCTGGTAGCACATCACGGAGTGCGGATCGGCCTCGGTCGTGCCCATGAGCGACGCGCTCGCAAGCGGGGTCAGCACCTGCTCGAGGGTCTCCTCCTGGGTCCAGCCCTGGGTCCGGTCGAAGTAGGCGAAGGCCTTGCGGCGATCGATCTTCTGCACCAGCGCCGCCCGCATGTGCTCGTGCTCGAAGCCCAGCGTGTGGCCCGCTTCGTGCCGCACGACGCGCCGGAACTCCGCGTCGGAAGTCCGCATCGTGAAGCCCTCGAGATTGAGCGTGGGCGCATCGTCCTCGATGCCGAGGATCTCGGTCCCGACGTAGGACCAGTAGCCCGCCATGTCCTCGGGTTCGTCGAGCCGGGCGATGCGCACCTCGCCGGTACCGCCGGTTTCGACGAACCGCACGTTGGCCGTCTTCGACCACGCGTTCATGTGGAGCAGGATGCGCGCACGCAGGTCCTTCGGCGGATTGTCGAGGAACCGTACGGCGAGTTCCACACCCGTCGCCGGCCACTTGTGCGCGATGACGACGGCCAGGCGGCGGGGCCCGCCGCGCCGGCCGACCGGCGTCCGGGCGACGGCGCGCTGCTCGAGCGCATTCGCGGGATTGACCTCGATGCTGCGCCGCAGGGCGGTGGCCGTCTGCGTAGGCGTCAGGATCCGCGGCGTGCAGACGATGCTCTTCATGGGCGGCGATCCTCCGGGCGCCGGTCTCCGGGCCACTTGCCAGCGGGTGGGGCGCGTATCTGTAGTAGACAACGCACCGGCTGTTTTGGCAAGGACCGCGTGTCGTGGAACGGGCCGCCCGCGACGGGAGGCAAAATGCGCGACAATCGGCGCCCGTGCGCAGCCCTGGAACGCGAACGACGATGAAGTTTTCCGACCTCTACCTCGGCATGTCCGCGTCGCTGGAGCACCCGGTGACGGTCGCGACCATCGAGATGTTCGGCGAGGCGACCGGCGACCGGAATCCGCTGCACTTCGACGACGCGTACGCGGCCGCGTCGCAGTACGGCGGACGGGTCGCGCACGGCGCGCTGCTCGTCGGCTTCGTGTCGGCGGTGCTCGCCAACAAGCTGCCCGGCCCGGGCTCGGTGGCGCGCGAGATGTCGATCCGCTTCAAGAAGCCGGTGCGCCCGGGCGACGTCGTCGTCTCCAAGGTCGTCGTGCGCGAGCTCGTCGAGAAGACCCGCAAGGTCACCTTCGACTGCTACTCGTACGTCGGCGGCGAACTGGTGGCCCGCGGCGACGCCAGCGCGCTGCTGCCGGACTGAGTCGACAGGTGGTGCCAGCCGCGCCTGCGGGTTGCGCGGCGCTCTGTCCTCCCGGGGTTGGGCGGCGCCGGTTGTAACCGGGATGGTTCCAACGGCGGAAACCCCGTGCCATAATCGGCGGCGTTGCGTTCTGTGCGGCACATATTGAACGCGACAAATGTCCGCCTGGCGTCTTCGTGCGCTCCTTTTCTACGGGCGTGACGCCGCCAAGCGCGACCCCCGCAGTCCCATCCCTCGAATGACCGGAGGAACTCCAATGCACAGGCCTATCCTGATTGCCGCATTCGCGGCAGTCCCGATGCTCGCGGTGGCGGCAGAACCGCCCAACGCGCAGACGAAGGCGCCCGTCGCCACGGCGGCAAGCGTGCCGCAGGTTTCGCAGGCGCGACTCGATCAGATCCGGCGGGCGCTCGTCGCGCAGATCGCCGTGTACGAACAGGCGGAAGGCGCGATGCGCGCGCCGACGACGGCGGAAGCGGCTGCGCTCGCCGTTTCACCTTCAGGCACTGCCGGGCAGGCGATCGCGCTGCCCAAGGGCGGTGTCGCGTTTCGTCCCGACATCTCCGATGCATCGCTGCTCCGGGCGACGCGCGAGCCGGGCGGCCGGATCCGGATGGGTCACGGCGACGTGACCAAGGCCGCGGCGAACGACGTCAGGAAGGGGGACGGCCATGCTCACTAAGCTTGCACGAGCACTGCTCGCCGCTGTGCTGCTCGCTCCGCTGCCCGGGCTGGCCGCGGAAGTCATCGTCGTCAACGGCGATCCGCCGGGCGTGGGCTTCAACGATCCGACACCGGCCACACCCGTCGGCGGCAATCCTGGCACGACCGTCGGCGAGCAGGCGTTAAACGTCTTTCAGCGCGCCGCCGACGTGTGGGGCGGGAAGCTGCAGAGCAAGCAGCCGATCCTGGTGATCGCGTTCTTCTTGCCGCTGTCGTGCAATGCGAGTTCGGGCGTGCTCGGAGCCGCAGGGGCCAACTGGTACTTCGCCGACATCCCGCCGGCCAAGGGCGGCAAGGCGCTGACGCCGGGCACGTGGTACCCGGCGGCGCTCGCCGAGAAGATCACGCGGCAGGACATCGTCGCCGATCCGAACGATCCGTTCGAGGTCTTCGCGTTCTTCAACAGCGAACTGGGCCAGCCCGGCTGCCTGGAGAACAGCGGCTGGTACTACGGCCTCGACAACAGCGAGCCGGCGAACCGCATCGACCTGCTCGCCGTGGTGCTGCACGAATTCGGCCACGGCCTCGGCTTCTCGGTCGGTCCGACGACCAGCAGCACCGGTGCCCGGGCAGCGGGCCTCCCGTCGGTGTGGGAGCGCTTCATGCTCGACACGACCACCGGCAAGCGCTGGATCGACATGACCAACGCCGAGCGCGCGGCTTCCGCCCGCAACGACCGCAACCTCGTCTGGGCCGGCCTGCATGGGTCCAATGTGGTGCCGAGTACCCTGGGCTTTCGCACGGAGGTCGATGTGCTCAACCCGGGGAGTCTCGGCGTGCACGAAGCGCAGGCCGCCGCCTTCGGGCCGGTAATCGCGAACGGGAACGGGAACACGCTGGCCGGGTCGGTGGTCGCGCCGCTCGATGGCAATGGAACGTCCTTGGGATGCGCGGCCTTCCCGAACCCGGCGGCTATCCTTGGCAAGATCGTGCTGATGGACAGAGGCACGTGTGCGTTCGCGACGAAGGTCCGCAACGCGCAGGATGCGGGTGCAGTCGCGGCGATCGTCGCGAACAACACGACGGGCCTGCCGGGGATGGGCGGTGTCGATCCGGCGATCGTGATCCCGTCGGTCGGCATTACGCAAGCGCTGGGCACCTCACTTCGGGCAGCGCTGCCGGCGACCTACGTCGAACTGCAGCGCAATCCGAGCGTTCGCGCGGGGACGGTGGCGAACTATCCGCGCCTGTACGCGCCGACGGCATTTGCCCAAGGATCGTCGGTGTCGCACTGGGACGTCAGCGCCACGCCGAACATGCTGATGGAGCCCTTCATCAACACGGACCTCACCAGCAGCGTGAAGAACCCGGACGACCTGACCCGCGGCGTCTTCTTCGACATCGGCTGGTAATGTCCGCGACGACGGCGCGCCGGAGCAAGGGCGCGCTGGCGTGAGTCCATCGGGCCGGCACGTGCCGGCCCGATTTTTTCGTGCGCGGCGCCGTCCGAAGCGCCGCGGTCACCCCTTCGGCCCGAGCAGGAACCACGTGCGCATCCGGCCCTTGCCCTTGACCTCGATCTCGCCGCGCTCGTCGAACCGGTAGCGATCGCCGATCGCGGCGACGACGGCGTCGGTCGCGTGGATGCGGGAAGGCTCGCCGTGGGATTCCATGCGGCTCGCCGTGTTCACCGCGTCGCCCCACAGGTCGTAGATGAACTTCTTGCGCCCGATGACGCCGGCGACGACGGCGCCGGTGTTGATGCCGATGCGGATCTGGAGCGCCTGCCCGGTCTCCGCGTTGAACGCGTCGAGCGCGCGGATCATGTCGAGCGCCATGTCCGCCACGGCCGCGCAGTGGTCGGGCCGGCTCGCGGGCACGCCGCCGACGACCATGTAGCAGTCGCCGATGGTCTTGATCTTCTCGAGCCCGTGCTTGTCGGTCAGCGCGTCGAAGCGCGTGAACACGTCGTTCAGCACGCGCACGACCGACTCGGCGTCCATCCGCTGCGACAGGACGGTGAAGCCGACGATGTCGGCGAACAGGATCGTCGCCTCCGAGAAGCGGTCGGCGATCGTCGTCTCGCGGTCCTTCAGCCGTCCCGCGATCGCCGGCGGCAGCACGTTGAGCAGCAGCTGCTCCGAACGGTCGCGCTCGGCCGCGACCTCGCCGTGGGCGATCTCCAGCAGCCGGTTCTTCTCCTGCAGCGCAGCCTCGGACTTCCGCTTCAGCCGGTAGCGGCTCACCATGACCGCCGCCAGCAGCGCGAGCAGCACCGCGAGCACGACGAGCGCGTTGCGCAGCGTCTGCTGGCGCTTCGCCGTCAACGCCTGGATCTCGCGGTCGCGCTGCAGCACCTCGATTTCGCGGGCGCTCTTCTCGCTCTCGAAGCGCGCCTGCATCTCCGCCACGCGCGCCTGCGCGGTGGCGCCCTGCAGCCGGTCCTGCAGCTCGACGTGCGCCTGCAGGTGGTCGTACGCGGCGGCGGGCCGCCCCGCGGCGCGGGTGGCCAGCGCGAGCTGCAGCCGCGCCGCCGATTCGAGCTCGGGCACCCCCAGCGTGCGCGCTTCGGCAAGCGCGGCTTCGAGCAGCGGGATTGCCTCGGCGGCCCGGCCGGCGGCCGTCAGCGTCTCGCCGAGGCTGATGCGCGACGACACCGCGCCGCGCGCGTCCTCGATCGCCGTGCGCAGCTCGCGCGCCTGCGTCAGGAACGCGATTGCATCTTCGAATCGCTTCTGCTCGGTCGCGCTGCGGCCCAGGTTGTGCAGCGCGATCGCCTCGCCCTTGCGGTCGCCGACGTCGCGGTAGATCCCGCGCGCCGCTTCGTACGCGACGATCGCCTCGGGCGTCTTGCCGGTGTCGTTGAGCAGCGTACCCAGGTTGAGCAGCGTGTTGGCCTCGGCCGGCCGGCTGCCTGCCTTGCGCTGGATCGCGAGCGCCCGCTCGAGCCACGTGCGGGCCTGGTCCGACATCCCCTGCGCCATCAGGATCGGCGCCACGTTCGAGTAGGCGAGCGCCTGGTAGAGCGGCAGGTCGAGCCGCTCGAACGCTTCGGCCGCCGCGAGATAGCCCTTGAGTGCAGCGGCGCCGTCGCCCGCCTCGGACTGCGTATTGGCGAGATTGTTGAGCGTGATGGCGCGGCTCTGCGCGTCGCCGGCCTTCTCCGCCCACCGCAGCGCGTCCTCGTACGCGGCGATCGCCTCGCGGAAGCGGCCCTGCGCCTGCAGCAGGTTGCCCACACCGTCCTTTGCGGTTGCCACACCCGCGTCGTCGCCGGCCTGCGCGCTCAATTGCGCCGCCTGCTCGTACGCGGCAAGGGCCTCCGCGTGGCGGCTGGCCGCCGCGTGCAGGTGCCCGATGTTGGCGGCCACGCGGCCCGCGCTGTTGACGTTGCCGGTCGTCCGGTGCAGCGCGAGCGACCGCTCGAGCAGCGGCAGCGCCCGCTCGTTGTCGCCGCGCAGGTAGTGAACGACGCCGACCGCGTTGAGATTCGCGGCGCGGCCGCGGTCGTGGTTCAGGCGCTCCGACAGCGCGAGGCCCTGCTCGCCGTAGCGCAGCGCGGCGTCGGGATCGGTCTGCCAGAGGGCCTTCGCCAGTTCCGCCAGCGCGTCCGCCTTCTCCGGCGTGTCGCGGAACGCCTCCGCCTTCGCCTTAAGGTCGACGAGGTCCGGCGCCTTCTCCGCGTGCGCGACGTGCGCGCACGCCAGCATGACGATGCCGGCGGCGGCGAGGAGGTTCCGACAGGCGTGCACGAGGACCGGCGCGGGGCGTTCGAGGCCCCGGCGCATTCTGGGCCCGCCGCGCGCGCGCGTCCAGCCGCCGCGCGGCCCGCGCTCAGCGCAGCAGCCGGCGCACCGCCGCGACCACGCGCTCCGTGGTGATCCCCAGCTCCCGGTAGACGGCTTCCGCCGGCGCCGATTCGCCGAAGCGGTCGATGCCGACGACGAGCCCGCCACGGCCGACGTACTTGTACCAGCCGTCGGTCACGCCGGCCTCGACCGCCACGCACGGCACGTGCGGCGGCAGCACCGAGAGCCGGTACGCGTCGTCCTGGCGGTCGAACACCGACGGTGCGGGCATCGACACGACGCGGATCGCGATGCCCTCCGCTGCGAGCTGCGCCTGCGCCTCGCGCGCGAGCGGCACCTCGGAGCCGGTGGCGATCACGATGGCGCGCGGCGGGGTCGCGCCTTCGGCGTGGATGTAGCCGCCGCGGGCGATCGCCGCGAGCATGGCGTCCGCGTGCCGGATCGGCTCGATGTTCTGCCGCGACAGGAGCAGCGCGGTGGGCCCGTCGTTGCGGGCGATCGCGCTGGTCCACGCGACGGCGGTCTCCGCGGTGTCGCACGGCCGCCAGACGTCGAGGTTGGGGATCAAGCGCAGCGACGCCGCGTGCTCGATCGGCTGGTGCGTCGGGCCGTCCTCGCCCAGCCCGATCGAGTCGTGCGTGAGCACGAAGATCGAGCGTACCCGCATCAGCGCGGCCATCCGCAGCGCGCTGCGCGCGTAGTCGGAGAACACGAGGAACGTCCCGCCGTACGGGATGTACCCGCCGTGCAGCGCGATGCCGTTCATCAGCGCGGCCATGCCGAACTCGCGCACGCCGTAGTGGACGTAGCGGCCTGCACCCGACGCGCCGACCGGCGCCATGCCCTTGACCTGCGTGAGATTCGAACCGGTCAGGTCGGCCGAGCCGCCGAGCAGCTCGGGCAGCAGCGGCACCAGCGACTCGAGCAGCGTCTGCGACGCCTTGCGGGTGGCGACCGCCTTCGGGCTGCCGTTGTGGTACGCGACCAGCGCGCGCACCGCGTCGTCGTACCCGGCCGGCAGTGCGCCGGCGATCCGGCGCCGGAACTCGGCGGCCTCGGCCGGGTACGTCGTCTCGTACGCGGCGAGCTTCGCGTTCCACGCGCGCTCGCGCGCGGCGCCGTCGGCGCGCGCGTCCCAGCTCGCGCGGACGTGCTCGGGAACCTCGAAGGGCGCGTACCGCCAGCCGAGCGCTTCGCGCGTGGCGGCCACCTCGGCGGCGCCCAGCGCCGCGCCGTGCACGGCCTCGGTGCCGGCCTTGTTCGGCGAGCCCTTGCCGATGATCGTCTTGCAGCAGATCAGCGTCGGCCGATCGGCGCACGCGCGCGCCGCCGCGAGCGCCGCGTCGACCGCCTCGACGTCGTGGCCATCGACGTCGCGGATCACGTTCCAGCCGTACGCCTCGAAGCGCCTGGGGGTGTCGTCGGTGAACCAGCCGTGCACCTCGCCGTCGATCGAGATGCCGTTGTCGTCGTACAGCACGGTCAGCTTCGAAAGGCGCAGCGTCCCGGCGAGCGCCGCGACCTCGTGCGAGATGCCTTCCATCAGGCAGCCGTCGCCGACGAACGCGTACGTCCGGTGATCGACGATCGTGTGGAACGGGCGGTTGAACTCGGCGGCGAGCAGCCGCTCGGCGAGCGCCATGCCGACCGCGTTGGCGAGGCCCTGTCCGAGCGGGCCGGTCGTCGTCTCGACGCCGGGGGTCGCGCCGTACTCGGGATGGCCGGGCGTTTTCGAATGGAGCTGGCGGAAGCGCATGAGCTCCTGCAGCGGCAGGTCGTAGCCGGTCAGGTGCAGCAGCGCGTACTGCAGCATGGAGCCGTGCCCGTTCGACAGCACGAAGCGGTCGCGGTCGGCCCATTGCGGGTTGGCCGGGTTGTGCGCGAGGTGGCGCGTCCACAGCGCGACCGCGATCTCGGCCATGCCCATCGGCATGCCCGGGTGCCCGGAATTGGCGGCCTGCACGGCGTCGATCGCCAGCGCACGCAGCGCGTTGGCCAGCTGGTTGGTCTTGACTTCCATGTCCATCGGGCGGGTCTCCTTCGGGCGGTCAGGCCGCGGCGCGGCGCTTGCGGTCGACGATCTGCAGGATCATCGGCGTCAGGATCAGCTGCATCGCCAGGCTCATCTTGCCGCCCGGCACGACGATGATGTTGGGCCGCGACATGTACGAGTCGTGCAGCATCGACAAGAGGTACAGGAAGTCGATGCCCTGCGGCTTCGCGAAGCGGATCACGACCATGCTCTCGTCGACGGTCGGAATGTCCTTCGCGATGAACGGGTTCGACGTGTCGACCATCGGCACCCGCTGGAAGTTGATGTGCGTCTGCGAGAACTGCGGGCAGATGTAGTTCACGTAGTCCGGCATCCGCCGCAGGATCGTGTCGACGACCGCCTCCTGCGAGTACCCGCGCAGGTGCTGGTCGCGGTGCAGCTTCTGGATCCACTCGAGGTTGATGATCGGCACGACGCCGATCAGCAGGTCGACCAAGGCCGCGATGTTGACCTTGTCGGTGACCGCGCCGCCGTGCAGGCCCTCGTAGAACAGGAGGTCGGTGCCGGCGGGCACGTCGGTCCACGGCGTGAACGTGCCGGGCTCCTGCTTGTAGGGCGCCGCCTCCTGCGCGTCGTGCAGGTACTTGCGGACGCGGCCGGTGCCGGTCTGCCCGTAGCTCCGGAACAGCGCCTCGAGGTCCTCGAGGCAGTTCGCCTCCGGCCCGAAGTGGCTGAAGTTCTGGTTGCCGCTCACCGCGGCTTCCGCCATCTTCGCCTTCATCTCCTTGCGGTCGTAGCGGTGGAACGAGTCGCCCTCGACGATCGCCGCGTTCAGCCCCTCGCGCCGGAAGATGTGCTGGAACGTGCGGGTGACGGTCGTCGTGCCCGCGCCGGACGAGCCGGTGATCGCGACGACCGGGTGCCTGATCGACATGGACGTCTCCTACGCGGCGCGGAACAGCGACCGCACGTTGAACAACGGGGAGGCAAACTCGCGGTCGGCGCCCGACTCGTACTCGCGGTGGTAGCGCTCGATGCGCTCGACCTCGCTCTTCGAGCCCAGGATCACCGGCACGCGCTGGTGCAGGTCCTGCGGCACCACGTCGAGCAGGCGCAGGCGCCCGGTGCTCGCGCAGCCGCCCGCCTGCTCGACCAGCATCGCCATCGGGTTGGCCTCGTACATGAGCCGCAGCCGGCCGGGCTTGGCCGGGTCCTTGGTGTCCTTCGGGTACATGAAGAGGCCGCCGCGCACGAGGATGCGGTGGACCTCCGCCACCATCGAGGCGATCCAGCGCATGTTGAAGTCGGCGCCGCGCGGGCCGCTGCCGCCCTTCACGCACTCGTCGACGTAGCGCTGGACCGGCGGCTCCCAGAAGCGCGCGTTCGACGTGTTGATCGCGAACTCCCGCGTCTCCGCGGGGATCTTCATGTCGGGGTGGGTCAGCGTGAACGCGCCGATCTCCGGGTCGAGCGTGAATCCGTGCACGCCGCGGCCCATCGTGACGACCAGCATCACCGCCGGTCCGTACAGCGCGTAGCCGGCGCAGATCTGCCGCGTCCCGGGTTGCAGGAAGTCGGTAAGCGTTGGCTCGGTGACGCCTTCGGGCGCGGCAAGCACCGAGAAGATCGTGCCGACGGTCACGTCGACGTCGAGGTTCGACGAGCCGTCGAGCGGGTCGAACACCAGCAGGTAGCGGCCGCGCGGGTACTGCGGCGGGATCGGGTACGGATCGGGCAGCTCCTCGGATGCCATCCCGCACAGCTGGCCGCCCCACTCGCAGCTGCGCAGCACGATGTCGTTGGCGATGACGTCGAGCGGCTTCTGCTCCTCGCCGTGCACGTTGACCGCGGCCTCGGCCACCGGGGCCGACCGCAGCGCGCCGTGCGCGACGGCGGAGGCGATGTACTTGACCGCGGTCTGCACGTCGTTGAGCAGTGCCGTGAGCTGGGCATCCGGCTGCGCCATGCGGCGCTGCTCCTCGATGATGAACTTGGAAAACGTCGTTCTGCCGTACAGCATCGCGTGGCCTCCCCTCGTCGCGTCATGCCCGCGGACGGTCGTCGCCGTCCGCGTCGGATTCCGTGAACACCCGGCTCGCGAGCAGGTCCGCGGCCGTGATGGTTTCGAGCGCGTTGCGCGTCACCGTCGCGCCGGTGCCGGCGAAGAGGCGGTTGGCCTGGCGCAGCCGCGCGCGGTCGAGCGCGTTGCGGATCGAGCGCGCGTTGGCGAAGTTCGGGCGCGCCATCCGCTTGACGATGTAGTCGCGCAGCACCTCTTGCGCGTCCGGGGCGAGCCGGTAGTGCATGTCCGCCACCATCAGGTTCGCGATCGCGGCCAGCTCGTCGGCCGTGTAGTCGGGAAAGTCGATGTGGTGCGCGATCCGCGACGACATGCCGGGGTTGCTGCCGAAGAACGTGTCCATCCGGTCCTTGTAGCCGGCCAGGATCACGACGAGGTCGTCGCGCTGGTTCTCCATCACCTGCAGCAGGATCTCGATCGCTTCCTGCCCGTAGTCGCGCTCGTTCTCGGGGCGGTACAGGTAGTACGCCTCGTCGATGAACAGCACCCCGCCCATCGCCTTCTTGAGGACCTCGCGCGTCTTCGGCGCCGTGTGCCCGATGTACTGGCCGACGAGGTCGTCGCGCGTGACGGCGACCAGGTGGCCCTTCCGCACGTAGCCCAGCTTGTGCAGGATCGCCGCCATCTTGAGCGCGACCGTCGTCTTGCCGGTCCCCGGATTGCCGGTGAAGCACATGTGCAGCGACGGCGGCCGCGTTTCGAGCCCCAGCGTGGTGCGCGCGCGGTCGACTGCGAGCAGCGCGGCGATGTCGCGGATGCGTGCCTTCACCGGCGCGAGTCCGATCAACTCGCGGTCGAGGCCGTCGAGCAGCTCGAACACGCCGGCGTCCGCGCACAGCGCGTGCAGGTCGACGCCGTCCGTCGCCGGCGCGGGTGCGGTGGAGTCGGGCGCCATCGTCGTGCCTTCGGGCATGCGTCAGTGCCGGGGCTGTTTCATTCTAGTACCGCTTGCCGGCCGGGCGCTGCGCCGCGTAACCGGTCGTCGTGTAGCGGACGTTGCGGCCGGCGGCCTCCTGCCGCACGAGGCCGAAGCCGGGCTCTTCGGCCGGGCGGTTGACGAGAAACGACAGCCGGATCGACTCGATGCCGCGCGTCGAGTCGAACGCGTTGATCTTGATGTAGTGGCTCGGGAACGCCTTGCGGCAGGCGTTGAGTTCCAGCATGACGCCCGCGGCGTCCTTCAGGCCGAACATCGGCAGGCCGTACATTTCCCAGTACGTGTTGCGCGGATGCGGGTCGTCGGTGTACTCGACCGAGCAGGCCCAGCCCTGGTCGATCGCGTACTGGATCTGCGCCGCGATCTCGGCGTCGGTCAAGTCGGGGAGGAACGAAAACGTGCCTTGGGTGATGCGCATCGGAGGCTCCTAGAAGTCGCGGTCGGCGCGACGGCGACGGGTGGACTTGGGCGTGCCACTCATATCTTCCGGACGTCGTCCCCGCGAAGGCGGGGACCCAGCGTCGTCGGGTCTGCCGGTCGCAGGCAACGGCTGACGGCACTGGGTTCCCGCTTTCGCGGGAACGACGGAGTAGGGGTGGTCATGCATTGCGTGGGGACCCTCTGGCCTACGCCGAAGCGGTGGCGGTCGGCACGAAATCCGGCGTGTCGGTCGACGCGTAGTCGAACGTGACGTCCTTCCACGTCTCCAGCGCCTGCGCGAGCGGCGTGCACCAGCGGCCGGCCTCGGCGAGGATCTGCGGGCCCTCGCTGGCGATGTCGCGGCCTTCGTTGCGCGCCTTCACCATCGTCTCCAGCGCGACGCGGTTGGCGGTGGCGCCGGCCTGGATGCCGGCCGGGTGGCCGATGGTGCCGCCGCCGAACTGCAGCACGACGTCGTCGCCGAAGAGGCCGAGCAACTGGTGCATCTGCCCGGCGTGGATGCCGCCGGAGGCGACCGGCATCACCCGGCGCAGGTCCGCCCAGTCCTGGTCGAAGAAGAGGCCGCGCTGCAGGTCCGTGTGCGTGTACGCGTCGCGGCAGACGTGGTAGTAGCCCTGGACGGTCATCGGGTCGCCTTCGAGCTTGCCGACCGCGGTGCCGGCGTGCAGGTGGTCGACGCCGGCGAGGCGCAGCCACTTGGCGATGACGCGGAACGACACGCCGTGGTTCTTCTGCCGCGTGTAGGTGCCGTGGCCGGCGCGGTGCATGTGCAGGATCATGTCGTTGCGCCGCGCCCAGTTCGCCATCGACTGGATCGCCGTCCAGCCGACGACCAGGTCGATCATCACGATGCAGGAGCCCAGCTCGCGCGCGAAGTCGGCGCGCTCGTACATGTCCTCCATCGTCGCGGCGGTGACGTTGAAGTAGTGGCCCTTCTGTTCGCCGGTGGCCGCCTGCGCGCGGTTCACGGCTTCCATGCCGAACAGGAAGCGGTCGCGCCAGTGCATGAACGGCTGCGAGTTGATGTTCTCGTCGTCCTTCGTGAAGTCGAGGCCGCCGACCAGGCCCTCGTAGACGACGCGGCCGTAGTTGCGGCCGGACAGGCCGAGCTTCGGCTTGATCGTCGCGCCGAGCAGCGGGCGGCCGTACTTGTCGAGGCGCTCGCGCTCGACGACGATGCCGGTCGGCGGCCCCTTGAACGTCTTCACGTAGGCGACCGGGATACGGATGTCCTCCAGCCGCGCGGCCTTCAGCGGCTTGAAGCTGAACACGTTGCCGATGAGCGACGCCGTGAGGTTCGCGATCGAGCCTTCCTCGAACAGGATGAGGTCGTAGGCGACGTACGCGAAGTACTGCTGCGGCGTGCCGGTCTCCGGTCCGGTGTTGGGCACGCGATCGACGCGGTAGGCCTTGGCGCGGTAGCTGTCGCACGCGGTGAGCAGGTCCGTCCACACGACGGTCCACGTCGCCGTCGACGATTCGCCCGCCACGGCGGCCGCCGCTTCCTCGGCGTCGACGCCGTCCTGCGGCGTGATGCGGAAGAGGCAGATGACGTCCGTGTCCTTGGGCTCGTAGTCGGGCTGCCAGTAGCCCATCTGCTTGTACTTGAGCACGCCGGCGGAATAGCGCTTCTTCGCGTCGATCAGCGCGCCTTCGTTGGGGGCATTCATCGCGGTGCTCCTTCGTCCGGGGGGTAGGTGTGAGGCGACTGTACGAGTCCAAAACAATCAGGTAAAGTCAGAAATAATTTGCAAAGACATAAGTTAATACTTATGAAAAACGTGACCATCCGCCAGCTTCAGGTGTTCGTGTCCGTGGCGCGCCACCTGAGCTTCGCCCGTGCCGCCGAGGAACTGCACCTGACCCAGCCGGCCGTCTCGATGCAGGTGAAGGAGCTCGAGAGCACGGTCGGCCTGCCGCTCTTCGACCGGGGCGGGCGGAAGATCGCGCTGACCACGCCCGGCGAGTACTTCCTCGTCCACGCCCGCAGGATGCTGGCGTCGCTGAAGGACGCCGCGGACACGATGGCGCGGATGAAGGGCGTGGAGAGCGGCCGCCTCACGATCGGCATCGTCAGCACCGGCAAGTACTTCGTGCCGCGGCTGCTCGCCGCGTTCCGGCGCGAGCACCCGGCGGTCGAGCTGCGCCTCGAGGTCGGCAACCGCCAGGCGCTGGTCGCCCAGCTGCAGAACAACGAGGTCGACCTCGCGATCATGGGCACGCCGCCGCGCGAACTCGACACGCGGGCCGAGCCGTTCGCCGCGAATCCGCTGGTGATGATCGCCTCGCCGCAGCACCGCCTCGCGCGGCTGTCGCACGTGCCGGCGTCGTACCTGTCCGACGAGGTGTTCCTCGTCCGCGAGCAGGGCTCGGGCACGCGCGCGTCGATGGAGGTGTTCCTGAAGGAGCGGCGGATCCACCCGGCCGCGCTGGTCGAGATGCCGAGCAACGAGACGATCAAGCAGGCGGTGATGGCCGACATGGGCGTGTCGTTCCTGTCGCTGCACACGATGGGCCTCGAGCTCAACGCCGGCGTCCTCAAGGTGCTCGACGTCGACGGCCTGCCGATCGTGCGCCGCTGGCACGTCGTCAACATGCGCGCGAAGCTCCTGTCGCCGGCCGCCGAGGCGTTCCGCTATTTCATCCTCGAGCACGCGCAGCCGCTGCTGCAGCAGCCGCCGTTCGGCACCGCGCTGCCGGCGCCGGCCGCCGCCGCCGCGGCAGGTTGACCTCGGTCAACGTCGGGGCAAATGGCGGTGCCGGTCCGCGGCCCCGTGGGTATTATGCAACTATATGGCGATGAAGTAGAGTCGCCGCGTGACCAGAGGGCGCCGACCCCGTGGGGGCCCGCCCGCAACGGAGGTGTCGCGATGGCCCACACCCTTGCCGAAGACCGCCTGCAGGCGTTCGCGACCGAGCGCGCGCAGCCGCGGGCCTACTGGAATCCCTACGTCGCCGGCGTCCTGCTGGGGCTGGTGCTGCTCGCGACCTACGTGATCACCGGCCGCGGCCTCGGCGCGACCGGTGCGTTCGGCTCGATCGCGGCGTGGCTCGCCGACCTCGTCGCCCCCGGGCACGCGGCGGAGAACGTCGCGCACGCGCGCTACTGGAACGACGGCGCGCCGCTCCTGTCGTGGACGCTGTTCCTGCTGATCGGCGCTTTCGCGGGCGCGTTCTTCTCCGGCAAGGCCGGCCGGCGCGTGCGCGTGAGTGTGGAGCGCGGCCCGCGGGTGACCGACGGGCAGCGGCTGGCGCTGGCCTTCGCCGGCGGCTTCGTCGCGGCCTACGGCGCGAAGATCGCGAAGGGCTGCACCAGCGGCCAGGCGCTCACCGGCGGCTCGATCCTCAACGTCGGCAGCCTCGTGTTCATGCTCGCCGTGTTCGCGTCGGCGTACGCGCTCGCGTACGTGGCGAGGAAGGAGTGGCTGTGATGTTTCCGCTCGCGTCGTTCCACGAATTTTCCACGACGGCGAACCTCGCCATCGCGGTCGCCCTCGGTTTCGGCTTCGGCTTCTGCCTCGAGCGCGCGGGCTTCGGCAGCGCGCGCAAGCTGACGGCCGTCTTTTACCTGTACGACATGGCGGTGGTGAAGGTGATGTTCTCGGCCATCGTCACCGCGATGGTCGGCATCGCCGTGTTGTCGGCGGCCGGCCTGCTCGACATGTCCGAGTTGTACGTCGAGCCGACCAACCTCGCCGCGCAGGGGTTAGGCGGGCTGCTGTTCGGCGCCGGCTTCATTTTCGGCGGCTACTGCCCGGGCACGTCGGTGGCCGCCATGGCGACCGGCAAGATCGACGGGTACGCGTTCGCGCTCGGGATGCTCGCCGGCGTGTTCGGCTACGCCGAGTTCACGCCGGGCATCGACACGTGGATCAAGGACGCGGCGCAGGGCGTCATGACGCTGCCCACGCTGACCGGCATCGCGGCCGGATGGTGGGCGGCGGCGTTCGTCGCGTTCCTCGTGTTCGCCGCGTGGGGCATGGGCAAGCTCGAATCCGCCTTCGCCGGACTGCGCCCGCGCGCAGGCTGACGGCCGGGCGTAACCCCTCCCGTAACGAGGCGCCGGAGGCATCCGCCTCCGGCACGCGCTCGCGCATTGCGGTAGAATCCCGCCCCGCAGCGATCCCCCGGCCTTCGTGTCAACGCGGCGGCCGCCGGGCCGTTAATGCCGTTTCGCAGTCCATCCAACCGGGGAGATTCACCGATGAAGAAGTTGCTCGCAGTGCTCGTCGCGTCCACGTTCGCCCTCGCCAGCGCCGCCGCTCTGGCCGCCGATCCGCCGAAGGACAAGGCCGCCATGCCGGCCGCCGCCAAGCTCGAGAAGCCGGCCAACGTCACCGCCGAGGCGTGGGGCAAGATGTCCGACGCCGAGAAGCAGAAGGCCGTCGACGCCGCGAAGGCGGGCGCCCCGAAGAAGAAGGAAAAGAAGGGCGGCTGCTGATCGGCAGGCGCTCGCCGCGGTCGCGTTCGCGGCCGCCACGCACACGCGAAAGGGAGGCCTGCGGGCCTCCCTTTTTCGTCGCCGCGTCGCCCGGCGATCGGGCGGGCCGGCCGCCGGTCCCGGCCGGCGGCCAGCCTTGGCCGAGGCGCCGATGATCGGCGTCGTTCGCGTCGCGGTCGCCGCGCTGCTCCTCGTCGCCTGCGGCACCGTGGGCGACGCTCGCCGCACGCGCGTCGGCAGCAGCGACATCGCCTACGCAACGCTGGGAACCGCGGGTCCGGTCGTGGTACTCGAATCCGGGCTCGGCGAGGACATGCGCGAATGGCGGGCGGTCGCCCGCGCGCTCGCCCCGTGCGTGCGCGTGGTGATGTACGACCGTCCCGGCATCGGCCGCAGCGCGCCGCGCCCGGGCACGGCCCCGGTACTCGCGGATGACGTCGCGACGCAGCTGGCCGACCTGCTGCGCGGCATCGGCATGCCGCCGCCGTTCATCCTGGTCGGGCACTCGCTGGGCGGACTCTACGTGCAGGCGTTCGCGCGCAACCGGCCGCAGGACGTCGCCGCGGTGGTGCTGGTGGACGCGTCGAGCCCGCTCGAGCCGCCGGGCGTGTTCGTGTCGACCGTGCCGCCGTCGCCGGGAACGATCGCGGCGGCGGAGAACGCCGGCATCGCGCCCAGTGTGGCGGCGCTGCTCGCCGGCCCGCCGTTGCCGCCGGTGCCGCTGGTCGTGCTCGCCGCCACCGACCACGGCGACACGCCCGAGCGCGAGGCGCTGTGGCGCGACGTGCAGGCGCGCACCGCCGCGTTGTCCCCGCAGGGCCGCCTCGAAGTGGTCGCGGGCAGCGGGCACTTCATCCAGACCGACCGGCCCGCGGCGGTGGTCGCCGCGGTGCTGCAGGTCGCGCGCGAAGCCGGGATCGACGTCTCCCGCTGCAGCTTCGCGCGGTGACGCTGCGCGGCCGATGCCGCTAAAGCAGCACGTTCACGATCGCGTTGCCGATGCCCATCAGCGCCGCGCCCGAGATGAGCCCGGCGCAGATCGGCTCGAGGCCGTCGACCCAGAACCGGTGGCCGGGCGTACCTTCCGCTTTGTACCGGCGGCCCATGATCCAGAAGATCAGCGCGCCGACGAACATCGCGAACGTGGACTCGGGCGGCAGCACGACGCCCAGGCCGATCGACACCGCGGAGAGCGGGAAGCGGTTCCTCGTTACGATGCGCGCGACCTCGATCACGAAGGCCGCGACGGCGGCGACGATCATCGACACCACGGCCGAGTACGGCAGCGCGCTCACGCCCTTCGAGATGAGTTCGGCCACGCCCTTCCACTGCAGCGCGGCCGGGAACGCGAAGTTGTCGGAGACCATCGTCGACACCGAGCGGACGCCGTTGGCGTCGGGCGGCAGGAACAGCAGGAAGAACAGCGGCACGCAGCACAGGGCGCCGGCGAAGATGCCGATCACGTGCCCGATCGCCTGGTGGCGCGGCTTGCCGCCCAGCATGTAGCCGGGCTTGATGTCGGACAGCAGGTTGGCCGCGTTGCTCGCGATCTCGGCGGTCATGCCCGCCGGGATCAGGTTGCTCGCCGGGTTGCTGCGGTCGAGCGCGCCGATCGAGAACTGCGTGATTTTCGACAGCGCGCCGGTCGGCGTCCACGAGGTCAACGCCATCGAGTTCGTGCAGATGACCGACAGCACGAAGATGAGCGGCAGCGAGATGAACGCGAGCAGCCACGGCACGCCGAAGAACGCGTGCGTCGCCCACGCGCCCAGCACGCTGAACAGCGGGACGCCGACGGCCGACATCCACAGCGGCAGCTCGATGTGGCGCAGGACATCCGTGCCGCCGCCCGTCTGCGAGCGCTTGAAGAGCCCGCGGAAGATCTCCGGCCGCCCGAGCAGGCTGACGAGCGAACCGACCACCATCATCGTCACGCCCCACCACAGCGACCACTGGTTGACGATCTCCGCGCGGTTGATCGGCACGACCGCGCCGGTGGGCCCGACGCGGGCCACGATGTCGCCGGCCTGGATCATGATCGGCGCCAGGATCACGAAGTTGACGAACGCGCCGAGCAGGCAGCTCGTGGCCACCGCGATGCCCATGAGGCCGCCCACGCCCAGCATCGCGACGTCGAGCGTGAGCCGCAGGCCCAGCTGCCGGATGTCGGTGCCGAGGATCGTCGGCAGGTACGCGCTCGCCTTGCCGACCGCCGCGTAGTAGTACGTGTCGAGCCGCTCGTGGAACGTCCACGGCTCCTTCATCCCGGCCCATTGGTCCATCCGCAGGATCCGGAACTGCAGCAGGCGCATCCAGCCATCGCTGACGAGCGCCTGGTACGAGCCGGCGAGGAGCGCCGTGTACGCGAGCAGGCGCGCCTTGTACATGCCCGCACCGGCCGCGCCGTGATAGAGCGCGTCGAGCACCACGCCGCTGGCGCGGCCCTCGGGGAACGGCAGCTGCTCGTCGTTGACGAAGCGCCGCTTCAGCGGAAAGGCGAGCAGCACGCCCACGATCGAGCACACGCACATCCAGACGACCATGTGCCACCACGGGATGATCTGCCCCGTCACCAGCATGTACGCGGCGAGACTCGCGATCATCGGCGAGACCATGTAGCCCGCTGCGGTGGCGATCGACTGCGTGCAGTTGTTCTCGAGGATCGTGAAGTCCCTCGCCATCCCGGCGCCGTGCAGCGTCCGGTAGAGCGCGAACGCGAGAATGACCGACGTGAGACCGACGCCGATGCTGATGCCGGTCTTCGCGGCGATGTAGAGCGCGGTGGCTGCCAGCACGCCGCCCAGCAGGAAGCCGGTGAGGCCCGAGCGTAGCGTCAGCTGCGGCATGTCGCCGCGGTAGACGTTCTCGAGCCACCAGCGGTCCTTTTGCTCGCGCGTCCACGTGCGGACCTGCTCTTCGCTCAGCTGCTGGAGGGCCATGGCAGGGGCTTTCGCGGTGGGGTGAGGCGGGGCGCGCGCCGGGTCACTTCGCGAGCAGGTACGCGCGGCTGTCCTCGAAGAAGTGCGGGCCGGCGTCCGAGCGCAGCGCCGTGCCCACGCCTTCGGCGGTCAGCACTTCGAGCAGCAGCGCGCTCGGCACGCCGCCGTCGATGATGTGCACCGAGCGCACGCCTTCGCGCACGGCATCGAGCGCGGCGGTCACGCGCGGGACCATGCCGTCGCGGACCACGCCGTCGCGCAGCAGCGACTCGGCCTGCGTCGCGGTCAGGATCCACTCGAGTCGGCCATCGCGGCCGTGCACGCCTTCGATGTTCGTCATCAGCACCAGCTTCTCGACGTGGAGGGCGCGCGCGAGCCGGCCGGCAAGCAGGTCGGAGTTGATGTGATACGTCGTGCCGTCGGCGGCCACGCCGATGGGCATCACGACCGGGACGAACCCGCGCGACAGCAGCAGGTCGACGATGCCCGTGTCGATGCTCTCGACATCGCCCACGAAGCCCAGGTCCGGCGCGTCGGGGTCGTCGGCCGCCGTCGCCATCGACCGGGCGTGGATGAAGCGGCCGTCCTGCCCGTCGATGCCGACCGCGCGGCCCCCGTGCCGGTTGATGAGCGACACCAGTTCCTGGTTGAGCTCGGACAGCGCCATTTCCACGATCGTCAGTGCGCGCTCGTCCGTCACCCGGTGGCCGCGGTGCCGGCGGACGTCGAGGCCCATCTTGCGCATCAGCGCCTCGATGTGCCAGCCGCCGCCGTGCACGACGATGGGCTTCATGCCGACCAGCCGGAGCAGCGCGACATCGCGCGCGAAACCGGCCTTGAGCGCCGGGTCGGCCATCGCCTCGCCGCCCAGGCGAATCACGAGCGTCTTGCCGTGGAATGCCCGGATGTAGGGCAGCGCCTCCGACAGGATGCGCGCTTTCAGGCTGGCGGACATGGAATGCGCTGCGCGGTACGGACGTCGCGGGCCCGGCCCGCTATTCGCGCTCCTGCCGGCGCGCGAGCAGCGACTTCAGGTCGGCGAACGGCGAGTGCGTCGCGGGCGCGGCGCCGCCACCCTGGAGTGAACCTCCGGCGCGTGCTTCGAGCTGGCGCTGGTGCTCGTTGTCGTGGCAGTAGAGGCAAAGCAGCTCCCAGTTGCTGCCGTCGGGCGGGTTGTGGTCGTGGTCGTGATCGCGGTGATGCACGGTGAGTTCGCGCACGTTGGCGCGGGTGAATTCGCGGGCGCAGCGCCCGCACACCCACGGATAGAGCTTCAACGCCTGCTCGCGGTAGCCGCGCTGCCGATCTTCCGCGGCGCGGCGCGCGGCGGCCACGATGCGGTCCAGCCGGTCGTTGTCGCCCTTGGTCATCGGTCCGCCCGGGATGGGGAAGCCTGCCCGATTCTGCCGCATCGTGCCGATGGCGGCCAGCGCCGGCCCGCCGCCGCCTCAATCCATGCTCTTGCGGAGGTCGACCAGCACCTGGTCGAACGCATCGACGCGAATGAGCCCGATCCGCGGATACTCGAGGTCGATGATCACGTTCACGGCGCCCGCCATGACGGCGGCGAACCCCACCATGTGGATCCAGTTGCGCCCCTTCGCGCCGCCCATGCCGTAGCCGGCGAACAGCGCCGAGGCGAGCGCGATCACGAACAGCATCGCGAAGATGATCGCCGGAGGATGCACTCGCGTGATCAGGACGCGCATGGCCGCGATGTCGAACATCTGGTTGAGCGCCGGCAGCAACAGCATCGGCGCGGCCGGCGCGGCACCCGTGCCCTGGCTGGCCGCGACCGCCTCCCGCCAGATCTCGCCCTGCAGCTTCGTCGATCGCGCCAGCGCTCCCTGCGTGGCTTCCATGTTCTCGACGTCCCGGTAGACGTCGAGTCGCGAATCGACGTAGCGCCGGAACAGGTCGCGCATCGCCGGCTGCGCGCCCGCGGGCAGCAAGTCGATTCGCAGAAACGCCGTGCCGATGTCGTTGGTCTCCTGCACGATCAGGTTGCGGCGCTCGTCGAAGCGCGTGGCCGCGCCCGAAAACGTGAAGGCGATCAGCAGGCCCATCAACGCGTACACGGCGGCATCGACCGCGCCGGTGCCGTCCTGCCCGTGCGCGGGATCGGCGGCAAGCCGTGCCGCACCCATCCGCCGCCCGAGTTCCAGCAGCACCAGCATGCCGACGAACAGCGCGGCGCTGGACAACATCGCATAGCTCGTATGGCTCATGGACACCGCGAAACAGGGGGCGCGCGATCGCGCGGAATCGGCATTGTCCGGGCAAACGGTGCTCCGGGCAATCCCGCGGGACGACTATCATGCCCCGGCGCGAAAGCGGCGCCTTGCGCGACGTCGCCGTTTGTCCGATAGTGCGCCGGCGCCCGCGACGGGACGGGCGATTCCGGGGACGCGCGATGCTCATTCCGCTGCAGTGGATCGGCCTGTTCTCGGTCGCGACCGTGTTCGTCGTGATGCTCGCGCTGGGCCTCATGCTCGGCCGCGAGCAGATCGCGGCGGCGCTGCAGCGGCGCGTCGTGCTGGTCGCCGTCATCTTCGCCGTCGTGGTGCCGATCCCGGCCATCGCGGTGCTGGTCGTCCAGACGTTCGAGCCGGAACGCGCAGTCGCGGCCGGCATCCTGCTGATGGCGATCTCGCCCGGCGCGCCGGTCGCGCTGCGCCGCGCGCTCGACGCCGGCGGCGACCGCCGCTTCGCGCCGGCGCTGCACCTCGCGATCGTGCTGCTGGCCGTCCTCACCGTCCCGGCCAGCGTGGAGATCCTCGACTGGATCTTCGCGGCGGAGTTCAAGGTGACCCCGCTCGACATCGGCCGGCAGGTGTTCTTCGCGCAGCTGCTGCCGCTGATGCTGGGCGCCGGGTTGCGCGCGTGGCGACCCGCCCTCGCCGAGCGGCTCGAACCGCGCCTGGGACGCATCGGCAACCTGCTGCTGCTCGTGCTCGGCGTGATGGCGCTGGCCGACGCGCCGTGGATCGTCCGGCAGATCGGGTGGCTGCCTAGCGTCGCCGGCTTCGCGATGACGATCGTCGCGCTCGTCGTGGGTGCGGCGTTCGCGTGGCGCGATCCCGAAGTACGTCCGGCGGCGGCGGTCGCCGCCGCCATGCGCAACCCCGGGCTCGCGCTGCTGATCGCGACCCTCAACCGCGCATCGCCGACCGTGATCGCGGCGGTGATCGGCTACGCGCTGGGCCTCGCGGTCGCGATCGTGGTCTACCTGCAGTGGCGCAAGCGCTTCTACGCGCGGCGGCAGTAGCGCGACGGCGGAGCAACCGGTCCAGGCCCGATTCTCGCCTGCCGGCGGGGGTGGGTCGGGGTGACGGCGCGCGTGCGAAGCGCCCGGGGAAACGGGAAGGCCCGGCGCTTGCGCGCCGGGCCTTCGGTACACGACCACCAAGGGCGATCAGGCCTGCGTCAGTTCGCGGTCACCTTGAACTTGCCGCTCTTGTCGATGTCGAGCTGCGCGTACAGGAACCCGACGTTCTGATAGCCGGCCTGCTTCAGCTTGTGGTAGGCCATCTCCGCGCGGATGCCGGTCGAGCAGTGCGTGATGATCCGCTTGCCCTTCGGCACCTCGGCGATGCGGGCGGAGAGCTCCTCGTCGGGGATCAGCAGCGCGCCCTTGATCATGCCGGCGTTGGCTTCGTCCTGGTTGCGCACGTCGAGGATGATCACGTCGGCCGGGATCGCCGATGCGAGCTTGACGAACTCGTCGTTCGGGATCGAGCCGGGACGCGGCTTCGGCACGTACGCGACCTTCGTCGTCAGCGCGCCGGTCGCGACCGGGGCCTTGGCCGCCTTCCACGCGTCGAAGCCGCCGCCCAGGACCGTGACGTTCGGCTGCCCGGATTCCTTGATCACCTGCGCGACGACCTTGGCCGAGGTGCCGTTGTCGCCGTCGTAGACGACGATCGGCGCCTTCATCTTCGCGGCGGGAAAGCCCGCGACGGCAGCGCGCACCTGCGACGGCGGGATCGACACGGCGCCCGGGATCGCGCCTTCGGCGGCAGTGGTGGCCGGCCGAGCGTCGACCAGCACGGCGGGAATCTGCTTGTCGACGAACGCGTCCTTGTAGTGCGGCGCGGCGATGACGCCGACGTTGCGCTCCAGCCACTCGGGATAGCCCTCGCGGTACACCTTGACGTTCGTGTACCCGAGCGCCTCGGCCTTCCGCAGCGAGTTCGGGCTCATCATGCAGGTGACGCCCTGGCAGAAGAATACGACCTTGCGCGCCTTGTCCTTGGGCAGGCGGTCGACGAACTTGTCCCACGCGGGGTAGGGCAGGTTGATCGCCGTCGGGATCGTGCCTTCCTGCACCCGCGGCAGCGGGCGCGAGTCGATCAGCGTGTAGCCGCCCTTCTCGGGGCCGAGCGCGACCAGCTGCGCGACCTCGTCGTAGCTGGAGAGCTTCTCGGGTGCGATCTTGATCGGGCCCTTGAACGAGATTTGCGTGGCGTACTTGTTGCCGTCCTTCTCGACGTAGTCGATGCGCGCCTCGCGGTTCTTCGGCAGGTCGCGCAGCGCGTCGACGGGCTTGGCCACGCCGGCGTCGACGACCTTCAGCGTCTTCGGGTCGAACCGCACGATCTCGGTGTTGGCGTCGATCTTGAGCTGGAGCGACTGGCTCTTGAACGCCACGTTCTCGTAGATCCCCTGCAGCGCGTTCGGCTCCGCCTTGTGGCACGTCAGGCAGATCTGCGGGATCGTCGGCTTGGCGGCGGGCGCCGGCGCCTGCGCGGCGGCCGTGCCGGCCGCGAACGCGACGGCAATGGCAAGGACGACGGGTTTGCTTCTCATGTTGCCTCTCCTTCGGGCGCGAGGGCGCCCTCGCTTACAAACCGGCGGCGTGCACGATGTGGCTCGCCTGGCCGGCGTTGACCATGACCCAGCGCAGCGCGAAGCCACCGACGAGCACGAGCAGCGCGGGAAGAACGGTGTGGGGAATCCGGTGGTCGAGTTCCAGCCACTGCAGCGCGAGCGGCGCCAGGATGCCGAGTGCGACGATCACGCCCCAGAACGCCCACGCGTACGGCCCGCTTACGATCAGCGCGGCCGCAACGGCGTGCGACGCGGACGACGTCTGCAGGTTGACGACCACGAGGCCCAGCAGCACGAGCTCGATCGCCAGGAACGCGATGTCGGCGCGGATCAGCGTGTCGACCGTGCGCCGCTCGGGCGGTTCCGGCCCCAGTTGCTGCACCAGCGCCGAGATGGCGCCGCCGAGCATGCCCTCGGGCGCCGGGCGACGGGGCAGGAACACGCTCGCCACGTGCATCGCGGCGGCCCCCGCGGACAGGCCCGAGACCAGGAACAGCGGACCGAGGAGGCCGGTGTTCCACAGCGGCCGCGCGACCATCGTGTTGAGCAGGATGCCGGTGTAGATGCCGAGGCCCGCGCCGAGCAGGATGTTCGCCCAGCCGAGCAGGCGCATCCGTCCCGGGCTGCCGGTGATCGCGTCCGACAGCGTCTGCAGCACGGGTACGCGCCGGCCGAGCCACGGCCACGCTTGCGGCAGCCGGACCAGTGCGGAGGCCATCAGCGCACCGTAGACGACGAGCAGCACCCACGAGCCCCACGACATCGGCGAGTCGGGCTGGAACGTCAGGTAGACGCGCCAGACGTAGAGCTTGTGCGCGAGGTCGAGGAACAGCGCGCCCATGCCGACGTTGATCAGCATGAATGCGAAGAGCGGCGTGTGCAGCGAGAAGAACGTCCGCGGGTCGTCGCCCTTCGCGATACGCAGCATCGCGAGGCCGCCCAGGATCATCATGCCGGCGACGATGCCCCCGGCGAACAGGTACACCGGGATCTCCCAGCTCCAGACGGCGAGCGACGGGTCGACCAGCGGGTTGCTGCGGGTGATCGTGGTTTCGAGCATGGTCGTCGCCTTACGTCAGGTAGAAGATCCGCGGCTTCGTGCCCGCTTCGGGCAGCAGCGCGTGATGCGCCCGGGTGCGCAGCAGCGTGCTGACGGTGCTCGCCGGGTCGTCGAGGTCGCCGAACGCCATGCAGTGGGTCGGGCACACGGCCACGCACGCGGGATCGAGCCCGTCTTTCGTCCGGTGGTGGCAGAACGTGCACTTGTCGACGTAGCCCTTCGGGTGCACGAAGCGCGCGTCGTACGGGCATGCGGCGATGCACGCCTTGCAGCCGATGCACTTGTTCGCCGTGACCAGCACGACGCGGCCGGGGTCGGCCACGTGCGACGCGCCGGTCGGGCAGCACGACACGCACGGCGGGTTGTCGCAGTGGTTGCAGCGCTCCGAGCGGATCTCCATCTTCAGCGCCGGGAACTCGCCCCGCACTTCGGTGGTGATCCAGTCGCGGCAGTAACCGGCGGGAACGTCGTTTTCCGTCTGGCAGGCGACGACGCAATCCATGCAGCCGACGCACTTGCGCGTGTCGATGACCATTCCAAAGCGTGGCATGTCAGGCTTCCTTGACGAACGTCACGAAGTTGCTGTGGATGCTGGTGCCGCCCATCAGCGGGTCGACGACGTAGCGCGTGGCGAGCTGCGACGCGCTGGCGCCGCGCAGGTACGCGTTGGTCATCGCCTTTCGCGTGTGGCCGAAGCCGTAGACCATGTAGACGGTGTCGGGCCGGATGCGCTGCGTGGCCTTGACGCGGATGCGGTTGCTGACCACGCCGTCCTGGTTCTTCAGCCGCACGTACTGGCCGCCCTTCAGGCCCGCCTTCGCGGCGGTGGCCGCGTTGACCCACACCTCGTTCTCCTTCATGAGGCCGTGCAGCAGCGGGTTGTTCTGCGTGCGACTGAACGTGTGCACGGGCGCGCGCCCGGTGATGAGCGGGAAGAACCCTTCGGGCGGCTTCGGGGGCGCCGTGTAGCGCGGCACCGGGTCGAAGCCCTTCGCCGCGAGCTGGTCGGACCAGAACTCGACCTTGCCCGACGGCGTGTCGAACGCGAGCGCGGCGCCGTCCTCGACGTAGATCGGCGCGGGCGGACCCATGATCACGCCCTCGCGCTTCAGCGTCTCCCACTCGATGCCCGACTTCTCGACGCGGAACCGCAGGTACTCCTCGATGTCCTTGAACGGCAGGCATTCCGGAATGCCGAGCTTCGCGGCAAGCTGCTTGGCGATCCACCAGTTGGGCTTCTGGTCGTGCGGCGCCGGCATCACCGGCTGGCGCAGCGACAGCCATCCCTGGCGACCGTAGCCGGTCAGCAGCTGGTCGTGGCGTTCGAGGAACGTCACCTCGGGCAGCACGACGTCCGCATACCCGGCGATCTCCGAGGGCATCGTGTCGACGACGACGAGGAGGTCGAGTTTGTCGATCGCCTGCAGCGTCTCCTGCGGGCCGGGCAGCGCGTACATGAGGTCGGTCGAGTACACGAACCAACCCTTGATCGGATACGGCTTGCCGGTGAGCGTCGCGTCGCGGATGCCGTTGGTGATGCCCTCGTCGGCGAACGGGAAGCGCTCGCCATCGGGATTGTCGGCCTGCGGCTTGTCGGACTTCGGCGGCTTCGGCAGCGGATACGGCGCAACCTTCATGCCGGCCGCGAAGTAGAGCCCGCCCTTGCGGCCCCAGTTGCCGAGCAGCGCGGACAGGAGCGCGATCGCGCGGCTGCGCTGCGTGTCGTCGCCGTTCCACGTGACGCGGCGGCCCGGGTGCACGAGGCTCGCCGGGCGCGCGTTGCCGAGCTCGCGGGCGGTCGCGCGGATCGTCGCGGCGTCGATGCCGGTTTCTTCCGCCGCCCACTCGGGCGTGTTGTCGCGGATCGCGGCAACGAACTTGTCGAAGCCGTGGCCGTGCTTCTCGACGAACGCGCGGTCGTAGCGACCCTCGTTCACCAGCACGTTGCACCACGCGAGCAGGAGCGCCAGGTCGGTGCCCGGCCGGATCGGCAGCCAGTACTTCGCCTTGCTGGCGGCGACCGAGAACCGCGGGTCGACGACGATGATCGGGATGCGCCGTTCGACCGCCTGCGCGAACTCCTGCACCTGCGTGTTGTGCATGTTCTCGCCCAGGTGCTCGCCGATCAGCGCGAGGCAGTTGGTGTTCGCGATGTCCGTCGGTTCCGGCGAACCCAGCCCGGTCCCGAACGTCAGCGCGAAGCCGATGTCGCGCGGGCCCCGGCACTGCGCGAACGACGAGCCGGCGAAATTGATCGCGCCCCACGACTTCAGCGCGTGCTGCAGGAAGAACTGGCCGATGCCGTGGTTCAGCATCGCGACCGCTTCGGGTCCGTGCTCCGCCTTGATCCTGCCCATCCGGTCCGCGATGTACGTGAACGCCTCGTCCCACGTGACGGCGGTCCACTCCTCCTTGCCGCGCGCGCCGCGGCGGATCAGCGGCTTCTGGAGGCGGTCGGGGTCGTAGTACGAACCGACGGCGCCGGTGCCGCGCGGACACAGCCGGCCGCGGCTCTGCGGGTCCTTCGGATTGCCTTCGAACTTCCACAGGCGGCCGTCGCGGACGTGGGCGATGCCCGAGCAGCGCCAGAAGCACATCTCGCAGAACGTGGGAACCGTCTTGACGCCCGGGGGGGCGTCGGCGGCGGCGGCCGCGGCGGCACGGGTGAGGGGATCCCAGTGCGAGGCTGCGGCGGCCGCGCCGAAGGTGGCTGCGGAAATCTTGAGGAAGCGCCGGCGGGAGAGATGTTCCATGGGGGCCGTTCGATCGTGAGGAGGGTCTCGGATCGGAAGCCCCGGCACTGCGGTCCCGGTGCCTTCTGGGAGGCTGCACCGATCACCCGTATTGCACCGCAAAACGCCTGGCGGGCCTTTGACCCCCGTCAAACGTTCGTTTACGGATAACTATATGGCGATGTAACGAAATATTTGGGCGACACGCGCGACTGCGGTGCGCCAGGCGACCGCTGACGCCGGGCCTCCCTGCCGACGCGGGGAGAGCGAGCACCGAGTAGCGGCGCCGCGGCCTTTGGCCTTCTTGGTCCCCACGGGGGAGGTCTGCGGCGTGCGGCACGTCGCGCGAAGCGCAGGAAAACGGAGCCAGGCTCGGTGTTGCTTCGCGGTGGTCCGATGAACCCAAGAATCCGAGCCTGGCTCGGTTCTTCGCTCCCCGGCGCGCAGGATTTGCGTCGTGCGCGGAGATTCCCGCAGTGCCGACGCCCGCTACGGCCGCGAGCCTGCCAGCGCAACGTCGGCATTGCGCCACGCCGCGCGCGCCAGCGCCTCCACGCGCGTGGCCTCGTCCTTGTTGCCGCCGCGCCGCAGGGCCTCGGCGAGTCCCGCCAGCGACCAGCCGTTGCCCGGATAGTGCGCGAGATCCTCCCGATACACGCGCGCGGCGTCGTCGTAGCGACCGGCAGCGATGAGTGCCGCGCCGAGCGCATGGCGCGTCGGTGCGAGCCACAGGTGCGGCTCGTCGTAGACGAGCGCGTCCTCGACGGCGACCGCCTGCGTCAGCAGCGCGACCGCGTCGGCGGTGCGGCGGTCGGCGGCGGCGATATCGGCGGCCAGAGTGAGTTGCGCGATGCGCACGAGCGCCACGGCCGCATTGATGTTCTTCACCTTGATCTGCGTGAGCGCCGGGTCCGCCGCCACGGCGTCGAGCCGCGCCAGTTCTGCGCGCGCTTCGGCCAGGCGCCCGGTCTTCGCGTACGCGGTGCCGCGCGCGTAGTGCCAGATGGCGCGCGGATAGGGTTCCGGCCCGTCGGGTGGCAACGTGTCCTCGAGCAGCGCGCGCCACTGGCCGAAGCGGACGCGCGCGAACAGCGGCAGGACCGCGTACTGCTGCAGGATGCCGGTGCTGCGGTCCGGCGGATTCGGGCCGCACGCCGCGGGGAACGCGGCATCGGCCGCCCCGATCGCCGCGCGGCTGCGCCCTCCATCGCCGCCGACGCGAACAGGAAGTGGTGATTGTGCGCGACGTAGCCGACCCGGTACGCGCGCTGCGCGTTAACCTGCGCCTCGTACGCGCGGTCGGCGGCGATCGACGCCTCGTTCGCGCGCGACGCGTCGGCGTAGCGGCCGGTGCGCATGTAGACGTGCGCCGGCATGTGCAGCAGATGGCCGGAGCCTGGCACGAGCGTCCGCAGGCGATCCGCGCTCGCGAGCGCGCGCGCCGGCTCCCGCGAGCTCTCCATCACGTGGATCCAGTAGTGGTTCGCCCCCGGATGGTCCGGCGCGAGCTTCAGCGCGCGCGCGAGCAGGTCGGTCGTCGCCCGGGTCCACGGCTTACCCGAGCCGTCGGCGTTCCACCAGTCGTACGGATGCAGGTTGAGCTCCGCTTCGGCCGCGAGCACGAGGATCTCGGCGTCGCGGGGGAACCGCCGCGCGAGTTCGCGCATCTTCGCCGCATACGACTCCTCGTCGACCGTCGCGGTGTCCGGGTGGCGGGCGGCAAGCGCCGCGATCAACGCGCGATGACGTGGTGACGCGGTCGGCGCGAGCGCGCGCGCCCGGGCGAGGGCCGCGGCGACGCCTGCAGCCGCGGCGTCGTCCATGTCGGCGTTGATGTTCGGGCCCTGCGCCCACGCGAGTCCCCACCAGCACGCCGCGCACCCGGGATCGGCGCGGGTCGCGGCGGCGAACGACCGCGCCGCCTCGGCCGGATTGAAGCCCCACACGAGCGTCATCCCCTGTTCGAAGTAGCGCTGCGCGAGAGCGGAACCGGTCCGCGCGGACGGGTGGTAGGGGCGCAGGCCGTCGAGCAACGGTGCGTCGGCCGCGGGTGCCGCCCAGGCCAGCGCGGCATGGAACACGATCGCCACCGCCGCCAGCCGCCCGACGCGGCCGGCCACGCCGAAATCCGGCGTCCGCGAGAGGCAAGGCGCGTCGCAGCGCATACGCGTCGACGTTAGCACAGACCGCCGGACGAGCTGCGCGCGGCCGACTCCCCCTTGTGGGTAGTAGGGGCATTACCCAAGCCGGTTATAGACGCCCATCGGACAAAGGCAGCCTAATGCCGTAGTCTCGTTTCGAGCGGGCCCCTGGGTTCGCGGCGCGCGCGCGTCTGCCCTTCGCGGATGCGCGGCGCGGCCGCGCTGGTGCCCGTCCACCACTATCGCCACGGAGGAACACCAAGTGAATTTCGACAAGGAACTGGACGCGCGCGGGCTGTCGTGCCCGCTGCCGATCCTCAAGACCAAGAAGGCGTTGAACGACCTGGCCTCGGGCCAGGTGCTGAAGGTCGTGGCCACGGATCCGGGCTCGGTCAAGGACATGCAGGCGTTCTCGAACCAGACCGGCAACCCGCTGCTGTCGCAGGCGGAAGAGAACAAGGCCTACGTATTCTTTCTGAAGAAGAAGTGACCGGGCGCGGCGCTTCCGCGCCGCCCGCCGCCAAGGGGATTCCATGGGATCGCAAGCCGAACTGACCGCCGCCGGCCTGACCGGCGACGCGCTCGACCGCGCCATCCGTGAGCGCGTCGATGCGTTGCTCGACCAACGTCTCGCGGCCAAGCTGGCCGAGATCGAGGCGGCGAAGACGCCGTCGATGACGATCATTGCCACCAAGGGCACGCTCGACTGGGCGTACCCGCCGTTCATCCTCGCGTCGACGGCGGCGGCGCTGGGCTGGAACGTGTCGGTGTTCTTCACGTTCTACGGCCTCGAGCTCCTGAAGAAGGACCTCCGCAAGCTGAAGGTCAGCCCGCTCGGCAACCCGGCGATGCCGATGAAGATGCCGATGGGCCCCAAGGGGTTCCGGGCGATCAACTGGAACATCCCGAACGTCGTCCAGTCGTTCATCCCCGGTTACGAGGCGTTCGCGACCAAGATGATGAAGAAGACGGTCAAGAACACCGGCGTCGCGAGCGTCGCCGAGCTGCGTGCGCTGTGCGTCGAGGCGGGCGTGAACCTCATCGCGTGCCAGATGACCGTCGACCTGTTCGGCTACAGCCACGACGAGTTCATTCCCGAGATCAAGGAATACTGCGGCGCGGCGACGTTCCTGCCGATGGCGAAGGACGCCGACGTCAGCCTGTTCATCTGAGATTGGACCGAGGCGCCGTGTGAGCGCCCGGAGGCCGGACAACGAATTTCACTGGGGAGTCCACATGAAGACTTTCACGAAGACCAAGCTCGCCATCGCGCTCGCCTGCGCGGCGCCGTTCGCCGCGCACGCGACCGACGGTTATTTCTCCAACGGCTACGGCATGAAGTCGAACGGCATGGGCGGCGTGGCGGCGGCCGTCGCGCTGGAGCCTTTCGGCGGCGCGACCAATCCCGGCGCCATGTCGTTTCTCGACAACCAGTGGCAGCTCGGCGTCTCGTGGTTCTCGCCCGACCGCAACGCGTCGCGCAGCGGGTCGGGTCCCGCCGGCATCGACGCGTACGTCGACAGCGGCAGCAAGAACTTCTTCGTCCCCGAGTTCGGTGTCAACTGGAAGCTCCGACCCGACCTGGCGCTCGGCGTGACCGTCTACGGCAACGGCGGGATGAACACCGACTACGCGGGCGACCAGATTCCCGTGCAGAGCGCGTGCGGCCAGTTCCGCGGCGGGCAGGGCGCGCCGTACAACCTGCTGTGCGGCAGCGGCAGCCTCGGCGTGGACCTGATGCAGCTGATCATCGCGCCGTACGTGTCGTGGCAATTCACCAAGGGTCATTCGATCGGCATCGCGCCGCTGATCGGCTACCAGCGCTTCGAGGCCAACGGCCTGCAGGCGTTCGACAACCCGGCGTTCTCGACCAACCCGGGCTACGTGACCAACAACGGCTACAGCGACGCGTGGGGCGCCGGCGTGCGCATCGGCTACATGGGCCAGTTCACCGAGCAGTTCGCGGTCGGCGCGTCGTACTCGACCAAGATCAGCATGGGCGACTTCGGCGAGTACAAGGGCCTGTTCGCGCAGGAGGGCGGCTTCGACATCCCGTCGAACTTCATGGTCGGCGTCGCGTTCCGCCCGGTGAAGCCGCTGCTGATCGCCTTCGACTTCCAGCGCATCTTCTACGACGATGCGCCGTCGGTGAACAATCCGAGCACCTGGTTCGGCAATTGCGTGCCGCCGCAGATGGGCGGTCCCGGCCTGCGCCAGTACTGCCTTGGCGGCGACAGCGGCGCCGGCTTCGGCTGGCAGAACGTCGACGTCTGGAAGTTGGGCGTCCAGTGGGACGTCAACGACCGATGGACGATCCGCGGCGGCTTCAACCACTCGGACAACCCGATCCAGTCGCAGGATGTGACGTTCAACATCCTGGCGCCGGGCGTCGTGCAGGACCAGTGGCACGCGGGCGCCACGTGGAAGCTCGACGCGAAGTCGGAGATCACCGGCGCGTTCATGTACGCGCAGAACAACTCGGTGACCGGTCCCAGCCTGTTCGTCGGCTTCGGCCTGCCGCCGACGACCAGCGAAACCATCGAGATGAAGCAGTATCTGCTCGGCATCGCGTACAGCCGGAAGTTCTAGCCCGCATCGTGCACGGCCAAAGCCCCGTCCACGACCCGTGGTCGGGGCTTGTGGGGTTTGCTGCGGGCGGGCCCGGCCTACGCAGGGTCAGACCCCAACGTGCAGGCTCGCGGCGCCCGAGGGCCCGACCCTAGCTTTCCGGCGCGCCCTGCCAGAGCATCTCGTAGCCCAATTCCTGGCTGTCGGTGCACATCTGCGCCAGCGCCGAGAACTTGTCCTTGAACGTCTTGTCGGCGTGCGAGCGCTCGTGCTGCTCGAACGAGCGCCAGTACGTGACGATCGCGACGTGCGCATCCGCGGCCTTGACGCCGCCGAGCGAGCCCTCGTCCGACGCGAAGCCCGAAAACTTCCACACCTGGCCGCCGCAGAAGCCGCCCTTCTCGTCGCCGTAGGTGTCCTTGACCACGTTGCACATCTCGCCGACGGCAAGCTCGACGTCGTCCATCGTGACGCCGGGCTTCAGCTTGATGGTGTTGAACAGCATCTTGGCTCCGAACGGTACCGAGAGCGCTTCGAACATGAGGTGCCTCCGAGTGCGGTGAACGGTCAAACGGGAATGATCGCCGGAAAGCGCCGCAGCCGCAATTCGTCGGCCGGGTTGCCGGCGCCCCTGTCTCCCCGTCGACGCGAGCCGGCGACCCGGAGCCGCTCCGGCCTCGGCGGGCGACGGCAGGGGCGAGGGCCCGGGTGAGGATGGGCGCGCGGCCTGCTTCGCGCCTTCGCGCGCCGATTGCGTAGAATCGGCCCCTTCGCACCAACCCACTCTCCGGAGGAGCCCCCCGTGCGCACGCAGCATCATCCCGCCACCGCAATCCGCGCCGGTCGCCTGTTCGCGATGCTGTTCTGCGCCGGCATCGCGGTCGCCGAGGTCTCCGCGCAGGTCGCCGCACCGACGAAGGCGGAGGCGCCCTACGTGCCGACCCCGACGTCCATCGTCGACCGCATGCTCACGCTGGCGGGCGTGGGGCCGGGCGACTACGTGATCGACCTCGGCTCCGGCGACGGCCGGCTCGTCACCACAGCGGTCACGAAGTACCGCGCACGCGGCGGCACGGGCTTCGAGATCGACGGCGCGCTGGTCAAGCTCGCCAACGACAACGCCGCGAAGGCGGGCGTCGCCGACCGCGTGAAGTTCGTCGAGCGCGACCTCTTCGTCGCCGACGTCGGCGAGGCCACGGTCGTCACGCTCTACCTGATGCCCGGCATGCTCGGGCGCGTCGAGGACAAGCTCGCGAAGGAACTGAAGCCGGGCACGCGTGTGATCTCGCACGACTATCCGCTGCCGTCGTGGACGCCGGTGGACATCGTCAAGTTCGAGACGGACGAGAAGGTGCCGATCTCCGGCACGACGCGCACGCAGCTCCTCCTCTACCGCGTGCCCGCGAAGCGCTGACGGGGCGCCGGCGGAAGGCGTGTCGGAGCGCGTGCTGTCCCGGGCAGTCCCGGCGTACATTGGCACCGCAGGGACCGCGCCCACGCCACCGCCATGCCCGCCGCCTACCGCTTCGGCAACTTCGAAGTGCAGCCCGACCAGCGCAAGCTGCTGGCGGACGGCCGTCCGCTGGCGCTCGGGCAGCGCGCGTTCGACGTGCTGCTGGCGCTGATCGAGCGCCGCGACCGCCTCGTCGGCAAACACGAGTTGCTGGACGCCGTGTGGCCGGGACTGGTGGTCGAGGAGAACAACCTGCAGGTGCACATCAGCGCGCTGCGCAAGCTGCTGGGCCCGCAGGCGATCGCGACGGTGCCCGGGCGCGGCTACCGATTCACGGCGGCGCTCGACGACGCTCCGGCGCAACGCGCGGCGGAGTCGCCGGCGCGCGACGCGCCCGTGGAGGCACCCGGACTCGCTGCGGCGAACAACCTGCCGAAGGACCTGCCGCAGCTGTTCGGTCGCGATGCCGACCTCGCGGCGCTGCGCACACTCGTCGATGGCCACAGGCTCGTGACCGTCGTGGGCGCCGGCGGCATCGGCAAGAGCAGGATCGCGCAGGCGGCGGCGCATGCGGCGCTCGGCCGGTGGCCCGACGGTGTGTGGATGGTGGAGCTCGCCGGGCTTTCCGATCCGGCGCTCGTGCCCAACGCGATCGCGCGTGCGCTCGACGTCACCATCGCAGGCGGCGACGCCGACGCGGCCCGCGCCGCGCTGGTTGCCGCGCTTGCCGCACGGACGCTGCTGCTGGCGATCGACAACTGCGAGCACCTGCTCGACGCGGTCTCGGCCGTGGTGGAGGCGATCCTGCGCGACGCGCCCGGCGTCACCGTGCTGGCGACGAGCCAGGAGCCGCTGCGGCTGCCCGACGAACACCAGTTCCGGCTCGCGCCGCTCGCGGTGCCCGCGGACGCGGCCGCGGCGGCGGCGCGCGAAGCCGGTGCCGTCGCGCTGTTCGAGGCGCGCGTGCGGGCCGTGGACCCGCGCTTCGCGCTCACCGACGAGAATCTCGCGCTGGCGATCGACGTCTGCCGGCGGCTCGACGGCTTGCCACTCGCGGTCGAGCTCGCCGCCGCGCGAGTCGGCACGCTGGGCCTGCGCGCGGTCCGCGACCGACTCGACGCGCGCTTCAAGCTCCTGACCGGCGGCGCGCGCGCCACGCTCCGGCGCCACCAGACGCTGCGCGCCGCGCTGGAATGGAGCCACCACCTGCTGAACGCCGACGAGCAGGCCGTGTTCCGGCGCCTGGGGGCGTTCGCCGGCGGCTTCACGATGGAACCGGCGCAGGGCGTGGCCGCGGACGACGCGATCGACGAGTGGGCGTTGCTCGACCACCTGAGTGCGCTCGTCGAGAAATCGCTGGTCGTGATGGATGCGGACGATCCGCCGCGCTATCGCCTGCTCGAGTCGGCGCGTGCGTTCGCGCTCGAGCAACTCGCCGATGCCGGCGAGACGGCCGCCACGCTGCAGCGGCACGCGCTGGCGATGCGCGATTTCCTGCGACGCGTCGACGACGCCAACCTCGACGGCGAGCTGCGGACCGACCAGTACGCCGCGCGCGTGCTGCCGGAACTCGACAACCTGCGGGCGGCATTTGCGTGGGCCACGGGCGATCCCGGGGACCCGCCGGTGGCGGTTGCGCTCGCCGCGCACGCCGGTGCGCTTATCGACTACGCGGTCGAATGCCAGGAGTGGCTGCTGGCGCTGGAGCCTCAGGTCCGGCGCGGAGACTTCGAGCCGGCGGTCGCGGCGCGCTTCTGGCGCGCGCTGGCCGCCGGCAACATGGCACGCCGGGTTCCCATCGCCATGCAGATGGACGCCGCGCGCCGGGCACGGGATCTCTATCGCGAACTTGGCCATCCGCGCCGCGAGTTCTCCTGCCTGATCCGGATTGCGACGTTCTTCGGCGTGCGCGACGACCATGCGCATGCCGAAGCGGCACTCGCCGAGGCGCGCGCGCTGATGCGGCCGGACTGGCCGCCCGAGTTCCGCATCCTGATGCTGCGCCGGGAATCGTCCACCGCACGTTCGACTTCCCGCATTCCGGAGGCGCTCGCCCTTTACCGCGAATTGATCGCCGCCAGCGCGGCCACCGGCGACTGGCGGCTCGAAGTGATGGCGCGCGGCAACCTGGTCGACTTCGTGTGGGAAACGGGGCCGCTCGAGGACGCCGTGCGTGAAGCGTGCACGCTCCTCGATCTCCTGCGCGCCCGCCCGGCCCCGCCCAGCGACATGGACACCGTCCATGCGAATGCGATCGGTACCCTGAGCGAGGTCGGCCGCATCGACGACGCGTCGGCCGTGGCCGTCGAAGGACTGCCGGTCATGCGGCAGAGCCGTGGCCTGTTCCTCGAAGAGTGGATATACCTGTTCTGGCGTCGCGGGATGCCGGACGTCGCCGCCCGGCTGCTCGGCGCGTTCGATGTCGAGCAGGCGCGCATCGGCACGCCGTTGCAGCCGAACGAGCGGCGCCTCCTTGCGCAGGCACGCGCTGGGCTCGAATCGCAGATGGCGCCGGAAGCGTTCGCGAGCCACCATGCCGCCGGCGCGGCGCTCGGCATCGACGCGTGCTTCGACTTGATTGCCCGAAGCCTGCCGCACGCCCGGCGCAGCGATTGAGCCGCAGCGCCCACCAGCGAAGACCCCGTTGCATGGGCGCCGGGCCGCGCTGGCCGAGATGCGCTGGCGCGCACCCGCGCGGACGCCTAGAACGCCGTGTGCCGATCGGCTGCCAGCGCGTCGAGCGCGTCCTCGGCCGCGCTCTCGGCACCTGCGTGCAGCGCAAGCGCGCCGCGCGCGACGCGCTGCCAGTGCTCGGCGCCATCGGCGATTGCCGCGCGCAGCGGCGCATCCTCGCTCGCGCACCACCGGGCGTATGCGTGGCCGATGCGTGGAAACAGCTGCAGCCGCAGCCCCTGCAGGTTGGCGAACCAGAAGTGCAGCGACGGCCCCGCGCCGCGGTCGAGCAGCGCCGGCAGCGTGACGAGGCAATCGGCGAGGTGGTCGCGCACGGCGCGCACGAAGAGCTCGGTACGCCGCCGCGCGAGCCCTGCGAGCATGCGCTCCCACTCCGGGCCGAGCAGCGCGCCCGCGCGGCCTTCGCCGATCTCGTGCAGGATCAGCGTCTCGGCCTCCGCCTCCGCCATGCGCGCGATCGCCGCATGGCGGTCCTCCGCGAAGCCGTAGCCGTCCAACGCCGCCTTGAGCGCCCCCTCGTTGCACTTGCCGAGCCACGCCTCGGCGCGCTCCCACAGCCAGCGTTGCAGCGATTCCAGCCGGACGTAGATCGTCCCGCCGCGCGACGCGGCAGGCGCCGCCGACAGGTCGCGCGCATACTCGCGGCCCGCGACGAGCACGGTGAGTCCGTCGCGCCGCTCCGCGCGCGCGAGATCGGCGACGAAGAACTGCGGCTTGCCGAAGCGCCCGATGCCGGCGCCGTAGACGAGCCCATGCGGGGAGAGCGCGCGGTTGGCGTCGTCGACCGCGTACGGGTCGACCGCGCGGTCGGGCAGCGGCAGAGGCACGTGCGGCGCATCCTCCAGCTGGACCCACAGCGCTTCGCGCTCGGTCATCCACGCGCCGACGTCGCGCTGCGGCACCGGCGCGCCGAGCGGTAGGCCGCGTTCCCAGCGAAACAGCTCGCGCATCTCGAGCAGGTACGTGCACATCGTCATCTCGCGCGCGTGCCGCGCGTCGGAGATGTGGCAGTTGGTGCGCACGGCCGCGATCAGCGGCGCGCAGGTGGCGATCATCGGTCGCTTCCCCGGCGCGGGCGGCCCTGCCACGCCGCGACCGCGGCCACGACGTCCGGCCAAGGCAGGCCGGCGAGGTCGCCGTAGCGTGCCTGTGCGGCCGCGACCAGCGCGTGCACGTCGTGCGCGTCGGCAGCACCCACCGCCTGCGCGAGACCGTGGATGCCGCCGCACTGCAGTCGCATCGCCAGCGCGTGCGGCATCGGCCCGGTACCGTGTCCCTGCTTGAGCGCGAACGCCGAGCGCTCGCGCAGCATGCCGAGCAGCGTCGCGCAGTTGTTGCGGGCGACCGGCGAGCGGCAGCCGATGGCCTCGCGCTCGGCGAGCGCGTGCCGGTCGGCGCACGCGCAGTCGGCGTGCCGCGCGAGCAGCGCGCGCGCGAACACGCACGCGTGACCGGCGACGGACACACGGGTCGCGTGGTAGGCGGTCTCGTCCATGCGCGCAGGCGCGACCGGTGCTACTCGTCGCCGACGACGCCCGGCGCCGTTTCGCGCTTCTGGTTCAGCAGGTCCTCGGCCTCCAGCTCGTTGCCCGCGAACACCATCCGCACCGTGCAGCCCTGCGGCAGGTCGGGGCTCGCGCGCAGTTCCTTCGTCCGTGCCGACGCCGTGCGGAATACGTCGTCGCGGCCGACCAGCTCGAGGCGGAGCACGGGAAACGCGTGGACGCGGTAGATGAAGTAGGGCATGGCAATGTCCTGTAACGGTTGGTGGCTCAGTCGACGTAGCGCTTGAGCGCGCGCCGGCGGCCGGGCTTGCTCTTCTGGATCACGACGCCGCGCACGGCCTCGAGGTCGGGCAGCGGCGTCGCGGGATAGGCGGGATTGAGCGCGCGCAGCGCCCACGCACCGTCGGCCGTGACGAGCTGGCGGAACGTCCACTCGCCGTTCACCTGCGCGATCACAAACGAGCCATCGCGCGCGAGGCCCTCGGGCTCGACGACGATCACCTCGCCCTCGACGAACTCGGGCGCCATGCTGTCGCCCAGCACCATCAGCGCGAACGACTCGGCGCCGCTGCAGTCGGACAGGCTCGTGTCGGCGACGAGCGGGATGGTCTTGCGCGGGGTCATCGCGGCGCCTCGGTCACGCGATCGCAGCGTAGGTCTGGCCGGCCGGCACGCCCGCAGCCGCCAGCGCGGCGGTCGCGGCGGCGACGAAGGGCGCGGGACCGGCGACGTACACGTCGCACGCGGCGAGCGGCCGCACCGCTTCCATCGTGGCGACGAGCGCCGAAGCACCCGCGGCCGGATCGGGATCGCTCACCGGCACGTAGCGGAACTGGTCGAATGCCTCCGCCCACGCGCGGCACTGGTTCGCGAGGTAGTGGCCGTCGACGCGTGTCGCGAGCCAGCCCAGCGCGATCGACTCGGCAGCGTCGACGGCCATCGCGTGCTCGATCAGGCTCTTGATCGGCGCGAAGCCCGTGTCGCACGCGAGAAACGCCAGGCGCCGCTCGGACTCCCAGAACACGAAGTCGCCGACCGGTCCGGAGAGGTTGACGGTCGCGTTGACCGTCAGCGCGCCGTCGAACAGCAGCGCGGCGAACGGATCGGTATCGGCGCGCGGGACGTGAAAGTGCAGGTTGCGCTCGTCGCACGGGCAGCTCGCGATCGCGTACGTCCCGTGCGCCTCGCGGCCGCCCGCGGCCGCCGACAGCGTCGCGCTCTGGCCGGCGAGGAAGCGCAGCCGCATCGTGCGCGGCGTCTGCAGGTGCACGTGCAGCGTGTCGACGCCCAGCGGCTTGACGCTGCGCACGCGCACGGCGATCTGCTGCTCGGGAATGTCGCCGGGACCGGCCGCCTCCAGCGACTCCAGCACGATCTCCGACGACGCGGCGCCGTGCACGCACAGCAGGACGTGCCCCTGCAGTCGCTCGGCGTCCGACAATGGGTAGTCGTGCGGCGCGACCTTCGTCACCTGGCCCGCGACGACGCGCGCCTTGCACAGCCCGCACGTGCCGTTGCCGCAGCCGTAGTTGAGCTTGAGCCCGGCCTTCAGCCCCGCCTGCAGCAGCGTGTCGCGCCCTTCGACGAAGAACTCGCGTCCGCTCGGCCGCACCGTGACGTGGGAGGAGACCACTTTCAGCATGTCATCCATGATGGCGAGCGGGTCGACGGTTTCGGTCGCGAGCACGTCGGCCAGCCCGCGCTCGAGGAAGGATCGGAGGTCGGCGAGCGTTGCCGGCGCTTCCGTAGCCTGTGCCGACGCGTCGATCCGCTGGTGCAACGCGACGACGAGATCGTGGTACCGGGACAGGTGCCTCCGTGCGTCGGCGAGCTCCTGGCTCTGCTCGAACAGCCGCTGCGCGAGCACCTCGCGCCCCGGCAGCGCCCGCTCCAGCACGCGCCGGCCGAACGCCTCCTCCTTCACGCGCGCAACGCGCTCGAATGCGCCCGACTCCTCGAGCGACAGCCGCGGGTACAGCGCGAGCAGCCCCGCCGTCGACACCATGCCGTCGTTGGCCGGCAGCCGGCCCTCGCGGATCTCGCGCTGCAACTCGCCGCGCGGAACGCCGATCAGGCGCGCGGCCCGCGACAGCGTCAGCCATTGCGACATAGGTGGAAGGGCCCCCCCGCGCCGCGCTGGGGCGGCCCCCCCGCGCCGCGCTGCGCGCGTCACCCCCGAAGGGGGCACGCGACCTCGGGAGCGGCCCTTCGGTCGCGGGGCGGCCCCGGGGGGGGGGGGGGGGGGGCCCCGGGGGGGGGGGGGGGGGGGGGGGGGGGGGGCGGGGGGGGGGGGGGGGGGGGGGGGGGGGGGGGGGCGGGGGGGGGGGGGGGGGGGGGGGGGGGGGGGCGGGGCGGCCCCCCCGCGCCGCGCTGCGCGCGTCACCCCCGAAGGGGGCACGCGACCTCGGGAGCGGCCCTTCGGTCGCGGGGCGCGCGACGATCCGTTCATCGGCGCATCATGCGCGTGGCGCTGCGGGCCGGCAACGGCGCGCCCAACCCGCCCCCGTCCCGGGTAGAGGGAGCGAATACCGAGCCAGGCTCGGTTTGTCGAGGGGGCAGGCCCGCATCGCGTCAGGGCTTCTTCCCGGCCGCCGCCTCGAGCGCCTGCATCGTCGTGTCCGGATGCCGGACGATCGTCATGAACGTGCCCATGCCGAGTTCGGGCCAGCCGAGCGCCGTGCGGTAGCGGCCGTAGAGCGCGCTGGCGTGCTTGTCGACGACGTAGATCTCCCACGGCAATGCCGCGGCGTTGTCGGGACCGATCTTGTTCACCCACCAGCCTTCGCCGTAATCCGCGTTGTTGAGCGCGACGCCGAACACGGCGAGCTTGCGCTCCGGGAGGACGATCGCGTAGACCTGCGCCGTGTCGCCGACGCCCTTCGCGAGATTGTCGCGGATCGTCTGCACTGCCTGCTCGAACGACGCGAACTCGTTCAACTCGCTGCGGTCGCCGAACTTCTCCATGCCGATCATGTAGCGGTAGCCCGGCAGGTCCTCGACCTTGACGTCGCCGCCGGCCGGCTTGCCGGCGCCGAACGCGCCGGCCAGGCGCGCCGCCGCGCCCTTCACCGCGCCCTCGGCCTTGCCGTAGCTGGCGCCGAGGTATGCCCGCGACCAGTATTCGGGATTGGCGTAGAACACCGTGCCATCCGCACGCACGGCCACACGCAGCGGTGCGGCGACGATCCCCGGGCCGCCGATCCCGGCGACCGCGTCGGTCAGCCCCGCATCCGTCGCGACGACAATCCCGTACTGCGACAGGCCTTTCGGCTGGTAGCGCCCGACGACGGTGAAGTTCGCCGCCACGAGCTTGCGCTCGACGTCCGCCATCGCCGCCTTCACGTCGCCGGCGGCCACCTTCGGCGCCTCCACGTACGGGCTCATCGCCTGCGCGAGGCACGTCCACGCGGCCAGCGCCGCAGCTCCCCACCATCTGCTCATTGCCGTTCTCCCCTTGTGGTCGTCGAATGAAGCCGCGTCGCCGCCGCGGTCCTGCCCGGGGACCGCGCCGTGCCGGTCAGGTATGCGTCCGGATGCGGTCGTAATACCGCGCGCGGTAGATGAGCCGCGGTCGCGCCGGATCGTCGGTGAAACCGGTCCGGTCGTGCAGCACGTTGTTGCACAGCAGGCCCATGCCCGCCGCGAGCGTCACGCGATGGATGTAGGGCGAGGGCCCGGCGAGCACGCGCGTCAGGCACTCGGCTGCGGCGCGGACGTCCGGATCGGCATTCCACTCGATGCTGCGCGTGCGCGCCGTGTAGCGCATGTGCAGGGCGCCGGTCTCGGGGTCGACCGAGAACACCGGCCCGGTCTCGGCGGGCCGCGCGACGCCGTCGGCGTCGGCGCGCTCGGGGATGGTCATCGCGTCGGGACGCATCAGCGCGGCCGCGAGCGCGGGGTCCGCATCGCGCACCAGGATGTACGCGATCTCGTGGTCGAGCAGCGCGTTCTCGCCGCCCGAGGCGGCCGGCCGGACGCAATGGAGCACCATCGCCCGGATGCGTCGCGCCGGTGGGTTGTAGTAGCCGTCGGTGTGCCAGCGGATCGGCTTGTTCGTGTACGGGATGAACTCGCCACGCCCCGATTCGCCGGTGACCGTCACACTGCTGATACCGTCGTCGTCGGCGAGCCAGTTGTGGTCGAGTCGCGTCAGCGCGAACTGGTGCGCGAGCAGCCGCGGCAGGTCGCGGTCCTCCGCGGTGTCGGCGCTCGCGTAGACCGCCATGTTGGCGCGCGCGACCGCACGGGCGAGCGCCGCGTGCTCGTCCGCGGTCAGCGCGCGAGGGTCCCGCACCGGTACGCTCAGCTCGTCGAGGCTGGCCGGATACGCCGCGAGCTTGGCCGCGCGCCACGCCTGATAGGCGGCGGCGTCGGCGGGCGCGAACGGCCCGCGCGGCGGTGTGCGCGCCGGCGCGGCCGCCGCGGCTTCACTCGCCGGTGGCACGGGCACCCCGTTGCCGCGAGCGCGGCGATTCGTCGAGCAGGCCGGCGAGGCCGCGCTGGAGGAGCGCGGCGGCGTCGGGTGCCTCGACCTCGATCACCTGCGAGATCGCCCACGTGCGGTCGCGCTCGTCCATGAGGTCGGCGACGCGGTGGCCGAGAAAGCGCAGGAATGCGTAGTCGGGCCCGGCGTCGTCCCACTCGAAGCCGGCACATTCGGCCGCGCATTCGTTGACGAGGTCGACGAAGCGGCGCTTGACGTCGCCCACCGACTCCGCCCCGAGCAGGTCCGACTCGTTCTGCGCGAGGATCTCGCCGACGCGGTTGGCCATCGCCGTCGTGAACGCGACGCGCCACGCCCCGTCGCCGCGGCGGTACGCGACACGGTCGGCGCCGAGCGTCAGGAACACGAGGAACTCGGCGACGAACGAGAAGTACCGCTTGCCCGGCGGCAGGTCGTAGTGCGCCGCGCGCATCGTCTTCAGCGCGTTCTGCGCTACCCGCCACGCGATGAACGCCGCGGCGCCGGCGATCTCCTCCGGCGTCTTCGGCCGGTCCGAGCGGAACCAGTGGCTCTTGATGCGCATCAGCGGGGCGTCCCGATGTTCACGGTGTCATCCCGAGCGCATTTCCGTGGGCGGTCACGGCTTGGCGATGTAGAACTCGAACTCGCCGGGGCCGATCTCGTCGGTCTCGAGCAGCCGGTAGCCGGTCGCCCTGACCCAGCCGGCGACGTCGTCGGCCACGCCCGGGCAGTTGCTGACGAGCTTCAGCGTCTCGCCGGCCTTCATGCTGCCGAGCAGCTTCTTCGCCTCGACGATCGGTCCCGGGCACACGGCGCCGCGCAGATCGAGGACGGCGGAGGGCGCCATGTGCTGCGTCTGCCCGCGCCGGATGTAGTACGCGTGGCTGCCGTCGGAACGCCGCTCGGTGCGCACGATCTTGTTGTCCGTGTACTTGCTCCACGCGAAGAGATCGTCCTGCGTACCGGGGCAGTCGGAGTAGAGCAGCAGCACCTCGCCGGGCTTCAGATCGTCGACGATCTTCTTGGCGCCGAGCAGCGGCGCCGGGCAGCTCGTGCCGCACATGTCGAGGGTCACCGCCGGGACGGGAAGGGTTTCGTCGTTCATCGTTCGCTCTCCTGCCGTGCGCGGCCATCGCGCGCACGGCGCACGCTCAGTAGCCGCCCTTGCCGTAGGGTTGCGGCAGGCCGGCCACCTTGGCCCCTTGTTTCGCGGGGCCGATCGGAAACAGGTCGTACAGGTACTTGCTGTCGATCTCCGGACGGATCTCCTGCATACCCTTCAGCATGTTGCGGAAGTTCGGCGTGTGCCCGTGCTGCTGGTATTCGTCGCGCAGGTACCGGATGACCTCCCAGTGCGCGTCGGTGAGCGCGATGCCCTCGGCTGCCGCGATCGCGACGGCCGTCTCGTCGCGGTAGTCGGGCTCGAGCAGGTAACCCTCGGCGTCCGTCGCGAGTTCGCTGCCTTCGACCGTGTATGCCATCTTCCGTCTCCTGATCGTTCAATGCAACGCTTCGGAATCCGCGTGGCCACCGGCGCTCATGCGCCGGCGGTGGCGGTGATCGCCTTGGCCGGGACGAACAGGCCCCAGCCGGCTCGCCGATCCGGCCCCATGCCTTCGGACTGGATGCGCAGCGAGTCGGCGGCCGAGAGCCCGTGCAGCGCGAGCGCGAAGCCGGCGATCTCGCGGTCGCCGGCGCGCCCATGTCGCGGCCGTCCGGCGATGTACCGCCCGCCGATGCGAAGCGCCGCCAGCCACTGCGCCACTTCGGCCTCGAACGCCCCGACCTCCGCGGCTGCGCTGGCGACCCGCTGCGCGGACAGCGTCGCCGACGGTCGCAGCGCGCGCGACTGCCCGTTGCCGACGGCAAGCCGGCTGCCGCCCACGTCGAGCACCGCGCCCGCCAGCGCCAGCGCGTCGGGCAGCCGCGCTTCGGGCACGCGCAGCACCAGCTTCGTGCGCTGGGCGAGCAGCGCCACGCCGTAGGTCGTCGGCGCGGTCCGCAACGGATGGATGCCCGCCGCCGGCTCGTCGGCGAGCCACGGCAGCAGCGCCTCGACCTCCTGCAACAGCGCCCAGGCGTGGTCGGCCGGCACGCTCGTCCCGGCGACGTCGAACGCGACGTCGACGGCGATTGCCGCGGGAGCAGGCGCGGCCGCCACAGCCGTCATGGCGCGGGACCGGCGCCGGCGGGCGGCGCTCCGTCCGCCCAGCGCGCCATGGCCGCCGCCCACTGCCTGGCGGTCGCGGCGTCGATGTCGAAGATCGTGAACCGCGTCTTCTCGCGGATGCGCACGCGCAGCAGGTGCAGGCCGTCGTCGGCGTGCAGCACGTCCTGCAGCTCGATCTGCTGCCCGCCCAGGGGCACGGTGAAGCACTCGCGCGGCGTGATCTGCATGGACAGCCTTCCGGTTTCTGCGGACGCGGCGCACGTCACCGCTTGAGCTTCATGATACCCAGCGCGTTCATCATCATCTTCTCGAACGCGGGCTCGGACGTACCGGTGCGCATCTTGCGCAGGAAGTACTTCTCGAACGCGATCTTGGCCAGGTGCACCCACTTGCCCTCGGAGAACCAGTTGACGTTGCGCGGCGGAATCTGCGGCAGCGCGACGAACGCGACACCCGTGTCGCCGAAGTCGGCGAGGCACACGGCGTTCCACGTGGCGCGCTGGTCGGGCTCGCGGCCGTCGAGCGCGGCGCGGATGTTGTGCGCGGCCGCGGTCACCATCGACTCGATCATGTAGCCGGTCTTCGGCGCGCCGGTCGGCACCGGCGTGGCCTCGACGGGCGGGATCGCGACGCACACGCCGACCGCGTAGACGTTCCGGTACTTCGGATTGCGCTGGAACTCGTCGATCAGGACGAAGCCGCGCGGGTTGGTCAGGCCCTCGATGCCGAACACGGCGTCGACGCCCTTGAATGCCGGCAGCATCATCGAGTAGCGGAACGGCAGCTCGTGCTCCTTCTTCGGCGTGCCGTCGTCGTGGTGCTCGGTCACCCACATCTTCCCGGCCTCGACGCGCGTCGTCTTCGCGTTGCAGATCCACTTGATGTGCCGCTCGCGCAGCGCGGACTCGAGCAGGCCCTTGGAGTCGCCGACCCCGCCCAGGCCCAGGTGGCCCACGTACGGCTCGGCGGTGACGAAGGTCATCGGCACCCGGTCGCGGATCTTCCGGCGCCGCAGGTCGGTGTCCATGATCATCGCGAACTCGTAGGCCGGGCCGAAGCACGACGCGCCCTGCACGGCGCCGACGACCACGGGACCCGGATCGGCGACGAACGCCTGCCAGCCACGTTCCGCCTCGACCGCGTGGTCGACGTGGCAGACCGACTGCGTGTGCCCGCCCCCGGCCGCGGGGCCGAGTCCGGGGACTTCGTCGAACGCGAGCTTCGGCCCGGTCGCGATGACGAGGTAGTCGTAGGCGAGGCTCGCGCCGTCGTCGAGCTCGATGCGGTTCTCGGCCGGGTGCACGCGCTTCGCCCCGACCGGCACGAAGTCGATGCCCTTGCGCTTCAGTACCGCGCCGGCGTCGAGCTCGATGTCGGCGCGGCGGCGCCAGTTGACCGCCACCCACGGGTTGCTGGGGACGAAGTGGAAGCGCGGGTTGTTCGAGACCACGGTGACCCGGTCGCCCTTGTGGGCGAGCTCGCGCATCTCGTAGGCCATCGGCATGCCGCCCAAGCCTGCCCCGAGGACGACGATGTGTGCCATGGTGGGTTCCCTGGTGGAGCCGCGGCGCCGGCGAAGCGGCCGCGCGGCAATGTGCGCGGACGATCCTCCGACCCCCCGCGCAGACCACGTATTGAGCGAGCGCGAGGGGCGCCGCGTCCATAGCCCACAGGGGGGTCCCGGCCCATACTCCCTCTGGGTGATTCCCATACCCCGCCATCGGGCTTATTCAAGCTAACCGGCCCGAGTGATGGCGCGGTCGTGGCCGGCCCCGTAGTATCGCCCGAGGGCTGACGTCATGCCCCGATGGGCGCGCACAGCCGTTTCCCGTCGATTTCCGACCCGGAGGAATGCTCCATGGCAAAGCAGATGTATCCGACCCCCATGCTGGACGCGCTCGAGACCGGGCCGTGGCCGAGCTTCGTCACCGGCCTGAAGCGCCTGGCGAAGGACAAGGACTACGTCGTCGACCTGCTGGGTCAGCTCGAGCACTCGTACACGACGCGCAAGGGCTACTGGAAGGGCGGCACCGTCGGCGTGTTCGGCTACGGCGGCGGCGTGATTCCGCGCTTCACCGAGGCCAAGGACGAGGCGGGCAAGCCGCTGTTCCCCGCCGCGGCCGAGTTCCACACGCTGCGCGTGATGCCGCCGGCCGGCATGCACTACAACACCGACGTGCTGCGCAAGATGGCCGACATCTGGGAGAAGCACGGGTCGGGGCTCATCGCGTTCCACGGCCAGTCGGGCGACATCATGTTCCAGGGCGCGACGACGGAAAACGTGCAGCCGGCGTTCGACGCGATCAACGAGCTGGGCTTCGACCTGGGCGGCGCCGGCCCGGCCGTGCGCACGTCGATGTCCTGCGTCGGCGCCGCGCGCTGCGAGCAGTCCTGCTACGACGAGGGCACCGCCCACCGGACGGTGATCAACAGCTTCCTCGACGACATCCACCGGCCCTCGCTCCCGTACAAGTTCAAGTTCAAGTTTTCCGGCTGCCCGAACGACTGCATGAACTCGATCCAGCGCGCCGACATGGCGGTCATCGGCACCTGGCGCGACAACATCCGCACCGACGAGGCGCTGGCGCGCAAGTGGTTCGACAAGCACGGCATGAACGAGCTCGTGAACGACGTCGTCGCGCGCTGCCCGACCAAGGCCATCCAGCTGAAGGAAGCGAAGGCCGTCAGGGCCGGCGAATCGGTGTCGACGGTGGCGGTCAGCGACACGCATGCGCTCGAAATCGAGAACCGCGACTGCGTCCGCTGCATGCACTGCATCAACGTGATGACCGGCGCGCTGGCCCCGGGCAAGGACAAGGGCGCGACGATCCTCGTCGGCGGCAAGCGCACGTTGAAGATCGGCGACCTGATGGGCACGGTCGTCGTGCCGTTCATGAAGCTCGAGACCGAAGAGGACCGCGAGAAGCTGGTCGAGCTCGGCCACCAGATCGTCGACTTCTTCGCCGAGAACGCGCTGGAGCACGAGCGCACCGGCGAGATGATCGAGCGCATCGGCATCGTGAACTTCCTCGATGCGCTGGGCATCGACGTCGATCCGAACATGGTCGCGCAGCCGCGCACGAACCCCTACGTCCGCATGGACGGCTGGGACGAGGAAGTGGCGAAGATGGCGGCGAAGAAGAAGGTTGCCTGACTTAGCGAGGGATTGCACACATGAGCCAACCGCAAATGCGCCGGGCGACCGAAAGCGGCGTGCCGGACAACAAGCAGTTCCTGCACCCGCTGCTCGCGAAGAATTACGGCAACTGGAAGTACCACGACCGGCCGCGTCCGGGCGTGCTCCACCATGTCGCGCACTCGGGCGAGGAGGTGTGGACGGTGCGGGCCGGCACGCAGCGGCAGATGGACGTGCACACGATCCGCAGGCTGTGCGACATCGCCGACCGGTATGCGGAGAGCCACGTGCGCTTCACCATCCGCTCGAACATCGAGTTCATGGTGTCGTCGGAGGCGAAGGTCGCCCCGCTGATCGCCGAGCTGGAGAAGAGCGGCTTCCCGGTCGGCGGCACCGGCAATTCGGTGTCGATGATCGCCCACACGCAGGGCTGGCTGCACTGCGACATCCCGGGCACCGACGCCTCCGGCGCGGTCAAGGCGCTGATGGACGAGCTGATCGACGAGTTTCGGAACGAGCGGATGCCCAACCGCGTCCACCTGTCGACGTCGTGCTGCGAGATCAACTGCGGCGGGCAGGCGGACATCGCGATCATCATCCAGCACACCAAGCCGCCGAAAATCAACCACGACCTCGTCGCCAACGTCTGCGAGCGGCCGGCGGTGGTCGCGCGCTGCCCGGTCGCGGCGATCCGCCCGGCGCTCGTCAACGGCAAGCCGTCGCTCGAGGTCGACGAGAAGAAGTGCATCTGCTGCGGCGCGTGCTATCCGCCGTGCCCGCCGATGCAGATCAACGATCCCGAGCACTCGAAGTTCGCGATCTGGGTCGGCGGCAAGAACAGCAACGCGCGTGCGAAGCCCACGTTCATGAAGATGGTCGCCGCCGGGATTCCGAACAATCCGCCACGCTGGCCCGAGGTCGCCGAGGTGGTGAAGCGCATCCTGTACGTCTACAAGGAGGACGCGCGCCCGTGGGAGCGTCTGTCCGACTGGATCGACCGCATCGGCTGGCCGCGGTTCTTCGAGCGGACCGAGCTGCCGTTCACCAAGTACCTGATCGACGACTGGCGCGGCGCGCGGGTGAATCTCAACGCGTCGACGCATATCCGGTTCTAGGCATGGTTGATTCCCGTCGACCGTGTCATCCCGAGCGCAGCGAGGGATCTGCCTGCGCGCATGCCCGCGCGATCGATTGCAGACCCCTCGTCGCTTCGCTCCTCGGGATGACACGGGAAATTTCCCGGCTCGGTGCCGGGTTACCTGAAGGCGCTGCGCATCCATGAAATTCGGCATCCTGGTCAACGAGGGCCCGTACCAGCATCAGGCGAGCGACTCCGCCTACCTGTTCTGCAAGGCGGCGCTCGCCAAGGGGCACGCGATCCAGCGCGTGTTCTTCTACCACGACGGCGTCAACAACTCGACGCGCCTGACCGAGCCGCCGCAGGACGACCGCAACATCGTCACCCGGTGGTCGCAGCTCGCCGCCGACCACGGTGTGGACTTGGTCGTCTGCGTGGCCGCCGCGCTGCGGCGCGGGATCAAGGACGAGAACCTCGCGCCGGGCTTCCGCATCTCGGGGCTGGGCCAGCTGGTCGAGACGGGCATCCAGGCCGACCGGCTCGTCACATTCGGAGACTAGATGAATACCCCCCGCAACTCGCTTCGCTCGTTTCCCCCCCAAGGGGGGCGCTCAGCGCCCTTCGGGCGGCCGGGCGGGCGTGGCGTGGACCCCCACGCTCACTTCGTTCGCTGCCCCCTGGGGGGGCGCTCAGCGCCCTTCGGGCGGCCGGGCGGGCGCTGAGAGGAAGGCACGATGTCCGAGGGAACGTCCAAGAAATTCATGTTCGTCAACCGCACGGCGCCGTACGGCACTGCCTACGCGCTCGAGTCGCTCGAGGTCGTGCTGATCACCGCCGCGTTCGACCAGGACGTGTCGCTGGTCTTCGTCGACGACGGCGTCTGGCAGCTGAAGAAGGGCCAGCAGACCAAGGGCATCGAGACCAAGAACTTCTCGCCGACCTACCGCGCGCTCGAGGGCTACGACGTCGAGAAGCTGTACGTGGAGCGCGAGTCGCTGGAGGCGCGCGGCCTCGCCGAGGCCGACCTGATCGTCGACGTCGAGGTGCTCGACTCCGCCGCGCTCGGCAAGCTGATGGCGGAGCAGGACGTCGTACTTTCCTTCTGACCGGGACCGCAACCGATGCTGAACATCGTCAACAAGTCGCCGGCCGAGCGCAGCGCGCTCGACGCATGCCTGCGCATCGCCGCGCCCGGCGCGATCCTGCTGATCGAGGACGCCGTGTACGCCGCGGTGCGGGGCACTACCGGCGCCGCGAAGATCGCCGGCGCACTCGACCGCTTCAAGGTCTACGCGCTGCTGCCCGACCTCGAGGCGCGCGCCGTCGCCGACCGCGTCATCGACGGCGTGACGACCGTCGACTACGGTGGCTTCGTCGACCTGGTCGCCGAGCACAATGCCTGCCAGTCCTGGCTCTAGAGTCCGCAGCACCGACCCACGAACACCTGCCCGAAGGAGAGTGAAATGCCCACGATCGATGTGAACGGCAAGCCCTACGAGACCGACGAGGAAGGCTATCTCGTCAACCTCGCCGACTGGAACGAGGACGTCGCGAACTACATCGCGAAGGCCGAGAACGTCGACATGTCGCAGAACCACTGGGAAGTCGTCAACTTCCTGCGCAAGTACTACGACGAGTACCAGATCGCCCCGGCCGTGCGCGTGCTGACCAAGGCGATCGGCAAGCAGCTGGGGCCCGAGAAGGGCAACAGCCAGTACCTGTACGAGCTGTTCCCCTACGGGCCCGCCAAGCAGGCGTGCAAGATCGCCGGCCTGCCCAAGCCGACCGGCTGCGTCTAGAGTCGCCCCGTGGTCCGGCCCTCACCCCCGCCCTCTCCCGCAAGCGGGAGAGGGAGGACGAACGCCGCGGCCGGTGCCGGCAGCGCGGCGGCAGAGCTCGCCATCTCCGAGCTCTCGGCAAAAGGGCGCGGTGAACGGTGCGCGATTGCCGCCGACGTGCGCGGCGGCAGAGATCTTTCCCTCTCCCCGCGTGCGGGGGCGAGCGCGGGGTTCCGCCGACCATGGTCGGCGCCGCGGGAGCGGCCATCGCATGCTTGCGATGGCGCGCCCTGCAAGGGAGGGTTAGGGTGATGGGCGCCCCGATGTCCATCGCCTTCGCGCTGCTCTTCTACGCCGCGTTCCTCGTGCTCGTGCTGGGCACGGGCTACCGGATCGCAACGTACATCCGCACACCGGCGCCGCTCAAGATCCCGACCACGCCGGCGCCCACCACGCGCGGCGGTGTGGCACTGCGCCTCGGCCGCGAGGTGCTGTTCTTCGAGAGCCTCTTCAAGGCCAACCTGTGGCTGTGGGCCGCCGGCTGGCTGTTCCACGTCGGCCTCGCGCTGGTGCTGCTGCGCCACCTGCGCTATTTCACCGAGCCCGTCTGGGGCTGGGTCGCGTGGCTGCAGCCGTTCGGCGTCTACGCGGGCTTCGCGATGGCGGCGGGCCTGGCCGGCCTCTGGATGCGCCGGATCTTCGTCGCGCGCGTGCGCTACATCTCCACGCCTTCCGACCACCTGATGCTGGTGCTGCTGCTCGCCATCGCGCTCACGGGCCTCGGAATGAAATACGTCGCGCACACCGACATCGTCGGCGTCAAGCGGTTCTTCCTCGGCTTGATGTACTTCGACTGGCAGCCGCTGCCGGCCGACCCCGTGCTGTACGCGCACCTCGTCCTCGTCGCGCTGCTGATGCTGATCTTCCCGATCAGCAAGCTGCTGCACGCGCCGGGCGTGTTCTTCTCGCCGTCGCGCAACCAGGTCGACGACCCGCGCGAGCATCGCCACGTCGCGCCGTGGGCGGCGGGCCTCGACCCGAAGGTGTGACCATGATGGGCCCCCCACGCTCGCTGCGCTCGCTGCCCCCGGTGGGGGTGGGTCAGTCCCTTGGGGCGGCCCGGCGGGACTGCAAACGGCCCCCACGCTCGCTGCGCTCGCTGCCCCCGGTGGGGGTGGGTCAGTCCCTTGGGGCGGCCCGGCGGGACTGACCGACGATGGCTGCCGAAGTCAAAGCCCCCCCGCTGCGCGCCGATCCCGGCGCGCCGCAGGCGCTCGTGCCGGGCGCGATGGCCGAGCTCAAGCCCTACGTCGCCAACGACAAGATGCAGCAGGCGTTGGGCTTCCCCGGCGAACTCACCGACGGCTGGCACGAGCGCGCGATCGGCCGCATGGGCGAGCTGCTCGACAAGTACCGCTCGCTCAAGGTCTACATGGACGCATGCGTCCATTGCGGCGCCTGCGCCGACAAGTGCCACTACTTCATCGGCACGCAGGACCCGCTCAACATGCCGGTCGCGCGGCAGGACCTGATGCGCAGCGTCTACCGCCGCTATTTCACGCTGCCGGGCAGGCTCTTCCCGAAGCTCGTCGGCGCGCGCGACCTGACGAAGGAAGTGCTGGACCAGTGGTACAGCTATTACAACCAGTGCTCGGAGTGCCGGCGCTGCTCGGTGTTCTGCCCGTACGGCATCGACACCGCCGAAGTCACGATGGCCGCGAAGGAGATCATGGACGTCGCGGGCCTCGGGCAGAAGTATACGAACGAGATCCTCGGCAAGGTCCACCGGATCGGCAACAACCTGGGCCTCCCGGGTCCTGCGCTGGCCGACACGCTGGAGGGGCTCGAGGAGGACGTGAAGGAGGAGACCGGCCAGGACGTGCGCTTCCCGCTCGACGAGAAGGGCGCCGAGGTGCTGCTGGTCACGCCGTCGGCCGACTTCTTCGCCGAGCCGCACGTCGACAGCCTGATCGGCTACGCCAAGGTGTTCCACGCCGCCGGCATTCGCTGGACGCTGTCGTCGCACGCGTCGGAGGCCGGCAACTTCGGCCTGTTCATCGGCAACTACGACCAGTTGCAGAAGGTCGCGCTGCGTATCCGCGAGGCGGCGCTCGATCTGGGCGTGAAGCGCATCGTCGTCGGCGAGTGCGGCCACGCGTGGCGCGTCGCCTACAGCTACTGGAACACGCTCACCGGCATCGGCGCAGGGGGCGAGGACCCGTTCGCGCGGATGCTGCAGCAGCAGCTCGACTCGCGCTACCGGCAGCCGACGCACATCTGCGAGCTGACGTGGGACCTGATCGAGCGTGGCGCGCTGACGCTGGACAAGGACGCCAACGACCACCGCGTGGTCACGTTCCACGATTCGTGCAACGTCGCCCGCGCATCGAGGATGGGCGACCACCCGGGCGGCCAGTTCGAGATTCCGCGTGCGATCATCCGCGCGGTCGCCAACAAGTACGTCGAGATGCCGCGCGGCACGACGCGCGAGCAGACCTTCTGCTGCGGCGGCGGGGGCGGGCTCCTGACCGACGAACTGCTCGACCTGCGCGTCAAGGGCGCGCTGCCGCGGATGGAGGCGCTGTCGCAGGTCGCGAGCGGCCACGGCGTCAACTTCATGGCGACGATCTGCGCGATCTGCAAGGCGCAGTTCACCAAGGTGCTTCCCTACTACGGCTTCAAGATGGGCATGGTCGGCGGCGTGCATCAGCTCGTCAGCACGGCGATCCGGCTCGGTCCGAAGCAATGACCGCGACTCAAGACGATTGATCGGAGAACACGCGATGTCCCAGACCCCAGGCCAGACCGTCGAGAAACTCACGTTCCGCCGCTACAAGGACGGCGACGCGAAGTGGGACTCGTGGCGCGAGCAGATCTTCCAGGCGAGCTGGACGCACAAGTGCCCGACCTACATCCAGTCGACCCCGCCGTGCCAGGGCAGCTGCCCGTCCGGCGAGGACATCCGCGGCTATCTCAACATCGTGCGCGGCATCGAGAAGCCGCCCGCGGGCATGAAGTGGCAGGAGTACGCGTGGCGACGTCTGACCGAGGCCAACCCGTTCCCGTCGGTGATGGGCCGCGTGTGCCCGGCGCCGTGCGAGACCGGCTGCAACCGCAACGAGGTCGAGGACCACGTCGGCATCAACTCGGTCGAGCACTTCCTCGGCGAGTACGCGATCGCGAACAAGCTCGCGTTCCCGGCGCCGCCGGCGGCCACCGGCAAGAAGGTGGCGGTCATCGGCGGGGGCCCCGCCGGCCTGTCGTGCGCGTACCAGCTCGCGAAGAAGGGCCACGCAGTCACGGTCTTCGACGAGCACGAGCACCTGGGCGGCATGATGCGCTACGGCATCCCGGGCTTCCGCACCCCCCGCGAAGTGCTCGACGCCGAAATCCAGCGCATCCTCGACCTCGGCGTGACCACGCACATGCGCTGCCGGATCGGCACCGACGTGACGCTCGACGTGCTGCGCAAGGAATACGACGCCGTGTTCCTCGGCATGGGCGCGCAGTCCGGCCGGCCGCTGCCGGCACCCGGCGGCGATGCGCCGAACGTCGTCACCGCGATGGCGTTCCTCAAGGCGTTCAACGACGGCCGGCTGCGGCACGTCGGCAAGCGCGTCGTCGTCATCGGGGGCGGCGACACGTCGATCGACGTCGCCACCGTCGCACGGCGCCTCGGCCACATCGGTCACGCCAAGCCGACCGACTTGCCGGAGTTCGCGATCGCCGGCCACATCGCGCACGACGTCGCCGAGGTCTCGGTCAAGCAGGGCGCCGAGGTCGTGCTGACGTCGGTGTTCGGCGTCGACAGGATGCAGGCGAACAAGCACGAGATCGAACAGGCGCAGGCCGAGGGCATCGCGATCCGCGGCGGGCTGGCGCCGGTCGGGGTGATCAAGGACGCGCAGGGCCGCGCGATCGCGCTGAAGGTGGCGCGCTGCGAGGCGAAGTTCGTCGGCCCGAAGCTCGAAATTAAGGTCATCGAAGGCACCGAAGAAGACATACCGGCCGACCTCATCGTCTCGGCGGTCGGGCAGGCGGTCGACTTCACCGGCCTCGAGGAGTTCGACAACGGCAAGGGCACCGTCTCGGCCGACAGGAACTACCAGGTTGCCGGCAAGCCGGGCACGTTCGCCGGCGGCGACGTGCTGCGGCCGCACCTGCTCACGACGGCGATCGGCCACGGCGCCATCGCGGCCGAGGGCATCGACCGCTTCCTGCGCGACGAGGATCAGGAAAAGCGGCCGAAGGTCGACGTCCACCAGTTCGACCTGATGCGCAAGATGATCGAGTCCGGCCGGGCGTTCACCGAAGTGCACGAGCCGATCCACGGCACCGACAAGTCCACCGCGGGCATCCACAACTTCGACAACCGCTCGGACCGCTACGTGATCCCGCACGAGGAACTTTTCCTCGGGCACTTCCCGTTCACGCCGCGCAACAAGCGCGCGATCACCACGCTGACCAGAGAGTCCGCGCTCGGCAACTTCGAGGAGCGGCTGGCCGCGCTGGGCGAGGCGGAAGCGGTCGCCGAGGCGAAGCGCTGCATGAGCTGCGGCCTGTGCTTCGAATGCGACAACTGCGTGGTCTACTGCCCGCAGACCGCGGTGGCGCGCGTGCCGAAGAAGGAGGCGACGACCGGGCGGTACGTCTACACCGACTACGACAAGTGCATCGGCTGCCACATCTGCAAGGACGTGTGCCCGACCGGGTACATCCAGATGGGGCTGGGCGAGTAGGCGCCCTGCGACGGGCTCGGCCTCCCACTGCGAAACTCCGACGTGCGACAAGTGAATCCGGCGCGCCAAGCCTCTACGTCGTCCCCGCGAAAGCAGGGACCCAGCGGCTTTCCGGCGCGACGACACTGGGTCCCCGCTTTCGCGGGGACGACGGCGGTCGGGGCTCGCGCGTCGGTGATCAACCGGCAGGCGCTCGCGGGCAGAGCCACCCCTTCGGTCCGGGCGTGGTGGCGCACCGTGGTGGCGTTCGCGTGCGCGCTGTCCGTCTTGCCTGCGATGGCGGCCGACGCGCCGGCCTCGCGCGTGCCGGCACCGACGGTCGCGATCGCCGCGCCGGGCAAGTGCGTCGAGGACACGCCGTTCATGCTGCGCAACCACATGGAGTTGCTCAAGCACCACCGGGACAAGACGGTGCGCGACGGCATCCGGACCACGCAGCACAGCCTCGCCAACTGCGTGAACTGCCACGCGAGCAAGGTGACGGGCCGCGTCACCGGCGGGAAGGACGCGTTCTGCGAGAGTTGCCACAAATTCTCGGCGGTCAAGCTCGACTGCTGGGACTGCCACACCGACCGCGCGCAGGCCGGGCTGGCGGCGGCGGGAGCAGGCAAGTGAGCGAAGTGAACACGGGTCGCCGGCAGGTGCTCGCGTGGGGTGCGGCGATGGCCGGCGTCGCGCTGGCGCCGGGCGTCACGCTGTTCGAGCTCGCGCAGGCGCGTTCGCCCGAAGAGGCCGCGTCGAACAAGGTCCGCTGGGGGATGCTGGTCGACGTCAACCGCTGTGCGTCCGACTGCGACGCCTGCGTGACCGCGTGCGACCAGGAGAACGGGCTGCCGCAGACGAAGACGCCGACGTCGGCGCAGTGGATCCGCAAGGTCGAGTTGAAGGACCTGCGAACGGGGGCGACGAAGTCGGCGCCGGTCATGTGCCAGCACTGCGCGGAGCCGCCGTGCGTCGACGTGTGCCCGACCGGTGCGTCGTTCAAGCGGGCCGACGGCATCGTGCTGGTCGACCGGCACACGTGCATCGGCTGCCGCTACTGCATGATGGCCTGCCCGTACCAGGCGCGCTCGTTCGTGCACGAGCCGGTGACCGGCCAGAAGCCGGAAGTGCCGCGCGGCAAGGGCTGCGTGGAGTCGTGCACGCTGTGCGTGCACCGGATCGACCGCGGCGGGACGCCGGCGTGCGTCGAGGCGTGCGCGGCGAGCGGCCACAAGGCGATCGTCTTCGGCAACCTGAACGACCCGAACAGCGAACTGTCGCAGCGGATCGCCGAGTTGCGCGCCGCGCCGCTGCGGCCCGACCTGCGCCTGAACCAGGGCGTGCGCTACGCGGGGATCTGACCGATGACCGCCGCTACACTGCCGCGCACCGCCACCGGCCGCTTCTGGGCGCTGGCGGCGGCGCTCGGCGTCGTCGTGCTCGCGGGCCTCGGGGCCGCGCACTTCATGGAAGAGGCCGGCCACGCCATCACCGGCATGAACAACCGGATCGTCTGGGGCATGCCGCACGTGTTCGCGATCTTCCTGATCGTGGCGGCGTCGGGCGTGCTCAACGTCGCATCGGTCGGCTCCGTGTTCGGCCGGACCGAGTACAAGTCGCGGGCGCCGCTGTCCGGCCTGTTGTGCATCGGCCTTCTCGCCGGCGGCCTCGCCGTGCTGATGCTCGACCTGGGCCGCCCCGAGCGGATGATCGTCGCCGCGACGCACTACAACTTCACGTCGGTGTTCGCGTGGAACGTGTTCCTGTACACGGGCATGTTCGCGATCGTCGCCGTCTACCTGTGGACGCTGATGGAGCGGCGGATGAACGGGTACTCCGGCGCCGCCGGGCTGGCCGCGTTCGTCTGGCGGTTCGTCCTGACCACCGGCACCGGCATGATCTTCGCGTTCCTCGTCGCGCGGCAGGCTTACGGCAGCGCGCTCCTGCCGCCGCTGTTCATCGTCATGTCGCTGGCGTGGGGCACCGCGGTGTTCCTGGCCGTGCAGGCGGCGCTCTACGCGGGGAGCGACCGGACCATCCCGCCCGAGATCCTGCGGCGCATCCGCAACCTGCTCGGGATCTTCATCGCCGCCGTGCTGTACTTCACGCTCGTGTACCACCTGACCAACGCGTACTTCGCGAAGCAGGTCGCGTTCACGCGCTTCATCCTCGTCGACGGCGGCGTCTATCCGCTGCTGTTCTGGGGCGGGTTCTTCGTGCTGGGGTCGGTTCTGCCGCTGGTGCTGATCTGGCACCCGCGGCTCGGTACACCGCGGTCCGTGGTCGCCGCTTCGCTGCTGACGATCGTCGGCGCGTTCGCGCTGCTGTACGTGTTCATCATCGGCGGGCAGGCGTGGCCGCTCGAGATTTTCCCCGGCTACGCCACGAGCAGCACGTTCGCCGACGGGACCATCGCCGCCTACGCGCCGAGTCTGCCCGAGGTGCTGCTGGGCCTGGGCGGCGTGGCGATCGCGCTGCTGATCGCCGTCGTCGGCCTGCACGTGCTGCCGTTCGCGCCGCAGGACGACCCGGAAGCCAGGGCGAAGGCCAGCGCATCGGCATGAGCGACGCGCGCAACCCGTCGCGCCTCATGGTCTCGGCGACCCACAAGTCGTCGGGCAAGACGACGATCGCGGTCGGACTCGTGCACGCGCTGCGCGAGCGCGGGCTTGCCGTGCAGACGTTCAAGAAAGGCCCCGACTACATCGACCCGATGTGGCTGACCGCGGCCTCGGGCCGGCGCTGCCGCAACCTCGATCCGTACCTGTCGGATGCCGCCGAGTACCGCGGTGCGTTCCGGCGGCACGCGGCGGGCGCGGACGTCAGCGTGGTCGAGGGCAACAAGGGCCTATACGACGGGCTGGCGCTCGACGGCAGCAACAGCAACGCCGCGCTGGCCAAGGCGCTGGCGCTGCCGGTCGTGCTGGTCATCGACGCGCGCGGAATGACGCGCGGGATCGCACCTCTGATCCTGGGCTACCAGGCGTTCGACCGCGACGTGCGCATCGCCGGCGTGATCCTCAACAACCTGGGCGGCAGCCGGCACGAGGCGAAGCTGCGGATGGTGATCGAGCACTACACCGACGTCCGCGTGCTGGGCAGCGTGCAGTGCGACCCGCGGCTCGTGATCGCCGAGCGGCATCTGGGGCTCACGCCGAGCAACGAGGCCGACGGCGTCACGCAGCGCATCGCCGCGATCGGCAACCTCGTGGGCGCGCAGGTCGACGTCGACGCCGTCCTGCGCATCGCCGCCGGCGTGCCGCCGCTCGCTGCGCCGGGTGACGCGATCGCCGACCCGTTCCCGCCTGCCGCGGAACCCGATCTGCGGATCGGCGTGCTGCAGGACCGCGCGTTCGGCTTCTACTACGGCGACGACCTCGACGCGCTGCGCGCCGCCGGCGCCACGCTCGTGCGCATCGACGCGCTGTCCGACGCGCAGCTGCCCGGCGTCGACGGCCTCTTCATCGGCGGGGGCTTTCCCGAGCTGCACGCGGCCGAGCTGGAGGCGAACACCGCGCTGCGGGGAAGGATCCGCGCCGCCGTCGAAGCGGGACTGCCCGTCTACGCCGAGTGCGGCGGCCTGATGTATCTCGCGCGCTCGCTCACGTACAGGGGCCAGACGCACCGGATGGTCGGCGCGATCCCCGGCGACGTTGTCATGCACGACCGCCCGGTCGGCCGCGGCTACGTGACGCTCGAAGAAACCGCCGACTTCCCGTGGGGCGAGGCGCCCGGCGGGGGTCGCGCCGTGCGTGCCCACGAGTTCCACTACTCGAGCATCGAAAACCTGCCGGCCGACCTCGTCTGCGCCTACGAGGTGAAGCGCGGCCACGGCGTGGACGGCCGGCGCGACGGCATCGTCGTGCGCAACGTGCTCGCGTCCTACGCCCACCTGCGCAGCGCCGGCGGCAATGCCTGGGCGCGCCGCTTCGTCGACTTCGTCCGCCACGCCGACTACCGGCTGCAGAGGCAGGACAACGTCGTGTTGTTCCCTCCGGTCCGCGGCCGCGAGGCGATGGTCGTATGACCGGGAGGTCCGCATTATGATGGCGATCGTCGAACGTCCCGGCGTCCGCTACGTCCAGGTCGGCGGCCAGCGCGTCGCCACCGACAGCGAGGGCTACCTCGTCGATCGCGACCAGTGGTCGGAGGACTTCGCGCGCGCGCTGGCGAAGCAGGAGGGGCTGCAGTTGACACCCGCGCACTGGGAGGTCATCCACTACCTGCGCGATTACTTCCTCGAGCACGGCGTGCAGGCGCAGGTGCGCGTGATGATCCGCCACTTCACCGACCGCTGGGGTCCCGAGCGCGGCTCGAACCACCACCTGCACGAGATGTTTCCGATTGGCGGCCCGCAGAAGCAGGGCAACCGGCTGGCCGGGCTGCTGCGCACCAAGGGCGAGCACTGAAACCCTCTCCCCGCGCAACGAGCAGAGGGTTAAGGTGAGGGGGTCGTCCTTCGCGAACTCGTCGCGTACGGACCTCCCTCGCCCCGCGAGCGGCCATCGCATGCTTGCGATGGCACGCCCTGCAAGGGAGGGTTGGAGTGGGGAGCGCCGCGCCAGGCACATCCGCCGCAGATGACTCTCCCTCGCCCCGCGCAAGCGGGCGGAGGGTTGGGGTGAGGGGCCCCGCACCGCATACGCTTGCCACGCACAACTGACCGAGCACCACCGACCGCCATGATCACCGTCACTCCAAGCGCCGCCAACCAGATCCGTATCGCCGCGACCCAGGCCGACTCCGACGAGATGGGCCTGCGCATCGCTGCCCGCCGCGACGCCTCCGGCGCCATTCACTACGCGATGGGCTTCGACGAGGCGCGCGGCGACGACCGCGTCGTAACGTCGGAGGGGATCGCGCTCGTCGTGTCGCCGGGCGAGACCGACCTGCTCGACGGCCTGACGCTCGACTACGTCGAGTACGAGCAGGGCGACTTCCGCTTCATCTTCATCAACCCGAACGAAGCGGCAGTGGCGAGCGCCGAGCCCGCTCCCGGCACGTCCGGGGGCTGTGGCAGCGGCAGCGGCGGCTGCGGTTGCGGCGGGTGAACCGCGGCGAGAGCGCGACCCCATGGAACGCAACGAACCCACCGCCGAAACCGCGCGCGCCCCCGGCACCGTCTACCTCGTCGGCTGCGGCCCCGGCGACCCGGAACTCCTGACGCTGCGCGCGTACCGGCTGCTGCAGAGCGCCGACGTCGCGCTCTACGACCATCTGGTGTCGGACGAAGTGATGGCGCTGCTGCCGGGCAAGGTGCAGCGCGTCTACGTCGGCAAGGAGCGCGACCGCCACACGATGCCGCAGGAGGTGATCAACGATCTGCTGGTGCGGTACGCACGCGAGGGCAAACACGTTCTGCGTCTCAAGGGTGGCGACCCGTTCGTCTTCGGCCGCGGCGGCGAGGAGATCGACACGCTCGCCGCGCAGGGCGTGGCGTTCGAGGTCGTGCCCGGCATCACGGCGGCGCTCGGCGTGGCCGCGTATGCCGGCATCCCGCTCACGCACCGCGACTACGCGCAGTCGTGCCTGTTCGTCACCGGCCACCGCAAGGAGGACGGCTTCGAAATGGACTGGCACGCGCTCACGCGCCCGCGCCAGACCGTCGTCGTCTACATGGGATTGCTCGGGCTGCCGGCGCTGTGCGACGGCCTCGTCGCGCACGGCATGTCGGCCGACACGCCGGTAGCGGTGATCCAGCAGGGCACGACGCACGAGCAGCGCGTGGTCACCGGCACGCTGCGCACGCTTGCGCAGAAGGTGGCCGAGGCGATGCTGACGCCCCCCACACTCATGATTGTCGGAGACGTCGTGCGGTTGCGGGACCGATTGGGGTGGTTCCGGCCGCAGGGGCGCCCCGTCGGGTCAGACGCCCCGCTGGAGCGCGCGCGAACGTCCGGAACCTGATCGACGGCCAGTCGCGCGGCGCGAAAGGAACTGTACGGGGTGTGGCCGGTCCGGGGCATTCCGGGCCCGGCCCCCGGCACGTCACCCGGATTGCGCCGCCACCCGATGCTCGACCGCGAACACCGCGGCCTCGACCCGCGACCGCAATCCCAGCTTCGCCAGGATGTGCCGCACGTGCAGCTTCACCGTGTCGTGCGAGATCCCGAGCGCCAGCGCGATCGCCTTGTTGCTCTTCCCGTCGGCCAGATGCTGCAGGATCTCCCGCTCGCGCTCGGTGAGCGACTTCATGTAGTCGTCGCGCGACGTGCCCTGCTGCGCGGGCAGCAGCAGGTCGACCAGCTTGACGGCCATCGCCGGCGACACGATCACCTCGCCGCGGGCGGCGCGGCGGATCGCGTCGATGACGTCGTCCGGGTCCATGTCCTTCAGCAGGTAGCCGCGCACGCCGGCGCGAAACGCGCGGCCCAGGTCGTCCTGCGAGTCGCTCATCGTCAGCACGACGACCGGCGTGTCGATGCCCTCGGCGCGCAGCCGCGTCAGCAGCCGGTGGCCGTCGGTCGGCTGCATCCGCAGGTCCATGATCGCGAGGTCGGGGCGCTCGTCGCGCAGCAGGCGCACCGCTTCGTCGGCGTTGCCGGTGTTGCCGAGCACCTTCATGCCCGCGCGCGCCTCGAGCAGCTCGGACAGGCCTCGCCGGCACAGGCCGTGATCGTCGATGAGGACGAGACGGATCGGTTGGTCGCTCATGGGAAGGCCTCGCCGCTGGGCGTGGTGATCGGGAAGGTGAGTTCGAGCCGCGTGCCCGTGGGGCCGGCGGCCTTCAGCTCGACATTGCCGCCGAGCCGGCGCGCGCGCTCGCGCATGATCGCGATGCCGTAGTGGCCGCCGTTGCCGTCCGTGCCGTCGTGCGACGCGAAGCCGACGCCGTCGTCCTCGACGAGGATGACGTAGTCGCCGCTGCGGCACGCGAGCGTCAGCCGCGCCTGCGTCGCGCGGGCGTGGCGCGAGATGTTGGCCAGCGCCTCCTGCACGATGTGGAACACCTCGATCTCGCGGTCGCCGGTGAGTTTCAGGTCGGGAACGTGGTTCACGAAATCGAGCGAGATCCCGGTGCGGTCGAGGAAGCGCTCGCTGGTCTCGGACAGCGCGTGCAGCAGGCCCTGCGGGTCCATCTGGCTGCGGTAATACGTGATGAGCTCGCGCAGCCGGCGCTGCGAGTTCTCCAGCGTCTCGTCCACGTCGCTGGCGTACTTGTGCGCGCGCAGCTCGTCGGCCAGGCGGATCGCGTCGCGCAGCAGGCTCATGCGCATCCGCATGTAGGTCAGGCCCTGCGCCAGCGAGTCGTGCACTTCGTTGGCCAGCATCTGGCGCTCGCTGGTCAGGCGTATGCGCAGGTTCTCGCGCGACAGCCGCGCGTTGTCGAGCGCCGTGCCGACGAGGTCGCCGGTGGCGCGCAGCAGCGGGGCCATCGCCGGCGGCAGCGCGCACGGCGCGGCGAACTGCAGGTGCAGCGCGCCCACCGGGCGGTCCCGGTGCCGCAACGGCACCGCGACGACGTGCCGGCACACCGCGCCCAGCGTGTCGGCGGGAATGCGCTCGCCGTGGCCGCAGAGGTCGCTCTTCACGCAGGCGGACTCGGGGCTGCGCGAGTCGTCGCAGCGCGGGCACCACGCGGCCAGCCCGCCGTCGCCGGCCGCCGTACCGGCGGTGACGACCGGGTCGTAGCGGGTGCCGTCCTCGTCGATGACGGCGATCGTGCCCGCCGTCGCGCCGGCCATGCGCACGACCGCGTCGAGCATGGGCTCGAGCGCGGCGCGCAGGTCCAGGTCGTCGTTCGGCAGCGGGCGTGCCGGCGATTTCGTGACGCCGGCGGGCGATCGGGAAGCGGCGCGGTCGGCGGCAGGAATCGGATCGGCGCGCAGGCGACCGACGGTTTGCGTCGTCACCGGCTTCCTCCATTGACGCCCCCCGGGCCGCCTGCCGGCGGGTGGCCGGCCCGGCGGTCCGGAGCGCATGTCTATGCAAATTATGGGGGCTGCGCCATGGCGGTGCAACCAATCGGATCAATTGCTTGATTCAGGCCAAGGCCGAGCACGATTCCCCTCATCCCCCATCCGGGCTATCTTGTTCGACCCATCGCGGTTATAGACGTTCCCACCCCTGATTTGTCATAAACGGAGGCTCGTGGGCGGGCGAGGATGCCGCTCGTCCGGGGACCACGTTCAACCTCGACCACCAAGGAATTTCGCAGGCCCATTTGAGAGGCATTCGCAATCCGCTGACCTTGTGTCATCCCGAGTGCAGCGAGGGATCTTCTCTGGCGCAACCCGCCGGTTGGCGGCAACAGCAGATCCCTCGCTGCGCTCGGGATGACACAGTGAAGTGGAGGGGCGACACCGTCCGCAGACCAGAGTCAGACCCCTAGCCCGTCGAATCCCGATGCCCAGTTCCCCTGTCCACGACCCGCTCGCGCCGCCCGCTCCCGGCGCGGTGACGGAAACGCGCGTGACGACGTGCTACATGTGCGCGTGCCGCTGCGGCATCCGCGTCCACCTGCGCGACGGGCAGGTCCGCTACATCGACGGCAACCCGGACCACCCGCTGAACCAGGGCGTGATCTGCGCCAAGGGCGCGTCGGGGATCATGAAGCAGTACTCGCCGGCGCGGCTCACGAAGCCGCTGCTGCGCAAGCCCGGCGCCGAGCGCGGGGCGGGGCAGTTCGTCGAGACCACGTGGGACGAGGCGTACCGCCTGCTCGCCGAGCGGCTGGCGAAGATCCGCTCGACCGACCCGAAGCGCTTCGCACTCTTCACCGGCCGCGACCAGATGCAGGCGCTGACGGGTCTTTTCGCCCGCCAGTTCGGCACGCCGAACTACGCGGCGCACGGCGGCTTCTGCTCGGTGAACATGGCGGCCGGCATGATCTACACGATCGGCGGCTCGTTCTGGGAGTTCGGCGGGCCGGACCTCGAGCGCGCGAAGCTGTTCGTGATGATCGGCACCGCGGAGGACCACCACAGCAACCCGCTCAAGATCGCGATCGCGAAGTTCAAGCGCGACGGCGGGCGCTTCATTTCGATCAACCCGGTGCGCACCGGCTACTCGGCGATCGCCGACGAGTGGCTGCCGATCCGCCCCGGCACCGACGGCGCGCTGCTGCTCGCGCTGATCCACGAGCTGATCGCGCTCGGCCTCTACGACCGCGACTTCCTCGTCCAGTACACGAACGCGGGTCAGCTCGTAAACATGAACGAGGCGAGCGACGAGTTCGGCATGTTCGTGCGCACCGAAGTGCCGAAGGAGGAGGGCTGCTTCGACCCGCAGAACAAGCTGTGGTGGGACCGCACGACCGAAAAGCCGGTCGTCACGCACACGGAAGGCACCGACCCGTACCTGCTGGGCGAGTTCCGGCTGTCCGACGGCACGGCGGTCAAGCCGTCGTTCCAGCTGCTGAAGGAGCGGGTGGAGGACTACACGCCGGAGTGGGCGGCCGGCATCACCGGCATTCCGGCCGAGGCGATCCGCCGGCTCGCGCACGAGATGGGCATCACGGCACGCGACCAGAAGATCGAGCTGCCGATCGCGTGGACGGACATGTGGGGCCGCGAGCACGACACCGTCACCGGCAATCCGGTCGCGTTCCACGCGATGCGCGGGCTGGCCGCGCACTCGAACGGCTTCCACACGATCCGCGCGCTCGCCATCCTGATGACGCTGCTCGGCACGATCGACCGGCCGGGCGGCTTCCGCCACAAGGCGCCGTTCCCGCGGCCGATACCGCCGTGCGCGAAAACGCCGAACACGCCGCTCGCGGTGAAACCCGATCACCCGCTCGACGGGCTGGCGCTGGGTTGGCCGGCCGAGCCGGACGACCTCTTCGTCGACGAGGACGGGACGCCGGTGCGCATCGACAAGGCGTTCTCGTGGGAGTACCCGCTGGCCGTGCACGGGATGATGCACAACGTCATCACCAACGCGTGGCGCGGCGACCCGTACCCGATCGACACGCTGCTGATCTTCATGGCCAACATGGCCTGGAACTCGACGATGAACACGTCCGAGGTCCGGAAGATGCTCAACGACAAGCGTACGGATGGCGAAAATCGTGGTGAGTACAAGATACCGTTCCTGGTCGTGTGCGACGCGTTCCAGTCGGAGATGACCGCGTTCGCCGACCTGGTGCTCCCGGACACGACGTACCTCGAACGCCACGACGTGATGTCGATGCTCGACCGGCCGATCTCGGAGTTCGACGGCCCGGTCGACTCGGTGCGCATCCCGGTACTGCCCCCGACCGGCGAGTGCAAGCCGTTCCAGGAGGTGCTGATCGAGCTTGGCGGGCGGCTCAAGCTGCCGGCGTTCGTGCGGCCCGACGGCACGCGCCGCTACCGCGACTACCCGGACTTCGTCGTCAACTACGAAACCGAGCCAGGCTCCGGGATCGGCTTCCTCGCCGGCTGGCGCGGCAAGGGCGGCGAGAAGTTCATGCGCGGCGAGCCGAATCCGCGCCAGTGGGAGATGTACGCGCAGAACAACTGCGTCTACCACTACCGGCTGCCGCCGTCGTACCAGTACATGCGCAACTGGAACCGCGGCTACCTCGAGTGGTCGCAGCGCAACCGCATTCAGCGCTACGCCGAGCCGATCCTGATCCACATCTATTCCGAGGTGCTGCAGAAGTTCCGGCTGTCGGCGCAGGGCAAGGGCATCTCGCGCAAGCCGCCCGCGCACCTGAAGGCGCGGATCGAGACGTTCTTCGACCCGCTGCCGTTCTACTACGACACGCTGGAAGCGCAAGCCACCGACCGCGCGAAGTACCCGCTCGCCGCCGTGACGCAGCGGCCGATGGCGATGTACCACTCGTGGGACTCGCAGAACGCGTGGCTGCGCCAGATCCACACGCACAACCACCTGTACGTGAACCCGAAGGTCGCGCGCGCGGCCGGCATCGACGACGGCGGCTGGATGTGGGTCGAGTCGCCGTGGGGAAAGGTGCGGTGCCTCGCCAGGTACTCGGAGGCGGTCGAGCCTGGCACCGTGTGGACGTGGAACGCGATCGGCAAGGCGCCCGGCGCGTGGCGGCTCACGCCCGACGCGAACGAGTCCGAGCGCGGGTTCCTGCTCAATCACCTGATCTCCGAGGAACTGCCGGGTGCGGGCGGCGCGACGATCTCCAACTCCGATCCGGTCACCGGGCAGGCCGCGTGGTACGACGTGCGCGTGCGCATCTACCCGGCCGGGGCCGACGAGGAGAAGGCCACCTGGCCGCGGTTCGCCGCAGTGCCCGCGGCGCCGGGAACGGCCGCCGCGACGCCGAAATGGCAGGCGTTCTTTGCGGGTGTTTCTTCCCTCGCCGCGAAGCGGAGAGGGGCCGGGGGTGAGGAGAAGTGACGCAGCCCGCGGATGGGAAGGTCGCGCGATGACCCAGCTTGCGTTGGTCATCGATCTGAACGTGTGCGTGGGCTGCCACGCGTGCGTGACGAGCTGCAAGGAGTGGAACACCTCCGGCTCGGCGGGGCCGCTTGCCGACATGCACCCGTACGGCAAGGATCCGACGGGTGCGTTCTTCAACCGCGTGCAGACGTTCGAGGTCGGCGAGTACCCGAATACGCAGACGGTGCACTTCCCGAAGTCGTGCCTGCACTGCGAGGACCCGCCGTGCGTGCCCGTGTGTCCGACCGGCGCATCCTACAAGCGCAAGTCGGACGGCATTGTGCTGGTCGACTACGACAAGTGCATCGGCTGTAAGTACTGCTCGTGGGCGTGCCCGTATGGCGCGCGCGAGGTCGACCCCGAGCGCCGCGTGATGACCAAGTGCACGCTTTGCGTCGACCGGATCTACGACGAGACGAAGCCCGAATCCGAGCGCAAGCCGGCGTGCGTGATGGCGTGCCCGACGTCCGCGCGGCTGTTCGGCGACATCCACGACCCGGACTCCATCGTCTCGCAGGCGATCCGCGACAACGCCGGCTACGCGCTGATGCCCGAGTGGGGGACGCATCCGGCCAACCACTACCTGCCTCGCCGCAGGACGCCGATGCACATCCACGAGGACGAACTCACCCGTTCCGACAACCCGCTCAAGGTCGACGGCCTGCTGCCGAAGCCGGCCAAGTCCGAGCCGTCGCTCGACGACGTCATGTCCTGGTAGCGCGACGATGCGGCCCGACTTCTCGGTCCTGTTCCTGACCACGCTGATCGGCGCGGGGCAGGGGCTGTTCCTCGCGCTCTTCACCGTGCAGCTGTACGCGCTCGCCGCCTTGCTGCCCGCGCCCGACGGGCACGCGTTCTACGCGCACGGCAGCCTGCTGGCGCTGGCGCTGCTCGTCGGCGGGCTGGTGGCGTCGTTCTTCCACCTGGGGCGCCCGGAGCGCGCCTGGCGCTCCGCGGCAAAGTGGCGCACGTCGTGGCTGTCGCGCGAGGTGATCGTGCTGCCGGCGCTGATGGGCGTGGTGCTCCTGTACGGCGGCGCGCACCTGCTCGGCTGGAAGCCGACGCTGCTGATACTGCCGTCCGGCCTTGTCCTCGACGCGACGGTCGGGCTCGGCGTCGTCGGCACGCTGCTCGCGTTCGCGCTTTTCCTGTGCACCGCGATGATCTACGCGTGCCTGCCGTTCCTGCGCGAGTGGGCAAGTCCCCTCACCGTGGTCAACTACACGCTGCTGGGCGGGGCCTCGGGCTTCACGCTGGCGGCGGCGTTCGCGGCGTGGGCGGCGCCGGAGGTCACGCATTTCCTCGCGGGTTGGGCGCTCGTGCTCACGCTGCTCGGCCTCGTCTCCCGGAGCGCATCGCTGATTCGCAACGCGCGGCTGAAGCCGAAGTCGACGATCCAGACCGCGATCGGCATCAAGCACCCGAACATCGTGCAGAAGGCAGTCGGCTTCCTCGGCGGCTCGTTCAACACGCGCGAGTTCTGCCACGGGAAGCCGGCCGGAACGCTGCGTTCGGTGAAGTGGGTGTTCCTCGCGGCGGCCTTCGTCGTGCCGCTGGCGCTGCTGGCGGCAGCAGGCAGTTCGGGACCGGTGCTGGCGCTGGCGTTCGCCGTCCAGTACCTGGGCCTGCTGGCCGAGCGCTGGTTCTTCTTCGCGCAGGCCAACCACCCGCAGAACCTCTACTACCAGGCCGTCGCGTAGGGCTTGACCCATGTCGCCCCATTGTTCGTTCCGAGGACCGAAGTCATGAGGCTGGACCGCAACGCGATATGCCATCGGCTTAAGGGTCAGACCCTTGGCTTTCGCATGTCGAAACATATGCTTATAGGGGTCTGACCCTTAAGGAGGAGAAACGGCCATGTCACTGGTGGATCCCCATGGCGGGCGCGACCTGCGGCCGCTGCTGCTGACCGGCGAGGCGCTCGCCGCCGAAAAGACCAAGGCAGCCACGCTGCCCAAGCTGACGGTCAGCTCGCGCGAAAAGGGCGACATCGTCATGCTGGGCATCGGCGGCTTCACGCCGCTCGACGGCTTCATGACGCATGCCGACTGGCAGGGCGTATGCGACGGCATGAAGACGGCGAGCGGGCTCTTCTGGCCGATCCCGATTACGCTGTCGGCCGACACGGCCTTCGTCGACACGATCCGCACCGGACGCGAGATCGCGCTGATCGACCCCGACGACGGGCAGCCGCTCGCGACGATGCTCGTCACCGAGAAGTACGCGATCAACAAGGCGCACGAGTGCGCGACGATCTTCCGCACCACCGACGCCGAGCACCCGGGCGTGGCCATGGTGATGGCGCAGCCGGACGTGAACCTCGCCGGGCCGATCAAGGTGCTGTCGACCGGCGGCTTCGCCGAGGCGTACCCGGCGCTGTTCATGACGCCGGGAGAGACGCGCGCGCTGTTCGAGTCGCTGGGCTGGAAGTCGATCGCGGCGTTCCAGACGCGCAACCCGATGCACCGGTCGCACGAATACCTCGCCAAGACGGCGATCGAAGTCTGCGACGGCCTGCTCGTGCACTCGCTGCTGGGCGCGTTGAAGCCCGGGGACATCCCGGCGGCCGTGCGCACGAAGGCGATCGCCGTGCTCGCCGAGCACTACTTCGTCCAGAAGACCGTCGTGCAGGCGGGCTACCCGCTCGACATGCGCTATGCCGGCCCGCGCGAGGCGCTGCTGCACGCGGTGTTCCGGCAGAACTACGGCTGCTCGCACCTCATCGTCGGCCGCGACCACGCGGGCGTGGGCAAATACTACGGGCCGTTCGACGCGCACCACGTGTTCGACCACGTGCCGAAGGGGACGCTGCAGATTCGCCCGCTCAAGATGGACGTCACGTTCTGGTGCTACAGGTGCGGCGGCATGGCCTCCGGCCGCACGTGCCCGCACGGCGACGACGACCGGCTGCAGGTGTCCGGCACGCAGCTGCGCAAGTGGATGTCCGAGGGGCAGCCGGTGCCCGCCGAGTTCAGCCGGCCCGAGGTGGTCGCGGTGCTGCGCGAGCACTACGCGGACGTCGATGCAGCGAAGGGCCGCGTGGCCCAGGCTGCGGGCCCTTCGGCAGGGTGACCGGCCGACGCATCGGCATCGTCCCGGCTCGACCGGCCCGCAACCGGCCTCGGCCGCCGAGCGGCTAGGAGGCGCGCGCGCTTGCGGCCGTCGCGATCGGCATCCCGCCGAGGTTCTGCTTCGCGAACTGGACAAAGCCGCTGACCAGTTGCGAGTGGATCCGCTCCTTCGGATAGACGACCGACATTCTGCGGATGAGGCGCGGCGCGAGCGGAATCTGCACCAGTTGCCCGAGGCGGATCTCGTTGACGACCGTCGCGCGCGACATGATGGCGAACCCCAGCCCGGTGGCGACGAGCCCCTTCAGCGCCTCCGGGCTGCCGAGTTCCATGACGCGCTGCAGGGCGTCGGGCGCAACGCCGGCCGCCTGCAGGTAGCGATCGATGACTTCGCGCGTGCCCGACCCCGGTTCGCGGCTGATGTTGGCGTAGTGCGTCAGCGCCTCGGGTGTCGCGGAAGTGAGCTTCGCCAACGGGTGAAAGGGCGCGCACGTGACCTGCAGCTCGTCCTCGCAGAAGACGTCGGTCGCGAGCAGGGGCAGGTGCGAGTCGCCTTCGATGAAGCCGACGTCGAGGCTGCGCTCGGCGACGCGACTCTGCACCGATTCCGAGTTGGCGACGAACAGGCGCGGCACGACGGCCGGAAACTGCGCCTTGTAGGCACCCAGCACCCGCGGCAGCAGGTAATCCGCGATCGTCGTGCTGGCGCCGACCAGCAGCGGCCCCCCGAGCTGCCCGCTCAACTCCTGCAGGCGGCTGTCGAGTTCGGCCGTGACCGCGAGGATGCGCTCGACGTACTCCAGCGCCACGTTGCCCGCGGCGGTGAGGGAAATGCGCCCGTGCCCGCGATCGAACAGGCGCGTATTGAAATGCTCCTCGAGCTGGCGAATCTGCGACGTGACCGCCGGCTGGGTCATGAACAGCGCCTCTGCCGCCTTGGTGAAGGAGAGGTGCTTTGCGACCGCGTGGAACACCTGGAGGCGGCGATCCGCCATCGATCCGTCCGGAGAATGCTCGACTGATCCCCATTGAAGCACAAAGCCGGCCCTCCGCAAAGAATCGGCCCGGGCTCGCTCGGGATCCGTGCAATGGCCGCGAACTCAGTCGGACGTTCGCGTTTTCCCATGACGCATGGGCAGCTTCGCCACCGGTCTTGCCGGCCTCGACGGCGCGCGTCCGCGGGCACCCGGCCCGCTTCGTTGGTCACGTACCGCTGGCCGCTGACGACGATCGCCTGTGGCGGTGCCGCACAGGAAGCAGGCGTCCACGCTTGCCTGATTCAGCTGGCGAAGCTGCTCGAGTTCGCGGCGACGATGCTGCGGCCGCGATTGACCCGCCGCGCCGTCACCCGCTGATGTACGACCAGCCCTCCTTCTGCCGCTTGACGATCTCGCCGAGCCCGGCCGGGACGTAGCCGATGTCGGGGAGCATGTCGGCCTTTTCGAGCTTCTGCCGGCGCATCGTGACCTGGCAGGCCTGGACGTTCGCGCCGCGCTTCACGGCGTCGGCCACGCGGTTGGCCAGCGGCGAGTCGAGCTTCAGGACGCCGATGCCGTGGCCGAGCGCAACGATCTCGATGTCCACGTTGTCCTTTCCGTACAGACTCTGCAGGTTCTCGACATAGTTCAGCGCCTGGTTCCACATGCGCGGTTCCGGCGTGCTGACCTGGATGACGATGCGCTCCTTGGTCCGGGGCGCGGGCGTCTGGGCTCCGGCGAGGCCGGCGGCGGCGAGGCCGAAGATCGCGGCCGCGAGAAGGGCGAGGAAGCGCTTCATCGGTGGGTTTCCTTGTCGTCGATGGTAAAGGTCCGGCGCGCGTGCGCCGGGCTGCCGCAAAGCTTATACGACGACGGCCGGCAGGCGAGCATCGGCGAGCCGGTGCCCGTTCGTCGGTTCACGCGTCCGGACGGTCCGGCCGTGCGAGGAGCATGCCCACCGTCCCGTCAAACCGGCTTCCTGATCGTCATCGCCCCGCGGATCTGGCCAGGCGCGTAGCCGGTGCCCTTGTCGTCCGGATACCGCTTGGCCAGCTCGGCCTTCGTCGCGGGCGACAATCGGTCGGCAGGTCCATGGCAGGAAACGCACAGCTCCTGGACCGGCAACGCCTTCATGTAGCGGTAGACGTCGCGGCCGTCCTCCTTCACGACCGTGAACTTCTCCAGCGCAGCGGGGGATTCGCCGGCTGCGGCACGCCGGTCGAATTCCTCGAGGGCGGCGCGCTCCCACGCGTCCGGCACGGCCTTCGGATTGCGATTCTTGAGGCTCACCCGGCGGATGTTCCAGCCGGTCGCCTCCGATGCGGCCTTCGCCATCTCCGGCGCCTTCACGCTGCAGACGGCGATGGCGCCTTCGGGGCCGCTCTTCTTCAATTCCTCGGTGAGTACGGCGACGAGCTTCGGCGGGACGGAGCTCGCGACGTTGCGCGCCTCCCCGACCCAGGCGGGATCGGCGGCAATGGCAGGAAGCGCGGCGGCGAGCAGGGCTGCCAGCAGGGCGTTGCGCATGGTGGTCTCCTTGATCACGGTGGATCGAAATGTTGCGTGCAGGACATGCTGCCCGGAGATTCGGGCGGACTCCGGTGTTCGGCTGCGGGCGCGGCCGAACGTGTCGATGCGCCCCGCGACGGCCGTAAGGCCGGCGCGTCGAGTCGCGTGCCTCGCCGCTAGGGCTTTTTCGGCGTCTGGTACGGAGCTTCCTTCTGCATCGGCTTCCAGACCGTCTGGTATCCGACGAACCCTTTCTCGTTCGGCGCCATCTGGCGCGTCGTGTAGTAGGGCGTGTGGCCGTCGGGAACCTTGGCAACGGGTTTTTGCTCGCTCATGGGTCACCTCTCTCGCGGTGCGGTCAGGATTCGAAGTGCAGACAACCAGGGCCGGGTCCGATGCGACGCGATTCGCCGGCGCGGCCTAGACAGGACGCATGAGCGCCGGGTCGACATCCGCGTTCGCAACGGTCGCCTGGCCCAGTCGTGTCTCGTCCTCGGTGGCATCGCGCACGCCGAGAATCTCGAGGGTGAAGACGACTTCCCTGCCGCAAAGCGGGTTGTTGCCGTCGACCGTCAGTTTCTCGTCGTCCAGCCACGTCACGACGAAGCTGCGGGTCTGGCCCCGGTCGTTCTCCATGAGGATGGAGCAGCCGACCTGCCGGTACTCTTCGGGGACGTTCTCGATACGATCGGTGAAGACCAGCGACTCGTCCCTGGGGCCGAAGATCTGGTTGCCGTCGATCGGCACCTCGATCCGGTCGCCGGCGGACTTGCCTTCCAGCGCCATGTGGACCGAAGGAGCCAGGATCTCGTTGTGCCCGTGAACGTAGCCCAACGGGAACTCGACCCTGGTGAGGACATGCCCCGTCCTCCGGTCGGTCACCTTGTAGGTCAGCTCGACGAACTTGCCGTCCTGGATGGTCTCACTCATGACGAATCCGCACGGACGGCTCAGAAGATGGAGGCACCGAAGATCCGGACCTGCCCGTTCTCGTAGCCCAGGACGAGCCGGCCGAGCCATTCGCCCGGTTTCGTGGAGCTCCGCTGCCGGTAGAGCACGGTCACGTGCTCGCCCCGGCGGATGATGCCGAGCGCGTCGACGTCATCGGACAGGTGCCGCGCCAGTTCGCTGTTCGCGAACTGGTGGCCCGCCGCGACCTGATTCAGGGCCAGCGCCAGCGAACTCGAGAAGTTCTTCGCGAACTCCCCGTAGTTGCCCTCGTTCGAATGCTTGACGAGGTGGCGCCACAGGGGATCGGCAATGGCCCGGATCTGTTCGTCGGTGCTCTCGACGATGTTCGCGCGCGGCCGCTCGCCGCCGGACGCGACCGGAGCCTCCGAACTCGCTACGGACGACATGCCGGTTCCGCTTCCGCCGGGCAGACGTTCAACGCGCGCTTCCGCCAGGGAACATCGCTACTCGTCATCGGCAACCAGGTGATAGCAGGGCGCCTTCTCCATCGTGTATTCGCCGGTTTTCGGGTCGCGCCGCGAGACGGTCAGCACGTGCCAGTTCTCGTCGTCGACCTTCATGGCGTCGCCACGGTAGTAGTAGCCCGGCCAGCGGGTCTCCTTGCGGAACAGCGTGTGCTGCGTGACGCACTCCGCGGCGCGATGACGGTGCTTCAACTCCCATGCACGCAGCAGTTCGTGGACGTCCTCGGCAGCCAGCTTCTCGAGGTCTTCCTCCATGATCGCGAGCTTCTTGAGACCGATGTTCAGGAGCTTCTCGTTGGTCATGTAGTTGACGGTCACGCCGCCGCAATACTCGTCCATCAGCTTCTGCAGGCGGTCGAGGCCCTGCTTGGGATTGATGTAGTGCGGATTGACGGAGCCGGCCACGATCGCGTTGCGGTAGGTCTTGTAGTGCTCCAGGGGCTTGTAGATCTCCTCCCTGCGGCGGTTGATCTGCGCGTCGGACACGACGATGCCGTCGGCCTTCCCGTCGTCGATGTACTTGCACGCGGCCTTCGCGGCGAGACGGCCCTCGGTGAACGAGCCGGACGAGAATGCGTGCGGCGTGCCGCCGACCGCGTCGCCGGCGCCGAACAGGCCCTCGATCGACGTCATCCGGTTGTAGCCCCAGAAGTACTCGGGAGGGGAGACGTCCTCGGGACCCGAGCACCAGGCACCCGAGCCGGTCGCGTGGGAGCCCATGACGTAGGGCTCGGACGTTGTCAATTCGGGATTCTCGTTCTTGGGGTCGACGTCGGTCGCGGCCCACAGGACCGCCTGCCCGACGGTCATGCCGAGGAAGTTCTCCCAGCCGACCTCTTCCAGGTGCGGATCCTGGAACGCGCGCATGGTCACCATGTGGATGGGCCCGCGGCCGGCGTTCACCTCGCTGATGATGCAATGGTTGCGCAGGCAGGTGGGGATCGGGCGGTGGGTCAGGTGCGAGGCTTCCGGATCGAGGTACTCCTTGCCGACCATCTTCTGCAGCTCGGGGAACCACTTGGACTCGTATTCCTCGCCCAGGCAGTTCTGCGTGTAGGTCTGAGGTGCAGGAAGTAGGCGCCGACCGGACCATAGCCGTCCTTGAAGCGCGCCAGCACGATGCGATTCTCCATCTGCGTCATCTTGGCGCCGGCGTCGATCATGAGCCCGTAGGCCGACGCGGACGACCAGGGCGCGTACCAGGTGCGGCCGGAGCCCTCGCCCACCGAGCGCGGCTTGAAGATGTTGGAGGCGCCGCCTGCGCCGCAGATCACGGTCTTGGCCTTGAACACGTGGTAGTTGCCGGTGCGCACGTTGAAGCCGACGGCGCCCGCGACCCGGTTCTCCCTGCTCTCGTCCATCAGCAGGTGGGTGACGCAAATGCGGTTGAAGACCTTGTCGGCCGACTTCTTGGCGGCCTCGGCCACGATCGGCTTGTAGGACTCGCCGTGGATCATGATCTGCCACCGGCCCTCGCGCAGGTAGCGGCCGGTCTTGGGGTCCTTCATGATGGGCAGGCCCCACTCCTCGAACTGATGCACGGTGGAGTCGACGTGGCGGGCCATGTCGAACAGCAGGTCTTCGCGCACCATGCCCATCAGGTCGATGCGGGCGTAGCGGACATGGTCCTCCGGCTTGTTCTCGCCCTGGCAGGTGCCCGTAGCAGCGGTTGATGGCGTACGGGCCCTGGGCGACCGCACCGGAGCGATCGATGTTGGCCTTCTCGGCAATGCGATTTTCTCTTCTCCAGAGTCTTCTTGCCCCAGAGCCTGGCCTCCCGGGCCGCACCGGTGCCGCCAAGGCGCGCACCGACGACCAGGATGTCGATGCCGTCTTCGACGATCGTTTGGTAAGCCATCAGTAGTACACGCCTTTCTTCAACTTGAGACCCGCGGACCGCAGCGTATGCAGGCCGCCGTCATCCATGCGGATGTACTTCGGCTCGTTGTACAGGAGCTCGCCGTCGCGCATTTCCTTGCCGGGTGCGGGAACGTCGGCGAGATTGGGGATCGCCGTTCCCCAGGGCTTGGTGGTGATGGGCGACAGGAAGTTCTTTTCCGTGCCGTTGCGGAACTTGATTCTCCAGGCGATCGTGCCCTTCTCCTCGTCGCGGTGCACGCGCACGCTGTGGCCGAGCGGGGCAAAGTCGGCGTATCCGCGCACGTCGATCGCATGCTGCGGGCAGGCCTTCACGCAGGAGTAGCACTCCCGCGCATGTTAGGCTCGATGTTGTAGGCCCGGCGATAGGTCTTGTCGATGTGCATGATGTCCGACGGACAGATGTCGACGCAATGTCCGCATCCGTCGCACCTTGTCATGTAGACGAAGGTAGGCATTGTTCCGGCTCCTTGACTGGTCCAGCAGAATCCGAGGGCGGCTTCCCGCTTCAGTAGTGGCGGGGCGCTTCGCGCTTGATGCCGAGCCCCATGTTCAGCGGAGCATCCCGCAGCAGTTCCATCGAGTGCCGCTGCCGCTGCTCGGGATCGTCACGCGACTGCGTCGGCAGGTTCTCGGCCGTGCCGTTGGCCTCGCACACCCTCTTCTCGAAGGCCGCCGCGGGCTTGAAGAACATGTGGGCGAACTTGGACCAGGGCACACCCGCGAACAGCACCGTCGTGGCGAGGATGTACAGGCCGAAAAACACGCCGGCGCCGGCGCTACCCCTCGACTGCAGGAAGGCCCAGATCAGCCCCAGCGTCGCGCTGGCGAGCAGCGAGACGATGAACAGGTCCGCGCGCACGAGGCGAAACGGAGAGTGGCCCTCGGCGGCGACATCGACGCGGATAAAGAACCAGAACCAGTAGCCGCCGACGCAAATCATCAGACCGCCGATCCACCACAGCAGCGGCAGGATGGCGGGTGCGGGTGTCGCCGGGGTCGGGTAGGCGAAGATCAGGACGGCGGTGGCGGCGACGTAGAGCACGAATCCGTACATGCCCAGCAGGTGGGCGATCCGGCGCCGCGGGTTGCAGAATTCGCCGGACGCGAGGACGTCGACCACGCCGGTCTTGACCGCGATCGACACCAGGTCGCCGCCGCCGAGCGGCTTGGCGCCCTTGCCCTTCGACTTGCGCCAGTTCTCGAAGAAATACTTCGCACTTCCCTTGTGCACGACGTCGAACAGCGTTCCCGCCGCGACCAACACGATCATGAGGACGACGTAGGCCTGCATGACGGCAGGCGGAACGGATGCCGAGATCTCGGCAAACGGATTGCTGGCGAACATTATTTCCTCCCTGCGCCGGGCGCTCGGCGCGCGGCACGGTCCAGATGGCGAAGCTCTACCGGGATCCTCGCGCTCGATTTTACAGGGGGCGCCGGCGCTGCCCGACAAAAAAAAGCTATGGCGCCATAGGCTGCGTGAATTCCGCGCTGGTGCGGTTCACGCGCGGGGACGTCGCCGGGTACCTGGAGTGCGCCAGGCGCTGCGCCGCGCGACAGGACGCCGCGCGAACGGGTCTGCGAGCCCGCGCGAAGACGCGGGTCGACGCGCCCGGCTGGCGGTTGCCATTCGGTCACCGATGCTCGAACCGTTGTCATCCCGAACGAGGTGAGGGATCTGCCGGAGCTGCGAGTCAACGTGGCGCAGGAAGCGGGTCCCTCGTCACTGCGTTCCTCGGGACGAAGCCACGAGATCCGCGGCAGCCTGCCCGAGGTTCCGGATCTCGAACTGCATCGACGCCAAGTCGCCGAGGATCCATGTCGGGGGCGCCGCCAGCGCTGCCACCGTGCCCGGATTGACCAGCCAGGTCTTCCCACCCCTGACGGTGGCGACATGCTCGATGCCGGCGCAGTGCGAATGGCCGCAGCACACGAGGTCCCACTCGCCCGTGCACGCCATCGCGTAGCCGTAGTCGGGGTAGTGCACCAGGAAGATCTTCCGTCCGGCGAGTTCGAGGCGCGCGTCGGCGCCGTGATATTCGAGCAGGCCGCCGCTCTCGCGCGCCAACCGGTGCAGCATGACCGAGTCGCCCAGGTTGTTGCCGTGAATCACGTGCACCGGCAGCCCGAGTTCGAGCAGCGGGCGCAACGTCATCGCCCCGATCACGTCGCCGCAGTGAACGACGGCCTCGGCGCCGTCCGCCTTCGCCTCCACCACGGCCGCCGACAGCATCGGTGCGCGGTCGTGGCTGTCCGAAACGATGCAGATCTTCACGGTGCGCGCTCCGGCTCCGGCGCGCCGGGCTCGCTCGCGGACCGAGCCGGGCCGGCAGCGGACCGGTGCGAACCGGAATCGAGACGCAGCCTCGCGCCCTCCAATGCGACGGGGACCGCGTGGCGGAATCGCGGCGCCTGCATCGCATCGACGACGGCCGGCGCGGCAAGCGGGAAGAAAGGATTCGGGGTGTTCACGGCATCTTCTTGCGGAGGATTGCGGAACCGCGTGCCTCCGGCGGCTGCGCCGGCCTGCATCGACGACGGCGGGGCATCCGGGGATTATCGGGGGTGCACCTGGCCTGCGCAAGCAATGCCCATCGCCGGGTGCTGCGACGTCCCATCGGAGTGATGCGCACCACGCCATGCTGGCTATTGACGGATGGCCTCGAAGTTGAGTAATGATGCGACGGCAGCCGGGTTCCCGCTGCGTTGGCGCGGCTTGCGGCCCGACGTGCCGCTGCGGCTTGATCGCCTTCCAACCCCCGATCCACGCTTCTTCACGGTCCCGATGAATCAAGCGCCCGTTCGCATCGGCAGGGGCCGAACTCCGCGCGCAGTGGCGGCCGCGGCGCTCGTGCTGCTGGCGATCGGCGCGTCTCCCGCGCTGGCCGCGGCCGGTGCCCCGGCCGACGTCGCGTGGTGGGTGTGGCCGCTCGCGCTGTTCGTCGTCTGCTTCCTGCTCGGCATCGTTGCCGTACCCGCCGGCGTCGGCGGCGGCGTGCTGTTCGTGCCGATCGTCTCCGGCTTCTTTCCGTTTCACCTCGACTTCGTGCGCGGTGCGGGCCTGCTGGTCGCGCTCGCGAGCGCCCTCGCGGCGGGGCCAAACCTGCTGCGCGGCGGGCTCGCCGACTTGCGGCTCGCGTTGCCGCTCGCACTGCTGGCATCGGCAAGCTCGATCGTCGGCGCGATGATCGGCCTCGCGTTGCCTGCGCCGGTGGTGCAGGTGGCGCTGGGCGCCACGATTCTCGCCATCGTCGCGCTGATGGCGATCGCGAAGAAGTCCGAGCTCCCGGACGTCGCTGCGCCGGACCGGTGGTCCGCGGCACTCGCCATCCACGGCGTCTTCCACGACGCGGCGAGCGGGCGCGATGTCCGCTGGCAGGTGCATCGCACGCCGACGGGACTGGTGCTGTTCACGGGCATCGGCGTCCTCGCCGGCATGTTCGGGCTGGGGGCCGGCTGGGCGAACGTGCCCGTGCTCAACCTCGTGATGGGCGCGCCGCTCAAGGTCTCCGCGGGCACGTCGAGCTTCATCCTGTCGCTGGTCGACTCGGCCGCGGCATGGGTGTACCTCAACAAGGGCGCCGTGCTCGCGGTCGTCGCGGTGCCATCGGTGATCGGCATGATGCTGGGTGCGCGCATCGGCGCGCGGCTGCTGACGGTGATGAAGGCCTCCGTCGTGCGCAAGCTCGTGCTGGCGCTGCTCCTGTTCTCGGGCGCGCGCGCGCTGCTCAAGGGCCTGGGGATCTGGAACTGATGAACGACACGACAGCCGCACCCACCGGCGCGCCGCCGAGCGAGCAAGCACGGTACGCGCGCGTGCTCGACCTGACCGCGAAGGCAGGATTCGCCGCGCTGGTCCTGGGTTTCGCCGCCTACCTGTTCGGCTGGCTGGAGACGCACGTCCCGGTGCAGGAACTGCCGAACGTGTGGAGCCTGCCGCTCGCGGAGTACCTCGCCCGGACCGACACGCCGACAGGCTGGGGCTGGATCGCGCACCTGCACAAGGGCGAGTTCGCGGGGCTCGCGGGCATTTCGGTGCTCGCCGGCTGCTCGGTGGTCTGCCTCGCCGCGGTGATTCCCCTGTACCTGCGCCGCGGCGACCGCGCGTACGCGCTCATCTGCGCGCTGGTGATACTGGTCCTGCTGCTCGCCGCATCCGGCATCCTGACCGCGGGACACTGACGGAGCCGCGATGCCGTATCCCTGGTCTCGCCTGCTGCTCGCGACCGAGCACACGGAGTTCGACGTGGGTGCCGAGCGCGTCGCGCTCGATCTCGCGCGTCGGCGCGGCGTGGCGCTCGCCGCCGTGATGCCGATCGTCAGCAACGTCGAGTACGAATCCGTGGCACCGGAGCTGGTGGCGCGGGTCGAGGAGAACCTGCACGCGCGGCTCGTCGCGTTGCGCAACGAGGCAGCGCAGGGCGGCGTGGCGCTCGACGTCAACGTGCGGCGCGGCGAGGAGCCGTGGCGGGAGATCGTCGCGGAGGCGAAGACGCGCGGCGCCGACCTCGTGATCTGCCGCCGCCGCGGCAAGGGCAGCTTCTTCCGCAACCTGATGGTCGGCGAGATGGTGGGCAAGGTCGCGACCACCGCGCCGTGCAGCGTGCTGATGGTGCCGCGCGCCGCCGGCGTCTGGGCCCGGCGGATCGTGGCCGGTATCGACCATTCGCGCATGGGCCCCGAGGTCGCGCGCGCGGCCGCGCGGGTGGCGGTCGCGGCGTCGCTGCCGCTGACCGTGGTGTCCGTCGCGCTGCACGACCTGGCGAGCGAGCGCGCGGCGGCGGAGGCGGTCGTCGCGGCTGCGGTCGCTGCCGCGCGTGCCGAGGGCGCGCAGGCGGAAGGCCGGGTCGCAACCGGGCGCGCGGCGGACGCCATCGCCACGCTCGCGAAGGAGGCAGGCGCCGACCTGCTGGTCGTCGGCCGCGGCGGGCCCGAGGCGCACGGGCGGCTGCACCTGGGCGGGAACGCGTACCGGATCGTCGGCCTCGCGAGTTGCGCGGTGCTCGTGGTCAAGCCGTAGGGGTCGCGCACGCCCCTCACCCCAACCCTCTCCCCGTACCGGGGGGAGGGAGAGCACCTATGCTGCCGGTTGCACACATCGCGCGCCTCCGCCGCCGCGCGCCTCCGCACGACGAGCCCCGCCGCCGCGCGCCCCCCGCGAGCGACGCCGCCGCGCGCCCCTCGCGAGCCACGACGCCACGTACCACGCGGTCTGTGCAACCGACAGCATGGTCCCCCTCCCTCTACCCGCTTGCGGGGAGAGGGCTGGGGTGAGGAGCCGCTACTTCGCCGCGAACAGCTTGATCATGTCCGAACGCGAGATGACGCCGCGGACGCGGCGCTCGCCGTCGGTCACGACCAGCCGCTTGACCTTGTTGCGGTCCATCCGCTGCACGGCGTGCTCCAGCGTGTCCTCGGCGCGGATCGTGATCGGGTCGCGCGTCATGATGTCGTCGACGATCGTCCCCATGCCCTTGCGTGCGCGGCGCTTGCGCACGATGGTCTCGAGCGGATTGGCGATGCCGCCGCCCTCGATGTTCATCGCCGACATGAAGTCGGCGCCGGTCAGGATCCCGACCACCCGGTCCTCGGCGTCGAGCACCGGCAGGCCGCTGACCTTCTTCGCGACCATCAGCTCGGCCGCGGCCGGCAGCGACGTGCCGGCGTGCACGGTGACGACGTCCCTCGTCATCACGTCGCGGACGTGCATCGCGCGCGCGACGCGGATCTGCGGCGACGTCGTCAGGTCCTTGCCGAGGAAGCTCATGTGCGCCGGCAGCAGCGGCACGTTGGGCAGGTGGCCCGGCAGCAGCATGTTCCAGTAGACCCACTTGAAGGCGAGCTTGCCCAGGTGGTTGAAGTGACTCTCCTCGAGCAGCGAGAAGGGCCCCATCAGCGGCAGCGGGAACGAGCCTTCGAGCGGCTCGATGTCGTAGTTGAAGTCGAGCAGCATCGCCTTGTGGTCGCCCGTCTCGACGAAGCAGTTCGCGTGGCCGTCGAACGTCTGCAACGGCGGCTTGCCGTCGATCTCGCGCAGCAGGTTTTCGACGACGGTCTCGGCCTCGAAGTGCGCGACCGAGCCGGCCTTCGACGTCGCGACGTTCGTGTTGTCGCCGAGCAGGTAGATGCGTTCCGCCTTGCGGCTTTGCAGGGTCCGCGGATCGGTCAGCGCGTACCCGGCGCCGTCGCCCAGGCCGGAACCGTCGATGACGGCCGGCCCGAGGTTGGGCGGGATCGCGCACAGCAGGTCGTACTCGACGGTGCGGCCGTCGTACGTGCGGATCTGCCGGCGGTCCGCGTCCACGGCGGACGTCGCGAAGTTCGGCACCACCTTGATGCCTTTCTCGTCGGCCACCTGCGACAGGATCCGATTGGCGTTCGGCTTGGTGAACGCCCCGGTGTACGGCGTGACCAGCGAGATCTCGATGCGATCGCGCACGCCCTTCTGGCGGAAGTGCCAGTCGGCGAGAAAGGCGAACTCGAGCGGTGCCACCGGGCACTTGATCGGCATCTCGCAGATGTCCACGACGAGCCGGCCCTCGGTCATCGCGGCGAGCGGCGCCTGCATCGCCAGCGCGCCTTCCAGCGTGTAGAACGTGTGCACGTCCCGTCCCATGTTCGGCGCCATTCCCGCGATCTCCTCCGGCGCCGTGCGGCAGCCCAGCGCGCAGACGAGGAAGTCGTAGGGAAAGTCGCCCTGCTCGGTGCGGATCTTCCGCGCCTCGTGGTCGATCAGGTGCACCTCGGCCGGCACGAACTGCACGCCCGGCGGCAGCGGCGCCTCGATGGCGCGCACGACGTCGTCCTGCGCCTGGTAGCCGTACATTCGAAACGGCAGGAACAGCAGGCCCGGCTGGTAGACGTGCAGGTGCGCGCGGTCGATCACGGTGATCGTCCACCGCGCGAGGTCGAGCCGGTGCGAGAGCAGGTTGGCCGCCAGTGCGCCGCCGGTACCGGCGCCGAGGATGACGATGTGCTTCATGGCGATCCCCCGATGGCAGGCAGGGGGCGCCGGGCGCGGGAGCGGCGCGCGGCGCCGGATGCTTGCCGCGAGTGTTGCACCGCGGGTCCGCCGGCCGCTTGACGGCCGTCAAGGACCGCTGCGGTCGAGCGTTACCAGAACGCGAGCAGCCGCCGCTTCTCGACTTTGTGCGGGAACTCGGTGAGCGGCCGGTCTCCCTTGGCGATGCAGCGGCCGGTCGCGATGTCGAACGCCCACTGGTGCTTCGGGCAGGTGAGCGTCGTGCCGGCCAGCGCGAGGTGGGGGATGTTCGTGACCTCGTGCGGACAGCGGCTGTCGTAGACCTTGAGTGCCGAGCCCTTGCGGTAGACGAAGAGGCTGCGCCCGTCGCAGTCGAAGTACGAAGTCGCGCCGGTCGTGACCGCGCTCATCGGCGCGACGTCGTGCCAGCGCGCGGTCGCTGGCGCCGGCGCGGCGGAGAGCCGGAACTCCGGCAGGTCCATCTGCAGGATCACGTCGACGGCCCAGACGATCTTCGCGAGGCCGAGCGCCGGGAACGCCATCAGCAGCGCATCGAGCACCTCCTCGGCCGTCGCGCCCTCGCGCAGCGCACGCTTCAGGTACTGGCGCAGCCCGTTCGCGGTCTGCGCGTGCACCTTCGTGATCACCGAGATCAGGTTGCGCGTCTTCGGGTCGAGCCGCGACCCGGCGTCCTTCAGGAACCTGAAGTACGCGCCCATCGCTTCCGGGCGGGCCTGCACGAGGTAGGTCAGCGCGTCGCTCATCGTCGGGGCCGGGGAGTGGAAAGTGCCCGAGTATACAAACGAACGACGCTACTCGCGGACCAGGTTGGCGTTGGCGGCCCGCAGGGCGTCGTCGTTCAACTCGCCCGCCGCCCGCGCGAGCGCGAGCCGGTCGAGCACGACGTGGTACTTCGCCAGCGACAGCTCGCGCAGCGCGCGGAAGAGGTCGGCCTGCGCGTCGAGGAGGTCGAGCGTGGTGCGCGCGCCGACCTCGTGGCCGATCTCGGTGGCGTCGAGCCGCGTCCGCGCCGACGCCACGGCGCGCTCGTGCGCGGCGACGCGCGTGAGCCCGCCGGTCGCGCCGAGCCATGCGCCGCGCGTCTGCAGCGAGGCCGCCTTGCGCGCGGCCTCGACCTCGAGCCGCGCCTTCTCCGCCAGCGCGATCGCCTCGTCGCCGCGCGCGCCGCGCATGCCCCCGGTGTAGAGCGGGATCGCCACCTGCAACCCGACGACGCCGCTGTTCGAGCTGGCGATGGCGGTGCCGCCGAAGCCGCTGTTGCCGGAGATCCGGTCGCCGCCGGCCTGCGCGACCAGCGAAACCGTCGGCGCGGCCTGCGCGTCCCACTTGCGCACTTCCTGCGCGGCGATGTCGCGGCCGAGCGACGAGAGCGCGATCGCCGGGTTCTGCGCGGCCGCCTTGGCGAGCCACGGGTCCACCTTGCCGGCGTCGAATGCGGCGAGCGGCGACGTCGCCGGGATGCGCCGCAGGGGCGCGTCGGCGATGCCGGTCAGCTCGAAGAACGCGGCACGGGCGAGTTCCACCGCGTCGCGCGCGGCGCTTTCGCGCGCGACGATGCCGTCGTAGCGCGCCTGCGCCTCGTTGCGGTCGGTGATCGGCAGCTTGCCCTCGTCATAGCTCGCCTGCGTGACCTCGAGCGCGCGCGCGGTGGCCGCTTGCTGCCGGCGCACCTCCTCGAGCGCGTCTTCGGCCTGCAGCACGTCGAAGTACGCGCGCGCCGTGCGCAGCATCAGGTCCTGCCGTGCGGCTCGGAACGCGACGTTGCCGCGGTCGGCCTGGATCTCGAGCTGGCGCGCGCTCGCGCGCCGCTCCTGGTTGTACAGCGGCTGCTCGGCCGAGATCTTCCAGCCGGTCGTCGTGCCGTCGTTGACCTCCGTGCGGAAGTCCACGCCGTCGAACGAGCCGAAGGCGGGCGCGTTGAATTGGGCACCCGACATGTTCTGGGTGGCCTTGCCGTAGCCGACCGACCCGCTCACGGTGACGGTCGGCAGGGACAGCGCGCGCGCCTGCCGCGTGCGCGCCTGGCCGGCGTCCTGCTCGGCGCGCGCGGCCGCGAGCGCGGGATCCTGTCGCTGCGCGGCCTCCCACGCGGCGACGAGGTCGACGTCGGCGATGGCGGGGGCGGCCGCCAGCGCGAACGCCACCGCACCCGCCGCCGCGAGCAGCGTGCGGCGCATCGTCATGCCCCGGCCGCGACGCCCAGCCTGCGCAGGATGATCTCGAGCGGGCACCAGTGCGTGACGCTGCTCTGCAGCAGGTTCGCGCCGACGAACGCGGTGAACGCGAGCCACCACTGGCTCACGAACAGCGGGCTGCCGGGGATGCCCAGCGCGAGCGAGAGGAGGATGAAGAGTCCGGCGAACAGGCGGACGAGCTGCCAACTGGTCATGGTCATTTCTCCGAAGGGGCCGCGTACCTGCGGCGATAGGCAACGTAGTAGAGGAGCGGGATCACGACGAGCGTGAGCAGCGTCGAGACCAGGATGCCGAAGATCAGCGACACGGCGAGCCCGTTGAAGATCGGGTCGTCGAGGATGAAGAACGCGCCGAGCATCGCGGCCAGCGCGGTGAGCGCGATCGGCTGCGCGCGGATCACCGCCGAGTGCACGACCGCCTCGTGGAACGGCGTGCCCTGGCGCACCTGCAGGTTGATGAAGTCGACCAGCAGGATCGAGTTGCGCACGATGATGCCGGCCAGCGCGATCATCCCGATCATCGACGTCGCGGTGAACTGCGCGCCGAGCAGCGCGTGACCCGGCATCACGCCGATGATCGTCAGCGGGATCGGCGCCATGATGACGAGCGGCGTCAGGTACGAACCGAACTGCGCGACGACCAGCAGGTAGATCAGCACCAGGCCTACCGCGTAGGCGAGCCCCATGTCGCGAAACGTTTCGTACGTGACCTGCCACTCGCCGTCCCACTTGATGCTGTAGCCGCGGTACGGATCGGTCGGCTGGCTGATGAAGTGCTCGGCCAGGGTGCCGCCGCCGGGCACCGGAATCGCCAGGATCGCCGAGCGCAGCGCGAACATGCCGTAGAGCGGACTGTCGACGACGCCGGCGGTATCGCCGACGACGTATTCGACCGGCAGCAGGTCCTTGTGGTAGCGCGGCTGCTCGCGCAGGGCGTTGCGGTCGACGGTCAGGAGTTCGCGCAGCGGGACCGCCTTGCCGGAGGCGCTGCGTACCGTCAGCTGCAGCAGCGCGTCGAGGTCGCCCTGGGCGGCCGGCGGCAGCTGCAGGCGCACGGCCGCCGGGTACTTCGACTGGTCGTGCAGGTAGGTGACGTCCTCGCCGGCGAGGCCGGTGCGCAGCGTCGCGACGACGTCGTCGTGGCGCACGCCCGCGAGCGCCGCCTTCGACCGGTCGACGTTGACGACCCAGCGCGGCGCGTCGGCGATCGCGCTCTGGTCGGCGTCGACCACGCCTGCCTGCTTGCGGAACGCGGCCGCGACCGCGCGCGCCACCGCGATGCGACCGGCGTCGTCGGGGCCGTAGATCTCGGCGACGATCGGGGAGAGGACCGGCGGACCCGGCGGCACCTCGACCACCTTCACCCGCGCGCCGTGCGCGTCGGCGATCTTCGTCAACGCCGGGCGCACACGCGTGGCGATCGCGTGGCTCTGGTCGTCCCGGTGGGCGCGGTCGACGAGGTTGACCTGCAGGTCGCCGACGTCGCCGCCACGGCGCAGGTAGTACTGGCGGACGAGTCCGTTGAAGTTGATCGGCGCCGACGTGCCGGCGAACGCCTGGTAGTCGGCGACCTCGGGCACCGTCGCCAGATAGCCGCCCATCTCGTGCAGCACGGCCGCCGTGCGCTCGAGCGACGTGCCGGCCGGCATGTCGACGACGACCTGGAACTCCGACTTGTTGTCGAACGGCAGCATCTTCATCACGACGAGCTGGAACACCGGCAGCGCCAGCGAGACCGCGATCAGCCCGGCCACGCCGAGCCACAGCAGCGCGCGGTTGCGCCCGCCCTTCGCGCGGTCGAGGAACGGGGCGAAGATCCGCCCGAACGCCGGCGCGAGCTTCGCCGCCATGCCGTCGGTGGCGCCGGCGTGCGCGTGGCCGAGCAGGATGCGGGCGAGCCACGGCGTGATCACGAACGCGATGGCGAGCGAGATCAGCATGCCCATGCTCGCGTTGATGGGAATCGGGCTCATGTACGGCCCCATGAGGCCGCTGACGAACGCCATCGGCAGCAGCGCCGCGATGACCGTGAGCGTGGCGAGGATCGTCGGGCCGCCGACTTCGTCCACCGCCTGCGGGATGATGTCGGCAAGCGAGCGGTGGGGCTCGAGCAGCCGGTGCCGGTGGATGTTCTCGACGACGACGATCGCGTCGTCGACGAGGATGCCGATCGAGAAGATCAGTGCGAACAGCGACACGCGGTTCAGCGTGAAGCCCCACGCCCACGACGCGAACAGCGTCGCGGCGAGCGTCAGGATCACCGCCGTGCCGACGATGACCGCCTCGCGCCAGCCGAGCGCGAGCAGCACCAGCGCCACCACGCTCGCCGTCGCGAACGCGAGCTTCTGGATCAGCTTCATCGCCTTGTCGTTGGCGGTCGCGCCGTAGTTGCGCGTGACGCTGACCTCGACGTTGGCGGGGATCACCGTGTTGCGCAGGTTGTCCACGCGCGCGATCAGCGCTTCGGCCACGTCGACCGCGTTCTGCCCCGGCTTCTTGGTGACGGACAGGACCACCGCCGGGACCTCGCGCGCGTCCTTGCCTGCGGTTCCGTGCCAGACGTACTGCTCGGGCAGCGGCGGGCCGTCGTCGAGGCTCGCGACCTGTTCGAGGAACACCGGGGCGCCGTTGCGCGTGGCGACGATCAGGCTGCCGACGTCGCGCGCGTCGCGGAAGAACGGGCCGGCGTCGAGCAGCACCGCGCGGTTGTCGGCGACGATCTCGCCGATCGGCGCGCCGTTGTTCGCCGACAGCAGCGCGGCCCGCAGCTCGGCGACCGTCACGCCGGCGGCGTTCATGCGCGCGGGATCGAGCCGGACGTTGACCGCGCGGCGCGGGCCGCCGATCGTCTCGACTTCGCGCGTTCCGGGCACGCGCTTGACGTCCGCCTCGATCGCGTGCGCGATGCGCTCGAGGTCGGCGGCGCCGACGGCCGCATCCTGCGAGTGCAGCGCCAGCGTGACGATCGGCACGTCGTCGATGCCCTTGGGCTTGATGATCGGCTGCAGCGTGCCGAGGTTGCGCGGCAGCCAGTCCTGGTTCGACAGGATCGTGTCGTAGAGGCTGACCAGCGCGGTGATCCGCGGCACGCCGACCTCGAACTGCACGGTGATCACCGCGAGGCCGGGCCGCGACACGGACATCACGTGCTCGACGTTGGTGATCCGCGCGATCACCTGCTCGGCGGGCGCCGCGACCATCTGCTCGACGTCCTTCGCCGACGCGCCCGGGAACGGGATCAGCACGTTCGCCATCGTCACGTTGATCTGCGGCTCCTCTTCCCGCGGCGTGACGAGCACGGCGAACACGCCGGCCAGCAGCGCGATCAGCGCCAGCAGCGGCGTGATCTGCGCCGACTGGAAGTAGCGCGCGATCCGGCCGGAGACGCCGAGCGCGGGGGCCGTGTCCGCCGTCATCGTCATTGCCGCGCCGCCGCGACCGGGTCGACGGCGATCCGGTCGCCGGGAACGAGGCCGGCGAGGACTTCGACGCTGTCGCCGGACGCGCGGCCGAGGCGTACCTGCCGCAGCTGGGCGCGGCCGCCGGCGTCGACCACGTACACGGCCGCGAACTCGGGCCGGCGCACGACGGCACCGGTGGGCACGGTGATCCGCGGGGCTTCGGCGAGCGACAGCGGCAGGTAGGCTCGGGCGAACATCCCGGGCGCCAGTCCTTGCGCGGAGGCGGGTAGCGCCAGGCGCGCCTCGCGCGTGTGCGTGGCCGGGTTGGCGGTCGGCAGCAGTACCATGCGCGTCGCCTCGATCGAGCGGGCGTCGCCGCCGCTGCCCGGGACGGTGATGCGCACCGGCCGGTCGCGCGCGACGTGCGGCGCGTAGCTTTCGGGCACCTGCGCGACGACGCGCAGTTCGGCGGGGTCGTAGACGACAAGCAGCGGCGCGCCGGGCGAGGCCATGTCGCCGACCTCCGCGCTCACGCTGGCGACGACCCCGGAATAGGGCGCGACGAGGGTGGTGAACGTCGACTGGGTGGATGCGACGCCGGCCTGCGCGATCGTCGCCTTCGCCTGCGCTGCGGCGGCCTTGTACTGCGCCTCGGCCTGTTCCATCGCCGCCTGGCTGATGTAGCGCTTCTCGGCGAGCCGGCGGTTGCGCTCGTAGTCGCGGCGCGCCGCTTCGAGCTGCGCGTCGGCGGCGGCTGCCTGCGCGCGGCTCGATGCCAGCTGGTCGGCGGCGGTCCGCGGGTCGAGCCGGACCAGCACCTGGCCAGCCTTGACCGCGTCTCCGGCCCGCACGCGCACTTCCAGGATGCGCGCCGGGACCTGCGCGGCCACGGTGCTCTGGCGGACGGCCTCCACCACGCCCTCGGCGGCGTACGTGCGGTCGCCGGCGGCCGGGGCAACCGCCACGGTCGCCAGCGGCGCGGCGCCGGACGGCAGCGCCAACGTGCCGGCCAGGACGGCGGCGAAGGCGAATCGCGTCAGATGCTTCATCGTGCTCCTCAAGCGGTCGGGGCTCGCGTCCGGCGGGGCGGGGGCCCGGGTCCCGGACGGCAGGGGCTGGACAGTCACCTGCGTGTTCGATACTATATAGCTACACAGTTATACAGTCAAGTGACCCGGAAGCGCTACGATATGCACGTCGCCATCCCCCGCGAGTGCCTGCTGATGGAAAACCTGGACGACCGCGCGATCGCCGAGGTCGCGGAATTCTTCTCCGCCTTCGCGGTGCCGATGCGCCTGAAGATCCTGAACGCGCTGCGCCACGGCGAGCGCAATGTCGGCGAGCTGACGGCGGACTTTGGCTGCAGCCAGGCCAACGTCTCGAAGCACCTCGCGGTGCTCGCGCAGAAGGGGCTGATCGAGAAGGCGGCGCGCGGCACCAGCGCGTACTACCGGATCGTCGACCCGCGCATCTTCCAGCTGTGCGACCTCGTGTGCGTGCAGGTCGGCCAGCGCTTCGCGCAGCAGGCGGCGATGAAGGACCTGTTCGTGGGCGCTGCGCGGGCGGCGAAACCACCGGTGCGCAAGCGGCCCGTGCGGGCCTGATCGCCCGGCCTCGCGGCGGGCCCGAAAACCGAGCCTGGCTCCGAAAACCGAGCCTGGCTCGGTTTCTCGCGCCTTCCCCGGACTGCCGAGCCTCAATGGGTTTTCGGGGCGCCGGCACCGGGGCCGTCGGGTTCGCGGGCGCGGGGCGGTTGCGGTGCGCCCTCCCTTGATCCCGGCCAAGGACGCCGGGCCGGGCGTACTCGCTAGAATAGCGGGCTGGCTGGATCCACCCTTCACCGCTGCGAGGCACCGCCTTGGCCGATTCCGATCCCCGCGCCGTCCCGCCCCCGACGCTCGACGACTGGCGCCGCGCTGCGGCGAAGGGGGCCCCCGGCGGCAACGCCGACGACCTCGTCTGGAACACGCCGGACGGCATCGCCGTCAAGGCGCTGTACACGTCGGCCGACCTGGCCGGCCTGCCGTACGCCGACACGCTGCCCGGCTTCCCGCCGTTCGTGCGTGGCCCGCAGCCGACGATGTACGCAGTGCGCCCGTGGACGATCCGGCAGTACGCGGGCTTCTCGACGGCCGAGGAGTCCAACGCGTTCTACCGCCGCACGCTGGAAGGCGGTGGACAGGGGGTGTCGGTCGCCTTCGACCTCGCCACGCACCGCGGCTACGACTCCGACCACCCGCGCGTGGTCGGCGACGTCGGCAAGGCGGGAGTGGCGATCGACTCGGTCGAGGACATGAAGATCCTGTTCGACGGCATCCCGCTGTCCCGCGTGTCGGTGTCGATGACGATGAACGGCGCGGTGCTGCCGGTGCTCGCCGGCTACGTCGTCGCGGCCGAGGAGCAGGGGGTGGCGCAGAAGGACCTTTCGGGAACGATCCAGAACGACATCCTGAAGGAGTTCATGGTCCGCAACACCTACATCTACCCGCCCGAGCCGTCGATGCGGATCGTCGCCGACATCATCGAATACACGGCGGCGCACATGCCGAAGTTCAACTCGATCTCGATCTCGGGCTACCACATGCAGGAGGCGGGCGCGCACCAGGCGCTCGAGCTCGCGTTCACGCTGGCCGACGGCCGCGAGTACGTGCGCGCGGCGCTCGCGCGCGGGATGGACGTGGACGGGTTCGCCGGCCGGCTGTCGTTCTTCTTCGGCATCGGCATGAATTTCTACCTCGAGATCGCCAAGCTGCGCGCGGCGCGCCTGCTGTGGTGGCGGATCATGTCGGCGTTCGCGCCGAAGAACCCGAAGTCGCTGATGCTGCGCACGCACTGCCAGACTTCCGGGTGGTCGCTGACCGAGCAGGACCCGTTCAACAACGTCGTGCGCACCACCATCGAGGCGATGGCCGCAGTGTTCGGCGGCACGCAGTCGCTGCACACGAATTCGTTCGACGAGGCGGTCGCGCTGCCGACCGACTTCTCCGCGCGCATCGCCCGCAACACGCAGGTGCTGCTGCAGGAGGAGACGCATATCTGCAGCGTGGTCGACCCGTGGGCGGGCTCGTACATGATGGAGCGTCTCACGCAGGACATGGCCGACCGCGCGTGGGCGATCCTCGAGGAAGTGGAGGCGATGGGCGGCATGACGCGCGCGGTCGAGTCGGGCTGGGCGAAGTTGAAGATCGAGGCGGCGGCCGCGGAAAAGCAGGCGCGCATCGACAGCGGCCACGACGTGATCGTCGGCGTCAACAAGTTCCGGCTCGACCACGAGGATCCGATCGAGGTGCGCGAGATCGACAACACGGCCGTGCGCGAGGCGCAGGTAAAGCGGCTGGCCGCCGTCCGCGCGAGCCGCGACGGCCAGGCGGTCGACGCCGCGCTGGCGGCGCTCGCGGAAGCCGCGCGTTCCGGCCGCGGCAACCTGCTCGATCTCGCGATCCGCGCGATGCGCGTGCGCGCGACGGTCGGCGAGGTTTCGGGCGCGCTGGAAGCCGTCTGGGGCCGGCACCGCGCGACGACGCAGAGCATCTCCGGCGTCTACGGCGGCCAGTTCGCGGGGGACATCATGTGGGACCGGATCAAGAGCGACATCGCGGCGTTCGCGGCCGCGGAGGGCCGGCGGCCGCGGATCATGGTCGCCAAGCTCGGCCAGGACGGCCACGACCGCGGCGCCAAGGTGGTCGCGACGGCGTTCGCCGACGCGGGCTTCGATGTCGACATCGGGCCGCTGTTCCAGACGCCGGAAGAGGCGGCGCGGCAGGCGATCGAGAACGACGTCCACGCGGTGGGCGTGTCCACACTCGCCGCCGGACACAAGACGCTGGTGCCGGCGCTCATCGACGCGCTGCGCCGCGAGGGTGCCGACGACGTCGTCGTCTTCGTCGGTGGCGTGGTGCCGCAGCAGGACTACGCGATGCTCGTGGCGGCCGGTGTCGCCGGTATCTACGGCCCCGGCACCGCGATTCCCGAATGCGCCGCCGACGTGCTGGCCAAGATCCGCGCCGCGCGCGCGGTTCCCGCCGGCGCTTGAACGCCCGCCGCAGCGCCGTGTCGCGGGAGTCGCCGCCCGATCCGCAGGAATGCGCGCGACTGGCGGTCGGCGTGCGTGCCGGCGACCGGCGAACCCTCGCCAAGGCGATCACGCTGGCCGAATCCACGCGCGACGATCACCAGGCGCTCGCGCGCGCCGTGATGGCCGACCTGCTGCCCGCCACCGGACACGCGCTGCGGATGGGCATCACCGGCGCTCCCGGCGTGGGCAAGTCGACGTTGATCGAGGCACTGGGCCTGCACCTCGTCGCGGCCGGGCACCGCGTGGCCGTGCTCGCCGTCGATCCGTCGAGCGCCGTCAGCGGCGGCTCCGTGCTGGGCGACAAGACGCGGATGGAGCAGCTCGCCCGCCACCCGCAGGCGTTCATCCGGCCGTCGCCGGCGAGCGGCGCGTTAGGCGGTGTGGCCGCCCACACGCGGGAGGCGATCCTGTTCGTGGAAGCCGCGGGCTTCGACATCGTGATCGTCGAGACCGTGGGCGTGGGCCAGAGCGAGACGGACGTCGCGAACCTGACCGACGTGTTCGTGCTGATGCAGCTGCCCAACGCCGGCGACGATCTGCAGGCGATCAAGCGCGGCATCGTCGAGCTGGCCGACGTCTTCGTGTACAACAAGCGCGACCTCGACCCCGCCGCCGCCGACCGCGCGATGGCGCAGATGGCGGGTGCGCTCTACCTGCTGCGACCGGCGGCGGCGACCTGGAAGCCGCCGGTCCTCGGCGTGTCGGCGCTCACCGGCGAGGGCGTGCCGGAATTCTGGCGCGACGTGCTGCGCTGCCGCGACACGCTGGCCGCGTCGAGCGAGCTTGCCGCGAAGCGCCGCCGGCAGGCGCTGGCATGGACGTGGCACCTGATCGACCACGGCCTGCGCGAGCGCTTTCACGCCGATCGCGCGGTGCGCGACGCGCTGCCGCTCGTGCTGGAGCAAGTGGGGGCGGGAACGCTGACGCCGACCGCCGCGGCCGCGCGGCTGCTCGAACAAACCCGGGGGAGGTAGCAAACGTGCACGACATCATCCGGCAACTCGACGGAAAGCGCGCGCTGGCGCGCTTGGGCGGCGGCGAGAAGCGCATCGAGTCGCAACACCGGAAGGGCAAGCTCACCGCGCGCGAGCGGCTCGAGGTGCTGCTCGACGAAGGCTCGTTCGAGGAATGGGACATGTTCGTCGAGCACCGTTGCCACGACTTCGGCATGGCCGGCGAGACGGTGCCCGGCGACGGCGTGGTGACCGGCTACGGGATGATCAACGGCCGGCTGGTGTTCGTGTTCTCGCAGGACTTCACTGTGTTCGGCGGGTCGCTCTCCGAGGCGCACGCCGAGAAGATCTGCAAGGTGATGGACCACGCGATGAAGGCCGGCGCGCCGGTGATCGGCTTGAACGACTCCGGCGGCGCGCGCATCCAGGAGGGGGTCGCCTCGCTCGGCGGCTATGCGGAGGTGTTCCAGCGCAACGTGCTCGCGTCCGGCGTGATTCCGCAGATCTCGCTGATCATGGGGCCGTGCGCCGGCGGCGCCGTCTATTCGCCGGCGATGACCGACTTCATCTTCATGGTGAAGGATTCCTCGTACATGTTCGTCACCGGCCCCGAGGTCGTGAAGACGGTCACGCACGAGGAGGTGACGGCGGAGGAGCTGGGCGGCGCGATCACGCACACGACGCGCTCGGGCGTGGCCGACCTCGCGTTCGAGACCGATGTCGACGCGCTGCTGATGCTGCGCCGGTTCTTCAACTACCTGCCGCTCAACAACCGCGACGCCCCGCCGTACCGGCGCACCAACGACCCCGCCGACCGGCGCGAGACGTCGCTCGACACGCTGGTGCCGGACAACCCGAACAAGCCGTACGACATGAAGGAGCTGATCGTCAAGGTGGCCGACGACGGCGAGTTCTTCGAACTGCAGCCGGACAGCGCGAAGAACATCGTGATCGGCTTCGCGCGGATGGAGGGCGCGCCGGTCGGCATCGTCGCCAACCAGCCGCTGGTGCTGGCCGGCTGCCTCGACATCCGGAGCGCGATCAAGGCGGCGCGCTTCGTCCGCTTCTGCGATGCGTTCGGCATCCCGATCGTGACCTTCGTCGACGTGCCGGGGTTCATGCCCGGCACCGCGCAGGAGTACGGCGGCATCATCAAGCACGGCGCCAAGCTCCTGTACGCCTATGCCGAGTGCACGGTGCCCAAGGTCACCGTGATCACCCGCAAGGCCTACGGAGGCGCGTACGACGTCATGAGCTCGAAGCACCTGCGCGGCGACGTCAACTTCGCGTGGCCATCGGCCGAGATCGCCGTGATGGGGCCGAAGGGCGCCGTCGAGATCATCTTCCGCGACGAGAAGAACGATCCGGCCAGGATCGCGGCGCGCGAGCAGGAGTACCGCGAGAAGTTCGCCAACCCGTTCATCGCCGGCCGCCGCGGCTACATCGACGACGTGATCATGCCGCACGAGACGCGCAAGCGGATCTGCCGCAGCCTCGCGATGCTGCGCGACAAGAAGCTCGAGAACCCGTGGCGCAAGCACGGGAACATTCCGCTCTAGGCGACCGAGATGACCATGTTCAAGAAAATCCTGATCGCCAACCGCGGCGAGATCGCGTGCCGGGTCATCCGGACCGCCCGCAGGATGGGCATCGCGACGGTCGCCGTGTACTCGGAGGCCGACCGCGATGCGCGCCACGTCGAGCTGGCCGACGAGGCCGTGTGCATCGGCCCCGCGCCGTCGCGCGACTCCTACCTGCGCGCCGACCGGATCATCGAGGCCTGCAGGACGACCGGCGCGCAGGCGGTCCATCCGGGGTACGGCTTCCTGTCGGAGAACCAGGCGTTCGCGCGCGACCTCGAGGCCGCCGGCATCGTGTTCATCGGGCCGAAGCACGCGTCGATCGCGGCGATGGGCGACAAGATCGCGTCGAAGAAGCTGGCGCTCGCCGCGAACGTCAGCACGATACCCGGCCACACCGACGTCATCGCCGACGTGGACGCCGCGGTGCGCATCGCGCGCGAGGTCGGCTACCCGGTGATGATCAAGGCGTCGGCGGGAGGCGGCGGCAAGGGCCTGCGCGTCGCGCTCAACGACCGGGAGGCGCGCGATGGCTTCGCCGCGTGCCGCGCGGAGGCGAAGGCGAGCTTCGGCGATGATCGCGTCTTCATCGAGAAGTTCATCGAGGAGCCGCGGCACATCGAAATCCAGGTGCTGGGCGACGCCCACGGCAACCTCGTCTACCTGTGGGAGCGCGAGTGTTCGATCCAGCGGCGCCACCAGAAGGTGATCGAGGAGGCGCCGTCGCCGTTCCTCGACGAGACGACGCGCCGCGCGATGGGCGAGCAGGCGGTGGCGCTTGCCCGCGCCGTCGGCTACCAGTCCGCCGGCACCGTGGAGTTCGTCGTCGGCCGCGACCGCAGCTTCTACTTCCTCGAGATGAATACGCGGCTGCAGGTCGAGCACCCGGTCACCGAGATGATCACCGGCCTCGATCTCGTCGAGCTGATGATCCGCGTGGCCGCGGGCGAGCGCCTGCCGTTCGTGCAGGACGACATACGCCGCGACGGCTGGGCGATCGAATGCCGGATCAATGCCGAGGACCCGCTGCGCGGCTTCCTGCCTTCGGTCGGCCGGCTCGTCCGCTACCAGCCGCCGGACGCGGTCGAGGGCAGCGTCCGCGTGGACACCGGCGTCTACGAGGGCGGCGAGATTCCGCTGTACTACGACTCGATGATCGCGAAGCTGATCGTGCACGCGGCCAGCCGCGGCGAGGCGATCGCGAAGATGACCGAGGCGCTCAATGCCTTCGTGATCCGCGGCATCGCGTCCAACATCGTGTTCCAGTCCGCGCTGCTGCGCCATCCGCGCTTCGCCAGGGGACGGCTGACGACGGCGTTCATCGCCGAGGAGTACCCGAACGGCTTCCGCGCCGAGGACGTGCCGCCCGAGAACCCGGTGTTCCTCGCGGCAATCGCCGCCGCCGTGCACCGCGCGTACCGCGACCGGGCCGCGGGCATCGTCGGCCAGGTGCCGGGCCACGAGATCCACATCGGCGTCGAGTACGTCGTGCTGATGCCCGATGACGAACTCGCGGCGACCGCTTACGCGGTGCCGGGCGGCTGCGACGTCTGGATCGGCACGGAGACCTACGCCATCCGCCACACGTGGCGCTTCGGCGACATCCTGATGCGCGGCACGTGCAACGGCACGCCGTTCGCCGTCCAGGTCGAGCGGCCGAGCCTCAAGTACCGGTTGACGCACATGGGCACGCAACTCGACGTGCAGGTGATGCCGCGGCGCGCGGCCGAGCTCCTCAAGATGATGCCGCGCAAGGCGCCGCCCGACACGTCGCGCTTCCTGCTGTCGCCGATGCCCGGCCTGCTGGCCGAAGTGGCCGTCAAGGCAGGGCAGGAAGTGAAGGCCGGCGAGCGCCTCGTGGTCATCGAGGCGATGAAGATGCAGAACGTGATCGTCGCCGAGCGCGACGTCGTCGTCGCCGAGTTGCTGGCGCGGGAAGGCGAGAGCCTCGCCGTGAACCAGCCCGTCATGAGTTTCCAGGCGGCCGTCGCCGCGGGAGCCGCGCCATGAGCGAAGAGAGGCCGTTCCGCATTCTGGGTGTCCAGCAGATCGCCATCGGCAGCACCAGCAAGGAGCGCCTGCGCCGCCTGTGGGTCGACTGCCTCGGGCTCGCGGTGGTGGGCAACTACCGGAGCGAGCGCGAGAACGTCGACGAGGACATCGCGGCCGCGGGTCGGGGGGCCATGCGCTGCGAGGTCGACCTGATGCAGCCGCTCGACGCGACGCGCAAGCCGGCGGTGCACGAGCCGCCGCTGAACCACATCGGACTCTGGGTCGACGACCTCCCCACGGCGGTGGCGTGGCTGTCGGCGCACGGCGTGCGCTTCGCGCCCGGCGGCATCCGCAAAGGGGGGGCGGGCTACGACATCACGTTCATCCACCCCAAGGGCAACGACGAGTACCCGGTCGGCGGCGAAGGGGTGCTGATCGAACTCGTCCAGGCGCCGCCGGACGTCGTCGCCGCGGCGTCGCGGTAGGCCGGTCCGAAGGGGCGGCGCCCCTGCGCAGTCGGCTACAATCTGCCTGACGGCGGGCGTGCCGCGCGGCGGCGCGCCCCGCCATGGCAACCGCGATGCGAATCTTTCTCAAAGCCCTCACGCACATCCCGCTGCCGATCCTGTACGGCGTCGGCTACGTCGCCTATCTGATCGCCTACCACGTGATGCGCTGGCGGCGCGATCGGGCGGAGGCCGACGTCGCCAACGCGTTCCCGGAAAAGAGCGCGAAGGAGCGGGCGGAAATCGTCCGGCACTGCTACCGCAATCTCGCCGACACGATCGTCGAGGCGTTCTGGGGCTTCGGCGCCAGCGCCGAGGCGATCAAGGCGCGGGTGTCGTTCGACGACGGCGGCCTGATCCGTCGCGCGATCGACAACCGGCAGACGATCCTGCTGCTCGCCGCGCACCACGGCAACTGGGAATGGCTGCTGCTCGCGGCCGGCGCGCACTTCCCCATCCCGATCGACGTCGTCTACCAGCCGCAGCGGCTGGCCTCGCTGGACGCGTTCCTGCGCGAGGTGCGCTGCCGCTTCGGTGGCCGCCTCATCCCGCGCAAGGAGTTCGTCTACGAGCTCTTGAGTCACGGCGACGATCCGTGCGCATACGCGATCATCGCCGACCAGACGCCGCGCAAGCAGGACCCCAAGCACTGGACGCGCTTCCTCCGCCAGGACACGGCCTTCTTCGTCGGCGCCGACAAGATCGCCCGGTTCCTCGACTCGCCCGTCTACTTCGTGTCGATGCGCCGCGTGCGCCGCGGCCACTACGTCGTTCACCTCGACGTCCTCGCCGAGCCTCCGTACGAGCAGGTCGACGACGCGATGATCGTCGAGCGCTATGCGCGCGCCCTCGAGCGGGCGATCGTCGAGAGCCCCGCCGATTGGCTGTGGCTGCAGAAGAAGTGGAAGTACGCGAAGCCGGCGTCCGGCGAGGACACGTATGCCGGCCCGGTTCCCGTCCGCGCGCACCGGTAGGCGGTCAGTCGCGATGCCACAGCGCCACTGTCGCGAGGAAGGCGCCCGGCGCCGCAACGGCCTCGAGCCGCCACGCGTCCGGCCGGTACGGCGCGGGCCCGTTCGCGAGCCGCAGCCCGCCGTCGATCGCGACGGACATCCGGCGGAAGGGGGCCGCCAGCGCGTCGCCGGTCGCCTTGCTCATCGCCTCCTTGCACGTCCACAGCCGCAGCAGCGCGCGGCGGCGCGCGTCCTGCGCGAGTGCGCCCAGCCGCCGCTGTTCGTCCGGCGCCATGAACTTGCGCGCGACGCCGTCGACGTTGAGCTGGCGATCGCCGCGCTCGATGTCGACGCCGATCCGGACATCGTTCGCGACGGCGATCAGCGCGACGCCGGCGGTGTGCGACACGTTGAAGTCGAGCCCGCCCGCGTCGACGGCGTACGGGCGCCCGCGCTCGCCGCGGCCGATGACGACTTCCGCCGGCGCGCACCCGAGCCGCGCACCGAGCAGCGCCCGCAGCGTCGCGCGCCCGACGACGTAGCGCTCGCGCAGGTCGTCGCGCCCGAAGCGTGCGGTGCGGGCGGCCTCGGCCGCGGACAGCGACGCCGCCAGCGCACGCACCTCGTCCGGCGCGCGCGCGAGCCCGCACATCCAGACGTCGACGCCGGGCAGCGGCGACGGCAGCGGCATCGGGCCGGCGTCGCGCGGCAACTCGTCGGGGCCTGCGGCGTTCACGGGGGGCGGCTCGTCGATGCTCGCTGACCAGCGGCTGCGGTTTCCGGACATCCTGGGCTTCGTGCTCGGCAGCATGTCGCGCTGGCCGCGGCGGGTGCTGGACGGCTTCGGGTATCTCGCGTACTTCGTCGTCTACCGGGTGCTGCGCTGGCGCCGCAGCCTCGCCGCGACCAACATCGGCAACGCGTTTCCCGAGAAGAGCGACGACGAGCGCGAGGCGATTCTCCGGCAATCCTACCGCAATCTCGGCCACGTCCTCGCCGAGGCGCTCTGGGGCTGGAACGCCTGCGCCGACGCGCTGGCCGCGCGCGTGCGCATCGTCAATCCCGAGCTCATTGCGCGCTTCACGTCGCGCGGCCAGTCGGTCGTGCTGCTGGCCGCCCACTACTGCAACTGGGAGTGGCTGCTGCTGTCGGCGGGCGTGGTGCTGAAGATCCCGATCGACGCCGTGTACAAGCCGCAGAAGGTGAAGGGCATCGACGACTTCCTGCGCGCGCGGCGGTCGCGCTTCGGCGGCAACCCGATCCCGCACCAGAGCTTCATGTTCGAGGTGATGAAGCGGCGCAACGAAGTTCGCGCGTACGCGCTCGTCGCCGACCACACGCCGAAGCACGACGAGCAGAAGCACTGGACGCGGTTCCTGAACCAGGACACCGCGTTTTTCGTGGGGGCCGACATGATCGCGAAGATCGTCAAGGCGCCGGTCATCTACGTCGCGATGCGCCGGGAGTCGCCTGGCCACTACAGCGTCGAGCTGAAGCTTCTCGCCGAGCCGCCGTACGACCGCGACTCCGGCCCGGAGATCGTCGAGCGCTACGCGCGCACGCTCGAGGAGGAGATCCGGCGCAGCCCGGCCGACTGGCTCTGGCTGCATCGCAAGTGGAAGTACCGGAAGCCCATCTATGCGTAAGCGAATCGCGGGAAAAGGCTTTCCCGCGATTCGTTTCCGGCAATTTCAGCGCGAAAGGCGCCCGGCCGCCCCAGGCCCTTTGCGCTTAGTTGCTTCGTGATCAGGACGCCGAGCGCAAAGCGCCCGGCGTCCTGATCACGTCATCCGGCTGGCCAGGAAGGCCGACATCGACCGCACGGTCGGGTACTCGAAGAAATCGGTCACCTCGAGGTAGCCCGGATAGGCGGCCTCGACCTTCTCGTAGATCTGCGCGAGCGTCAGCGAGCCGGTGCCGATCTCGAACAGATTGTCGTCGGGGGACAGCGTCCGATTGGGCAGCGCCGCCTGGCAGATCGCGAGCAGCGTGCGCTCGATGTCGCCGACCGGGCCCGCCCCCGCGTCACCGGATGCGGCTTCGACCTTCGCGATCGCCGCGAGCACGTCGGCATGGCGGCCGTCCTCGTACTCGCGGGCGAGCGCGAAGCGCTGGATCTTGCCGCTCGTCGTCTTGGGAAACTGGCGCACGGGGATCACGGCCGACACCGCGAGCCCCATCTTCTCGTTGACGACGCGGCGCACGGTGCGCGCGACGTCGACGAACGGCGCGACGTCGTCGCCCTTCGCCAGCACGAACACCAGCACATCGTCGGTGGCCGCGTGCGGCGGACGCACGGAGGCCGCCGCGGCGCGGCCGAGCTCGATGCCCGCGTGCTGCGCGAGCAGCAGCTCGATGTCCTGCGGATAGTGGTTCTGGCCGCCGACGAACAGGATCTCCTTGATGCGGCCGGTGACGACGAGTTGGCCTGCGCGCAGCGTGCCGAGGTCGCCGGTGTCGAGGAAGCCGTCCGCCGTCCGCGATGCCGCCGTCAGCTCCGCATCGTCGAAGTAGCCGGGACTGACGTTGTCTCCGCGGATCAGGATGCGGCCGACCGTGCCTTCGGGTACCGGATCGCCGTGCGCGTCGGCGATGCGCAACTCGCACCCCGTGACAGGGGTGCCGACCCGCACGAGCTCGACGGCGTCGGCGGCGCCGGGGTCGACCGTGCGCACGACGTCGCCGGGGCCGAGGGTGCCGCGTGCGAGCGACTCGACGGCGAGCGGCGCGCCGACGGCGGGAAACGTGACCGCGAGGCTGGCCTCGGCGAGCCCGTACACCGGGAACATCACGTTCGGCGCGAGCCGGGCGGGCGCGAGGGCCGCAAGGAACTCGCGGCACAGGTCCGGCGCGATCGGCTCGGCACCGTTGAACACGATCCGCACCGCCGACAGGTCGAGGCCGGCGACCTTCGCCGGATCGTGCGTGCGCAGGTAGTGCTGGTAGCCGAAGTTGGGCGAGCAGGTGACGCTGACGCGGTGCTCGCCTGCCTTCGCCAGCCAGAGCCCCGGACGCCGGACGAACAGCGCAGTCGGCATGAGCCAGTGGTCCACACCCTGGAACAGCGGCGTCAGGTGGAAGCCGATCAGGCCCATGTCGTGCGTCAGCGGCATCCACGACAGGCTCGTGTCGTCGGCGCGCGCACCGATGCCCGTCGCGATCGCGTCGATGTTGGTCGCCAGGTTGCGGTGCGTGAGGATCACGCCCTTGGGCTCGCTGGTGGAGCCGGACGAGAACTGGATGAACGCGATATCGTCCGGCGCTGCCCGGTGCTCGATCCCCGGCGCGGACACGTCGGACACCTCGTCCAGGAAGACCGTGTGCCGCTCGATCTTCGCCAGGCGGTCGGCCAGTCCGTTTTCCGCGGCGAATCCGCGCAGCCGGTCGAACACCTTGCGCTCGGTCGCGAGCGTGGGCGCGGGCAGGCGCGCGAGCACGCGGAAGAACTTGGCCTTGTGCTCGTCGGCGTTCCCGGGCGCGAGCGGGACCGCGACGACCCGCCCGAGCACGCACGCCCAGAACGTGTCGACGAACGGCGCGAGCCCGTCGACGAGGATGATCGTGTGCGAACCGGGTCGCGCGCCGGCTTCCTGCAGGTGGTGCAGCAGCCCGAGCGAGCGGCCGCGCAGCTCCGCGTAGGTCGCGGTGCGCTCGTTCGCCTCGCCGGCGACGTAGTGGATGCCGCGCGGGCTGCCGTCGAGGGCGTCCAGCGCGTCGGTCAGGGTCGCGTAGGCAGGCATGGCGGGTCCGGCAAAAGCACGATTATCGCGCGGGGCGGCGCCGGGCCGGAGTGCAGTTGCGTGCTCGTGCGATTGATTGCGGCCCGATTTCGCCCTGCGTGCTCGCGCGGAGAGTGCGCACGGATGTTGCAATGCGATCGCCGAGCCACTATAATTTCGCCTCTCTGCTGCTTCGAACCCCTTGGGCACGTGCAAGACAACGGGGGACGGCCGCTCCGGGCACGAAAGTGCGGTACCAAAGTGCGGTACCAAAGTGCGGTACCAAAGTGCTTCTGGTGGGGGCCGGCGGATCGAAGCGCCGCTCTTTAACAATCTGCAACCGATAGGTGTGGGTACTCGTGGTGGGGGCCCGTGGGGAGTTGCCGTCAGGCGGCTTTCTGTGGGAGTTCCAAGACACGAAGTGCTCACACGACGCAGTTTGGGCTTCGGGCCAGCAATGGTTCGGGGCCGAACGTCTTGTCTTCTGGCGGAAGCGCTGGGGGGCAGGGCCAACGTCAGTATGAGTTTACTTGCACAAGATCGAACTGAAGAGTTTGATCCTGGCTCAGATTGAACGCTGGCGGCATGCTTTACACATGCAAGTCGAGCGGCAGCGCGGGAGCAATCCTGGCGGCGAGCGGCGAACGGGTGAGGAATACATCGGAACGTGCCCCGGAGTGGGGGATAACGCCGCGAAAGCGGCGCTAATACCGCATATGCTCTGAGGAGGAAAGCGGGGGACCTGCAAGGGCCTCGCGCTCTGGGAGCGGCCGATGTCCGATTAGCTAGTTGGTGGGGTAAAGGCCCACCAAGGCGACGATCGGTAGCTGGTCTGAGAGGATGATCAGCCACACTGGGACTGAGACACGGCCCAGACTCCTACGGGAGGCAGCAGTGGGGAATTTTGGACAATGGGGGCAACCCTGATCCAGCCATGCCGCGTGCGGGAAGAAGGCCTTCGGGTTGTAAACCGCTTTTAGTCGGGAAGAAAAGGCGCCGGATAACACCCGGCGTTCTTGACGGTACCGGCGGAATAAGCACCGGCTAACTACGTGCCAGCAGCCGCGGTAATACGTAGGGTGCGAGCGTTAATCGGAATTACTGGGCGTAAAGCGTGCGCAGGCGGTTCGTTAAGTTTGCGGTGAAAGCCCCGGGCTCAACCTGGGAATGGCCGTGGAAACTGGCGGGCTGGAGTGCGGCAGAGGGGGGTGGAATTCCGCGTGTAGCAGTGAAATGCGTAGAGATGCGGAGGAACACCGATGGCGAAGGCAGCCCCCTGGGCCGACACTGACGCTCAGGCACGAAAGCGTGGGGAGCAAACAGGATTAGATACCCTGGTAGTCCACGCCCTAAACGATGCTCACTAGGTGTTGGGGAAGCGATTCCTTGGTACCGTAGCTAACGCGTGAAGTGAGCCGCCTGGGGAGTACGGCCGCAAGGTTAAAACTCAAAGGAATTGACGGGGACCCGCACAAGCGGTGGATGATGTGGATTAATTCGATGCAACGCGAACAACCTTACCTACCCTTGACATGTCCGGGAGCCTGCTGAGAGGCGGGTGTGCCTGAAAGGGAACCGGAACACAGGTGCTGCATGGCTGTCGTCAGCTCGTGTCGTGAGATGTTGGGTTAAGTCCCGCAACGAGCGCAACCCTTGTCCCTAGTTGCTACGCAAGGGCACTCTAGGGAGACTGCCGGTGACAAACCGGAGGAAGGTGGGGATGACGTCAAGTCCTCATGGCCCTTATGGGTAGGGCTTCACACGTCATACAATGGTCGGTACAGAGGGTCGCCAACCCGCGAGGGGGAGCCAATCCCAGAAAGCCGATCGTAGTCCGGATCGCAGTCTGCAACTCGACTGCGTGAAGTCGGAATCGCTAGTAATCGTGGATCAGCATGTCACGGTGAATACGTTCCCGGGTCTTGTACACACCGCCCGTCACACCATGGGAGCGGGATGTACCAGAAGCAGCTAGCCTAACCCGAGGTGCAAACTGAGGGAGGGCGGTTGCCACGGTGCGTTTCGTGACTGGGGTGAAGTCGTAACAAGGTAGCCGTATCGGAAGGTGCGGCTGGATCACCTCCTTTCTCGGAAGCAGGGGGCCGGGCCGGGCCGGCCCCCCCGCCCCAGCCTGCCATCCCTTCCCTGCGAGTACCCACAACCTATCGGTTGCACGCCAAGTGCAACGACGCCAGACACCGGGCCTGTAGCTCAGTTGGTTAGAGCACCGTCTTGATAAGGCGGGGGTCGATGGTTCGAATCCATCCAGACCCACCAACCACCGGACAGGGGGCTGTAGCTCAGTTGGGAGAGCACCTGCTTTGCAAGCAGGGGGTCGTCGGTTCGATCCCGTCCAGCTCCACCAATCAGGGATCAGAGGTCAGGCATCAGGGATCAGACCTGGGTTCCGCCGCTATCGGTTGCACGGGCCAGCGCTCAACTTTGCGCTTTGTCGCAGAGGGCAAAGTTGAGAGCTGCACTGTTCTTTAACAATCAGGAAGGTAAGGGTGTACGAAGCTTGATGAGAGCTTCGTACGCAAAGGGTTGAGTTGTATCTTCAAAAAGCCCGGCACCTTTTAAAAAGGGGGTGGCGGGTGTCGCGAGATCACCCAAGCGGTGGGTCGGCAGGCACTGCGGCTTACAGTTATGGGGTCAAGCGACTAAGTGCATGTGGTGGATGCCTTGGCGATTACAGGCGATGAAGGACGTGGCAGCCTGCGAAAAGCTGCGGGGAGCTGGCAAACGAGCATTGATCCGCAGATGTCCGAATGGGGAAACCCGGCCCGCGAGGGTCACCGCCACCTGAATCCATAGGGTGGAGGGAGCAAACCCGGTGAACTGAAACATCTCAGTAGCCGGAGGAACAGAAATCAACCGAGATTCCCGGAGTAGTGGCGAGCGAAACGGGAGCAGCCGGCAAGTGTTAGCGATCGCGCTAGCGGAACGCTCTGGAAAGGGCGGCCGTAGTGGGTGACAGCCCCGTACGCGAAAGCATGATCGTGGGACTAGGCTTGCGACAAGTAGGGCGGGACACGTGAAATCCTGTCTGAAGATGGGGGGACCATCCTCCAAGGCTAAATACTCGTAATCGACCGATAGTGCACCAGTACCGTGAGGGAAAGGCGAAAAGAACCCCGGAAGGGGAGTGAAATAGATCCTGAAACCGCATGCATACAAACAGTGGAGCCCGCGGGGGGGGCGTCCTGGCGCAAACGGGGCGTTTGAAGCAGGGGTGACTGCGTACCTTTTGTATAATGGGTCAGCGACTTACGTTCTGTAGCGAGCTTAACCGCATAGGGGAGGCGCAGCGAAAGCGAGTCCGAATAGGGCGCTTGAGTTGCAGGGCGTAGACCCGAAACCGGATGATCTAGCCATGGCCAGGCTGAAGGTGGGGTAACACCTACTGGAGGGCCGAACCCACGTCTGTTGAAAAAGACGGGGATGAGCTGTGGCTAGGGGTGAAAGGCTAAACAAATCCGGAAATAGCTGGTTCTCTCCGAAAACTATTGAGGTAGTGCCTCCAGTATCACTGCCGGGGGTAGAGCACTGTCATGGTTGTGGGGGTCATAGCGATCTACTACGCCATAGCAAACTCCGAATACCGGCAAGTGCGAGCTGGGGAGACAGACATCGGGTGCTAACGTCCGGTGTCGAGAGGGAAACAACCCAGACCGCCGATTAAGGTCCCCAAGATCTAGCTAAGTGGGAAACGAGGTGGGAAGGCTCAGACAGCCAGGATGTTGGCTTAGAAGCAGCCATCATTTAAAGAAAGCGTAATAGCTCACTGGTCGAGTCGTCCTGCGCGGAAGATGTAACGGGGCTCAAGCTAGGCACCGAAATCGCGGATTTGTACTGTCTTCGGATGGTGCAGATGGTAGGAGAGCGTTCCGGGGGGGGGGGGCCGGCGAAGGTGAGGCCTGGAAGGGGTAACCCTTGCTGGAGGTATCGGAAGTGCGAATGCTGACATGAGTAGCGATAAACAGGGTGAAAGGCCCTGTCGCCGTAAGCCCAAGGTTTCCTGCGCCACGTGCATCGGCGCAGGGTGAGTCGGCCCCTAAGACGAGGGCGAGAGCCGTAGTCGATGGGAAGCGGGTCAATATTCCCGCACCAGCCAACGATGCGATGGGGGGACGGAGAAGGTTATGCCGGCCGGGTGTTGGACGTCCCGGTTCAAGCGTGTAGACGTGCCGCGTAGGCAAATCCGCGTGGCTTAGTCGAGGCGTGTTAACGAGGGCTGGCTTGCCAGCCTGAAGTGGCGGATACCATGCTTCCAGGAAAAGCCTCTAAGCTTCAGTCGTTGGGTGACCGTACCGCAAACCGACACAGGTGGGCGAGCTGAATATGCTCAGGCGCTTGAGAGAACTCGGGTGAAGGAACTCGGCAAATTGACACCGTAACTTCGGGATAAGGTGTGCCTCTGCTAGGTGAACGTGTACAACGGGAGCCGAGAGGGGCTGCAAAGAATCGGTGGCTGCGACTGTTTAACAAAAACACAGCACTCTGCTAAGACGAAAGTCGACGTATAGGGTGTGACGCCTGCCCGGTGCCGGAAGGTTAAATGATGGGGTGCAAGCCCTTGATTGAAGCCCCGGTAAACGGCGGCCGTAACTATAACGGTCCTAAGGTAGCGAAATTCCTTGTCGGGTAAGTTCCGACCTGCACGAATGGCGTAACGATGGCCACACTGTCTCCACCCGAGACTCAGCGAAGTTGAAGTGTTTGTGAAGATGCAATCTCCCCGCGGCAAGACGGAAAGACCCCGTGCACCTTTACTGTAGCTTTGCATTGGACTGTGATGAGGTTTGTGTAGGATAGCTGGGAGGCGATGAAGGGGGGGCGCTAGCTCTCCTGGAGCCGACGTTGAAATACCAGCCTGACGTCATTGCGGTTCTAACCTGGCTCCCTCACCGGGAGCGGGGACCGTGCATGGTAGGCAGTTTGACTGGGGCGGTCTCCTCCCAAAGCGTAACGGAGGAGCTCGAAGGTTCGCTTAGCGCGGTCGGACATCGCGCTGGACGTGCAAGGGCACAAGCGAGCTTGACTGCGAGACTGACAAGTCGAGCAGGTACGAAAGTAGGACCTAGTGATCCGGTGGTTCTGTATGGAAGGGCCATCGCTCAACGGACAAAAGGTACGCCGGGGATAACAGGCTGATACCGCCCAAGAGTTCATATCGACGGCGGTGTTTGGCACCTCGATGTCGGCTCATCACATCCTGGGGCTGTAGCCGGTCCCAAGGGTATGGCTGTTCGCCATTTAAAGTGGTACGTGAGCTGGGTTCAAAACGTCGTGAGACAGTTTGGTCCCTATCTGCCGTGGGCGTTGGAGATTTGACGGGGGCTGCTCCTAGTACGAGAGGACCGGAGTGGACGTACCGCTGGTGTACCAGTTGTCTCGCCAGAGGCATCGCTGGGTAGCTATGTACGGAAGCGATAACCGCTGAAAGCATCTAAGCGGGAAACGTGCCTGAAGATGAGATCTCCCGGGGACTCGATCCCCCTGAAGGGCCGTGGCAGACCACCACGTTGATAGGCCGGGTGTGGAAGCGCAGTAATGCGTTCAGCTAACCGGTACTAATAACCCGTGCGGCTTGACCTCATAATTGTGGGTCTCTGCAGGGATCAGGGATCAGGCATCAGATGCCTGCTGATCCGAAGCGACTGCGCCAACAGACACGACTCAACCCAATCCTTACCTTCCGAATCAGCGGCAGTGCTGCGGATCACCACCTCGTTCTGATCCCGGATCCCTGACCTCTGATTCCTGTCTACGCCTGACGACCATAGCCCGCTGGAACCACCCCTTCCCATCCCGAACAGGACCGTGAAACGGCGGCACGCCGATGATAGTACGGAGCTCCCGTGCGAAAGTAGGTCATCGTCAGGCACCCATCCCACGCACAAGGCCCACCTCGGTGGGCCTTGTGCATTGCAGGCGTGCCGACGGGTGACCGACTTCTGCGATTGCTCACGTGGGCGCAGCGAACGTCAAGCGACCGGAGGGAGCGGCAAACGCTCAACTAGGTCATCGTCAGGCACCCATCCCATGCACAAGGCCCACCTCGGTGGGCCTTGTGCATGGCCTCTCGCGGACCGCGCCGCAGGCGGTCAAGCCGGCGCGCCGGCCGGCCTGTGGTGCGTGCTACCTTTCACGATATCCGCATGCACGGCGTGGAGAGGATGCATGGCCGACACCGACGTCCCCGAACTGCCGGGAAGCGACCTCCGCTGGCGCGTGGCCGGGCATCCCGACGACGTCTGGTTCTGGAAGTCGGGCGGCGTGTCGATCGCCAACATCGGCACGATGCTCTCGATCGCCGGCAAGTCGTTCACCGACTATTCGCGCGCGCTCGAGTTCGGCTGCGGCTGCGGCCGCATGCTGCTGCACCTCGAGGATGTCGGCGCAAAGGTCGAGCTCCACGGCGTGGACATCGACGCCGAGGCGATCGCGTGGGCGCAGGCCCACATCCCGTGGGTCAGGTGCGCGGTCAACGACGGCCTGCCGCCGCTCGCGTTCCCGGACGCGCACTTCGACCTCGTCTTCAACCAGAGCGTGTTCACGCACCTGGACGAGCAGTACCAGGACGCGTGGCTCGCCGAGCTCCGCCGCATCGTCAAGCCCGGCGGCGACCTCGTGCTCTCGGTGTCCGGCGAGCATCCGTTCTCGCAACTGCTGCAGGCGCACCGCGAGGCCGGGGCCGATCCGGGTCCGCTGCTGGAGGCGTACCGGACCAGGGGCATCGTGTTCGTCGAGGACGACGGCTGGAAAGGCGGCCCCTTCCCGGACTTCTACCACTCGACGTTCCACGCACCCTGGTACGTGTTCGAGCACTGGAGCCGCTATTTCGACATCAAGGCCTACGTCGTGCGCGGATCGCTCGACTTCCAGGACTATCTGCTGCTGCGGCGGCCGGAGGGCGACCTGCCGCCGTTGCCGGCGTCGGCCCCGCCGGTACCCGCACGCGCGCCCGGAGCCCTGCGCAAGCTGCCGCGCCGTCTCTGGCGCGAACTGAAGTACCGCGTGCGAGGCCGCTGAGCCGTACACAACGACGATGTCCACCGAAGTCCTAAGCCTGTCCGTCCTGCGCCGCCTGGAGGCGGAGAGCATCCACATCCTGCGCGAGGTCGCCGCCGAGTTCGAGCGGCCGGTGCTCATGTACTCGGTCGGCAAGGACTCGTCGGTGCTGCTGCGGCTCGCGCAGAAGGCGTTCCATCCGGGCCGCATCCCGTTCCCGCTGCTGCACATCGACACCGCGTACAAGTTCCCCGAGATGTACGCGTTCCGCGACCGCGTCTGCGCCGAGGCCGGCGTGGAACTGCGCGTGCTGCGCAACGAACCCGCGCTCGCCGCCGACGCCAATCCGTGGGACCTGGGCACCGTCAAGTGCTGCGGCTTCCTCAAGACGCAGGGCCTGCTCGACGCGCTGAGGGCGGGCAACTACGACGCCGTGATTGGCGGCGCCCGGCGCGAGGAGGAGCGCTCGCGCGCGAAGGAGCGCATCTTCTCGTTCCGCGACCGGCACGGCCAGTGGGACCCGAAGAACCAGCGTCCCGAGCTGTGGAACCTCTACAACGGACGCATCCAGCCCGGCGAGAGCATGCGCGTGTTCCCGCTGTCGAACTGGACCGAAGTGGACGTCTGGCGCTACGTCGCGCAGGAGGGGATCGAGGTGGTGCCGCTGTACTTCGCGACCGAGCGCGAGGTCGTGCGCCGCGGCGGCCAGATCATTCCGGCCGGCGCGAAGACGCGGCTCCTCCCCGGCGAGCGGAGCGAGCGGCTGCTCGTCCGCTACCGTACGCTCGGCTGCTATCCGTGCACGGGCGCCGTCGCCTCGTCGGCCCGCACGGTCGGGGAGATCATCACCGAGCTCGAACAGACGCGGTTCTCCGAGCGCGTGACGCGCGTGATCGACCACGACCAGGACGGCTCGATGGAGCAGAAGAAGCGCGAGGGCTACTTCTGATGGCGACCGGCCGAACCGGCGCCGACGCCGTGCAGGCGCGCGAGCCCGATCTGCTGCGTTTCACGACGGCGGGCAGCGTGGACGACGGCAAGTCGACGCTGATCGGCCGGCTGCTGCACGACGCGGGCGCCATCTACGAGGACCAGCTCGCGGCGCTGCGCGGGAAGGCGCCGGTCGCGGGCGCGGCGCTGGACCTGGCGCTCGTGACCGACGGGCTGCGCGCCGAGCGCGAGCAGGGGATCACGATCGACGTCGCCTATCGGTACTTCGCCACACCCAGGCGCCGGTTCATCATTGCCGACACACCGGGCCACGTGCAGTACACGCGGAACATGGCCACCGGCGCGTCGACGGCGGACCTCGCGGTCATCCTGATCGACGCGCAGCTCGGCATTCAGACGCAGTCGAAGCGGCACGCGTTCATCGTGTCGCTGCTCGGCGTCCCGCGCGTCGTCGTCGCCGTCAACAAGATGGACCTCGTCGGCTACGACGCCGCGGTGTTCGAGCGCATCCGCGACGAGTACGGCGCGTGGGCGGCGCGGCTCGGCTTCGCCGACCTCGTGTTCATCCCGATCAGCGCGCTGGCCGGCGACAACGTGGTGACGGGCAGCGGTCGCATGCCGTGGTACGACGGTCCGTCGCTGCTGACGCACCTCGAGCACGTGTACGTCGCCGGCGACGCCAACCTGATCGACTTTCGCTTCCCGGTCCAGCGCGTCGTGCGCCCCGACCAGTCGTTCCGCGGCTACGCCGGGCAGGTGGTGTCGGGAGTCGTGCGACCCGGCGACGAGGTGGTCGTGCTGCCGTCGGGCCTGCGGACGCGCGTCACGCGCATCGTGACGCGCGGACCCGACCTCGATTACGCGTTTCCGCCGCAGTCGGTGACCCTGTGCCTTGCCGACGACGTCGACGTGAGCCGCGGCGACATGATCGCGCATCCGCGGAACGTCCCGGTGGTCGAGCGATCCGTCGAGGCCATGGTCGTGTGGATGGCCGACGCGCCGCTGGCGGAGGGCCGCACGTACATGATCAAACACACGACGCGCACGGTGAAGGCGGCGTGCGGAAAGATCGCGTATCGCGTGAATCCGGACACGCTGCACCGCGAGCAGGCGACCGAGCTCGGCCTGAACGAGATCGGCCGCGTGCGCATGACGCTGTACCAGCCGCTCTTCGTCGACGAGTACCGGAAGAACCGCGCGACCGGCAGCTTCGTCCTGATCGACCCGGCGACCAACGCGACGGCGGGCGCCGGCATGACGATCGACCGGCGCGCGTCGCCGGCCCCCGGCGACGTCGCGGACGGGCTGCAGGTGGCAACCAACGTGTTCCGCCAGGCGAGCCGGGTCGACGCCGCCGAGCGCGCGCGCGTGCTCGGGCAGGCGCCGCTCACCGTCTGGCTGACGGGGCTGTCCGGCTCCGGCAAGTCGACGGTCGCGCATGCGCTGGAGCGGCGGCTGATCGACGCCGGCCGTGCGTGCTTCGTGCTCGACGGCGACAATCTGCGCCACGGCCTCACGCGCGACCTGGGCTTCACGCCGCAGGCCCGGCGCGAGAACGTGCGGCGCGTCGCGGAGGCGGCGAAGCTCATGAACGACGCCGGGCTCGTCGTGGTCACCGCGCTGATCTCGCCGTACGAGGAAGATCGCGCGATGGCGCGCGAGATCATCGGCCCCGAGCGGTTCTTCGAGACCTACCTCGCGGCTGGCGTCGACGCGTGCGAGCGGCGCGACCCCAAGGGGCTGTACGCGAAGGCGCGCCGCGGCGAGATTCCGGACTTCACCGGCATCAGCGCGCCCTACGAGGTGCCGGCGGCGCCGGCGATCGAGCTTGCGACCGGCACCGAGAGCGTCGAGCAGAGCGTCGAAGCGCTGTTCGCCGCGGTCCTGCGGCGCGTCGCGCAGCCGCGCTGACCGCGCCGGCGCTTCAGCCGCACCGCACCGGCTGGCCGTACGTCGCGAACTGCGCGAGCACGACCGCCATCTCCTCCGGTGGCAGCCGCGCGGGCTCGCCGACCTGCAGCGCCCGCCAGTACATCTCGGCCAGCGTTTCGACCTCGACGGCCAGCGCGAGCGCATCGGCCAGCGTGCCGCCGAGCGCGATCATCCCGTGATGGGCGAGCAGGCACGCCTTGCGGCCATCGAGCGCGGCGACCGCGTGGTCGGACAGCGCCTGCGTGCCGAACGTTGCGTACGGCGCGCAGCGGACGTCGTCGCCGCCGGCGACCGCGATCATGTAGTGAAACGCCGGGATGCCGCGGTCGAGACACGCGAGCGTCGTCGCGAACGGCGCGTGCGCATGCACGATCGCGTTCGCGTCGGCGCGGCTCGCGTAGATGTCGCGGTGGAAGCGCCACTCCGACGAGGGCGCCCGCCCGCCCGCCGGCTCGCCCGCGAGCGTCATCGCGACGATGTCCTCCGGCGCGAGCGCGGCGTACGGCATGCCGGTGGGCGTGACGAGGAACCCGGCGAAGCCCTCGTGCGCGAGTCGCGCACTGACGTTGCCCGACTTGCCGCGGTTGATGCCGGCCGCGTTCATCGCGAGCGCGGTCGCGATCACCTCCGCGCGCAGCGTGCGTTCGTCGATCATGGCCACACACCGGAGCATAACGGACTCGAACGCCCTCGGCCTCCGCGCGCCGTTGCGGCGTGCGACGCGGGAGTCGTCGGCCTCGGAGCAATCGCCCGGCGACGCGCCCTTCGGGCCTTGGCTCGGCCTGCGGCCTCGCCCGCCGGGCTCATGCCTCGGCCTCCGCGCGCCGTTGCGGCGTGCGACGCGGGAGTCGTCGGCCTCGGAGCAATCGCCCGGCGACGCGCCCTTCGGGCCTTGGCTCGGCCTGCGGCCTCGCCCGCCGGGCTCATGCCTCGGCCTCCGCGCGCCGTTGCGGCGTGCGACGCGGGAGTCGTCGGCCTCGGAGCAATCGCCCGGCCACGCGCCCTTCAGGCCTTGGCTCGGCCTGCGGCCTCGCCCGCCGGGCTCATGCCTCGGCCTCCGCGCGCCGTTGCGGCGTGCGACGCGGGAGTCGTCGGCCTCCGGAGCAATCGCCCGGCGACGCGCCCTTCGGGCCTTGGCTCGGCCTGCGGCCTCGCCCGCCGGGCTCATGCCCTCGGCCTCCGCGCGCCGTTGCGGCGTGCGACGCGGGAGTCGTCGGCCTCGGAGCAATCACCCGGCGACGCGCCCTTCGGGCCTTGGCTCGGCCTGCGGCCTCGCCCGCCGGGCTCATGCTCGCTCGGGGAACATCGCGGCGAGCCAGTCGCGGGACGCGCGGGTGATGCCGCGCTCGGTGACGAGTCCCGTGATCAGTCGCGCCGGCGTCACGTCGAACGCATAGTTGACGGCCTTCGTCCCGTGCGGCGCGATGGCGACGCGGACGGTCTGGCCGTAGTCGTCCCGGCCCGCGACGGTCAGCACCTCGTCGCTGTCGCGCGCCTCGATCGGGATCGCCGCGCCGTCGGCCGTGTTCCAGTCGATCGTCGGCGACGGCACGGCTGCGTAGAACGGCACGTTGTTGTCGCGCGCGGCGAGCGCCTTGTCGTACGTGCCGATCTTGTTGCAGACGTCGCCGTTGCGCGCCACGCGGTCGGCGCCGACGATCACGAGGTCGACGTCGCCGCGCTGCATCAACAGTCCGGCGGCGCTGTCCGCGAACAGCGTGTGCGGGATCCCGCGCTGCGCGAGTTCCCACGCCGTCAGGTTCGCGCCCTGCAGCCGCGGCCGCGTCTCGCTCACCCACACCGACAGCGCCAGCCCATCGGCGTGGGCGAGGAACAGCGGCGCGGTCGCGGTGCCCCACCCGCAGGTGGCGAGCGCCCCGGCGTTGCAGTGGGTCATCACGCGGACCGGACCGGGCCGCCGCTGCGCGATGCCGCGCAGCAGCGCGAGCCCGTGCTCGCCGATCGCGCGGTTGAAGGCGGCGTCCTCCGCCGCGATGGCGTCGGCCTCCGCCCACGCGGCGTCGGCGCGCGCCGACGGGGAAAGCGGCGCGACGCGGGCACGCACGCGGTCGAGCGCCCAGCGCAGGTTGACCGCGGTCGGCCGCGTCGCGTCCAGCGCCGCGTGCGCCTTCGCCAGCGCCGCGTCCGACGGATCGCGGTCGAGCGCAAGGGCGAGGCCATAGGCGCCGACGGCGCCGATCAGCGGGGCGCCGCGGATCCACATCCGGCGGATCGCGAGCGCCGCCGCATCCGGGTCGGCGATCTTCGCGCGCACGAGTGCGTGCGGCAGCGCGCGCTGGTCGATGACGTCGATGTGCCGGGCGCCGGCAGGCCGCAGCAGCGCACGGTACGGTGCCGGATCCTCGTGGGCGGGCAGGGCGTCGCGGTGCATGCGGCGATTCTAGCGCGGCGCGCGGCCGCCCACGGGGCGTTCGGACGTCACGACCAGACGCAGTGGCGCCGAGGCCGCCGGGGTCGCTTTCGTTCTCCCTGCGCCCGCGTGCCTCGTGGTGCGACGCTGCCTACTTCATCACCTGCACGAGGTTGTTGAAGTCGTCGGTCCACACGCGCCAGTCGCGGCGCGGCGTGATGTCCGAGGCGGCTTCGGCGAGCTTCGGCTCCGCGAGCCGCGCCGCGTCCTGCGCGACCAGCACCCACGACGACGAGTTGCCGAGCGCGTCGGCGCCCGGATCGTCGATCCAGAGCACCGCGAGGCCCAACTCGTGCGCGATGCCCTCGACGACCGGGACGAGGTCGAGGTAGCGGTTGGTCACGTGGAACGCGATGACGCCATCCGGCTTCATGTGCTTCAGGTACACCTGCATCGCCTCGCGGGTGATGAGGTGCACCGGGATCGCGTCGCTCGAGAACGCGTCGATCGCCAGCACGTCGAAGCCCTGCGGGTCCTCCCGCTCGAGCTTCAGGCGGGCATCGCCCAGCGGCAGCTCGATCGTCGCGTCGCTGTCTTTCAGGTAGGAGAAGTCCCGCTGCGCGATCTCGACGACGCCGGGGTTGATGTCGTAGAAGCGGTAGACGTCGCCCTTGCTGCCGTAGGTCGCGATTGTCCCGGCGCCCAGGCCGATGATGCCGACCTTGATCGGGTCGGCGCGCGGATGCAGCGCCTCGATGACGCGGCCCACGCCGGAGGTCCTCGTGTAGTAGCTCGAGGGCTCCGCCTTGAGGTCCGCGTCGAGGTACTGCTTGCCGTGCATGATGTTCCCGTGGACCAGCTGGCGTCGCTGGTCGGGGCCGGTGCCGGCCTCCTGCACGCGCAGCACGCCGTAGAAGTTGCGCGAGACGACGATCGCCGATTCGTAGAACTCGATCACCGCCCACACGCCGCAGCCGATCGTCACGAACAGCGACGTGAGCGCGAGCACACCGTACACCGCCGCCTCGCGACGCACCTGCCACAGCAGGAGCAGCGCGCAGACCACGAGCGCGCCGCCCAACTCGAAGTCGGCGGGCAGGACCAGCGGCGCGACGATGCCGACCAGCGCCGCGCCCAGCGCGCCCCCCAGCGAGATCATCAGGTAGAAGCGCGTCAGGTGCGCTGGCGCGGGCTTCAGCCGCACGAGTTCGCCGTGGCAGAACATGCAGGCGAGGAACAGTCCCGTGCAGAACACGCCGACCTGGATCGCGAGCTCGTGGGTCATGTCCGGATCGGCGTACGTCCAGGCCATCACCCCGAGTGCGGCGGCGAGCATCGCCAGCATGATGTCGCGCCGGTACCAGCCGCTGCCGTCGAAGCAGAGGATGAACGTCAGCAGGTACAGCGACAGCGGCGCGATCCACAGCAGCGGCACCGACGCGACGTTCTGCGTGATGTGGTTGCTCACGGCGAGCAGCAGCACCGAGGCGGTCGCGGCGAGCGCGCACCACAGGACCTGCCGCGCGGTCGTCGGCGGACGCTCGGCTTCGGCAGGCGGAACGCGAGGGTCGGACGCGAGACTCCCGGTGGCGGCGGGGCCCGCCGGCGTACCTGCCGGAAATTCGAGTCGCACCCTCGTTTTCGCGAGGCTCGCGAACGCCGCCGCGGCAGCGAGGCCGACGAACAGCGCGTAGCCGGCCGACCAGCCCCAGGCCTGCATCCGGGTGGCGATCCACGGCTCGAGCAGGAACGGGTAGCCCAACAGGCCGAGCAGCGACGCGAAGTTCGACAGCGCGAAGAGCCGATAGGGATTGCGGCCCGGAAACCGGCGCGCGAACCACACCTGCACGAGCGGGCTCGTCGTCGACAGCAGGAAGTAGGGCAGCCCGATCGTCCCGAAGAGCAGCCCCAGGATCAGCCAGATCGGGTTCTCTTCGCCGGAGGGCTTCCAGAAGGCGCCGGGCACGATCGGCAGTGCGATGAGGCTCACCACCAGCAGTGCGACGTGGAGCCTGACCTGGCCGCGCGCGGAGAACCGGCGGACCGTGTAGTCGGCGTAGGCATAGCCCATGAGCAGCGTGGTCTGGAAGAACACGAGGCAGGTCGCCCAGACCGCGGCAGAGCCCCCGAACCACGGCAGGATCTGCTTGGCGACGATCGGCTGGACGAGAAAGAGCAGGAATGCGCTGCCGAAGATCGTCAGGGCGTAGAGCAGCATCGGCAAGTCCGGGAGCGGGGCTGGGGGTGCGCGAGCCCGCATTGTAATGGCACCGGGGCGGACGCTCGCGGCGGGGGGCACGGCTGCTGCCGTCGGCGCGTTCCCGCCACCACCGGACCGCCGCTGCTCGACGAGGAAGGCGCCGCCTTCGTGCAGCGCGGCATCTGCGTCGTCGCGGCTTCGCGCGATGCCGCGCGCGACGCGGTCGGAAGCGCCGCTTTGCGATCGCTCGCGCAAACCCCGGGACTTTTCCGACGCCCCGGCGGACGCCGGCGGCCCGGTCAGGGCGCCGGGGTCGGCGCCGCGGGCGCGGGCGGCGGGTGCTGCGCGGCCCACCGCCGCGCGAACGCCTGCCACCCGAGCACGACAAACACGACGACGAGCGGCGCCATGTGCAGCGCCGCGCGGTTGACGGTCGTCTGGTCGGTGATGTACGCGCTCGCCGTCGTGTACGCAAACACGAAGAACAGGAAGGTCAGCCCGGCGACGACCGTGAGCGTGAGGGGTGCGAGCGCCGGCGCGAGCAACTGCCGCCACGCGAGCAGCGCGACGGCGACGGCCGCGTACCACAGCAGGTGCCAGTTGCCGAGCAGGAAGAAGCTCTGCGCGAGGTCGCTCCAGGGGGCGGCGAACGTCGCGTCGATCCGGTAGTTGAACAGCGTGAAGGGGAACCGGGCGAGCACGACGAGCGCGACGACGACGAGGGCGAAACCGATGCCGGCAAGCTTCAGGCCGCGGCGCGGGAGCAGGACCACGAGCAGGCCGGGAACGAGTGTTACCGCCCAGAACCAGCCGGGGTTCTTGATCTGCGTGCACGCGGCCGCGAACAGCAGCGCGAGCGCGGCGTCGCGGCGGTCGCGCGACGCCGCCCAGCGCAGCAGCGCAACCGCGGCGACCGTGTAGAAGGCCGCCATCGGCAGGTCGGCGTAGCCGGCGAGGGCGACGTGCACGTTGGCGAGCGGCAGCGACGCGACGAGCAGCGTGCCGGCCAGCGCGGCCCCCGCCGTCGCGCCGAGCGAGCGCAGACCGCCGTAGACCGCGAGCGCCAGCGCCGCACCGATCTGCCACCACGGCCAGTTCATCAGCGCGTCGTCCCAGCGGCCGAGCCACAGGCACGCGTACACCTGCAGCAGCGGCATCGTCGGCGGATACTCGGGCGACGCGTCGAACCAGACGGCGCCGTTGGCCGCGAGCCACTCGTTGACGCGCGCGAACGGCGCGAGGTAGCCCAGTTCGAACCAGACGCGCGCCTTGGTCGCCCACTGCGTCCACGCGTCCCACGGGTAGAGCGGGCGCGACGCGACCTCGGCGCCCAGCAGTCCGAAGCGCAGCACGATCCACGCCACGCCGATCCACCAGACGACGCGTGCGGCATCGCCGATCCCGCTCGGGGTCGCGGCCGCGTTGCGCGCAGCCGCGACCAGCGCAGGCCGCTGCCGGCGCCAGGCAAGCGCGAGCAGCGCCGCTGCGGCGATGGCCAGCGGCAGCGCGACCGCGAGGAGCCCCGAAGCGCACGCCGGCCGCGGACAGCACGCGCATCCAGACGGTCGTGAGGAACGCGCCGGCGAGGTAGCCCGCGCCGGCGATCCACGCGGCCTCGCCTTCGGCGTCCGGTGCGGGTACCGGCGCACGCAGCAGCAGGACCACGCCGATGCCGAGCAACCACGGCAGCAGCAGGCCCACGGTGAGCAGGACCGCGTCCACGTCAGTTCCGAAGGGCCGCCCCGAGGAACTGACCTGCCACGGCCCCCTTGGTCAGCCACGGCATGCGGAGGGCGGCGTGTCGGCCGTCGCCTTCGCGCGCGGACGCGCTCTGCGAGCCTGGCCTTCGGCCCGCGCGCGAGGGCGGCTCGGCGTGCAGCGAGTACCGCGAGCGTGGGGGCCGTTTCATCCCAGCACCCGGAACAGCGCCGCGCCCGGCTCGACCAGGACGGCCTCGGCCGGGACCGGATCCCCGCCTTCGAAGCGGAGCTTCTTCTCCTCGGGATTGAACTGCACGCCGCGCCGGTGGAACACCAGCAGGTAGTCGCCCGAACGCAGTGCCGTGGCCGGCGGCAGCGTGTCGGCGAAGGGGTCGAACAGCACGTTGTGCGGGTAGAGGTGATACGCGGCGCGCCCGCGGAAGTACGCGGCGTCGGCGACGACGAACACGCGCGCCGGCGGCGCAGGCATCTTCGCGCGCGCGCGCTCGACGAACTGGAACAGCGGGCCGTCCTCGGCGGCGACCATGCGGCCGTGCCAGTCCTTGCCGCCGAACTGCGCGCGCGTGGCCGCCACCTGCCGCGCGAGCTGCCACGTCCACCCGGCGTCGAGAACCGCCCACGCGGCAACGAACAGCGCGGCGAGCGCGGCGGGGAGCATGGCCATCCACCCGCGGCGGCGCGCCAGCGCGAGCCAGGTCACCGCGGCGAGCGCGAATGCCGCGATGAGCAGCACGGACAGCGGCAGCTCCTGCACGTCGACGCGGCCACTCACCGTGTTGATCGACGTCCCGGACCAGCCCTCGAAGCCGAACCAGTCGCGCAGGCGGTCGGCCGCTTGACCGACCAGACCGCCCGGCTTTGCGGACACGCCTTCGATGCGCACGGGGCGCGCGAGCGGACCGCGCACGACGAGCGCGATGCCGGTGACCCGCCCGATCCAGTCGGGATTGCCCGCCATCGTCACCGGCAGCAGACGGCCGGCCACGACCGGCACCGCGATCGTGTTGAGCTTGCCCGGCGCGACGTCGGTGCGCCACAGGAAGCGCACGTCGGCGTTGTCGGCGAAGTGCGATCCCTCCCACGCGACCACCGGGTAGTCGGCCGAGCGAAAGTCCGTGTTCGCCGTGACGAGCGCCATGCCGGTGCCATCGGCGGCCGCGACGACGAGCGCCGCGCGGTCGAGCGCGCCGGTGCCGCGCGTCAGCGCGAGGTCGCGCGGCGCGATCGTGCGCACGCCGGCCGCGGGAAACCAGGCATCGGGGATGCTCGCCACGGTGAATGCGGCGAACAGCGCCACGACCGCAAACGCGAACAGCCCGAGCGCCCAGCGCACCGGTCCGCGCACGGGGGCGGTCGCGATCGCGGCGGCCGGGGCCTGCGCGGAGCCTGCGGCGGGCACCGTCACCGGGCGTTGCGGCTCTTCAGGATATGCCAAAGCGTCAGCACCAGGATGCGCAGGTCGAACCACAGCGACCAGTGCTCGATGTAATAGAGGTCGTACTGGATGCGCTGCGCGAGGTCCGTGTCGCCGCGCAGGTCGTTGACCTGCGCCCATCCGGTGATGCCCGCCTTGACGAGGTGCTTCTGCATGTATCCGGGGATCCGCTGGCGAAACTGCTCGACGAACTCCGGCCGCTCCGGCCGCGGTCCCACCAGCGACATCTGCCCCTGCAGCACGTTGAGGAACTGCGGCAGTTCGTCCAGGCTCGTGCGGCGCAGGAAGCCGCCGAGCGGAGTCGCCCGCCGCTCGCCGCGGCGCGACCACACCGGTCCGCTCGCCGCCTCGGCGTCGACGGGCATCGTCCGGAACTTGAGCATCGCGAAGCGCTCGCCGTTCCACGTGACGCGCTCCTGCCGGTAGAACACCGGCCCCGGCGACGAAAGCTTCACCCCGACCGCGATCAGCGCCATGAAGGGCGCTGCCAGCGCCAGGAACAGCGTCGCGAGCACGTAGTCCTCGGCCGCCTTGACGACGCGGTTGACCCCCGACATCGGCGTCTCGGTCAGCGAGATCACCGGCAGGCCGGCCACTTCGGTGACCGAGTGGTTGAGCAGATGGAAGCCGTAGATGTCGGGCACGAAGCGGATCTCCACCGCGTGCTCGCGCAGCATCGTCAGGATCTCGCGGATGCGCGCCTCCGCGCGCAGCGGCAGCGCGATCCACACCTGGTCGATGCTGCCTGCCGCGACGTCAGCCTGCAGGCGCGCGTCGAGCGCGTGCACCGGCCGGCCGGCGATCGCCTCGCCATCGCGCGCGGGATCGTCGTCGTAGAACGCGAAGATCGCGAAGCCCGCCCACGGCGACGCCGACAGCCGCCCGGCGATCGTACGGCCCAGCGTGCCGGCGCCGACGATCCCGACGTGCCGCAGGTTGCGGCCGGCGAGCCGCAGCGCGCGCAGCGCGATCCGGACCGACAGCCGCAGCGCCGCGGTCGCCGCGAAGCCCCCCAGCAGCCACGCGCTGACCCACACGCGCGAGTAGCCGTCGCCGGTCTTCGTCGCGAAGATCGTCCCGCCGGTCAGCGCGGCGAGCAGCAGCCACGCGAACAGCAGCCGCCGCACGTCCTCGCCCAGGCCCGCGCCGCGCTGCGGCTCGTAGAGCCGGAACAGCGGGAACACCGCCGCGACGGCGAGCGCGCCCGCGCCCAGGAACAGCAGGTAGTGCTCGGGCAGCGCGAACGACCCGAGGTACGCGCGGTGCGCGGCGACGCCGACGGCGAGCGACAGCGCCGGATCGCAGACGCGCAGTATCGTCGCGAACAGCGTGGCGTGGGGCTTGAGGACGCTGCGGGGCATGGCGGTCGATTATCCCTCGCGCTGCGCAAAGGCGCGCTGCGCCCGCGCGACGAACGCCGACCACTCGCCATGGAAGCGCTCCGCGGAGAACCGCTGCGCATTGGCCCGGCAATCGCGCGCGTCGATCGGCGGGAACTCCGCTTCGAACCTGCGCACGGCCGCGGCGAGCGCCTCCGGCGTCTGCGCGTCGAAGAAGAGCCCGGTCGGACGGCCGGCCGCGCGGTCGCGGACCGTCTCGCGCGCACCGCCGCGGCCGAACGCGATGACCGGCGTGCCGCACGCCTGCGCCTCGACCGGCAGGATGCCGAAGTCTTCTTCCGCGGCGAACACGAACGCGCGCGCGCCGCGCAGGAGGTCGCGCATCGCCTCCTGCGACACGGCGCCGGCGAACTCGACGTTCGGCCCCGCGGCCGCGCGCACGCGCGCCCGCTCCGGGCCGTCGCCGGCCAGCACCAGGCGCCGATCCGGCAGGTCGCGGAACGCGCGGGCGACCAAGTCCATGCGCTTGTACGGCACCCACCGCGACGCCGCGAAGTAGTAGTCGCGCGGCGGCGGGGCACCGTGCGCGGGCGGCGTGAAGAACGCGGTGTCCACGGGCGGGTGGATGACGGCGGCGGCACGGCCGTAGCAGCGTGCGATGCGGTCGCGCACGTACTCCGAGTTCGCGACGAACTCGGTGACGCGGCCGCTGGTCCGGCGATCCCACACGCGCAGGCGGTCGAGCGTCCGGTGCGCGAGCGCGCCCTTCCAGCCCGCGGCGAGGCCGCGCGGCGCGAGGTACTGGTCGCGCAGGTCCCACGCGTAGCGCATCGGCGTGTGGCAATAGCACAGATGCAGCTGCGAAGGCGCCGTGCGCACGCCCTTCGCGACCGCGTGCGAGTCGGAGACGACGAGGTCGTACGCCGACACGTCGAGCGACTCGATCGCGCGCGGGAAGAGCGGCAGCAGCATCCGGAAGTGCCGGCGTGCGCCCGGCACGCGCTGCAGGAACGTCGTGCGCGCGCGCCGGCCGCCGATGCGCGCGCGCAGCGCGTCGGGCAGAAAGTCGACGAGCGCGTAGAGGTCGGCGGACGGATGCGCGCGCAGCAGCTCCGCCAGCACGTTCTCGCCGCCGCCCCACGTATCGAGCCAGTCGTGCACGATCGCGACGCGGGGGGCGGTCATCTGCGCGGTCTCCGGCGCGCGTCGATCGGGCGACTCGCGCCGGCGCCCTCACCCCGGCCCTCTCCCCGCAAGCGGGGAGAGGGAGCGTTCCTGCGTTGCCGGTACCACCGACGGCGGCATGACGGCGAATCCCTCCACTCCCCGGAACGGGGGAAGGGCCAGGGTGAGGGACCCACGCGATCACTTCGCCGTCTCGCGCAGCGCACCCATCGCCAGGACGAGCGCGTTCGCGGTGTCGGCCGCGCAGGCATCCCACGAAAAGGCGTGGGCGCGCTGTCGCCCCGCTTCGGCGAGCCGCGCGCGCAGCGCGGGATCGGTCGCGAGTTCGAGCAGCGCCCGGGCGACGTCGTCGTCGGACGCCGGGTCGCAGTAGTGCGCGGCGTCGCCGCAGACCTCCGGCATCGCGCCCGCGCGCCCGGCGAGCACCGGCGTGCCGGCGGCCATCGCCTCGACCGCCGGCAGGCAGAATCCCTCGTGCAGCGACGGCTGCGCAGCGATCTGCGCGGACCGGACGCGGGCGACCAGGTCGGCGAACGGAATGTCCTCGACCAGTTCGACGCGGTCGGCGTGCCGGCGCGCGAGCGCCAGCGCGTCGCGGTCGACGTTGCGGATGTCGTGGTGGCGCGCGACCAGCACGAGCCGGTGCGGGATGCGGTCGCGGATCCGCGCGAACGCGCGCAGCAGCCGCGCCACGTTCTTGTGGGGCTTCAGGAGCCCGACGAACACGATCGCCGGCGGGTCCGCGCGCGGCGGCGCGCCGTCCGCGCCCGCGAACCAGGCGCGGTCGACGCCGAGCGGCGTCACGTGCACGCGGGCCGGATCGAGCCGCGCGAAGCGCAGCGCTTCGCCGCGCGTGAACTCCGAGATGCAGAACACGGCGCGCGCGCGCTCGCCGATCGCCCGCGCCCACGCGCGTACCGGCAGCGAGCGGCCGTAGCCGGCCAGCTCCGGCGCCGTGAGCGGCATCAGGTCGTGGATGGTCACCGCGAGCGCGCACGCGCTGCGCAGCGGCACGTTGAAGTGCGGCGTCCACAGCAGGTCGTGCGGCTCCATCGCGGGCGGCGCGGCGACGAGGTCGGCGACCGACAGCGGCGCGACGTCCCACGCGTCGACGTCTGCGTCGCGGCCGACCAGCGCGGTGAGCAGGCCGCGCTGCGCCACGCCGGTCAGCACGCGCGGGCGCCACGCGGCGACGCGCGGGACGACGCGTGGCAGCATTTCGCGCAGGTAGGTGCCGATGCCGGAATGACCGGCCAGGCGGGCGTCGACGTGAAGGCGGGTCATCGTGCCGGCAAAGGCGGTGTGCGCGGTGGCCGTGGCGTGGCGCGAAGTGACGGCGGCGCGGACGCGCCTGCGCCCCCGACGCCGGGATCGATGATAGCACCGGCCCCCTCGGGGCCCGCCGCGGCGGGTCGGCGTTATATAATCATCGGCTTTCGGCCGCACGCGCGCGGCGTCGCGATGCGGCGGCCATCCGGGTCCCGGCCGGGCGCGCGGTGCCGCGGCGCCCGACCGCACGCGCCGACTCCCTCCCGCCGGTTCCGCCATGCACGCCACGCACTCCGCCCCCGAACGCCGCGCGAGCGCCGGGGCGCGCGCGCTCGTGGCCGTCGTGCTGGCGGTCGCGGTCGCGCTGGCGGTCGAGCAGACGTACCGCGTCTTCGTGTTCGGAAGCGCGGCGTGGAGCTACGCGCGCATGAACAGCGTGCACGACCTGTGGGTATCGGGGCTGATCCGCGCCGCCGCCAATCCGGAGATCGTCTTCGAGCTGAAGCCCGGCCTCGACACGTACTTCAAGCTCGCGCCGCTCGCGACCAACGCGCAGGGACTGCGCGACGGCGAGCGTGCGCTGCGCAAGGCGCCGGGCGTGGCGCGCGCGGCGATGGTCGGCTCGTCGTTCTCGATGCCGGCGGGCGTCGCGCTCGAGGACGCGTGGCACCAGGTCGCGGCGCGGATGCTCGACGCGCGCCGGCCCGGCGTGCGCCACGAGGTCGTGAACTTCGCCGTCGGCGGCTACAACGCGCGGCAGAACCTCGCGGTGCTGGCCGACCGTGCGCTCGCGTACGAGCCCGACCTCGTGCTGTTCGAGCTGACCACCCACCTGCCTTTCATGACGCAGCCCGACGCGTTCCACCGCCGCGCGTTCGTCGCCGCGCCGCGCACGCATCCGTTCTGGCAGAGCTTCGTCGTCGAGCGGATCCGCGCGCAGCTCGGCCCCCCGCCCGCGGCCGATCCGTCGCCGTATCCACCCGAGGCGCTGGCGGCGGTCGAGGCGGCGATCGGGCGCGCGGCGGCCGTCGCCGGCGGCCGCGGAGTGCCGATCTGCTTCGTGGTCCTCAACATGGACCAGCGGCTGCGCGGCAACGCCCATGCGCTGGCGCAGGCGGCGGCGCGGCATTCGCCGTGCGTGGTCGACACCACCGCCGCGTTCGCCGGCGCCGACCTCGCCGACTACGCGATCTACCGGATCGACCAGCATCCGAACGCCCGTGCGAACCGCGTGTTCGCCGAGGTCGTCGTGCCGGTCATCGCGCGCGCGTTCCCGGGCGGCGCCTCGTGAAGCGCTGGCTGCTGCCGCTGCTCGCCACCGGCATCGCGCTCGCCGTGTTCCTCGCGGCGGGCGAGCTCCTGCTGCGGGCCTACACGTCCGTCGTGCAGTTCTACGACGTCGAGATGACGCGCTACGCGATGGGGATCAAGGAGCGCTCGGCCGACCCGCGCATCGGTCACGTGCACCGGCCCGGCAGCGAGGCGACGCTGATGGGCGTCCCGGTGCGCATCAACGGCGACGGCCTGCGCGACCGCGACTATCCGGTCGAGCGCACCGGCGCGCGCCGGATCGCCGTGCTCGGCGACTCGCTGACGTTCGGCTGGGGCGTGCGCGAGGAGGACCGCTTCGAGTCGCTGCTCGAGCGCCAACTGTCGCAACGTGCGCCGACGGAGATGATCAACTTCGGCACCGGCAACTACAACACCGGGCAGGCGGTCGAGCTGTTCCTCGCCAAGGGGCTCAAGTACCGGCCCGACGAGGTCGTCGTGTTCTGGTTCATCAACGACGCCGAGCCCACGCCGCAGGTGTCGCCCTGGGAGCCGCTCGCGCACAGCCGGCTGGTCACGTTCTTCTGGTCGCGGATCAAGAGCCTCGTCTCGCGCGTGGACGAGCGGAAGTCCTTCCACGGCTACTACGCGGGCCTCTACGGCGACGCCGAGCCGGGGTGGCAGGCCGCGCAGCAGGCGTTCCTCAGGCTGAAGCGCGAGCTCGACGCGCGCGGCATCGCGCTCAAGGTCGTGCTGCTGCCCGAGCTGCACGACCCGGCGCGCTATCCGTTCGCCGCGCAGCACGCGAAGCTCATGGCGTTCCTCGCGCGCAACGGCATCCCGGCGCTGGACGTGACGCCGGCGTTCGCCGGCACGACCGACCCGATCGGCCTGTGGGTCGCGCCTGACGACGCGCATCCGAATGCGCAGGCGCACGCTATCATCGCGCGGGCGGTCGCGCCTTTCCTTGCGAAGGACTAGAATGAAACTACCCCCACGCTCGCTTTGCTCGCTGCCCCCCGAGGGGGCAGGTCAGTCCCTCGGGGCGGCCCTTCGGGACTGACATGGGTCTCAAGAGCTCCCTCGCAGCGTTCTGGTCGCGGTACAAGAAGTGGATCGTCGTGGCGCTGGTCGTCTACGTGGTCGTCACGCTGGCGCTCATCTTCCTGACGCGCGGCCCGCAGTCCGAGCCGTTCATCTACCAGGTGTTCTGACCGGGCCCGCGCCCCCCGGCGCCGCGCGGCCGCGCGCGCGCCTCCTCCACTCTCGTGCGCTCGATGGACCGCTCCGGCACCGGCCGCCTCGCCGTCTTCGCGGTCGCGTTCGCGCTGCTGGTCAACGAGATCATGATCAGCGCGATCTTCAACGTCGTGATCGGCGCGCAGAACGCGCTCGTCGCCATCTCGGTCGCGATGCTGGGACTCGCCGCCAGCGGCATCGTCGCGTACGTGTCGCCGGCGTTCGCGGCGGCGCGCCTGACCGAGGCGCGCATCGTGGTGCTGCTCGCAGCCACCGCGCTCGCCACGGTCGTCTGCACGGTCGCGATCATGGCGCTGCCGATCAACCACGGCGACTTCTCGTACGCGCCGAGTGTGGCGGCCAACGCGTGGAAGCTCGCGGCCTACGTCGCGGCGGTCGTCCCGTTCTTCGTCGGCGGCCTGACGATCGCGTGCGTGTTCACGAAGTGGCCGGAGCGCATCGGGACGCTGTACTTCTGGGACCTGGCGGGCGCGGCGCTGGGCTGCATGGCGGCGGTGGCGCTGATGGCGCCGCTGTCCGCACCGCGCGCGATCGTCTGGGCGAGCCTGCCGGCGGCGGCGCTCGCGCTCGTCCACCTCGCGCGGCGAGGGCGCGTGGCGGCCGCGGCGCTGGTCGTCGTCCCGTACGCGCTGCTGGAGGCGGCGGTCGGGGCGGGCGTCCCGCTCTACTCGGTGAAGTCGTTCAACACGCTGGGCGAGGTCGACAACCCGTCGTACCGGTCGTTTCGCGCCACGCCGCAGGACCTCGACTTCGAGGAGTGGGCGCTCGATGCGTGGACGATCGTGCGCCGCGAATCGATCCCGCAGCAGTGGGAGCGCTTCCGCGGCTGGGGACTGTCGAAGCGCTACGACGGGCCGGTGCCGCGGATGCGGCTCGTCAACTACAACCTGCGCTTCTCGACCTACGTCACCGAGTTCGACGGTGACCTCGGCAAGCTCTCGGCGTACCTCGACGCCGATCTGATCGCGCTGCACTACGCGATCGGCCGCACGTACCCGCGCGTGCTCAACATCGGGGCGGGCGGCGGGCGCGAGGTGCTGAACGCGCTCAACCACGGTTCGACCGACATCACGGCGGTCGACATCTCGCGCGCGACGATCGACCGGCTGATGAAGGGCGACTTCGCCGAGTTCTCCGGCCGCCTGTACGAGCGGCCGGGCGTCACCGCGGTGGCCGACGAGGGGCGCAGCTTCGTCCGCCGCAGCGGCCGCACGTACGATCTCCTCGACTTCACGATCGTCGGCGGCACCAACATCGAGAAGCTCGACGTGATGAAGGTCGAGGACCTGTTCACCGTCGAGGCGCTGGAGACGTACCTCGCGCACCTCGCGCCGGACGGCGTGTTCTCGTACGTGATGTACAACACGAGCGCGGACCTCGTGGCCGCCGCCGCGAAGCAGCCGTTCGTCGCGAACCTGCCGTACATCCCGGCGCTGAAGACGCTCACCGGACTGCGGACGGTGCTGGAGCGGATGCAGCCGGGCACCCGGTTCGAGGATCACGTGCTGATCGCCGGGCTCTCCGGCGTGATGGCGAAGGGCTACGATCTCGTGCACATCTTCGTCAGCCGGTCGCCGTTTACGCCGGAGGAGCGCGCGCGCTTCGAGCGCAGGGTCGCCGACCTCGGCTTCGTCCCGCTCTACCCGGCGGGCGGCGGCGCGAACCTGTACGACGCCATCGTCCGCGCGCCCGACCTGCCGGCGCTCGAGCGCACGCTGCCGTTCAACATCCGGCCGGCGACCGACGACCGCCCGTTCCACTACGCGTTCGCGTGGCACGCGGTGCCGTCGGCGGCGGCGTTCGCCGCGCTGCTGTGGCACAACCCGATCACCTCCACCGGGCTCGTGTTCGCGGCGATCGCGGTCCTGTTCCTCGCGGGGCCGCTCGTCGTCTGGCGCCGCCGCGAGCCGGCGGCCGCGCGCACGGTGCGCATCGCGCCGCTTCTCGCGTACTTCGCCTGCATCGGCGCCGGCTACATGATGATCGAGATGGCGGTGCTGCTGAAGCTGCAGCTGTATCTAGGCAAGCCGACGTACTCGCTGTCGGTGGGCCTGTTCTCGTTTCTGCTGGCGAGCGGCATCGGCAGCGTGCTCACCAACCGGTTCCGCGCCGCGCCGCCCGCGCGTGTGGCAGCGTGGGCCGTCGCGGCGATCGTCGTCTACGGCGTCGCGTTCACCGCATCGTGGCCCGTGGTGTTCGAGCGGACGATCGAGTTCTCCGACGCCGGCCGCATCGCGACCGCGGTGCTCGTGATCTCCCCGCTCGCGCTGCCGATGGGATTCCTGTTCCCGCTGGGCATGCGCCTCGCGACGTCGGCGTCGGGGAGCCTCGTGCCGTGGCTGTGGGCGATCAACGGCTGCCTGTCGATCGTCGGCATCTTCGGCGGCCGCATCGTCGGGCTGTTCGCCGGCTTCCGCGCGACACTCGTCGTCGGCCTCGTGCTGTACGTGTTTACCGCCGCCTGCGCGTGGCTCTACGCGCGCCGGCGACGCGCCGCGGTGTAACATCGGCAGCGACGAAGCCGCCGCGCCATGCTCGACCTCCTGACCGACCTCTGGGCGTACATGCGCGCCCGCAAGAAGTTCTGGCTGACGCCGATCATCGTGCTGCTGGTGCTGCTCGGCGCGCTGCTGGTCCTCGGGCAGGGCTCCGCGCTCGCGCCGCTCATCTACACGCTGTTCTAGCCGCGAACACCGAGCCTGGCTCGGTTTTCCGAGCCAGGCTCGGTGTTCGCGGCGCCGTTGCGTGTCAGAACGGCTTTTCCATCGCCTTCGGGTCGTCGCTGTGCGCGCTTGCCACGCGGTAGGTAGCGGCGTCCGGGTCGAACCGGCGCTCGATCGGCAGCTTGCGCATGAGGCGCAGCAGCAGCCCGAGCGGCAGCACGAGCAGGAAGAAGAGCAGCGTCAGCAGGATCCGCGTGTTGACGAATCCGAGCGCGTGGCCGATGCGCAGCCACACGCGCTCGACCGGCGCCAGCGCCGCGGGCGCCACGGCCGCCAGCGCGAGCAGCGCGCCGGACACCGCGAGCGGCCACCACGGGATCGGCCGCGAGAAGAGCCACGGCAGCAGCAGGCAGAACACGACGGGGACCGCGACCGCCAGCACGGCGGCGAAGCGGCGCAATTCGCGGGGCGAGCGGGGCGGCGCGTCCATGTCAGTCGCGAAGGGCCGTCCCGAGCGACTGACCTGCCCCCGCGGGGGGCAGCGAGCGCCGCGAGCGTGGGGGTTCAATGACCGAGTCGCGAAGGGCCGTCCCGAGCGACTGACCTGCCCCCGCGGGGGGCAGCGAGCGCCGCGAGCGTGGGGGTTCAATGACCGAGTCGCGAAGGGCCGTCCGAGCGGGGGGGCGGCCGCGGCGCGAGCTCCGGCCTTCGCCCGCGCGCGCGGGCGGCTCGGTGTGCAGCGAGCGTGGGGGCTGTTTCATCCTAGTCGAGCGCGAACTCGGCCTGCCAGCTCTCGTCCTTCGCCACCGGGGCCTGCGCTGCCTTGCGCATGACGAAGTTGCCGACGACGAGCCGGTCCATCTCCGTGCGCATGAAGCAGCGGAACGCCTCCTCGGGCGTGCGCACGATCGGTTCGCCGCGCACGTTGAACGACGTGTTGATGAGCGCCGCGCACCCGGTCCGCGCGCGGAACGCCTCGATGAGCGCGTGGTAGCGCGGGTTGCCGGCCGCGGTCACCGTCTGGATGCGCGCCGAGTGGTCGACGTGCGTGATCGCCGGCAGCGTCGAGCGCGGCTGGTTCAGCTTCGCGATGCCGAACGCGGTCGCGTCGCCGGGGTCGGCGATCCGCAGTTCCCGGCGCACCGGCGCCACCAGCAGCATGTACGGACTCGCGCGGTCGAGCTCGAAGTAGTCGCCGACGTGCGTCTCCAGCACCGACGGCGCGAACGGCCGGAACGACTCGCGGTACTTGATCTTGAGGTTCATCGTCCGCTGCATCCCGGGGTTGCGCGGGTCCCCGAGGATCGAGCGGTTCCCCAGCGCGCGCGGCCCGAACTCCATGCGGCCCTGGAACCAGCCGACGACCTCGCCGGCGGCGAGCGCGGCGGCGGTCTCGGCGACGAGCGTCGCGTCGTCGCGCTCGTCGTACACGGCGCCCGCGGCGTCGAGCTGCGCGCGGATCGCGTCCGGCCCGAAGGCCGGCCCCAGGTACGAGCCGGCCATGGCGTCCGGCAGCACCGGCGTGCGCTCGTGGCCCAGGTGGCCGTGCCACGCGGCGAGCGCCGCCCCCACCGCGCTGCCCGCGTCGCCGGCGGCCGGCTGGATCCACAGGTCGTCGAACGGCCCATCCCGCAGGAGCCGCCCGTTGGCCACGCAGTTCAGCGCGACGCCGCCGGCGAGGCACAGGCGGCGCATGCCGGTCTCGGCGGCGACCGTGCGCGCGAGCCGCAACACGATGTCCTCGGTCACGTCCTGGATCGAGCGCGCGACGTCCATGTGCCGCTGCGTCAGCTCGGATTCCGCGGTGCGCGCGGGGCCTTCGAACAGCGCGTCGAAACGCGCGTTGGTCATCCTGAGGCCGGTGGCGAAGTCGAAGTAGCGCATGTCGAGCCGGAACGTGCCGTCCGGCTTCACGTCGATGAGGTGCTCGCGGATGCGCTGCGCATAGCGCGGCTCGCCATAGGGGGCCAGGCCCATCAGCTTGTACTCGCCGGAGTTGACCCGGAAGCCGCAGTAGTAGGTGAACGCCGAGTACAGGAGGCCGAGCGAGTGCGGAAAGTCGATCTCCCAGTGCGGCGCGATCCGGTTCCCGCGGCCGGTCCACACGGACGTCGTCGCCCACTCGCCGACGCCGTCGAGGCACAGGATCGCGGCCTCGGCGAACGGCGACGGGTAGAACGCCGCCGCCGCGTGCGCCTCGTGGTGCGCGGTGAACAGCAGCGGCGGCCGCGGCGCGTCCGCGCCGCCGGCGAGCGCCGCGAGCTCGCGCTGCAACAGCGCCTTGAGGTAGAGCTTCTCCTTCAGCCACACCGGCATCGCGCGCACGAACGACGCGAGCCCGCGCGGGGCGAAGGCGAGGTAGGTCTCGAGCAGCCGCTCGAACTTGACGAGCGGCTTGTCGTAGAAGACCACGTGGTCGATGCCGGAAAGCGCGGTCCCGGCCTCGTCGAGGCACCAGGAGAGCGCCTGCGCCGGAAAGCGCGCGTCGTGCTTGCGCCGCGAGAAGCGCTCTTCCTGCGCGGCCGCCGCGATGCGGCCGTCCTCGACCAGCGCGGCGGCGCTGTCGTGGTAGAACGCCGAAATGCCGAGGATGCGCGTCATCGGGGTCCCGGCCGGTTCCGGTCCGCGCGCCGCGCGCGCGCCGGACCGCCCGCTACTGGCGCACCTGCGCCAGCGCCTGCGGCGACAGCGCGTAGCAGGAGGGGACGAGTTCGTCGTCCGGCTCGAGAATCGCCGGGAACGCGATGCCCGGCAGCACCTGCACGGCGAAGATCTCGTTCACGCCCGACGTGAACTTGAGCGCCGCCTCGATCTTGCCCAGCGACAGGTTGAGCACCTGCACGCCGCAGAAGCGCTCGGACTCCGGCAGGCGCTCGGTCAGCGGCAGCCCGCCGAAGACGTTGCTCTCGCGCACGCGCGAGAGGCCGACGAACGCGAAGTGCTGGTGAAAGTCGAGTCCGCGCGTGAAGCCGTTCAGGTCGGCGAACGTCGTCGCCGTGCCGGTGTCGCGGTCGACCACCGCCATCGTGCCGCGGCCCGAGTCCAGCACCCACAGCCGGTTCGCGTACCACCGCGGCGAGTGCGGCATGGAGAGCCCGCTGGTGACGATCCGGCCCGACGGCACCTCCATCACGAGACCGGACGTCGCCTTGGTCGGTCGCCAGCCGGACGGCTCGTCGCTGGTCGCGAACGCCGTCACGAAGCCGGGGCGCCCGTCGACCATGGCGAGCCCGTTCAGATGGCAGCGGTCGTCGGCCGACAGTCCCTTGACGAACGGCGGGCGCCAGCGCGGCTCGAAGCTGTGCGGCGGCCGGCGCGTGCACAGGCACGAGAACCGCGTGTTGACGAACCACAGCTCGTCGCCGGCGTACGCCATCTCGTGGATCTGGATGTCGCCGGTCACGTAGTCGCTGCGCGGCACGTAGCATGCGTCGTACTGCGCATCCTTCACCTCCGGCGGCGGCAGCCGCGGGATGAGCGCCGGCATGTTGAACAGATCGTGGATGCGCGCGACCGAGCCGACCGCGATGCTGCGCGCGTTCGCCGCGATGCCCATCGCGCGATCGAACGCGACGAAGTGCACGTTGAGGCCGTTGCCTGCCGCGCGAAGGATGAACACCTTGCCGGTGTCGTACGTCGAGACCAGCAGCGAGATCCGGTTCTCGCGCAGCACGCGCGCGAAGTCGCCGATCACCTCGATCGTCGGGACCGTGTGGGCTTCCGCTGGCGCGGTGTCGGCAGAGGGCGCGCCGGCGGCTGGCGTGGCAGGCGTCTGGGGTTCGGTGTCGGTCATCGGGCAGTGGCCGCGCGCCGCGCGGGGCAGAAGGTGCGCTCGGGCAAGCCGCGATTTTGCCACACGCGCCGCGGGCGCCGCCGCCGCGGGTCGCGCCGCTACAGCACGTCGGCAAAGCCGCGCCGCGTCCGCTGGAACCCGTAGAAGCCGAGCCACGCGACCGCGAGCGCGAGCGCCCACAGCGCCGCGAGCGCGCGCAAGTCCGGCCACGCGCCGTGGATCAGGCAGCCGCGGACCATCTCGATGAACAGCGCGAGGGGGTTGACCGCGATCAGCCACCGCCAGCCCTCGGGCACCGCCGACGCCGGGTAGAACACCGGGCTCAGGAAGAGCAGCGTCAGCGCGAGGAAGCCGACGAGTTGCGAGAGGTCGCGCAGGTAGACGCCGAGCGCCGCGAACGCGTAGGTGAAGCCCAGCGCGAACAGCGCGAGCGGCGCGACGACGAGCGGCAGCGCCAGCACCTGCGCCGGCAGCGCGCCGGTGCGCACGACGACGGCGCCGGCAATCAGCAGCACGCCGACCGCGAGGTGGAAGGCCGCCACCACCAGCGCCGACCACGGCAGCAGCTGCAGCGGAAATACGACGCGCTTGACGAGGTTGCGGTGGTCGACGACCAGCGTGGGCGCGCGCGTCACGCACTCGGCGAAGAACCCGTGGACCACCATGCCCGCGTAGACCAGCAGCGCGAAGCCGGCACGGTCGGTGACCGGTCCGTCCCAGCGCATGCCGAACACGACGCTGAACACGAACGTGTAGATCGCGAGCAGCAGCAGCGGGTTGACGACCGCCCAGCCGAAGCCCAGCAGCGAGCCGCGGTAGCGGCCCGAGATCTCGCGCCGCGCGAACTGCCAGAGCAGGCTGCCGTGGTCGACCACCGTCGCGAACAGCGCGCGCGGCGAGACGGGGAAGCGCGCGGCGCTCGCCGGCGTACCTTCGCGCTGCGCGCTCCGGCTCATCGGACGCCTCGGCCGTCGGGGCGGCCCTTCGGCCGGATCGGGCCACCTTCGCGCTGCGCGCTCCGGTGTTCGCCCTCGGGGCGGCCCTTCGGGCTCACCGTACCGGCCCTGCCCCGCCGGTTCCCGTCCGCGGCGGCCACGCCAGCGCGTAGGCGGTCCCGGCGAGGGCGAGGTTCGGGTTGTACAGCGGGTCGTCCGCGAGCTCTTGCGCCCACCGCGCGGCGAAGCGCGCTTCCTCGTCGGCGTTGCCGCGCACGTTCGCCGGGTCGTCGAGGTAGCCGCGCGACGCGGACTCGTGGTGCGTCAGCTCGGCGTACGGCGTGATCACGTGGCGATAGCCGGCGCGCGCGAGCTTAAGACACAGGTCGAGGTCGTTGCAGGACACGGCCAGCGACTCGTCCATGCCGCCCACGTCGAGGTAGCGGTCGCGCGCGACCACCGCGCACGCGGTGATCATGGCGCCGACCTCGCGCACGGCCCGCGCGCGGCCGTACGGGCCGGCGAAGCCGGGGCGCGTGCCGAGCCACGGCCGATCGCCCACGCCGTTCAGGCCGAGGATCACGCCGGCGTGCTGCAGCGTGCCGTCCGGGTACCAGAGCGTCGCGCCAGCGAGCCCCACACCCGGCCGCGCGGCGAGCGCGACCAGCTCGGTGAGCCAGTCACCGGTCACGACCTCGATGTCGTTGTTGACGAGCGCGATCATGGACCCGGCCGCTTCGCGCACGCCGAGGTTGCACTGCGCCGCGTAGTTGAACGGCTGCGCGTACTGCAGCACGCGCGCGGCGCCGTCGCGCGCGAGCGCCGCCAGGTACTCCCGCGCGTCGCTCTCGACGGAGCCGTTGTCGACGAGCACGAGCTCGTACGGCGCGTACGCCGTCTTCGCCCGGATCGACGCGACGCACGCGCGCAGCAGCGCGCCGCGGTCGCGCGTCGGGATCACGATCGACACCAGCGGCGGCGGCGACGGCGGCGCCCACGCGATGCGCCAGCCGTCCGGCGTCGGCAGGACGGCGGCGGTCTCGCCGCGCCGCGCGAGCGACGCCTCGAGCACGCGGCGCTGCGCAGCGGCGAGCGCCGGCTTCTCGAACGCGGCGGCGGCGGTCGAGCCGGGCAGCTCGCGCCAGTGGTAGAGCACACGCGGCACGTGCGCGATGCGCGCGCGGCCGACCGCCTCCTCGACGCGCAGCACGAGGTCCCAGTCCTGCGCGCCGTCCACGCCCTCGGCGAGGCCCGCCAGCGAGCGCAGCAGGTCGGTGCGCACGACGACGAAGTGCAGCACGCAGTTGGTCGTGCGGATCCACTCGGCGTCCCACGCGGGCTTGAACCACGGCCGCGTGCGCGCACCCTGCGGATCGAGCTTGTCCTCGTCGCAGAACAGCAGCGCGGCGTCCGGGCGGGCGTTGGCCGCCTCGGCCATCGCGAGCAGCGCGTCGGGGGCGAGCGTGTCGTCGTGGTCGAGGAACGCGCAGTACTCGCCGGTCGCTGCCGCGAGCGCGTCGTTGGTCGCGCGCGCGATGCCGCCGTTGGCCGCGCGGCGCGCCACGCGGATGCGCGCGTCGGCGGCCGCCGCGGCGGCGAGGCACGCGGGCACGCGGGCATCCGTCGACGCGTCGTCGACGATCACGAGTTCCCACTCCGCGTACGCCTGCGCGCGCACCGACGCGAGCGTGGCCTCGAGCAGCGCCGCCGGCGGGTCGTACACCGGCAGCAGCACCGAGAAGCGCGGCCGCCGCGGGAGGGCGGCCGCCCGCGCGGCCAGCACGGCGGCGTCCGTGGTCTCGTGGCGGCGGCACCACTGCCCGTAGTCGGCGTAAAGGTCGCGCTCGACGGCGTGCCGCTCGAGCACGCCGGGCAGCGCGCCGGTGCGCGCGAGCGACAAGGCGCGGCGGGCGATCCACCAGAGTTTGCGCGGATTGCCGCGCGCGTAGCGCAGGTGGCGGCGCAGCACCGCGAGGCCCGCGCGCAGATGGCCACCCGTGATCACGCGCGGGCCCGGCCGGAGGCGAAAGGCGGAGGTGGGCAAGAAGGCATCGCCGCGAAGGCCGCGGGCGCGGCGGCCGGCGCGGCGATGGGCATCTTACCGCATCCATCGCATGGCGCCCGCGCGCCGCGCCCGCATATAATCGCCGCGGGCGCTCAAGCGCCGCGCCGCCCGCGCGCGGCGCCACATCCATCCATGGCAACCCCCGCCCTCCGCGTCCGGTCGCTGTCCAAGCGCTACGAGCTCTACGCGCGTCCGGTCGACCGGCTGAAGCAGACGCTGTGGCGCGGCCGCCGCCAGTTCTACCGCGAGTTCTGGGCGCTGCGCGACATCTCGTTCGCGCTGGCGCCCGGCCGCGCGCTCGGCGTCGTCGGCCGCAACGGGTCGGGCAAGTCGACGCTGCTGCAGCTCGTGGCCGGCACGCTCGCGCCGACGGAGGGCGACGTCGAGACGACCGGGCGCGTGGCGGCGCTGCTGGAACTGGGCAGCGGCTTCAACCCCGAGTTCACCGGCCGCGAGAACGTGTTCCTCAACGGCGCGATCCTCGGGCTTTCGCGCGCCGAGATGCGCGCGCTGCTGCCCGAGATCCTCGCGTTCGCCGACATCGGCGACTTCGTCGACCAGCCGGTCAAGACGTATTCGAGCGGGATGGCGCTGCGGCTCGCGTTCGCCGTCGCGACCGCCGTCGCGCCGCGCGTGCTGATCGTCGACGAGGCGCTCGCCGTCGGCGACGAGGCGTTCCAGCGCAAGTGCTTCGCGCGCATCGAGGCGATCCGCGAGGGCGGCGCGGCCGTGCTGTTCGTCTCGCACGCCCCGATGCAGGTGATCGAGCTGTGCGACGTGGCGCTGCTGCTCGACGGCGGGCGGCTGCGGCTGCTGGACGAGCCGCGGCGCGTGGTCGCCGAGTACCAGCGGCTGCTGTACGCGCCGTCCGCGGACGCGGCGCACCTCGCCGACGGGGCGCCGGCGACGCGCGGGCCCGCCGCCGGCGCGGACGCCGGCGCGCCGGCGGCGGACGCCGGCCCGGCCGGCGCCTCGTTCGATCCCGCGCTGCGCTCGGCGTCGCTCGTCGAGTACGCGCAGCACGGCGCGCGCATCGGCGCGCCGCGCATCGAGACGCCGGCCGGCGCGCCAGTCAACGTGCTCGTGCGCGGCGACCCGTACGTCGTCGCGTACGACGTCGAGTTCACGGCGCCGGCGCGCCGCGTGCGCTTCGGCATGATGGTCAAGACGACGACCGGCATCGAGCTGGGCGGCGGCACGTTCCCGCCCGCCGGGGCGCCCGCGGACGGCTTCGCCGCGGGCGCACGCGTCCGGCTCGCGTTCGCGTTCCGCTGCCGGCTGTTCGCCGGGACTTACTTCGTCAACGCCGGCCTGATGGGCGACGTCGACGGCACCGACACGTACCTGCACCGGCTGGTCGACGCCGTGGCGTTTCGCGTGCAGCCCGACGCCGCGCTGCGCCCGTCGGGCCACGTCGACCTCGAAGTGGCCGCGTCGCTGACGCCGGAGGCATGAGTGCGACGGGCCGTTCCCGAGTGCGAATCGGCCCCGCAGCGCGCAGTGCGGACGGTATTGCCGTGAGCGCCGCGATGCCGTCCCCCCGCGTCGTGTTCGTCGCCGGCATGCATCGCGCCGGGACCAGCGCGGTCGCGCGCGGGCTCGCCGCGCTCGGCGTGGACCTGGGCGAGCGCCTGATGTCGGCCGACGTCCGGCAGAACGCCCGCGGCTTCTTCGAGGACGTCGACGTCGTCGCACTCGACGACGCGCTGCTGGCCGCGCACGGCGCCGACTGGAAGAGCGTCGCGCTGCTCGCCGCGGCGGACTGGGGCGCCGCGGCGCTGGCGCCGCACGCCGCCGCCGCGCGCGCGCTGCTGGCCGCGCGCACGGCGCGCGCCGCGACGTTCGGCTGCAAGGACCCGCGGATGCCGCGCGTGCTGCCGTTCTGGCAGCGTGCGTGCGCGGACGCCGGCGTTGCGGACGCGTACGTGATCGCGGTCCGCCATCCGCGCGCGGTCGTCGCTTCGCTGACCGCACGCGACGCGCTCGACCCGCGGCGCAGCGCGTGGCTGTGGCTGACGCACCTCGTCTGCGCGCTGCGCTACACGCAGGGCAGGCCGCGCGTCGTCGTCGACTACGACCTGCTGCTGGAGGCGCCCGCGCGCGAGCTCGCGCGCATGGCCGGGGCGCTCGGGCTGCCGCCGCCGGCGGAGCCCGCGGCGCGGGAGTACGCCGAAGGCTTCCTGTCGCGGGCGCTGCGGCACGCGCGGTTCGACGCCGCCGACCTCGACGCCGCGGACCTGCCGCCGCTCGTGCCGGACGCGCACGCGCTCGCGCAGCGCCTGGCCCGCGGCGACGCCGACGCCGCGGCGCCGGCCGTGGACGCGGAAGTCGACGCGCTGTTCGCGCGGCTGTGCGTGTTCTCGCCGCTGCTCGACTACGCGGGCGCGGTCGAGCGCGCCGCCGACGTCGTGCCGCGGCTGACCGGCGAGCTCGCGTGGGCGCGCGCGAGCCTCGCGGCGGCGGGCGCGTACGCCGACGACCTGCGCGCCGCGGTCGGACACAAGGACGAGGCGCTGCGCGTCGCCCAGACCTACGGCGACGGCCTCGCGGCGGCGCTCGCGCGCAAGGAGTCCGAACTCGTGGCCGCGCACACGACCCTGGCGCGCCTGTCCGAGCGCGCGCTCGGCCGCATGCTGCTCAAACGCATCCGCGGCTGACCGCGCCCGGGCGGGCGCGCGGACCGCGGAACCTTGCGCCGCCGGTCCGGTCGTAGCTACCGCCCGCCGGTCGCGAGGGCGGGACGCCGATGCTAGAATCTACGGTTTGCCCGGCTGCGGCCCCGTCACCGACGGCGCCGGTCGCCCGGCGGCCACGCGCCGGGATCCGGCGCAAGCACCGAGCACGCAATCCGCTGCGCCGCGCCCCGCGCGGCGCCCCTGCGCACCCGAACTTCCTCTCCATCCCGACCAGGACTGACGCAACGATGGCCGCCGACCTCCCGCCCGCCACTCCCGATGCCGCACCCGTCGCGGCCATCGTCGCGCCTGCGCCCGCGGCGGCGCCGATCAACGTGGAAGCCAACGGCTTCCTGTACTCGGTGGCCGGCAACACGCTGCTGCCCGCGGCGACCATCGAGGCGCTGCTGCGCGACACGAAGAGCCCGAAGGAGGCGGTCGACGCGCTCGAGCGCGCGTACCGGCAGGCCGGTTTCCTGTTCATCGCCGTCGGCGCGCAGGTCAACCAGCGGCTGGTCGCGATCCGCGTGCTGCAGGGGCGCATCACCGAGGTCGCGGCGCCGGCCGACCTCGTGCCGTTTCTGCGCCGCGTCATGGACCGGGAGGGACTGACCCGCCGCGACCTGCTGCTGCAGTCGGCGCTGGTCGACTTCTACACCGCGCGGCAGGGCACGCGCGTGCGGGCGACGTTCGCCCCGGCCGAGCAGGTCGGCGGCACGAAGATGACGATCGCGGAGGAGCCGATTCCGGGCGCCAAGCCGTGGAACGCGACGCTGGCGTTCGGCAACCTGGGCAGCCGGTTTTCGAGCCGCTACACGGCGGCCGCCAGCGGGGCGCTGCGGCCGGGCGGGGGGCTGGAGCTCTCGGCCGGCTACACGCAGGGGCTGCCGGGGCTGGCGGACGACAGCGCGGGCAGCTCGTACAAGGGCGTGCAGCTCGGCACGTCGCTGGTCACGCCATGGGGCCTGTACGCGTTGTCGTACAGCCGCACGCAGTACCGGCTCGGCGAGCGCACCGCGCCGCTGTACCCGAGCGGCGACATCGAGACCGGGGGCATCACCGGCACGCAGCTCGTCTACGCGGACGAAGCCGCGCGCGTGACGCTCAACCAGTCGCTGATCCGCGTGTCCAACAAGCAGACCGTGTTCGACAGCGACGACGCCGTCCTGACCGCCCAGGACTACACGTACGCGACGCTCGGGGCGACGTACAGCCGCGCCGTCGTCCTCTTCGGGCAGGGCGCGTCGTTCGGCGCCGGCGTCACGTACCAGCAGGGGCTGTCGCCGCGGACGGGCACGTTCGACCCGGACGGGCCGGGCGTGCCCAATCCGCGCTACTCGCTGGGACAGGCCAACGTCTCGCTGTCCGGCTCGCTGCCGGCCGGCTTCTCGGCCGCCGCCACGGTGAGCGGCCAGTTCACCGACGACACGGTGCCGCAGAACCAGCAGTGGGTGATCGGGGGCGTCGGCAACCTGTCCGCGTGGCTGCCGGCCGTGCTGGTCGGCGATTCCGGCGCGCTGGCGCGGCTCGCCGTGACCGGCCCCGGGTACCGCTGGGGCGACTTCGGCGTGTCGGGCGCGGTGTTCGCGGAGGCCGGCCTGACGCGCTTCTCGTATCGGCCGGACGGGGACCCGGTCACGCGCTCGCTGGCCGACGTCGGCCTGTCGGTGACCGGGGCCACGACCTTCGGCCTGACGGCGACCCTTGCATACGCGTGGCCGGTGTGGTACCGCAACGTGTCCGGCGCGATCCGCGAGAGCGCGGACAGCAACCGCGCGAACCTCTACTTCACCCTCAACCAGTCGTTCTGACCTCACGGAAAATGCGCGCAGGCGCCCGCAACGGGCGAAATCCCGCATTTTTGCCGTTTCGACTGTCGCTTTCCGGCGACGCCCGCCCCGCGGGCGTCGCGAATCTTCATGTTGTAAGGAAACGACAGCCGTGGCTCGCGCTCGCATAAAATCGGCCCAACGCTTGCAACGGCGCTCCGCCCATAGCTAAATCCGTTTTGTGGGCATCGACCGAGGAATCCCCGGTCCCGGCGGACATGGCGCGTGCGTTTGCCATCGCGCCGGGACCGCAGTAGCATATGTCGTGGCTAGTGCCGGGCGCCCGGTGAAAAGAAACGTAGGTTTGATCAACAAGTAATGGGAGAAACACCATCATGACTTCCGTGGTAAACCAAAAATTCGCGTTGAAGCCTGTCGTGGCGGCGCTGGCGCTGGCAACGGCTGCAGGCTCGGCGATCGCCGCGCCGACGCCGAACCAGATGCCGGGCTGGGGAACCGTCGCGGCGATCAGCCTTGGGTCCGTGGGCACTTCGCAGGGCGGCGTCGGTACGCCGCTGGTGAATCTCGTGTCCGGCGGCGGCATCGGCGTCGACGGCAAGGTGGTGCTCCGCTGGGGTGGCGTGGGCGCGCCCGTCGACGTGATCAACCCGCACGGCTTCAACCTCGGCGCCAACGCGACCATGTACTTCGGCGCCATCAGCCCCGGGTCGGCGGTGCTCAACATCGACTCCTCCGGCAATCCGTCGCAGATCTTCGGTAACCTCATCTCGACCGCCGGCCCGATTGCCGCGGTCGCTCCGCTGCTCGGTTGCGGCGCCTGCGCGTTCGCGCCGGCGATCTTCGTGGCCAACGGCAACGGCATCGTCGTCGGCGCGGGTGCGCGCATCGTGGCGCCGACGGGCGTCGGCCTCATCGGCGCCAACATGGACACGGGGACGTCGATCAACGAGTTCATCGCCAACAACACGTGGCTGATCCCGGCCGCGCCGGCGCTCGGCACGTCGTTCATCTCGTACGGCGCGAGCCAGGTCTCGGCGAAGAGCAACGTCGAGATCGCCGGCGCCATCAACGGCGACTTCGTCATGAACACGCCGGCGCAGTACGTGCTGCTGGCGGGCAACGACGTCACCGTGATGAACACCGGCAACGTGTTCGGCAAGAACATCTCGATCTTCGCCGGCCTGGTCGCGACCAACGCCTTGACGAACGTCGCCGGCCTGTCCAACCAGACGGTCAACCGGCTGTGGAACGTCGACACCGGGCTCATGTCGGTGGTTCCCGACGTGGACACGTACGCGGGTTCCATGACGAAGACCGGCGGCACGGGCAACATCATCAACGAAGGCTCGCTCTCCGCGGCCGGCACGGTGCCCAACGAGTGGATCCTGGCGCAGGCCGCCGGCAACATCCGGTCCGGCATCCTCGGCGACATGGACGTCCTGAGGGGCTTCTTCAGCGACCAGGGCGGGTTCCTCGAGTCGTACTCGGACACGTCGACGGTCGAGGTATATAACGTCGTCTCCGGCTACACGACGAACAAGGTGCTGCCGTTCTTCTCGGTGAACTTCTTCGCCGCGAACAACTCCGGCTTCCGTTCGGACGTCGTGATCAACGCCATCACGCCGGGCGTGCAGCCGTCCAGCATCGTGACCACCGACGAAGCGTCGATCTTCCCGCCGACGGACGCGAGCGTTATCGTCTACGGCGGCAACATCACCATCGACAGCACGATCAACCACCAGCCGAATCCGCCGGGCGTCGCGGGTCCGTGGGACCTCCTCATCAACGGCAGCAAGTCGGTGACCATCAACGCCGACGTCGGTGCGGGCGACGACGTGCGCGTCACGTCGAAGGGCCCGCTGGTGATCTCCGGCAACGTGCTCGCGAACACGGACGGCGATGGGTCCGGCGGCGTCTACATCGCCAACACCCTCGCCGGCGCATCGACCACGATCTCCGGCATCGTGGTCGCCCCTGGCACGTCGACCGACGGCATCAACATCACCACGCTGGGGCCGACGACGATCAGCGGCAACATGGGCAGCAACTACGACATCAACATCACCAACAACGGGACCGGCGCCGGGAACTTCACCGACATCTCCTCGGGCGTGATTCTCGCGTTCAACGACATCAACGTCACGCAGGCGCTGTCGCCGGCCAATGCCCCGATCACGATCTCGGGCGGCATGCTCGCGCTCGACGACATCTACATCTCCAACTTCGGGACGTCGGCCGGGAACACGACCACGATCAGCGGCGCCCTGGTCGCGAGCGACAACATCAACATCCTGCACTACGGCCTGTTCACCGGCAGCCTGACGGTGTCGGGTTCGCTGAGCGCCGGCACCGACGTCAACATGCTGTCCGACGGCAACGCGACGCTGGGCGGCATGGGCATCACGGCGGGCGACGACATCATCGCCGTCGTCGGCGGCACGATGCTCAACATCGACGGTCCGTGGACCGCCGGCGACTACACGAACATCACGTTCCCGCTCGCGCTCGCCAAGCTGAACCCGGCCGGCGTGATCACGTCGCCGACGATCTCGCTGCTGGGCCTGTCGTTCCAGGGCGTGAACTCGTCGTGGATGCCGTACGTCGACGCCAGCGAAAAGCCCGCGAACCAGCTCGTCACCAACACGCTGCTCGCGGTGCTGGGCGGCTCGATGAACGCGCCGATCGCCGGCAACACGAACTGGCTGCTGAACTCGATGGACATCGCGCCGCTGTTCACGCTGGCGCCTGTCGTGGTCAGCGTGTCGGCCGTCGGTGGCACGTTCCAGGCGGTCAACCTGCAGGTCCTGGGCGACATGCTCGCCAACTCGGGCACGACGACCACGCCGTTCATCGGCGTGCCGCTGACCACGGGCGGGTTCCCGGCGGGCGGGCTGCAGGGCAACCTGGGCAGCCAGCTGATCCTGCAAGCGACCGGTTACATGCAGGTGCTGGGTTCGCCGACGCTCTCGCTGTTCGGGCCGCCGCTGGCGTTCCAGTGGCCGGGTGGCGCGGTGTTCAAGGCGGGCACGACGCTGCAGACGTTCGCGCCGATCTACAACGCGTGGTCGACGAACTCGCCGCCGTACGGTGGCCTGTTCTTCGAAGCTCCGGTCATTTCGCTGTGGAGCTACCTCGCGGTGAGCGGCACGGCGTGGGCGAACTTCAGCTCGCAGCCGGTGACCGGCGATCCGACCGTGTACCAGATCCGGAAGCTGTCGGACACCGCGTTCGGCTTCGAAGCGACCAACGCCTTCGTGAAGAACGCGTACTCGAACTCGGTAACGGGCGGGTTCGTGTGCTCGCAGCTTGGGCCGACCACCTGGGTGGATTGCCCGTAACAGTTTTCTCCCATGACTCGACTTCAAGGGCGCCTTCGGGCGCCCTTTTTTTGAGGGGTGCGCCCCGTACGCGGTATAGTTGCGACTTCGCGTCCGACTGTCCGGCCGCATCGGCCGGACGAGACGCCCAGCGACGACGGACCTGCGCTGCTGCGGCGCGTGCGTCCCTCTCCGGAGACCAAGCAATGGCATTCTCACCACGCCGGCTGCTGCCGGCGCTCGCCTTGGCGCTGGCCGCCTGCGCGGCGCCACAGCCCGAGGTCGTGCGCGCAACGGGCGCGCCGCAGTACCCACCGACCCAGTTCGTCGAGCTCCTCGACCGTGCACCCGATCGCCCCTACACGGAACTCGGCACGATCGACGTGCCCGGGGAGCCCGGCGCGCTGCGCGCGCAGGTGCTGGCGCAGATCCGCACGCACGCCCAGCAGCTCGGGGCCGACGCGGTCATCCTGACCGACCAGTCGCGGATGGCGCCCGCATCGCAGCGGCTCAATCCGACGACGGGCACATACGAAACGATCGGCGGCCAGGTGATCCCCGCGTTCCGGGGCGTCGCCATCCGGTTCCGCTAGCGCACGGGTTTCGTGCGAACGGCCGGCCCGGTGCGCGGCCGCATCCCCATTACAGAAAGCCGCCGATGAGCGAAGGAACGACCACCAACACCTACGACGAGCTGCCTTACTCGGGCGGCGCGTACGCCTACTCGCATCCCGACCGGCTGGCCGTGGTCGCGCGGCTGTTCGGCATGACCCCGGCACCGCTGGCCGGCTGCCGCGTGCTCGAGCTGGGTTGCGCCACGGGCGCCAACCTGATCGCGATGGCAGCCGCCATGCCCGACGCCACGTTCGTCGGTCTCGACAACTCGGCGCGGCAGGTCGCCGACGGACGCGCGCGCATCGCCGAGCTCGGCCTGACCAACATCGAGCTGCGCGAGGCGGACATCGCGACCGCCGGCGCGTCGCTGCCGGTGTTCGACTACATCATCGCCCACGGGGTATTTTCGTGGATTCCACCACCGGTGCAGGAGGCCCTGCTCGCGCTGATCGGCGCGCACCTGTCGGCACAGGGCGTGGCCTTCGTCAGCTACAACACGTATCCCGGCTGGCGGATGCGCGGCACGATCCGCGACGTCATGATGTATCACGCGCGGCAATTCCAGGGCGCGACCACGCAGGTCCAGCAGGCGCGCGCCGTGCTCGACTTCATCGCGCAGAGCGCGCTCGCCGAGGACAGCCCCTACGCGCGTCAATTCAAGGCCGACGTCGAGGAGCTGCGCGGCCAGAGCGACTCGTACCTGTACCACGAGTTTCTCGAGCCGGTGAACATTCCGCTCTACTTTCACCAGTTCGTCGAGCGTGCGCAGCGCCACGGACTGCAGTACCTCGGGGAATCCGAGTTCTCGACGATGATGCCGCACCACCTGCCGCCGCAGGTGGCGCAGACGCTGCAGAAGATCGCCCCCGACCTCGTCCGCGTCGAGCAGTACATGGATTTCCTGCGCAACCGGCCGTTCCGGCAGACGCTGCTCGTGCACCGCGACCTCGCGCTGCAGCGGCAGTTCGGGGGTCGGGAGATCGCCGACATGGAACTCGCGTCCCCGTTGCGCGCCGCGCAACCGCCGGTGGACGAGCGCTCGGACGCCAAGGTCGAGTACGTGGCGCCCAACGCGCTCAAGCTGGCGGCGTCGGCCCCGATCACCAAGGCGGCGCTGTCGGTCCTCGCGCTGCGCTGGCCGCAGTCCTTGCCGTTCCGGGAACTGTGCGCCGAGGCGCGCAGCCGTCTCCTGGTCGCACCCACCGCCGCGCCGGACCCGGTGCAGGCCGCGCGCGACGCCGAAGTCCTCGGCCCCGAGTTTCTGCGGATCGCCGCGGCGGGCCTGGCCGAGTTGCGCATGCGCCACGTGCCGTTCACGCTGCAGGTGCGCGAGCGCCCGTTGGCGTGGCCCGTCGCGCGACGCGATGCGGTCGACGGTAACAACGTCACCAACCTGCGCCACGAGGTGGTCCGGCTCGACGAGTTCAACCGGCAACTGCTGCTGCGCCTCGACGGCACGCGCGACCGCGCGGCGCTCGCCGCGGAGCTCGCGGACCTCGTCGCCACCGGCGTGCTCGCCATCAACCAGGAGGGCGGCAGCGTCACCGAGCCGGCCGCCGTGCGCGCGGTCATCACCAAGGCGATCGACGACAGTCTGGTCGTGCTCGCGCGCGTGGCGCTGTTCCCGGAATGACGCAGCGGCGACCGCCGGTCCGCGAAGCGGGAGCGCGCGCATGAACGGGGCGTCGCGCGGGGCGCCGGCCGCCGGTGACCGCGTCGCGATTCCGGACGCGATGCGGCAGGCGGTCGCGCTGCACCAGGCCGGCCGGCTCAACGACGCCGAGCGCATCTATCGCGCGGTGCTCGATGCGGTGCCGCGCCACTTCGAGGCGCTGCAGCTGCTGGGCGTCCTGTGCGCGCAGACCGGGCACCCGGGCGAGGGCGCTACGCTGCTGCGGCGCGCGGTGGACGCCGACCCGGCGTCGGCCGCGGCGCAGGCCAATCTCGCCAACGTGTTAAAGCAGCTCGGCCGGCTCGACGACGCGCTGACGCACGTCGACCTCGCGCTGCGGCTCGATCCCGCCAACGCCGGCGTCCACAACATCCGCGCCGGGCTCCTGCTCGACCTCGGGCGGCACGACGAGGCGATCGCGAGTTGCGATGCGGCACTGGCGATCGCACCCGACACGGTGGAGGCGCACTACCACCGCGGCGTGGCGCTGCAGGCGAAAGGGCGCCACGACGAGGCGATCGGGAGTTACGACCGCGCGCTCGCCGTGGCGCCCGGGCTCGTGGCGGCGCTGAACAACCGCGGCAACGCGCTAAAAGCGCTGGGCAGGATGGACGAGGCGGTTGCGAGCTTCGATCAGGCGGTAGCGGCAGCGCCGGGCTACGCGCTCGCGTGGTCGAATCGGGCGGCCGCGTTGAACGCGCTCGGGCGGCACGCGGACGCGGTCGCCAGTTGCGACCGTGCGCTGGCGGGCAACGCCAACCTGATCGAGGCCCACGCCAACCGCTGCAACGCACTCGTCGCCCTCGGGCGCCACGCCGAGGCGCTCGCGAGTGCCGATCGCGCCCTGGCGCTGAAGGCCGACCTCGCGGAAGTCCACGGCAACCGCGGCGTCGCGTTGCTGGGGCTCGCCCGGCCCGACGAGGCGCTGGCGGCGTTCGACCGCATGCTCGCGCTGCGGCCCGACGCCCCGGAGGCAGCATGCGGCCGCGGCACCGCGCTGCACGCGCTGAAGCGGTACGACGAGGCGCTCGCGTGCTTCGACCGCGCGCTCGCGCTCGACCCGAAGCTCGTGGCCGCGAGCAACGGTCGCGCCGGCGTGCTGCGGGCGCAGGGGCGCGCCGACGAGGCGCTGGCCGAGTGGCAGCGCGCGCTCGGACTCGACCCGGGCGTGCCGGAGATCCACCGCAACTGCGGCACGCTGCTGCACGAACTCGGCCGCTACGAGGACGCGCTCGCGAGCTTCGACCGTGCGCTCGCGCTGCGGCCGGACTTCGTACTCGCGCTGCACAATCGCGTCGGCGCGCTGTCGCGACTGCTGCGCTACGACGAGGCGCTCGCCACGTGCGACCGCCTGCTGGCGATCGATCCCGACCACGCCGATGCCCACAACAATCGCGGCTCCGCGCTGTCGGCGCTGAACCGCTATCCGGAGGCGGTCGACGCCTACACGCGAGCGCTGGCGCTCGCGCCGACGATGGCGGCGGCGCTCGAGAACCGGGCGTCGGTGCTCGCGTACCTGCAGCGGCACGACGAGGCGGCGCGCGACTTCGCGCAGGTGCTCACGGTCGACCCGCACCGCGCGTACCTGCGCGGGGCGCTGCTGATGTCGCGACTGCACTGCTGCGACTGGCGCGACTACGACGCGGCAGTCGCGCAGCTCGCCGCCGACGCCGAGGCCGGCCAGGCCGTTTCCGATCCGTTCCCGATGGTGACGACGACGTGGTCGGCGCCGGCGCAGCTTGCCTGCGCACGCCGGTGGGCGGGCGACAAGGTGCCGCCGGCCGCGACGCCGCTCTGGACGGGCGAGCGCTACGCGCACGACCGCATCCGCGTCGCGTACCTGTCGGCCGATCTCCACGAGCACGCGACGGCGTTCCTGCTGGCCGGCGTGTTCGAGCGGCACGACCGCGCGCGTTTCGAGACCATCGGCGTGTCGTTCGGCCCGGATTACGGCGATCCGATGCGCGCGCGGCTCGCCGCTTCGTTCGACCGTTTCCTCGACGTGCGCGAACGATCCGACCGCGCGATCGCCGAACTCCTGCGCGAACTCGAGGTCGACATCGCCGTCGACCTCAAGGGCTACACGTACGACAGCCGTCCGGAAGTGTTCGCGCACCGGCCGGCCCCCGTGCAGGCGAGCTACCTGGGCTTCCCGGGCACGATGGGCGGGCCGTGGATGGACTACCTGATCGCCGACGAGACGATCGTGCCGGCGGACGCGCGCCAGTGGTATTCCGAGCGCGTCGTGTGGCTCCCCGACAGCTACCAGGCGAACGACGACACCCGTACGGTCCCGGCGGCGACGCCCGCGCGCGCGGACGAGGGTCTGCCGCCCGATGGATTCGTGTTCTGCTCGTTCAACAACAACTACAAGATCACGCCGCCGGTGTTCGCCGCCTGGATGCGGTTGCTGGACGCGGTGCCGGGCAGCGTGCTGTGGCTGCTCGAAGGCAACCGCCTCGCGCCGGCCAACCTGCGCCACGAGGCGCAGGCGCGCGGCATCGCACCGGAGCGGCTGGTGTTCGCGCCGCGGCGCAAGCTGCCCGAGCACCTCGCGCGCCACCGCCTGGCCGACCTCTTCCTCGACACGCTGCCGGTGAACGCGCACACGACGGCGAGCGACGCACTGTGGGCGGGCCTGCCGGTCGTGACCTGCCTGGGTGCCACGTTCGCGGGCCGCGTCGCCGGCAGCCTGCTGCGTGCGGCCGGGCTGCCCGAGCTCGTCGCGTCGTCGCTCGCCGAGTACGAAGCCATCGCGCTCTCGCTCGCGCGCGACCCGGACCGCCTCGCCGGGGTCCGCGCACGCCTCGCGGCGAACCGCACCACGTGCCCGCTGTTCGCGACCGAGCGGTTCTGCCGGCACCTCGAAGCCGCGTACGTCGCGATGTGGGAGCGTGCGCAGCGCGGCGAGGCGCCGGAGGCGTTCGCGGTGCCGCGGCTGCCGTAGCGCGATGGCCGGCACCGGCGGTCCCGCGCACGCGCCGGCGGAGTTCTTTCCGAGCATCGCGCTGATCCGCGCCGTCGCGGCGCTGCTCGTCGTCTACGACCACTTCGTCGGCATCTGGCCGGCGCGCAACGGGGTCGCCGTGCCCGCCGGCGCGCTGCTCGAGCGCTGGGTGTTCGAGCCGCTGCACGTGATGCAGCACGGCGGCGCGTTCGGCGTCGCGCTGTTCTTCATGGTCAGCGGCTTCATCATCGTGCACGTCGCGCAGCGCGAGTCGCGGCGCACGTTCGCGGTCCGGCGCGCGCTGCGCATCTACCCGCCGCTGTGGACGTCGATGGCGCTGCTGCTCGCCGTATTCGCGATCGCGCTCGCGGCGAGCGACGCGCCGGGCTTGCGCGGCTTCCAGATCAACGACGTGCTCGCGCAGGCGAACCCGTGGCCGTGGGTGCTGGCCGCGGCCACGCTGGGCAACTACCTGATCGGCACGCCGGCGGTCAACGGCGTCGCGTGGACGCTGGTGATCGAGGTGCTGTTCTACGCGACGGTGCTGCTGCTGCTGCCGTTGCTGAAGGCGCGGCCGCGCACGGCGATCGTCGCGGCGTTCGCCGGACTCGCGGCGCTGCAGGCGGTCGCGCGCACCCACGCGTTCGTGTTCCTGCTCGCGGTCAACGGCGTGTACGTGACCTACCTGTTCCTCGGCAGCCTCGTCTGGCTGCGCTGGTCCGGCCGCGTCGGCAACGGGTTCTTCGTCGTCGCCACGGCCGCCTTCTGGGGCCTGTTCGTCTGGGGCGTGGCGAAGCTCGCGCTGCAGCCGCCGTGGACGCTGTCGGAGTACGGCGTGTCCTACGCGCTCGCGTGGCTCGCGTTCGTGGGGCTGCTGCTCTGCGACCGGCAGATCCGCGTGCCGCGCGTGCCGCTGTTCTTCTCGCGCATCAGCTATTCGCTGTACCTCAACCACGGCGGGCTCGGCATGGTCGCGCTGACGCTGCTGTACCCGCACACCGGGTATCCGGCGGCGCTCGCGCTTACTTTCGCGGCCGTGGTCGCGATCAGCGCCGCCTCGTACCGCTGGGTCGAGCTGCCGTCGCAGCGGCTGGCGCGGCGGCTGACGGCGCGCGGTGTCGCGGCAGGCGGTTGATCGACGCTGCGGCGCGGGCGAAAATCGCCGATTCCCGGTGCCGCAGGAGCTGCGATCCCGATGGACGTGAACGTGTACGGCCGCCAACTGACGCCGGAGGAAATTGCCGCGGCGCAACATCGCGAGCTCGTCGGCGGACTGTGGGACGAGGTCGGCTTGCTCCAGTTCGAGTTCCTGCGCGCGCGCGGGCTCGCGCCGACGCACCGCCTCGTCGACATCGGCTGCGGCGCACTGCGGGGCGGGGTGCACTTCGTCCGCTACCTCGACCCGGGCCGCTACCACGGGCTCGACGTCAACGCGTCGCTGCTCGAAGCGGGCCGGCGCGAGTTGGCCGCGGCCGGACTCGCCGACCGCGCCCCGCAGCTGATCGCCGACGACCGCTTCGCGCTGGCGCGCTTCGGCGGCACGTTCGACTTCGCGCTCGCCGTGTCGCTGTTCACGCACCTGCCGATGAACCACATCGTCCGCTGCCTCGTCGCGACGCGTGCCGTGCTGGGGCCCGGGGCCGTGCTCTACGCGACCTTCTTCGAGGCGCCCGACCACCCGCACCTGGCGCCGCTGCCGCACGCGCCCGGCGGCATCGTCACGCACTACGACGCCGACCCGTACCACTACGCATTCGCGCAGATGCAGTGGATGGCGCACGCGGCCGGAATGTCGGTGGAGCTGATCGGGCCGTGGGATCACCCGCGCGACCAGCGGATGCTGGCCTTCCGGGGGGCGCCCTGACGTCCGCCGCGGCGCCCGTGCGCAAGCGCGCGGGCGGCGCTGCGCGGCCGGTATGCTGTAATTGACGTCCGGCGAGCCCGCCCGCGGCCTCGCCACTCACGAAAGCGACGGGCTCCGCGGCCGCCGCGCGCCATGCGCAGGACCTGCTACTTCACGATCGTCTCCAACAACTACCGCCACTTCGCGCGCACGCTGGTGGCGAGCGTGCGCGCGCAGTCGCCGGACGTCGACGCGTTCGTCGCGATCTGCGACGGGCCGCTCGCGGCGCCGGATCCGCGGGACGCGTACACCGAGATCCCGGTGCGCGACCTCGGGCTGCCGCGCTTCGACCGCTTCACGTTCCAGTACACGATCCTCGAGCTCAACACGGCGATCAAGCCGTGGGTGTTCGCGGCGCTGTTCGCGCGCGGCTACGAGCGCGTGATCTACTTCGACCCCGACATCCGGCTGTACGGCCCGCTCGCGCCGATCCTCGCCCGGCTGGACGCCGCCGACATCGTGCTGACGCCGCATCTGACCGGCCGGCTCGACGACGGCGGGCATCCGTCGGAGCTGTCGGTCCTGCAGTCGGGCAGCTACAACCTGGGTTTCATCGCCGTCAACCGGACCGAGTCGACGCAGCGGTTCGTCGCATGGTGGCAGGGCAAGCTCGAGCGCGACTGTGTCGTCGACATCCCGCGGGGACTGTTCACCGACCAGAAGTGGATCGACCTCGTGCCGGGCATGTACCCGGCGGTTGCGATCGAGCGCGATCCGGGCTGGAACGTCGCGTACTGGAACCTCAACCACCGCACGGTCACGCGCGACGGCGACGGCCGCTGCACGGTCGACGGGCGCCCGCTGCTGTTCTTCCACTACTCGGGATTCGCGCCCGGGGCGAAGCTCTTCAGCAAGCACCAGAATCGTTACACGCTGGACAACCTGCCGGCGGCGGTGCGCGCGCTCGCCGACGCGTACGCGGACGAGCTTCAGCGCAACGGTGCCGACGCCTGCCGCACGCAGCCGTACGCATTCGGCCGCTTCCCGGGCGGCGTGCCGATCCCCGATCTCGCGCGCCGCTGCTACCGCGAGGAGTTCCCGCCGGACGATCCGCATCCGGACCTGTGGACGCCGGACGGCGAGGCCTGGATCGTCGACTGGTTGAACCGCGCGGCACCCGGGCACGCGCGCTCGCCATGGATCACGCGCCTGGCGGCGACGCTGTACCGGTTGCGCCCCGACATCCAGGCGGCATTCCCGGACCTCACCGGCCAACACGGGCGTGCGTATGCGCACTGGCTGACCGAGCAGGGCACGCCGCAGGAAGGACTGCCGGACCTGTTTGTCGCGCCGGTGCGCGCGGCGCTCGCGGGCAAGCGTGGCGATGCGGCGCGGCTGGACGGGGACGCCGCCCCCGCGCTCGTCACCGACACGCCTGCCGGCGTCCCGGTCGCGGTTGCGCCGGCCGACGCGACCGAAGGCGGTGCGCTGCGCCGCGCCTACCGGATGGCGTACCGCGTCGCGTGGGGCATCCGTGGCGCGGTGAAGCCGCTGACCACGCAGGCGTTCCGCCATCGCGTCCGCCACCTGCTGCTGCGCAAGGCGTACTTCGACGACAGCTACGCGACGCCACCGCTGGTCGCCGCCGCCGGGCACGCCGCGGCGGTGGCGCCGGCGGTCGCGTATCCGGCGCACGTGCACCGGGTCGACGCCGACAGTGCGATCGGCGTCAACGTCGTCGGCTACCTCGCGGCCGAGAGCGGCATCGGCGAGTCGGCGCGCTCGATGCTGCGGATCGTCAAGGCCGCCGGCATTCCGGTGGCGCCGATCAACTTCAAGGTCGGCAACCTGTCGCGGATGCAGGAGTCGATCCCCGGCGTGGCGGCGACCGAGCACCTGCACGCGGTCAATCTGTTCCACATCAACGCCGACCAGATGCCGGTGGCGCGCGACCACCTCGGCGCGTCGCTCTTCGCGGGCCGCTACAACGTCGGCTACTGGGCGTGGGAGCTCGCGGACTTTCCGGACGCGTGGGTGCCGGCCTTCGACCTCGTCGACGAGATCTGGGTGCCGTCGGCGTTCTGCCAGCAGGCCATCGCGGTCAAGGCGCCAGTGCCGGTGCTGCGCGTGCCGCACTCGGTCGAGGCGCCGCCGGTCGCGGCCGACCGCGCGCGCTTCGGGCTCGCCGCCGGCGACGTCGCGTTCTTCGCGATGTGCGACGTGCTGTCGGTGCCCGAACGCAAGAACCCGCTGGGCGTGGCCGAGGCATTCCGCGCGGCGTTCCCGGGAAGCGAAGCGGCGCGGCTCTTCATCAAGATCGGCAACCTCGAGTTCCAGCCCGACCTCGAGGCGCGGCTCGCCGACCTCGTGCGGATGGACCCGCGCATCACTCTGGTCCGGGGCTACCTCGCGCGGGGCGACCTGTGGACGCTGATGGCGTCGATCGACTGCTTCGTCTCGCTGCATCGCGCCGAGGGCTTCGGCCTCGGCATGGCCGAGGCGATGGCCTGCGGCAAGGCGGTGATCGCCACGCCGTGGTCGGGCAACGTGGACTTCACGCGCGCCGAGAACGCGCTGCTCGTCGACTACGCGTTGGTCGAGCTCGCGCGCGATCTCGGGCCCTACCGGCGCGGGCAGGTGTGGGCCGAGCCCGATGTCGCGTCGGCGGCGCAGGCGATGCGGCAGGTCGCGACATCGTCCGAGCTGCGCGCGCGGCTCGGCCAGCGCGGTCTCGCGACGGTCGCGCGCGAGCTCTCGCCCGCGGCGCTCGCGCCGCTGGTCGAGACGCGGTTGCGCGCCATCCACGCGCTGCTCGCGCGGCGCGCGGCGACGGGGAAGTAGCGCGCCCGCGCGGCACGCCGCGATGCTCGAGCAGGCCGTGGCACTGCACCGGGCTGGCCGGCTTGCCGAAGCCGCCGGACTCTATCGGTCGCTGCTCGCCGCGCAGCCGGGCCACCGCGATGCGCTGCGGCTGCTCGGGACGCTGGAAGCGCAGCGCGGCAACCTCGACGAGGCACGCCGGCTCGTTGCGCGCCTGCAGGGTGTCGGTGCGGACACGGCTGCCGCGCACGCGCACCTCGGCGACCTCTACGCGAGCGCGCGGCAGTTCGACGCAGCACTCGCGTGCTACGACCGCGCGCTGGCGCTCGACCCGCGGCTGGCCGTCGCGCAGTTCAACCGCGCACTGGCGCTGCACACCATTGGCCGCCACGCCGACGCGGTCGCCGGCTACGACGCGCTGCTCGCGGTCGATCCGGGTTCCGCCGACGCGTGGAACAACCGCGGTGGCGCGCTGGCCGCGCTCCGGCGGTTCGACGAGGCGCTTGCGAGCTTCGATCGCGCCCTCGCGCTGCGCCCCGGCTTCGCGCAGGCCGGCGCGAATCGCGCCGCCGCGCTGCAGGAAGCCGTGCGTGCCGGCCGTGCGCGCAGCGACGACGCGCTGGCCGCGGCGGACGGCGCGGTGGCGGCGGCGCCGCAACTCGCGGAGGCGCGCGTCAATCGCGGCACGGCGCTGCGCGACATGGGGCGCACCGCCGAGGCACTCGCCGATTACGACGCGGCGGCAGCGCTCGAACCCGGCCTTGCCGCAGCGCATCTGAACCGCGGCATGGCGCTGGCCGCCCTCGCGCGCCACCAAGAGGCGGTGTCCGCGTTCGATCGCGCCGTGGCGCTCGAGCCACGGTCGGTGGCGGCCCTGACGAATCGCGGAGTCTCGCTCGCGTGGCTCAAGCGCAACGCCGAGGCGACCCGGGACTTCGCGCGTGCGCTGGAGGTCGATCCCGCGCGGCCTGCCGTCGCGGGCCTGTGGCTGCACGCGCGCGCGAACTGCTGCGACTGGGACGGGTACGACGAGGCCGTGCACCGGATCATCGCCGACGTGCGCGCCGGCAGGCGCGTCGTGTCGCCGCTGCCCATGCTCGCGCTCACGGATGGCGCGCAGGACCAGAGCGCCTGCGCGCGCACGTGGGTGCGCGACACGATGCCTGCGGCGCCGGTGCCGCTGTGGCGCGGCGAGCGCTACGACCATGCGCGCATCCGCGTGGCGTACCTGTCGGCAGACTTCGGCGAGCACGCGGTCGCCTACCTGATGGCCGGCGTCTTCGAGGCGCACGACCGCGACCGCTTCGAGATCATCGCGATTGCGTCGGGGCCCGGGGATGGCGGCCCGATGCGCGCGCGCGTGCGGGCGGCGTTCGAGCGTTTCGTCGACGTCGGCCAGAAGAGCGACCGCGACGTGGCGGCGCTGCTGCGCGAGCTCGAGGTCGACCTCGCCGTCGACCTGAATGGTCACACGCTGGGCAGCCGCACCGGGGCGCTGGCGTGGCGGCCCGCACCCGTGCAGGTGAGCTATCTCGGCTTTCCCGGAACGTCGGGCGCGGATTACGTCGACTACGTGCTCGCCGACCGGTTCGTGATCCCCGCGGCGCAGCGCGCGCAGTTCACCGAGAAGGTCGTCTGGCTGCCCGACGTGTTCCAGGCGAACGACCGCAAGCGCGCGATCGCCGCGCGCGCGCCGGCGCGGGCGGAGGCGGGGCTCCCCGACCGTGCATTCGTGTTCTGTGCGTTCGGCAACAGCTACAAGATCACGCCGGCGGTGTTCGGCGTGTGGATGCGGCTGCTGCAGGGGTGCGACGGCAGCGTGCTCTGGCTGCTGGGCGGCGAGACGGCGACCGTCGACAACCTGCGGCGCGAGGCGCGTGCGCGCGGCGTGGATCCGGAACGGCTCGCGTTTGCCCCGAGGCTGCCGTACGCCCAGCATCTCGCGCGGTATCGTTTGGCCGATCTCTTCCTCGACACGCTGCCGTTCAACGGCGGCGCGACCGTCAGCGACGCGTTGTGGGCGGGGTTGCCGGTACTGACCTGCGCCGGCGAGGCGATGGCGGCGCGCATGGGCGGCAGCCTGCTGCGTGCGGTGGGCCTGCCCGAGCTTGTCACGGCGTCGCTCGCGGACTACGAGGCGACGGCGGCGTTGCTCGCCCGCGAGCCGGGGCGGTTGGCGGCGCTCAAGGCGACGCTTGCGCGTAACCGCGACACGTGCCCGTTGTTCGACACGCAGCGCCATTGCCGCCACCTGGAGGCCGCGTACGCCGCCATGCACGAGCGCCAGCGGCGCGGCGCGGCGCCGGAGTCGTTCGCGGTATAGCGCCCGTCGGGCGCGGGGCGCGTGCGTCGCGCCCGGCCCCTGCCCGCTGGATGCGGAGAAGGTGTGCCGATCACCGAAAACGGGGCCAGGCCCGGTTTTCGAAAACGGGGCCAGGCCCGGTTTTCGGGAATCAGTGCGTGGTCGGCGGCTTGAAGTACTCGACGCGGTCGATCGATTCGACGCGAAGGTCCCTGAGGTCCACGCCCTGCAGCAGCTTGAGCGGAATCGACGTGCCTGCGCCGCCACGCGCCCAGACCTTCCGGTAGAACTCCGGTTGCGTGCGCACGGGCTCGCCGCCGACGGCGAGCACGATGTCGCCGGCCTTGACGCCGGCGCGCTCGGCCGGCCCGTCGGGCGACACGCGCGTGACGACGAGGCGTCCCTGCAGTTCGTCCGTGGCGATCCCGAGCCAGGGCCGTGGCGGACCCGCGCGGCGGCCGGAACTCACCATGTCGGCGAGGATCGGCTTCAAGAGGTCGATCGGCACGAACATGTTGCCGGGCAGCCGCGGCTCCTCGTCGGTGGCGTCGCGCACGATCAGCGAGCCGACGCCGAGCAGCTTGCCATCGCGGTCGAACAGCGCGGCGCCGCTCCAGTTGAGCGTCGGCGGGCTCGTGTAAATCGCCTGGTCGAGTGCGTACTCCCAGTTGCCGGAGAAGCCGCGCCTGCTGACGACGAACGCGAACGACACGTTGTCGTCGCCCGACGAGGCGATCATCACCGGCTGTCGCTCCGCGATCTTGCCCGATTCGCCCAGCGCGACGGGCTTCGCGTCGAGCGGCGCGATGGTGCGCAGCAGCGCGAACCCCGTCGCGTGGTCGTACCCGACGACGCGCGCGGCGAGCGTGCGGCCCTTGCTGTCGACGACGCTGACGTCCTCGGCTTCGACGATCAGGTAACCGATGGTCAGGATGAGGCCGTTGTCGCCGATGACCACGCCGCTGCCCTCGCGCTCGCTGCCGAGGGAGGCCGCGCTGCGTGCGTCGGGAACCGCATTGGCGTTGACCTTGACGATGGCGCCGAAGATCTGCGTGGCGTCGACGCCGGCGGCGGACGGCGGCGCGTCCGCCAGCTTCGTCTGGCCCCACGCGGCGGGGACGGCGACCGCGAGCGCGAGCAGTGCCAGGGCCGCTGCGGCGCGCGCAATGCGACCGGGCTCGGCAGGAATCCGGGTTCGAGTCGCGGACACTGGTGTACCTTCGCGCTGCGCGCTCAGATATTCGCCCTCGGGGCGGCCCTTCGGGTTCATGGGAGGCCCTCCCGCTTCGACGAGGCGGACGCTCGCGCGCCCCCCCGAGGTGGTCAACGGCGGCGCGCGCGGGGCGCGCACCACCAACCGCTACTATAGCGCGGGGCGCATGCGGCGCAACCGGGTGCCCGGCGGACGTCGCGCGGTCAACCGGGTGGTGAACGTTGGCGGCGGTTCGTATAATCGCCGCGAAGGGGGATCGGCAATGAAAACCGGAAGCGTCACGAGCGCGGACCTCGCGCGCTCCGTCATTGCCGTGCCGCCGCTCGCGCGGCGCGCCGATCTCGCGCTCGATCCGGGGGCGAACCGCGCGCTGATCCGCCATCTGGAAGCGGGCGGCGTGTCGACGCTGATGTACGGCGGCAACGCCAACTTCTACAACGTCGGGCTCTACGAGTACGCGTCGCTGCTCGATTTCCTCGCCGAGGCGGCCGCGCCTGCATCCTGGGTGATTCCCTCCGCCGGTCCCGACTACGGCAAGCTGATCGACCAGGCGCGCGTGCTGCGCGAGCGCGCGTTCCCGACGGCGATGGTGCTGCCGCAGGCGTTTCCGGCGACACCCGAGGGCAGTGCGGTCGCGATCCGCCGCTTCGCCGACGCGTTCGGCCGGCCGGTGATCGTCTACGTCAAGGCTGAGAGCTTCCTGACGCCGGCGCTGGTCGGCGAACTGGTCGATGCCGGCATCGTCGCCGGGATCAAGTACGCGATCGTTCGCGCGGATCCGCGCAACGATCCGTTCCTGACCGAGCTCGTCGCGCGCGTCGACCGCGGCCTCGTCGTCAGCGGCATCGGCGAGCGGCCGGCCATCGACCACTTCCGTGCGTTCGGCCTGTCCGGCTTCACGTCGGGCTCGGTGTGCGTCGGGCCGCGCGGCTCGACGCGGATGCTGGCCGCGCTGAAGGCGGGCGACTGGGCGGCGGCGGAAGCGCTGCGCGCCGCGTACCTGCCGCTCGAGGACCTCCGCGACGCGCTGTCGCCGATCCGCGTGCTGCACGAGGCGGTCACGCTGGCCGGCATCGCCGACATGGGGCCGCTGCTGCCGCACCTGTCCAACCTTCCCGCGAGCGAGCATCCAAGGATCGCGGCGGCCGCGGCCGCGCTGCTCGCGCACGACCGGAGTCTCGGCTGATGGCCCGCAAATCCCCGGAACAACTGCGCTCGCACCGCTGGTTCGGCGAGTCCGACATGCGCGGCTTCGGCCACCACTCGCGCATCGCGCAGATGGGCTATTCGCGCGCCGACTATCAGGGCAAGCCGGTGATCGCGATCGTCAACACGTGGAGCGACATCAACCAGTGCCACGCGCACTTCCGGCAGCGCGCGGACGAGGTGCGGCGCGGCGTGCTGCAGGCGGGCGGCTTTCCGCTGGAGATGCCGGCGCTGGCGCTGGCGGAGGTGTTCCAGAAGCCGACGACGATGATGTACCGCAACCTGCTCGCGATGGAGACCGAGGAACTGCTGCGCTCGTATCCGGTCGACGGCTGCGTGCTGATGGGTGGCTGCGACAAGACCACGCCGGCGATGCTGATGGGCGCGCTGTCGATGAACCTGCCGGCGATCTTCATGCCGGCGGGGCCGATGCTCGCCGGCCACTGGCGCGACCAGATCCTCGGCAGCGGGTCGGACGTCTGGAAGTACTGGGCCGAGAAGCGCGCGGGCAACCTCACCGACGAGCAGTGGCGCGGCATCGAGGAGGGCATCGCGCGCTCGCCGGGCACGTGCATGACGATGGGCACGGCATCGACGATGACCTCGGCCGCCGAGGCGATGGGCTTCACGCTGCCGGGCGCGTCGTCGATCCCCGCCGCCGACTCGCGGCACGGCCGGATGGCCGCCGAAACCGGCCGCCGCATCGTCGACATGGTGTGGGAGGACGTCAAGCCCCGCGACATCGCGACCGCGGGCGCGATCGACAACGCGATCACGACGATCCTGGCGCTCGGCGGCTCGACCAACTCGGTCGTGCACATGGTGGCGGTGGCGCGGCGCGCCGGCATCCCGCTCACGATCGACCGCTTCGACGAACTGTCGCGGCGCACGCCGCTGGTGGCGAATCTGCGCCCGGCCGGCCGCTACCTGATGGAGGACTTCTTCTACGCGGGCGGACTGCGCGCGCTGCTCGCGGGCATCGCCGACCTGCTCGCGCTGTCCGAGCGCACGGTCAACGGCCGCACGCTGGGCGAAAACATCGCGGGCGCCGAGGTGTTCAACGGCGACGTGATCCTGCCGCGCGAGCGTGCGCTGGTCGCGAAGGACAGCCTCGCCGTCCTGCGCGGCAATCTCGCGCCAAATGGCGCCGTGATCAAGCCGGCGGCCGCCGAGCCGCACCTGCTGCGCCACACCGGCCCGGCCGTCGTGTTCGCCGACTACAACGACATGGCGGCGCGCATCGACGACCCGGCGCTGCCCGCGACGAAGGACTCGGTGATCGTGCTGCAGAACGCCGGCCCGCTCGGCGCGCCCGGCATGCCGGAGTGGGGCCAGCTGCCGATCCCGAAGAAGCTGCTGGCGGAAGGCGTGCGCGACATGGTGCGCATCTCCGACGCGCGGATGAGCGGCACCAGCTACGGCGCGTGCGTGCTGCACGTGGCGCCGGAGTCGTTCGTCGGCGGGCCGCTCGCGTTCGTCCGCGACGGCGACCTCATCGAACTCGACGTGCCCGCGCGCAGGCTGGAACTCAAGGTGAGCGAGGACGAACTCGCCCGCCGGCGCGCTGCGTGGACGAAGCCGGCGCCCCGGTTCGCCCGTGGTTTCGGCGCGATGTACCAGCAGCACATCACGCAGGCGGATCAGGGCTGCGACTTCGACTTTCTGGAAGGCACTGCGCCCACGCCGGATCCCGAGATCCACTGACGTCGATCGGACCACTTCCCCTCACCCCAACCCACTCCCCGTGCCGGGGAGAGGGAGGTTGCGACGCGGCGCCGACGCGTACCGGAGATCTCCCTCTCTCCGGCACGGGGAGAGGGCCGGGGTGAGGGGCGGTGGTCGAGGCGCAGCACGAAGGACGCGCGATGAGCGATCTCTTCCCCGACTTCACCACACACCGCGTCGACACCGCGGGCACGCACATCCACTGCGAGGTCGGCGGCAGCGGTCCGCCGCTCCTGCTGCTGCACGGCTACCCGCAGACGCACGCGATGTGGCACAAGGTCGCGCCGGCGCTCGCGCAGGCGTACACGGTCGTCTGCGCCGACCTGCGCGGCTACGGGGACTCCGGCAAGCCCGCGAGCGACGCGACGCACGCCGCGTACTCGAAGCGCGCGATGGCGCAGGACATGGTCGACGTCATGCGCCACTTCGGCTTTGCACGCTTCCGGCTCGCCGGCCACGACCGCGGCGGGCGCGTCGCGCACCGGCTCTGCGTCGACCACCCGGACGCGGTCGAGCGCGTCGCCGTGCTCGACATTTCGCCGACGCGGCTCATGTACGGGCAGACCGACCGCGCCTTCGCCGCCGCGTACTACCACTGGTTCTTCCTGATCCAGCCGTTCGACCTGCCGGAGAAGCTGATCGGCGCCGACCCGCTCTACTACCTGCGGAGGAAGACCGGCGGCTGGGGTTCGGCCGCGAACATCTTCGACCCGCGCGCATTCGCCGAGTACGAACGCTGCTTCGCGCGGCCCGAGACGATCCACGCGACGTGCGAGGACTACCGCGCGGCCGCGTCGATCGATCTCGAACACGACGACGCGGATGTCGCCGCGGGCTGCAAGGTCGCCTGCCCGCTGCTCGTGCTGTGGGGCGACCGTGGCGTCGTGCACCGGTACTTCACGCCGGTCGAGGACTGGCGTACCGTGGCGAACGACGTGCGCGGCCGCGCGCTGCCGTCCGGCCACTACCTCGCCGAGGAGGTGCCCGACGAGACGCTGCGCGAGCTGCAATCGTTTTATTCCGCAAACGCGTGATCCTTTGGGGAGAGGAGACGTCATGATCCGTGCCCGCCCGTATCGTCGCATCGCGCTCGCATTCGCGGCCGCGCTCGTCGCCGTCCTTGCCGTCTCGCCCGTCGCGGCGCAGCCGTATCCGAACAAGCCGGTGCGGATGATCGTGCCGTTCGCGCCAGGCGGCGCCACCGATATCATCGCGCGCACGGTCGCGCAGAAGCTCTCCGACCGGCTCGGGCAGCCGGTCGTGATCGAGAACAAGCCGGGCGCCGGCACGACGATCGGCAATGCCGAGGTCGCGAAGGCGCGGCCCGACGGCTACACGCTGCTGTTCGCGCCCACGCCGTTCGTCATCTCGCAGGTCGTCTACCCGACGCTGCCGTACGACCCGAAGAAGGACTTTGCACCCGTGTCGCTGCTCGCGACGTCGCCGTTCATCCTGGTGACGAACACGGCCGTGCCCGCGAAGACCATCGCGGAGCTCGTCGCACTGGCGAAGGCGAAGCCCGGCACGCTGACCTTCTGCTCGGCCGGCAACGGCACGGTTCCGCACCTGTCGGGCGAACTGTTCAAGCTGCGCGCGGGCGTGGACATCGTGCACGTGCCGTACAAGGGCGGCGGCCCGGCGATCGTCGATCTCGTCGGCGGGCAGGTGAACATGATGTTCGCCACCCCTATCGAAGTTTCGCAGCACGTGCAGGCGGGCAGGCTCAACGTGCTCGGTACGACGGCGAGGAAGCGCCTCGCCGCGTTCCCGAACGTGCCCACGCTCGACGAGAGCGGCTATCCGGGCTTCGAGGTCGCGTCGTTCTTCGGCGTGCTGGCGCCGGCCGGCACGCCGCCGGAGGTCGTCAACCGGCTCGCCGGCGACCTCGCGGCCGTGATGGACTCGCCGGAGGTGCGCGAGAAGTTCGCCGCGCAGAGCGCGGAAGGCAACGTGCAGGGACCGGACGCCTTCGCGAAGTTCCTCGACGCCGAGCGCGACAAGTGGGCGGACATCGTCAAGCGTTCCGGGGCGAAGGTGGACTGACCGCCCCGTACGGCGGCCACGGGGAAGGGGTCGGCGGTCCGCCGGTTTTTGCTATAATCGCGCTCTTGGCCAAGTAGCTCAGTTGGTAGAGCAGAGGACTGAAAATCCTTGTGTCGGTGGTTCAATTCCGCCCTTGGCCACCAGCAAAACAAAGGCTTGCGCGTCCATCGGGCGGCAAGCCTTTTCTCTTGGTACAAATCCTGTGTAATCGCGTAGGGAATGCACGGGATTTTGCGGGAAGATCGCGTGCAGATGAATGCACCTGACCGGCTTCAGGCATTGCGCTGACTTCGGTCGCCCGGGCCCCGCAGGCCCGGGGCCGCTCAGTCCTTCTTTTCGTACTGAGCCTCCAACCTGTCGAGCGACGCCTGAATGTGGGCCGCACTGGCGTGGGCGTAGCGTTCGACCATGGCAAGCGTCTTGTGGCCAGAGAAGATTTTCACGGTGGGCAGGTTCACCAATGCCTGAACCATGTGGGTGATCGCGGTGTGGCGCAAGGCGTGCCGCAGGATTCGGTCAGGGTCGGGGCCCGCCGCTACTACGGCGCGGCGGAACGCCTTCCTCACGTCAGTCGTGTGTCCCGCAGCGGAGGTAGGCGAGGGGAAGAGCCACGGGGTGTCTTTAGGCAGGGCGGCGAGGTAGCCTTCAAGGAATTCCGCAAGGGGGCCTGTGATCGGCTGCATTCGCATCCCAGCCTTGGCCTTGGGGATGAAGATCGTGCGTCCGGCAAGGTCTACGTGTTCGCGCCGGATGCGCAGGATTTCCATTCGCCGCATCGCCGTTTTCAGCCCGATCAGAATGAATGGATAGATTTGCTGGTTGTCGTCGGCCTTTGCAGCGTCTAGAAGTCTCCGGCATTCCTCGGTGGTCAGGTAGTCGATTCTCCTCGCCTCGTCTTGAAGCAGGCGGACCTTGACGGGGACATGGCTGATCCAACCCCATTCGACGGCCATGTGCAGCAAGTGCGAAAGGGCAGCAAGTTCCCGGTTGACAGTGCCCGGTCGAGTCAGGGCGAGCTTTGATGCATCCTTCGGCCTCACCCGGTGCCCGCCACGGACCGCCAACTCAGCAAGACGTACCAATTTGTACCGTTCGATGTCTGCGATGCTTATGGCGGGCAGCGACATCTGGCCGAAGAACGGCATCAGATGCAGTTCGATGCGCCGCTTCTTCGCCTTGATGTCCTTGCCGCCTTCCTTCGCAAGGCGTTCCACGTAAGCCATTGCGGCCTCCGCGAATCGCATGGCCGTCTTTCTGCCCTTCGGCATCTGAAACGTTTCTCGAGGGGTTGCGCGTTGCCGCGAGGAAGCGTTTCGAGCTAAGCAGTCGTTCAGATGTCCGCCCTCGCGGATCGGCGACCGTCTGCAACTGGCCGAAGCCGCCCGATGACCAACCGTGACTGAACCCCCGGCGTCTCGACCATTGCAGCCATACTTGTCGTCCACGTGACCGGCAGCAGGGGATCGACGCCGGTCGACCGTCCGAGATCAGGCGGCACGCACGCATGAGCAGGCGTCCGGGGGGAGGCCGATGAAGCGGACTCCGATCGGATTTCGCATTCGCCCGGTCACGCCTAGCGTCGGCAGATTGCACGCCAGGCAGACAGCTTTTTCATTGCGCCATCATATCTATATGGGTATAATGAGCCATGGCAGCGAAACCACCTGCCGAGCTCAAGTCGCTGGCCTGGGTTGGCAGCGCCAAGATGGATTTGCTCGCCCTGCCGGATGAAGTGATCGACACCTTCGGTTACGCCCTTCATGTCGCGCAGGCGGGAAGGAAGCACGACCGCGCCAAACCGCTGCGCGGCTTTGGATCCGCAGGCGTCCTGGAAGTCGTCGAAGACTGGCGAGGAAACACGTACCGCGCGGTCTATACCGTGCGCTTCGCTGCCGCGGTGTTTGTATTGCACGTGTTTCAGAAGAAGGCCGTGCGCGGAATCGCCACGCCGAGGCACGACATGGAGTTGATCAGGGAGCGGTTGAAAGTTGCGGAGCAGATGGCGAAGGAGCTACCAAGATGAGCAACATCAAGGTGAAGGGCGTGGAAGTTGAGATGGGCACCGGCAACGTCTACGCCGATCTCGGATATGCTGACGCCGACGAGATGCTGATCAAGGCCCAGCTCGTGAGCAAGATTGCCGAGATCATCAAACGCAAAGGCCTTACCCAGACCCAGGCCGCGCAGCTGCTGGGAATGCCTCAGCCCAAGCTTTCCAACCTGCTGAGCGGTCGGTTCCGCGGCGTTTCCGAGCGCCGACTGATGGACTGCCTGACCAAGCTTGGACGCGACGTGCAGATTGTCGTCAAAGCGACGCCACGGTCGCGGAAAGACGGTCGATTGTCGATCGTGTTCGCCTGAGTGACTTCCCGCGTCAAAGGATCGGTACCGTAGCTACGTCGTAACTTTTTATGGCTTCGTTGGACTCCTTCCAGCTTTCGTATCGCTGCTCTCGAAACTTGGCGTGCGTTGCAAGAGCTTGATTGGGAATGAAAGCTTAATTGTCCGGCCGGGCTGAAAATCCTTGTGTCGGTGGTTCAATTCCGCCCTTGGTCACCACGACCTCAAAGGCTTGCGCGCCCCCTGGGCGGCAAGCCTTTTTCGTGCTGGAGCTTGGCTCCCCGTGCGCAGGGAAATGCCGGAACTCGACCTGGGTTTCGCGTGAGGATGTCGACGTGAGGCTCGTATCGGGAACTGCCCGGGTCCCGCCCTCCGGCAACCGCTGACGAAAGGCCGCTCATGGCGCGCAGCATTCTCGACGAAGACCACATTCACCCCGCCATCAGGGAGACCATCGCCAACCACCATGCGGACATCGTCCGCGAGGTGCAGGCCGCGATCGCCGCCCATCACGTGGTGGTCGTGGGCATGCGGCAGAATCCGTTCCCCAGGAAAGCGCGCAGGGCCCTCGACGCGGCGGGCGTGCCTTACAGGTACCTCGAGTACGGCAACTACATCAATGGCTGGCGGAGGCGCAACGCGTTGAAGATGTGGACCGGGTGGCCGACGTTCCCCATGGTGTTCGTCAAGGGCGTGCTGGTCGGTGGCGCGCAAGACCTGGTTCGCCTCATCGACCGCGGCGAGCTGGCGTCGGCATCGACGCGGAACTCCGACGCCGCATGACGACGGTCGTGCTGCGATCCGTACTGAAGTGCCCGCGCTGCGGCTTCACGGCAGAGGAAACGATGCCCACCGATGCCTGCGTGTTCTTCCACGAGTGCGGCAACTGCAAGCTGCTGCTGCGCCCGGAGCCTGGCGACTGTTGCGTGTTCTGCTCGTTCGGCTCGGTGCAATGCCCGCCGATGCAGGAAAAACGCGGATGCTGTGCCTGACCGAAGCGTTCACGACCAGGCGTTCGGTTCGCGGGCGCACTTCGCGCGCGGGCGTCGTCGCCATCAATGCAAAGCCCCGCGCCATGCGCGGGGCTCTGCTGCATCGCCACATCGCTGTGGCTTCACTGCGTTGCGCTACCGCAACGCGTGCCGGGCATCGGTCACCGGCAAAGGGGTAATCCTGTCGAAAATGTCATCGATAGAGCGCCTCCCACGGGTGGTTGCGTACAGCCACGGCGCGACCTCGCGGCAGCGAACGGCGGGAGAACCACCGGTGGCGGGCCGACCTGCCCGCGAATGCCGATGTTTCCATCTGCCGTTTCGCTCGCGAGCGCCGATTGAGCGACCGAATCGACTGCGGCTTCAGGCTACGCCGCGCCGGAAGGAGTTTCAAGTCCCGGGTACCGGTTGTGTCCCGGGTACCGGTGCGGCCCGGCTGGGGCGGTGGTGGCGTACCCAAACCGGCCGACCGTTTCCGCCGACGGCACCGTGCCGGGCGCGCGCCCGGGCCGGCGTCGAGGGCGGGATGCCGGCGTGCGGCTGACGTAAACTGACCGCGTGCGCCGGTGTTCGCGGCGCGTCCCGAATGCATGCCGATGGATAGACTCGCGCACTTCCGCAAGCACTACGACCGGGCCGAACTCGACGAGGCGTCCGCGGCGAGCGTCCCCCTGCGGCAGTTCGAAGACTGGCTCGCCGAGGCGATCAAGGCCGGGCTCCCGGAGCCGACGGCGATGACGCTGGCGACGGTCGGCCCGGATGGCAGGCCGTCGACGCGCGTGGTCCTGCTCAAAGGCTGCGATGCGCGCGGGCTCGTCTTCTATTCGAACTACGAAAGCCGCAAGGGCCGCGAACTCGCCGGCAACCCGTACGCGGCGCTGCAGTTCCACTGGGTCGAACTCGAGCGCGTCGCCCGCATCGAGGGTCGGGTGGGCCTGACGTCGGACGAGGAGTCCGACGCCTACTATCGCAGCCGCCCGCTCGACTCGCGCATCGGTGCGTGGGCGTCGCCGCAGAGTCAGGTGATCGCTTCGCGCGTGACGCTGGTGACTGCGGCGGCGAAGTACGGCGCCAAGTTCCACCTCGACCCGCCGCGGCCGCCGCACTGGGGCGGCTTCCGGCTGGTGCCCGACCGGTACGAGTTCTGGCAGGGTCGGAGGAGCCGCCTGCACGACCGCCTGCGCTACACGCTGCAGCCCGACGGCGCGTGGCTGCGCGAGCGGCTCGCACCCTGACGCCGCGGCCGCGCGGCTGGCGCAGCTTGCAGCGAACGAACGGCGTGCGCGTGCCGTCCGCTACCGGCTGGCGTGCGTGGCTGCCGTTCGCGGCCGTTGCGCTCGTCTACGCGATGGTCGCGACGCACCGGATGGCGTTGCCCGGAATCTTCGCCGACTCCATCAATCCGGACTACCTCGTCGCGCGGATCCTCAATCCACACCCCGAGCGCACGATGGTGTGGGTGATGTACGGCAACTCGCTGCTCGGCGACCGCGCACCCGTGCTGATCGCGCCCTACCACGGCTCGCAGCAGTACTGGCTCGGCCTGCCGCTCTACGCGCTCTTCGGCACCACCGTCACCGGCGTGCGGCTCACGCACGCGACGTTCGCGCTTGGCGTGCTCGCCGCGTTGCACGCGCTGCTCGTGCGAGCGGCCGTGCGACCGTGGTTCGCGGCCGCGATCGGCGTCGCGCTGGCGCTCGACACGTCGTTCTCGTACGCATTCCGCACGCAGGGCTACATCACCGTGGCGCCGGCGGCGTGGCTGCTGCTCGGGCTCTACTGCCTCGTGCGAGCGGCGGAGGCCGACGCGGCGAGGCCGGGGCGGTGGCTGTTCGCGAGCGGCGCGTTCTGCGGGCTGGCCGCGGTCGGATATTTCGTCTGGGCGTTCGTGCTGCCGCCGGTAGCCATCGCGGCGGTGCGGTGGACACGCGGCGTCGCGCTCGCGCGCCCGGCGTGGCTGACCTGGCTCGGCGGGCTCGCCGCCGGCGGCGCCGCGTATCCGATCGGGTACCTGCTCGTCGTGCGCAAGGCCGGCGGCGTGGCCGAGCTGCTGGCGTTCCTGCGGGGGCAGCAGGCCACGATCGGCGCGTTCCGTTCGACGCAGCCGCTCGACGCGCGGCTCGCCCACGCGTGGCAGATGGTCGACGCGACGGTCGGCAGCGCATGGCACCAGGCAATGATGTTCGCGGGCGACGTGACGCCCGCTCCCGGCGCCGGTTGGAAGGTCGCGCTGGTCGCGGGGTTGCCGTACGCCCTGTGGCTGGCGGCGGAGGTGCGGCGGCGGGCGTCGCCTCTGCTGCGGCTGCTGGCGGCGCTTCCCGTGACGTTCGGCGCGGTGTCGCTGCTGTTCGGCGATCGCCTCGGCGGCCACCACTTCGTGACGCTGGTGCCGCTGCTCTATGCCGCGCTCGGCGTCGGCCTGTGGTCGGCGTGCTCGCCGGGCCGCGCCGGCTCGCGCGTCTCCGCTTCCATCGTCCTCGTCGCGCTCGCGGCGCTGAACGCGGCGGGCCAGGCGCACGTCTCCGAGCGGCTGGCGCATACCCGCGGCAGGGGCTTCCTGTCGGATGCGATCCATCGCTTCGCGGACGACCTGAATGCGATGCCGGACAAGCCGTTCCTCTGGTTCCCGGAGCCCGCGCTCGCGCTGCCGCTCGTCATGCTGACGCGCGCCGGCGTGCCGATGTCCGACCGGATCGACGACCCCGAGCCACGGCGCCGGCTGTGCGAAGGACGCGACGTCCTGCTGGTTCGGCCCGAGCGCCACTTCAGCGAGCCGCGCGCGCGCGAGTGGCAGGCGCAGCTTGCGTGGGACGAACCAGAGCGCAAGCCCTACGCGCAGGCGGACGGCAGCGTCGTGTTCGAGGTCGCGAGGTTCCGTGGCCGGCGCGACGGGCCGGGGTGCGCCGCCGTCGCGAGCGGCAAGTAAGCGGCCACGGGCGCGCCGGGGGGTCGGCGCAGGTTCGGAGTCTCACGCCGCGGATTCCGAGGCGCGCGATTGCGGAAAACAACGTCGCGGTGAGCGACACCTAGGGCAGCAGCGACGCCCCCAGGTCCATCGCCGCCTGCATCAGCGGCTGGTAGTAGCGCTCGGCCATCTCCTCGCGCGAGACGAGCCTTCCCTGCAGGATGAGGTTGATGCCGGCGACGTAGTGGCCGCCGGCGTCCCGCACGGGCACGGCGAGCGTGCACAGCCGCGGCTCCATGAACTGGCTCGCGAACGCGTAGCCCGACTCGCGCACCGCATCCAGCAGCGGCAGCAGCGACTCCCGCGACGCGGGCGTGTACGCGGTGTATGGGTGGAACCGGACGTGGCGCAGGTACTCCTCCAGTTCCTCCGGCGGCAGGTGCGCGAGCAGCACGTGCCCGATCGACGTGCAGTAGGCCGGCAGCCGGCGGCCGACGTTGAGTGTGGGCGACATGATGCGCGACGACGACGACCGCGCGAGGTAGACGATCTCGTCGCCGTCGAGCGTGGCGAGCGACACGGCCTCGCGCAGCGATTCGCCCAACCGGTCGAGGATCGGCTGCGCGAGTATGACGAGCGGCGAGGCCGACAGGTAGCCGTGCGAGAACGACAGCACGCGCGGCCGCAGGTAGAACCGCCGCGCCTCGTCGACGGCGACGAAGCCCAGCGCCGTCAGCGTGTGCAGGCTGCGGCGCACGGCGGCGCGCGGGATGCCGGTGCGGTGGCTCACCTGCGCGATCGACATGCGCCGACGTTTGTCCGACAACGCCAGCAGCACAGCGAGCCCGCGCGCGAGCGCGGTGACGAAGTCGGGGTCGTCGTCGAAGCGGCGAATCTGGTCGGCGAGTTGCGCGTCGGGTTCGGTGGCGAGGGGCATGTGCGTGGGTGTGGTGGCGTTGCGGGGCATAGCGGCGCGGTGATCTGGCTTAACGGACATGCCAGTGACCATCTGGCGAACGCGCGGGGCGCATTACGACTATACGATACATTCTCTCGCCCGATTCGGGGTTGGTTTCCAGCGGCGAAGCTGCAATGATCGGAAAATGTGTGCGATATACGCACAAATTGTCGTATGTCGCACTTGAAGGGCGAGGCCGAAATGCCCTATCGTGCACGCAACGACACCCGGTCGACACGACAAGCCCAGAGCACAATACGACCGATCCCGCGCGCCGCCGCACTGTGGCGTCGCGCGAGGAAACGGCGCCGACCGGAGTTCGTTACGAAGCGTGGGCCGCCCCCGCGGCGGCCCCATCGAGGAGGTAACGTTCATGCACCATGCTGGTGTCGACCCCGACCCGGTCGGCACGCGCGGCGTCCCCCAACGGACGCTCGCGCGTGCAGCACGGGTCGTCCGGCCACGCCGGGACGGTCGCGCGGCGGCCTCCGCCTCAACACCACGGAGGTCTTCCATGCTGTCGTCCTGCACGCGTACCCTGGCCGCGCTGGCCTTGTCGGCGGTCGCCGCCACCGCCACCGCCGCCTTTCCCGACCGCGAATTGAGCGGTGTGATCATGTGGGGCGCCGGCGGCGCGACGGACGTCGTCGCGCGCGCGCTCGCGCCGCACGCCGAGGCCGCGCTCGGCAAGAAGATCGTCCTCACCAACCGGCCGGGCGGCACCGGCGCGATCTCGACCAACTTCGTGATCAACGCGCCCGCCGACGGCTACACGCTGCTGTTCGGCGCCGAGAATCCGCAGCTGCACCAGGTGCTGCAGCTCGCCGACTTCGGCTACGAGAAGTTCTTCCCGGTGTCCATCCTCGGGCGCGGCGTCGCCGTCGTCGTCGTCAAGTCGGATTCGCCGTGGAACTCGCTGAAGGACTTCGTCGAGGACGCGAAGAAGCGGCCGGGCAAGCTCAAGATGGGCTCGACGGGCCCGGGGGGGCTGCCGCACACGGTCGGCTCGATGTTGAATTCCGTCACGAAATTCCAGGTGATCTCGGTGCCGTTCGACGGCGAGGGCCCCGGCATGACCGCGCTGCTGGGCGGGCACGTCGACATGATGCCGGTGGGTGTGGGTGCCGCCGCCGAGAACATCAAGGCCGGCCGCGTCAAGGCGCTGGCGGTCATCGACGGCGAAGCGCTCTCGATCGCGGGCCAGTCGGTCCCGCCGGTCACGCGCGACTATCCCGAGTTCGGCAAGTACCTGCCGTGGGGTCCGTTCTACGGTGTGTGGGTCCGGCGCGACACGCCCGACGACGTGAAGGCCGTGCTGGTCCGGGCGTTCCGTGCCGCGGCCGAGAATCCGCAGTTCGTCACGCTGATGAAGGACCGCGGCAACGTGCCGATGAGCACGTCCGGCGTGGAGGCCGACGCGTTCCTGAAGAAGTGGCAGTCGGTGACCGCGTGGGTGCTGCAGGACGTGGGTGCCGCCAAGGCATCGCCGGACAAGTTCGGGATTCCGAAGCCCTAGCCGGCATCGCGGGCCCCGGCGCGGCCGGGGCCCCTCCACGTACCGCTACCGCGAAGGACGCGTCATGACCTCACGCAAGAGGCGGCTGCCGGGCGAACTCGTATTCGTCCTCGTCGCGCTGCTGTTTGCGCTGACGGCGCTGTGGCAGTCCTACCGGATCGCGGGCCTCGCGTCGTGGAGCTCGCCCGGCGCGGTGCCGATGCTGGCGGCACTGGTGATGGTCGTGGCGGCGATCCGGATTGCCCTGACCGCCTCACGCCGGCCGCCGCCCGCGCAGGTGCCGGGCGTGACGCGCGCAGCGGCGTTCGCGCAGGCGCTGCTGCCGCGCGCCGTGGTCGCGTTCACGCTGCTGATCGTGCTGTACATGTTCGCGCTGGACCCGCTCGGCTTCGTCGTCAGCTCGTTCCTGTTCCTCGTGGCAGGAATGTGGGTGCTGGGCAGCCGGCGCCTTGTCCACAACGTGGTCGTGTCCGCGCTTTCGCTGGCGGCGATCTACGTGGTGTTCCAGACGGCGTTTTCGGTCGTGCTGCCCGGCGTGCTGGGGGCGTGCTGAACGACACCTCGCTGTGCTGGCTGGGGGTGGATCGCGCGCCGTCCGCCGAGGGAGACTAGCGATGCCCGAAGCCGTCTCCTACTTCTTCATGTCGTGGGCGAACCCGTACCTGCTGTTCCTCACGGCAGCCGGCACGTTCGCGGGCATCTACGTCGGCGCCATCCCCGGCCTGTCGGTGACGATGGCGGTGTCGATCCTCATCTCGTTCACGTTCAAGTGGCACGTCAACGAGGCGCTGGCGCTGATCGCCGGTATCTACCTCGGCGGCGTCTACGGCGGCGCGCGCAGCGCCATTCTCCTCAACATCCCCGGCGCGCCGTCGGCGATCGCGACGGCGCTCGATGGGTATCCGCTTGCCAAGCGTGGCGAAGCCGGGACTGCCATCGGCCTGACGACGGTGATGTCCGTGCTCGGCGGCTTCCTCGGCATCGCAGCACTCGCGATCGGCGCGCCGATGCTGTCGGACCTCGCGCTGCTGTTCGCGCCGCGCGACTACCTGCTGCTCGCGATCTGGGGCATCCTGCTCGTCGGCAGTCTCTCCGGCGAGTCGCTCGCCAAGGGCGTGTTCGCCGGCGCGCTCGGCGTGCTGATCGGCATGGTCGGCCTCGATCCGATGACGGCCGAGGGCCGCTTCACGTACGGCTCGGTGCAGCTTTCGGCCGGCATCCCGTACGTCGCCGCGATGATCGGCTTCTTCGGCGTGGCCGAGGTGCTCGTGCAGTTGCACCAGCTCGGCGTCACGCCGATCAAGCAGAACGTCAGGAAGATCGTGCCCGCCTGGGGGCTCGTGAAGAAGTACCTGCCGCTGTCGGCGCGCACGTCGGCGATCGGCGTGTGCATCGGCGCGCTGCCGGGCGCGGGCGGCGACATCGCGGCGCTGATGGCGTACGACCACGCGAAGCGCACGACCAAGGATCCGTCGCGACCGTTCGGCGAGGGCGCCTACGAGGGCATCGTGGCGCCGGAAACCGCCAACAACGCGGCGGTGCCCGGCGCCTACATTCCGATGCTGACGCTGGGCATCCCGGGCGACGCCGTGACCGCCGTCATCATCGGTGCGCTGTACATCCACGGCATGAAGCCCGGCCCGATGCTGATGATCGAGACGCCGCATCTCTTCTGGTTCTGCGTGGGCAACCTCGTGCTCGCCAACATCTTCCTGCTGCCTATGGGCCTGTCCGGCATCCGCATCTTCGCGAAGATCGTCGAGACGCCGAAGGCGATCCTGCTGCCGCTGATCCTCGTGCTGTCCGCGGTGGGCACCTACGCGATCGAGAACAACCCGGTCCACGTGTACTGGATGCTGGGCTTCGGCCTCCTCGGCTACTTCCTCAAGATGTACGGGTTCCAGGTGGGGCCGGTGATCCTCGGCATCATCCTCGGGCCGCTGATCGACGCCTCGTACCGCCGCGCGATGATCTCCGTGGCCGACACCCCCCTCGACTTCCTGGCCGAGTTCTTCACGAGTCCGATCTCGGCGATCCTGGTCGCGGCGCTCGCCTTCACCGTGTTGTCGCAGTCGCGGGCGTGGTCGGCCTTCATGGGCCGGCTGCGCGGCGCGCCGGCGCACTGACCGCGGACCCGTCGCGCATCCTTCACCACACAACCGCCGACCCCAGCAAAGGAACCGACATGGCCGACGCCGCCGAACCGAAAAAGGGCATCACGCCCGAGCAGCAGCAGGAACTCGACGAGGTCTTCGCGCGTGCGCGCAAGGCGCTCGCGATCATCGAAACCTACGACCAGGCGCGCGTCGACCGCCTGTGCCAGGCGGTCGCGTGGGCGGTCGCGAACAAGCAGACGTTCACGCGGCTCGTCGACATGGGCATCGAGGAAAGCGGCCTGGGCGACGCGGTGAGCCGCATGGGCAAGCGGATGAAAATCCGCGGCGTCCTGCGCGACGCGCTGCGGCAGAAGAGCGTGGGCATCATCGAGGAACTGCCCGAGAAGGGCATCGTCAAGTACGGCAAGCCCGTTGGCATCATCGCGTGCATCGTGCCGACGACGAACCCGGATCTGACGCCCGCCGGCAACGCGATCTACGGCATCAAGGCGCGCAACTGCGTGATCTTCTCGCCGCACCCGCGCTCGAAGAAGACGTCGTTCGAGACGGTGCGCCTGATGCGCGAGGCGCTCGAGCGCGAGGGCGCGCCGGCCGACATCCTGCAGTGCCTGACCCGGGTCAACATCCCGATGTCGCAGGCGCTGATGGCGCGCGCCGACCTCATCATCGCCACCGGCGGCCAACCGATGGTCCGCGCCGCGTACAGCTCGGGCACCCCGGCCTACGGTGTCGGCGCCGGCAACTCGACGATGATCATCGACGAGACGGCGAACATCGAGGAGGCGGCGCGCAACACGCGGCTGTCCAAGACGTCCGACTTCGGCTCCGGCTGCTCTGCCGACGGCAACCTCATCATCGAGGCGTCGATCTTCGACCGGCTGCTCGCGCAGCTGCAGGCCGAGGGCGGCTACCTCGCGAGCGAGCAGGAGAAGGCCGCGCTGCGCCGCGTGATGTGGGACGACGAGGCGCACCGGACGTCGGACACGGTCGCTATCGCGCCGCAGCAGCTCGCGAAGGCTGCCGGCTTCACGATTCCCGCCGATCGCAAGTTCATCATCGTGCACGGCGACGGCATCGGGAAGGCGCATCCGTTCTCCGGCGAGAAGCTGACCACACTGCTCGCTGTCTACAAGTACCAGGGCTTCGACCAGGCGCTCGACATGATGCGCGGCATCTACGAGGTCGGCGGCAAGGGCCACTCGTGCGGCATCTATTCGTTCGACCAGGACCACATCCACCGGCTCGCGATGGCGGCGCCGGTATCGCGGATCATGGTGCGGCAGCCGCAGTCGAAGGCCAACGCCGGCGCGTTCAACAACGGCATGCCGATGACGTCGAGCCTGGGCTGCGGCACCTGGGGCGGCAACGTCGTCTCCGAGAACGTGCACCTGAAGCACTACCTGAACACGACGTGGGTGTCGGTGCCGATCAAGGAGGACAAGCCGTCCGACGAGGAGCTGTTCGGCCCGTTCTACGACCCGGCGCTCGAGGCCGAGGTCGAGACGATCACGACCTGACGCCATGGCCGCGAAGACACCCGAGGAGATCCTCGCCGACGCGTCCGCGTGGTGGGATACCGCGATCATCGACATCCATCCGGGCAAGATCGCGATCCGCGGCTATCCGATCGAGGAACTGATCGGCCGCGTGCGCTTCCCGGAGATGATCTGGCTGATGCTGCGCGGCGAGCTGCCGACGCCGGGCCAGGCGGACCTGCTCGAGGCGGCGATGGTGCCGGGCGTGGACCACGGCCCGCACGCGCCGTCGATCGCGATCTCGCGGATGGCGGTCACCTGCGGGCTGCCGGTCAACGGCGCGATGGCCTCGGCGATCAACGTGCTCGACGACGTGCACGGCGGCGCCGGCCAGCAGTGCATGGAGCTCTACCGCGAGATCGACGCGGAGGCGGGCCCGCACGGCGACCTCGTCGCCGCGGCAGCGGCGGTGCTGAAGCGGCGGGCGAACGCGGGCGACAGGATCGTGCCCGGCTTCGGCCACCGCTTCCATCCGATCGACCCGCGCACCGCCCCGCTGTTCGCGCTGGTCGAGCAGGCGCGCGGGGCCGGCACCGTGACCGGCCGCTTCGCAGCGATCGGCCACGCGGTGGAGGCGGCGCTGCGGGCCGCGAAGGGGCGCCACATCCCGATGAACATCGACGGCATCACCGCGGTGATCTTCTGCGAACTGGGTTTCGAGCCGGAGCTGGGACGGGGCCTGTTCGTCCTGTCGCGCGCCGTGGGCATCCTCGCGCACGCTTGGGAGCAGAAGCAGCAAGGCGGCCGCATCAAGGGACCGATGACGCCGCAGATCCCGTACCGCTACAGCGGCCCGCCGCAGCGCGCGGTGCCCGAGCCCGCCGACCGCGGCCGATGAACGCATTCCCGGGCGGCCTGGCGGCCGCGCGGCGCAAGGCGCAAGGAGCAAGGAGCAAGCGATGAAGGATTTGATTGCGAACCAGCTGGTCAAGTACCTGGAAGGCCGCGGCATCAAGCACATCTTCGGTCTCTGCGGCCACACGAACATCGCCGTGCTGGCGGCGTTGTCGAAGAGCCGGAAGATCAAGTTCGTCAACACCCGGCACGAGCAGATCGCCGCGCACGCGGCCGACGGCTACGCGCGCGCGACGAAGAAGACCTCCGTCGTGCTGTCGCACCTGTCGCCCGGGCTCACCAACGCCGCCACCGGTGTCGCCAACGCCGCGCTCGACTCGATCCCGATGGTGGTGATCGCCGGCGACGTGCCGACGCACTACTACGGCAAGCACCCGCACCAGGAGGTGAACCTGCACGCCGACGCGTCGCAGTACGAGATCTACCGGCCGTTCGTCAAGCGCGCGTGGCGCGTGGACTCGCCGCACCTCTTCCCCGAGATCCTCGAGAAGGCGTTCGCGCTGGCCGAGAGCGGCCGCCCGGGCCCGGTGCTGGTCGACGTGCCGATGGACATCTTCAGCAAGGAGATCGACGTCGCGCTGTGGAAGCGCCTGCAGGGCAACGCGAAGTCGCTGGCGAAGCCGTCGCTCGACGACGCGACGGCCGAGAAGATCGTCCGCCAGCTGCTCGCGGCGAAGACGCCGGTCCTCTACGTCGGCGGCGGCATCCTGCTCGCGGACGCCGCGGTCGAGATGCGCGAGTTCGCCGAGCACCTTTGCCTGCCGGTCGCGCACACGCTGATGGGCAAGGGCGCGCTGCCGGACGACCACCCGCAGATCCTCGGCATGACCGGGTTCTGGGGGACGAAGTACATCAACGACAAGTGCAGGGGCGCCGACTGGATTCTGGGCCTCGGCACGCGCTTCTCCGAGGCCGACTGCAGTTCGTGGGAGCGCGAGTACACGTTCAACTTCCCCCCGACGAAGCTCGTCCACATCGACATCGACCCGGCCGAGATCGGTCGCAACTACCCGGTCGCGATCGGTGCGGTGGCGGACTTGAAGGAGGCGCTGCGCGTGCTGAACCGCGTCGCGCGCAAGGTTGCGCCGAAAGCGGTCAGGCGCGACAAGCTGCTGGCCGAAATGGCGAAGAACCGCAAGACCTTCGTCGCCGGCAACGCGAAGGCGATGGCCAGCGACGCGTGGCCGATGCGGCCGGAGCGCATCCTCGCCGACGTGCGCGCCGTACTGCCGCGCGACGCGCTGATCTGCACCGACGTGGGCTGGAACAAGAATGGCGTGGGCCAGCAGTTCCCGATCTACGAGCCGGGCACGATCTTCACGCCGGGCGGCTACGCGACGATGGGCTTCGGCGCGCCGGCGGCGCTCGGCGCCAAGGTCGCGTGCCCCGACCGCGTCGTCGTGGCGCTGATCGGCGACGGCGGCTTCGGCCAGAACCCGGCGCTGCTCGCGACCGCGTTCGAACAGGACATCGCCGTCGTCTGGGTGATCATGAACAACCACGCGTTCGGCACGATCGCCGGGCTCGAGCTGGCGCACTACGGCACGACGTTCGGCACGGTGTTCGAGAAGAACGGCAGGACGTGGTCGCCCGACTTCGCGGCGATCGCCCGCGCCTACGGCATCGACGGCGTCAAGATCGCGTCCGCCGCCGAGTTCAGGCCGGCGCTCGCGAAGGCGATCAAGTCGAAGCGGCCCGTGGTGCTCGACGTGTACATGAAGAACGAGCCGGTGCCCACCGCGGGGCACTGGAACATCATGGACATCTACTCGCCGGGCAAGAAAGTGCACCACGTCGCGACCGGCGGCAAGTGAGCCGGCATCCAAACCTGGAGACCGTCATGGAACAGAACCTGCGCGAGATCGCCCGTCCGGCCGACACGGCGGCGACGGGTCGTCACGAAGGCGCGCCGCCCGCCACCAGCGGGCCCCGTCGTTCCCCGGAGGAGGTCACGGTGAAGCACGAGTTCTCGCTGGCGCACCTCACGGTCATGGGCTGCCCGCCGCCGGAGATGATCTACGTCGCGGCGCGCGCCGGCTACGATTACGTGAGCCTGCGGACCATCTTCCTCGGTCTGCCCGGCGAGCCCAATTACGGGCTCGCCCGCAATCCCGAGTTGCTGCGGCAGACGCGCCGTGCGCTCGCCGACACCGGCATGCGCGTCCACGACATCGAGCTCGCACGCGTCAAGGACGGGGTCGACCCGCAGAGCTACGTGCCCGAGTTCGAAATCGCCGCTGAACTGGGCGCGCGCGCCGTGCTGTCGTCGATCTGGTCGGCCGACCGCGCGTACTACATGGACACGTTCGGCGAGATCTGCGACCTCGCGCGGCCGTTCGGGCTGACGGTCGATATCGAGTCGGTGCCGATCGCGACGGTGCGCGACCTCGCGGGCGCCGTCGACGTGCTGCGCACCGTCAAGCGCGACAACGCCGGCCTCATGATCGACACCCACCACTTCCACCGGGCGCGCGACAAGGCGGCCGACCTGGCGGCGCTGCCGCGCGAGTGGTTCCACTTCGCGCAGATCTGCGACGCCCCGGCGCAGATCCCGACCGACCGCGAGGAGATGGTGCACATCCTGCGCGAGGCGCGGCTCTACCTCGGCGAAGGCGGCATCGACGTCGCCGACATCCTGCGGCAGATCCCGCGCGTGCCGTACTCGATCGAGCTGCCGCACCTCGATCGCGTGCACGAGCTCGGCAACGCCGAGCACGCGTTCCGCTGCATCGAGTCGGCCAAGGCCTACCTCGCCGCGCGCGCGCTGGTGGCCTGAGCGGCGACGGAGGATCGAGCGATGATCAGCGGCAGGACCACCTTGATCGCCCACATCGGCTATCCGACCGAGTCGTTCAAGGCGCCGCTCATCTACAACCCGTGGTTCGAGCGGAACGGCATCGACGCCGTCGTGGTTCCCATGGGCTGCAGGGCGGACGACTATCCGGCGTTCCTGCGCACGCTGTTCCGCCTCACCAACATCCGCGGCGCGCTGGTCACGATGCCGCACAAGGTCACGACCGTCGGCCTGGTCGACGCCATCACGCCGACCGTCGAGATCGCGGGCTCGTGCAACGCGGTGCTGCTGCGTCCGGACGGCACGCTGTTGGGCGACATGTTCGACGGCGAGGGCTTCGTGCGCGGCCTGAAGCGCAAGGGATTCGCGCTCGCCGGCGCGCGCTGCCTGGTCGTGGGCACCGGCGGCGTGGGCTCGGCGATCGCCGCGTCGCTGGCCCGGGGCGGGGCGGGCGCGCTCGCGCTGTCCGACGTCGATCGCGCCGCGGCGGAGGCGCTCGGCGCCCGGCTGGGCAAGCATTACCCGGCGCTCTCCGTCCGCGTGGCCGGCAACGATCCGGCGGGCTACGACCTCGTGGTGAACGGGACGCCGCTCGGCATGAAGCCCGACGACCCTCTGCCGTTCGACGCGAGCCGGCTCGACGCCCGGACGCTCGTCGGCGAGGTCGTCATGAAGAAGGAGATCACGCCGCTGCTCGAAGCGGCGCGGGCCCGCGGCTGCCGCTACCAGGTCGGCACCGACATGCTGTTCGAGATGATCCCGGCCTACCTCGAGTTCTTCGGCTTCGGGACCGCGACCCCGGACGAGTTGCGCGCGGTCGCGCAGGTCGCGTACTGAGGCGACGGCCATGCCGCGATGCAACAAGCCGCGCCGTTGCCCGGAATTGACGGGCCTGTTAAATTCCCCTTGCGACTTCGTCAGTTCGGGGACCCTCGATGACTCTGCAGGTCACATCGGCACGCGCGGCCGCTATGCGCAAGCCCAAGGCGCCCGAGGCCAATCGCGCCCGGATCCTCGCGGCCGCGATCGCGGAGTTCGCGTCGCGCGGCTACAAGGGCGCCAGCATGGACGCGATCGCGGCGCGCACGCACACGACGCGCGCGCTGATCAACTACTACTTCGGCAGCAAGGAGCGGCTCTACCTCGCGGTCCTGGAGCGCGTCTACGCGGAGATCCGCGACGCCGAGCGCGGCCTCGAGCTCGACCACCTGCCGCCGGCGGCTGCGATCCGGCGCATCGTCGACTTCACCTACGACTACTACGTCGGCCACGAGGACTTCGTGCGGCTGGTGGTGGCCGAGAACCAGGCGCGCGGCCGCCACATGAAGCGCTTCCCTTCGCTGCGCACGCTCAACCGGCCGATCGTCGACCTGCTCGGGCGGGTCATCGCGCGCGGGCAGGCGGACGGGGACTTTCGCCGCGACGTCGACCCGATCGACGTGCACATGGCGATCGCGGCACTCGGGATGTTCAACGTCACCAACCAGTACACGTTCGGCACCCTCTTTCAGCGCGAAATGGGCGGGAAGGGAAACGTGGCGCGCCGCCGCCAGATGGTGTCCGATCTCGTGCTCACCTGGCTCGCCGAAAGCGCGGGCCAGCCGCGGTAACCCCAACGTCGTCACGGAGGAGTACATGGACATGAAGATCGACCGTCGTTCGCTTCTGAAGGCCGGCGCCGCGTTCGCGGCGGCGGGCGTCGTCCCCGCGTGGGCGCAGGACAAGCCGAAGCTGCGCTTCGCCGCCGTGTTCTCGGACAAGGACATCCGCGCGGACATGATGAAAGTCTTCGCCAAGGAGATCGCGGCCGACTACACGGTCGAGGCCTTCCTCGGCGGCACGCTGTTCAAGCAGGGCACAGAGCTCGTGGCGCTGCAGCGGGACAACCTCGAGCTCGGCAACGTCGCACCGCAGGACATCTCCAAGCAGATCCCCGCGTGGTCGATCCTGACGTCGGCGTACCTGTTCCGCGACGCGAATCACCTGAACGCGTTCTTCGCGAGCGACCTCGGCGCGCAGATGAAGAAGATGGTCGAGGACCAGGTCAAGGTGAAGATCCTCGGGCCGACGTTCTTCGGCACGCGGCAGGTGGGCCTGAAGCCGAAGAAGAAGATCACCAAGCCGGAGGACCTCGCCGGGATCAAGCTGCGGATGCCGCCGGGCGACGCGTGGCAGCTGCTCGGCCGGTCGCTGGGCGCCAACCCGACGCCGATGGCCTACGCGGAGACCTACACCGGCTTGCAGACCGGCGCCATCGACGGGCAGGACAACCCGCTGCCGAACGTGCAGAACATGAAGTTCTACGAGGTGATGTCGCAGATCGTGCTGACGTCGCACCTGGTCGGCTTCGACCTGCTGACGGTGAACTTGAAGACGTGGAACGGCATGAACGCGGCCAAGCAGAAGGCCTTCCAGGCCGCGGCCGACAAGGCGATCGGCTGGAGCACGGCGGAGCACCTGAAGCGCGAGACCGAGCTGGCGGAGGGCTTCAAGAAGCAGGGGCTCGACGTCTACGCGCCGGACGTCAACGCGTTTCGCGCGTACGCGCAGAAGGTCTACCTGGCATCCGAGGAAGCGAAGTCGTGGCCGCCGGGGCTGCTCGACAAGATCAACGCGCTGAAGTCGTAATCGCTCGACGCGGGCCGCTGCCGGCGGCCCGCGCACTCGCCTGGCCGGGGCGGCCTCCGCGCACTACGGAGGCCGGCCCGGCAAGCCGGTGACCGACAGGTCCGGGGAGGACCGGAGAAGCCCATGAATTCGACCATTGCCACCGTTGTCGACTGGATCCGGCGACGGGCGGAGAACATCGTCGCCGCCATGCTCGGCGTGATGTTCGTTGCCTTCATCATCCAGATCGTGTTCCGCTACTTCTTCAACTTCCCGATCGGCTGGTCGTCGGAGCTGTCGGTCGTCTGCTGGCTGTACATCGTGCTGCTGGGCTCGGCGTTCTGGCTGAAGGAGAGCGACGAGATACGCTTCGACCTCGTCTCGGGATCGCTGGGGCCGACCGGCCGGCGCGCCGTGGGCATCCTCGTGGCCGCCGCGGCGGTCGTGCTGTTCGCGATGGCGATGCCCGCGACCGTCAAGTACGTCGCGTTCATGAAGGTCGAGAAGTCGTCTTACCTCAACATCCGGATGGACGTCCTGTACTCGGTATACGTCGTGTTCGCCGTCGCGATCATCGTCCGCTACCTGTGGGCGATCTGGACGATCGCGCGGGGCGCGGACCCGGGTGCCAACGCCGAACTCGCCAAGAGCTCCGGCCTGTGAACCTCCTGAGCCCCTTTTCCCTGGCGGTGATCGCCATCGTCGGACTGTCTGTCCTCGGGCTGCCGGTCGCCTACGCGATGATCGGCGGATCGATCCTCTACCTGTTCCTCGCGGGGCTCGACATGGGCACCGCCGCCGAGCAGTTGCTCAACGGCATGTTCACGAGCTACCTGCTGCTCGCGATCCCCTTGTTCGTGCTCGCCGCCGAGTTCATGAACACCGGCAGCATCATGGATCGGCTGCTCAAGTTCTGCAACGCGCTGGTCGGCCGCTTCCGCGGGGGACTGGCGCAGGTCAACGTGCTGCAGAGCATCATCTTCGCCAGCATGTCGGGCTCGGCGCTCGCCGACGCCGCCGCGTCCGGCAAGCTGATGCAGTCGCTGATGACGCGCGACGGCAAGTACACGCCGGCCTACGCGGCCGCGCTGACCACCGTGTCGTCGGTGATCGGCCCGATCCTGCCGCCGTCGATCCCGCTGGTGCTCTACGCGCTGGTGTCCGACGCGTCGGTCGGCTACCTGTTCCTGGCCGGCGTCGTGCCCGGCGTCTTCATCGGCGTCGTCCAGATGGCATTGATCGGCTTCACCGCCAAGCGGCGCAATTTCCCGGTGGACGAAAAGGTGCCGCTGCGGGATCTGCCGCGGATCACCTGGGAGGCGCTACCGGCGCTGCTGATGCCGGTGATCCTGCTGGGCTGCCTGTACAGCGGCATCACGACGCCGACGGAGGCCGCCGCGGTCGCCGCGCTGTACGCGCTGCTGATCTCGGTGTTCCTGTACCGGAACGTGAGCCTGGCGGACGTCTACCGCTCGCTCGTCACCAGCAGCCGCATCACCGTGTCGATCGGCATGCTGATCGCCGGCGCGATCGTGTTCAACTACGTGATCACCGCGGAGAACATCCCGAAGTCGCTGTCGGTATTCCTGAAGGCGCACGAGATGTCGCCGATCCTGTTCCTCGTGTTCGTCAACATCCTGTTGCTGGTGCTCGGCTGCTTCCTCGAGGGCACGACGATCATCCTCGTGATCCTGCCGGTGCTGCTGCCGACCGCCGTCGCGCTGGGCGTGGATCCCGTGCACTTCGGCATTCTGTGCGTCACCAACATCATGTTCGGGCTGGTGACCCCACCCTACGGCCTGCTGCTGTTCATGATGGTCAAGATCGCCGACGTGCCGCTGCGCGACATCGTGCGCGAGGAGATCCCGTTCCTGGTCGTCATGCTCGCCGCGCTGCTGCTGATCACGTTCGTGCCGGACATCGTGCTGTGGCTGCCGCGGCTGCTGGGGTACAAGGGACTCGCCGGCGCCGCGCTGTAGAATCCATGCGACGGCACGCGGCAGGGACCCGCGCGCCGGCACCCGGAGCATCGCCATGAAGAGGGACAAGGTCATCACCGTTCGCGGCCGCACGCTGGGCGGGGACACGCCGGTGATCTGCGCGCCGCTCGTCGGCCGCACGCGCGAGCGCGTGCTCGCCGAGGCGGCGAACGTCGTCGCGAAGAAGCCCGATGTCATCGAGTGGCGCGTCGACTTCTTCGAGGCGATCGGCGACACGGCGGCCGTGGTGGACACGCTCGCTGCGCTGCGCGCGGCGGTAGGTGACGCGCCGATCATCTTCACGCGCCGCTCGACGAAGGAGGGCGGCACGCCGATCCCGCTCGACGACGGGGGCGTGGTCGCGCTGTACGACGCGGTCGGCGCGACCGGCCACGCCGACTTCCTCGACTTCGAGATGGGCAACGACCCCGAGCACGTGCGGCGCGTCGTGGAAACGGCGCACGCGCAGCGCTCGCGGGTGATCCTGTCCTACCACAACTTCGGCTACACGCCGGGCGTGGACTTCCTGGTCCAGCGATTCCTCGAGGCGGAGCGGCTGGGCGCCGACGTCGCGAAAGTCGCCGTGATGCCGCGCGACCGCGCCGACGTGCTGGCGCTGCTCACGGCGACCGCCACCGCGCACGCCAAGGCCGGCGTCCCGCTGATCAGCATGTCGATGGGGCCGCTGGGCGCCGTGACGCGCATGGTCGGCGGCCTGTTCGGGTCGTCGCTGTCGTTCGCGGTGGGCGAGGGCAGCTCGGCGCCGGGCCAGATGCCGATCGCCGACCTGCGCACCGTCTACGACGTCATCGGCCGCGCGCGCGGCGGCGGTTGACCGGGGTCGCGGTCAGCGGCCGAGCGCCCCACGCACGTCGAGGGGAGATGGCGCCGACACCGGCGTGACGTCGGTCGGCGCGGAGGCGCAGCGCGGCGGCCGTCTTGCGGCGGCCGATTTCGGCCAGGATGCCGCCCCCGGCAACGAGTGCCAGCGCGGGCACCGGCGGCAGTTCGCCGGAGAGGAATTGCACGATCCCGGTCACGGCCGCGACGGCGCCGACGAGGGCCAGACGCAACCAGATGCCGAGCGCGACGTACGCGCGGCCTTCGGACGTTCGCAGGTCGAAACCGGGATAGCGATTCGTCGGGTTTTCCATGCGGTCTCCTTTCGGTTGAATGCGCCGCCGTCCCGCGGCCGGGCACCCGACTCGGGGCGCGGCAGCCATGGTGCGGCGCACAAATCCAATATCCGTGCGGATCCCGGCCCGGTCAAATCGATAATTCCGATCAACGCCATCGGGTATTCGGATGACACGCGCCGTGTTGCGGCATGGTGCGGAAACGGGCGCGTGGCGCCCCGGTCGCGCTCCGTTGCGCGGGGCAGGTGCACGCCTTGCCGCGCACGTCCCGCTTTGGCACAGTCGGATGCATGCGCCGGCGATCGCTTCCGCTGTCCGATGTCTACCGGCACCTCGAACCGGGACCGGTCGTGCTGCTGACGACCGCGCGCGCCGGCCGCGCGAACGTGATGGCGATGTCGTGGCACACGATGCTCGAGTTCGAGCCGCCGCTCGTGGGCTGCGTGGTGAGCAACCGCAACCACTCGTACGCGGCGCTCGTCGCGACGAAGGAGTGCGTGATCGCGATCCCGACCGCCGGCATCGCGCGCCAGGCGATCGCCTGCGGCAACGTCAGCGGGCGCCGCGGCGACAAGTTCGCGGCCGTCGGATTGACGCCGATGCCGGCGACGCGCGTGCGCGCGCCGCTCGTCGCCGAGTGCTACGCCAACTTCGAGTGCCGCGTGGTCGACACGCGGATGGTGCGCAAGTACTGCTTCTTCGTCGTCGAGGTCGTGCAGGCGTGGATCGATCCGCGGGTGGCCGACCCGCGCACGATCCACCACCGAGGGCCGCGGCATGTTCATGTTCGCGGGCGAGCGGCGGCGGCTGCCGTCGAAGGCGAAGTGACCGTCACGCCCGGGCACGCGGCGGCGTTGCCCGCGCATCCGCCGCCGCCCTCGTGGCCATCCTGTCGGCGAACCGGGCGATAATGACATCTGCAGTCGGCCACGCACGGCAGACCGGGCGCGCGGTGATCGATTCGCGGCAACCAGGGCCCGAGGAGGATCCACGATGAAAGGCAACACGGTCGAGCAGGACCGCCGCGTCGAGCGGCTGGCCGAACTCGCGTCGCTCGTGCAGCAGAAGGTGGCGCCGGCGGAGCGCGCCACGCTCGAGGCGTTCCTGCGCGCCTACTACGGGCAGGTCGACCCGGACGATCTCGCCGACCGGCAGCTGCCCGACCTCTACGGCGCCGTCCTGTCGCACTGGGGCTTCGCACGCAAGCGGGCGCCGGGGCAGGCGCGCGTGCGCGCGTTCAACCCGACGATCGAGGAACACGGCTGGCAGTCGACGCACACGATCATCGAAATAGTCAACGACGACATGCCGTTCCTCGTCGACTCGGTGACGATGGAGGTGAACCGGCACGGACTGACGCTGCATCTCATCATCCACCCGATCATCGACGTCGTGCGCGCGACCGACGGCGCACTGACCGGGGTCGTTGCGGAAGGCGCTGCGAGCGCTCTGCGCGAGTCGTTCATCCACGTCGAGGTCGACCGGGTGACGGGAGCGGCGACGCTGGAGACGCTGGCAGCGGACATCGCGCGCGTGCTCGCCGACGTGCGCGCCGCCGTCGGCGACTGGAAGGCGATGCAGCAGGAGGCGCTCGCCCTCGTGGCGGAGCTCGAGCGCCGCCCGCCCACGATTCCCGAGGGCGAGGTCGAGGAGGGCCGCGCGTTCCTGGGCTGGCTCGCGCAGAACCACTTCACGTTCCTGGGCTACCGGCGGCACGACCTCGTCACGGTCGACGGGCACGACGCGCTGAAGATCGTGCCGGAGTCGAGCCTCGGCATCCTGCGCGAGAAGCCCGGTCGTGACCACGCGACGAGCTTCGCGGCGCTGCCGCCCGAGATCCGCGCGTACGCGCGCCGGCCCGAGCTCCTCGTCATCACCAAGTCGACGTCGCGCTCGACCGTGCACCGGCCGGGCTACCTCGACTACGTCGCGGTCAAGCGGTTCGACGCGGCGGGCAACGTCGACGGCGAGGACCGCTTCCTCGGTCTATTCACGTCCTCCGCGTACAGCGCGAACCCGGCCGAGATCCCGCTGCTGCGCCGGAAGGTCGCGAACGTCGTCGCGCGCGCGGGTCTGGCCGAGGGCAGCCACGCCGGCAAGGCGCTGTCCAACATCCTCGCGACCTATCCGCGCGACGAGCTGTTCCAGACCGGCGAGGACGACCTCCTGCGCACGGCGATGGGCATCCTGCATCTGTACGACCGGCAGCGCTTGCGCCTGTTCGTCCGCCGCGACCCGTTCGAGCGCTTCGTGTCGTGCCTCATCTTCGCGCCGCGCGAGCACTTCTCGACGGAGCTGCGGCAGAAGTGGCAGGCGATCCTGATCGCCGCGTTCAACGGCACCGGGTCCGAGTTCAACGTGAGCCTGTCGGAGTCGGTCCTCGCGCGCATTCACATCACCGTGCGCACGACGCCGGGAGCGATTCCCGACGCCGACGTGCGCGACGTCGAGGCGCGGCTCGTCCACGCGACGCGCCGCTGGACCGAGGACCTGAAGGCGGCGCTGGTGGAGGCGCAAGGCGAGGCGCGCGGCCTCGAGCTGCACCGCCGGTTCGCTCACGCATTCCCGGCCGGCTATCGCGAGGAGTTCCCGGCGCGCGACGCCGTGCCCGACATCGAGCTGATGGCGAAGCTGACGGAAGCCGAGCCGCTCGCGCTCTCGCTGTACCGGCCGCTGGAGGCGGCGCCGGGGACGCTGCGCTTCCAGCTCATCCATCTCGGCCGCCCCGTCACGCTGTCGGACAGCCTGCCGATGCTCGAGCACATGGGCCTGTCCGTGCTCGACGAGCACCCGCACCGGATCGTGCCGCAGGGTGCGCCGCCGATCGCGATGCACGACTTCGGCCTCCAGTCGGCGCTGCCCGGCGTCGACCTGGAGGTCGACACGCTGCACGCGGTGTTCGAGGACGCGTTCGGCCGCATCTTCCGCGGCGAGGTCGAGAACGACGACTTCAACCGGCTGGTCGTGGCGGCGCGCATGTCCGCGGAGGAAATCGTCGTGCTGCGTGCGTACGCGAAGTACATGCGCCAGACCGGCTTTCCGCTGTCGCAGTCCTTCGTCGAAGGCACGCTGTCGGCGCATCCGGACGTCGCGCGACTGCTGATCGAGCTGTTCCGCGCCCGCTTCGATCCGGAGGGCGGCGACGGCGCGGGCGCGCGCGCGGCCGAGCGCGAGCGCGCTATCCAGGCGGCGCTCGAATCCGTCGAGAACCTGTCCGAGGACCGCGTGCTGCGGCAGTTGCTCGCGCTGATCAACGCCACGACGCGCACCAATTTCTGGCGGCGCGACGCGGCGGGCCGGCGGCGCACCTTCCTTTCGTTCAAGTTCGACCCGGCGAAGGTTCCGGGGCTGCCGGAACCGAAGCCGGCGTTCGAGATCTTCGTCTACGCGACCCGGTTCGAGGGCATCCACCTGCGTGGCGGGCCGGTCGCGCGCGGCGGGCTGCGCTGGTCCGACCGTGCGGAGGACTTCCGCACCGAGGTGCTCGGCCTCATGAAGGCGCAGATGGTGAAGAACACCGTGATCGTGCCGGTCGGCTCGAAGGGCGGCTTCGTGCTGAAGCGTGCGCCGGCACCGAGCGACCGCGATGCCTACCTGAAGGAGGGCATCGCCTGCTACCAGGACTACCTGCGCGGCCTGCTCGACCTCACCGACAACCGCGCCGGTGGCCGCGTGGTCCCGCCGCTCGCGGTCAAGCGGCACGACGCCGACGACCCCTATCTGGTGGTCGCGGCCGACAAGGGCACGGCGTCGTTCTCCGACTATGCGAATGCGGTCAGCAAGGAATACGGCTTCTGGCTCGGCGACGCGTTCGCCTCCGGCGGGTCGGCCGGCTACGACCACAAGGCGATGGGCATCACTGCGCGCGGCGCGTGGGAGGCGGTCAAGCGGCACTTCCGCGAGATGGGCGTCGATACCCAGACGACCGACTTCACCGTCGTCGGCATCGGCGACATGTCCGGCGACGTGTTCGGCAACGGCATGCTGCCTCGCCGCACATCCGGCTGGTCGCCGCGTTCGACCACCGGCACATCTTCCTCGATCCGGATCCGGACGCGGCGGCGAGCCTCGCGGAGCGCGAGCGGCTGTTCCGCCTGCCGCGCTCGTCGTGGGCCGACTACGACCCGCGGCGCCTGTCGAAGGGCGGCGGCGTGCACGCGCGGAGTGCCAAGTCGATCACGATCACGCCGGAGGTCAAGGCCGCGCTCGGCATCGCCGCCGTGGCGCTGACGCCCACCGAGCTCGTCAACGCGATCCTCAAGGCGCCGGTGGACCTCGTCTACAACGGCGGCATCGGCACCTACGTGAAGGCGGCGTCCGAGTCGCACGCCGACGTCGGCGACCGCGCCAACGACGCGCTGCGCGTCGACGGCCGCGAGCTCCGGTGCAAGGTGTTCGCCGAGGGCGGCAACCTCGGGTGCACGCAGCGCGGCCGGATCGAGTACGCGCTCAGGGGCGGGCGCATCAACACCGACGCGATCGACAACTCCGCGGGGCGTGGACACCTCCGACCACGAGGTCAACATCAAGATCCTGCTCGGACTGGCCGTCGACGACGGCGAGCTCACGGAAAAGCAGCGCAACACGCTGCTGGCGAGCATGACCGGCGACGTGGCGACGCTGGTGCTGCGCGACAACTACTTCCAGACGCAGGTGCTGTCGGTGACCGGGCGCATCGCGCCCACGCTGCTCGACGCGCAGGCGCGGTTCATGCACTTCCTCGAGCGGAATGGCCGGCTCAATCGCGCCATCGAGTTCCTGCCGTCCGACGACGAGATCGCCGTGCGCCGCAAGCACGGGCGCGGGCTGACCAGCCCCGAGGCCGCCGTGCTGCTCGCCTACTGCAAGCTGTGGCTGGCCGACGAGCTCGTCGCCTCGCCGTTGCCCGACGACCCGTGGGTCGCCACGGTGCTCACGCGCTACTTCCCGGCCGCGCTGCGGGACGCGTACGCCGCCTACATGGCGCGCCACCCGCTCCGGCGCGAGATCATCGCCACGCACGTGCTGAACAGCATGGTCAACCGCGTCGGCAGCACGTTCGTGCACCGGCTGACCGAGACCACCGGCGCGCGCCCGCACGAGGTCGTGCGCGCGTACCTGCTGGCGCGCGAGGTGTTCGGCCTCGTGCCGATGTGGAAGGCGATCGAGGCGCTCGACAACGAGGTCGACGACGCCGTGCAGTCGGCGATGCTCGTCGACACCAGCGGCCAGCTCGAGCGGGGCACGGTCTGGTTCCTGCGCTCGCGGCGCCTGGCCGACGACATGGCGGCGACCATCGCGCATTTCCGCCCGCTCGTCGAGTCGCTGTCGGCGCAGCTGCCGAAGCTGCTCGCCGCCACCGAGCGCGCGCGCGTCGACGCCGAGGTGGCGACGCTCGCCGCCGCCGGCGTCCCGCGCGAGCTGGCCGAGCGGGTCGTCACGTTCGGTACGCTGCACGCGGCGCTCGACATCGCCGAGGTCGCGGCGACGGCGAAGAAGCCGGTCGAGCCGGTGGCCGCCGTGTACTTCGCCGTGGCGGACCGCCTGGGGCTCGCGTGGCTGCGCGAAAAGGTCGCCGCGCTGCCCGGCGACGCGCACTGGGACCGGCTCGCGCGCGGGGCGATGCAGGACGACCTCTCCGCGCTGTCGCGCAGCGGTGACGGCCGATGTCGTCGGCAGCGGCGGCGATGCGACCGCTGCCGCCCGGCTGGTGGACGCGTGGCAGGACCGCAACCGGCGAGGAGCTGGAACGAGCCGCGCACCTGCTCGCGGAACTGCGGGCGGCGCCGACGCACGATGCGGCAATGTTGTCCGTGGCGCTGCGCGAATTGCGCAGTCTTGCTTAGTACAACAGGTGCGCCGACTGTCGCCAGCATGACCTTTGGCTCCTGCCGAGACCGAGTCTGTCCTCGTGTTGTGCGTTACAACCAGTCAGGCACGCGAATTGCACTCCATGCCGCCGTAAGGCGTCGCCGGAGCCCGCGATCCCGGGTCAGCGACCATGTGAACGGGGAGGACGCGTCGGCCGGGCGCACGTGCCTGGCGGTGTCCGCGGTTCCAACAAGAAAGGCATTCATGGCTGGTTCGTGCTTCGCGCGCGTGGGCGCGCTCGTGTCTTGCTGGGCGAAATTCCTTCCCGCCGCCGCCTTCGCGGCCTTTGCGGCGATGGCCAACCCGGCCTTCGCGCAATCCGCCGACCTCGTCGTCAACCAGGCCGACAGTCCCGATCCGGGCCCGGCCGGCGGCGTGTTCACCTACACGATCCGCGTCGACAACAACGGCCCGGACACCGCGACCGGCATCGACTTCGCCGACACGCTGCCGCCCGGCTCGTCGTTCGTCGGCGTGACGACGACGCAGGGCACGTGCAATCCCCCTGTGGCCGGCGTGGTCAACTGCGACCTCGGCACGCTGGCGTACCTTGCCAACGCGACGGTCACGATCCAGGTGATCCTGCCCACGCCCGGCGTCTACACGAATACGGTGTCGGTGACGGCGGCAACGCCCGACCCGAACACGTCGAACAACCTCGACGTCGCCGAGAGCACGACCGCGCAGAACGCGACCGACATGGCGGTGTCGGTGACGAGCCCCGTCGCACCGATCAGTTCGGGCACCGCGTACAACTACGTCGTCACCGCGACCAACAACGGTCCGCTGGCGGCGGCGTCGCAGACGATCACGTTCGCGGTGCCTGCGGGTGCGTGCGTGACGGCGGTGCCGACCGGCTCCGGCTGGTCGTGCTCGCCGTCGACGGGGTACCCGCTGTGCGCGGGCCAGACGATCACCTGCACGCGCAATACGTCGCTCGCGTCCGGCGCCAGCGCACCCAACCTGACCGTGCCGGCGGTCGCCAACGTCGGCGGCTCGATCACCGCCGCCTTCGCGGTCAGCTCGCCGCTGCCCGACGGCAACATGGCCAACAACACCGTGACCGCGACGACGACCGTCAACGGCGGCTTCTCCGACGTGTCGATCACCAAGACGGCGGCGCCGTCGACGGTGGGTGTGGGCAGCAACGTCACGTACACGCTGACGCCGCGGCTGAACGGCGGCGAGCCCGCGGGGCAGGGCGGCGGCCTGATCACCGTCACCGACACGCTGAACGCCAACCTGACGTTCGTGTCGGCGACCGGCACCGGCTGGACCTGCGCCTACGCTGCGCCGACCGTCACCTGCACGCGCCCCGGCCCGTTCTCGACCAACTTCACCAACATGCCGACGATCACGATCGTCGCGACGGTGAACGCGACCGGCTCGATCCCGAACACGGCGACGATCGCGGCGCCGGAGCCCGACCCCGTGCCGGGTAACAACTCCGGGTCGGTGAACATCACCGGCAGCAACGCCGCCGACCTGTCGATGACGAAGACGGCGTCGCTCGCCGCGGTCGTGCCCGGCCAGAACTTCACCTACACGCTCACCGCGCGCAACAACGGTCCGTCGCCGGTGGCGATCGGCCAGACCGTGACCGTCACCGACACGATTCCGGCCGGCATCTCGCTGCGGGCCGCGGTCACGGGCACCGGCTGGGCGTGCTCGACCGTGCCCGTGACACCGCCGTTCCCTGCGCCCGGTCCGGTGACCGTCACGTGCACGCGCACGCTGACCGCCACGCAGGCGGCCAACAGCAACTTCCCGGCGATCACGGTGCCGGTGGTCGCGACCGTCGGCGGAACGACAACCAACACCGCATGCGTCGCGCTCTCGGGTGCGGGGCCCTCCGACGGCAACGCGGCCAACGATTGCGCGTCGCGCAACGTCATCTCGACCGATCCGGCGCTCCAGGCCGACCTGCGCGTGGTGTCCAAGACCGCGAGCCCCGATCCGGTCCTTGCGGGCCAGGACCTCACGTACGTCATCACGATCGAGAACATCGGTCCGGGGGCCGCGACCAACGTCACGGTCACCGACGTCTTCAACGCCACGGGCAACAACCAGCTGATCACGACCGGCGGCTTTCAGTCGGCCACGCCATCGCAGGGCACGTGCACGCCGAACGTGGTCACGAACGGCCCGAACGTGACTGTGACCTGCAACCTAGGCACGCTCGCCGCCGCCGCGACGGCGACCGTCACCATCGTCGTGCGCCCGCTGCGGGCCACTTCCGGCAGCCGCACGAACACGGCGACGGTCACGTCGCCCGACGTCGGCGACCCGAACCGCGACAACAACTCGGGCTCCGTAACGAGCCAGGTCACCGCGGTGGCCGACGTCACGGTCACCAAGACCGACGCGCCGGATCCGGTGCAAGCCGGCACGCCGCTCACCTACGTGATCACGGCGCGCAACAACGGCCCGTCGACGGCGGCCAGCGTGACCATCACCGATACGCTGCCGGCCAACGCGGCCTTTCTCAGCCTGGCGACCACGCCGGCCGGCGCCGGCGCGCCGACGTGCTCGACGCCCGCGGTGGGCGCGCTCGGCGGCACGCTGACCTGCACGTGGGCATCGCTCGCCACCGGTACGCAGCAGACGGCCACCGTGGTCGTCCGCCCGCAGACCGGCGCGACGGGCGTGCAGAACGACGTCACGATCGCGACGACGACCGCGGAATCCAACAGCGCCAACAACAGCGCGACGGCGACCACCGCCGTCACCAATGCCGCGATCGACCTCGTGATCAACAAAGTCGACAGCGTCGACCCGGTGGCGCTCGGCCAGCTCACCAAGTACACGATCACCGTCAGCAACGGCGGTCCGTCGCTCGCGACCAACCTGGTCATGACCGACAACTTCCCGACGGGGTCGCCGACGGCGACGTTCAGCTGGCAGGGCAATGTGACGGTCAGCGGCGGCGGCTCGTGCGTCGAGCCGGCGCTGAACGTGACGTCGGGCACGCTCACGTGCACGTGGCCGAGCCTCGCCTCGGGCGCTGCGGTCACGGTCACCTACGACATGCGCGCCGAGTCGATCGCGAGCGGCACGTCGGGCACGACGTTCAACTCGGCGAGCGTCACCGGGGCCGAGCCCGAGACGGAGGCGTCGAACAACGCGACGACGCACTCGACGACGTCGCGGCAGGCGGCCGACCTCGCGCTGACCAAGAGCGCGCCGGCCTCGGTCGTGCCCGGCAATCCGCTCGCGTGGACGCTGACCGTCACCAACAACGGGCCGGCGGCCAGCAACGGCGCGCAGGTCACCGACACGCTGCCCGCGGGCGTCACGTTCGTCAGCGCGAGCCCGGGCTGCGCGTTCGCGGCCGGCACCGTCACCTGCACGCTGGGCGCGCTCGCCAATGGCGCCTCGACCAACCTGACGATCAACGTCACGGTGAACTCGCCGTACACGGGTGCGAATCCGCTGGTGAATTCCGCCACGGTGACGACGGTCAACGAGATCGACACCGTGCCGACGAACAACACGGGGACCGCGAGCACGGCGATCACGCAGCAGGCGGACCTCGCGCTCACCAAGACCGTGAACGTCGCGGCGCCGCCCGTCGGCAGCAACGTGGTGTTCACGATCACGGTGACCAACAACGGCCCGAACCAGGCGGACTCGGTGCAGGTCAGCGACCAGCTGCCGGCCGGCTTCGCGTTCGTGTCCGCGTCGCCGAGCGTCGGCAGCTACAGCAACGTCACCGGCATCTGGACGATCGGCACGCTGGCCTTCCCCGGCAGCGCGACGCTGCAGATCACGGCCACCGTCAACGCGGGTGGACCCTACACGAACACGGCAACCGTGTCCTCGCCCACGCCCGACCCGAACCCGGGCAACGAGACCGGCACGGCAACCCCGGTTCCACTGTCACCGCCGGCGCTCGGCAAGACGATACTGCCCGCGACCATCGTGTCCGGCGGCGCCTCGACGCTGACGATCACGCTCGGCAACCCGAACACGCTGCCGCTCGCGCTGACCGCCGCGTTCACCGACACGATGCCGTCCGGCGTGACGACCACGTCGGGCAACACCGGGACGTGCACCGGCGTGACGGTCACGCCGACGACGATCACGATGGCGTCGGGGTCGGTGCTCCCGGCCGGCGGCTGCACGATCGTCGTGACGATCACCTCGGCCACGCCCGGTACGGTCACCAACACCACCGGCGACCTGCAGACCAACGCAGGCGCGGCGCTGCCCGCGAGCGCGCCGCTCACCGTGACCGCGACCAGTTCGACGATCGGCAAGACGATCCTCCCGGCCACGATCGTGGCGGGCGGCACGGCGACGCTGACGATCTCGCTGGCCAACGCCAACGCGACGCCGCTGACGCTGACCGCCGCGTTCACCGACGCGATGCCGGCGGGCGTGACGATCACGTCCGTGGTCAATCAAGGCACGTGCTCGGCGGTCACCATTGCGCCGACGCTCATCACGAAGGCCGCGGGTTCCACGATTCCCGCGGGCGGCTGCACGATCGTGGTGACGATCACCTCGGCGACGCCGGGCACGGTCACCAACACGACCAGTTCCGTGCAGACCGACGGCGGCACGTCGCCGCCGGCCAGCGCGCCGCTGACGGTCACGGCGGCGGCAGCCACGCTCGCGAAGGCCATCGCGCCGCCGTCGATCCCCCCCGGAGGGACCGCGACGCTGACGCTCACGCTCGGCAATCCGAACGCGACCGCGCAGGCGCTGACGCTGCCGTTCATCGACCCGATGCCGGCCGGAGTCACCACGACGTCGGGCAACACCGGCACCTGCACGGGCGTCACGGTGACGGCGACGACGATCACGATGGCGGCGGGGTCGACCATTCCGCCGGGCGGCTGCACGATCGTGGTGACGATCACGTCGTCGACGCCGGGGACGGTGACCAACACCACGGGGCCGCTGCAGACGGGCGGGGGCACCGTGCCGTCGGCCAGCGCGCCGATCACGGTGACGGGTTCGGGCCCGACGCTGACGAAGACGATCCAGCCGGCGACGATCGCGGCGGGCGGCACGGCCACGCTGACGCTCACGCTGGGCAACCCGGGCGCGACGCCGCTGACGCTGACCGCCGCGTTCACCGACACGATGCCGGCGGGGGTGACGACGACGTCGGGCAACACCGGCACCTGCACGGGCGTTACCGTGACGGCGACGACGATCACGATGGCGGCGGGGTCGACCATTCCGCCGGGCGGCTGCACGATCGTGGTGACGATCACGTCCTCGACGCCGGGGACGGTGACCAACACCACGGGGCCGCTGCAGACGGACGGGGGCACCGCACCGCCGGCGAGCGCACCGATCACGGTGACGGGTTCGGGCCCGACGCTGACGAAGACGATCCAGCCGGCGACGATCGCGGCGGGCGGCACGGCCACGCTGACGCTCACGCTGGGCAACCCGGGCGCGACGCCGCTGACGCTGACCGCCGCGTTCACCGACACGATGCCGGCCGGGGTGACGACGACGTCGGGCAACACCGGCACCTGCACGGGCGTCACGGTGACGGCGACGACGATCACGATGGCGGCGGGGTCGACCATTCCGCCGGGCGGCTGCACGATCGTGGTGACGATCACGTCCTCGACGCCGGGGACGGTGACCAACACCACGGGGCCGCTGCAGACGGGTGGGGGTGCCGCGCCGCCGGCGAGCGCGCCGATCACCGTGACGGGCACGACGGTGGACCTGGCGATCGCCAAGCAGAACACCGGTCCGTTCGCGCCGGGGCAGGTGGGCGCGCAGTACGCGATCGTCGTGACCAACGTGGGCACGGTGCCGACGTCAGGGCCGGTGACGGTGACCGACACGCTGCCGCCGGGGCTGACTGCCACGGCGATCGGCGGGGTGGGTTGGACGTGCACGCAGCCGGCGGGCCCGTGCACGCGCAGCGATCCGCTGGCGCCGGGGGCCAGCTATCCGGTGATCACGCTGACGGTAAACGTCGCGCCGGACGCGCCGTCGCCGGTGGTAAACGTGGTGACGGTGGAAGGCGGGGGCGACACCAACGGCGCCAACAACTCGGCGAAGAACGTCGTGGACTTCGCGCCGCCGCAGGTGGTCACGCCGATTCCGGTGAACGCGCCGGCGATGCTGGTGCTGCTGGCGGCGTTGCTGGCAACGTTCGGCGGCTGGCGGATGCGCGGCGCGCGCACGCGCTGACGCTGGCGCAGCGCCCATGAAAAAAGCCGGGGGTCACCCGGCTTTTTTCTGGATCGACGATCCGGCGAGCGTCAGGCGCCCTGGATGTTCGACGCCTGCTTGCCCTTCGGGCCCTGCGTGACTTCGAAGGAGACCTTCTGGCCTTCCTTCAGCGTCTTGAAGCCGGGCATGTTGATCGCGGAGAAATGCGCGAACAGATCTTCGCCGCCGCCATCCGGCGTAATGAACCCGAAACCCTTCGCGTCATTGAACCACTTCACGGTACCAGTTGCCATTTTCCGTCATTCCTCAAGATAAATAATCGGCGGGCGGATGCCCGCCCCATGTTTCATTCTCAAGGACAGAAAAGTACGGGACCGCGGCGCTGCAGCGTGCCGGGCTTGGACGTGCTTTAGTACTTGAAACAAAACACCTTTGGGAGGATACGCGATTCCGGCCGGTTTGGGAATACCCTACCGCCACACAGGGAAATGGGGGCCGGTGCCCCCGGAAGGGCCGCCGGCGGGCCGCGGCAGACCGCCCGGGGACCCCGAGGCCGGCCGTCAGGCGGCCTCGAGCTCCCGGCGGACGATTGCCGCCCCGGCCGCAAGCGCCCGCAGCTTGCCGCGCGCCACGTCGCGCGCGAGCGGCACCATCCCGCAATTCGTGCACGCGACCATCCTTGCGGCCGGGACGAATGCCAACGCGGCGCGCAGCGTCGCCGCGACGTCCTCCGGCGCCTCGACGCGGTCGCTGGCGACGTCGATGGCGCCGACCAGCACGTCCTTGCCCGCGAGCAGCGCCATGAGGTCGAGCGGCACGCGCGAGTTCGCGCACTCGAGCGACACCTGCTTGATCTGCGACTGCGCGAGCAGCGGGAACGTCCGCTCGTACTGCCGCCACTCGGCGCCCAGCGTCTGCTTCCAGTCGATGTTGGCCTGGATGCCGTAGCCGTAGCAGATGTGGACGGCGGTCGCGCACGGCAGCCCCTGCGCGGCCCGCTCCAGCGTGGCGACACCCCAGTCGCGCACCTCGTCGAAGTAGACGTTGAACGCCGGCTCGTCGAACTGGATCACGTCGACGCCGGCGGCGGCGATCTCCCGCGCCTCGGCGTTGAGGATCTCCGCGAACGCCCACGCGAGCTTCTCGCGGCTGCGGTAGTGCGCGTCGAACAGCGTGTCGACCATCGTCATCGGGCCCGGCAGCGTGTACTTGACGCGGCGCGTCGTCTCGGTGCGCACGAAACGCGCGTCGTCGACGTAGATCGGATGGCGCCGCGATACCGGGCCGTTCACGACCGGCACGTCGGCGTCGTAGCGGTTGCGGATGCGCACGCGCTGGCGGCTCGCGAAGTCGACGCCGTCGAGGCCCTCGATGAACGTGGTGACGAAGTGGCGCCGGGTCTGCTCGCCGTCGGTGACGATGTCGATGCCCGCGTGCTCCTGGTCGAAGAGCGCCAGCCGCACCGCGTCCTGCTTGCCTTGCGCCAGCGCGTCGCCGTCGAGCTTCCACGGCGCCCACAGCGTCTTCGGCTCGGCGAGCCACGCGGGCTTGGGCAGGCTGCCGGCGATCGTGGTGGGGATGAGCATGGTCGTGTCCGTCCGGTGCGCGCGGGCGCGGGCGGACAGGATGCCACGAACGCCCCCCTCACCCCAGCCCTCTCGCCGCTCCCGCGGGGAGAGAAAACCGAGCCTGGCTCGGTTTTTCCACGTCGACGCGGCACGAAACGGCCGTCGCGAAGCGCGCAGCCGGTCGGGCCACTTGACCAATCGTCCGGTTCGCCCGTACGCTTGCCGCCGCTGTCGCCGTCACACTCCCGCAACATTTCCCCGCCCATGCCACAGGTCCTGTACGCCGACAACGATTACGCCGACATCGACCTCGAGCGGGGAATGTTCGCCGCCGCCGGCATCGACGTCGTCGCGGCGCAGTGCCGGACCGAGGACGACGTGATCGCGCACGCCCGGGGCTGCCCGGCCATCCTGCTGCAGTACGCGCCGATCACCGCGAAGGTGCTGGCGGCGCTGCCCGACCTGGGGATCGTGAGCCGCATCGGCGCCGGCTACGACACCGTCGACACCGAGGCCTGCGAGAAGGCCGGCGTGTGGGTCGGCAACTCCCCGGACTACGGCGTCGGCGAGGTCGCCACGCACGCGCTGGCGCTGGCGCTGGCGTCGATCCGCAACATCGTCGCCTACCATCGCGACATCGCCGCCGGCACCTGGCACTTCATGTCGTCGGGAAAGCTCGCGCGCCCGTCGCAGCTGACGCTCGGCATCGTGGGTCTCGGCCGCATCGGCAAGCGGATGGCGCACATCTCGCGCAACGTCTTCAGGCGCGTCGTCGCGTACGACCCGTATCTCATCGACGGCGACTTCCCGGCGTACGTCGAGCGCGCGGCCACGCTCGCGGACCTCGCGCAGCAGTCCGACGTCGTGTCGCTGCACACGCCGCTCACCGCCGAGACGCGCGGGATGGTCGACGCGAAGTTCTTCGCGGCGTTGAAGCCCGGCGCGCACCTCGTCAACACGGCGCGCGGGGCGGTCGTCGACATTGCGGCGCTGGAGCAGGCGCTCGCGGCCGGCACGCTCGGCGGCGCCGGCCTCGACGTGCTGCCGGTGGAGCCGGTGCCGCGCGACTCGAAGCTCCTGTCCCACCCGCGGGTGATTCTGACCCCGCACTCCGCGTTCTACTCGGTGGAGGCAGAGCAGGAGTTGCGGCGGAAGGCCGCGCAGAACATCATCACGTGGCACGCCACCGGGCGGCCCGAGTACGTCGTCGTCCGCGGCACGCGCAGGCCGTAGCCGCGAGCGCACCCACGACGCGGCGCGCCTGGCCCGGCGCGCGCCGCGACCACGACAAGGGCGAGGAGGCACCATGGCCGCGGTGACGATCGCCGGCGTCCACAAGCAGTTCGGCACGACGCCGGTGATCCGCGGCGTCGACGTCGCCATCGACGACGGGCAGTTCTGCGTGCTCGTCGGCCCGTCGGGCTGCGGCAAGTCGACGCTGCTGCGCATGATCGCGGGGCTGGAGGAGATCACGCAGGGCGAGATCGCCATCGGCGGCCGCGTCGTGAACCGCGTTGCGCCCAAGGAGCGCGACATCGCGATGGTGTTCCAGAACTACGCGCTCTACCCGCACATGACGGTGCGCGACAACATGTCGTTCGCGCTGATGCTGGCGCGGCTGCCGAAGCCGGAGATCGGGGAGCGCGTCGCGAAGGCCGCCGACATCCTCGGGCTGGTGCCGTACCTCGACCGCTACCCGCGGCAGCTCTCCGGCGGCCAGCGCCAGCGCGTCGCGATGGGCCGCGCGATCGTCCGCGACCCGCAGGTGTTCCTGTTCGACGAGCCGCTGTCGAACCTCGACGCCAAGCTGCGCGTGCAGATGCGCACCGAGATCAAGGAGCTGCACCAGCGGCTGAAGACGACGTCGATCTACGTCACGCACGACCAGATCGAGGCGATGACGATGGCCGACAAGATCGTCGTGATGCGCGACGGCGTCATCGAGCAGACCGGCGACCCGCTCACGCTCTACGACCAGCCGGCGAACACCTTCGTCGCCGGGTTCATCGGCTCACCGGCGATGAACATGGTCCCGGGCGTCGTGCGCGACGGCGGGCAGGTCGCGTTCGGCGACGCGGCGGTGCTGCCGCTGCCGATAGGCGCGCGCGCCGAGCCCGGCCGCGAGGTGCTGTACGGGATCCGCCCGGAGCACTGCGCGCTCGGCGCGGCGGGCCTGCCCGTCGACGTCGTCGTCGTCGAGCCGACCGGCGCCGACACGCAGCTCTACTGCCGCTTCGGCGGGCAGGAGGTGACGGCGACGATCCGCGACCGCACCGACTGCCGGCCCGGCGACCGGATCCACCTCGCGCCGGATCTCGCGCGGGCCCACGTGTTCGACGCGGCGAGCGGAGTCCGCCTCGTCGCCTGACGTTCCGATCGGACATCGGACGCGCAGTGCAGTGACGTCCACCACGGGAGGAGTGAGTCATGAGTGAGTTCAAGCGTCGCAAGTTCCTGCAATCGACGGCGGCAGTGGCCGCCGGGGCCGCGGCTGGCCCGTTCATCTGGGTGAAAGACGCAAACGCGCAATGGAGGGGCGCGCCGGAGAAGGGCGCGAAGCTGCGCGTGCTGCGCTGGAGCCGGTTCGTCCAGGGCGACATCGACCGCTACATGGTCAACGTCAAGGCGTTCCAGGACAAGTACGGCATCGAGGTGCGCGTGGACAACGAGGGCTGGGAGGACGTGCGCCCGAAGGCCGCGGTGGCGGCGAACACCGGCGCCGGGCCGGACATCATCCTGTCGACCAACGACGACGCCAACCTGTATCCGGAGAAGCTGGTCGACGTCACCGACGTGTGCACCTACCTGGGCGCCAAGTACGGCGGCTTCTACCCGGTGTGCGACCCGTACCTGCGGCCCGACGGCAAGAAGTGGATCGGCGTGCCGCTCGGCGTGGCCGGCGTGGCGATGGTCTACCGCGAGAGCCACATGAAGGCGGCCGGGTTCGACAGCTTCCCGAAGGACACCGACGGCTTCCTCAAGCTGTGCAAGGCGCTCAAGGAAAAGGGGACGCCACCGGGCTTCGCGCTCGGCAACGCGACCGGCGACGGCAACACGTGGTGCTACTGGCTGCTGTGGGCGTTCGGCGGCAAGCTGGTCGACGCCAACAACAAGGTCGTCGTCGACAGCCCGGAGACACTGAAGGCGCTCGAGTACGCGCGCGAGCTCTACGGGACGTTCGCGCCGGGTACGCTGTCGTGGCTCGACCCGAACAACAACAAGGCGTTCCTCGACGGCCAGATCTCGCTGACCAACAACGGCATCTCGATCTACTACGCGGCGAAGAACTCGCAGGATCCGAAGGTCAAGGAGATGGCCGCCGACATCAATCACTCGAACATGCCGGTCGGACCCATCGGCCGGCCGGCCGAGTTCCAGCTGTTCTTCAACCAGATGATCTTCAAGTACACGAAGTACCCGAACGCGGCCAAGGAATTCCTGCGCTTCATGATGGAAGCCGAGCAGATGGACCCGTGGGTGCAGGCGGCGATCGGCTACGTGACGCCGGCGCTCAAGTACTACGAGAAGAACCCGATCTGGACCGTCGATCCGAAGCACACGCCGTACCGCAACTCGATGATCAACATGGTCCCGTCGGGCTACGCCGGCAGGATGGGCTACGCGTCGGCCGGCGCGCTGTCGGACTTCATCGTCGTCAACATGATCGCGGAGGCCGCGTCCGGGTCGAAGACGCCGAAGGAAGCAGCCGAGCGGGCGCAGAAGCGGGCCGAGCGGTACTACAAGGTCTGAGCCGGGCGCGGGCCGGGAAGGCGCCTGACGCCGTTCAACTCGCGCTTGCGCCGGCGGCCGCCGCGGCCGGGGCGGGGGTGATCGCGAGGCGGGGGGGGGGGGGGGGGCGCGCGGGGGGGCGGCCCGGCGGGGCGTCCTGCCGGCTGGCCGCCCACACCTCCGCGCTATCCCGCGCGCTCGACAACCGCCACGTGCTGGGCGCGCTGTTCATGGTGCCGGCGGGCCTGCTGCTGCTGGTGTTCCTCACCTATCCGCTCGGGCTCGGCACGTGGCTCGGCTTCACCGACGCCAAGATCGGCCGCGCCGGCGAGTGGGTCGGCCTCGAGAACTACCGCTTCCTCTGGGGCGACGACGTCACCCGGCTCGCGCTGTTCAACACGCTGTTCTACACGACGGTCGCGAGCGTCATCAAGTTCGGGCTCGGCCTGTGGCTCGCGCTGCTGCTGAACAAGCACCTGCCGATCAAGGCGTTCTTCCGCGCGGTCGTGCTGCTGCCGTTCATCATCCCGACCGCGCTGTCGGCGATCGCGTTCTGGTGGATCTACGACGCGCAGTTCTCGGTCGTGAGCTGGGTGCTGGTGAAGTGGGGCGTCATCGACAGCTACATCAACTTCCTCGGCGACCCGTGGCTCGCGCGGTTCTCGACGATCGCCGCCAACGTCTGGCGCGGCGTGCCGTTCGTCGCGATCTGCCTGCTCGCCGGCCTGCAGACGATCTCGCCGTCGTACTACGAGGCCGCGAGTCTCGACGGCGCGTCCGACTGGCAGCAGTTCCGCTACGTGACGCTGCCGCTGCTGACGCCGATCATCGCCGTCGTGATGACCTTCTCGGTGCTGTTCACCTTCACCGACTTCCAGCTGATCTACGTGCTGACCCGCGGCGGCCCGCTCAACGCCACGCACCTGATGGCCACCCTTCGTTCCAGCGCGCGATCCCCGGCGGCTCGCTCGGCGAGGGCGCGGCGCTGGCCACGGCGATGGTGCCGTTCCTGCTGGCCGCGATCCTGTTCAGCTACTTCGGGCTGCAGCGGCGCGCGTGGCAGCAGGGAGGCGCCGACAAGTGAACCCGCAGAGCGCCACGCCGGAAACCGTCGACTCGCAGGGGATGAACTACCTCGTCTCGCTGCCCCGGCGGGTCGTCACGCTCTACCTGCCGCTCGGCGCGTTCCTGTTCGTGCTGCTGTTCCCCTTCTACTGGATGCTGATCACGGCGTTCAAGCCGAACGAGGAGCTGCTGTCGCGCGAGGGCAACCCGTTCTGGGTGAAGAACCCCACGCTCGCGCACGTGAAGAAGCTGCTGTTCGACACCGCGTACCCCGAGTGGCTCTGGAACACGATGCTGGTCGCCGTGGTCGCGACGTTCCTGTCGCTGGTCGCGAGCGTGCTCGCCGCCTACGCGATCGAGCGGCTGCGCTTCCGCGGCTCGCGCTACGTGGGGATGAGCATCTTCCTCGCCTACCTCGTGCCGCCGTCGATCCTGTTCATCCCGCTGGCCGCCATCATCTACCAGGCCGGCCTCTTCGACACGCGGCTGGCGCTGATCCTGACCTACCCGACCTTCCTGATCCCGTTCTGCACGTGGCTGCTGATGGGCTACTTCAAGTCGATCCCGTTCGAGCTCGAGGAGTGCGCGCTGATCGACGGCGCGACGCGCTGGCAGATCCTGGTGAAGATCGTGCTGCCGCTCGCGGTGCCGGGGCTGATCTCCGCCGGCATCTTCGCGTTCACGCTGTCGTGGAACGAGTTCATCTACGCGCTGACGTTCGTGTCGTCGTCGGAGGTGAAGACGGTCCCCGTGGGCGTGGTCACCGAGCTGGTCGAGGGCGACGTCTACCACTGGGGGTCGCTGATGGCCGGCGCGCTGCTGGGGTCGCTGCCGGTGGCGATCCTCTACTCGTTCTTCGTCGAGTACTACGTGTCGGGCCTGACGGGCGCCGTCAAGGAGTAGCGGGGCGGGCGGCGCGCCCGCTGCCCGGGCGGGCGTAGAATACGCGGTTTCGCAAGCCGGCACGGAGCCCGAACGCCATGAACACGATCCACGACACCATCCGCGACCAGGTCACGCAGCACCCGGTCGTCCTGTACATGAAGGGCACGCCGCAGTTCCCGCAGTGCGGGTTCTCCGCGACGGTGGCCGAGATCCTGAAGCGCTGCGGCGTCGACAGCTACTTTTCGGTCAACGTGCTCGCCGACGAGGAGATCCGGCAGGGCATCAAGGCGTACGCCAACTGGCCGACGATCCCGCAGCTCTACGTCAACGGCGAGTTCGTCGGCGGCTGCGACATCGTCCGCGAGATGTACGCGAGCGGCGAACTGCAGAAGTTGCTGCCGCGGCAGACCGCCTGACGGGCGGCACGCACGACAGGGCAAGCGACAGGGGCCGCCGGCGAGCGGCCCTTTTTTCGTCCACGGCGCGGCGCGAACCCGGGCACCTGGATGATCGTCAACGAGGGGGAAGACGATGGAAACGCTGAAGGCGGCGAGCGACACGCTGTTCATCCTGCTGGGCGCGATCATGGTGCTGGCGATGCACGCCGGCTTCGCGTTCCTCGAACTGGGCACCGTGCGCAAGAAGAACCAGGTGAACGCGCTGGTCAAGATCATCGTCGACTTCGCGGTGTCGACGATCGCGTACTTCTTCGTCGGCTACGCGGTCGCCTACGGCGTCACGTTCTTCACCGGCGCCGAGGCGCTGACCGCGAAGAGCGGCTACGACCTCGTCAAGTTCTTCTTCCTGCTGACGTTCGCGGCGGCGATTCCCGCGATCGTGTCGGGCGGCATCGCCGAGCGCGCCAGGTTCAACCCGCAGCTCGCGGCGACGTTCCTGCTGGTCGGCTTCGTCTACCCGTTCTTCGAGGGCATCGCGTGGAACCAGCACTTCGGCGTGCAGGCGTGGTTCAAGGGCGCGTTCGGCGAGGAGTTCCACGACTTCGCCGGCAGCGTCGTCGTCCACGCGGTCGGCGGCTGGATCGGGCTCGTCGCCGTGCTGCTGCTGGGGGCACGGCGCGGCCGCTACTCGAAGGAAGGCGGCATCGCCGCGCATCCGCCGTCGTCGATCCCGTTCCTGGCGCTGGGCGCATGGGTGCTGTCGGTCGGCTGGTTCGGCTTCAACGTGATGTCGGCGCAGACGATCGAGAAGATCTCGGGACTGGTCGCGATGAACTCGCTGCTGGCGATGGCCGGCGGCACCATCGCCGCGTTCGTCGCCGGCCGCAACGACCCGGGCTTCGTGCACAACGGGCCGCTGGCGGGGCTGGTCGCCGTCTGCGCGGGCTCCGACGTCATGCACCCGCTCGGCGCGCTCGCCACCGGCCTCGTCGCCGGCGGGCTGTTCGTGTTCATGTTCACGCTGACGCAGAACCGCTGGAAGATCGACGACGTGCTCGGCGTGTGGCCGCTGCACGGCCTGTGCGGCGCCTGGGGCGGGCTCGCCGCCGGCATCTTCGGCGCGAAGGCGCTGGGCGGCCTGGGCGGCGTGGCGTTCGGGTCCCAATTCGTCGGCACGGCGCTCGGCATCCTGGTCGCCGTGACCGGCGGGGCGATCGTCTACGGCGCGCTGAAGGCCACCGTGGGCCTGCGCCTCGACCCCGAGGACGAATTCAACGGGGCCGACCTCACCATCCACAAGATCAGCGCGACGGCGGAGCGCGAAACGGCGTGGTGAGCGCGTCGCCCTGATGCAATCCACCCTGGAGTAGTTCGATGCGCTGCATGCGACCCGTCTCGGTCGGCGGGTCGTCCTGCTGGCAGGTGACCTCGCCCAGGTCGGTCAGCGCGCCCTGCGCCGGGCGCACGTCGAGCTCGAACCGGCACCGCGTCCCGTTCGACGACATCCGACCGGAGTGGCGTCCCGGCGGCAGGTCCTCGACGTAGAACTCGCCACCGCGGCCGGTGACGAACGTCACGGGCTTGTCCGGCACGTCGAGCGTGACGTCGAAGAATTCCGCCGGCCGCACGGTGCCGTTCACGCGTATCCGCAGCACGCCGACGAACGCCTGCAGTTTCCGCGCGTGGAAGTTGACGACGACGCCCGAACGGTACGCCGGTGACACAACGCGCATCGATTCGGGGAGCGCGAACTCCATGGGCACGCTGGCGATGTCGATCGAAATCTGGTTATCATTGAACGAGGACAGGGAGGGTACGAACAGCCGTCCATCGGGCCCGGTTCGCCCGATCTCGTAATTGTTGACCCGCACGCGAACGCCTTCGAGCTCGTCGACCTTGACGACGCCGAAGCTGTCGGTGACCGGACGTCCGGCGGCGAGCATTCCGCCGGTCCACGCCAGGCCGCCGGCGACGGACGCCGAATAGCTGCGCGGGGAGCCGTCGCCATCGCCCTGCTGGGCGTAGCCGCGCAGTTCGGCCCAGCGACCGTTGTACTGGAACGAAGGGATGAGCTGGGTCGTGGAGCCGCCTTCGCCCGACTGCCGCGACACGCCGATCGAGTAGCCCAGGCCCTCGCCGACCGGCTGGGCCTGCTGGAAAATCAACGATTCGCTGGTGGCGCCCCGTACGCGCTGGTAATAGCCGGTCAGGTAGTGGGCGACGTCGAAGTTGTATTGGAACCCTGCGAACACGTCGGTCCGGTTGACGTACGCGCGCTCGTTCACGACGGTGACGAAGAAGCTGGAACGTCCGTCGAACAGGGAACGGCCGTAGCTGATCGTAGCCGCCCGGCGATCCTGCCCCTGATAGGCGTCCTGGGCGTACATGCCGACGGACAGCGAACCGAACACAGGCGACGCGTAGCCGACGGTGCCGGCGGCCTCCCAGTTGCGGCGCACGAAGCTGGGGTCGGCCGCGGGGTCGTAGCCGATCGGGCGCCGCATCAGCACGACGTCGCTCAGGTTCGCGTAGTTCGGGCTGTCCTTGCGCACCAACGCCGCCACGTTCCAGTGCTGGCCGACGTAGCTGTACGTGGCGAGTGCAGCGCCGCCGGTCCGGCCGTCGTACTCGCTGGCCGAAGCGGCGAGATTGAGGATGCCCGCGCTGCCGAGCACGAAAGTTGCGGACGGCCCCCCGCTCACGAGCCCGCTCTTGCCCTCGGCGCGGACGCCGAGCGTGACCGCGTCGCTCACGCCGTAGCGATGGAAAGCCGCGAACACCAGGGGCCCGTAGTCGTTGCTCGCGGTGCCGAAGTTCTCCCGCAACGCGCCGACGTTGTAGCTGTACTCGTGCAGCCCGCGCTTGAGCGACCGTTCGCTCGAGTAGAACGACGTGTTCACGCGCTGCTCGCGCCCGAACGAGTCGCGAATGACCAGGTCCACGTTGCGGTAGCCGGTGGCCTGCGTGACGTTGCGCAGGTCGAATTCGCCGGCAGGAAGACGCAGGGTGCGCACGCGCTGGCCGTCGATGTACACGTCGACCTCGGACGCCGTGGGAAGCGTCCCCACGAGGCTCTGCTGCGGATACCGGATGAAGTAGGGGTCGATGTCGTAGACTTTGAGTAGCTCAGTCCGCCCATCGAGAGCGTCGCCCCCAGGCTGTTGGATGCGTAGCCGAAGTCGCCCGCGATCGTGCGCACCAGCGTATCGCGATTGTCGTGGATGAGGCTGGAGTTGAGGCGGACGCAGGTGGCGTGCGTGGTGTTCGAGGCGCACGTCGAGTCGCCGAGAAAGAGGAAGTCGCCGGTGCGCAGCCCCAGCTGCGTGGTGCCGAACACGCCGTCGGCGAATCCGGCGTTGCCACCGGCATAACCGACGGCGTAGTTGAGGAACGCGCTCGCGTTGTCGGGGTAGGTCACTTTCGCCGAACGTCCCGCCCATAAGTCGACCGTGCTTGCCGGCAACAGCTTGGGGTCCGCTACCAGGTCGAGCGAAAGCCGTGACTCGTCGAACGTCGCCCGGACACCGGGAATCGAGTCGACCCAGATGTACTCGGTGTCACCGGATTGCCACGGGCGTCCGCCCGTCGCAGCAAGCCCGATGGCCCGCAAGTCGTCCCGACGCACGAGCAGCCTGCCGTCGACGACGGCGAGGAAGTACTCGCCCTTGCTTGTGTTGTTCAGGACGACCCGGACGACGATCGCCTCGGGGGCGTTCGATCCGAGCGCCGCGACCAGCGATGGTTCCGACGCACCGGCCCGGAGGGCGACCACGCCGGCAAGCAGCGTGGCGACGATGGTGGCGACCCGGCCCGGACGTGGCCAGCGCGGCCGGCGCGCGTGGCGGGCGCGGCTGGCCATGGTGGGCATCGCTACTCGCAGTCCGCGCGATTCGCGACGAGCTGACGGCGAAGCGTGACCTGCTCGGCGCGGGCGGTGACTTCGAGGCTGGCAAGGCGCCCGCACACGTCTTTCGGCACCTGGAACGACAGCGGCCTGGCGGCGCCCGCGAGGACATAGCGGACGTCCAGGCGATGGGCCAGGACCTCGCGGCCCTGCGCATCCAGGCCCGCCACGGATGCGCCGTCGTCGAAGCGCAGGTGCTCGTTGCCGGTGTTGCGGACGACAAGGCTCAGCATGCCGGCGCGCAGTGCAGCACCTTCGATCTCCCCGGCGGCGTCGGACTTGGGGGGCTTTACGAAGATCGGCAGCGCGAAGCGCAGCTGCACCGCGACGTTGGCCCCGGGAGGCAGTGGTTCCTGGCTGCGTTTCGGGATCGGCTCGACGAAGAGGCGAAACGTGCGCTCGACGGCTGTCGGGATGGACTGCGTGCCGATGCGGACGACCCGATTCTCGCCAGGCCTGATCGTCAGGATCTTCGGGAAGAACACGATCTCCGTGGTGGGCACGTACTTGTCGAGTCCGTTCGGATCCTGCTGCCACTCCATGACCGCGGCCTGGAAGTCGATCGGCGCGTCACCCGTGTTGGTCAGCGTGACGGCGCTGCTGCGGGTCTCCCTGTCCAGCGTGATGCGCAGCGGGCTGATCGAGTATTCGCCTGCGGCCGCTGCCTGCGTCGCGAGCATCGCCGCGGTCGCGAGCACGGCGACCTGGCGCCACAAGCGCCCGGCACCTCGTGGGATGCATCGCGTGCGCATCATGGCAGGATCAGAACGCTCAACGTGTCGGTGTAGTTGCCCACGTAGGCGTTCGCGTAGTTGGCCGCGACGAGCTGCCCGTTCAGCGCGATCCTCGTTCCTGGAACAATGGCCGTCGCGACGCTGTACGCCATGTACTGCGTGGGTTGTCCCGTATTGCGCAGCCGGTAGGCGCCCGGACCCGTGTCGTTCGCACCCGTGATCGTGAACAACGGATCCGCGCTGGCGGTACACCGGAAGTTCACAATGATGGTGAACGTCATCGTCGTGTTGAGCGACGGATCGATCGTTCCGAAGCTGGCGGCGTTCGGCTGGTTGGCGTTGAACGTGCATGTCTGGGCAGATGCGGCCCCGGCCCACAGCGCGAGCGCGCAAACGAGCGTGCGCCGCAGCCGCCTGGCGGGCGCGCCGTGCCGGGGCTTCGTCCGGGTGCCGTTTACGCGATGGGATGGCATCGAAAAAAATCCCGCAGGCAGGAGGCCTGCCTGCGGGTCGCTTGGCCACGCCGCCGCCGAGCGGTTTCGCTAGGGCGAGACCGTCAGAATGACGGTGTCGGCGTAGCTTCCCGCCGGCGCAGTCGCGATGTCGGCCGCCGTGGTCTGACCGGTGACGTTGAACGAGATAGGCGTCGTCATGCCGGAACCCGTCCCGGTGGTCGCGTTGGTCATCGTGTAGCGGATGCAGTTCGACGCCGTGCTGCAGTCTGCGGCGGTGGACAGCTTCATCTGATTGCTGGCGCCGCCGCTCGCCGTTTCCCACATTCCGTCGTTGGACGTGACGGTGTACGTCGTGCCGCTCGTGCAGCGGAAGTTGCCGCCACTCCAGGTGGCGTTGAAGGGGCCTGCCATCGATCCGTCGATGGTGCCGAAACCCAGCGTCGACGTCTGGTCGGCAACGGGGACGATGCATACGCCGGTCACCGTAGCGCTCACGCTGACCGTGTGGGTTCCGCCGGCAGCGGCGGTCCCGGCGACGCCGAGCACTGCTGCGACGACCGCGGCGGTCATCAGTGGTTTGAGGGTCTTCACTTCGTTGTCCTTTCCGAAAATTGGGAATCGCTGCGATTCCTTTGCGTTGTCGCACGTCTACAGGGACATGCTGCAGTGTTCACCACATACTAAAGGAAAGCAGGGAGTATGCCAAGTTCAAAATTGTCACTAAATTATTGATCTGTTTGAACTAAAACTCTGCGCCGCGCCCGGAAAGGCCGGTAAAGTCCGGCGACGAACGGCACGTACACGTTGAGCGTCACAGGTTTCCGGCACACCGGCCGGCCGGCTTCGCCCTGCGGGACCCGGCTTCTGAAACCCGTGGCACCGGCTACCCGTGCGTGTTCCGGGGCACTGCGAGGCTCGTCACGTGCGGGTCTCGACTCTCGACTTGGGCGGCGCGGCACTCTCCGTTCCGCCGGCAAGACGACGCCCCGGCGCCGGCCCAACCCACGGCTCGGCGCGACGAGCCCCCCGCTACGGCATTCCGAGCACCGCGCCGACGCGCGCGGTGGCAGGGGCTCAGGTCCGCGTCCGCTGCGCCTTCTTCACGTCGGGCACGCGCCGCAGCGAGCGCAGCACCTGTGCGAGGTGCCGGCGGTCGCGCACCTGCACGCCGAAGAACATCGCGAGCACGTCGCCGCCGTCCGGCCGCTCCATGGACACGGTGTCGATGTTGGCGCCGGCGTCGGCGATCGCCAGCGCGACGTCGGCGAGCAGCCCGCGCCGGTCGGCGACCAGCAGCCGGATGCCGGTGCCGAACACGCCCTGCACGTCCGGTGCCCACTCGACGTCGACCAGCTCGGAGGCGTCGAGCCGCTGCTTCTTCAGCGTCACGCACTCGCGCGTGTGGACGAGCAGACCCTGCCCGCGGCGGAACTGGCCGATGATCGTGTCGCCGGGCACCGGCCGGCAGCACTTCGCGTACTGGATCGCCACGCCCTCGACGCCGCGCAGCGACAGCGTGCCCAGCTTCGCGTTGGCCGGCGCCGGCGACTCGTCCGGCTTGCCCGGCGCGCGCGTCAACGCCTGCGCGACGACGAACGACAATCGCTTGCCGAGGCCGATGTCGGCGAGGATGTCGAGCTGGCTCTTGGCGCCGTACTCCTTGGCCAGCGCCTCCCAGCGGTCCCACGTGATCGCGTCGGGCTCGACCTTGAGCGTGGCGAGCGCCTGGCCCAGCAGCCGTTCGCCCAGCGCCGCCGACTCCTTCTGCTGCAGGCCCTTCAGGTAGTGGCGGATGCGCGAGCGCGCCTTGCCGGTGGCGACGAACGACAGCCACGACGGGTTCGGGCGCGCGGTGGGCGAGGTCAGGATCTCGACGTGGTCGCCGTTCTTCAGTTCCGTGCGCAGCGGCAGCAGCTCGTAGTTGATGCGCGCGGCCACGCAGTGGTGGCCGATGTCCGTGTGCACGCCGTACGCGAAGTCGACCGCGGTGGCGCCGCGCGGCAGCGCCATGATCTTGCCCTTCGGCGTGAACACGTAGATCTCGTCGGGAAAGAGGTCGCCCTTGATGTGCTCGAGGAACTCCTTCGAGTCGCCGGACTCCGACTGGATGTCGAGCAGGCTCTGCAGCCAGCGCGACGTCTCGCGCTGCGCCTCGGCCAGGTCGAGCTCGCCGCCCGCCTTGTACAGCCAGTGCGCGGCCACGCCGGCCTCGGCGACGCGGTGCATGTCGTGCGTGCGGATCTGCGCCTCGAGCGGCGTGCCGAACGGGCCGAACAGCGTCGTGTGCAGCGACTGGTAGCCGTTGGCCTTCGGAATCGCGATGTAGTCCTTGAACTTGCCGGGGATCGGCTTGTAGAGCTCGTGCAGGACGCCGAGCGCCGCGTAGCAGTTGGTCTTGTCGGCGACGAGGATGCGCACGCCGTAGATGTCGAACACCTGCGCGAACGAGTACCGCTTCTCGCGCATCTTCTTGTAGACCGAGTAGATCGACTTCTCGCGGCCGCTGACCACCGCGAGCACGTGCTCGCGCGCGAGGCCCTCCCGGATGTTGTCGAGCAGCCGGTTCATCACCTCGCGCCGGTTGCCGCGCGCGGCCTTGATGGCGCCGGCGAGCACGCGGTAGCGCGCCGGGTTCAGGTGCTTGAACGACAGGTCCTGCAGTTCGAGGTACAGCGAGTTCAGGCCCAAGCGATTGGCGATCGGCGCGTAGATGTCGAGCGTCTCGCGCGCGATGCGCTTGCGGTGCGTCGGCGCCATCGCGTCCAGCGTGCGCATGTTGTGCAGCCGGTCGGCGAGCTTGATCAGGATGACGCGGACGTCGCGCGCCATCGCCAGCAGCATCTTGCGGAAGCTCTCGGCCTGCACCTCCTCGCGCGACGTGAACTCGATCTGGTCCAGCTTCGACACGCCGTCGACCATGTCGGCGACCGGCTTGCCGAAGCTCTTCTCGAGCTCGTTCTTGGTGACGGAGGTGTCCTCCATCACGTCGTGCAGCAGCGCGGCGGCGAGGCCCTGCGCGTCGAGGCGCCACTGCGACAGAATGGAGGCGACCGCGAGCGGGTGCGTGATGTACGGCTCGCCCGACTTGCGGAACTGCCCGCGGTGGGCGGACTCGGAGAACTCGAACGCGCGGTTGACGAGCGCGACGTCCGGCGGGGGCAGGTAGTGGCCCAGGTGCCGGGTGAACTCCGCGATCTCGGACATACGTGGTTACGTGGGTCCGAAACCGCGCGGCGTCAACTCTGCGGCGTGGTCGGCAGAACCGGCGCGGTCTTGGTCAGCATCTCGATGCCGATCTTGCCGGCGGCGAGCTCGCGCAGCGCGATGACCGTCGGCTTGTCGCGGTCGGAGTCCACCATCGGGGCCGAGCCGGCGGTGATCTGCCGGGCGCGGTTGGTGGCGGCGAGCGTCAGCTCGAACCGGTTGGGAATGCGGGCGAGGCAGTCTTCGATGGTGATGCGGGCCATGGGGTGCTCCGGCGAGTCAGGGGTTCAACAGCTTGGCGATCAGGGCGGCATGACGCACCTGCTGCCGCGACGCGGTGAGGCGCGCGGCACGGACGATGACCGAAAGATCGTCGACGGCCCTCGCAAAGTCCTGATTCATAATAACATAATCGAAGTCGTTGCAGTGCCGCATCTCCTCGCGCGCCGCCTCCAGCCGGCGCGCGATCACCTCCTGGCTGTCGGTGCCGCGCTTTTCCAGCCGCTCGCGCAGCGTGGCGAGCGACGGCGGCAGGATGAACACGAGCACCGCGTCCGGGATGAGCGTGCGCACCTGCCGGGCGCCCTGCCAGTCGATCTCGAGCAGCATGTCGTGGCCGGCCTGCACCTCGCCGGAGAGCCAGGTGGCCGACGTCGCGTACCAGTTGCCGTGGACGAACGCGTGCTCGAGGAACTCGCCGGCCTCCTTCAACGCCATGAACCTCGCCTCGTCGACGAAGTGGTAATCCGCACCGTCGGTTTCCCCGGGGCGCGGCGGCCGCGTGGTGTACGAGATCGACAGCCGCATGCCGGGCTCGCGCTCGAGCAGCGCGCGCACGATGCTGGTCTTGCCCGCGCCCGACGGCGCGGCAAGCACGAAGAGGCAACCCGGACGCCGGCGGCGCCTTGGTCGCGATGACGGTGGGCTGGGTCACGTCGCCAAGTCGAACTTCATGCCGGGAAACGTGCAGGCTGCGCAGGGATGCCTTGGCATCGGACTCAGTCTCGCCATCCGTTACCCGGCATGATCCGGCGCATGAACTCGTCGAAGAGCGGCACCGTGAATGCGGTGTCTCCGTGATTGGGGCTCCAGACCATTCCTTTCGCAATCAGCTGATTTCGGGTCGGGCCAAGTGAAGTCACCTTGCGCCGCAGCTCGTCCGCGATGTCGCCCGAGCGGTGCGGACCCGGGCCGAGTGCCGCCATCGCTCGCAGGTACTTTTTCTCGAGCGGCGTGAGACGGTCGAAGCGCACGCGGAAGAAGCTCTCGTCGAGCGCCGCGACGGTCGTCTCCGAGGCGATGACGACATCGTCGTCCGAAATCGGCGACCGCTCGGCAACATCCCACGCGTGCTTTCCCCATTCCTGCAGGAAGTACGGATAGCCATGCGTGCAGGACACGATCCTCGCCACCGCCGCGTCGGAGATGTCCACACCCTGCCCGCGCGCGGGCTTGACGATGGCGTCCCGCGCATCCGCGGGCGGCAGCGGGCCGATTTCGGGAAAGTCGAACAATCGCTCGGCGTACGACTTGGCCCTGCCCATCCGCCCGCGGAGCTGCGGCAGGCCCGCGCCCACCAGGACCACCGGCAATTTGCGCTGCGCGGTCCGATGCAGCGCGGTGATCAGCGCCGCCAGCTGCTCTTCCTCGACGTACTGCAGTTCGTCGATGAACAGCACGAGCGCGGTTCCCGCCTTGCTGGCGGCCTCGCCCACGGCCTCCAGCAGCGCCTGCAGATCGTGCTCCAGGTCGCCATTGTCCGCGAGGCCGGGCTCTGGCTCGAGGTCGAGGCCGACCTCGATGTCGTCGTACCTGACCTTGAGCGCCTTCGCGAATCCGGCAAGGCCCTCGCAGGGCACGCCTGGCAAGGTCCTTCGCGTGTTCGTTGCGCGACAGGCGCAACAGCGCCTGGCGCAGCTCCGGCGCGAGCAGGGCGGGCAGCGACCTGCCTTCCGGCGCCTCGATCCGGACCGTCTGGATGCCGATGGCTTCCGCATCCGACCGCATTCGGTCGAGGAGTACGGTCTTTCCCACGCCACGGAGTCCGACCAGAAGCACGCTCTTGGCGGGAAGTCCCCTGCGCGATCGCTCCAAGGCAACATGGACCTGTTTGCGCAAGTCATCCCGGCCGGCGAGCTCGGGCGGAGGCGTGCCGGCGCCTGGGGCGAAGGGGTTGCGGACCGGATCCACCGCAGCAGTTTATATCGATATTAGGCAATTTACAAGAAATAGATAATTTGGCAAACATCTGCATATTCGGCTCGGGACCCGATAGAGGCGCGCGTACCTGCTCCGAGGCTCGGACACGAGCGCCGATCATTCGCCCTGGGTGGCTCGGAGTCGTCAGCGCTGCGCGCACGGTCGACCCGAGGTCGCCGGCGACTACCGCGGATCGCCACGAGTCGAAGCGCGAGTCACTCGACGTTCTGCACCTGCTCGCGCATCTGCTCGATCAGCACCTTGAGCTCGAGCGACGCCTGCGACACCTCGCTGTCGACCGACTTCGAGCCCAGCGTGTTGGCCTCGCGGTGCAGCTCCTGCGCGAGGAAGTCGAGCCGCTTGCCGACGCTGCCGCCGGCCGTCAGGACGCGCCGCACCTCGTCGACGTGCGTGGCGAGGCGGGTCAGCTCCTCGGCGACGTCGGTCTTGGTCGCGAACACGGCCAGTTCCTGCTTCAGGCGGTCCTCGTTCGGATCGAGCCCGGCCTCGCGCAGCCGCGCGGCCAGCTTCTCGTTGAAGGCGGCGTGAATCGCCGGCACCCGCGGTTGCACGCGCGCGACCTGCGTCTCGATCCCGGCGCAGCACGCCTCCAGCACCGCCGCGGTGCGCGCGCCTTCGCGGGCACGGGCGGCGGCCAGGTCCGCCAACGCCTGCTCGACCAGCGCCGTCGCCCGCGCCGCGAGTTCGGCCGGCGGCACCGTCGGCTCGGCCAGCACGCCCGGCCAGCGCAGGATCTCGTGGACGGAAAGGGGCACGGCGTCCGGGACGGCCCGCGTCACTTCTGACGCAGCCGCGGCCAGCTGGGCGATCCGGGCGGTGTCCACGGCCACGGCGCCGGTGGCCTGCGCCGTCCGGTTGAGCGCGATCCGGCACTCGACTTTCCCGCGTTTCAGCGCGCCGGCCAGCGTTTCCCGCAGTGCGGGCTCGACCGCGCGCAGTTCGTCGGGCAGCCGCAGCGTGACGTCGAGGTAGCGGTGGTTGACCGAGCGCAGCTCGACGGCGAGCGAAACGCCCGGCAGTTCCGCGGCGACCGCCGCGAAGCCGGTCATGCTGAGGATCATGGGGGGACTTCCTGGCACGTTCCCGCGAAAGCGGGGCTTCTCGCGGGGTCCTGCGCATTTTCCGCGGTCCGGCGCCGGAGCGGAAGCCGCCGGCCGCTTCGGCGCCGTTTCTTTACATTGGCCGCCGGGTTGCCGAGAATGTATGCAATATCGGGCGGGCGTGCAAGCCGCCGCACGGCCGGCTGGCATGCGAATTGCGGCTGCCGCACCGGATGCCGGGCCGCGTGGCCCGCCGCCCCACCACCTGCCACCGACATGCCCGTCACCAACCAGGCCCTCGCGGGCGGCTACCAGCTGCTGAACTACCGGATCGACCGGCAGATCAGCCGCGGCGGGTTCTCGATCGTCTACCGCGCGTTCGACGAGGAGGGCGCGCCGGTGGCCATCAAGGAATACCTGCCGTCGTCGCTGGTGCTGCGCACCGAGGGCGACATCGTCCGCGCGAGCTCGGCCGAGAACCTGACCTCGTTCCGCTACGGGATGAAGTGCTTCTTCGAGGAGGGCCGGGCGCTCGCGAAGATCAACCACCCGAACGTCGTGCGCGTGCTGAATTTCTTCCGCGCCAACGAGACCGTGTACATGGTGATGCGCTACGAGCGCGGGCGCACGCTGCAGCAGCAGATCCAGATGCGGCAGGACCAGATGTCCGAGCGGCTCGTCCGCCACGTGTTCATGCACCTGCTGAACGGCCTGCGCGAAGTGCACACGCACAAGCTGCTGCACCTCGACATCAAGCCGGCCAACATCTACCTGCGCACCGACGGCAGCCCCGTGCTGCTCGACTTCGGCGCCGCCCGGCAGACGCTCACCAGCGCGCGGCCCAAGCTCGCGCCGATGTACACGCCGGGCTTCGCGGCGCCCGAGCAGTACCGCGAGCCCGACCGGCTGGGCCCGTGGACCGACGTCTACGGCGTCGGGGCGTCGATGTTCGCCTGCCTCGCCGCTTTCGCGCCGCAGGCGGCGGACGCGCGGATGTCCGAGGACCACCTCGTGTCGGCGAAAAAGATCTGGGCCGGCCAGTATTCGGACAACATCCTCGAGGTCATCGACTGGTGCCTGCGCCTCGACCCGCTCGAGCGCCCGCAGTCGGTGTTCGCGCTGCAGAAGGCCATCCGCGACATTCCGCAGACCAAGCGCAAGGTCTCGTTCTTCGGCAGCCTGAAGAAGATGCTGTTCTCCGAGATCAGCGCGTAGGGTCGGACCCTCGAGGCCGCGAGGCGCCCCGGGCGAAGGTCCGACCCTCTCCGCCGCCGACCTCCCGGTTCCGTCGATCCCTGGCGCGACGCGCGCGAGGCGGCCGGCGATCCCACCCCCCGCCACGCCACTGAAGTACACTCGCGCGCATGCGCTTCACGATTTTCCAGGAGTCGCGCAAGGGCTCCCGCAAGGTCAATCAGGACCGCATCGCGTACACGTTCAGTCGCGACGCACTGCTGCTCGTCGTCGCCGACGGGATGGGCGGGCACGCGGGCGGCGAGATCGCCGCGCAGATCGCGGTGCGCCTGTTCATCGAGCGCTTCCAGCAGGAAGCGAAGCCCATCCTCAAGAATCCGCTGAAGTTCCTGCAGGACACGATGGTCCGCGCCCATTCGGCGCTGGGCTCGTACGCGAACCAGTTCTCGATGCTCGAGACGCCGCGCACGACGTGCGTAGCCTGCATCGTGCAGGCGGGGCATGCCTACTGGTGCCACGTCGGCGACTCGCGCCTCTACCTGTTCCGGCAGGGCGGCCTCATCGGCTCGACCAAGGACCACTCGAAGGTGCAGTACCTGGTCGACCAGGGCATCATCGGCGCCGACGAGGTCGTGTCGCATCCCGACCGCAACAAGATCTTCAGCTGCCTGGGCGGGCTGGTCGACCCGGTGATCGACCTGTCGCGGCGCACGCCGTTGCGCAACGGCGACGTGCTCGTGCTGTGCACCGACGGGCTGTGGAGCGTGTTCGACCAGCGCGAGATCGCGACCTGGCTGACGTCGACGCCCATCCTCACCACGGCGCCGCAGATGATGCGCGAGGGCGAGAAGCGCGGCGGCCCGGAGGGCGACAACCTGTCGGCGATCATCGTGCGCTGGGGCCCGGAGACGCTCACCGACGAGCAGACGACGACGATCACCGAAACGCTGGGCCTGGGCGAGTTCCAGACCCAGATCGAGCGCACGCTCACGCTGACCGACCGCAAGGGCACGCAGCGCGACCTCACCGACGACGAGATCGAGCATGCGATCGAGGAGATCCAGTCGACCATTCAGAAGTACCGGCGCTGAACGCGCCGGTACTTCCGAATGTCGGCTGGATCAGGGATCAGGGATCAGAGGTCAGGGATCAGGCATCAGATGCGTCGGCGTTTCCGGTGGCGGCGAATTGAGCGCCGATGGGATCTTGCCGGACGGGCCCGTGCCAAGGGTGCCGCGAACCGGATGCCGGGAACTCGCTCCGCGCCGTACATCAACCTGCCCGGATCGGCGACAATGCCTGCCGGCGCTGAATGCGCCGCCACGGGAATCGCCGGCGCATCTGATTCCTGATACCTGACCTCTGATCCCTGAATGCGCCAACTCATCATCGACACCGAGACCACCGGACTCGACCCCAGGCAGGGGCACCGGATCATCGAGTTCGCCGCGCTCGAGCTCGTCGACCGGCGGCCGACCGGCCGCGACCTCCACCTGCGGTTCGACCCGGAGCGCGAGATCGACGCCGGCGCCACCGAGGTGCACGGCAAGTCGTGGGAAGACCTGAAAGGCGAGCCGAAATTCCGCGAGTGCGCCGGGCAGATCGTCGACTTCACGCGCGGCGCCGAGTGGATCATCCACAACGCCCCGTTCGACATCGCGTTCCTCGACCGCGAGTTCGAGCTCTGCGAGCTCACGCTCTGCCGGGACGTCTACGGCGGCCTCGTCGACACGCTGGCGCTCGCGCGCGAGGCGTTCCCCGGCAAGCGCAACAACCTGGACGCGCTGTGCGAGCGGTTCGGCGTCTCCAACGCGCACCGCACCTTGCACGGCGCACTGCTCGATGCGCAGCTCTTAGCCGAGGTCTACCTCGCCATGACGCGCGGGCAGGAGTCGCTGACGATCGACATGGGGTCCGCGCCGGCCGCGGCCGCGGCGACGGCCGCCGGCGTCCCCGCGGCGCGCGCGCCGCTGCTCGTCCTGGCGCCGACCGCGGACGAGCTCGCCGCGCACGCCGCGTACCTCGCCGCACTCGACCGCGAGTCGAAGGGCCGCTGCGTCTGGCGCACGGCGGCGGCCGCCGGCTGACGGACCCGTTGCCGTCACGATCCGGTAACGTTCGGTGGCGAAGATCATGGACTCTCCGACCCGACCGGCCACCGCGATGCCCGATTCCGCGCCGGGCGCGGACGCCGTCGCGCGCTCCGCGGCCCCGCCGGCGCCTGCCGTCCCCACGATCAACCGCGAGCTGTCGCTGCTCGACTTCAACCGCCGCGTGCTGGCGCTGGCCGAGGACGCGAGCGTGCCGCTGCTCGAGCGGTTGCGCTTTCTGTGCATCGCCGGCAGCAACCTCGACGAGTTCTTCGAGATCCGCGTCGCGGGCCTGAAGGAGCAGCTGCGCGCGAAGGTCGCGCCGCCGGGCATGACGCTGCACGACGCGCGCGAGCTGGTCGCGCGGCTCGCCGCCGGCGCGCGTTCGCTGATCGCACACCAGTACCGCGTGCTGAACGGCGACGTGCTGCCGGCGCTGGAGGCGGCCGGTGTGCGGCTCGTCCGGCGCACCGAGTTCACGCGCGCGCAGCGGACGTGGGTCGCGCAGTACTTCGCCCGCGAAGTGCGGCCGCTGCTGACGCCGATCGGGCTCGACCCCGCGCACCCGTTCCCGCAGGTCGTCAACAAGAGCCTCAACTTCGTGATCGAGCTGTCCGGCAACGACGCGTTCGGCCGCGACACCGGCATCGCGATCGTCAAGGCGCCGCGCGTGCTGCCGCGCGTGATCAAGCTGCCGCGCGACGTCGCCGGCGCCGACAATTCGTTCGTCATGCTGTCGTCGGTGATCCACGCGCACCTGGCCGAGCTGTTCCCGGGCCGGCGGGTCGACGGGTACTCGCAGTTCCGGGTGACGCGCGACGCCGACCTGTGGATCGACGAGGAGGAGGTGAAGAACCTGCGGCAGGCGCTGCAGGGCGAGCTGCCGCAGCGGCAGTTCGGCTCGGCCGTGCGGCTCGAGGTCGCCGCCGAGTGTCCGGCGCACCTCGCCACGTTCCTGCTGCAGCAGTTCGGGCTCGGCGCGGACGACCTCTACCGCTGCGACGGTCCGGTCAACATCGCGCGGCTGGCCTCGCTCGCCGACCAGGTGGACATCGACGAGCTGAAGTATCCGCCGTTCGTTCCCGGCGTGCCCGACCGCCTGCGCGACGCGCCGGACATCCTGTCCGCGATCCGCGAGCACGACATCCTGCTGCACCACCCGTTCCAGTCGTTCGAGCCGGTGGTCGAGTTCATCCGCCGCGCGGCGGAGGACGACGACGTGGTCGCGATCAAGCAGACCGTCTATCGCACCGGCGTCAATTCGGCGCTGATGGAGGCGCTGATCGAGGCGGCGCGGCGGGGCAAGGAGGTGACGGTCGTCGTCGAGCTGATGGCGCGCTTCGACGAGGAGGCCAACATCAACTGGGCCGAGCGGCTCGAGCGCGCGGGCGCGCAGGTCGTCTACGGCGTGTTCGGATTGAAGACGCACGCGAAGCTCGCGCTGCTGGTCCGGCGCGAGCGCGACGCGCGCGGGCGCCGCAAGCTCGCCTGGTACGCACACCTCGGCACCGGCAACTACCATCCGCGGACGACGCGGCTGTACACGGACTTCGGGCTGCTGACCGCCGATCCGCGCATCTGCGCCGACGTCAACGAGGTGTTCCTGCACATCACCAGCCTCGCGAAGGCCGCGCGGCTGTCGCGCCTGCTGCTGGCGCCGTTCACGATGCATCGGCGCGTGGTCGACATGATCCGCCGCGAAGCGCGCCACGCGCGCGAGGGCCGACCGGCGCGCATCATGGCGAAGATGAACGCGCTGGTGGAGGAAGGCGTGATCCGCGAGCTCTACGCGGCCTCGGCCGCCGGGGTGAAGATCGACCTCGTCGTGCGCGGCGCGTGCGCGCTGCGGCCCGGCGTCGCGGGCGTGTCGGACAACATCCGCGTGCGCTCGATCCTCGGGCGCTTCCTCGAGCACCATCGCGTCTGGTACTTCGACAACGACGGCGACCCGGCCGTCTGGCTTGCGTCCGCCGACTGGATGGGGCGCAACCTGTTCCGGCGCATCGAGGTCGCCTTTCCCGTGCTGGACCCGGCGCTGCGCCGGCGCGTGGTCGAAGAGGGGCTGCGCGCGTACCTCGCCGACAACCGCGCGGCGTGGCAGCTCGACGCGAACGGGCGCTGGACCAAGGTCAGGCCGAGGCGCGGGGTGAGGCGCCGCGCCGCGCAGGCGGAACTGCTCGCGCGCATGCGCGAGCCCGACGAACACGCGTGACGGAACCCCACATGGACCTCATTCTCTGGCGGCACTGCGAGGCGGAACCCGGCGAGCCGGACCTTGGCCGGCGCCTGACTTCGAAGGGCGCCAAGCAGGCCGAGCGGATGGCCGCGTGGCTCGACGCGCACCTGCCGGACACGTGCCGGATCCTCGTCTCGCCGGCCGACCGCGCGCAGCAGACGGCGGCTGCGCTCGGGCGCAAGTTCAAGACGGTGCCCGAACTCGCGCCCGGCGCGCCAGTGTCGCAGGTGCTGGCGGCCGTGAACTGGCCCGACTCGCGCGAGCCGGTGCTGGTGGTCGGGCACCAGCCCACGCTCGGTACCCTCGCGTCGTTCCTGCTGTCCGGCGAGGAGGCGTACTGGTCAATGCGCAAGGGCGCGGTCTGGTGGCTGTCGAACCGCAACAAGGACCGCGGGGCCGCGGTCGTGCTCAAGGTCGTGCTGGGGCCGGATTACGTGTAGGCGAATTCAAGTCGCTGCGCGTCTTGAATTCGATTGAAGTCAGCGCGGAAAGCTCCGGGCGGCCGAGCGCTTTCCGCGTAGAAAATGCAACGAAGCGCGCAGCTGCCTCCTTGGGCAATCAGGACATGCGATCGGCCTGCGTGTCGGCAGCCCGCCACTCCTCGCGGACGCGCGCTGCGCGCCTTGGCTTCGCCCCGCTCGGAATGGCGTACCGCAGATCGCTACGCTCCCTGTTCGGTAGCGCGCGTCTGCGCGCTGAATGCCTCTCCGCACGTTGGCGCAGTGCGCCTCTCACCCCAGGACTCCCCCCGTTCCGGGGACAGGGAGAGTAGGCGCGGGCGCAGGCTTCGGCCTCCCTCTCTCCGCTTGCGGGGAGAGGGTTGGGGCGAGGGGGGACTGTCGCGGCCCGAATCTGGCGTGAAGTGGCGACATCACCCGCCCTTGTGCGCCTCGCGCCACGGCAGGCCCAGGTCCGCCCACTCGGCGCGTTCGAGGTCGAGGAGGTGCGACGTCAGCGGGTGCGCCTTCAGCCACCCCTTGCCGACGCCGAAGCGGAGCGTGCGGCCGACCGTGAGCGCGATGCGCGGCGTGGCGATGGCGCGGCGCGCGTGGTGGAACAGCACGGCGAGCCGCAGCGCGAGGATCTGCGCGGCGGCGTCGCGGTCGTCGAGCATTTCCGCCATCTTCGACAGGCCGCCGCGGCACCCCAGCACGATCACGGCGAGCCGCCGCTGCTCCTGCGCGGAGAAGCCCGGCATGTCGGCGTTCTCCAGGATGTACGCGCCGTGCTTGTGGAAGCCGATGTGCGAGACCGTGAAGCCGATCTCGTGCAGCAGGCCCGCCCACTCGACGCGCTGGGCGGTCTCGGGATCGGGATCCGGCGCGGCCTTCAGGTAGAGCGCCTTCGCCATCGCCGCGACGCGCTCGGCGTGGGGGCGGTCGATGCGATACCGGCCGAGCAGGCTGTCGACGGTCGCCGCGCGGCTGTCGCGCTGGACCGTGCGGCCGAGGAGGTCGTACAGCACGCCCAGGCGCAACGCGCCGCCGACCGGGTTGATCCGCCGCACGTCGAGTTCGGCGATCGCGCCCGCCATGATCGCGAACCCGCCGGCCAGCACGGGCGCGCGCTCCGGCTTGACGCCCGCGAGCTGCAGGCGCGCCGCGTGGCCGGCGCCGATCATCCGCTTGCGCAGCCGCGCGAGCCCCTCGGGCGTGATGCCGCCGGCGGACAGGCCGTTTTCCTCGAGGATCGCGGCCAGCGCGAGTGCGGTGCCCGACGATGCGAACGCCTCGTGCCAGTGCTCGCGGCCGAACTCGCGCGCGATCGCCTCGATCTCCGCGCGGGCGTGCGTCTCGGCGGCGGCGAACGCCTCCGCGCGCAGCCGGCCCTCCGGAAAGAACTGCCGCGACATGCTGACGCAGCCGAGCTTCAGCGACTCCAGCCGCTCGGGCGTCATGTTGCGCCCGATGATGAACTCGGTCGACCCGCCGCCGATGTCGATGACGAGGCGCGGCTGCGGCGAGGCCGGCAGCACGTGCGCCACGCCGGAGTAGATGAGCCGGGCCTCCTCGTGCCCGCCGATGATGTCGATCGGGAAGCCGAGCGCGGCCTCCGCCTGCGGCAGGAACGAGGCGGCGTTCTTCGCGACGCGGAACGTGTTGGTCGCGACGGCGCGGACCGCCGACGCGTGCAACCCGGACAGCCGCTCGCGGAAGCGCGTAAGGCAAGCGAGCGCGGCGCGGCGCGCCGCCGGCGTCAGGTGGCCCTTCTCGTCGATGCCGGCGCCGAAACGGATCGTCTCGCGCCAGGTGTCCAGCCGGAAGATCTGGTCGCCCTCGACGCGGCCGACCTCGAGCCGGAAGCTGTTCGAGCCCAGGTCGACCACCGCGAGCGTCGTCGGGCGCGGCGCGGGGTTCAGCGAACGCGAGAGGGCGCGCAGCATCGGTGGCGGTCGGCGGAAGATGGCGGGGCCGCGCGAAGCCTAGCAGAAAGGCGCGGCGGTCGCCGGCCCGATTAACGCGCCGATTCCGGGGCAGGTGCGATCCTGCTACGCTGGCGCGGTCATGGCCATCGACTACCTGCAGAAGATTCTCACCGCGAAGGTGTACGACGTCGCGGTGGAGACCCCGCTCGACCTCGCGGCCACGCTGTCGCGGCGCCTCGGGAACCGCGTGTACCTGAAGCGCGAGGACCAGCAGCCGGTGTTCTCGTTCAAGCTGCGCGGCGCCTACAACAGGATGGCGCACCTGACGCCCGCCGAGCGCGCGAAGGGCGTGATCGCGGCCTCGGCCGGCAACCACGCGCAGGGCGTGGCGCTCGCGGCGCAGCGGCTCGGGTGCACGGCGACGATCGTGATGCCGGTGACGACTCCCCACATCAAGGTCGCCGCGGTCGAGGCGCGCGGCGGCCAGGTCGTGCTGCACGGCGACTCGTACTCGGACGCCTTCGATCACGCGCAGCGGCTGCAGAAGGCGTCGGGCGCGACCTTCGTGCATCCGTACGACGACCCGGACGTGATCGCCGGGCAGGGCACGATCGGCATGGAGATCCTGCGCCAGCACCAGGACCCGATCGACGCGATCTTCGTCGCAGTCGGCGGCGGCGGCCTCATCGCGGGCATTGCCGCGTACATCAAGCGCGTGCAGCCGGCGATCAAGGTGGTCGGCGTGCAGCCGGTGGACTCCGACGCGATGACGCGCTCGCTCGCGGCCGGCCGCCGCGTGACGCTGGCGCACGTCGGCCTGTTCGCCGACGGCGTGGCGGTCAAGCAGGTCGGCCGCGAGACGTTCCGCCTCGCGCGGCAATACGTCGACGACATGATCACCGTCGACACCGACGCGACGTGCGCGGCGCTGAAGGACGTGTTCGAGGACACGCGGTCGATCCTCGAGCCGGCGGGCGCGCTGTCGGTGGCGGGCGTCAAGCAGTGGTGCGCGCGGCACCGGGCGCGGGACCGCACGTACGTCGCGATCGCCTGCGGCGCGAACATGAACTTCGACCGGCTGCGGTTCGTCGCCGAGCGGGCCGAGCTGGGCGAGCAGCGCGAGGCGATCTTCGCGGTGACGATCCCGGAGCGGCCGGGCAGCTTTCGGGCGTTCTGCGCGCTGCTCGGCAACCGCAACGTCACCGAGTTCAACTACCGGTACGCCGACCCGGCGACCGCGCACCTGTTCGTCGGCGTCGAGGTCGCCCACCGGCGGGCGACGGCGGAGCTCCTGGCGTCGTTCCGGCGCCACGGGATCGAGGCCTTCGACCTGTCCGACAACGAGATGGCGAAGCTGCACGTCCGCCACCTGGTCGGCGGCCACGCGCCGGCGGCCAGGAACGAGATCCTCTACCGCTTCGAGTTCCCGGAGCGGCCGGGCGCGCTGATGCGCTTCCTCGACAGCATGAGCGCCGGCTGGAACATCAGCCTCTTCCACTACCGCAACCACGGCGCCGACTACGGGCGCGTGCTGGTCGGCATGCAGGTGCCGCCGTCGGACAAGGCCGATTTCCGGCAGTTTCTCGACCGTCTCGGCTACACGCACGTGGACGAGACCGGCAATCCAGCCTATCGGATGTTCCTCGGTCGCTGAAGTCGGCGACCCGCGCGCGCCGCAAGGCGGCAGACCCTGCCGCGGCGCGGCAGTCGGCGCCGCCGAAATTTGCCGGACTGTTGCATTTTTTGCGTTTTCGTCCCCGCAAGCCGATTCCGGCAAGCTTTATGCTCTAGGCAGTCTGCTTGGTCCGTGGCAGACTTGAACACGACAAGTGCGGGCGCCGGCAGGCGCGCCGCCACCGTTGCCCATCGTGGCAGGGGGCATCCTTTGGCAGAGCAGATCCCGTTGCAGGGCGTGAAGGTGATGGTGATCGACGACTCGAACACGATCCGTCGCAGCGCGGAGATCTTCCTGCTGCAGGCCGGCTGCACGGTGATCCTCGCGGAGGACGGCTTCGACGCCCTGGCCAAGATCGCCGACCACCAGCCGGACCTCGTGTTCGTCGACATCATGATGCCCCGGCTCGACGGCTACCAGACCTGCGCGCTCATCAAGAAGAACGCCAAGTTCCACCGGACCCCGGTGATCATGCTGTCGTCGAAGGACGGCCTGTTCGATCGCGCGCGCGGCCGGATGGTGGGCTCGGACCAGTACCTGACGAAGCCGTTCACGAAGGAAAGCCTGCTCAAGGCGGTCGCCGCCCATGTCAACCGTGCCGCGGCGTGACGGCTGCGGCGGCGCGAACGCACGCGCGGTCGGCGCGGCGGGCGGTACACCGGTCCGCAGAGGCCGGGTGAAGGCAGGCAATGGGGCTCGATGATCTCCGCGCGTCCGCGCTGGCGCGGCAATTCGCGGGGACGAAACAACAGGGTGGAACCATGGCAATCCGCAAGATCCTGATCGTCGACGACTCCCCGACCGAGCGGCATGTGCTGAACGACATGCTGACCAAGTCGGGTTTCGAAGTCGTCGCGAGCGACAACGGCGAGGACGCCATCCAGAAGGCGAAGTCGCTGAAGCCGGACCTCATTCTCATGGACGTGGTGATGCCGGGCCTGAACGGCTTCCAGGCGACGCGGGCGATCAGCCGCGATCCGGACACCCGGGCGATCCCCATCATCCTGTGCACGTCGAAGAGCCAGGAGACCGACAAGATCTGGGGTATGCGGCAAGGCGCGCGCGACTACATCGTGAAGCCGGTCAACCGCGACGAGCTGCTCGAGAAGATCGCGGCGATCGGCTGACGGGACCCGCGACGACCATGGCCCGCGCCGCCAAGCTCGACCTCCGGACGTTCCAGCAGGAACTGGCGTCCCGCCTCGCGACCAAGACGGCCGCGCAGGTCGAGTCGTCGCGGCTGGGCCTCGCGTGCGGCGGCGAGCGCTGGCTGATACGGCTGGCGGACGCCGGCGAGGTCGTCACGATGCCCGACATCGTGCCGGTGCCGCTGACGCGACCGTGGTTCCTCGGGATTTCCAACATCCGCGGCAACCTCTACAGCGTCGTCGACTTCGCGCGCTTCCTCGGCAAGGACGCAGCGACCGGCGGCCAGCTGCGGCTGGTGCTGTTCGGGCCGCGCGCCGGGGAGATGAACGCGGGCGTGGTCGTCCAGCGCGTGCTCGGCCTGCGCAACGTCGCCGAGCTGGCGCCCACGGCGCCGCCGCAGGGCGCGCCGGCGTGGTACGCACAGCGGTGGATGGACGGAGACGGCGGCGCCTGGCAGGAAATCGATCTCGCGCTGCTCGCGCGGGACCCGGCGTTCCTGCAGGTCGGAGTCTAGGGAAGCGCGCGCGACAGGTGCGCACCAGGAGAATGGAAATGGCGCTCAAATTGGGGAAGCTCTTCGGCAGCGAAAAGGCCAAGCCGGCCGAAGCCGCCGAACTCGACATGCCGACGACGCAGGTCAAGATGAGCCAGGCGCAGCCCGGCTACGACCCGCTGGCGTCGGTGTCGATCATGGAGCAGCTGCGCTCGGCCACCGCCACGATGGCGATGCCGAAGCGGTTGCCGCTGATCGGCCACCTGCCGGTGACCAAGCAGTTCCAGTCGCTCGGCGTCCTGCTCGTGACGTTCCTCGTGTTCGCGGCCCTCATGGTGTTCCTCGACAACCGCCAGTCGGCGCAGGGCGGCGCCGCTGCGGCGACTGCGACGGAAATGCAGATGCTGTCGCAGCGCCTCGCGCGCGGCAGCGCGCTGGCCGCGCAGGGACAGGCGTCGGCGTTCGCGGCGGTCAAGGACAGCCGCGAGCGCTTCAAGGCCGACCTGGACGCGCTGCTCAACGGCGGTACGGTACGGGGCGTGAGCCTCGACGTCGCGCAGGACGAGGCCATCGTCAAGCTGCTGACCAACGTCAGGCAGCGCTGGGAGCGCGTCGACGTGGCGGCCGAGCGGCTGCTCACCAACGAGACCAGCCTGACCTCGCTGGCGAAGGGCCTCGACGCGCTCAATGCCGGCAACGCGGCGCTGCTCGAGCTGGCGCAGCAGGCGTCCGCGCAGATCGGGCAGGGAGGCGGGACGCTGCGCGAGATCGAGTTCACGAACCAGCTCGCCGTCCTGTCGCAGCGGATCGCGAAGAACGCCAACGCGCTCGCGTCGTCGGACGAGATCGACCCCGAGGTCGCGTTCCTGCTGGGCCGCGACGCCGGCACGTTCCGCGACGTGCTGAACGGGCTCCTGAAGGGCAGCGACACGCTGCGCCTCTCCCCGGTGCGCAACGAGGATGCGCGCGCGACGCTGACCGACCTGCAGAAGCGCTTCGCCGCCTACGAGGGCGGCATCAACGCGATCCTGACCAACATGCCGCGGCTCGTCGTGGCGAAGCAGGCGGCGCGCGGCATCAACACCGAGGCCGAGCCGCTGCTGAACGACGCCACCAAGCTCTCCGAGAGCTACGAGGCGAGCCCGATCCGGAAGTGGACGCTGGGCGTCGCGATCTTCTTCGCGCTGCTCGCGCTCGGGACCCTGGTGCTGCTGGGCAAGGTGTTCCTCGACGACGCCCGCGTCCGCGCCTTCGAGAGCGAGGGCGAGAACAAGCGCAACCAGGAGGCGATCCTGCGGCTGCTGAACGAGATGGGCAACCTCGCGGACGGCGACCTCACGGTGCAGGCGTCGGTGACCGAGGACGTCACGGGCGCGATCGCGGACTCCATCAACTTCACGATCGAGGAACTGCGCACGCTGGTGCGCGGCATCAACTCGGCGACCGACCAGGTGACGAAGGCCACGCAGGAGACGCAGGCCATCTCGAACCGGCTGTACGAGGCGTCGCAGCGGCAGAACCGCGAGATCCAGCAGGCGTCGGCCTCGGTGCTGCAGATGGCGCAGTCGATCAACGAGGTGTCGCAGACCGCCAACCAGTCGGCGCGCGTCGCGCAGCAGTCGCTCGCGGCCGCCGAGAAGGGCGGGCAGGTCGTGCAGAACCAGATCGCGGGCATGAACGAGATCCGCACGCAGATCCAGGACACGTCGAAGCGGATCAAGCGCCTCGGCGAATCGTCGATGGAGATCGGCGAGATCGTCGAGCTCATCTCGGACATCACCGAGCAGACGAACGTGCTCGCGCTCAATGCCGCGATCCAGGCGGCCTCCGCGGGCGAGGCGGGCCGCGGGTTCACGGTCGTCGCCGAGGAAGTCCAGCGGCTGGCCGAGCGCTCGGGCGAGGCGACCAAGCAGATCGAGGCGATCGTGAAGACCATTCAGGCGGACACGCAGGACGCGGTGGCCGCCATGGAGAAGTCGACCGTCGGCGTGGTCGAGGGCACGAAGCTCTCCGACGCCGCCGGACAGGCGCTGACCGAGATCCAGAAGGTGTCGCGCGACCTCGCGGACCTGATATCGCGGATCTCGGCGCAGACGCAGATGCAGTCGACGTCGGTCACCGACGTGACGCGCGGCATGCAGGGCATCCTGCGCATCACCGAGGAGACGACCGAGGGCACCAAGCAGACCAACGTGTCCATCGGCCAGCTGACCAAGCTCGCGGCCGAGCTGCGTTCTTCCGTCGCGGGCTTCAAGGTATGACCCGCCGATGCAAGAGGCGTTCGTGGCGGCGGTGGCGTGCGGGAACTCGGCGCTGCACCTCTTGCCTCGGAGGATAGTCAGGCAGGCGCCTTGGGAGCGGCCCGGCGGCGCCCGCCGGCAACTGCTGGAAAGAACGAGCGTCATGCAGCCCGCCTGGCTCTCCGGGCGCGAAAGTTGCTGATGCAAACGAATGGCTACTGAACCGACTCCCGAATTCGATCTCGGCCCGCTGTCGTGGGTGCAGGGCGAGATCGACCAGGCGCTGACGCGCGGCCTCGACGGACTGGCGCAGTTCCGCGCCGACCCGGCGGACAGCACGTCGTTGAAGCACGCGCGCTCGCACGTGCACCAGGCGGCCGGCGCCATCCAGATGGTCGGTCTCGACGCGGTGGTCGCCTACACCGACGAACTCGAGCGCCAGCTCGCGCGGCTGCTCGAGCTTCCCGGCCCGGAAGCCGCCGCCGGCTGCGAGGTCGTCGATCGGGCGTGCCGCAAGCTCAAGATCTTCCTGGACGAGCTCGTCAACGGCGTGCCGCCGGTGCCGCTCAAGCTCTTCCCCGAGTACGAGGCGATGCAGGCGGCGCGCGGCGTGAAGGCCGTGGCCCCGACCGACCTCTTCTACCCCGATCTGTCGCCGCGCGCGCCGCGCATCGCGCCGCGCGAGGCGATCGCCCCCAACCGCCTGCCGTCGCATCTCGTCAAGCAGCGCCGGCACTACCAGCGCGGCCTGCTGGCGTGGCTGCGCGGCGACGACGATGCCGCGGCGACGATGCGCGATGCGATCGCGGGCATCGAGGACGTCACCTCGCAGAGCGGCCTGCGCGCGTTCTGGTGGACGGTCGGCGCGCTGTTCGAGGGACTGGTCGAGAACGGCCTCGACCGCGGCTTCGGCGTCAAGCAGCTGGCCGCCCGCATCGACCTGCAGATCCGCCGCGTGTCCGAGGGCAGCGCCAAGGTGGCGGATCGGCTGCGCCGCGAGGTCCTGTACTTCGTGGCGATCTGCGCGCCGGTCGGCCCGCAGGTGCAGGCGGTGCAGCGCGCGTTCAAGCTGTCGGGCCTCATTCCGTCGGCGGAGGTGCTGTCGGCCGACGTCGTCCGGCTGCAGCCGCTGCTGCGCGAGGCGCGCGAGCAGCTCACCGGGGCGAAGGACGCGTGGCTCAAGGCCGCGTCGGGCCGTGCCGAGAACCTGCCGAAGCTGAAGCAGACGCTGGCGTCCGTCCACGCCAAGGCCGCCGAAATCCACAACGGCGCGCTGATGAAGCTGACCGCCGCGCTGGTCGAGCGGCTGGACAAGATGCCGGCGTCGGGCGTGTCGGAGCCGGTCGCGATGGAGTACGCGACCGCGCTGCTGCTGGCCGAGTCCGCGTTCGAGAACTACGCGAACCTGTCGCCGGACTTCCCGAAGCAGGTCGAGGCGATGCTCGCGCGGCTCGACGCCGTGCGGCAGGGCATACCGCCCGCCGGCGGCGGCGCGCCGATGCTCGACGAGATGAGCAAGCGCGCGCAGGAGCGGGTGCTGCTCGCGCAGGTCGGCCGCGAGATCCAGGCGAACCTGCGCCACATGGAGCAGGTGCTGGACGCATTCTTCCGCGACAACGCGAAGCGCGCCGAGCTCGCGACGCTGGCCAAGGACAGCGCGCAGATCCGCGGCGCGCTGCGCATCCTGGGGCTGGACGACGCCGACCGCCTGCTCGGCCTGTGCGAGCAGCAGATCGCCGCGTACGCGGATCCGGACGCCGTGGTCAGCAACGACGATCTCGAGCTGCTCGCCGAGTCGCTGTCGGGGCTGGGCTTCTACATCGAGGCCGTCGAGCAGCAGCGGCCCGACCGCGACCGGCTGATCGCGCCGCTGATCGCGAAGCGGCTCGGCGAGGCGCCGGCGCCGGCCGCGCCGGACCAGGATTCCGTCGAGGCCGCGGTGGCCGAGCTCCGCGCCGCGCTGCCGAAGCTGGTCGAGGAACTGCACCGCGCACCCGCCGACGCCGGCGCGCGCGAGGACCTCAAGCAGAAGCTCGCGAGCCTGAAGGACGACGCCGATCTCATCGGCGACGCCGACCTTGCGGCGCAGGCGGGCGCGCTGCTGGCGGAGCTCGAGGCCGGCGATACCGCGCGGCTGGCCGCGGCGGCCGACGCGATCGCCGACACCTCGGCGCCGGCCCCGGAGATTTCGGAAGAGACGCAGCGCCTGCTCGCCACCGAAGCCGGCGGGCTCGACCAGGAGTTGCTGGAGATCTTCCTGTCCGAGGCGGCCGAGGTGCTCGACGCCATCGCGGAGAGTCACCGCACGCTCGCCGAAAACCCGGGCGACCGCGAGGCGCTGCGCACGATCCGTCGCGGCTTCCACACGCTGAAGGGCAGCGGCCGCATGGTCGGCCTGACGCAGCTCGGCGACTACGCGTACGACGCCGAGCGCATCTGCAACCGCTTGCTGGACGAGGAGCGGCCGGTCACCGGCGCGGTGCTCGCCTTCATCCATGCGGCCGAGGGGAGCTTCCGCGAGTGGGTCGGCGCGCTGACCCGCGACGGCCGCGTCACCGCCGATCCGCACGCGCTGCACGCGGCGCTCGCCGCGGTCGAGCGCGAGCTGCCCGCCACCGGTGCGCCGGCGCCCGCGCCGCTGCCGCCGCCCGAGGCGGCGCCGCGGTCGAACGTGATCGAGCTGCCGCGCCCGGTGGCCGCGCCGCCGTCCGAGGCGCCGGGGAGCCGCGGCGCACCGGCGCTCGAACTGATCGAGCTGCCCGAGCTGGGGTTCGGCGACGACGAGGTCCCTGCCCTGGCGGAGGAGACGCCGCCCACGGAAACGATCGAAGTGGTCGACGTGCCGGCCGTGCCCGCCGGCGCGCCGCTGCTGAAGCTCGTCGCGGACGACGACGAGATCGCGCCGACGCCGCTGCCGGTGGTCGACCTGGTAGATGCCGGCGGCGAGCCGCCGGCAGCCGTAACGTCGCCTCCCGCCGAGGCGGAGATCCCGGCCGTGGAGGCGGACGATCTGACCATCGGCGACGTCACGCTGTCGCGCTCGCTGTGGTCGATCCTCTGCGACGAGGCCGACCAGCACGTCGCGACCCTCGAGAACGAACTCGCGATCCTGCAGTTCGACCCGCAGGCGGTGCCGCGCGCGGAAATGGTCCGGGCGAGCCACACGCTGTGCGGCATCCACCGTACCGGCGGCTTTCCGGTGGTCGCGACCACGGCCAAGTCGCTGGAGCAGACGCTGATCGCGCTGGAGCAGGGCGGTGCGCCATTGCCCGGAACCGCACAGCCGGTGCTGGCGCGCGCCGTCGCCGGGCTGGCGCTGCTCGTCGCGCGGATCAAGGCGCAGGCGCCGTTCAACCACGGCGACGTCGAGGAGGCGCAGGACATCCGGCGCGAGTTGGACGAGCTGCGGCAGGAGGCGGCGATCGAGGCCGGGGACGCCGAGGCTGCCGCGGCGCTGGTTGCGCGCCTCGAGGAGGACGCAGTGCCGCCGCCGCCGGTCGCCGCCGCCGACCCGCTCGAGTCGCCTGCGGCAGGGCCGGACGTGGCGCGGTCGAGTGACCTCGCGCCGGCCGTGGTCGCGCCGCTGGCAGTGGTGGAGGCGCTGCACGCCGTCGAGGCCGAAACCATCGACATCACGCTGCCGAAGGCGGCCGACGATCCGCTCGCCGGGATTCGCGACGACGTCGACGCGCAGGTGCTGCCGATCTTCCTCGACGAGGCCGCCGAGCTGTTCCCGCAGGCGGGCGACCAGCTGCGCGCGTGGCGGCGGGCGCCGGCCGACGGGCAGGCTGTCGGCCAGCTGCGGCGGACGCTGCACACGTTCAAGGGCAGCGCGCGGATGGCGGGCGCGATGCGATTGGGCGAGCTTGCGCACCAGATGGAATCGCGGCTCCTCGACGGCGACGCGCCCGCGGCCCCGTCGCCCCGACTCTTCGACGCGCTCGACGAGGACCTGGACCGCATTGCGTTCGTGCTCGACGGCCTGCGCCGCGGCGAGGTCGACGTGCTGCTGCCCGGCTTCGCGCCCGCGGCGCCCGCGGCCGCGCCGGACGCGACGCCCGCCTCGCTTTCGCAGCCCGTGGCGCCGCCCGCGCCGGAGCGCCCGATCGTCGTGCCGCTCGCCACGCCGGTGGTGGTACCGGCCGTGCCGGCTGCGGCGTCCGCGCCGGCCGTCGCACCGCCCTCGCCGCGCGTCGAGGCCCCGCCCGAGATGGAGACCGGGGCGCGCGCGCAGCTGCGCGTGCGCGCCGACACGATCGACCGCCTCGTCAACGAGGCGGGCGAGGTGGCGATCGCGCGGTCGCGCGTCGAAGGCGAGTTGCGCGCCCTGAAGGCCAACCTGCTGGAGCTCACCAGCAACGTGATCCGCCTGCGCACGCAGATGCGCGAAATCGAGATCCAGGCCGAGTCGCAGATCCAGTCGCAGATGCAGCTGCAGGAGCAGCACGGCGACTTCGATCCGCTCGAGTTCGACCGCTACACGCGCTTCCAGGAGCTGACGCGCTCGCTCGCCGAAGGCGTCAACGACGTGTCGACGGTCCAGCAGTCGCTGCTCAAGAACCTCGACGACGCGGATGCCGCGCTGCTCGCGCAGGCCCGCCTGTCGCGCGAGGTGCAGCAGCGGCTGTTCTCGATCCGCACGGTGCCGTTCGGCAGTCTCTCGGAGCGCCTGTACCGGATCCTGCGGGCGACTGCCCGCGAGCTCGACAAGCGGGCGAACCTCGAGATCCACGGCAGCCAGGTCGAGCTCGACCGCTCGGTGCTGGAGAAGCTGGTCGGGCCGCTCGAGCACATGCTGCGCAACGCGCTCGACCACGGCATCGAGTCGCGCGAGGCGCGGCGCACGGCGGGCAAGTCGGAAACGGGCGAGATCGCGCTGACGGTGCGGCAGGTCGGCAACGAAGTCGTCATCGAGCTCGCGGACGACGGCGGCGGCATCGACCTCGCGCGCGTGCGCGAGCGCGCGGTTGCGCTGGGGCTGCTCGCGGCGGACGCGACACCGACCGAGGCGCAGCTCGTCGAGTGCCTGTTCGCGCCGGGATTCTCGACGGCGTCGAAGGTGACGCAGGTGTCCGGCCGCGGGATCGGCATGGACGTCGTGCGCAGCGAGGTCGCCGCGCTCGGCGGCCGCGTCGAGGTGGTGTCGACGCCGGGCCAGGGCACGCGCTTCGTACTGACGCTGCCGCTGACGCTGGCGGTCGCGCAGGCGGTGCTGGTACGGGCCGGCGGGCGCCTGTGGGCGCTGCCTGCGCCGATGGTCGAGCAGGTGCAGCAGCTGAAGTCGCAGGCGCTGCTCGACATCTACATCCAGCGCAAGGTCGACTGGCAGGGCAAGACGTACCCGTTCCACTACCTGCCGCGCCTGCTCGGCGACACCGCGCACAATCCGGAGACCAAGCGCTACAACTCGGTGCTCCTGCTGCGCAGCGGCCAGAGCCGCGCCGCGATCCACGTCGACGAGATGATCGGCAACCAGGAAGTCGTCGTGAAGAACATCGGGCCGCAGCTCGCCCGGGTCTCCGGCATCTCCGGCGCGACCGTGCTCGGCACCGGCGAGATCGTGCTGATCATCAATCCGGTGCAACTCGCCGGTCGCGCCGACCTGCCGAAGTACGAGGCCGGCGGCGACGACCGCGCGATCGGCGACCGGCCGCGCGCCGCCGTGGCGCCCGTCAGCACGCAGCCGCTGGTGATGATCGTCGACGACTCGCTGACCGTGCGCAAGGTGACGAGCCGCCTGCTCGGGCGCGCGGGCTTCGCCGTGGCCACCGCGAAGGACGGCGTGGATGCGCTGCAGCTGCTGGGCGAGCAGACACCGGACGTGATCCTGCTCGACATCGAGATGCCGCGGATGGACGGGTTCGAGTTCGCGAAGACGATCAAGGGCGACGCCAAGTACGCGAACATCCCGATCATCATGATCACGTCGCGCACGGCCGAGAAGCACCGGACGCGCGCCGCCGAGCTGGGGGTCGACCTCTATCTCGGCAAGCCGTACCAGGAAGAAGAGCTCCTGCACCACCTGCGCGAAATGACGGGCGTCGCCGTCGCGCACTAGCACGGGCCCGCGCGCGCCCGTCGCGCGCGGCACGCCCGCCTGCCTTCTCCGTTTCGTCGCATCCCGGGCGCAGGCGCCCGGACGACCCCGCGCGCGCGTCGACGCCGGATTTTGCGTCGCAGCAAGGACGCCCTCCGCGAAGATCGTAGAATGACGCAACACAACGGGAGGAATCGGCATGGCGAACTACGCCACGGAACACATTCGTACCGTAGCCCTGGTGGGCCAGGGCTCGGCGGGCAAGACCACGCTCGCCGAGGCGCTGCTGGTGAAGGCCGGCGCGCTGCCGGCGGCCGGCAGCGTCGAACGCGGGACCACCGTCAGCGACTTCGATCCGCTGGAGAAGCAGTACCTGCACTCGCTGCGCTCGGCGCTGCTGCACTGCGAGACCCGCGGCACCCGCGTCCACATCGTCGACACGCCGGGGTTTCCGGACTTCATCGGGCAGGCGATCGGCGCGCTCGACGCGGTCGAGACGGCCGGCGTCGTCGTCGACGCGCAGGCGGGTGTGGAGATGATCACGTCGCGCATGATGGAGTGGGCGGGCAAGCGGGGGCTGTGCCGCATCGTCATCGTCAACAAGATCGACGCCGACCACGTCGACCTGCCGGCGGTGCTCGCGGCGATCCAGGGGGCGTTCGGCAAGGAGTGCCTGCCGATCAACCTGCCAGCCGACGGCGGCAAGCGCGTCGTCGACTGCTTCTTCAACCCGTCCGGCGAAGCCGACTTCTCGTCGGTCGAGGCCGCGCACCGCGCGCTGGTCGACCAGGTCGTCGAGGTCGACGAGGACCTGATGTCGCTCTATCTCGAGCAGGGGGAGATCGAGCCGGATCAGCTGCACGCGCCGTTCGAGAAGGCGCTGCGCGAAGGGCACCTGGTGCCGGTGTGCTTCGTGTCGGCGCGCACGGGCGCCGGCATGACCGAGCTGCTGCAGGTGTTCGACCGGCTGCTGCCGAACCCGACCGAGGGCAACCCGCCGCTCTTCACCAAGGGCGAGGGTGACGCCGCGACCGAGTTCCGCTCGGAGCCCGATCCCGCGAAGCACGTGCTCGCCCACGTGTTCAAGGTCGTGATGGATCCGTTCGTCGGGAAGCTCGGCATCTTTCGCGTGCACCAGGGTACGGTGACCAAGGACACGCAGCTCTTCGTCGGCGACGGGCGCAAGCCGTTCAAGGTCGGCCACCTGTTCATGCTGCAGGGGGGCAAGAACGTCGAGATCGACCGCGCCGTGCCCGGCGACCTGGCCGCGGTGGCGAAGGTCGACGAGATCGAATTCGATTGCGTGCTGCACGACTCGCACGACGAGGACCAGATCCACATGAAGCCGCTCGAGTTCCCGACGCCGATGCACGGCGTGGCGATCGAGCCCAAGCGCCGCGGCGACGAGGGGCGCATCTCCGACGTGCTGCACCGGATGATCGCCGAGGACCCGACGTTGAAGCTCGAGCAGACGAACCTCAACGAGACGGTGCTCTGGGGCCTGGGCGACCTGCACCTGCGCTCGGTGCTCGAGCGGATGGCGACGCAGTTCAAGCTCGAGGTGACCACGCGCCCACCGCGCATTCCGTACCGCGAGACGATCACGTCGGCGGCGGAAGGGCACCACCGGCACAAGAAGCAGACCGGCGGCGCCGGGCAGTTCGGCGAGGTTTACCTCAAGATCGAGCCGCTGCCGCGCGGCGGCGGCTTCGAGTTCGTCAACACGGTGAAGGGCGGCGCGATCCCGACCTCGCTGATCCCGGCAGTGCAGAAGGGAATCGAGCAGGTGCTGTCCGAGGGACCGCTGGCGGGCTTCCCGCTGCAGGACGTGCGGGTGAACGTCTACGACGGGAAGTACCATCCGGTCGATTCCAAGGAGGTTGCGTTCGTGGCCGCCGGTCGCAAGGCGTTCCTCGACGCGATCGCCAAGGCGAAGCCGATCGTGCTCGAGCCCGTCGTGGGCATCGAGGTGAACTGTCCGGCGGCCAACATGGGCGACGTCACCGGCGACCTGTCGTCTCGGCGCGGCCAGGTGACGGGAACGAAGACGATGCAGGCCGGTGTTCTCGCGGTGACCGGGCTCGCACCCCTCGTCGAGCTCGACGGCTACGCGGCGCGCCTGAAGTCGATGACCGGCGGGCAGGGCGCGTGGTCGATGGAGCTGTCGCACTACGAGCAGGCACCGCCGGTGCTGCAGCAGCAGCTCTCCGCCGAGTACGCCAAGCACCGGCGGCACGAGGAAGAGGCGTAGCGACGTGACCGGAACGCGCGTGCTGCGCACGCACGTTCCGGTCCCGAAGAAGTCGCCGCGGAAACCTTCGGGCGGCCGGGCGGTTTCCGCGCAGCAAAGGCACGAAGCGCGCTGTTCGCGGTCCGCTGCGCGGACGGCTCGGAAGCGCGCGTATGCGGGCTGACTGCCTTCGATGCGCGTCGCGCCGCGCGAGCGGCCATCGCATGTCTGCGATGGCGCACCCTGCAACGGAAGGTCGGGGTGAGGGGCGAGTGGCGCGAAGCGCTACAGCGCCAGGTTCACTTCACGACGCGCAGTCGCGGCGGCGGCCGCCACTCGAATCGCTCTGCCGGCCACAGCCGGTCGATCAGCGGCACGAGCGGCGTGCACAGGAACAGCGCCCACACGAGGCCGTTCGGCCGGAAGAGCGCGAAGTGCCACGCGAACGCGACCAGCGCGACGACGAGCGCGTAGCCGACGCGCCCGCCGCGGCGATCGGGGATCGTCATCGGGTCCGAGATCATGAAGAACGCGAACAGCAGCAGCCCGCCGTTGGCGAGCTGGTGCACGAGAATCGTCCACGGCTGGCCGAGAACGGCGATGCGCAGCGCGACCAGGACCAGGTAGGCGGCGAGGAACACCCACGCGATGTCCGCGCGCCGCGCCCGTTGCGTGACGAGGCCGCCCAGCGCGACGAACCACGCGGCGAGCGCCACGTCCTGCCCCCACTGCCCCGGCGACACCCACGCGCCGGGGAACGCGAGCAGCGCGACGATCACGCCGAGATTCGCGGGGTTGTACAGGTGCTTGCCACGCACGCGCAGCACGAACTTCGACGAGATCGCGAGCGCCGCCGCCAGCGGATGCACCCACAGCGAGTCGGCGCGCAGCAGGAGCGACAGGCCGAAGCACGTGATCACCGCCGAGGCCACGCCGCGATGCTCGAGGCCGAGCGCCCGGATCCACAGCGACTGGGTCGCGAGCCCGGTCGCGAATGCCAGCGCCATCTGCGCCGGCAGCAGCGCGAAGTCGCGGGCGAGCGCGCCGATCGTCAGCAGCGTCCCGAGGAACGCGATCTGGAAGAGCCGGGCGTCGCGCAGGTGGGGATGCCGGAGCGCGAGCGCGGCCCACGCGCCGGCCATGCGGCCCACCGGCGTGCGCGCGGTCACTTCCACAGCGACTCCCACCAGCGCGGCGGCGACTGCGGCGGCAGCTGCATCTGCGCGCGGATGTCGGCGAGCTTCCAGCCGGTCAGCGTGGCGAGCGTCTGCGCCTCGCGCTCGCGCCGCGCGTCGACGTCGGTGAAGTACGGCTTCGCCGCCGCGCAGGCGTCGGGGCTGCCGCCCCACGGGTGGCGCAGAACGTAGCGCGCCTGGAAGTTCGCGCGGTCCTGCGTCTCCTGGAACACGAGGTCCTCGGGCAGGGAGTCGCGCGTGTAGCGCAGGTGCAGCCGCGTCAGCATCACCGGCTGCCCGCCGCCGCGCACCTGGCCTTCACCGACCCAGTACACGCCGGCCTCGCGCAGCTCCGCCGGCGTCAGCGGGTCCGCCGCGCACGGGTCGCACCAGCTCATGTCCCAGAAATACTCGGTGAAGATCGCGCGGTGGTCCTCGCGCGCCGCCTGCGCTGCGAACAGCGCCTTGTACGTGCGCGCGAAGTCGTCGCGCACGTACGTCGGCAGGTCGACGTTGGCCGGCAGCTTCACCGTGCGATAGTTGGTGGTTTCGACGCGCCCCTTCGCCGTCAGCACGTAGAGCACGAGGTCCTGCGGTCCGCGCGCGTTGAGCATGCCCAGGCGCACCGGCAGCATGAAGCGCTCGGACTCGAACGCGAACTGCAGCGGCCGCAGGTGCGCGACACCCGTGCGCGCCTGCTCGGCCAGGTTCACCTTCGCCACGAAGAATTTCATCTGCTGGCGGATGTACGGCTTGAGCGCGGCGGAGGCCCCGCGCGGGATCCGGTAGCCGTTCTCGCGCAGCCACGTCTCGAGGCCGTCCGACTGCGTCCCGGACAGGATCACGATGTCGTACTCGCCGACCGTATAGGACGCCTCGACCGTGACGCCGAGCGCCTTGTCGCGGCGCTCCTTGCGTGCCGCGCCGTCCTGCATCGGCGCCGCGCGTCCCGCGAGCTCCATCGACCTGGGATAGGCGCGGCAGGGATCGGGGTCGAAGTACTCGGCCAGCCGCGGGGCGCTGTACGCGTCGATGCGTTCGAACAGCCTGCGGTCGCCGATCCGGATCTGCCCGCGCTCGAGCACGGTCGGCACCGGCACCACCAGCGCGAACTCCGTCAGGTTGCCGCGGTAGTCGTTGGCCATGCTGATCACGGTCCGGTTGTCGCGCCGGACCATGATCACCTGCGATGCGTCGTTGAAGAGGCCGGCGTCCGCCTTGCCGACGTAGAACCCGCAGAACGCCTCGGCAGGCGGCGAGCACATGGAGAAAAAAAGCGCGAGCGCGACGGCGACCACGAGCCACGCGCCCGCGCGTGCGGCAAAGGACGACATGGGAACCTCCTTCCGGGATCCGACGTCGCGTTCAACGCGGCGCGGGCGCGGAAGGGGTCAACCGCGGCGGAAGAGCGCCAGCGCCGCCTGCCGGGCGGCCGCGTGGTCGACGATCGGCGCCGGGTAGTCGCGGCCGACGACCGCGCCCTTCGCCTGCTGGATCGCCGGCGGCACCTGCCACGGCGCGTGGATCTCGGCCGCCGACAGCGGGGAGAGCTCGGGCACGTAACGGCGGATGAAACGGCCGTCGGCGTCGAAGCGCTGCGACTGCGCGACCGGGTTGAAGATGCGGAAGTACGGCTGCGCGTCGCAGCCGGTCGACGCCGCCCACTGCCAGCCGCCGTTGTTGGACGCCAGGTCGAAGTCGATCAGCTTCTCGGCGAAGTAGCGCTCGCCCCAGCGCCAGTCGACGAGCAGGTCCTTGACCAGGAACGAGGCGGCGATCATCCGCAGCCGGTTGTGCATGTAGCCGGTCGAATTCAGCTGGCGCATTGCCGCGTCGACGATCGGGTAGCCGGTGGCGCCGCGGCACCACGCATCGAACAGCGTCCGGTCGTTCGGGAACGCCAGGTCCGCGTACTCGGGCCGGAAGCTCGAACGTACGACGTGCGGATGGTGCCACAGGATCTGCGCGTAGAACTCGCGCCAGACGAGCTCGGACAGCCACGTGGCCGCGCCCTCGCCCCCCGGCTCGAGCGAGCGCGCATGCGCATACGCCGCGAGCTCGCGGATCGAAACGGTGCCGAAGCGCAGGTGGACCGACAGGTACGACGGACCCTTGACCGCCGGGAAGTCGCGGGCGTCGCGATACGCGTCGATGCGGTCGCGAAAGTCCGCGAACAGCGCGGCACCGCCCGCCATGCCCGTGGCGACGCGCAGCTCCCGCAGGTTCGTAGTCTCGAATCCGAGCGCCGCCAGCGACGGCAGGCCGGCCGCGACCCCGCGCGGCGGCCGCGCCAGCGTGCCGCACGACGGCGGTGGGACGTGCGAGCGCAGGTCCGCGGGCGTCAGCGCGCGCAGCCACGCGTTCCGGTACGGCGTGAACACGGAGAACGGCCGGCCCGCCTGCGTCAGGATCTCGTCGGCCTCGAAGATCACCTGGTCCTTGCAGGCGTGCCACGCGATGCCGCGTCCCGCGAGGTCCGCCGCGACCGCGGCGTCGCGCTCGCGCGCGGCCGGCTCGTAGTCGCGGTTCGCGTAGACGGCGTCGACGCCGAGCTCGTCCGCGAGCCGGCCGATCTCCTCGCGCGCGAGTCCGTGGCGTACGACGAGCGCGCCGCCGCGCGCGGCCAGCGCGTCGGCCAGCTCGCGCACCGACGCGTGGATGAACTCGACGCGCCGGTCCGCACGTGATGGCAGCGCATCGAGGATCGCGCGGTCGTACACGAACGCGCAGTAGACTTGTCGCGCCTCGCCGAGCGCGCGGCCGAGCGCCGCGTGATCGAAGTCGCGCAGGTCGCGGCGGAACCAGACCAGCGCGCGCGCGCGGCGGGCGTCGGCGGCGGTCACCGCGCCGTCCTCGAGCCGGGTGCGCTGCGTGCGTGCGGGCGGGCGGGGCGTGTCATCGGCGGGGACGATCCGGGGGCGGCGTCGGGCGCAGGCGCCGCAGGCGAGGCGAAGGTAAGCGCTTCATTGTGGCGCACCCCCCAAGCGATTACAATTCGACGCAATGGGCGGCACCGTCAATCTGACCCACCACTTCCTGATCGCCATGCCCGCCATGGCCGATCCGCACTTTGCCCACACGCTGACGTACATCTGCGAGCACAACGACGACGGCGCGCTCGGCATCGTCATCAACAAGCCGATCGACATGACGCTCTCCGCGCTGTTCGAGCAGATCGACGTCCCGCTGTCCGACGACGTGCTGCGCGGCAGGCCGGTCCACTACGGCGGCCCCGTGCAGGTCGACCGCGGCTTCGTGCTGCACCGGCCGCTGGGCAACTGGCAGTCCACGCTCGCGATCAGCGACGATCTGGGCCTCACCACGTCGAAGGACGTGCTGGAGGCCGTCGGCCGCGGCGACGGCCCGAAGGACGTGTTCGTCTCGCTGGGCTACGCGGGCTGGTCGGCCGGCCAGCTCGAGAGCGAGCTCGCGCAGAACGCCTGGCTCACCGTCGAGGCGGACGCCGACCTCGTGTTCGGCGTGCCCGCGGAAGAGCGCCTGCCGGCGGCGATGCGGCTCCTCGGCATCGACTTCTCCCGCCTGTCCGAAGACGTCGGGCACGCGTGACGCGGGGCCGCCCGGCCACCCCCGAGACCGTGCTCGCCTTCGATTTCGGCACGCGGCGCACCGGCGTCGCCGTGGGCAACACGCTGACGCGGGCGGCGCAACCGCTGACGACGATCGCGGCGACCGACGACGATGCGCGCCTCGCCGCGATCGCGACGCTGGTCGCGCAGTGGCAGCCGCAGCGGCTGGTCGTCGGCGTCCCGCTGCATGCGGACGGCACCGAGCACGCGACGACGGCGCTGGCGCGGCGGTTCGCGCGCCGGCTCGAGCAGCGCTTCGGGCTGCCGGTGGAGTCGGCCGACGAGCGCCACACGACGCACGCGGCGCGCTCGGCGCTCGCCGCCGCTGGCGTGCGCGGCCGCGCCGCCCGCGCGGCGCGCGACGAGGTCGCCGCGCAACTGATCCTGCAGGAGTGGCTCGATGAGCGACGCGACGGCGCTGCCTGACGCGGAGGCCACGCTGCTGGCGCTCGCGGAGCGCATGCGCGGCGCGGTCGCGCACGACGCGGCGTTCGTCGGCATCTACTCGGGCGGCGCGTGGCTCGCCGAGCGGCTGCCCGCATTGGTGCCGGGCAACCACCCGGTCGGCTACATCGACGTCGCGTTCTACCGCGACGACTACGCGCGCACGGGGTTGAAACCGAACGCGAAACGGACGGAGCTGCCGTTCGACGTCGACGGCGCGACGATCGTGCTCGTCGACGACGTGCTCTTCACCGGCCGCAGCGTGCGGGCGGCGGTCAACGAGCTGTTCGACTTCGGCCGCCCCGCGCGCGTCGAGCTCGCGGTGCTGATCGACCGCGGCGGCCGCGAGCTGCCGATCGAACCGACCTACTGCGGCGCGCGGCTCGCGGTCGCGCGCGACCTGTCGATCGTGCTGTCGCGCGACGACGGCTGCCTGCGGCTCGCCGCGGAAAAGCAGGGGCGCTGACGGCCGATGCGCAACCCGCAGCTCAACGCCAACGGCGAGCTCACGCACCTGCTGACGCTCGAGGGCCTGCCGCCGGACATCATCCGCGGCATCCTCGACACGGCCACGCCGTTCGTCTCGATCGGCGAGCGCGAGGTGAAAAAAGTGCCGCTGCTGCGCGGCAAGGCGGTGTTCAACCTCTTCTTCGAAAATTCGACGCGGACACGCACGACGTTCGAGATCGCCGCCAAGCGGCTGTCGGCCGACGTCATCAATCTCAACATCGGCGCCTCCTCGACGAGCAAGGGCGAGACGCTGCTCGACACCGTCGACAACCTGGTCGCGATGGACGCCGACATCTTCGTCGTGCGCCACTCGCAGTCGGGCGCGCCGCATCTCATCGCCGCGCACCTCAACGCCGCCGAGCGCCGGCACGTGCACGTCGTCAACGCCGGCGACGGCCGCCACGCGCACCCGACGCAGGGGCTGCTCGACCTGTACACGATCCGCCACTACAAGAAGGAGTTCCACAACCTCACGGTGGCGATCGTCGGCGACGTGCTGCACTCGCGGGTCGCGCGCTCGCTGATCCACGGCCTGACCACGCTCGGCACGCCCGAGGTGCGCGTGATCGGGCCCAGGACGCTGATGCCGGCGCGGGTCGAGGCGATGGGCGTGCGTACGTTCAACGACATGCGCGCGGGGCTGGCCGGTGTCGACGTCGTCGTGATGCTGCGCCTGCAGAACGAGCGGATGAAGGGCGCGCTGCTGCCGTCGGCCGGCGAGTACTTCAAGCACTACGGCCTGACGCAGGAGAAGCTGGCACTCGCGAAGCCGGACGTGATCGTCATGCACCCGGGCCCGATGAACCGCGGCGTGGAGATCGACTCCGCGGTCGCCGACGGCGCGCGCTCGGTCATCCTGCCGCAGGTGACGTTCGGCATCGCCGTGCGGATGGCGGTCATGAGCATCATCGCGGGGAACTGAAGTGCGGCCACAAAAAGACGCAGAGACGCAGAGGAACGACAACGGCGTCGGCGTGGAGCCCGTGCTCCAGGTCCGGTCGACGTTCGGCGTGACCGCGGCCTGCCAATCGCTCGGGACGGATTTCTCTGCGCCTCCTGTGAGAGTCCTGTGAAAATCGAGATCGCCCACGGCCGCATCGTCGACCCGCGCAACGGCGTCGACCGCGTCGCGTCGCTGTACGTCGCGGCGGGCCGGGTTGCCGCGATCGGCGCGGCGCCCGACGGCTGGCATCCGAACCGCGTCCTCGACGCACACGGGCTCGTCGTCGCGCCGGGCCTCGTCGACCTGTCGGCGCGGCTGCGCGAGCCGGGGCTCGAGTACCGGGCGACGCTCGAGTCCGAGATGGAGGCCGCCGTCGCCGGCGGCGTCACGCGGCTCGCGTGCCCGCCGGACACCGATCCGCCGCTCGACGAGCCCGGGCTGGTCGCGATGCTGCGGCACCGCGCGCGCTCGCTCAACCGCGCGCACGTGCACCCGGTCGGCGCGCTGACCGTGCAGTTACAGGGCGTCGCGCTGACCGAGATGGGCGAGCTTGCCGAGGCCGGCTGCGTGGCGTTCTCGCACGCCGACGTGCCGCTCGCCGACACCGACCTCCTGCGGCGCGCGATGCAGTACGCGGCGACGTTCGGCCACGCGCTGTGGCTGCGCGCCGTCGATCCCTACCTTGGCCGCGCCGGGATCGCGCACGACGGCGAGGTGGCGACGCGGCTCGGACTCGCCGGCATCCCGGCCGCCGCGGAGACGATCGCGCTGGCCACGATCCTCGCGCTGGCGCGCGAGACCGGCGTACGGGTACACCTTACGCGACTCTCGTGCGCGGAGAGCATCGCGATGATTCGCGCCGCCAAGCGCGACGGCCTGCCGGTCACGGCCGACGTGGCCGCGCACCACCTGCACCTGTGCGACGTCGACATCGGCTGGTTCGACGCGAATGCGAACCTCGTGCCGCCGCTGCGCACCACTCGCGACCGCGCGGCGCTGCGCGCGGGCCTGGCCGACGGCACGATCGACGTCGTCTGCTCCGATCACGCGCCGGTCGACGACGACGCGAAGCAGGTTCCGTTCGGCGAGGCGGAGCCCGGTGCGACAGGTCTGGAACTCCTGCTGCCGTTGACGCTCAAATGGGCGGCTGACGATGGCGTGCCGCTGCCGGCCGCGCTCGCGAAGATCACTTGCGCGCCCGCGCGGCTCGTCGCCGCCGGTGCGGGCGAACTCGGCGTCGGGCGAGCCGCCGACGTCTGCATCTTCGATCCGCTTGCGCACTGGAAGGTCGAGCGCGGCGCGCTCAAGAGCCAGGGGAAGAACACGCCGTTCCTCGGGCTCGAGGTGCCGGGCCGGGTGCGCTGGACGCTGATCGGCGGCCAGGTGGTGTACGAAAGTTGAGGGCGCGGCGCGCCGCCACCGTGGTGGCGTTGCTTGCGGGTATGCCGCCCCCATCCGGGGGCGTTTTCTTGTCGGGAGGAAGTCTTGAGCAACGTAATCGAATCCGAACTGAAGAGCCTCGTCGGGGACCGCGCGGTCGACCGGCGCACGTTCGTCGTGTCGTCGCTGTCCGCGGGTTTTGCGCTGGCGGTGCTGCCCGTGTCCGCGCAGACGATCACGACGTCGGCCGAGGGCCTCGTCGCCGGCGAGGTCAAGGTGCCGGTGCCGGGCGGCGAGATGCCGGCGTACCGCGCGATGCCGGCCACCGGCACCAACTTTCCGGTCGTGCTCGTCGTGCAGGAGATCTTCGGCGTGCACGAGCACATCAAGGACGTCTGCCGGCGGATCGCGAAGGCCGGCTTCTTCGCGATCGCGCCGGAGCTCTACGCGCGGCAGGGCGACCCCGCGAAGTACACGGACATCCCCAAGCTCGTGTCGGAGATCGTGACGAAGGTGCCCGACGCGCAGGTGATGCGCGACCTCGATGCGTGCGTCGCCTTTGCGAAGGCGTCCGGCAAGGCCGATACGGCGCGGCTCGGCATCACGGGGTTCTGCTGGGGCGGGCGCATCGTCCAGATGTACGCCGCGCACAACCCGAACGTCCGCGCCGCGGTCGCCTGGTACGGGCCGACCGCGCGCGCGTACCACGCCGGCGACAAGACGCCGCTGGACGTCGCGCCGCAGATCAAGGCCGCGGTGCTCGGACTCTACGGCGGCGCCGACGGCGGCATCCCGAACGACACGGTGGAGAAGATGTTCGCGGCGCTGAAGGCGGCCGGGAACACGAAGTCGGAGTACACGATCTACCCGGACACGCCGCACGCGTTCAACGCCGACTACCGGCCGAGCTACCGCAAGGCGCAGGCCGAGGACGCGTGGAACAAGATGATCGCGTGGTTCAAGCTCCATCTCTGACCCCGCGCGGCGTCGGGCAACGTGAAGTGCGAACGGGCGGCTGCGGCCGCCCGTTCGTGTTTCGGGCCGCTCATGCCCGCGGCGCGAACTCGCCGAGAAGGCGCGCCAGCTCGTTCTGATGCAGCCCGGCCAGCCGGGCGAGCAGGCGCCCGCCCTTCGGCCGCAGATGGATCTCGACGACCCGCTGATCGTCGCGACCTGGCCGGCGCTCCAGCAGCCCGAGCGCCTCGCAGCGGTCGACGAGCGCGACGACCCCGTGGTGGTGCGCCTGCAGGCGCTCCGCGAGCTCGCCGACCGTCGCCCAGGTCCGGCCGGGGAAGCCCATCACGTGGAGCAGCAACTGGTACTGCAGCGGCGTGAGGCCGTGCTGTTTGCACAGCAGCTCGCTCGCCCGCAGGAAGCGGCGCAGCCGGTGGCGGAAATGCGACAGCCGCTCGTAGTCGTCCTTGCGGAGCACGGCGGCCACGGGCGTGGGGGGGGTGGACATCGGCGGAGAGCGGGTCCCGCGTTTATATCACGGCGTGATATTATGGCCGGACCCTGGCTCGGGGGAGCGAAGGAGGGCCGCAGTGAATCTGGTCACGTTGGTGCGCCTGCCGCTGTCGGCGCAGGAAGGCTGGCCGGAACTCGCCTGCGCGCGCTTTCGCCTGCTGCGGCTGTTCCTGGCGGTGGTCCTGCCGCTGTCGCTGGTGCCGCCGGTCGTTCTGTACGTCGCCGGCACCCACGACCCGGGCCTGTTCGGCGACCGGCTTGCCGAGCGGGCGTGGGGCGGCTTCGCCGTCGTCTTTTTCGCGGCGGAGATGGCCACGCTGCTCGGCATGAGCTGGCTCCTCCGGCAGGTCGCGCTGACGCGCCGCCTCTCGCTCGGATGCCGCGACGCGTTCCTGCTCGCTGCCGTCGCGCCGATCCCGATGTGGCTGTCGGCGCTCGGCCTGCTCGCGCCGAGCCTCGCGGTGGCGGCGCTGGTCGCGGCCGTCGGCCTGGCCCTCACGTGCGCGATCGTCCACAACGGCCTGCTCGCGCTCGGACGGGCGCGCGACCCCGTGGAGGCGGCCGGCGCGGCGCACGTCGTGATCGGCGCGGCGCTCGGCGGGTGGGCGTGCCTGCTCGCCTTCGCGCTGGTGTAGGGCCGCACGCGACGGGGACGGCCACCGCGGGCGCGCCGGCGCGCGCGTGGTCGCGTCCGTCACTTCGCGCGCGGCACGCGCCCCAGCAGGTAGAACTCGTCGTTCGGCCGCATGGCGATCAGGTTGGCCATCCGGTTCGACAGCGCGAAGAACGCGGCGATCGCGCCGATGTCCCACGCGTCCTCGTCCGAGAAGCCGTGCTCCTTCAGCGCGGCGAAGTCGTCGTCGCCGATCGCGCTGCTCTCGAGCGCCACCTTCAGCGCGAACGCGAGCATCGCGCGCTGCCGCGGCGTGACGTCGGCCTTCCGGTAGTTCGTGGCGACCTGGTCGGCGACCAGCGGGTTCTTCGCGTAGATGCGCAGGATCGCGCCGTGCGCGACGATGCAGTACAGGCAGTCGTTCGCGCCCGACGTGGCGACGACGATCATCTCGCGCTCGGCCTTGGTGAGCCCGCCTTCCTTCTCCATCAGCGCGTCGTGGTATGCGAAGAACGCGCGGAACTCGGCGGGTCGGTGCGCGAGCGTGACGAACACGTTGGGCACGAATCCCGCCTTCTCCTGCACGGCGAGGATGCGCGCGCGGATGTCCTCCGGCAGGTCGGCGAGCGCCGGGACCGGGAAACGGGATACGGGCGGCGCACTCACTGCGAAGGGGGCACGAAGCCGGATGGCATCTCGGCGCCGCCGCCGAAGAAGTGCTTCTCCATCTGCTCGGCGAGCCACTTGCGCGCGCGCGCGTCGGCGAGCGACAGCCGGTTCTCGTTCACGAGCATCGTCTGGTGGCGGATCCAGGCCTGCCACGCCTCCTTCGAGACGCTCTCGTAGATGCGCTTGCCGAGCTCGCCCGGGTAGGGCGGGAAGTCGAGCCCCTCGGCCTCGCGGCCGAGCTTGACGCAGTGGACCATGCGGGCCATCGGAGGTGTCCTTACAGCGGTTTGCGGTAGACGAGCGACTTGCGCTGGAAATTGTAGAGCGCCTGCTTGTGCTGCGGCAGGTCCGCAATTGTAGCGCTGCGGAAGCCGCGCTCGAGGAACCAGTGCGCGGTGCGGGTCGTGAGCACGAAGAGCTCGGAGAGCTTCAGCTTCTTCGCGCGCGCCTCGATCTCGCGCATCAGCGCCTCGCCGTAGCCCTCGCGGCGGAAGTCCGGCTGCACGGCGAGCGCGGCCAGCTCGCCGACCCGCTCGTCGGGGAACGCGTACAGCGCCGCGCAGCCGACGATGTGGCCGTCGTACTCGGCGACGACGAAGCGCTCGATCTCGCTCTCGAGGCGCTCGCGCGACCGCCGCACGAGCACGCCCTGCTCCTCGAGCGGCTCGATGATCGCAAGGATCCCGCCGACGTCGTCGATCGTCGCGTTGCGGATGTGCGCGAGCGCGGTGGAGGCAACCATCGTGCCCACGCCGTCGCGCGTGAAGAGTTCGAGCAGCAGCGCGCCGTCGAGCCGCCGGCTGATGAGGTGCGCGCGCTTGACGCCGTTGTTGCACGCGCGGATCGCGGCGGGCAGGTAGAGGCGCACGTCCGGCGCGAGCTTGCCGCCCCTGGCGAGCAGCGCCTCGGCGTCCGTCGTCGACAGGTCGGTGACGAGCTGGCGGCGGCCGTTGCGCACGCCGTCGGTGTCCATCAGGAAGATCAGCTTGGCGGCCTCGAGGCGCACGGCGACCTGGGTCGCGACCTCCTCCACCGTCAGGTTGAAGATCTCGCCGGTCGGCGAGTAGCCGATCGGCGAGATCAGCACGATGTCGCCGTCGTCGAGCCGCTGGGCGATCGCCTCGCTGTCGATCCGGCGCACCTCGCCGGTCAGCTCCATGTCGACGCCGCCGACCACGCCCATCGGCTTCGCGGTCAGATAGTTGCCGCTGGACACGCGGTTGCGCGCGCCGGCCATCGGCGAGTTGGCGAGGCCGAGCGACAGCAGCGCCTCGATGCGCGCGCGCGCCTGCCCCGCCGCCTCCAGCACGCAGTCCATCGCGTCGGCGTCGGTGACGCGCACGCCGTGCGCGTAGCGGCTCGGGATGCCCTGCGCCGCGAGGATCGCCTCGACCTGCGGGCGGCAGCCGTGCACGACGACGAGCCGGATGCCGAGGCTGTGGAGCAGGTTCAGGTCGTGCACGACACCCAGGAATTCCTCGTCCGCGACGACCTCGCCGCCGAATGCGATGACGAACGTCCGGCCGCGGAACGCGTGCACGTACGGCGCCGCCGAGCGGATCAGGTGGACGAACGCGCGCATCGTCGCCGAGTTGGCGGCGGGTGGGCCGGCGGGGGGGCGGGGCATGGGCGCGGGGCGGGGCGGCGTGCGCGCGATTATAGAGCCTCGGGCGCGGCGGCGCGTCGGCTATCATTCGAATTTCGCCGTCCGCCGCGCATGACCGCCCGCCTTCTCGCAAACCTGAATCCGGAGCAGCTCGCGGCGGTCACGCTGCCGCACGCGTCGGCGCTGATCCTGGCGGGCGCCGGCAGCGGCAAGACGCGGGTGCTCACGACGCGGATCGCGTGGTTGCTGGCCACGGGCCAGGCGAGCCCGCAGTCGGTGCTCGCCGTGACGTTCACCAACAAGGCGGCGAAGGAGATGCTGCTGCGGCTGTCCGCGCTCACGCCCGTGAACACGCGCGGCATGTGGGTCGGCACGTTCCACGGCCTGTGCAACCGCATGCTGCGCGCGCACCACCGCGACGCGAACCTGCCGCAGCTCTTCCAGATCCTCGACACGCAGGACCAGCTGTCGCTGATCAAGCGCATGTACAAGGCGCACGGCATCGACGACGACCGCTATCCGCCGAAGCAGCTGCAGTGGTTCATCGCCGACGCCAAGGAGGAGGGCCTGCGCCCGAACATGGTCGAGGCGGGCGACGAGTTCGCGCGGCGGCAGGTCGAGCACTACGCGCTGTACGACGCGCTGTGCCAGCGCGAGGGCGTCGTCGACTTCGCGGAGCTGCTGCTGCGCAGCTACGAACTGCTGGCCGGTCACGAAGCGCTGCGCGAGCACTACCGGCGGCGCTTCTCGCACCTGCTGGTCGACGAGTTCCAGGACACGAACACGCTGCAGTACAAGTGGCTGCGGATGCTCGCCGGGCCGCACACGGCGGTGTTCGCCGTCGGCGACGACGACCAGTCGATCTACGCGTTCCGCGGCGCGAAGGTCGCCAACATGCAGCAATTCGAGCGCGACTTCGCCACGCCGGAGCAGCCGGTCAAGCTGATCAAGCTCGAGCAGAACTACCGGTCGCACGGGCACATCCTCGACGCCGCCAACGCGCTGATCCGCCACAACCGGGCGCGGCTGGGCAAGAACCTGTGGACGAGCGAGGACAAGGGCGAGCCGGTGCGCGCGTTCGCGGCGCCGACCGACCACGACGAGGCCGCGTTCATCGTCGACGTCGTGCGCGGCATCTCGGCCGACGGCGTCCCGCTCGACGAGGTGGCGCTGCTGTACCGGTCCAACGCGCAGTCCCGCGTGCTCGAGCACGCTCTGTTCGGCGCGGGCATCCCGTACCGCGTGTACGGCGGCATGCGGTACTTCGAGCGCGCGGAGGTCAAGCACGCGCTCGCGTACCTGCGCCTCATCGCGGCGCCGTCGGACGACGGCGCGTTCCTGCGCGTGGTGAACTTCCCGCCGCGCGGCATCGGCGCGCGCACGCTGGAGCAGCTGCAGGACGCGGCGCGGGCGCAGGATGCCACGCTCTGGCAGGTCGCCGCGGGCGGCACGCTCGCCGGCAAGGCGGGCGCCGCGCTCGCCGGCTTCGTGCGGCTCGTCGACGCGCTGCGTGGGGCGACCAGGGCGCTGCCGCTGCCGGAGGCGGTGGAGCACGTGATCGAGCAGTCCGGCCTCATGGCCCACTATCAGGCGGATAAGGACGGGCAGGACCGCGTCGAGAACCTGGCGGAGCTCGTGACCGCGGCCGACAGCTTCGTCCGCGAGGCGCAGCTCGCGACCGACGCGCCGATGCTCTCGGAGCGCGTCGAGCCGGAGGCGCCGTCGCCTGAAGCCGGCGCGAGCGAGGGCGCGACCGATCCGCTGACGGCGTTCCTCGCGCACGCGGCACTGGAAGCCGGCGAGACGCAGGCGGCAGAGGGCAAGACCGCGCTGCAGCTCATGACCGTGCACGCGGCCAAGGGCCTCGAGTTCCACACGGTGTTCGTCACCGGCCTCGAGGAAGGGCTGTTCCCGCACGAGAACAGCCTCTCCGAGGCCGACGGGCTCGAGGAGGAGCGGCGCCTCATGTATGTCGCGATCACGCGCGCGCGGCGCCGCCTGTACGTCACGCACACGCAGAGCCGGATGCTGCACGGGCAGACGCGCTACAACGTCCCGTCGCGCTTCGTCTCCGAGCTTCCGCCCGACCTGCTGCAGTGGCTGTCGCCGTACCGGCGGCGGGCGATCGACGTCGACGACGCCGAGTGGGGCCGCGTGACCGGCGCGCCGCAGGCGACGCCGGCGCCGACCGGCTGGCGCATCGGGCAAAGCGTGCGCCACGCGAAGTTCGGGCTCGGCGTCATCATCGACGCCGAGGGCCGCGGCGCCGACGCGCGTGTACAGGTCAACTTTCGCGACGCCGGCGTCAAGTGGCTGGCGCTCGAGTACGCGAAGCTCGAGGCGGCGTAACCGACGTCCGCAAGGCACGGCAGGGGCCGCTGCGCAGCTCCTGCCGCGGCTTGCGGCCGAATGAATTCAGCGCGAAAGGCTTCGGGCCTCGGCTCCTTGTACGTTTTTCCTGTGGCGCAGCGGCGGTGCGTCGTCGCGCCGCGTCGACTGGGACTCGCCGTCGTTCCCCACTTCGTGGGGCCCCTCGCCGGCTGCTCGCGTCGCCACCGGTTGCAATCCGTGCAGCAACTGCGACGCAGCGCGCAGATCGCAGGTCGCTTCGCTCCCCGCTCGGAAGCGCGCGTATGCCAACCGACAGCCTTCGCTGAACGGCGGTGCCGCACGTCGGGCCGGTGAACGTCAGCGCGCGTCTGGCGGCGGGCGCTACCCGGCGAGGAAGTCGTCGACGGCGGCGGATGCCGACGGGAAGAAGCGCTCCGTGCCGAACCGGTGGTCGCCGAGCCACTGCACGAGCTGCTCGCGCAGCGGGCGGTTGACGCGCGCGAAGCGCACGTCGACGCCGCGCGCTTCGAGGTCCTCGTAGAGGTCGCGCAGCTGGGCGAGCGCCGTCACGTCGATCTGCGTCACCGCCTGCAGGTCGAGGACCAGGCAGCGCAGCGGCGGCTGCGCGGCGGCTGCCAGCACGCGCAGGCGCTCGGCGACGTGGCGCGCGTTCGCGAAGATCAGCGGGGCGTAGAGCCGGTAGACGAGCACTCCGGGCGTGGTCGCGCCGCCCTCGTCGTCGGCCAGGTCGTGGAAGCGCCGGTCGGTCGGCAGGCGCCGCAGCAGCGCGTCGCGCGGCCGCGCGACCTCGATCAGCACGCGCGCGAGCGAGAGCACGACGCCCAGCAGCACGCCCGGGAGCACGCCGAGCAGCAGCACGCCGAGCGCCACCGCGACGGCCAGCCAGAACGCGCGGCGATCGAGCGCGTACAGCGAACGCAGTTCCCCGGCGTCGAACAGGCGGATGCCGGCGGCGACGAGGATCGCGGACAGCGCCACGCGCGGCAGGGCGTCGAGCGCGGGCGCCAGGAACAGGACGAACGCCGCCAGCAGCAGCGCGGCAACCCATTGCGCGAGCTGCGTCTGCGCGCCGTTGGCGTCGGCGGTCACCGACCGCGACGTGCTCGCACCGACGGGGAAGCCGCCGACGAATGCGACGGCGGTGTTCGCCGCGCCGAGCGACGTCAGCTCCTGCCCGGGGTCGACCGGCTCGCGGCGCTTCGCCGCGAGCGTGCGCGCGAGCAGCACGCCTTCGGCGAACACGAGCAGCGCGAGCGCGATCGCGCCCGGTGCCAGCGCCTGCAGGTCGGGCAGCGCAAACCGCGGCAGTGCGGGCAGGGGGAACGTCGCGGCGAGCGGCTGCAGGTGCACCACGCCGCGTGCCGGCAGGCCGAGCGCGGCCGACGCGGCGATCGCCACGACGCAGGCGATCAGCGCGGCGGGCGCCCTCGGCGCGACGCGGGCGAGCAGCACGATGAGCGCGATCAGCCCGGCGCCGAGCGCGAGCGTGGCCGGATGCGCGTGCGGGAGCGCCAGCGCGGCGTCGTAGATCCGGTAGACGAACGCGTCGCGCGGCAGCGGGACGCCGAGCAGCGACGGCAGCTGGGTCCCGACGAGGATCAGCGCCGCGCCATTGGCGTAGCCGACGAGGACCGGGCTCGACAGCAGGTCGGCGACGCTGCCGAGCCCGATGCGGCCCGCGACGACCAGCAGCGCGCCGGTCATCAGCGCGAGCAATGCGGCGAGCGTGGCCGCGCGCGCGGGATCGCCGGCCGCGAGCGGGACGATCACCGACCCCGCGAGCAGCGCGATCGTCGTATCCGGGCCCACGATGATCCGGCGGCTCGACGCGAACGCGGCATAGGCGACCATCGCGGCGAGCGCCGCGTACAGCCCGGATGCCGGCGCGACACCCGCGAGTTCCGCGTACGCGAGCACCGAGGGCACCATCACGACGCAGACCGACAGGCCGCCGACCAGATCGCCGCGCAACGCGCCGCGCGGGTAGGCGACGACCTGCGCGATCCCCGGCAGCCAGCGCTCGAGGAACGTGCCGCGCGTCGGCGAAGCCGGTGTGGACATCGCCCGCGACCGCGGTCAGGCCCCCTTGGACAGGGGCGCCAGGGTTTCGCCGGAGTGGAACACTTCGCGGTAGCTCACGTAGTCGGACACGTGGAGCGTCGCGGCGAAGAACAGCGAGTAGGGAAGCAGCAGCGCGATGACGAAGAGCCTGCCGGCGTCGGACGGAAGCACCATCGCGATGACGGCGATGACGAGGCCGGGCACGACGCCGCCGTAGAAGAACACGCCGAGACCGTACACCGCGAGCGGCTTCCAGTTCGCGAGCGCGGCGCGCAGGCTCGCGGCCAGCGCGGCCGCCGCGCCGGCGTCCTGGAACACGACGAGCGCAGGTGCCCACCAGGTGGCGATGACAACCGGCAGCGAGAGCAGGGCGGAAAACGCCATGCCGAGCTGCAACCGGCCGTCGGCGAGCGCCGCCGTGACCTCCGCCTCCGTCATCGCGCCGTCGCCGCCCATCAGGTCGACGAGCTTGCCGCCGTCGACCAGCGCCGACGCGAACACGGCGATCGTGATCCCGACGACGAAGAACGCGCCGATCGCGAGCAGCGACCAGAGGTTCGCGCGGAATCCCTGCATGAGCTGGCCGAGCGCCGGCGTGCCGCCGCGCTCCTGCGTCCATGCGGCGGCGAGCAGCCCCACCGCGAGCACCGGCTTCATCACCGTCATCGCGTACGGCCCGACGAACGGGATCACGCGCACCATCAGCAGCACCAGGAAGTAGGCGAGCACGAGGACGACCCACGCCAGCCGGTGCGCCCTGAACATCGCGTACGCGGCGGCGAGCCACACGAGGCCCTGCCGCGCCGGATAGCGCGTGAACACGAACTCGCGCGGAATGTCGCTCATCGGGACGCCACCGGGGACGGCGGCACGCGCCCGGGACGGGCGACGCGTTCGCGCAGGATGCGCTCGAACCGCGCCGGATCGTGCGCGTGCACGATCTCGCCCGGGCGCGGCAGGTGCAGGTCGTACAGCCGCGACAGCCAGAACCGCAGCGCCGCGGCGCGCAGCAGGGCGGGCCACGCGTCGCGCTCGTCCGCCGTCAGTGGCCGGACCGCATCGTACGCGGCGACCATCGCCGCGACGCGCGCTTCGTCGAGGGCGCCGCGGCCGTCGACGCACCAGTCGTTGACGGTGATCGCGAGGTCGTACGCGAAAAAGTCGGTCGCGGCGAATCCGAAGTCGATGATCCCGGCCACGCTGTCGCCGGCGAACAGCACGTTGTCGCAGAAGAGGTCGCCGTGGATCGCTCCCTTCGGCAGCTTGCCGCGGCCGAATCCCGCCTGGAAACCGATCTCCGCGTCGAGCAGCGCCGCCTGTCCTTCGTCGAGGAACGGGCGGACTGCGCGGGCGGCGTTGCGCCACCACGCGGGGCCATGATGGTTGGCGAGCCGCGCACGATACGATTGCGACGCGACGTGAAGCCGCCCCAGCGCGGTGCCGACGCGCGCGCAGTGGCCCGGCGTCGGTACCTCCACCGGGGCGCCGTCGACGCGTGCAACGAGGCTCGCCGGTTTCCCGTTGAGCAGCGAGAACAGCGCGCCGGTACGGTCGGCGACCGGCGCCGGCACCTCGACGCCGGAGCGCGCGAGGTGGGCCATCAGGTTGAGGTAGAACGGCAGCTCGCCGGCGGGCAGGCGCTCGTAGAGCGTGAGCACGTAGCGGCCGCGGTCGGTCGCGACGAAATAGTTCGTGTTTTCGATGCCCGACGCGATCGGCTCGAATGCGGCGAGCCCGCCCACCGCATAGCGCGTGAGCCAGGCGTCGAGGTCGGAGGCGGTGACCGGCGTATAGACGGACATGCGTTGCGGCCGCCGGTGCGATCGCCGCACGGGCGTCACGTCGTTCGGGCGAATTCAGTTCACCAGGAGAACAGCAGCCACATCGGCGTGCTCAGGCCGAAGTCGAGAGAATTGAAGCGCTGGAACGCGCCTCCGGGGCTGCGCGGCACGAGATAGTACGGCGGACCGATGCGCGGCGTCACCTTGACATAGCGCAGCTCTCCGCCGACGCGCACCTCTTCGACCGTCTCGGTCTCGCGCCGGATGATCGTCACCCTGGGCTCGAGGTCCGGATCGCCCGCAACGTCCGGGCTCGGCGGCGGTGGTGGCGGCGGCGGGGACGCTGCGGATGCCGGCGGCAGCGGGGGCGGCGGCGGTACCGTCGGCGGCGGGGATTGCGCCTGGGCGGCGGTGGCCAGCGCGAGCGCACAGAAGAGGTGCAGGGCGAACCGCTTGAACATGACGTATTCTATCGTGACCGAATTGCGGGTGAAAAGCACACCCGCAAATGTGTCACGGCGGCAAGTCGCTACGCGCTGCGCGCTCCGCGACTTGCCGCCGAAGGCAGTCAGCACGACCGGCTTCGGGCGGCCGGGCGCCGATCGTGTAGTAACGGCACGAAGCGCGCCGATCAGTTGCCGCTACGCGGCCGCTCCGTAGCGCGCGCATGTGCGCCGACCACCTCGGTCCCAGGCCGGTGCCCGGCGCGGCGCTCATCGAAGGCAGTCGATCCGCATGCGCGCGCTGCCGAGCGGGGAGCGCAGCGACCGGCGAACCGCGCGCTTCGTGCCTTTGCCGCACGGAAAGCGCCGGGCCTCGGCTCCGTGCATGTCACCGATGACGCGGGCCTCTGGCTCGCGGCCCCACTCGCCTCGCCGTCGTTCCCGCGGGGCCCTCGCCGGCTGCTCGCGTCGCCGCCCCAAGCCTTTCGTGCCGACTTCTTCGGCCGCAAATCGTGCAATCGGCTGCGCAGGCAGCCCGCCGCACGATTTGCGGACGTTACAAGTTCAACATCTTCTCCCGCTCTTCGCGGGTCGGCACGAAGCCGCGGTTCTCGTAGAAGCGGAAGATCGCCTCGACGATCGCCTCCGGCTCCTCGATCACCTGCATCAGCGCCATGTCCTGCGCGCCGATCATGCCCTCGCCGACGAGCTTTTCTTCCATCCACGCGAGGAGTCCGCGCCAGAAGTCGCCGCCGACCAGGATCACCGGGATCCTGCGGCTCTTGCCGGTCTGCACCAGCGTCAGGACCTCCGAGAGCTCGTCCAGCGTGCCGAATCCGCCCGGCAGGATCACGTACGCCGACGCGAAGCGCACGAACATCATCTTGCGCGTGAAGAAGTAGCGGAAGTCGTAGGAGATGTCCTGGTGCTCGTTGCCGCCCTGCTCGAACGGCAGCAGGATGTTGAGCCCGATCGCCGGCGACGCGCCGTCGTACGCGCCCTCGTTGGCCGCGTGCATGAGGCCGGGCCCGCCGCCGGAGATCACGGCGAAGCCGGCGTCCGACAAGAGGCGCGCGATCCGCTTCGTCTTCTCGTAGTACGGATGGCCGGGCGCGATGCGCGCGCTGCCGAACACGCTGACCGCGGGGCGGATGCCGCGCAGCCGCTCGGTCGCGATGGCGAACTCTGCCATAATCCCCAGCACCCGCCACGCCTCCTGGCCGTTCGACGTGTGGAGCGCGTGCGGATCGATGAGCTCCGGAATCTTGTGGGTCTGACGCATGCCTACGCTCGTGCTGGTGGACGGGTCTTCGTACCTGTACCGCGCGTTCCACGCGCTGCCCGACCTGCGCACCAGGAACGGTGAGCCGACCGGCGCGCTGCGCGGCGTGCTGTCGATGTTGCGCCGATTGGTGGAGGACGGCAAGCCGGACTACTTCGCCGTCGTGTTCGACGCGCCGGGCAAGACATTCCGCGACGCGTGGTACCCGGAGTACAAGGCGAACCGGCCGCCGATGCCCGACGATCTCGCGCGGCAGATCGAGCCGCTGCACGCGCTCGTGCGCGCGCACGGCTGGCCGCTGCTGATGGTCGAGGGTGTCGAGGCCGACGACGTCATCGGCACGCTGGCCACGCAGGCCGCGGCCGCCGGCATCGACACCGTCATCTCGTCGTCGGACAAGGACCTGACGCAGCTCGTGCGGCCCGGCATCACGATGGTCAACACGATGAGCAACGAGACCTACGACGAGGCCGGCGTGCGTGCGAAGTTCGACGTGCGGCCCGACCAGGTGCTCGACCTGCTGACGCTGACCGGCGACGCGGTCGACAACGTGCCGGGTGTCGCCAAGGTCGGACCCAAGACCGCGGCGAAGTGGCTCGCGCAGTACGGAACGCTCGACGACATCGTCGCGCACGCCGACGAGATCGGCGGCGTGGTCGGCGCCAACCTGCGCGCGGCGCTGCCGTGGCTGCCGCAGGGCCGGCGCCTGCTCACGGTGAAGACCGATTGCGCGCTGCCGGTGAAGCCGACCGACCTCGCCATCACGCCCGCGGACGCCGCTCTCATCCGAGCACTCTACGAGCGGTTCGAGTTCAGGAGCTGGCTGCGCGACAGCGCCGGTGGCGGCGACGCGAAGGCCGACGCCGCGGACGCGATCGCGAAGCGAGCGGCCACCGACGACGCCGGCCGCCGCTGGGACACGGCCGCGGATCCGGCGCCTGCCGCCGTTCCCGCGGCGCCGGCGGAGAAGCACTACGAGACGGTGCTCGACGAGCCCACGCTCGCCCGCTGGCTCGCGGCGATCGACCGCGCCGCGCTCACCGCCTTCGACACCGAGACCACCAGCCTCGACCCGATGCAGGCGCGCATCGTCGGCGTGTCGCTGGCGGTCGAGCCGGGGCGCGCGTGCTACATCCCGCTCGCGCACCGCTACACGGGCGCGCCGGACCAGCTCGACCGTGCCGCCACGCTGGCGCGCCTCGCCCCGTGGCTCGCCGACCCCGCGAAGCCGAAGCTCGGCCAGAACCTGAAGTACGACGAGCACGCGCTCGCCAACGACGGCCTCGTGCTGCGCGGCGTCGCGCACGACACGCTGCTCGAGTCGTACGTGCTGGAGGCGCACAGGCCGCACGACATGGACAGCCTCGCGTGGCGGCACCTCAACGTGAAGACGATTGCCTACGACGACGTCACGGGCAAGGGCGCGAACCGCATCGGCTTCGACGAGGTCGCCGTCGACCGGGCGACCGAGTACTCGGCGGAGGACGCCGACATCACGCTGCGGCTGCACGACGCGCTGCACCCGGCGATCGCCGCGGATGCGAAGCTCGACTACGTGTACCGCGAAATCGAGATGCCGGTGCGCGAGGTGCTGTTCCGGATGGAGCGCAACGGCATCCTGGTCGACACCACGCTGCTCGCGCGCCAGAGCCGCGAACTGGGGGAGAAGGTCATCGCGCTCGAGCAGCAGGCGCACCAGCTGGCCGGGCAGCCGTTCAACCTGGGGTCGCCCAAGCAGCTGGGCGAGATCCTGTTCCAGCGGATGGGCCTGCCGGTGCTGAAGAAGACGGCGACCGGGCAGCCGTCGACGGACGAGGAGGTGCTGGCCGAGCTCGCGGAGAACTATCCGCTGCCGCGCGTGCTGCTCGAGCACCGCACGGTGTCGAAGCTGAAGTCGACATACACGGACAAGCTGCCGCAGATGGTCAATCCCGCGACCGGGCGCGTGCACACGACGTTCGCGCAGGCGACCGCAGTGACCGGGAGGCTCGCGTCGAGCGATCCCAACCTGCAGAACATCCCGGTGCGCACTCCGGAAGGGCGGCGCATCCGCGAGGCGTTCGTCGCGCCGCCGGGGCACCTGCTGGTGTCGGCCGACTACTCGCAGGTCGAGTTGCGGATCATGGCGCACCTGTCCGGCGACCCGGCGCTGGTGCGCGCGTTCCACGAAGGCCAGGACATCCACCGCGCGACCGCGGCCGAGATCTTCGGCGTCGCGCCGGCAGCGGTCACGCCCGAGCAGCGCCGCTACATCAAGGCCGTGAACTTCGGGCTCATCTACGGCATGGGCGCGTTCGGCCTCGCGCAGCAGCTCGGGCTGGAGCGCGGCGCCGCGCAGCAGTTCATCGACAGGTACTTCGCGCGCTATCCGGGCGTGGCGGAGTACATGCAACGCACGCGCGAGCTCGCGCGCGAGCAGGGCTACGTCGAGACCGTGTTCGGCCGGCGGCTGTTCCTGCCCGACATCAGGGCGGCGAGCGGCCCGCGCCGCGCCGGCGCCGAGCGCGCCGCGATCAACGCGCCGATGCAGGGCACGGCGGCCGACCTCGTCAAGCTCGCGATGATCGCGGTGCAGGGTTGGCTCGATCGCGAACGGCTCGGGACCAAGCTGCTGCTGCAGGTGCACGACGAGCTGGTGCTCGAAGTGCCGGACGCGGAGCAGGCCCGCGTGCTGCGCGAGCTGCCGCCGCTGATGACGGGCGTGGCGGAGCTCTCCGTGCCGCTGGTCGTCGACGTCGGCGCCGGCGCCAACTGGGACAAGGCGCACTGACCGCCGGCGCGCTCAGCGGTACGCGGGATTGGCGGGCGCGGGGTCCGCGCGCGCGAGCGTGTCCTTGAAGCCCGCGTACGTCGAGCCGAACACGACCGGCCCTACGAACAGCGCGACCACCGCGAGGGCGAGCAGGAACAGAACGAACAGGATCGCGGCCATCGCGATCCAGGCGCCCGCGCTGTCGGCGCTGGCGCCGCCGAACAGCGCACCGGCGCCGAACAGCAAGGCCACGCCGACGAACGCCATGACCGCCGCGACCAGAACGCAGATCGCGATGAGCCCGTAGACGAGGAACGGCACCCAGTTCCGCAGGCAGGAGACGAAGCTCCGCTTCATGGCGTCGATGGCGTTCGCGCCCTGCAGCGCCACCAGCGCCGGCGCGAACCAGTTGAGCATCGCGAACACCGCGATGAAGACGAGCACCAGCAGCGACATCAGCAGGCTGGTTCCGCCGACCTCGCTGGCGGAGCCGATCAGGGCGTCGAACGGGTCGCTGGCGCTGCCGATGTGCGCGAGGTCGGCGAGCTTCAGGCTGCCCATCACGCCGACGACCGCCAGCGCGGCGATCCCGAGCGTGATCGCGATGTTGACGGCGCCGATGATCATCAGCGGGACGAAGTGCGTCCCCTGGAACCCCTCGAAGAGGTGCGCGACGCGCAGCGGCTCGCCGCGGTCGAGCGCACGGCACCCGAGCATCAGCCCGCCCATGAACACCGGCGACAGCAGCCAGTGCCCGACGGTGCCCACGTACGGCACGGCGCCGATCAGCACCGTGATGATGATGTAGATGACCATGATCCCGATCCACGTCCAGAAGCTCGACGTGAAGAGCGAGAGTCCCTCGGTCCACCAGCCCGCACCGCGTCCCGCCGCGACCACGCGCGGCTCGTCGCCCGCATCCGCCATTGCCGTCTCCCCGTGTCGTAGTTGCCGGGCGCGGTGCGCCCGTTACGCGAGCGCGTGCCGCTCGAGGTCCTCGAGCGGCACGACGGCCAGCGCTTCCTCGTGCGTCGCCGCGAGCACGACGGGCGGCGCCACACCGGCCGCGAAGGCTTCGCGCCAGCGCCCGACGCACAGGCACCAGCGGTCGCCGGCGGCGAGGCCGGGAAAGCCCAGGTCCGGACGCGGCGTCGAAAGGTCGTTGCCCGCGCGGCGCGAGAACGCCAGGAACGCGTCGGTCATGACCGCGCACACGGTGTGCATGCCGACGTCGTCGTGGCCCGTGTCGCAGCAACCGTTGCGGTAGAACCCGGTGCGCGGGACCGTGCCGCACGGCGCGAGCGGCCCGCCCAGTACGTTGAGTGCGTTGTCGCGCGAGACGGCCATGGCACGAAGGCGACCGCGGCGCCGCGGGTCGCGGCGGCACGGGCGCAGAGTCGGGGACGCGCCTAGTTTATCGCGGTGCGTGCCGCGACGGCGTCGCGCACGCGCACGGCGAGTTCGGGCGGCGCCGTCTTGCGCAGGAACCAGCGCAGGCGCAGCGTGTCGCCGACCGGGGAGAAGCCGAACTCGGCGAGCAGGTGCTCGAGCGCCGTCACGTACCGCGAGCCGCGCTGGATGCGCACGATCCACGTCTTCTGGCCCTGCTGCGTGGCGAACAGCGCGGCGAGCAGCGCGCGGCCGTGGCCGCCGCCGCGTACGGAAAGATCGAGGCCGGCGAGCCACAACTCGTACCCGCCCTCGATCGCGCGGAAGAGGCCGAAGCCGACCGGCTGCGAACCGCTGTTCCTGTCGTCGGGCCAGAAGACGTACCCGGGAACCGCGACCGTATCGATGCGGCCGGAGCGGCCTTCCTCGACGAAGTAGCCGGTGACGAGCGCGCGTTTCAGCTTGGCGAAGAATTCCTCCGCCTGCGGCGAGGTCGCGCCGAGCTCGCGATCGAAACTGCCGTCCTGCGCCCCTTGTCGGATCAGCGTTCGCAGCATGGCAAGGTGGCCGACGTGGGCGGGCTGGAGCATGTCTCGGGTCCGGTTGCGCAGATCGCGACCCAACACTAATCCCGCGCGCCGCCTCCCGGTGGCCCGGCTTACGAGCGGTGGGTATGAAGGCGTGAGCGGCGAGGCCCGAAGGGCGCGAGCAAGCGCGAATCGCCTTCGGAGGCCGACCGGGAAGCGCCACGCAATGACGGAGACCGGTGCGGAGGCCGAGGCGTGAGCGGCGAGGCCCGAAGGGCGCGAGCAAGCGCGAATCGCCTTCGGAGGCCGACCGGGAAGCGCCACGCAACGGCGGAGACCGGTGCGGAGGCCGAGGCGTGAGGCGAGGCCCGAGCAAAGCGGAATCGCCTTCGGAGGCCGACCGGGAAGCGCCACGCAGTGACGGAGACCAGTGCGGAGGCCGAGGCGTGAGCGGGGGGACAGAAGCGGCCCTCACCGCCTCGGAGGCCGACCGAGCGCCACCCGCTCCCGTGCGGAGGCCGAGGCGGGAGGACCCGGGGCGCGAGCAAGCTCAATCGCCTTCGAGCCGACCAGGAAGCGCCACGCAACGGCGGGAGACCGGTGGGCAGCGAGGACCGGCCCCTCAGGGGGGGACAATGCTGTCAGAACGCCAGGTACACCGCGAGCACCACGCCCAGCACCGCCAGCACCACCGCGAGCGTGGTCGGGTAGAAGGCGGCGTGCGTGCGGGGAACGTCGGCGGGGGGCAGCGAGGCGACGTAGCTGCGGTGCTGGACCGCCCCCAGCACCAGGCAGCCGACGCCGAGCAGCACCAGCGCGATGCCGATGACGTTGGAAATCTGGTGATGGAGCAGCCCGTCGGGCACCGCACCCCCCATCTCGACCGCGAGCAGCCGCAGGAACAGGCCGAACCGCGCGACGACGAAGCCGAACGCCATGACGGTGAGTCCGGTGCGCACCCACGCGAGCAGCGTGCGCTCGGCGGCAAAGAACACGCGAGGGTCGCTGCGCATGGCGCCGCCAAGGTTACTCCATCGCGCTGCGGCCGCCGACCGGATGCCGCGGGCCGGCCGGCGCAGCCCGGTTCCGACCGCCGGCGGACGCACCGGTGCGCCGCGACGCCGGGGGGCCTTGAATTCGCGAGGCGGGGGCCGTACTATTAGCACTCGTGGCAACTGAGTGCTAACAGCGCCTTGCCGCGACTTCCCTGCCGGTTCCGGATGCCCCGGGCGCACCCCGCGTCGTCGGTCGGCGCCGAATTCGCACGGTAACGTGCTGTTTTTCAATCAAATTTATCTGGAGTGAGTGCTAACCATGAAACTGCGTCCCCTGCACGACCGCGTGATCGTCAAGCGGCTCGAGGAAGAGCGTAAATCGGCCGGCGGCATCGTCATCCCCGACACCGCGGCGGAAAAGCCTTCGATGGGCGAAGTGATTGCCGTCGGGCCCGGCAAGACGGACGACAACGGCAAGCTGATCCCGCCGGGTGTCAAGGCCGGCGACAAGATCCTGTTCGGCAAGTACTCGGGCCAGGAATTCAAGCTGGACGGCACCGATTACCTGCACATGCGCGAAGACGACATCATCGGCATCGTCGGCTGACGCCCACCCCAAGATACGAACCAGGAGAAACGAACCATGGCAGCCAAAGACGTCCGCTTCGGCGAAGGCGTGCGCAACAAGATGATGGTCGGCGTGAATGTCCTCGCCAATGCCGTCAAGGTGACGCTGGGCCCCAAGGGCCGCAACGTCGTGCTCGAGCGCAGCTTCGGCGCCCCGACGATCACCAAGGACGGTGTGTCGGTCGCGAAGGAAATCGAGCTCAAGGACAAGTTCGAGAACATGGGCGCGCAGATGGTGAAGGAAGTCGCGTCCAAGACGTCCGACGTCGCCGGTGACGGCACGACGACCGCGACGGTGCTCGCGCAGTCGATCTGCAACGAAGGCTTCAAGTACGTCGCGGCGGGCATGAACCCGATGGATCTGAAGCGCGGCATCGACCGCGCGGTGATCGCGGTCGTCGACGAGCTGAAGAAGATCAGCAAGCCGTGCACGACCAGCAAGGAAATCGCGCAGGTCGGCGCGATCTCGGCCAACGCCGACGCGTCGATCGGCAAGACCATCGCCGAGGCGATGGACAAGGTCGGCAAGGAAGGCGTGATCACCGTCGAGGACGGCAAGGGCCTCGAGAACGAGCTCGACCTGGTCGAAGGCATGCAGTTCGACCGCGGCTACATCTCGCCGTACTTCATCAACAACCCGGACAAGCAGGTCGCGCTGCTCGACGACCCGTACATCCTGCTGCACGACAAGAAGATCAGCAACATCCGCGATCTGCTGCCGCTGCTCGAGCAGGTGGCGAAGGCCGGCAAGCCGCTGCTCATCGTCGCCGAAGACGTCGACGGCGAAGCGCTGGCGACGCTGGTCGTCAACAACATCCGCGGGATCCTCAAGACCACCGCCGTCAAGGCGCCGGGCTTCGGCGACCGCCGCAAGGCGATGCTCGAAGACATCGCGATCCTGACCGGCGGCACGGTCATCGCGGAAGAGCTGGGCCTGAAGCTCGAGAACGCGACGCTGAAGGACCTGGGCCGCGCGAAGAAGATCGAAGTGGGCAAGGAAGACACGACGATCATCGACGGCGCCGGCGAAAAGGCCGCGATCGAGGCGCGGGTCAAGAACATCCGCAAGCAGGTCGAGGATGCGACGTCCGACTACGACAAGGAAAAGCTGCAGGAGCGCGTGGCCAAGCTCGCCGGCGGTGTCGCGGTGATCAAGGTCGGTGCGGCGACCGAAGTCGAGATGAAGGAAAAGAAGGCGCGCGTCGAGGATGCGCTGCACGCCACGCGTGCGGCCGTCGAGGAAGGGATCGTGGCGGGCGGCGGCGTGGCCTACCTGCGCGCCCGCTCCAACCTGAAGGGGTTGAAGGGCGACAACGCCGACCAGGATGCCGGCATCAAGATCGTGCTGCGCGCGGTGGAAGAGCCGCTGCGGCAGATCGTCGCCAACGCCGGCGACGAGCCGTCGGTCGTCGTCAACAAGGTCGTCGAAGGCAAGGGCAACTTCGGCTTCAACGCCCAGACCGGCGAGTACGGCGACCTGGTCGAAATGGGCGTGGTCGATCCGACCAAGGTGACGCGCTTCGCGCTGCAGAACGCGGCGTCGGTGGCGTCGCTGCTGCTGACGACGGAAGCCATGGTCGCCGAACTGCCGAAGGACGAAAAGGGCGGTGGCGGCGGCATGGGCGGCGGCGGCATGGGTGGCATGGGCGACATGGACATGTGATTCCGCGCGCGCGAAAGCGTGCGTGGAGTCATCCCGACGAGCGTAGCGAGGAGGGATCCCGCACGGCACGCACGCCGTGCGGATCATCCGAAGCGCCGCGAGGAGGGTTCCTGTTCCGCCCCCGTGCCGAACGGCGATTCCGGTAGTCCCGACAAAGCCCGGCCCCGTGCCGGGCTTTGCGTTTGTTGCGTCGCCGCGACAGTCCCGGCGCGTGCGTTGCCCGCTACAACCGACCTGCCGTCCGGGTCCCGGGCGGCCCGCCGCCGCAGGCGGATCTCGTGGCGGCCACGGTCGTGGCGATGCGCGCCCGCGCGCCGTGCCCTGCACCCCGCCGACGCTGCCGCCAGAGTGTTGTCGTGCAGCGCGGGCCCCCAAGGGCGCCACGGTGGTGTTGTTTCGGCAAAATGCTTTACACTACAAGAGATTATTAGGCAAAGCTGCACTACAACAACACTTGCGGCGCGGCGGTTGTCGCGCACAACTCAAGGGTGATCCGTTGGGGATCGGTCGTGCTTAGCCAGGGAGTCCTGTTCGCGCTGATGATGGCGATCCTCGTGGTCGTCGTCATCATCGGCTTTGTGCGGCGCAATCGCGCGTCGCGCGGCACCGCGCGCGGAGGATCCGACTCGCCCAACACGGTGGCGCAGTGGACCGAGGGCGAGACCACGCGCCTGCTGTCCTCCGCCGAGCTGCCGGGCCTCTACCTGCTGCGCCCGCGCTTCCTGACCAAGGCCGAGAGTGTGGTGTACCTGCTGCTCAAGGCGGCGTTTCCGCGCAACGAGATCTTCGCGCGGGTGCGGCTCGCCGACGTGCTGCAGGTGAAGATCGGCCCGCAGGGGATGGAGCGGCTGCGCGCGTTCCGCAAGATCGCCAACCAGCACGTCGGCTTCGTCGTCTGCGACCGCGACATGACGATCATCGCGATCGTCGACTCGAAGGAGCCCGACCAGGTCGTCAATCCGCGCGATCAGAAGCTCGAGGTCATCAAGCAGCGGTGCCTGCAGGCGGCGCAGGTCAAGTACATCTGCGTCTACCCGCCGCAGCTGCCGCGGTATCGCGAGCTGCGCGAGCAGATCCTCGGACCAGCCGCCGACCTCGTGCAGTAGGCGCGCTGCCCGCCGGCGCACGTTTCTCGCGTCGTTTCCTTCCGGCCGCACCGGCGGCCACCGCCCGATGCCGGACTTCAAGCTGACGTACTCGACGATGTTCGATCCGCCGGCGGAGCTGCACGCGCGCTTCGACGCGGCGCTCGGTGCGCTGCGCGCCTGCCTTGGCGCCGAGCACGCGATGCTGATCGGCGGACGCGACGAGCGGGCGCCGCGCCAGTTCGCGGTCCGCTCGCCGATCGACACGCGCGTCGTGCTCGGCCGCTTCCAGGCGGGCGAGGACGTGCACGCGCGCGCAGCCGTCGCGGCGGCGCGGGCGGCGTTTCCCGCGTGGGCGGCCACACCCTGGCAGGAGCGCGTGCGCGTTCTGCGTCGCGCGGTCGCGCTGATCGAGGAGCGCGTCTACTTCCTGGGTGCCGCGCTCGCGCTCGAGGTCGGCAAGAATCGCATGGAGGCGCTGGGCGAGGCGCAGGAGACGGCCGACCTCATCGCGTACTCGTGCGACCGCATGGAGACGGAGGACGGGTTTGCGAAGCCGATGGCGCGCGACCCGCTGCCGGGCTTCGTCAGCGAGAACACGAGCGTGCTGCGGCCCTACGGGCCATGGCTGGTCATCGCGCCGTTCAACTTTCCGTTCGCGCTGTCGGGCGGCCCTGCCGGGGCGGCGCTCGTGGCCGGCAACACCGTCGTGTTCAAGGCGGCATCGACGACGCCGTGGAGCGGGCGCCTGCTGGCCGACGCGCTGCGTGACGCCGGCGTGCCGCCGGGCGCGTTCAACTTCGTGACCGGCCCCGGCGGCTCCGTCGGCGACGCGCTGATCCGCCACCCGGACGTCGCGGGGGTCACGTTCACCGGCAGCTACGGCGTCGGGATGCACCTGTACCGCTCGTTCGCGGCCGGCCGCTGGCCGCGGCCGTGCATTGTCGAGATGGGCGGCAAGAACGCGGCGATCGTCTCGCGCCACGGCGATCTCGCCTACGCGGCGACCGGCGTCATGCGCTCCGCGTTCGGACTCTCCGGGCAGAAGTGCTCGGCGTGCTCGCGCGTGTACGTCGAGCACACGGTGTTCGCCGACTTCGTCGCCGCGCTGCACGCGGCGACGGCGAAGATCGCCGTCGGCGACCCGACGCGGCGCGAGAACTGGATGGGCCCGGTGATCGACACGGCGGCAGTCGCGCGCTTCGAGGACGCGGCGGCGCAGGTCCGCGCGCTCGGCGCGGCGGGCAGCGTCGTGTACGGCGGGCAGCGGCTGGACCACGGCGACCTCGCGCACGGCCACTACTGCGCGCCGACGATTGCCCGCGCGCCGCTCGACCATCCGCTGTGGGAGACCGAGCTCTTCGCGCCGTTCGTCCTCGTCGCGCCGGTGGAGAGCGTCGACGAGGGGATCGCGCGCGCCAACGCGTCCGACTACGGCCTCACCGCCGGCTTCTACGGTTCGCCGGACGAGACCGAGCGGTTTTTCGACCGCATCGAGGCGGGCGTCTGCTACGCGAACCGGCCGCAGGGCGCGACCACCGGCGCGTGGCCCGGCTACCAGCCGTTCGGCGGGTGGAAGGGCTCGGGCTCGACCGGCAAAGCCGGCGGGTCGCTCTACTACGTCGCGCAGTACATGCGCGAGCAGTCGCAGACGCGCGTGCGGCGCGCCTGACGAAAGTCGGGCCTGGCCCCTATTTCCCCCGCAGCGCGAGGATGGTTCCCGCGACCACCAGCGCGCCGCCGACCAGCATGTCGGCGGTCAGTGCCTCGCCCAGAAAGAGAAAGCCCCACAGCGCGCCGAACAGCGGGATCAGGAACGTCACGGTCAGCGCGCGCGCCGGTCCGATGTCGGCAATCAGCTTGAAGTAGATGAGGTAGGCGACGGCGGTGGACGCCGCCGCGAGCGCGACGACGTTCGCCACCACCAGCGGCGTGACGGGACCCGGCACGCTCGCGAACGGCAGCGCGGGCGCCAGCGCGATGGCCGCGAACAGCTGGCTCGCCGCGGCGACGGCGAAGGTCGGCACGTCGGCGAGCCGGCGCTTCGCGTACGCGCCGGCGAGCGCGTAGCACAGCGCCGCGGCGAGGCACGCGAGCATCGCGAGTCCGATCGCCGTGCCCATCGCGTCCGGCCGCCAGCCGGCCAGCACGGCCACGCCCGCGATGCCGAGCGCGAGACCCGCGAGCTTGCGCCGCGTCAGCGGCTCGCCGAGCCAGAGCGCCGCGACGACCGCGCCGAAGAACGGGCTGGTCGCGTTGAGGATCGCGAGCGTCGAGACGGTGACGTGCTGCGCCGCGTACGAGAACAGCAGGAACGGCAGCGCCGAGTTCACCGCGCCCACGACAGCGAACTGCCGCCACCGCCGGCGCACGTCGGGGAACCCGCGCTGCGCGCCGGCGACCGCCAGCAGGATTGCCGCCGCCAGCGCGACGCGCGCGAACGACAGCGCGACCGGCCCCAGCGCCGGCACGGCGACGCGCATGAACACGAACGAGCCGCCCCACAGCGCACCGAGCAGCACGAGGAGCGCGGCGGAGCGCGGCGACATCGGTGCGTTGGGCAAGAAGCCCGGTGCGCCACGCCGCCGCCGTCAGGCCGCGGTCCGGCCCGGCGACATCCTCGCAGCGGCAGCAGCAGCAGCGGCAGCAGGAGCGGTGGTGTCGGCGCCGCGCTCGAGGTCGAGCAGCTTCTGCTTGCGCGCGAGTCCGCCACCGTAGCCGGTCAGCGCGCCGTCGGCGCCGATCACGCGATGGCAGGGCACGACGATCGACAGCCGGTTGTCGCCGTTGGCGCGGCCGACGGCGCGCACGGCGTTCGGCCGGCCGATCGCGCGCGCGAGCTCGGCGTACGAGCACGTGGTGCCGGCGGGAATGGCCTGCAGCGCGCGCCACACCGACAACTGGAATGCCGAGCCCGTCAGCGCGACGGGTGTGGCGAACGCGCGCCGCGTGCCGGCGAAGTACTCGGTGAGCTCGCGCTCGATCTGCGCAAGGTACGGGTGGTCGCCGGGCAGCGCGCGCGCGTGCAGCCGCTTCTGCAGCGTCGCGAGCGCGCGTTCGAGCCCGCGCCGGTCGACGAAGTCGAGCAGGTGCAGCCCGCGGTCGTCGGCGAGCGCCAGCATGGGTCCGAGCGGCGTCTCCAGCCACCTCGCGCGCAGCACGCCGACGTCGCGCGAGTGCGACGGCGCGGCACCGACGAGGCGCGTGAACGCGTCGCGGAAGCCGCTGCCGGATTCGAATCCCTGGCCCAGTTGCGAGTCGAGCACGGTCTTGCCCTTCCTGATGTCGAGCAGCGCGAGTCCCATCCGCCGCGCGCGGTGATACGCCTGGAACGTCATGCCGCAATAGCGCTGGAACTGCCGCCGCGCGGTCGACGGGTCGATGCCCATGCCGGCGAGCTCGGCGTCGCGCCAGCGGCGTCCGGGCGTGGCCTCGACCGCGACCAGCAGGCGCTCGACCAACGGCGGCGGTTTGCGGCCGTGGTCGAGCGGCTGGCACTTGCGGCAGGGTCGGTACCCCGCGTGCAGCGCGTCGGCGGGCGCGGCGAAGAACTCGACGTTCTCCCGCTTTGGTGTGCGCGCGCGGCACGTGGGCCGGCAGAAGATCCCGGTCGTGCGCACGCCGAGCCAGAACACGCCTTCGTACGCCGGGTCATGGCGCACCAGCGCGCGGTACATCGTGGCGGGGGAAGGCAACTGCGACATGGACCGGATTCTAGCCAGTCCCGAACCGGCGCGCCGCCGGAATTCAGGCAGGCAATTCGCGCGAACGTCCCGCCCCGCCCGGGCGCGGTCAGGCGGACAGCCCGCGTTCGGCGAGCATTGGTTCCACGCGCGGCTCGCGCCCGCGGAACGCCCGGAAGGCCTCCATCGGGTCGAGCGAGGCGCCGGCCGAGTACACGTACCGATACAGGCGCTCGGCCGTCGCCGGGTCGAACGGATCGCCCGCCTCGACGAACGCCGTGTACGCGTCCGCGTCGAGCACCTCGGCCCACATGTAGACGTAGTAGCCGGCCGCATAAGCGCCGCTGAACAGGTGGGTGAAGTGCGGCAGCCGGTGCCGCATCACGATCTCCTTCGGCATCCGGAGCCGCGTGAGCTCTGCGGCCTCGAACGCCGCCGGGTCGAGGCGCCCGGGATCGGGATGCGCGTGCAGCGCCATGTCGACGAGCGCGCTGGCCGTGTACTCGACGGTGTCGAATCCCTGGCTGAACCCGCGCGCCTCGCGGACGCGGGCGATCAGCGCGTCCGGGATCGGCTCGCCGGTCACGCAGTGCCGTGCATGGCGGCGCAGGACCTCCGGCTCGAACGCCCAGTGCTCGAACAGCTGCGACGGCATCTCGACGAAGTCGCGCAGCACGTTCGCGCCCGACAGGCGCTCGTAGGTGACGTTCGACAGCAGGCCGTGCAGGCCGTGTCCGAACTCGTGGAACAGCGTGCGCACGTCGTCCGCCGACAACAGCGTGGGCTCGCCCGCAGGCGCCCGCGCGAAGTTGTTGTGGTTGCCCACGACGGGCAGCACGTCGCCGGCGGCGCGCGACTGCATCCGCAGCGAGCTCATCCACGCGCCGCTGCGCTTGCCTGGCCGCGCGAAGTGGTCGGCGAGGAAGACGCCGATCGTCGCGTCGTCGCGCCCGCGCACCTCGTACACGCGGACGTCCGGGTGCCAGCCGGCCAGGTCCTCGCGCGGCACGAACACGACGCCGAACAGGCGCCGCGCGCAGTCGAACGCGGCCGCCTGCATCCGGTCGAGCGCGAAGTACGGCTTCAACGCCGCCTCGTCGACGCGGTGGCGCGCGGCGCGCACCTTCTCGGCGTAGTACCGCCAGTCCCAGGGCGCGATCTCGCTGGCGTCGCCGCGCTCGCGCGCTGCCGCGGCGAGCGCCTCGCGCTCCGCCGCGGCTTTCGCGCACGCGGGCGCCCACACGCGCGCCAGCAGTTCGGCGACCGCCACAGGCGTGCCGGCCATCCGGTCGACGAGCGCAAAGTCAGCGAACGTCGCGTAGCCGTGCAGCCGCGCGAGCTCGTGGCGCAATGCGACGATCTCGCGCACGAGCGGGCGGTTGTCGTGGGGGCCGTCGTGCTCGCCGCGGCGGGTCCACGCGACGAACGCCCGCTCGCGCAGGTCCCGCCGGTCCGAGTGCGCGAGGAACGGCACCACGAGCGAGCGCGACAGCGTGATCGCCCACGCGTCGGCGACGCCGTGCGCCGCGGCGGCCGCGCGGGCGGCGGTGCGCACGTCGGCCGGCAGTCCCGCGAGGTCCGCCTCGCCGTGCAGGACGAGCAGCCACTCCGTCTCGTCGGCCAGCAGGTTCTGCCGGAACTGCGTGGACAGCGCCGCCAGCCGCTCCTCGATCTCTCCGATTCGCTGCCGCGCGTCGGCGGGCAACCGCGCGCCCGCATGTACGAAGTCGAGCCACGTCCGCTCGACGAGGCGCTTCGCCTCGGGCGGGAGGCCGAGCGCGTCGCGCCGCGCGTACACGGCGTCGACGCGCGCGAAGAGCCGTGCGTCCAGCCGGACGGTCGCGTAGTGCGCGAACAGGCGCGGCGCGAACTCGCGCTCGACGGCCTGCAGCGCGGGCGACGTGCAGGAGGCCGCGAGGGTGAAGAACACCGGGCCGATGCGCTCCAGCGCGCGCCCGCCGCAGTCGAACGCGACGATCGTGTTCTCGAACGTCGGTGGCGTTTCGGCATCGGCGAGCGCGCGGACCTCCTGCAGGTGTTCGGCAAGCGCCGCCTCGAGCGCAGGCGCGAAGTGCTCGACACGAATGGCCGCAAACGGCGGCAGGCCGAAGGGCCCGTCCCAGCGGGCCAGCAGCGGATTGGCGAGCGCGTCGGTCATCGCGCGCGCGCCCGGTTCCGCCCGGCACGCGCGCGCGAAACGGCGCCGCCGCGTGCGGACGGTCAGACCAGCGCCGGCCGCCAACTCACGTCCTCCAGGATGCGCACGTACGTGTCGCGGTCGATATTGCCGCCGGAGAGGATCACCCCGATTCGCTTGCCGGCGCGGTGGGGCGCCTTCAGCAGCGCCGCGACCGGCGCGGCGCCGGCGCCTTCGGCGAGCTGGTGCATGTCGTCGAAGCAGACGCGCACCGCCGCCTCCACCTCCGCGTCCGTGACCTCGACGACGTCCGCGGCACCGCGCGAGATGATGTCGAGCGCCGCCTGCACCGGGACGCGGACCGCCATGCCGTCGGCGATCGTGGCGGCGGTCGCGGTCTCGACGCGCGCGCCCTTGCGAAAGGACTGCGCGTACGCGTTGGCGTGGCTCGACACGACGCCGACGATGCGCGTCGCGAGCCCCAGCGCGTCGCGTGCGGAGATGAGGCCGCAGATGCCGGAGCCGCAGCCGATGGGCACGAACACCGTGTCGAGCGCGGGCGCGCCGCGGAAGAGCTCGAGCGCGTAGGTGGCGACCCCCGCCACCAGCTCGGGCTCGAACGGCCCGACGAAACGCAGTCCCTCGGCCTGCGCGAGCCGCGCCGCGTGCTCGCGCGCCTCGTCGAAGTCGCGGCCGTGGACGACGAGCTGCGCGCCGAACGCGGTCATCGCTGCATTCTTGTCGCGCGAATTGCCCTCCGGCACGACGATCATGCAGCGCTTGCCGTGGCGGCGCGCCGCGTACGCGAGGCTCTGGCCGTGGTTGCCGCGCGTCGCGCTGATCACGCCGGGAAAGCCGGGTTCGCGCGCGTAGAGCGTGGCGAGCAGGTGGAGCCCGCCGCGCACCTTGAACGCGCCGGTCGGCGTGTGGTTCTCGTGCTTGACCCAGACCTCGCAGCCGGCGCGCCGCGCGAGGAGCGGCCACGCATACTGCGGCGTCGGACTCATCGCCGCGTACACGCTGCGCGCGGCGTCTTCGATGGCGGGGAGCGTGGGCACGTGCAATCCGCTACTCGGCGAGGAACGCCGCCAGCGCGGCGTTGAATGCGGAGGCGGCTTCGATGTTGGACAGGTGCGCGGCCGGGAGTTCCACGTACCGCGCACCGGGAATACGCTCGGCGAGGAAGCGGCCGGCCGCAGGCGGCGTGGACGGGTCGTGCGTGCCGGCGACGACGAGTGTGGGCACGCCGATGCGCGCGATGTCGGCGCGCTGGTCCATGTCGCGGATCGCGTGGCAGCACGCGACGTAGCCCGCGGCCGGCGTGCGGTCGAGCATCGCCTTCACGGCGGCCACGCGCGCCGGCTCGCGCGCGGCAAATTCCGGCGTGAACCAGCGGCCGAGCACGGCGGCGGCGATCGCGGCCACGCCGCCCGCGGTGACGGCGGCAATCCGCTCGTTCATCGCGTCGGGCGCGCCCATGTGCGCGGCCGTGTTCGCGAGCACCAGCCGCGACACCCGCTGCGGCGCGTGCACACCGAGCCACATCCCGGTCATGCCGCCGAGCGAGAGGCCGCAGAACGCCGCGCGCGCGATGCCGAGGTGGTCGAGCAGCGCCACCGCGTCGCGGCCCAGCACGTCCATCGCGTACGGCCCCGGCGGCACGTCGGACTGGCCGTGCCCGCGCGTGTCGTAGCGCACCACGCAGTACCGCTGCGCGAGGAGCGCCGCCTGCGGCTCCCACATGTCGAGCGTCGTGCCGAGCGAGTTGGACAGCAGGACGACGGGCGCGCCGGGCTCGCCGTCGAGCCGGTAATGGAGGTGCGTGCCGGCGACCGGGGCCACGTGCATGCGACGAATCTCCGCCGGCGGCGCCGTCAGCCGACGCGCTCGAAGACGGCGGCGATGCCCTGGCCGACACCGATGCACATCGTCGCGAGCGCGTGGCGGCCGCCGGTGCGCCCGAGTTGCCAGACCGCGGTCGTGACGAGGCGCGCGCCGGAGGCGCCGAGCGGATGGCCGAGCGCGATCGCGCCGCCGTTCGGGTTCACGTGCGCAGCGTCGTCGGGCAGGCCGAGGTCGCGGGTCACCGCGAGCGCCTGCGCGGCGAACGCCTCGTTCAGCTCGATGACGTCCATCGCGCCGATCGCCAGGCCGGCCTTCGCGAGCGCCTTGCGCGTGGCTGGCGCCGGCCCGAAACCCATGATGCGCGGCGCGATGCCGGCGACGGCGGACGCGACGAAGCGCGCGCGCGGGGTGAGGCCGTGGCGCTTCACCGCGGCTTCGGAGGCGATCAGCAGCGCCGCGGAACCGTCGTTGACGCCGGATGCGTTGCCGGCGGTGACCGTGCCGTCCGGGCGCACGATGCCCTTCAGCTTCGCCAGCGCGTCGAGCGTGGTCGCGCGCGGGTGCTCGTCCTGTGCGAATACGAAGGGATCGCCCTTCTTCCCCGGAATCGTCACCGGCACGATCTCCTGCGCGAGCCGGCCGGCGGCGATGGCGGCCGCCGCGCGCTCCTGACTGCGCAGCGCGAACGCGTCCTGGTCCGCGCGCGCGATGCGGAAATCGGCCGCGACGTTCTCGGCGGTCTCCGGCATCGAGTCGATGCCGTACTTCGCCTTCATCAGCGGATTGACGAAGCGCCAGCCGATCGTCGTGTCCTCGATCTTCGCCGTGCGCGAGAACGCGCCGTCGGCCTTGGCCAGCACGAACGGCGCCCGCGTCATGCTCTCCACGCCGCCGGCGATCACGAGGTCGGCCTCGCCGGCGCGGATCGCGCGCGCAGCGATCATGACGGCGTCGAGGCTCGACCCGCAGAGCCGGTTGACCGTCGCGCCCGGAACCTCCGGCGGCAGGCCGGCGAGCAGCAGCGCCATGCGGCCGACGTTGCGGTTGTCCTCGCCCGCCTGGTTCGCGCAGCCGTAGACGACGTCGTCCAGCGCCGACCAGTCGACCCCGGGGTTGCGGTCCATCAGCGCGCGAATCGGGATGGCGGCGAGGTCGTCGGTGCGCACGGAGGCGAGCGCGCCGCCGTAACGCCCGATCGGCGTGCGGATCGCGTCGCAAACGAAGGCTTCGGGCATGGCGGGTTCCTCTCAGGCAACGTGCACGGCGGCGGAGCCGTCGGCCAGCGGCACGCCGGTAAGGCGCGCGAGTTCGGCGAACGGGAGTCCCGGCACGACGTCGACGGCGACGAGCCCCGCAGGCGTGACGTCGATCACGGCGAGGTCGGTGTAGATGCGCTCGACGCAGGCAAGCCCCGTCAGCGGATACGTGCAACGCGCGACGATCTTGCTCGCGCCGTCCTTCGTCAGGTGCTCCATCATCACGTACACGTGCTTCGCACCGATGGCGAGGTCCATGGCGCCGCCGACCGCGGGAATCGCATCGGACGCGCCGGTGTGCCAGTTCGCGAGGTCGCCGGCGACGGAGACCTGGAAGGCGCCCAGCACGCAGTAGTCGAGATGGCCGCCGCGCATCATCGCGAACGAGTCGGCGTGGTGGAAGTACGACGCGCCGGGCAGCGCGGTGACCGGCTGCTTGCCGGCGTTGATGAGGTCGAAGTCCTCGGCGCCCGTCGCAGGCGCCGGGCCCATGCCGAGCAGTCCGTTCTCGGTGTGCAGCACGATCTCGCGGTCCGGCGGCAGGTGGTTGGCCACGCGCGTGGGCAGTCCGATGCCAAGGTTGACATACGCGCCGTCGGGGATGTCGCGTGCCACGCGGGCCGCCATCTCGTCATGGGTGAAGCGCTTCATCGCGGCCTCGGGGGCACGAATGCCGGCGCGCTCACTGGGGTGCCTTCGCGCTGCGCGCTCCGGTGTTCGCCCTCGGGGCGGCCCGTCGCGCTCACTGGGGTACCTTCGCGCTGCGCGCTCCGGTGTTCGCCCTCGGGGCGGCCCGTCGCGCTCACGCGGCGACCGCGGGTGTCGCCGCGTCGGCGATCGCAACGACGCGGTGCACGTAGATGCCCGGCGTGACGATCGCTTCGGGATCGAGTTCGCCCAGGCCGACGACCGACGCGACCTGCGCGATCGTGCACTTCGCGGCTGCCGCCATGATCGGGCCGAAGTTGCGCGCGGTCTTCCGGTAGACGAGGTTGCCCCAGCGGTCGCCGGCCTGCGCCTTGATCAGCGCGAAGTCCGCGTGGATCGGGTACTCGAGCACGTAGCGGCGGCCGGCGATCTCGCGCGTCTCCTTGCCTTCGGCGAGTTGCGTGCCGTAGCCGGTCGGCGTGTAGAACGCGCCGATGCCGGCGCCGGCGGCGCGGATGCGCTCGGCGAGGTTGCCCTGCGGCACCAGTTCGAGCTCGATCTCGCCGGTGCGGTACAGCGCGTCGAACACCCACGAGTCGACCTGCCGCGGGAACGAGCAGACGATCCTGCGCACGCGCTTCGTCTTCAGCAGCGCCGCGACGCCGGTGTCGGCATTGCCGGCATTGTTGTTGACGACCGTGAGGTCGCGCGCGCCGGTGGCGATCAGCGCGTCGATCAGCTCGAACGGTATGCCGGCGGTTCCGAACCCGCCGACCATGATCGTCGCGCCGTCGTGCACGTCGGCGACGGCGGCGGCGGCGGTGGGGACGATCTTGTCGATCACGGGGCGCGACGGGCGACGACGGGCGGCCATTGTGCCACGCCGCGGCGTAGATCCTGAACCACGGAGGACACCGAGGATACGGAGCAAGCCCGAGTGCACCCCGCCATTGCGGATCACCCCGGAGGCTCTGCGCCGTGCTCTGCGCTGCCTGCCCTCTCCTTGGCGGCGGTCCTGCCGTCCCGGGCGTTCGACCGCGCCGTCAGGCGCGCCAGACGTTGAGGTAGCCCCAGATCAGGATCAGTGCGCCGACGATCGACAGGAACAATCCGGCGGGTTTGAACCTGCCGTCGGGCGACTTCCACAGCAGGCTCCCGATCACGCCGCCCACCAGCGAGCCGCCGATGCCGAGCAGCGTCGTCATCCAGAAGCCCATGCCTACCGCGCCCGGATAGAAGAAGCGCGCGAGCAGCCCGACGACGAAGCCGACGACGATCATCCAGATGATGCCACCGATGCCCATGCGCAGTCCTCCTCTGTGAGGCGCCTGGCGCGCGCCGATGCGCTGCCCGACGTGACGATGCGCGCACTCTAGCACGCGCGTAAGGTCGGGGGACCGGTTCGCGACTCACCGCGCATGAGCCCCGTTCACGTCTCGTCGGCGGTCGTCACCGCCGCACTGGCGCTGCTCGCCGCGGCGCCCGCCGCTGCCGCCCCGGCTTGCACGGCGAAGAGTGGCGAGGCGATGCTGCCGCTGGTCGAGTTGTTCACGTCGGAGGGTTGCGACAGCTGCCCGCCGGCGGACCGCTGGTTGTCGGCGGCGTTTCCGCCCGACCGGGCGGGCGCCGGCGCCTCGGTGCTCGCCTTCCACGTCGACTACTGGGACCGGCTCGGCTGGAAGGACCGGTTCGCGTCGCCCGCCCACACCGAGCGCCAGCGCGCGGCCGTGACTACGGCCGGCGGCGGCGCATTTGCCTACACGCCGCAGGTACTGGTGCAGGGCCGCGACGTCGCGCCCGGCCGGCGCGGCGACGTGCCCGGGCGCGTCGCGGCGGCGGCCCGCCGACCGGCGCGCGCCGGCGTCGCGCTCGAGGCGACGCCGGGAGACGGCGGCGCGTGGACGGTGTACGCGACGGTCGCCGTGGCCGATCGCGCGGCGGCGCGCCGCGCCGCGCTGTGGCTCGCCTACACGGACAGCGGGCACGCGACCGACGTGAAGGCCGGCGAAAACCGCGGCGCTCGCCTCGTGCACGACCACGTCGTGCGTGCCTGGCGCGGTCCGTTTCCGGTGGCCGCCGACGGGGCAGTTGCCGCGAACGTCACGTTCGCGCCCCCGGGCGAGCGCGGCCGCGGGGCGGCGATCGTCGCCGTCGTGCTGGACGCCGCGTCCGGCGACGTACTCCAGACATTGACGCTGCCCGCGTGCGGCGGGGGATGAGCCGCCCTCGCCATCGTCCGCGCGGAGACGCCGTGCCGTGCGGATCCTGCGGGCCGAAGACGATGGGGCGCCGGGCGATGCTGTCGCGTCGCGCCTGAAGCGCGGCGGGCACGCCGTCGACTGGCTGCGCGATGGCGTGGCCGCCGACACCCCGCCGCGCGCGCGGCGCTTCGGCCTCGTGATCTCCTCGACCTCGGCCTGCCGCGAATGGCCGCGCGCGCGATCCTGCTCGCGCGGCTGGCGCCGGTGGCGCTCACCTACGGGCCGATCGCCGCGCTCCTGGCCGAGCTGTTCCCGACTGCGGTCCGCTGCACGTCGATGTCCGTGCCGTACCCCATTGGCAACCGCTGGATCGGCGGCTTGCTGCCGCTGGTCGCGACGGCGATGGCCGCGGCGACCGCGATCATCGGCGCGCCGTTCCTGCGCGACCGCAGGAACCGCGCGCTCGACTGAAGTTCAGTTCACGACCTGCCGCAACTCGCCCGACTGGTACTTCTTCGCCACCGCGGCGAGCGGCACCGGCTTGATCTTCGACGCCATGCCCGCGCAGCCGAACTGCTCGTAACGTTCCTTGCAGATCGCCTTCGCGGCGAGCAGCGCGGGCTTGAGGAACTCGCGCGGATCGAACTTCGACGGATTCTCGGCGAGGAACTTGCGGACGGCCGCCGTCATCGCGAGCCGGATGTCGGTGTCGATGTTGACCTTGCGCACGCCGTGGCGGATGCCTTCCTGGATCTCCTCGACGGGCACGCCGTAGGTCTCCTTCATGTCGCCACCGTACGCGCGGATGTCGGCCAGCAGGTTCTGCGGCACCGACGAGCTGCCATGCATCACGAGGTGCGTGTTGGGGATGCGCGCGTGGATCGCCTTGATGCGGTCGATCGCGAGGATGTCGCCGGTCGGCTTGCGCGAGAACTTGTACGCGCCGTGCGACGTGCCGATCGCGATCGCCAGCGCGTCGAGCTGCGTCGACTTCACGAAGTCGGCGGCCTGGTCGGGGTCGGTCAGCAGCATCTCGCGCGTCATCTTGCCTTCCGCGCCGTGGCCGTCCTCCTTGTCGCCCTGCATCGTCTCCAGCGAACCCAGGCACCCCAGCTCGCCCTCGACCGTCACGCCGACCGCGTGCGCCATGTCGACGACCTTCCTGGTCACGCCGACGTTGTAGTCGTAGTCGGCAATCGACTTGCCGTCCTCCTTGAGCGAGCCGTCCATCATCACCGACGAGAAGCCCAGCTTCATCGCCGACTCGCACACGGCCGGCGACTGGCCGTGGTCCTGGTGCATGACCACCGGGATGTGCGGGTAGCTCTCGACAGCGGCCTCGATCAGGTGGCGCAGGAAGATCTCGCCGGCGTACTTCCGCGCGCCGGCGGAGGCCTGCATGATCACCGGGCTGTCGGTTTCGCTGGCGGCGGCCATGATGGCCTGCACCTGCTCCAGGTTGTTGACGTTGAACGCGGGCAATCCGTAGCCGTGCTCGGCGGCGTGGTCGAGCAGTTGGCGCATCGAGACGAGAGCCATGGAGTTCTCCGGCGAAGTGGTGCGGGAGCCCTCATTTTTACTGCGCCCGGCGCCCGGCGGCGGATGCCGGGGGCGTGTGGGCAGGTGCCGAAGCGGCGCTGTCTTGACCACCGTCAATGCGGCACGGTCGCGATGCTCGCCAGATCAGACAAGGGAGCCGCCGCCGCGCACCTTCAGCGCGCAGGCGGAGGCCCGGCCATCGCGGCTGCAGTGGGACACGCGGACGTTCGCGCAATGAAGACGAGGCGGTTGTGGTGGCTGATGGGCGCGCTGCTCGCCGCCGGCGGGTGCGCGACGACGCCAAGCGTACCGAATCCAATCGTGTCCGGCCGGACGCAGGCACTCGCCGTGCGGAGCGATCCGGCGGGCGCGGCCTGTACGATCATGCAGCGCGGCGAGGTCGTTGCCACGGTGGAGGTCACGCCGGGGGTGGCGGAGGTGCCGCGCGATTTCAAGTCGTCGTTCTTCGAAGGCAACCGGCTGGAGGGGAAGCCACCGCTCGAGATCGTTTGTCGCAAGGACGGCTACCTCGAGTACCGGCGACAGTTCCCGGTCGATTACGCGTATTGGGTCCTGCAAACGGAGTCCGCGCTGAAGCCGCGTCCGGAGCCCACACCGGCAGAGGCGGCGAAGGACGCGGCCTCGGCCGTGGCGGGTGCCGCGGGCGCGGCCGCCTTTCTTGCGGCGCCGGCGATCAGCCGACCTCTGGGGATGGCGCTCGTGGCGGGCGGCGGGGCGGTCGTGGCGCCGGTCGCCGCCATCGCGGTCATCGGCATCATGGCCATCCACGACCGGCCGCGTGTGGAGAACTACGCCTACCAGCCGCTGCCCGAGCTCCTGCTGGTCCCGGCGCAGTTCGAGTCGGCGGCGGCGTACGACACCTTTTTCGCGGACTTCGAAGCGAAGATTCGCAGTGCGCACGAGCGCGCGCGCGCGGATCGACGCCAACTGCCGGTACCCGCCCTGCGAGCCCACGGACGCGCTGCCGTGCCAGGACCCCTGGTGCCAACGCTTTCGCGAGCAGGCGCGCGAGGACCTGCAGGGCGAACTCGACCGCATCCCCGCGGCGCGCGCGCAGGTCCGGATCGGGGTGGGCGTGGAGTGACCTGAGGCTTTTCGCCTCGAGGTGGCGCCGGCTTGCGCTATCCTGCCGCACCCGCCGCCGGTCCGGCGGAGGCGGGCGGCGCGCCGTTCGCCTGCCACATCGCCTGGATCTGCTCGAGCGACCGGCCGCCGGTCTCCGGCACCTGCCGCCAGATCCACAGGCCGCCGGCCGCGCAGAAGAACGCGAACAGCCCGAACGTCGCCGACTCGCCGACGGCGTCGACGAGCGTCAGGAAGAACTCGCTGACGACGAACGCCGCGCCCCAATTGACGGCGGTCGCGACGGCGACGGCGCGTCCGCGCACGCGCCCGGGGAAGATCTCGTTGATCACCGTCCACACCACCGGACCGAGCGAGAACGCGAACGACACGATGAACGCGACGAGCGCGACCAGCGTGACCGTGCCGGCGAACACGCTGGCGCCGCCGCTGTCGATCGTATGGAACGCGATGCCGACGGCGGCGAGGCTCGCGCCCATGCCTGCGAGCCCCGCGAGCAGCAACGGCCGGCGACCGAGCCGGTCGATGAACGCGATTGCGATCAGCGTGGCGGCCACGTTGACGGCGCCGATCGCCCACGTCGTCGCCTGCGTCTGCGCGTGCTCGGTGGCGAAGCCGGCGGCGGCGAAGATGCGGTCCGCGTAGTAGATGATCGCGTTGATGCCGGTGACCTGCTGGAGGATTGCCAGGCCCAGGCCGATGACGAGCGGCCGCCGCCACGCGGGCGCGAACACCTCGGCCCACGCGGCATCCTGCGGCTCGTCGCGCAGCGACGCCTCGATCGACGCCAGGCGCGTGTCGGGGTCGACCCACGGCCGCGCGCGCACGATCGCCGCGCGGGCCTCGGCGCGGCGGCCCTTGCGCACCAGCCAGCGCGGCGACTCGACCGCGGGCACGACGGCGACGAGCAGCAGCAGCGCGGGCACTGCCGAAACGCCGAGCATGAGCCGCCAGCCGCCACCCGCCGACAGCGCCTGGTCCACGAGGTACGACAGGAAGATCCCGATCGTGATTGCGAGCTGGTAGCAGGAGACGAAGCGGCCGCGCTGGCGCGCCGGCGCCATCTCGGACGCGTACAGCGGTGCGGCGACGGCGGCGACGCCGACGCCGAAGCCGACGATCAGCCGGCCCGCGACGAGCACCGCGACGCCGGGCGCGGCGGCTTCGGTGGCGGCGCCGGTCGCGAACAGCGCGGCGGCGACCAGCAGCGCGCGCCGGCGGCCGAGCCGGTCCGCGAGCTCGCCACCGGCAAGCGATCCGGCCAGCGCGCCCAACGTCACCCAGCTCGTGACGACCTCGACCGCCAGCGGCGACAGCGCGAACTCGCGCTGGACGCCGGTCAGCGCGCCCGAAATGACGCCCTGGTCGTAGCCGAACAGGGCGCCGGCGAGGACGACGCACGCGAGCACGACGAGCAGTGCGGCGGACCAGCCGCCCGCATCGTCGTCCGTCGTCGCCGTGCGGGCCACCGCCTGCGGCACGCGCATCGTGGTGCCCCTCCTACGTGCAGTCGCGATGCCGCGCGCGGCACGTCGCGAGAACCTCGTCGGGATCGCGCTGCCACCAGTTGTTGGCGGAGAAGATCTCGACCTCGTGCATGCCGCGGTAGCCGGCGTCCTCCATCCACCGCCGCATGAGCGGCAGGTCGATCACGCCGTCGCCCATCATGCCACGGTCGTTCAGCATGTCCACCGTGGGGACCAGCCAGTCGCAGATGTGGTACGCGAGGAGCCGCGACGGCGTGGCCTGCTCCCGCCCGCGCGATCTCGCGCGGCAGCTGCGGGTCCCACCAGACGTGATAGGCGTCCACCGCGATGCCCAGCCCCGCGCCGAGCTCGTCGCAGAGGTCGTTGGCGTGCGCCATCGTGTTCACGCACGCGCGGTCCGCCGCGTACATCGGGTGCAGCGGCTCGATCGCGAGCGGCATGCCGGCCGGTCGCGCGTACTCGAGCAGCTCGCCGATGCCGTCGCGCACCATCTCGCGCGCGCCCGCGAGGTCCTTCGAGCCGATGCGGCCCGCGCGGTCCTTCGGCAGCCCGCCGACGACCAGGACCAGGCAGCGCGCGCCGACGGTCAGCGCCTCGTCGACGGCGCGCTTGTTGTCGTCGTGCGCCGCGCGCCGGCCCTCGCGGTCGACCGCCGGGAACATGCCGCCGCGGCAGTAGCCGGAGACGACGAGCCCGGCGTCGCGGATCCGCTGCGCGGTGTCCGCGAGGCCCGCCGCCGCGACCTGGTCGCGCCACGGCGAGATGCCGCGGATGCCGTGGCGCGCGCAGCCGGCCACGATGTCAGGCAGCTTCCACTGCGCGCGGACGGTCGCCGTGTTGAGCGAGAGGAGGCTGCCGTCGGGTTCGCTCACGGAAGATCTCTCACAGGAGGCGCAGAGGCGCCGAGAAAGACCCCATCGAATTTCTCTGCGTCTGTGCGCCTCTTTGTGGGAAGTTCTTCATGCGCCGACGCCGCTTACCGCGAGGAACGACCGCATCCGCGCCGCGGCGAGCTCCGGGTCGCGCAGCAGCCCCGCGGCGTCGGCGAGGCGGAAGAGCTGTGCCAAGTGGACGACGCTGCGCGCGCTCTGCTGGCCGCCGACCATCGCGAAGTGCGACTGGTGCCCGTTGAGCCAGGCCAGAAAGACGATGCCCGTTTTGTAGAAGCGCGTCGGCGCGGCGAACACATGCCGCGACAGCGGGACCGTCGGCGCGAGGATCGCGTCGAAGCGCGCGCGGTCGCCGTCGGCGAGCGCCGTCAGCGCGGCCGATGCGGCGGGCGCGATCGCGTCGAAGATGCCGAGCAGCGCGTCGGAGTGGCCGGACGCGTCGCCGCCGATCAGTTCGGCGAAGTTGAAGTCGTCGCCCGTGTACATGCGCACGCCGGGGGGCAGCAGGCGGCGCAGCGCGATCTCCTTGCCGGCGTCGAGCAGCGAGACCTTGACGCCGTCGACCTTCGCGGCGTTCGCGCGGATCACCTCGGCGCACACGTGCGTGGCGCGCACGTGGGCGGGGTCGGCCGCGAGCCCACCGGCACCGACCCAGTAGCCGGCGAGCGCGGGGTCGAACATCTCGCCGAGCCAGTGCAGGATCACCGGTGCGCGCACCTGCGCCAGCACGCGACCGTACACGGCCGCGTAGTCGTCGGGCGAACGCGCGCACGCCGCGAGCGCACGGCTCGCCATCAGGATGATCCGTCCGCCCGCCTGCTCGACGGCCGCGCACTGCTCCTCGTAGGCGGCGATCACCCGGTCGAGCGTCACGTCCGCGGCCGGCGGCAGGTGGTCGGTGCCCGCGCCGCAGAACACGGATGCACCCGGCACCGTGCGCGCCTCGGCCACGCTGCGCCGGATCAGCTCGAGCGACGTCGGCCAGTCGAGGCCCATGCCGCGCTGCGCGGTGTCCATCGCCTCGGCCACGCCGAAGCCCAGCGACCACAGGTGGCGGCGAAACGCGAGGGTCGCGTCCCAGTCGATCGCGGCGGTCAGCCACGGGTCGATATCGGCCAGCGGGTCGGCGACGACGTGGGCGGCGGCGAAGGCGACGCGGTTCCACGCGCGCGGCGATGGCGGCGCCGGCCAGGCGGTCGGCGCGCGCAGCGTGTGCGGCGCGAGCGTGCCTGCGGCGGTGGGCAGGTTGATCGTGGTCGTCGTCATGCGCTTCCCTGGGGGGGGGGGGCCGGGGGGGCCCCCCCGCGCCCCCCCCCCCCGCGGGGGCCCCCGGGGGGCCCGGGGGCGCCCGGCCCGGGGGCCCCGCCGCCGCCCCGCGGCCGGGGGAAGGGGCCCAGGGAAGGAAAAGGGGGGGCGCCCCGCGGGGGGGGGGGGGGGGGGGGGGGGGGGGGGGGGGGGGGGCGCCGCCGCCCCGGGCCCCCGGGAGGGGGGGGCCCCGGCGGCGGCGGGGGGGGGGGGCCGCCGCCGGGGGGGGGGCGGGGCGGGGGGGTGGGGGGGGGGGGGGCGGGGGGGGGGGGGCCGCGGGGCGGGGGGGGGGGGGGCCGGCGGGGGGGGGCCGGGGGGGCGGCCGCGGGCCGGCCCGCGGGGGGCGGGGCCCCGCCCCGCCGGGGGGGGGGGGGGGGGGGGGGGGGGGGGGGGGGGGGGGGGGGGGGCGCCGGGCCCCCGCCGCCCCGGGGGGGCGGAGGGGGGGGGGGGGGGGCGGGGGGGGGCCCCCGGGGGGCGGCGGCGGGCGGCGGGGGGAAGGGGGGGGGGCCGGGGGGGGGGGGGCCCGCGCCCCCGGGGGGCGGTCCCCGCAAGCGGGGAGAGGGAGTGGTCCGGTGCCTCCGGTATCTCGGTCGTGCCCCCTCGCCCCGCGAAGCCGGGAGAGGGAGTGGTCCGGTGCCTCCGGTATCTCAGGCGTGCCCCCTCGCCCCGCGAAGCGGGGAGAGGGCTGGGGTGAGGGGCGTTCGCGGAAACGCAGCACTTGCGTCACGCCTCCAGCGCCGGCACGTCGACCCACCGCCGCTCGCGCCAGCTCGTGAGCCCGAGTTCCGCGAGCTGCACGCCCTTCGCACCTTCCAGCAGGTTCCACCGGAACGGGCCGCCGGCCACGACGTGCTTCAGGAAGAGCTCCCACTCGGCCTTGAATGCGTTGTCGTACGCGACGTTCGACGGCACGTCCTGCCACGTCGCGAGGAAGTCGATCGTCTTCGGCACGTCCGGATTCCAGACGGGCTTCGGCGTGGCCGCGCGCGGCTGGATCACGCAGTCGGTGAGCCCCGCGACGGCCGAGCCCAGCGTGCCGTCGACGTGGAACGTCACGAGGTCGTCGCGGCGCACGCGCGTGCACCACGAGCTGTTGATCTGGGCGACGACGCCTCCCGCGAGCTCGAACGTCGCGTACGCGGCGTCGTCGGCGGTCGCCGCGTACGGCTTGCCGGCCTCGTCCCAGCGCCGCGGGATGTGCGTCGCACCGAGGCAGCTGACCGACTTCACGGCGCCGAACAGGTTGTCGAGCACGTAGCGCCAGTGGCACAGCATGTCGACGATGATGCCGCCGTCGTCCTCCTTCCGGTAGTTCCACGACGGCCGCTGCGCCGGCTGCCAGTCGCCCTCGAACACCCAGTAGCCGAACTCGCCGCGCACCGCCAGGATGCGGCCGAAGAAGCCCGAGTCGATCAGCATTTTCAGCTTCAGCAGTCCCGGCAGCCACAGCTTGTCCTGCACGACGCCGTGCTTCACGCCGGCCGCTTCGGCGCGCCGGTAGAGGTCGAGCGCGTCGGCGACCGTCGTCGCGACGGGCTTCTCGGTGTAGACGTGCTTGCCGGCGGCGATCGCCTTGCGAATCAGCGCCGCGCGCTGGCCGGTCGACGCCGCGTCGAAGTACACGGCATCGTCGGGGTTGGCGAGCGCGGCGTCGAGGTCGGTCGTCCACCGCGCGACGCCGTGCGCGTCGGCCAGCGCGCGCACCTTGTCGGCGTTGCGCCCGACGAGGATCGGATCCGGCATGATCCGCGTTCCCGCGTCGAGCGCGACGCCGCCCTGCGCGCGGATCGCGACGAGCGAGCGGACGAGGTGCTGGTTGGTGCCCATCCTGCCGGTGACGCCGTTCATGACGATGCCGACGCGTTCGATCTTCATTGCGAATTTCCTGCGGGTGGAGGCCGCCTCACGCGGCGGGACGCGGACGCCGGCGGAACAGCCCGCGGACCACGTCGAACTTGAGCAGCACGACCACGACGATCGTGATCCAGAGCACGGCCGAGATCGGCCGCGTGAAGAACGGCCCGAGGCTGCCGTCCGACAGCACGAGCCCGCGGCGCAGGCCCTTCTCCATCAGGTCGCCCAGCACCATGCCGAGGACCAGCGGCGCCACCGGGTAGTCGAGCCTGCGCAGCGTGTAGCCGACGACGCCGAAGCCCAGCATCACCCAGACGTCGAACAGCCTGGAGGCGATCGCGAACGAGCCGACGACGCACAGCACGAAGATGATCGGGACGATGACGGGCTTGGGCACCATCAGCACCTTGATCAGCACGTTGGTCAGTGTGAGGCCGTAGAGCAGGATGCCCAGCGTCGCGTACATCATCATCGCGACGACGTCGTACACGAACGTCGGCGCCTCGGTCATGATCATCGGGCCCGGCCGGACGCCGTGGATCAGCATCGCCGCCATCAGCACGGCGGCCGGCGCCGAGCCGGGGATGCCGAGCGTCAGCACCGGGATGATCGCTCCCGGCACACACGCGTTGTCGCCGGTTTCCGCGGCCATCAGCCCGTCGATCGAGCCCTTGCCGAACTTCTCGGGCTCCTTGCTCGCGCGCTTCGCGGCGGCGTACGACGACCACGCGGCGACGTCCTCGCCCACGCCCGGCAGGATGCCCATGAACGTGCCGATCAACCCCGAGCGCACGATCGTCTTCCAGTACCGCGCGACGTCGGCGAGCCTCGGGATCACCGAGTCGAACGGATTGACCTTTACCGGCAGCGCGCGCTCGCGCGCCGCCATCAGCAATTCGGCGAAGCCGAACGCGCCGACCAGCGCCGGCACGAGGTTGAAGCCGCCGGCGAGATCGCGGCTGCCGAACGTGAACCGGTCGTGCGCGTAGACGGCTTCCTGCCCGACCGACGCGCAGAGGATGCCGATCACGCCGGCGATCCAGCCTTTCAGCGGATCGCCGCCGGTCAGCGTGCCGGCGATGACCACGCCGAACAGCGCCAGCCAGAAGAACTCGTACGCGCCGAACTTCAGTGCCAGGTCGCCCAGTACCGGCGTGAACAGCGCGAGGAAGAACATGCCGGTCAGCGTGCCGAGCACGGAGCCCGAGGTCGCGATGCCCATCGCGCGCCCGGCGAGCCCCTGTTTCGCGAGCGCGTGGCCGTCGAGGCAGGCCGCGGCGGACGCCGGCGTGCCCGGGATGTTGAGCAGGATCGCCGACCGCGAGCCGCCGTAGATCGCGCCGACGTACGTGCAGATCAGCACGAGCAGCGCCTGCGCCGACGGCATCTTGATCGTGAGCGTGGTCATCAGCGCGACGCCCATCGTCGCGGTCAGGCCGGGCAGCGCGCCGATGATCACGCCGACCAGCGACGACGCCAGGATGAGCCCGAGCGACATCGGCGTCGCGAACGACGCCAGCGAGTGCCCGAATGCGACCAGTCCGTCGAACATCAGGGCAACCGCACGAAGAACAGCTGCTCGAACACGAGCGTGACGACGGCGGCGGTCGCCACACCGCAGACCACCGCCAGCACGGCGTCGCCGCGGTCGGAGCCCGTCGCGTCGCCGACCTTGCGGTTCGCGCGCCGGAACAGGAACACGAATGCCGCGACGAACAGCGCGGTCGACAGCCAGAACGGCAGCCCGCGGCCGACGCCCAGCAGCGCGTAGACGAGGAAGAGCCCGGCTGCCAGCGCGAAGCGCGGCGTGGGAACGAGAGTCTCGCCGCGCGGCGCCGCGGCATCCCAGCCGGCCTCGCGCGCGCGAACGAGCGAGCGCCACGCGAGGAGCCCGCCGAGCAGCGCCAGCGCAAGTCCGACGACGCCGGGCCACAGTCCCGGTGCCGTGTAGAGGTCGGCGCCCTGCGCCGTCATCCGCTCCATCCGCCACGACGCGACGACGATCGCGGCGCCGAGCGCCACCCAGACGAGCGCGGTGTTGAGGTCGGAGCGCGGCGCGACCGGGTACGGGCCGCCGCTCATGCGAAGCGCGATTTCACGGGAGGCGCCGAGGCGCAGAGAAAGGACACGACGGGCCTCTCTGCGCCTCTGCGTCTCTTTGCGAGATGCCGTTTTCCGGTCGCTACGGCCGCGCGATGCCCAGCGTGTCGGGCGACACCTTCGCCTTGCCGGCGTCGGCCGCCTGCCACGCGTTGACCTGCACGGCCGGCATCACGGCCTTCAGCGCATCGGCCCCCGACGCCGGCGCGAACTGCGCGCCGCGGCTCGTCGCGTAGTCCTTGAGCGCCTTCGAGTTGCGGATGTTCTCGTTCCAGACCTTCTCGACGGTCGCGATCACCTGCGGCGGCACGCCCTTCGGGATGAAGATGCCGAAGTAGTTCGGCGGGTCCTTGAAGTTGGCGACCGTCTTCGTCAGCGGCTCGATCGTGCCGTAGCCGTCGATTTCGATCGGCTTGTCGCCGACCACGGCGAGCGGCCGCAGCTTCTTGCCGCGGATCATCTCCGCCTGCTCGACCGTGAGCTGCGTGGTCGCATCGGTCTCGCCGGCGACCGTGGCGACCACCGCCGGGTTGCCGCCGTCATAGGTGACGTGCTTGTACTTGACGCCGGTCGCCTTGGCGATCGCCTCGATCGCGCTGTGGCCGCTGGAGTTCACGCCCGCGGTGGCGACGCTGATCTGGCCCGGCTTCGCCTTCATCGCGTCGACGAGCTCGGCCACCGACTTGTACGGCGTATTCGGATTGACCGACAGCGTGGACACGTTGGCGACGTTGAGGAACAGCGCCCAGTCGCCGATCTTCGTGTCGAGCATGCCGAGCACCGCGTACGTGCCGAGGTCCTTTGCCGCGCCGGCGGTCCACGTGTAGCCGTCCTTCGGCGCCTCCAGCGCGTTCTTGGTGCCGATCGACCCGGACGCGCCGGGCTGGTTGACGACGACCACCTTCTGCCCCAGCGCCTTCTCGATCTCGGCTGCCGTGACGCGCGTCACCTGGTCGGTCGAGCCGCCGGCGGCCCACGGCACGATGATCGTGATCGGCTTCTCCGGCTTCCACGTCGCCTGCGCGGCGGCGGGCAGCGCGACGAGCATCGACAGCGACGCCGCGATCGCGACGGTCAGGGTGGTGCGCTTGCTGCGGTCCATGGGCTTCCTCCTGGTGGCAATTGCGACGCGGGCCAAGGCGCCCGCGCCGAGTTAACCGGCTGGTTAATCAGTATCGCGCCGCGGCGCGGTCGCGCGCAAGTCCCCGGGCGCGCCGGCCGCCAGCGCGCGCAGCACGAGGTCGACGACGTGCGCGAGGCGGGCGGCCTTCGCCTTCGGCGCGAGCAGGTCGCGTCCGAAGATCGTCGACAGCGTGTGGGCGTTCGACAGGTAGAAATAGGACAGGGCGGCGATCGACACGTACAGCTGGACCGGGTCGACGTCGCCGCGGAACACGCCCGCCCGCTGTCCGCGCCCGAGCAGGTCGGAGATCGTCGCGACCAGCGGCGAGTGCAGCGACCGGATCCGCGCCGAGCGCTTGAGGTGCTTCGCGCGGTGCAGGTTCTCGGTGGCCAGCAGCGAGATGAACTCGGGGTGCGCGAGGAAGTGGCGCCACGTGAAGGTCACCAGTTCGCGCATGCCTTCGACGGGTTCGCGGTGCGTGAGGTCGAGCCGCTGCTCGGCGCCCCGGATCTCCCCGTACGCAGCCTCCAGCACCGCGAGGAACAGCGCCTCCTTGGCCCCGAAGTAGTAATAGAGCATCCGCTTGTTGGTGCCGGCCAGCGCGGCGATGCGGTCGACCCGCGCGCCGCCGTAGCCGTGCCGCGCGAACTCCTGCGTCGCCGCGGCGAGGATCGTCGCCTGCGTGCGCTCCGCGTTGCGGGCGGGCTTGGCCCGCGGGGTCGCCGGCGCGGCGTCGGAGCGGGCGGCGGGCGTCATCCGCCCATGTTAACCATCCGGTTACTTCGCCGCAACGTCCCGGGCCGGCGCCAGCATCAGGTCGATCGCCGGACGCTCCTCGCGGGCGGCCACCAGCGCGCGGCCGTCGGGCCGCACGGCGAACGACAGGCCGAGCGCCGTGGGGCCGAACGCGTGGCGCCATGCGACCGTGCGGCGCGCGAGGTCGTAGCGGACCATAGCGGTCGGCGCAGCCCCGTCCCGGTACCACACGGCGTCGCCGGTGAGCAGCCAGTCGAACCGGTTCACGTCGCCGATCGCGACCGGCAGCGGCTCGCACTTCCGCGTCGCCAGGTCGCACAGCGTGAGGCCGGTGAGGCCGGGCTGGGCGAACGCGATGCGGCCGCCCGCCACCTGGAACTCGCTCACGAGCGGAAACGGCAGGCGCTCGGCGGGTCCTCCAGCCGCGGGCACGTGCAGCACGCGCGCGGCGTTGCCGACCACTTCACCGACGACCAGCGCGCGGCCGCCGTCCGTCTCGCGCACGTCGAAGACGTCGTGACCGAGCGAGGCCAACACCTCCACGGTGCCGTCGGGCACGCCGATGCGGATCGCCTGCTGCACACGCTTGCCGTCCTCGCGCCGGCTGGCGCGGATCGCGTAGATGGCGCGGCCGTCGTGCGACCAGTGGGGGCGCAGGTAGATGTAGTCCGCCGACAGCGGCAGGCGCGCCGCGTCCGCGCCCGGCGTGCCGACGAACAGCCCCGACGCGCCGTCGCGATTCGACGCGAACACGACGCGCGCGCCGTCGGGTGCGTACTCGGGCTGGTTCGTGTAGCGCGTCGACGGCCACAGCGCGCGCGACGGCCGGTCCGGCGCCGCGAGGTCGATCTCGTGCAGGTTGGCCGAGAACGTCGCGCTTTCGTAGACAATGGTGCCGGCGCGGTCGACGTCCGGGAACCGCGCGCCGCGCGCGCCGACCATCACCGCGGTGCCGCCCTCGGCGTCGAGGAGATTGAGCGCGCGTTGCCCGAACCAGTCGGCGGCGACGAGCAGCGGCCCGCGTGGGCCGAGCCAGGCGGCGCCGTAGGTGAGCCCGCGCGGCGAGCCGGTGCTGCGCGCCGGTGCGCCTTCCGCGACGTCGACGATCCACGCGTCGCGGTGCGAGGCCGTGCCGCGAAAGAAGGCGATGCGGGCGCCGTCGGGCGAGAAGCGCGGATGGAGGTCGTCGCCCATCTGCGGTTCCGGCGCCGTCAGCACGCGCTCCGCGCCCGACGCGAGGTCGCGCAGGACGAGTCCCGCCGGGAACTGCGGCCGCACGATGCCGACGTAGACGAGCGTGCCGCCGTCAGGCGAGAGGTCGAAGCGCGGCTGCGGGCGCCGCGCGCAGTCGACGAGCGTCTGCCGCGCGCCCGACGCCACGTCCTCGGCGACGATGGCGCAGTCGCCGGCCGGCGTGCGCCGGTAGTACGCGACGCGCGCGCCGCCGGGAAAGAACACCGGCGACAGATTCGCGTCGGCCGCGTCACCCAGCGTCCGCCGCGACGCCGCGCCGACGGCGGCGATCACGATCGACGCGTGCGCGTCGTCCGCGGCGGCGTAGACGACCTGCGCGCCGTCGGGCGAGAAGCGGGGTGCCAACTCCAGCGCGACGCCGGACGCGAACGGCTCGGCCCGCGCGAGCTGCCGCTCGAGGCGCGCCTGCGGCGATTCGGTCGCGGGAGGTGTCCGCTGCAGCGTCACCGTCAGCGCGACGAGCAGCACGAGCGCGATCGCGGCGGACCACGCGACGACGCGGCCACGCGGGCGTGCTGCCGTCGGCGGCGCAGCGCCCGCCGGCGGTGCGGCCACTGGCGCGACCGGCGCTACCAGCCGGTAGCCCGCCTTCGGCAGCGTCTCGATGAAGCGGGCGTCGCGCGCGGCGTCGCCAAGCGCGGTCCGCAGGTCCGCGATGACGCGCGAGAGCACCTCGTCGTTGACCGCGCGACGCGGCCACACTTCGTCGAGCAGCACCTGCCGCGGCACCGGCGCACCGTCGGCCGCGACGAGGCGCAGCAGCACGTCCATCAGGCGCGGCTTGATCCGGACGGCAGCGCCGCCGGCGACGAGCTCGTTCGACGCCGGGCGCACCTCGACGTCGTGCAGCCGGAACGCGGCGCGGTCGCGCCAGGCGGGCGCGGACGGTCGTGTCAGCACTTCGCCATGCTTTTCAATGCGTTGCGATCGAAGACGCGGAGTGGAGAAAAAACGGAGGCGGAAATCAGGACGCGCGCCGACCCCGCGCCGCACCCTCGGGCCCTTTTCCACCCCGCCACCGGAGGCTCGCCTTGACTCGCTGCATCCTTGCCGCCCTTGCCGTCCTCGTCGCGTCCGCCGCGTCCGCGGAACCGTCCGCCTGTCCGGCGCGCCTGTTCGTCAGCGGCTACTACAGCACGGTCCACGTGTTCGATGCCTGCTCCGGCGCGTTCCTGCGCGACCTCGACCCCGCCGGCCGCATCAAGGGCGCGCAGGCCGTCCGGCTCGGGCCCGACGGCCTGGTCTACGTGACCAGCGAAATGTCGCAGCAGATTCTAAGGTACCGCAACGACACGCTGGAGTTCGTCGACGTCTTCGCGACGTTGCCGGGTGCCGACCCGACCGGATTCGCGTTCGGGCCCGGCGGCGACGTCTACGTGGCGGCGTTCGGCACGAACGACGTGCGGCGGCTGTCCGCCGCGGGCACCGCACTCGACGTCCCCGTGGCCGCCGGCGCGGCCGGCCTGCAGGGGCCCGACAACGGGATCACGTTCGCGCCGGACGGCAATCTCTACGTCCCGGGCTACTACTCGAACAACGTGATCCGCCACGACCCGCGCACCGGCACGACGACGGTCGCGGTCGCACGTGGGGCGCAGAAGCTCGGCAACACGCGCGGCCTGCTGCCCGAACCCGGCGGTGGCGGGCTGCTGATCACCGGCGAAGGGTCGCACCAACTGCTGCGGCTCGACCTCCTGTCCGGAAACGTCACGGTCATGAACGGCAACCTGAACAGCCCGACCGGCCTCGCGTTCGGCGTCGACGGCAGCCTGCTCGTGCTCGAGCGCAACACCGTGCGCAAGCTCGACCCGGCGACGGGGGCGGTCACCGGCGTGCTGGTGACGCCCGGCGCCGGCAACGTCGACTTCGGCACGTACCTCGCGGTGATCCCGGCCGCCTTCGCGCCGGCGAAGACCGCCGTCGTCGAGTACTACCACGCTGCACTCGACCACTACTTTGTCAGCGCGCTCCCGGCCGACATCGCGGCGCTCGACTCGGGGCAGCTTGCGGGCTGGGCGCGGACCGGGCACACGTTCAACGCATATCCGGACGCCGCGCCGGGGACGAGCCCGGTCTGCCGGTTCTACCTGCCGCCGGCGAATGGCGACTCGCACTTCTACTCGGCGTCGCCCGCCGAGTGCGCCGAAGTCGCGGCGAAGTTTCCGGCGTTCGTGCAGGAGTCGCCGGCGGTGATGCACATCGGGTTGCCCGACCCGGTCACCGGCGAGTGCGCGGAAGGCCTCGTGCGCGTGTACCGGCTGTGGAATGGCCGCGCCGACTCGAACCACCGCTACACGGCGGACGCCGTGGAGAAAGCCGCGATGATCGCGAAGGGCCATGTCGCCGAAGGGTACGGCCCGGACGCGACGATCATGTGCGCGCCGGCGTGAGAAACGCGCAGGATCGCCTCGGCCCTCACCCCAGCCCTCTCCCGCTCGCGTGGGAGAGCATCCGCGCGACGCCGCGCATGAACTCTCCCTCTCCCCGCGACGCGGGGAGAGGGCCGGGGTGAGGCAATCGCGCGGGCGCTTGCAGGCTCGTGCAAGTGACGATCCATACGAAACCGAGCGGGGGGGGGGGGGGGGGGGGGGGGGGGGGCCGGGGGGGGCGGGGGGGCCCCCGGGGGGGGGGGGGGGGGGGGGGGGGGGGGGGGGGGGGGGCGCTTTGCAGGCTCGTGCAAGTGACGATCCATACGAAACCGAGCCTGGCTCGATTGTCAGTCGCTCACGTTAGCGACCGCCGAGATTGTCAGTATCGGTGTTCGCCGACCCTGACAATCTGTGCGACCGCCGCTCGCTTTCGCTCGCAGAGCGTTCGCTGGCGCTCACGTTGAGCTCGCCGTCGGCGTCAGGATCGGTGTTCACCGACCCTGACAATCTTCATGGTGTTGGTGCCGCCGGCCTTGCCGATCGGCTCGCCGACGGTCAGGACGATGACGTCGCCGTCCTTGACCTGCCCGCGCGCGACGAGCAACTCCTCGGCGGCGATCAGCACGCTGTCGCGGTTGCCGCTCTGCTCGAGGAAGAGCGGCCGGACGTTGCGGTAGAGCGCCATCTTGCGCTGGGTCTGCACGCGCGGTGTCAGCGCGTAGATCGGGCAGCCGCAGTTGTGCCGCGACATCCACAGGGCGGTCGAGCCCGAGTCCGTCAGCGATGCGATGGCTTTGACCTTCAGGTGGAACGCGGTGAACAGCGTGGCCATCGCGATCGACTGGTCGACGCGCGTGAACGTCCGGTCAAGGAAATCGCGGTCGAGCGCGACGGTGTCGGATTTCTCGGCCTCGACGCAGACCTGAGCCATCGTGGCCACCGTCTCGACCGGGTACTTGCCTGCCGCGGTTTCCGCGGAGAGCATGACCGCGTCGGTGCCGTCGAGCACGGCATTGGCCACGTCGGACACCTCGGCGCGCGTGGGCACTGGCGCGTGGATCATCGACTCCATCATCTGCGTGGCGGTGATCGTGAGCTTGTTGCGCTCGCGCGCGAGCTTCAGCATCCGCTTCTGCAGCCCGGGCACCGACGCGTTGCCGACTTCGACGGCCAGGTCGCCGCGCGCGACCATGATGCCGTCGGAGGCCTCGATGATCTCGTCGAGGAACGTGATCGCCTCCGCGCGCTCGATCTTCGCGACCAGCAGCGCGTGGCCGCCGGCGGCGCGCAGCAGCTGGCGCGCCATGTACATGTCTTCCTTGTTCTTCGGGAACGACACGGCGAGGAAGTCGGCGTCGATCAGCGCCGCCGTCTTGACGTCCTCCATGTCCTTTGCCGTCAGCGCCGGCGCCGTGAGGCCGCCGCCCATCCGGTTGATGCCCTTGTTGTTCGACAGGATCCCGCCCATGACGATGCGCGTGTGGATGCGCGGGCCGTCGACGGACTCGACGTCGAGGCGGATCACGCCGTCGTCGAGCAGCAGCACCGCGCCAGGGGCCACGTCGCGCGGCAGCTCCTTGTAGTCGAGCCCGACGCGCGTGGCGTCGCCCAGTTCGCACTCGGCGTCGAGGACGAACGGCTGCTCGGGGATGAGCTCGGCCCTGCCGTCGGCGAAGCGGCCGATGCGGATCTTCGGCCCCTGCAGGTCGGCCATGATCGCGACCTCGCGCCCGAGCCGCTGCGCGCACTGGCGCACCAGCCGCGCGCGCTCGACGTGGTCGGACGCCGCGCCGTGCGAGAAGTTGAGGCGGACGACGTCGACGCCGGCGGCGAGCATCCGCTGCAAAGTCTCAGCGTCGCTGCACGCCGGCCCGAGCGTGGCGACGATCTTCGTGTTGCGTAGCACGGCACTCCCTTTTCGATCGCGATGATCGGCCCGGAATGTTACGGGAATTCCACGCTCGCAGATACCGGCGTGCGCGGCGGGCGCACCGCGCGGCGTCCGTGCAGGGTGGCAGCCGGCAGGCGCGCGCGGCGCGCCCAGGCGATTGCGCTACGCCCGGGCCTCGAGCGCCGCGACCGCGGGCAGCGTCTTGCCCTCGAGGAACTCGAGGAACGCGCCGCCGCCGGTCGAGATGTAGCTGACCTTGTCGGCGACCCCGAACTTGGCGATGGCCGCGAGCGTGTCACCGCCGCCGGCGATCGAGAACGCGTGCGACTCGGCGATCGCGTGCGCGAGCGCTTTCGTGCCTTCCGCGAACGCGTCGAACTCGAACACGCCCACGGGCCCGTTCCAGACGATGGTGCCCGCCGTCGCGATCGCCATCTTCGCGAATGCGATCGAGGTCGGACCGACGTCGAGGATCATGTCGTCGGGCTCGATGTTCTCGAGCGCCTTGAGCTCGGGCTTCGCCGTGGCGGAGAACTCCTTCGCGACCACGGCGTCGACGAGGATCGGCACCTTGCCCGGAAACTCGTCGAGGATCGCCTTCGCCTCGCCGACCAGTTCGGGCTCGGCGAGCGACTTGCCGATGTGCCCGCCGGCGGCGAGCACGAACGTGTTCGCGATCCCGCCGCCGACGATCAGCATGTCGACGCGCGCGGCGAGCGCGCGCAGGATCGTGAGCTTCGTCGACACCTTGGAGCCGGCGACGATCGCGACCAGCGGCCGCTTCGGGTTGGCCAGCGCGCGCGACAGCGCGTCGATCTCCGCGGCGAGCAGCGGCCCGGCGCACGCGACCGGCGCGAACCTGGCGATGCCGTGCGTCGTGGCCTCGGCGCGATGCGCGGTGCCGAACGCGTCGTTGACGTAGACGTCGCACAGTTTCGCCATCTTCCGCGCGAGGTCCTCGCTGTCCTTCTTCTCGCCCTTGTTGAACCGGCAGTTCTCCAGCAGCACGACCTGCCCGGGCTTCAGGGCCGTGTTCCAGTCGCCGCCGTCGACCCAGTCGCGCACCAGCGGCACCGGCACGCCGAGGAGCTCGGAGAGCCGCACCGCGATCGGCGCCAGCGAGTCCTCCGCACGCCACTCGCCCTCGGTCGGCCGCCCCAGGTGCGAGGTCACCATGACCGCCGCGCCGCGCGCGAGCGCGTCGCGGATGCCCGGTACCGACGCGCGGATGCGGGTGTCGTCGGTGATGCGTCCGGCGTCGTCCTGCGGCACGTTGAGGTCGGCGCGGATGAACACGCGCTTGCCGCGGACGTCGATGTCGGAGAGGCGCTGGAAGCTCATGGCGGTTCCCGCTGGGTGGTAGGAGGGTGCCGGTCGTTGCGCGCCGCTACTTCGCGATCACGCGCGCCATCTCCAGCAGCTTGCACGAGTAGCCCCACTCGTTGTCGTACCACGCGACGACCTTGACGAACGTGTCGTCGAGCGCGATGCCGGCGTCGGCGTCGAACACCGACGTGCGGCTCTCGCCGCGGAAGTCGGTCGCGACGACCTTGTCCTCGGTGTAGCCCAGCACGCCCTTCATGGGCCCTTCCGAGGCCGCCTTCATCGCCGCGCAGATTTCCTTGTACGTCGCGGGCTTCGCGAGCTCGACGGTGAGGTCGACGACCGACACGTCCGACGTGGGCACGCGGAACGCCATGCCGGTCAGCTTCTTGTTGAGCTCGGGAATGACCTTGCCGACGGCCTTCGCCGCGCCGGTCGACGACGGGATGATGTTCTCGAGGATGCCGCGGCCGCCGCGCCAGTCCTTGTTCGACGGTCCGTCGACGGTCTTCTGCGTCGCGGTCGCCGCGTGCACGGTCGTCATCAGCCCGCGCTTGATGCCCCACGTGTCGTTGAGCACCTTGGCGACCGGCGCCAGGCAGTTCGTCGTGCACGACGCGCAGGAGACGATCGCCTGGCCCGCGTACGTCTTGTCGTTGACGCCGTAGACGAACATCGGCGTTTCGTCCTTCGACGGCGCCGACATGATCACCTTCTTCGCCCCTGCGGCGAGGTGCTTCTCGGCGGTCTCCTTGGTCAGGAACAGCCCGGTCGACTCGACGACGACGTCGACGCCCAGCTCGCCCCACTTCAGTTCGGCCGGATCCTTGACGGCGGTGAGCCGGATCCGCTTGCCGTTGACGACGAGCGTGTTGCCGTCGACCGCGAGCGTGCCCTTGAAGCGCCCGTGCACCGAGTCGTACTGGAGCATGTACGCGAGATAGTCGGGCTCGAGCAGGTCGTTGATGCCGACCACCTCGACGTCCGGAAAGTCGCGCGCCGCTGCGCGCAGCACCATGCGGCCGATGCGGCCGAATCCGTTGATGCCCACCTTGATTGCCATGTCTGTCTCCCGTGTTCCGCTGGAAAAATCAATGCAGTGTGATGCCCGCCGCGGCGCACGCGGCGGCGAGCGCGGGCAGGTCGCGCCAGCCGTAGCCTGCCTCGACCAGGTCCATCCCGTCCCACTGGAACGGCTGTTCGACGACGAGTTCCGCCCCGTATCGTTCGTAGAATGCCCGGGCGCCGCGGTTGCCCGCGATGACCCAGGTCAACAACCCGGTGGCGCCGTGCCGCCGCTGGGCGGCGAGGACGGCCGCGAGGAGCCCGGTGCCCAGCCCGGCGCGCTGGCGGTCGCGGTCGAGATAGATGGCGGAGAGCTCCGCGTCGAGCCCGAACTTCGGCTCCGCCAGCATCAGCGCCGATGCGAACCCGACGACTTGTCCGTCGACGGTCGCGACGACCGTGCTCGTCGTGTTCGGCGCCGCCGTGAGCACGCGATTCCACAGCACGTGGCTGTCCTCGACCTTCATCGCCGCGAGGTACGCCGCGGGCATCAGTCCGCGGTAGGTCGTCCGCCACGCGTCGACGCGAACCTGCGCGATCGCGAGCGCGTCGGCGGGCGTGGCGGGACGGATGGCCGCTTCGCTCATTCGGTGTTCGTCCGCCGCTACAGCACGCCGCGCACGGCCTCGGCCACGCGCTCGGCGGTCAGGCCGAAGTGCTTGAACAGCACCGGCCCCGGCGCCGACTCGCCGAACGTGTCGATGCCGACGACGGCCGCGCGCGGATCGTCGGCCGCGCCGACGTACTTGCGCCAGCCGTCGGTGACGCCGGCCTCGACCGCGACCCGCGCCACCCCTGCCGGCAGCACCGCCGCGCGGTATTCGGCGTCCTGCCGGTCGAATGCGTTCGTGCACGGCATCGACACGACGCGCACGTTGATGCCCTCCGCCGCCAGCGTGGCCCGTGCCGCGAGCGCCAGCGCGACCTCGGAGCCCGTCGCCAGCACGACGGCGAGCGCACCGGTGACCGCGGGGTCGAAGTCGGCGAGCACGTAGCCGCCGCGCGCGATCGCCGCCACCTGGGCGTCGCTGCGCGGCACGAACGGAACGTTCTGCCGCGTGAACAGCAGGCACGACGGACCGTGGCGCCGCTCGATCGCCGCGGCCCACGCGACGGCCGTCTCGACCGTGTCGCACGGCCGCCAGACGTCCAGGCCGGGGATGACGCGCAGCGCGGCCGCGTGCTCGACCGACTGGTGCGTGGGGCCGTCCTCGCCGAGCCCGATCGAGTCGTGCGTGTACACGAAGATCGAGCGCAGTTTCATCAGCGCGGCCATGCGCAGCGCGTTGCGCGCGTAGTCGGAGAACGTCAGGAACGTGCCGGTGTAGGGAATGTACCCGCCGTGCAGCGCGACGCCGTTGGCGATCGCGCTCATCGCGAACTCGCGCACGCCGTAGTGGATGTAGTTGCCGTCGAGGCGAACCTCGCCGTCCGCGACGAGGGCCCTGCTCCCGGACCAGTCGGTGAACACCGATCCGGTGAGGTCGGCCGAGCCGCCGAGCAATTCCGGCAGCAGCTTCGCGTAGCCTTCGATCGCCTGCTGCGACGCCTTGCGCGTCGCGACCGTCTCGGCCTTCGCGGCCTGCGTGGCGACGAACGCCGCCGCCTGCGCGGCGAAGTCGGCCGGCAGCTCGCCCGCGACACGCCGCAGGAATTCCGCTGCGCGGTCCGGATGCGCGGCGCGATAGGCGGCGAACCGCGCTTCCCAGGCGGCCTGCCGCGCCGCGCCGCGTTCGCGCGCGCTCCAGCCGGCGTAGATCGCCTCGGGAATCGCGAACGGCGGGTGCGTCCAGCCGAGGGCGCTGCGGGCGGCGGCGACTTCCTTCTCGCCCAGCGCGGCGCCGTGCACGGCCTCGGTGCCGGCCTTGTTCGGCGCGCCGCGGCCAATGACGGTCTTGCAGCAGACGAGCGACGGCCGGTCGGTCACGGCCTTCGCTGCCGCGATGGCCGCGTCGACGGCGCCGACGTCGTGGCCGTCCACGTCCGGGATCACGTGCCAGCCGTACGCGGCGAAGCGTTGCGGCGTGTCGTCGGTGAACCAGCCGGCGACGTGGCCATCGATCGAGATGCCGTTGTCGTCGTAGATCGCGACGAGCTTCCCGAGCTTCCACGTGCCGGCGAGCGAGCATGCCTCGTGCGAGATGCCTTCCATCAGGCAGCCGTCGCCGACGAACACGTACGTGTGGTGGTCGACGATTGCGTGGCCGGGCACGTTGAACTCGCGCGCGAGCAGCGCCTCGGCGAGCGCCATGCCCACCGCGTTGGCGAGCCCCTGCCCGAGCGGACCGGTGGTCGTCTCCACACCGGGTGTGGCGCCCGCTTCCGGGTGGCCCGGCGTTTTCGAGCGCAACTGCCGGAACGCGGCCAGCTCGGCCATCGGCAGGTCGTAGCCGGTCAGGTGCAGGAGCGCGTACTGCAGCATCGAGCCGTGGCCGTTGGAGAGCACGAAGCGGTCGCGGTCCGGCCAGCGCGGGTCGGCCGGGTTGTGCGCGAGATGGCGGTGCCAGAGCGCCACGGCGATTTCCGCCATGCCCATCGGCATGCCCGGATGCCCGGACTTGGCCTTTTCGACCGCGTCCATCGCGAGCGCGCGAATCGCGTTGGCAAGTTCGACGTCGGAGGCGCGTGCGGCGGTCGGAGCGCTCATGATTTGCGGCCTGCGGAAGGGCATGGAGTTGGCCGCGGGAATCGTGCGCGGCACGCGTGATGCAACGGGAAACGGCGGCGATTCGTGACGACCTGATGACAGCTGTGCGATAATTATACGTTTTCTCGTGGCGAATTCGAACGTCGGGCGCAGTCGGGACGGCCGCTTCCGGCGGCGGTCGCCGACGACGGTGACGCCGGCGCCGGGTTGAGCCGGATCGTTCCGCAACGGACGATCGCGGGCGTCAACCGACGCGGCGACCATCGAAGGGAGCGGTACATGGACGGCATTCATCTTTTGGGCGAGTGGTACGGCTGCCCGGCCGACACGCCGGAGTTCACGCAGGCCGCGCCGTTGCGCGCGCTGTGCGTGGGCGCCGCGCGCCGCGCGGGGCTGACCGTCGTCGGGGAGTGCTTCCACCAGTTCGAGCCGCAGGGGGTCACCGGCACGGTGCTGCTGGCCGAATCGCACATCGCGATCCACACGTGGCCCGAGGCGGGGTTCGTCACCGTCGACGTCTACGTCTGCAACCTGACGACCGACAACACGGCGAAGGCCGAGCGGGTGTTCCGCGACCTCGAGGCGGCGTTGCAGCCGCGCCGCACGAAGTTCCACTCGATCCACCGCGGGGGCAAGGATGCCTGACCGGCAGGAGGACGCGGCGCCGCCGCCGGCCGGCTACATCGCGCCGGGTGCGATGACGGAGTTCATGACGGACGACTGGGGCTTCTTCGTGCGCACCGCGCGCCAGTACGAGCGCTTCAATTCGCCGTACCAGACGGTGGAAGTCCACGACACGATCCCGTTCGGCAAGCTGTTCCGGCTCGACGGCCACTTCATGACGTCCGAGCGCGACGAGTTCTTCTACCACGAGAACCTCGTCCACGTGGCGGCGGTGACGCACCCGCAGCCCGAGCGCGTGCTGATCGTCGGCGGCGGCGACGGCGGCTCGGCGGAGGAGCTTCTGAAGCACCCGTCGATCAAGTCGGTGACGCTGGCCGAGATCGACCTGGCCGTCGTCGACATCTCGCGCAAGTACCTGCGCGACGTGCACCGGGGCGCGCTCGACGACCCGCGGTTGACGCTGAAGATCGGCGACGGCTTCGCGTACGTCCGCGAGTCGGCCGAGCAGTTCGACCTCGTCGTGCTCGACCTGACCGACGCCGGCGGTCCCTCGCTGAACCTGTACACGCCGGAGTTCTACCGCGCGTGCGCGGCGCGCCTGGCGCCGATGGGCGCGCTGACGCTGCACATCGCGAGCCCGGTCGCGCACCCGGAACGCATCCGCGCGACGATCGCCAACCTGCGCACGGCGTTTCCGGTCGTCGCGCCGTACCTGACGTCGGTCCCGCTGTACGGCGGCCTGTGGATGATGGCGTGCTGCTCGGCGCTGCTCGACCCGCGCTCGATGACGCCGCTGCAGGTCGACCGCCGGATCGCGCAGCGCGGACTGCAGGACCTCGCGTTCTACAACGGCGATACGCACCGCGCCGCGTTCGCGCTGCCCAACTTCGTGCGCGCGCTGGTCGCTTAAGGACGCAGGCGGCCGCGGCCGTGGTCGCCGGACCGGTTCCCGCCGACGCGCCCGCCGCGGGCGCGGGCAGACCGGTCACGCAGCTGTTCACGGACCTCGAAGGCAGTCGCGCCTGTGGGAGCGCGCGCCCGAGGCGATGCGCGCCGCGCTCGCCGCGCACGACGCACTCGCCCGCCGCGCCGTCGCCACGCACGGCGGCGCGGTCGTCAAGACCGTCGGCGACGGTCTGCACGCGGTCTTCGCGGACGCGGCGGCGGCACCGGCGGGGCCCCGGGGCCGCCCGCTGGCGCGGATCCGCCTCGGCAGGCGTGAACCACGAGGACGTCGTTGGCGCTTGGCACGAACGCCTTGCACCCGTCGCACTCGCGTTCGCGGCAACAACGAACTGCGGCATGCGTCCGCAGCATGCCTGCCGGAAACAAACTCTTTCAGCGTCGTAGCCAAGGGCCCGGCGCCGTCCGTCCCGATCCCGGCGCCGCCGGGCGGTGGGCGCCGGCGACGGCGGGAGTGGCCTCGTTTGGACACGCGTGGAAGGCGCGCCGGCGGCAGGTTGAACCCGCCCGGCGCCGCCCCGATATCGGATACCGAGGGCGCCTCCCGCAGGTGGCCCGCCGAGAGAGGGAAGCGATGCAGACGCGAAGCCTGTTCGACGCGATGTCCGGTGCCGATTTCGTCATGATCGACGGGGTCGTGTTCGCGGCCGGCTACGTGCGCGTGCCCGACGAGTTCACCGTCGCGGACGACGTCGTCGTCGAGGCGCGCAACGGCGAAATGGAGATCGAGCTCACCCGCGCGGAGATCGAGGGCGCCGAAGGCGTGGGCGAGGGCGTTTTCCGCCTGAAGAGCGGCGCGCTGGTCCGCTTCCTCACGAGCGCCGTGCTGCACTGACGAGAGCCCTCCCCGGCGCACTCCCTGTTCCCGTGACAGCGCGCACGCGGCCGCAATGGCGGCGCGGCGCCACGCCCGCTTGCCGCCGGCGATCGCTCGCACCCATGGGTGCCCCTGCGTCGGGCAGCCGGCGTGAGGGTCGAGCAGGGTCGCGTGGGAGCGCCGTCGCCGGGCGCGCGGCAATGTTGCGGCGCCGATTGACACCGCGCCGAGCATGCGCATATGCTCATATTCAAATGGCGATCAAGCGACCAGCGAGCGCCGGACGCGGAACCGGGGCGTCCGCCAAGGGGGGCGCAACGGACGGGCTCGACCCGGTGCTGGGGGTGGTGGCGCGGTACTTCGGCGTGTTGGCCGAGCCGACGCGCCTCAAGATCCTGCACGCGATCTGCGACGACGAGCAATCGGTGTCGGCGATCGTCGCGGCCACCGGCACGACGCAGTCCAACGTGTCGCGGCACCTGTCGCTGATGCTCAACGCGGGGATCGTCGAGCGGCGGCGCGACGGCTGCGCCGTGTACTACCGGATCGCCGACCCGGAGTTCGTCGATATCTGCCGCCGGATGTGCGAGCGGATCGCGAGCCGGCTCGACATGCAGGCGCCGCTGCGCCGCGACCTCATGGGATTCGCCGCCCGTCACTGACGCCGCAAGAAGCGTCGCGGGAACGAAGGAAGAACACCGCTGGCGGGGCGCGCACGGCCCCCGGTCCGGGCCCTCGATCGCCCGGCACGGTTGCAGGCAGCAACGGCTTCCCGGGCGCTCGCCCGGCGCTACAATCGCACGTAGTCTTTCGGAGGAGGAGGATCGATGGATATGCATCGCAGGGAGGTGCTGAAGGCGGGCGGCGGAGCGACGCTTTACACGCTGCTCGCCGCCGCGGGGTTCCTCAAGCCGGGCGACGCGCTCGCGCAGGCGTGGAACAAGGGTGCGTTCGAGGCCAAGACGCTCGACGAGGTCGTCAAGGCGCTTGGCGGCGCCGCGCCGGCGCAGAGCAAGGACATCGCGTTCGTGCAGACGCCCGACATCGCCGAGAACGGCGCCGTCGTGCCGATCGGGGTCTCGAGCTCGGTGCCGAAGACCGAGTCGATCGCGATCCTGGTCGAGAAGAACCCGAACGCGCTGGCCGCCGTGTTCGACCTCCCGGCGGGCACCGAACCCACGGTGTCGACGCGCGTCAAGATGGGGCAGAGCTCCAACATCCACGCCCTGGTCCGGGCCGACGGCAAGTTCTACGTCGCGACCAAGGAAGTCAAGGTCACGTTGGGCGGCTGCGGCGGCTGATCCGCGACGCGCACACCAGTTGAGGAGAGAGCCATGGCAGATCCGATGCGAATCCGCGCCAGCGTGGTCGGCGACGCGACCGAGGTGAAAGTGCTGATGAACCACGAGATGGAGACCGGCCAGCGGAAGGACTCCGCCGGCAAGGTGATCCCCGCGTGGTTCATCCAGACCGTGACCGCGACCCACAACGGCAAGCCGGTGCTGGCGGCCCAGTGGGGCCCCGCGATCTCGAAGAATCCGTTCCTCTCGTTCAAGTTCAAGGGCGGCGCCAAGGGCGACAAGGTGCAGATCACCTGGGTCGACAACCGCGGCGACAAGCGGACCGACGAAGCGACGATCGCGTAGGGGCGCACGCGGGCAGGCGAGAACAGAAGGCCGCGCGACCGGCGGCGCCCGTGCAGGGCGCACCGGCGACGACGGCCTCGGACTCCGGGCGCGGCACGCGTCCGGCGCAGTCAACTTCTAGGAGGCGAACGATGAGCAAGTCCCCCTTGCGGGTCCGCGCCCGCGGCATCCTGCTGTCGGCAGCAACCGCCCTCGCCGTCGGCGCCGCGTTCGCGCAGACGTCCGCCGTCGACGAGATCGCCAAGTACCGCTCCGCGCTGCAGGAAGGCAATCCGGCCGAGCTGTGGGAGGCCCGCGGCGAGGGCCTGTGGAAGACCCCGCGCGGCCCGAACAAGGTCACGTTCGAAAAGTGCGACCTGGGCCTGGGGCCCGGCGTGGTCAAGGGCGCCTACGCGCAGCTGCCGCGCTACTTTGCCGACGCGGACCGCGTGATGGACCTCGAGACGCGGCTCGTCTGGTGCATGGTCAAGCTGCAGGGGTTCACCGAAGCCGACGCCAAGAAGAATCCCTTTGGGGGGCCCAACCGCAAGTCCGACATCGAGGCGCTGGTCGCGTTCATCACGTCCGAGTCGCGCGGCGTGAAGATGAACGTCGCCGGCACGCACCCGAAGGAGGACGAGGCGTACCGGATCGGCGAGAAGATGTTCTTTTTCCGCGGCGGACCGCACGACTTCGCGTGCGCGACCTGCCACGCCGAGGACAGCAAGCGCATCCGGCTGCAGGACCTGCCGAACCTCGTCAAGCAGGCGGGCGCGCAGAAGGCGTACACGACGTGGCCGGCGTACCGCGTGTCGCAGGGCGAGCTGCGCTCGTTCCAGTGGCGGCTGTACGACTGCTTCCGCCAGCAGCGCTTCCCCGAGCTCGAGTTCACGTCGGACGCGTCGATCGCGCTGACGATGTTCCTCGCCAAGAATGCCAACGGCGCGGCGTTCGACGCGCCGGCGATCAAGCGCTGACCGGAGACCGACCATGAACATGCGAATCATCGGCTGGACCGTCGCGGCCTGCGCCGCAGTCGCAGTCGTCGGCTGCGCGACCAAGCCCACCGACGCGGAAGTGAGCGCCAAGGCGACGCAGATGCTGAAGACGTCGTTCAAGGCACGCGGGCAGGCGGGCCTCGACCGGCTCGACCAGGACGAGACGCAGAAGCTGTGCACCGAGTACGCGACCGCGGTGCCGCCGAAGGACGTCGTGACCAAGGTCGAGAAGGCGAACTTCGCCGCGATCAAGTGGCCGGCCGACGGCAAGTACCTGGGCGACTGGAAGAAGGGCGAGCGGGTCGCGCAGGAAGGCCGCGGCAAGCAGTTCTCCGACGATCCCAAAGGGCCGGTCGGCGGCAACTGCTACGCCTGCCACCAGTTGGCCCCGCAGGAAGTGTCGTACGGGACCATCGGCCCATCGCTCTACCAATTTGGCAAGCTGCGCGGCTACAACGACGAGGTCCGCAAGTACGCGTACGGCAAGATCTGGAACGCGGAGGCGTACAACGCGTGCACGCTGATGCCGCGCTTCGGCCACAGCGGCATCCTGAGCGAGGAGCAGGTGCGGGACCTGGTCGCGCTGCTGATGGATCCGGACTCGCCGGTGAACAAGTGAACGGCTGATCTCACGAAGAGGCGCAGAGACGCAGAGAGCTGCGCCCCCTGGCGACGGGAACCGCCGCCGCGGCCACGTCGGTGACGACGTGCGTGCCGTGCGCAGCGGCCTTCCTCTGCGCCTGCACGTCCCTTTGTGGATGTTGAACTCCCCATGAATCGCCGCGAATTCCTCGAAGCCATCGCCGTGGCCACCGCCGCCGGCCTTCCGGTCGGCAGCGTGTCCGCGCAGGGCGCCGCCGCGGGTGCGTCGTTCTACGACGGCGCGATGAAGCCGTTCGGCAATGTCGGCCTGCTGCACTTCACCGACTGCCACGCGCAGCTGCTGCCGATCTACTTCCGCGAGCCGAACGTCAACCTGGGCATCGGCGCCGCGGCCGGCAAGCCTCCGCACCTCGTCGGCGAGCACCTGCTGAAGCACTTCGGCATCGCGCCGGGCACCCGCGACGCGCACGCGTTCACGTATCTCGACTTCGCCAACGCCGCGCGGGCGTTCGGGCAGGTCGGCGGCTTCGCGCACCTCGCCACGCTCGTGGCCAGGCTCAAGGCCGCGCGCCCCGGCGCGCTGCTCCTCGACGGCGGCGACACGTGGCAGGGCTCGGCGACGGCGCTGTGGACCAAAGGGCAGGACATGGTCGACGCGCAGAAGCAGCTGGGCGTGGACGTGATGACGGGCCACTGGGAGTTCACGTACGGCGCCGACCGCGTCAAGGAGATCGTCGAAAAGGATTTCGCGGGCCGCGTCGACTTCGTCGCGCAGAACGTGAAGACGACCGACTTCGGCGATCCGGTGTTCAAGCCGTATGTGATCCGGCAGGTGAACGGCGTGCCGGTGGCGATCGTCGGACAGGCGTTCCCGTACACGCCGATCGCCAACCCGCGCTATTTCGTGCCCGAGTGGACGTTCGGCATCCAGGAAGAGGAGATGCAGAAGGTCGTCGACGACGCGCGCGCGAAGGGCGCGCAGGTCGTCGTCCTGCTGTCGCACAACGGGATGGACGTCGACCTCAAGATGGCGTCGCGCGTGACCGGCATCGACGCGATCCTCGGCGGGCACACGCACGACGGCGTGCCGCAGCCCACGCTCGTCGCCAACCGCGGCGGCAAGACGCTCGTCGGCAACGCCGGCAGCAACGGCAAGTTCCTCGCGGTCCTCGATCTGGACGTCAAGGGCGGCAAGGTCGCCGGCTTCCGCTACCGGCTGCTGCCGGTGTTCAGCGCGCTGCTGCCCGCCGATCCTGCCATGAGCGCGCTCATCGCGAAGGTGCGCGCGCCGTACGCGGCGAAGCTCGGCGAGACGCTCGCGACGACCGAAGGCCTGCTGTACCGCCGCGGCAGCTTCAACGGCACGTCCGACCAGCTGATCCTCGAGGCGCTGATGGCCGAAAAGAACGCGGAGATCGCCTTCTCGCCCGGCTTCCGCTGGGGCACGACGCTGCTGCCGGGCCAGGCGATCCGCATGGAGCACCTGATGGACCAGACGGCGGTCACGTACCCGTTCGCGACGGTCAACGAGTTCACCGGCGAGATGATCAAGGCGATCCTCGAGGACGTCGCCGACAATCTCTTCCATCCGGACCCCTACTACCAGCAGGGCGGCGACATGGTTCGGGTGGGCGGCCTGAAGTACACGATCAGTCCGAACGCGGCGTCCGGCGCCCGCATCTCGCGGATGGAGCTTGCCGGCAAGCCGATCGACGCGGCGAAGCGTTACAAGGTCGCGGGCTGGGCGCCGGTGTCCGAAGAGGCGCGGAACACCGGCGGCGAGCCCGCCTGGGAGGTCGTCGCTCGCTACCTGCGCGCGCAGAAGTCGATCCCGCCGCGCACGCTCAACCTGCCGGTGATCGAGGGCATGGCCGGCAACCCCGGCATGTCCGTCTGAAGCAGGCGGCAGCGCGCCCGGCGGCAGGGCGCCGAACGCGAAAATCAGCGGCGCGACGCGGGCCCCCTGCTGTCCGGGACTGGCGCGGTGTTCCGGCGCGCCTCGTCGATCGGCAGTTCGAGCAGTGCCTCGACCTCGTTGCCGTGCGCCTTCAGTGCGTCGAACTCGGCTTCCAGCGACTCCGGGGACTGCTTGCTCGTGCGCGCGAGGAAGCGCGCCATCCGGGGCGGCAGGTCCCGTTGCTTCACGAACCCCTGCAGCCACACGATGCCGGCGTCGCCGACCGCGCGTAGCGCGACAAACGTCCCGACGAGGCCCCACGGCGAACCGGTCATGCCCGCCACCGGCAACCCGAAGATCAGCCCGAGCTGGGTGACGAGCACGCGCAGCGACACCGCGCCGACGTTGCGCGAGAGTTCCGCGAAGCTCCAGTGCGCGATGCGCGGCAGGTCGCACAGCAGGAAGAGGCCCTGCACGAGAATCGCGTAGTAGAGCGCCGCGCGCGCGTCGGTCCCGGAGACGGGGCCGGCCACCTGGAACAGGAAGACGAGCGCCGCGACGAACACGCCGTGCGCGACCGTGAAGATCACCGTGATGCCGAGGAAGCTCTTCAGGTAGGCGCTCTCGTCCGCGAGCGCGCGCCGCGTGAATTCGGCGTCGGCCTCGTGGTTCGACGTCGTTTCGATCGACGCGTGGTGGCCGGCCTTGCCCGTGGCGCGCCGGTGCACGACGATGCGGACGGCGCCGGTCACGAGCAGCAGCACCGTCTCGAACCAGTACAGCAGCAGCAGCACCGCGGGCGAGCGCCCGGTGGCGATCACCTCGACCAGCGGGACCATTCATCAGCAGCGCGTACAGCAGCGCCGACAGAAACCTCATCGCGTCCTCCGGCGGGCGCGATCGCCCCGGTCAGTTGACCGTCACGCGCGCGAACTTGCGCTTGCCCGCCTGCACGACGAACGTCCTGCCGGCCGGCAGCACGAGCGCCTTGTCGCCGACCACGTCGCCGTCGACCTTGAGCCCGCGCTGCGCGATCAGCCGCAGCGCCTCCGACGTCGACTCGACCAGCCCCGCCTGCTTCGCGAGCTGCGCGATCGGCAGGCCCGCGCCGGCGGTCGCGAGCGCGATCTCGGGCATGTCTTCCGGCACCGCGTGGTCGCGGAAGCGTGCCTCGAACTCGGCGAGCGCCGCGTCGGACGCCGTGGGCGAGTGGAAGCGCGCGACGATCTCCTTGCCCAGCAGCACCTTGGCGTCGCGCGGGTTGCGGCCCGCGTCGCACTCGCGCTTCAGGCGCGCGATCTCGTCCATCGTCCGAAACGACAGCAGCTCGTACCAGCGCCACATCAGCGTGTCGGACACCGACATGATCTTGCCGAACATCTCCGCCGGGGCTTCGGTGATGCCGATGTAGTTGCCCTTCGACTTCGACATCTTCTCGACGCCGTCGAGGCCCTCCAGCAGCGGCATCGTCAGGATGCACTGCGGCTCCTGCCCCCAGTGCCGCTGCAGCTCGCGCCCGACCAGCAGGTTGAACTTCTGGTCGGTGCCGCCGAGCTCGATGTCCGCGCGCAGCGCGACCGAGTCGTAGCCCTGCATCAGCGGGTACAGGAACTCGTGCACGGCGATCGGCTGGTTGCCGGCGAAGCGCTTCGCGAAGTCGTCGCGCTCGAGCATCCGCGCGACCGTGTACTTCGCCGCCAGCTTGATCATGCCGGCGGCGCCCAGCGGCTCGCTCCACTCCGAGTTGTAGCGGATTTCGGTGCGCGCCGGATCGAGCACCTTCGACGCCTGCGCGTGGTAGGTCTTCGCGTTGGCCTCGATCTGCTCGCGCGTCAGCGGCGGCCGCATGTCGTTGCGGCCGGACGGGTCGCCGATCATCGACGTGAAGTCGCCGATCAGGAAGATGACCTGGTGCCCCAGGTCCTGCATCTGCCGCATCTTGTTCAGCACGACCGTGTGCCCGAGGTGGATGTCGGGCGCCGTCGGATCGAGGCCCAGCTTGATCCGCAGGGGCTTGCCCCGCGCGAGCTTCTGCGCGACCTCGCTCTCGACCAGGAGTTCGTCGGCGCCGCGCTTGAAGACGGCGAGCTGGTGGGCGACGTCCACGGCGTCAGTCGCGAAGGGCCGTCCCGAGCGACTGACCTGCCCCCGCGGGGGGCAGCGAGCGCAGCGACGGCGCGGGGTTGTTTCATGCGCGAAGGGCCGTCCCGAGCGACTGACCTGGCCCCGCGGGGCAGAGCGCAGCGAGCGTGGGGTCGTTTCATGCGCGAAGGGCCGTCCCGAGCGACTGACCTGCCCCCGCGGGGGGCAGCGAGCGCAGCGAGCGTGGGGGCTGTTTCATCCTGGTCGGATTCTCGGCCGCGACAGGAGCGCGGCCCTACGGGGTCGGCACGGAAATGGTGCGGGCGGGGCGCCGACTGGCCGGCTTCTTGCTAGAATCGGCCGGTCCCTGCCGGAAGACTGCCCTTTGCCCGCGAGCAAGCCTCGAATTCTAGCGCAACCACCAGCCGCCTCCGGCGAGGCGCGGTCGCGCCCCTTCTTCAGCATGCCCACGCCCGGCCACTGGCTCGCGATCGCCGTGCTGTCGCTGTCCGGCGTGGCGGCGTTCGGTCTCGCGCCGGACACGACGCTGCCGACGGTCGCAACCCGTACGGTCGAGCGCGCGCTGCCGCTGCCGGCGCTGCCCGACGACGATGCCGCTGCCGCGGTCTATTGGCGCGAAGAGCGCGTCCTGCGCGGCGACACGATCGGCAGCCTGCTCGCGCGTGCGGGGGTCGACGATGCCGACGCGATGCGCTTCATGCGCACCAGCCCCGACGCACGTCCGCTCTACCAGCTGCGACCCGGCCGTCCGGTGCGTGTCGCCGTGGACGGATCCGGCGCGCTCGTTTCGCTCGAGTTCCGCACGGGTGCTAACGACGAGTTCGTGGTCGAGCGCGCCGCCGACGGCTTCCGGGCGACGACGAGCGCCGCGGACGCCGACGTGCGCACCGTGCTGCGCTCCGGCGAAATCCGCACGTCGCTGTTCGGCGCGGCCGACGCGGCCGGCATCCCGGACGCGGTGACCATCGCGCTCGCCGAGGTCTTCGCCGGCGACATCGACTTCCACCACGACCTCCAGCGCGGCGACCGCTTCACCGTCGTCTACGAGGAGCGCTACATCGACGGCGAGGCCACGGGCACCGGTCGCATCGTGGCCGCCGAGTTCGTCAACCGCGGGCAGACGCTGCGCGCGTTCCTGTGGCGTGACGAGGACGGCCGCGACGCGTACTACACGGAGGAGGGCCGCAGCGCGCGCAACGCGTTCCTGCGCTCGCCGATGGAGTTCTCGCGGATCACGTCGGGTTTCTCGCTCGCGCGCTTCCATCCGATCCTGCAGCAGTGGCGCGCGCACCAGGGCGTGGACTACGCGGCGCCGGCCGGGACGCCGGTGCGCGCGACGGCCGACGGCATCGTAACTTCCTCCGGGTGGCAGGGTGGCTACGGCAACGCGATCTTCCTGCGCCACCAGGGTACGTATTCGACCGTCTACGGCCACCTGTCGAAGATCGCGCCCGCCGTGAAGGCCGGCGCGCGCGTGCGGCAGGGCGACACCATCGGCTACGTCGGCGCCACCGGCTGGGCGACCGGGCCGCACCTGCACTACGAATTCCGCATCGCGGGTGAGGCGCGCAATCCGCTGACGGTCGCGATGCCGGTGGCCGAGCCGATCGGGCCGGAGCGCCTGGCCGCGTTCCGCGCAGGCATCGCGCCGCACGCCGACACGCTCGCACTCGCGCGCACGCTGTCGGGCACCGCGCTCGCCGCCGCGCGCTAGCCGGCGGGCGAGCGCCCGATGAGCCCGCCGGGCCGCCCCAAGGGCGAATACGGAGCGCGCAGCGCGAAGGTACTCCAGTGACCGCGCGCCGCGAGATCTTTGCCGGCGTGATGTCGGGCACGAGTCTCGACGGCGTGGACGCGGTCCTCGCCGACTTCGCCCCGGACACACCGGCGGGCGCGCTGCTCGCGGCGACGCACGTCGCGTTTCCGTCGGACCTGCGGCGCGAACTCGCCGCGCTGCAGACCCCGGGCCCCGACGAGCTCGCGCGCGCGGCGCGCGCCGCCAACGCGCTCGCCGATCTCTACGCGCACGCGCTCGCGAGCGTCTGCCTCGCCGCGGGCGTCGCGGCGCACGACGTCGTCGCCGCCGGCGTGCACGGGCAGACGGTCCGCCACCGGCCGCACGAAGGCTGGACGCTACAGGTCAACAACCCGGCGCGCGTGGCCGAGCGCGCGTACATGACGGTGGTGGCCGACTTCCGGACGCGCGACGTCGCCGCCGGCGGGCAGGGCGCGCCGCTGGTGCCGGCCTTCCACGCCGCGCGGTTCGCGCAGCGCGGCCGCGCGCGAGTCGTGGTCAACATCGGCGGCATCGCGAACGTCACGCTGCTGCCCGCGCGCGGCGACGTGCGCGGCTTCGACACGGGTCCCGGCAACGTGCTGATGGACGTCGCGAGCGAGCGGCACCTCGGGGCGCCGTTCGACGCGGGCGGCGCATGGGCCGCATCCGGCCGCGTCGATGCGGTGCTGCTCGCCGCACTGCTGGACGAGCCGTTCTTCGCCGCGCCGCCGCCGAAGAGCACCGGCCGCGACCTCTTCGACGCGGGCTGGCTCGACGCCCGACTCGCGCGCGCCGGATGGCGCGGGCGCCCGGAGGACCTGCAGGCGACGCTGGCGCAGCTGACCGCGCGGACGATCGCCGACGCCGTGCGCGCGCACGCGCCGGACACGCGCGACGTGCTCGCGTGCGGCGGCGGCGCGCGCAACGCGACGCTGCTGCGCGCGCTCGCCGCCGAACTGCCGGCGGTCGCGGTCGGGACCACCGAGGCCGAAGGCGTGGCGACGGACCACGTCGAGGCGCTCGCGTTCGCGTGGCTCGCGCGCGAGGCGCTCGCGGGCCGGCACGGCAACCTGCCCGCCGTCACCGGCGCGTCGGGTCCCCGCGTGCTGGGCGCGATCTACCCCCGATAGCGACAAACCGAGCCTGGCTCGGCTTTCCGGGTTGTCCGGCAGCGACCTGCTGCCCTCGCGGACCCCGGAAACGACTGCGGCGCCCGAAGGCGCCGCGTCGCGACCGCGTACCGTGGGCCCGCGGTCAGGCCGAGAAGCTCGACCCGCAGCCGCAGGTCGTCGTCGCGTTCGGGTTCTTGATCACGAACTGCGCGCCCTCCAGTCCTTCGGAGTAGTCGATCTCGGCGCCGACCAGGTACTGGTAGCTCATCGGGTCGATCAGCAGCGTCACGCCGTCCTTCACCATCGCGGTGTCGTCGTCGTTGGCGACCTCGTCGAACGTGAAGCCGTACTGGAAGCCCGAGCAGCCGCCGCCGGACACGAACACGCGCAGCTTCAACTCCGGGTTGCCTTCTTCCTCGATCAGCAGCTTGACCTTGGCCGCGGCCGAGTCCGTGAAGATCAGCGGCGCCGGCATCTCGTTCATTGCATTCATCGTCGACTCCTCGAGCTTGAAATCCGTGCGAGGCGGGACACCCCGTCCCGCGCAATCATCGCGCAGCGGCCGGCGTCCGTAAAGCGCCGCCCGCGCGCACCTTGTCCTGGCGCAAACCCGTTATTCGGCCGACGCCCGCTTCAATTCGACCACGCTCGCCGTGCCCGGTTCGGCGTGGTGCAGGCGGCCCTGGACGACGGCGCCCAGGTGCATCTCCAGCGACCGGTACTCGATGTCGCCGACGACTCGGGCCTTGGCCTGCAGCTCCAGAAAGTCATTGGCCGTGACAGGGCCATTGACCATCCCGTTCACGACCACGTGCGACACCTTGATCTCGCCGTCCACGCGCGCCTGCTCGCTCACCACCAGCGTCCCGCTCTCGCCGTTGGCGGTCGTGACGTTCCCACGGACGGTGCCGTCGATGCGCAGGCCCCCGCTGAACGTGACGTCGCCCTCGACCGTGGTGCCGGCGCCGATCAGGCTGTCGATGCGCTTCTGCGGCGGCGCGTGCTTCCTGCGTTCGAACATGGTGTCCTCCTAGTCCAACGTCAAGGTCCGCGTGGCTCGCGGGCTGCCGTGCCCGGCTTCGTAGGCCCGGACGGCCATCGCGGTGACGCGGTGGCCCGCCGGAACGCGGATCCTGCCTTCAACCCTCTGATAATACTTGAATTTGAGCGCAAGTGCCGATGCGGAGGCCGGGTCGTCCTCCGGCAGCACGAGCGTTCGCGCCGGCGCCGATCCGCCCTCCGCGGAGGCGAGCGTCGCGTGGACGGCGACGTGGCCGACGAACTCGTCCTTCGGATTGCCGCCGCGGACCACGAGCAGCGCGTACCGCCACGTGTCCTCGCCATCGGGCTCCAATGCCAGCCGCTGGATCTGCAGCCCGGCGATCTTGCTGGAGTCCGCCAGGAGCTTCTGCAGGAAGGCGAGTTCGTCCTTCAACTGGGCGTTCTCGCCGGACAGTTCGGTCGCCTGCTTCGACAGCGCTTCCCGCGCGCCCCGGGTCATCGCGAGCTCGGACTCGAGCGCCGAGTTGCGCGCGCGCAACTCCGCTGCCTCGGTGTGCAGGCGGGCACCTTCGCTCTCGAGCGTCGTGAGCCGCGCCTCGACCTCCTTGCGGTTGAAGCCGCCGAAGATCTGGCCGAAGTCGAAGCCCCACCACCACATGCCGCCGATGACCGCCAGCAGCGACGCCACGAGCGCCGCGCGTCCCCACCACGGCAGGTGCGTGCGCACCCTCATCTTCGGGGCGGCAATGCCGAAGTGCTGGCGCACGCGGCGCCACCAGAGGGGCGTGGCCACGAGGCGGGCGACCTACGGCAGCACGGGCGCGGCGGTGAGGCCCGTGGTCTCGGGCAGGCCGAACATCAGGTTCATGTTCTGCACCGCCTGGCCCGCGGCGCCCTTGACCAGGTTGTCCTCGACGACGATGACGGTGACCATGTCGCCGTTGCCGGGACGGTGGACGGCGATGCGCGCCACGTTGGACGCGCGCACGCTGCGCGTGTCCGGTGTCGAGCCCGCCGGCATGACGTCGACGAACGGCTCGGACGCGTAACGCTGCTCGAACAGCGCCTGCACGTCGACGGCCGGCCGGGTCAGCCGCGCGTAGAGCGTCGCATGGATGCCGCGAATCATCGGCAAGAGGTGCGGCGTGAACACGAGGCTCACCGGCGTGGCGCTCCGGCTCTGCAACTCCTGCACCGTCTCCGGGTGGTGGCGGTGGCCGGCGACGCCGTACGCCTTGAAGTTGTCGGACGCCTCGGCGAGCAGCAGCCCCACCTCGGCCTTCCGGCCGGCGCCCGACGCGCCGGACTTGCAGTCGGCGATCAGGTGCTCGCTGTCGACGGCCCCCGCCTCGAGCAGCGGGATCAGGCCCAGCTGCATCGCCGTCGGATAGCAGCCCGGGTTGCCGACGATGCGCGCGCGGCGGATCGCGTCGCGATGGAACTCCGGCAGTCCGTAGGCGGCTTCGGCCAGCAGGTCCGGGCACGCGTGCGGCAGCTTGTACCACTTCTCGAACAGTGCGACGTCGCGGATGCGGAAGTCGGCGGCGAGGTCGATGATCTTCACGCCGGCGCCGACGAGCGTGCGCGCCTCGCCCATCGCCACGCCGTGCGGCGTGGCGAAGAACACGACATCGCAGGATTTCAGGTCGGTCGCGTCGGGCGCGGTGAACGCGAGGCCGTCGTAGTGGCCGCGCAGGCTCGCGAACATGTCGCCGACGCGCGTGCCGGCATCGGAGCGCGACGTGATCGCGCGCACGTCGGCGTCGGGGTGCGACGCCAGGATCCGCAGCAGCTCGACCCCGGTGTAGCCGGTGCCGCCGACGATGCCGATCTTGACCATTGTCTGACCTCGTATCGGTAAGGGCCGATTCTAGCGCCCAAACGAAAAGGCCGCCTCGCCGGCGGCCTTTCGCGTGCAACCGCGGAAACGCGCTAGCGCTTCGAGAACTGCTTGCGGCGGCGGGCCTTGTGCAGGCCGACCTTCTTGCGCTCGACCTCGCGCGCGTCGCGCGTGACGAGCCCCGCCTTCGACAGCGTGGGTTTGAGTTGCGCGTCGTAGTCGATCAGCGCGCGCGTGATGCCGTGGCGCACGGCGCCGGCCTGGCCCGACTCGCCGCCGCCGATGACGTTGACCATGATGTCGAACGTCGTCGTGTGGTTCGTCAGCACCAGCGGCTGGCGGACGACCATGCGGCCCGTCTCGCGCGTGAAGAATTCGTCGACGGGCTTCTCGTTGACGACGATCTTGCCGGTGCCCTGCTTGATGAACACGCGCGCCACCGACGTCTTGCGGCGGCCCGTGCCGTAGTAGTAGTTGCCGATCATGGGGTTCGGGTCTTCTTCGGGTTACTTGACGGGGTCGAGCGACTTCGGCTGCTGCGCCGAATGCGGATGCGACGGGCCCGCGTAGTACTTGAGCTTCTTCAGCATCGCGTAGCCGAGCGGCCCCTTGGGCAGCATGCCGCGGACGGCCTTTTCGAGCGCACGGCCCGGGAAGCGCGCCTGCATCTTGGCGAACGACGTCGTGGAAATGCCGCCCGGATAGCCCGAGTGGCGGTGGTAGAGCTTGTCCTCGGCCTTGTTGCCGGTGACGCGCAGCTTGTCGACGTTGGTCACGACGATGAAGTCGCCGGTGTCCATGTGCGGGGTGTAGATCGCCTTGTGCTTGCCGCGCAGGCGCAGCGCGATCTGGCTCGCGAGGCGCCCGAGCACCTGGTCGGTCGCGTCGACGACGTACCAATCCCGGGTGATGTCGGCCGGTCTGGCGGAAAAGGTCTTCATGGTGCCTTCAGTCTCGCTCGTGGGGTTCGGCCGCTGCCGCAGCGGCCGGGGGGCGGATCGCTCGAGTTGCGGGATCGGCCACAAAAGTCCGCCATTATACTGTCCGGACGCATTTCCGGTCAACGCGGCGGGTCCCCGGGCAGCGGGGACGGGTGTCGGCAGCGTGCCCGCGACGGCCGGGCGACCGGGCAAAAAAAGGGCGCGGCCGTTGGGGCCGCGCCCGGAGGATTCCACCATAGGAGGAGAATGGAGGAATGTGCCTGCGGGGCCGAAGGAGGATGTCGGCTGGAACCGCAGACGGTTATGATCCTCGCATATTGCGGCGCACAATTCAATATTCTTGCCGCGGTGCAGCAACCAGAATTGCAACCGGCTGTTGCAAATGCAGTCGTGTGTGAGTAAACACTCTCTCTGTTTGGCTTATGAGGCCTTGCGTTTGAATATGGACATGAAAACCCGCGTCAAGTGGATCGAGGGCGTCGCCTTCGCCGGAGAGTCGGGCAGCGGGCACGCCGTGGTGCTCGACGGCGCGGCCGACGGGGGCGGACGCAACGTCGGGATGCGGCCGATGGAGATGCTGCTGACGGGTGCGGCCGCCTGTACCGCCTACGACGTGGTGACGATCCTGCGCCGCGGCCGCCATCCGGTCGCCGACGTGGCCGTGGTCGTGGAGGCGCAACGGGCGCCCGAGCCGCCGCGGGTCTTCACCCGGCTGCATTTCGCCTACACGGTGGCCGGCCGGGGGCTCGACCGGAAGCACGTCGAGCGCGCGATCCTGCTGTCGAAGGAGAAGTACTGCTCGGCCACGATCATGCTCGGGAAGACCGCCGAGGTGACGTGGGACCTCGCGCTGGTCGACGGCGACCGCGTGCCGGCGCCGGCCGCCGCTGCGGCCTGACGGCTGCCTACATCCGCATCGCCGGCGCGGGTTCCGGCGCGCCGGCCGCCGGCGCGTCGGTGGTTGCGTCGCGGGCGGCCTCCGGCCGTTGCTGCGGCAGCAACAGGCCGCGCACCGTCACGCTGGTGGTCGCCTTGACGAGCCGGCCGCGGCCATCGCGGAAGGTCAGCGTGAGCGGGACCGGGTCGCCGTTGCCGGCGTCGCGGGTGATTTCCGTGAGCCGCAGGTGGTCGCCGCGGAAGGCCAGGCGGGTGGTCTTGCCGGCGGCCACGGGCATGGTCGCGACCGTTTCCTCGGTGGCGGGGTCGCCGACCACCTTCACCCGCACGAACTCGACGCGGCGCGCGACCGGCGTGGCGGCTTCGATCAGCGTCAGGTCGGCGGCGCTTTCGATGTCGACGTAGGCGCGCGCGGACGGCGCGCCGGCGGCGGCCGGGCGCATCCACGCGTTGCGCAGTGCGACGACGTCGGCGGCCGCGGCGGCGCCGGCGCCGGCGAGCGCCGCGAACGCCAGGGCGGCGAACAGCGGGCGGCGCGCAGTCACTTCGGCTCGTTCAGCAGGCGGATGAGGCTCGACGTATCGGCCCGGCCGCCGCCGCGCGCCTGCAGCTGTCCATAGAACTGGTCGACCACCGCGGTCACCGGCAGCACGGCGCCATTGCGGCGCGCTTCGGCGAGGCAGATCGACAGGTCCTTGCGCATCCAGTCGACGGCGAAGCCGAAGTCGAACTTGCCGGCGATCATCGTCTTGCCGCGGTTCTCCATCTGCCAGGACTGCGCCGCGCCCTTGGAGATCACGTCGATCACGCGCTCGGCGTCGAGCCCCGCGCGCATCGCGAAGTGGATGCCCTCCGACAGGCCCTCGACCAGCCCGGCGATGCAGATCTGGTTCACCATCTTGGTCAGCTGGCCGGCGCCGGCCGGACCCATCAGCGTCACCGCGCGCGCATACGTCGCGAGCACCGCTTCCGCGCGCGCGAACACCGCGGCGTCGCCGCCGACCATGATCGTGAGCTTGCCGTTCTCCGCACCTGCCTGCCCGCCGGACACCGGCGCATCGAGGAAGTGGAGGCCGGCCTTTTGCGCGGCGGCGTACATCTCGCGCGCGACCTCGGCCGACGCCGTCGTGTGGTCGACCAGGATCGCGCCGGCCGCCATGCCGGAGAGCGCACCGTCGGCGCCCGCGGCGACCGCGCGCACGTCGTCGTCGTTGCCGACGCACATCATCACGATCTGTGCGCCGCTCGCAGCGGCCGCCGGCGTCGCCGCACTCCTGCCGCCGTAGGTCGCGACCCATTGCTGCGCCTTCGCCGGCGAGCGGTTGAACACGGTGACGTCGTGGCCGGCGCGGGCCAGGTGGCCTGCCATCGGAAAGCCCATCACGCCCAAGCCCAGAAACGCGAGTTTCATAACTGTTCCTCCCAGGGTTCCGCGCGCACGCGCCGCGGCGCGCGGCCGTAGCGCCATTTCAACCAGAATATCGCGAGCTGCAGGCAGAGCGTGGCCACGTTGGTCACGATGAGGGGCAGCGCGCGCAGCTGGATTCCGTACCAGAGCCACAGCGCCGAGCCGGCGGCGAGGATGCCGAACAGCCACCACGAGATGTCGTACGCCGAGCGCGTGCGCACGATCCGCACGACCTGCGGCACGAACGCGATTGTCGTCAGCACGCCGGCGGCAAGGCCGACCACGTCGACCGGATCCAGCACCATCGCGCGACTACGGCTCCGGCAGCGCGCGGCGCGCCGCTGCCGCGGCCGACCGCACCCGCGCGGGCGCGGTGCCCCCGGGATGGTCGCGGCTGCCGACCGATCCTTCGAGCGTGAGCACCGCGTGCACGTCGTCGCCCACCAGCGGCGAAAACTGCCGCAACTCGGCCACCGGCAGCGCCGCGAGATCCACGCCCTTGACTTCCGCGTGGCGCACCGCGCGCGCGACCGCCTCGTGCGCGTCGCGGAACGGCGCGCCGCGGCGCACCAGGTAGTCGGCGAGGTCGGTCGCGGTCGCGAACCCTTCGCTCGCCGCGGCGCGCATGCGCGCCGCGTCGACGGCGATGCCGGTGGCGACCAGGTCGGTCATGATCGCCAGCGTGTCGGCGAGCGTGTCGACCGTGTCGAACAGCGGCTCCTTGTCCTCCTGGTTGTCCTTGTTGTAGGTGAGCGGCTGCGCCTTCATCAGCACCAGCAGCGCGACCAGGTGGCCGATCACGCGGCCGCTCTTGCCGCGCACGAGCTCGGGCACGTCCGGATTCCGCTTCTGCGGCATGATCGAGCTGCCGGTGCAGAAGCGGTCGGCGAGCCGCACGAAGGAAAAGCGCGGGGAGGACCACAGCACGAGTTCCTCGGCGAAGCGCGACAGGTGCACCATGATCAGCGCGGCCGCGGCTTCGAACTCGATCGCGAAGTCGCGGTCGGCCACCGCATCGAGCGAGTTGGTCGCGATGTCGTCGAAGCCCAACTCGCGCGCGACGCGCTCGCGGTCGATCGGGAACGACGTGCCGGCGAGCGCCGCGGCGCCGAGCGGCAGGCGGTTCACGCGCCGGCGGCAGTCGGCCATGCGCTCGCTGTCGCGCGCGAGCATCGCCTCGTACGCGAGCAGGTGGTGGCCGAACGTCACCGGCTGCGCGACCTGCAGGTGCGTGAACCCCGGCATGATCGTGTCGGCGTGCGCCTCCGCCAGGTCGATCAGCGCGCGGCGCAGCGCGGCCAACTGGCCGGCGAGCGCGTCGATCTCGCCGCGCAGCCACAGCCGCACGTCGGTCGCGACCTGGTCGTTGCGCGAGCGGGCGGTGTGCAGCCGCTTGCCGGCGTCGCCGACCAGGGCGGTGAGCCGCCGCTCGATGTTGAGGTGGACGTCCTCGAGGTCGACCGACCATGTGAACGTCCCGGCGGCGATCTCCGCGCGGATCGCGGCCATCCCCCGCTCGATGTCGGCGAGATCCTGCGCGGTCAGCACGCCGGTCGCGGCGAGCATGCGCGCGTGGGCGAGGGAACCGGCGATGTCGGCCTCGGCCAGGCGCCGGTCGAACGTGACCGACGCCGTGTAGCGCTTGACGCGCTCGGCGACGGGCTCCGAGAAACGGCCGGACCAGCCGCCGGGGGCAGGCGCGGCTGGGGCAGGAGGCTTGGGATCGGGCATCGCGTCTACGGTGGGTTCTTGCGCCGGCCGCGGCGGATGCCGACAATGGTCAGCGGGGAGTCGCCGGCCGGTGCGGGCATCCTGCCGGCGGTGCCGGCGGGCGGCCTGGGTGCGCACGGCCGGCCGGAACCCGTGCGCCGGAGCCGGTGCACGGGCATGATGCTTGCATGCCGCCACCGATCATGCGGTCGATTATAAGACAAAGCACACCACAGGCCGCCCTGCCCGACTTCCGCAATCTGGGGGTCGTCCTGCGCATCCTCGTCGCCGTCAATGCCGGCGCCGCCCTGTGCGCCTTCGCGCGCCAGTCGTCGCCGGCGGCCCTGTTCGCCGACTGGACGCTCGCAACGACCATGGTCGAGCCGCCGCTGTTCGCAACACTTGCGGTGCTGTGGGTCGTGTCCCCGCGGCTCGCGCGGCAGCCGTTCGCAACAGGCGTGGGCATCGTCGCGCTGGTCGCGATGATCGCCTCGCTCGCGTTCTACCCGCTGTTTCGGCAGATGGTGCCGGGCGCGCCGACGCACCCGCTGCGCTGGCTGGTCTGGTCGCTGGTGGCCGTCGCCGCGCTTGCGTACTGGTTCCACCTGCGCGCCCGCGCGCTGTCGCCCGCGATCACCGAAGCGCGGCTGCAGGCGCTGCAGGCGCGCATCCGCCCGCACTTCCTCTTCAACAGCATCAATGCGGTGCTGTCGCTGGTGCGCGCCGAGCCGGCGCGCGCCGAGCACGCGCTGCAGGACATGGCCGATCTCTTCCGCGTGCTGATGCGCGACAACCGCAACCTGGCGCCGCTCGCGGACGAGGTCGAGCTGTGCCGGCAGTACCTCGAACTCGAGCAGCTGCGGCTGGGCGACCGCCTCCGGGTCGAGTGGAACCTGAAGAGCATGCCGGGCGACGCGCAGGTACCGCCGCTGGTGCTCCAGCCGCTGCTCGAGAACGCGGTCTACCACGGTATCGAGCCGTCCAGCGCGCCTGGCGTCGTGTCCGTCAACATCTTCGAGGCGCGCGGCGAGGTCCACGCGATCCTGCGCAACCCGTACCGGGCGGAAGGCGGCCGCCACCACTCGGGCAACAAGATGGCGCTCGCCAACGTCCGCGAGCGGCTCGCGCTGCACTTCGACGCCGAGGCGAACCTGGAGTCGAGGGTGACCAAGGACGGCTACGAGGTCCACATCCGCCTGCCTTACCGGAAGGCCGACGGGAACGCGACGCCGAAGGGGCCGCCGCGCGAACGCCCTGCCGGCGGCAATCACGGCGGCAAGGGGGGCAGCCGCCGCGCGGCGCTCGCGCTCGTCGCGACCGGGCCGGAGGGCCCGCGTGCCGCGCGCCAGTCGCTGCTGGCACGCGCCGTGCTGGAGGGCGTGCATGGCTGAACCTGCTCTGCGTGTACTGGTGGTCGACGACGAGGCGCCCGCGCGCCGCCGGATGCGCGACCTCCTCGACGACTGCGCCGCCGCATTGCCGCTCGCCGTCGTCGGCGAGGCGCAGCACGGGCGCGAGGCGCTCGACCTGCTCCAGTCGGCGCCCGCCGACATCGTGCTGACCGACATCCACATGCCGGACATGGACGGCATCGAACTGGCGCGGCACCTGCTCAAGCTGCCGCACCCGCCGGTCGTGATCTTCACGACGGCGTTCCACGAGCACGCGGTGCAGGCATTCGAGGTCAACGCCATCGACTACCTGATGAAGCCGGTCCGCGTGCAGCGGCTGCTGGCGGCGTTGCAGAAGGTCCCGCGCCTGAAGCCGGTCAGCGCCGAGAAGCTCGCGCAGCTGCCGGCGTCCGCGCGCCGCTTCCTGTCGGTGACCGAGCGCTCCCGCGTCGTGCTCGTGCCCCTCGACGAGATCGTGTATCTCAAGGCCGAGCTCAAGTACATCACGATTCGCACGGTCGAGCGCGAGTACCTGCTCGAGGAGTCGCTGACGAGGCTCGAGCAGGAGTTCGGCGCGCGTTTCGTCCGCGTCCATCGCAACTGCCTCGTCTCGCGCGATTTCATCCGTGGCTTCGAGCGCCGCGTCAACGACGACGGCGATTCGCACTGGGAGGTGCTGCTGACCGGGCTGCCGGAGACGCTGCCGGTCTCGCGCCGGCAGCAGTTTGTCGTGCGGGACGTGGGCAGGGTGTCCGTGTAGTTGATGTCAGAGGGTCAGGGGGCCTACGCGGCCGCATCCCCCTGGAAACATCGACGACGCTGACTGCCTGACGAGAAGCTGGTCAGGGGGAAATCGCGGGCGGAGCCCGACGATTTCCGGAGGAGTGTAGGTAAGTCAGAGGGGTCGCGAGCCTGCCGGCCGCTCCCCCCTGGAAAAATCGACGACGCCGATCGCCTGACGAGAGGCTGATCAGAGGCAAATCGCGGGCAAAGCCCGACGATTAGCGCCGGAAACTGCGATGGAGCGTGCGGGCTGACTGCCCCTGCGGGCCGGTTTCGGTGCGCAGTGACAATGCGAGGAGTGTCGGTTGCGCGACCGATGCGGCGGCGATGGCGCTACACTTCGCGCCTTCTCCCGCCGAATCCCCCCGTCCGGAACCTACGTCATGCGCACGCTCGTCTGCGGCTCGCTCGCCTACGACACCATCATGGTGTTCCCCGACCACTTCACGCGGCACATCCTGCCGGGCGACACGCAGGTGCTGTCGGTGTCGTTCACGGTCGGGGAGATGCGGCGCGAGTGGGGCGGGTGCGCCGGGAACATCGCGTACAACCTGCAGCACATCGGCGGCGAGCCGGTCGTGATGGCGACGATCGGCGACGACGGCCGCGACTACCGCGAGCGGCTCACCGCCTTCGGCGTGGGCGTGGACGCGCTGCGCCACGTGCCGGGCACGTACACGGCGCAGGCGTTCATCATCAACGACCTCGCCGACAACCAGATCACCGCGTTCCACCCGGGGGCGATGGGCTTCTCGCACCAGAACCGCGTCGGCGACGTCGCCGACATCGGCCTCGGCATCGTCGCACCCGACGGCAAGGATGGGATGTGGTCGCACGTCGAGGGATTCGCACGCGCGGGAATCCCGTTCGTGTTCGACCCGGGCCAGGGCATGCCGCTGTTCAGCGGGCCGGAGCTCATGACGATGATCGAGAAGGCGGACTACGTCGCCGTCAACGACTACGAGGGCCGGCTGCTCGCGGAGCGCACCGGCGTGCCGCTCGCCGGCATCGCGGAGATGGTCGACGCGTTGATCGTCACGCTGGGCGGCGACGGCTCCGTGATCCACGCCGACGGTGCGACCTTTGCCATTCCCGCGGCGAGGCCTGCGGCGGTGCTCGATCCCACCGGCTGCGGCGACGCGTACCGCGCGGGGCTGCTGTACGGCATTGCGAACGGCTGGGACTGGGAGCGCACCGGCGGCCTCGCGTCCGTGATGGGCGCGATCAAGATCGCATCGCGCGGGGGGCAGAACCACGCGGTCAACCGGGAGGTCGTCGGCGCGCTCTATCGCGCCACGTTCGGTACCGACGTCTGGTAGGCGACGCCGGCAGGGCGCGACGATGACCATGGCGGGTCGGCACCGCAACTCGCTGCCGGTGCGTTGCTGGCGCTGGTCGCGCACGTGCGTGCACGTGCTCGAAGGCGTGGCGACGACGCTCGTCGTCTTCCCGCTCGTCGACGACGCGCGGCGGCGGCGGCTGGTGAAGCGCTGGAGCGTGCGGCTCCTGCGCATTCTCGCCGTGGACGCCAGGGTCGAGGGCGACCTCGCCGCGCATCGCGGCAACGTGCTGGTCGTGGCCAACCACGTCTCGTGGCTCGACATCTTCGTGCTGAACGCGCACCGCCCGGTGCGCTTCGTCGCCAAGGCCGAGATCGCCCGGTGGCCGGTCGTGTCGCAGCTCGTCCGCGGGGCGGGCACGGTGTTCATCGAGCGCGAGCGCCGGCGCGACACGCACCGCGTCAATCACCAGGTGGCCCGCGTGCTCGCCGCCGGCGGCGTCGTTGCCGTGTTCCCGGAGGGCACGACCACCGACGGCACGGACCTGCTGCCGTTCAAGAGCTCGCTGCTGCAGCCGATCGTCGAGGCCGAGGGCCACGTGCAGCCGATCGCGATCCGCTACCGGTCGCAGCGCGGCGAAGTGTCGCTCGCGGCCGCGTGGGTCGGCGACACGACGTTCGCGCAGTCGTTCTGGGCCGTGTGCGGCGAGCGGAGGATCGTCGTGGAGCTGGTCGCCCCGGCGTCGCTGCACGCGCGCGCCGCGCACCGCCGCGAGCTCGCGCGCGCCGCCGAGGCGGCTATCCGAACGGCTTTGGCTGCACCTTCGAGCGCGACGGCACCTGGAACACCCGACGATCCGGCAGCCGCACCGCGGTAAGCGTGCCGCCCCACAGGCAGCCGGAGTCGAGCATCAGCACGTTGGGCGCGAGCAGGAGCTCGAGCGTCGACCAGTGGCCGCAAACGACCGTCGCGCCGGCGGAGCGGCGGTGTGCGTGCGCGTACCACGGCAGGTAGCCTTCCGGCACGTGGCCGGGCCCGCGCTTCTCCCGGAACTCCATCGTGCCGTCCGCCGTGCAGAAGCGCAGGCGCGTGCACGCGTTGACGACGGCGCGCAGCCGGGCGAAGCCTTCGAGGTCGTCGGACCACGTGCGCGGCTCGTCGCCGTAGAGCGCGCCCAGGAACGCGTGCGCGCGGTCGCTGGCGAGCATGGCCTGCACTTCGTGCGAAAGCAGCAGCGCCTGCGCGACGGTCCACGCCGGCAGGAAGCCCGCGTGGACCATGACGAGGTCGCCCTCCGCTACGACGAGCGGGCGCGCGGCGAGCCACGCGACGAGCGCGTCGCGGTCGGGCGCCGCGAGGATCGCGTCCAGCGTGTCCTCGCGGTGCGGCTTGCGGTGGCCGGCGGCGACCGTCAGCAGATGGAAGTCGTGGTTGCCGAGCACCGCGACCACTGCGTCACCGAGCGCCATCACTTCGCGCAGCACGGCGAGCGATCCGGGCCCGCGGTTGACGAGGTCGCCGACCAGCCACAGCCGGTCGCGCGCCGGCGAGAAGCCGACGACGTCGAGCAGCTGGCAGAGTTCGGCGTGGCAGCCCTGGATGTCGCCGATCGCGTAGTGGGCCATCGGTCGTGAGGTCGGTTGCGCGGCGCCGCTGATAGAATCCGCGGCGATTCTAGCGCATCGCCTCCCTTGTCATTTTCCCTCAACGCTCCGCAGCGCGAGGCCGTGCGCTACTGCACCGGCCCGCTGCTGGTGCTGGCCGGCGCCGGCAGCGGCAAGACGCGGGTCATCACCGCCAAGATCGCGCACCTGATCGAGCAGGGCGCGGGCGCGAAGGCGATCGTCGCGATCACGTTCACCAACAAGGCGGCGCGCGAGATGCGCGAGCGCGCGGCCGCGCTGCTCGCGGCGCAGGGCAAGGGCGACCTCGCGCGGGACGTGACGATCGCGACGTTCCACGCGCTGGGGCTGCAGATCCTGCGCAGCGAGGCGAAGGCGGCCGGATTGCCGGCCGGCTTTTCGATCTTCGACCCAGCCGACCTCGAAGGCATCGTCGCCGAGCTCGTCGCGACCGCCGACCGCGCACGCGCGCGCGCCGCGCAGTGGCGGATTTCCGCGTGGAAGAACGCGCTCGTGACGCCGGCAGCGGCGCTGGCGGCCGCACAGACCGACGACGAGCGCGCGGCGGCGCGCGGTTACGCGAACTACGACGAGGCGCTCGCCGCGTACCGTGCGGTGGACTTCGACGATCTCATCGTCCGGCCGCTGCGCCTGCTCGAGACCGACGCGCGGGCCGCCGCGCGCTGGCAGGCGCGCTGCACGCACGTGCTGGTCGACGAGTACCAGGACACCAACGCCGCGCAGTACCGGCTGCTGCGCACGCTGACCGCCGGCGGCGCGCCGTTCACGGCGGTCGGCGACGACGACCAGGCGATCTACGGCTGGCGCGGCGCCACGCTCGACAACCTGGCGGCGCTGCCGCGCGACTACCCGGACCTCAAGGTGGTCAAGCTCGAGCAGAACTACCGGTCGACCGTGCGCATCCTGCGCTGCGCCAACGCGCTCATCGGCCACAACCCGAAGCTCTTCGACAAGCGGCTGTGGAGCGACCTCGGGACCGGAGACACGATCCGCGTCGCGCCCGCCGCCGACGACGAGGCCGAGGCCGAGATCGTGCTCAACCGGATCTCGGCCATGCGCTTCGAGCGGCGCGCGAAATACTCGGACTTCGCGATCCTGTACCGCGGCAACCACCAGGCGCGCGTGTTCGAGACCGCGCTGCGCGCGCAGGGCATTCCGTACGAGGTCTCGGGCGGCACGTCGCTGTTCGACCGCGCCGAAATCCGGGACGTGGTGGCCTACCTGCGCCTGATCGCCAACGACGACGACGACCCGGCGTTCGTGCGCGCGCTGACGACGCCGAAGCGGGGGATCGGCCAGGCGACGCTCGCGCGTCTCTCGGAGATCTCGGCCGCGCGGCGCGAGAGCCTGTTCGCCGCGGCATTCGCGCCGGAGCTGCCGGCGCGCGTGCCGGCGCGGCAGCGCGAGACGCTGCAGGAATTCTGCGCGCTGATCAACGACCTGCGCTACCGCGCCGGGCGCGAGCCCGCGTCGCGCCTGCTGGCGGAGCTGATGGCGAAGACGGGCTACGAGCAGTGGCTCGCCGACACGCTCGACCGTGCCGATGCCGCGGCCCGGACGAAGAGCGTGCGCGAGTTCGTCGACTGGCTCTCGCGCAAGGGCGACGTCGAAGGGCGCAACCTGGTCGAGTTGACGCAGATGGTCGCGCTGGTCACGCTGCTCGAGGACCGCGACGGCGTGGGCGCCGACGCCGTGCGGCTGTCCACGCTGCACGCGGCCAAAGGGCCTCGAGTTCCCGCACGTGTTCATGGTCGGCGTGGAGGAGGGGCTGCTGCCGCACCGTGAGGCGATCGACGCCGGCGACGTCGACGAGGAGCGGCGCCTCATGTACGTCGGGATCACCCGCGCCCGGCAGAGCCTGCATCTGTCGTGGTGCCGCACCCGCAAGCGCGCCGGCGAGCGCGCGGGGTGCCAGCCGTCGCGTTTCATCGGCGAACTCGCGCAGGAAGACCTGCGCTTCGCGGACGCGCCGCTGCCGCCGGACGAGGCCGCGCGGGAGAAGGCCGCGGGCAGCGAACGGCTGCGGTCGCTGAAGGCGCTGCTGCGCGGCTGACGGCGCCGCGCAGGCGACCGGGCTCGACTGGCCGCCGAGGTGGGGCCGGGCGGCGCGGCGCGCCTGTACGCTGGGGAAGGTATGTGCTAGCGTTCGCGGCACCTTTCACCCGCCGACAGGAACCGGACCGCCATGGACCGATCGACCGTGCAAGCGCCGTTTGCCCTGAAGCCCGTCGTCGCCGCGGTCGCGCTCGCTGCCTCGGCCGCGTGGGCCGCCCCGACGCCGAACCAGATGCCGGGCGGCGGCATCGTCACCGCGGTGAGCCTGGGCTCGGGGATCCTGGTCGGGGCGCCGATCATCAACCTCGCCAACGGGGCGACCGGCATCGTCGACGGCAAGGTCGTGATCACGTGGGGCGGGCCCACGGCGCCGCCGGGCGAGGTGACCAACCCGCTCGGGTTCAACCTGGGCGCGAACGCGACGATCAATTTCACTTCGAGCGTGGCGGGCGGCGCGGTGCTCAACATCGACGCCTCCGGCAATCCGTCGCAGATCTACGGCAACCTGCTCGCCACGAACACGAGCGGGTTCTACCCGGCCATCTTCGTCGCCAACACGAACGGCATCGTCGTCGGCCCCGGCGGGCGCATCGTCGCGCCAGCCGGCGTGGGCCTGTTCGGCACCGACCTCAACAACCCGGCGTCGATCAACGACTTCATCGGCAACAACGGCTGGGTGTTTCCGTTGGCGCCGTCCTACGGCGCATCCGTCATTTCGTTCGGCGCGATCCCGTCGACCGGCAACGTCAGCATCGCCGGCGCGATCAACGGCGACCTGGTTCTCAACAAGCCGGCGCCGTACATCCTGGTCGCGGGGAACAACGTCGACGTCCTGAACACCGGCAACCTGTTCGGCCGCGAGGTGTTCATCAACGCGGGCCTCGCGCCGCAGGCGGGGTTCGCCAACCTCAACGGTCTGTCCAACCAGACCGTGAACCGGCTGTACAACGTCGACACCGCGTCGTTCATCTCGTGCTGCAACGTCGGCCCGAACCCGACGAACATGCAGGTACTGACGGCCGGGCACGTCGTCAACGAGGGCTCGATCTCGCAGGATTTCATCGGCTACATCGTGCTCGGCGCCGGCGGCAGCGTGCGCAGCGGCGTTGCGGGAAGCCAGGACACGCAGGTGGGCCTCTTCGCGGACGACCGCATCTACCTCGACGCGTACTCGAACGACGGCGTGGTCGAGGTGTACAACGTGGTGTCCGGCTACACGACGAACCAGATCGTGCGCTTCCTGCGCGTGAATACGTTCTCCGCCGTCGCCTCGACGCCGGCGTTCCGGCCGGACGTGATCATCGACGCGCTCACGCCCGGCGCGCAGGCGTCGAGCATCGCAAACCAGGAGGAGGTGACGATCTACGGCGGGAACGTCGACATCCTGTCGACGATCAACCACCGGTCGAACGCCTCCGGCGGCGTGCAGGGCGACTTCTCGCTCGTGATCAACGGCAGCGAGTCGGTCGACATCGCTGCGGACGTCGGCGCCGGCCATCACGTGGTCGTCAATTCGAACGGCCCGCTGACCGTGTCCGGCAACGTCCAGTCCGACACGGACGGCGTCGCCGGCGGCGGCATCTACCTGATGAACGACGCCGCCGGCGCGCCGACCACGATCTCCGGCAACCTGCGGGTGCCGGCGCCGTGGGGCAGCTGGATCTACGTCCGCACGTTTGGCCCGCTGACGATCTCGGGCAATCTCGGCAACGCGAGCGGCTTCGTCGACATCCACAACGAAGGCACCGGCGCTGGCAACTTCACGGACATCAGCGGCAACATCGTGAGCGGCAACGGCATCCACATCGCCAACTACCTGTCGGCGGCGCCGAACCCGCTGACGATCTCGGGCAACCTGATCAGCGGTCCGTCGATCGTGATCGACAACTACGGCACCGCGCCGGGCAACACGACGACGATCAGCGGCAGCGTGACGTCGACGGGGGGCGACGTGTACGTGAACCACTTCGGGCCGCCGACGGGGATGCTGACGGTGTCGGGGTCGCTCAACGCGTTCTACAACGTCGAGATCTTCAGCGCCGGCCACGCGCAGCTCGGCGGGGTCGGCATATTCGCGGGCGACGACATCTTCGCGACGGTGCAGGGGACGTCGCTGATGGTGGACGGTCCGTGGACGGCGGGCGACTACCTGAACATCACGTCGCCGCTGGCGCTGGCCAAGCTGAACCCGGCCGGCGTGCTGACGGCGCCGACGATCGCCTTCGCGGGGCTGTCGTTCACCGGGGTGAATTCGTCGTGGCTGCCGTACGTGGACGCGAGCGAGAAGCCGGCGGCGCAGCTCGTGAGCAACAGCGTGAACGCGCTGCTGCTGGGCTCGATGAACGCGCCGATCGCCGGCAACACGAACTGGCCGCTGAATTCGATGGACATTGCGCCGCTGTTCACGCTGGCGCCGGTGAACGTCAGCGTGTCGGCGGTCGGCGGCGGCTTCCAGGCGGTGAACCTGCGAGTGCTGGGCGACGCGATCGTGGACTCGGGCGTCACGACGACGCCGTTCATCGGGGTGCCGCTGACCACGGGCGGGCTGCCGGCGGGGGGGATCCAGGGGAACCTGGGCAGCCAGCTGATCCTGGCGGCGGACGGGGCCATGACGGTGATGGGCATGCCGACGCTCTCGCTGTTCGGGCCGCTCATCGCGTTCCAGTGGCCGGGCGGGGCGTCGTTCATCGCGGGGACGACGCTGCAGACGTTCACGCCGATCTACAACGCGTGGTCGGTGAGTTCGCCGCCGTACGGCGGGGTGTTCTTCGACGCGCCGTACATTGCGCTGGGCAGCTACATCGCGACCAGCGGGACGGCGTGGGCGAACTTCAGCACGCAGCCGGCGACGGGGGATCCGACGGTGTACCAGATCCGGCAGAACGGGACGTCGTTCGGGTTCGAGGCGACGACGGCGTACGTGAAGAATTCGTACCTGAACGTGGTGACGGGCGGGGTGGTGTGCTCGCAGACGGGGCCGACGACGTGGGTGGTGTGTCCGTAACGGATGACGTAACGATTTCTCCCGTAGCTTGACTTCGAGGGCGCCTCCGGGCGCCCTCTTTTTCTTGGCCGGGCGGGTGGCCGCAAGGGGCGCCGAGCGCGGCGTGTTGTGGTTCCTGCGACGCTCGACATCGAAGTGGGACGGTGCGCGGGCGGCAGCGATTCCGCCCGCGTACCGCATGTGCTACGTTCTTGGAGCCAGCCAAAACGTCCCCAGGAGCCTTCCAAGATGAAACGCTCGACTGCATCCGGCAAGTTCGCCCTGAAGCCCGTCGTCGTCGCGGTGGCGCTGGCCACCGGAGCCGCGTGGGCGGCGCCGACCCCGAACCAGATGCCGGGTGCGGGCCGCGTGGAGGCGTTGAGCCTCGCCGGCCAGGTCCAGGTCAACGGCAGCGGGGTGCTTGCCGTCGGGACCACGATCACCGGCCTCGCCAACGGCTCGCGCATCGACGTCTTCGGCAAGGTCGTGCTGAACTGGGGCATCACCGGGCTCCTCGATCCGACGAACCCGCACGGCTTCAACCTGGGCTCGAACGCCACGCTGTTCTTCGGCGCTGTGTCAGGTGGCGGTGAAGACCCGCCCGCCGTGCTCAACGTCGACGTCTCCGGCAACCCGTCGCAGATCTACGGCAACCTGATCTCGACGAACACCGCGTGGGCGAACTGCGGCCTGTGCAACACGGCGCCGGCGATCTTCCTCGCCAACGCCAACGGCATCGTCGTCGGCGCCGGCGGGCGCATCGTCGCGCCGACCGGCGTGGGCTTGATCGGCGCCGACATGGACACCGCGCTGGCGCGCAACGAGTTCACCGGCAACAACGGCTGGGTGATCCCGGCGGCGCCATCGTACGGCAACTCGTACGTTTCCTTCGGCACGATTCCGGCGACCGGGAACGTGACGATCGCCGGCGCGATCAACGGTGACTTCGTCGTCAACAAGGAGGCGCTGTACATCCTCGTCGCTGGCAACAACATCGACGTGCTGAACACCGGCAACCTGTTCGGGCGTACGGTCGTGCTCAGCGGGGGCCTGGTGGCGGCGCCCACGCTGCAGGCGGTGGGCGGCCTGTCCAGCCAGACGGTCAACCGGCTGTTCGACGTCGACGCGGGCAACGAAGAGGCCTGCTGCGGCGTAGGCACGGCCTCAGGCGACCTTGCCATCGTGCCAGGCATCACCGGCAACGTGGTCAACGAGGGTTCGATATCGGTGGTGAACGGCGTAGTCGACCGCGAATGGATCTCGATTCAGGCCACGGGGAACGTCCGCAGCGGGATCCAGGGCGACGGCAACACGCTGGTCGGGCTGTTCGCCGACCGCGGCATCGAGATCGACCTCTACTCGGACACCGGCAAGGTCGAGCTGTACAACGTCGTCTCCGGCTACACGTCGAGCCAGTCGCTCCTCGGCATGGTGGTCAACCGCAATGCAACGTACTCCGGATTCGCGCCCGATGTGACGATCGACGCGTTGACGCCGGGGGCCCAGGCCTCCAGCATCGCGTCGCGCTTCGGCGTGCTCATTAACGGCGGCAACGTCGAAGTCCTGTCGACGATCAACCACCGAAGCACGGCAGACGGCGGCATCCAGTCCGACGAGGGGCTCTACATCGCGGGCAGCAAGTCCGTCACGATCACCGCGAACATCGGTGGCGCCGGCAACGTCGAGATCGATTCGGGCGGACCGCTGACGATCGCCGCGGACGTCCTTTCCGACACCGATGGCATCTTCAACGGCGGCATCTACATCGAGAACACCGGATCCGGCGCGCCGACGATGATCTCCGGCGTACTCACGGTCCCCACCTCGTCGGCGAGCGACCTCGAGATCACGACGAACGGTCCCACGACCCTCACCGACACGTCCGTTCTGTACGGCGCCAACGGCATCGACCTCCACAACTACGGCACCGGTGCGGGCAACCATACGACGCTCGACGGCGACATGGTCTCGGGGGCCGAGATCCACGTGCAGAACGAGCTGTCGCCGGCAGGGAAGCCGCTGAGCATCGGTGGCAACCTGACCGCTGTCGACAACGTCGCCATCGACAATCTCGGCGCGTCGGCGGGCAACACGACGACGATCAGCGGCTCGGTCACGTCGACGGGCGGCAACGTGTACGTCACACACTACGGTCTGCCGACGGGGATGCTGACGGTGTCGGGGTCGCTCAACGCGTTCTACGACGTCACGATGTTCAGCGACGGTCACGCGCAGCTCGGCGGGGTCGGGATATTCGCGGGCGACGACATCTTCGCGACGGTGCAGGGGACGTCGCTGATGGTGGACGGTCCGTGGACGGCGGGCGACTACCTGAACATCACGTCGCCGCTGGCGCTGGCCAGCTGAACCCGGCCGGCGTGCTGACGGCGCCGACGATCGCCTTCGCGGGGCTGTCGTTCACCGGGGTGAATTCGTCGTGGCTGCCGTACGTGGACGCGAGCGAGAAGCCGGCGGCGCAGCTCGTGAGCAACAGCGTGAACGCGCTGCTGCTGGGCTCGATGAACGCGCCGATCGCCGGCAACACGAACTGGCCGCTGAATTCGATGGACATTGCGCCGCTGTTCACGCTGGCGCCGGTGAACGTCAGCGTGTCGGCGGTCGGCGGCGGCTTCCAGGCGGTGAACCTGCGAGTGCTGGGCGACGCGATCGTGGACTCGGGCGTCACGACGACGCCGTTCATCCAGTGCCGCTGACCACGGGCGGGCTGCCGGCGGGGGGATCCAGGGAACCTGGGCAGCCAGCTGATCCTGGCGGCGGACGGGGCCATGACGGTGATGGGCATGCCGACGCTCTCGCTGTTCCGGGCCGCTCATCGCGTTCCAGTGGCCGGGCGGGGCGTCGTTCATCGCGGGGACGACGCTGCAGACGTTCACGCCGATCTACAACGCGTGGTCGGTGAGTTCGCCGCCGTACGGCGGGTGTTCTTCGACGCGCCGTACATTGCGCTGGGCAGCTACATCGCGACCAGCGGGACGGCGTGGTCGAACTTCAGCACGCAGCCGGTGACGGGGGATCCGACGGTGTACCAGATCCGGCAGAACGGGACGTCGTTCGGGTTCGAGGCGACGACCGCGTACGTGAAGAACTCGTACCTGAACGTGGTGACGGGCGGGGTGGTGTGCTCGCAGACCGGGCCGACGACGTGGGTGGTGTGTCCGTAACGGATGACGTAACGATTTCTCCCGTAGCTTGACTTCGAGGGCGCCTTTTGGGCGCCCTCTTTTTTTGGCGGTCCGGCAATGCGCGCACGGCGTGCGCGCCGCCGTTGCGGATTCCGCGACAGGCGCTGACACCGGGGCGCGTGACCGCGGCGCCGCGTCGACGGCCGGAACCCGGATGTGCTAGTTTCGCGCCATTGGTCACACCGGCCTTCGGGGAGACAAGACAACATGCAACGACGCAACGAGCCCGCGAAATTCGTCCTCAAACCCGTCGTTATCGCCGTAGCGCTGGCCGCGGGCGCCGCGTGGGCCGCACCGACACCGAACCAGATGCCGGGCGCGGGTCAGTTCGTGGCAGGGAGCCTGGCGAGCACCGTGCAGGTGAACGGCGGCGCCCCGCTCCTGCTGAACGCGACGATCACCGGCCTCGCCAACGGCTCGCGCATCGACGTCTACGGCAAGATCGTGCTGCACTGGGGCGTGGGCGGCCTGCTCGACCCGGGCAACCCGCACGGTTTCAATCTGGGCTCGAACGCCACGCTGTACTTCGGCGGCGGAATTGCCGGCAACCCTCCGCCGGCGGTGCTCAACATCGACGTATCGGGCAATCCGTCGCAGATCTACGGCAACCTGATCTCGACGGCGGCGCCGTGGGTCGGTTGCGTGGCGTGCATTGACGCGCCGGCGATTTTCCTCGCCAACGCCAACGGCATCGTGGTCGGCCCCGGCGGCCGCATCGTCGCGCCGACCGGCGTGGGCCTGATCGGCGCCGACATGACCGGCGCGACGTCGATCAACGAGTTCATCGGCAACAATGGCTGGGTGATTCCGGCGGCGCCATCGTACGGCAACTCGTACGTTTCCTTCGGCACGATTCCGGCGACCGGAAACGTGACGATCGCCGGCGCGATCAACGGTGACTTCCTCGTCAACAAGTCGGCGCCATACATCCTGGTCGCGGGGAACAACGTCGACGTGCTGAACACCGGCAACCTGTTCGGCCGGATTGTGCGTCTTTCCGCAGGCCTCGCGCCGCAGGCGAGCTTCGCCAACGTCGACGGCCTCTCCAACCAGACCGTGAACCGGCTGTGGAACGTCGACACGGGGGGGTCCGTGGCCTGCTGCTACGTGGGTGCCGGCCTCGGGACCCTCAACGTCGTGTCGGCGGGCAGTGTCGTCAACGAGGGCTCGATCTCGCAGGATTCCACCGGGTACATCATGCTCGGGGCCGGCGGCAGCGTTCGCAGCGGTGTCGCGGGCAGCCCGGATACGCAAGTGGGCCTCTTCGCCGACGACCAGATCTACGTCGACGCGTACTCGAACGCCGGCGCGGTCGAGCTGCACAACGTGGTGGCCAGCTACGCGGCGAACCAGAGCCTGCGGCGCCTGATGGTGAATTGGTTCTCCGCTCAGTCGGTGCCCGCCTTCCGGCCGGACGTGATCATCGATGCGCTCACGCCCGGCGCGCAGCCGTCGAGCATCGCGACCACGGAGTGGGTGCAGATCTACGGTGGCAATGTCTCGGTCCTGTCGACGATCAACCACCGGACCAGCGCCGAGGGTGGCGTGCAGGGCGACTGGCAGCTGGTGATCGACGCCAGCGAGGCGGTGGACATCGCCGCGGACGTGGGTGCCGGCGCGAGTGTGTTCGTCGATTCTGGCGGTCCGCTGACGATCTCGGGCAATGTGCTGTCGAACACCATCGGGGGCGTTATCAACAGCAGCATCTACATCACCAACAACGGTGCCGGCGCCCCGACCACGATCTCCGGCAACCTGACGGCGCTCGGGACTGGGGGTAGCTACACCGAAACCCGTGTCGTCACCAACGGTCCGACGACGATCTCGGGCAATCTCGCCGCCAACAACAACGTCTTCGTCCGCAACTACGGCACCGGAGCTGGCAACCACACGACGATCAGCGGCGACATTGCGGCCGGCCAGGTCGTGACCGTCCTGAACGGTCTCTCGCCGGCGAACAACCCGCTGGCGATCTCGGGCAACATCACGGCGGCGGACAACGTCGCCATCGACAACCTCGGCGCGTCGGCGGGCAACACGACGACGATCAGCGGCTCGGTCACGTCGACGGGCGGCAACGTGTACGTCACGCACTACGGTCTGCCGACGGGGATGCTGACGGTGTCGGGGTCGCTCAACGCGTTCTACGACGTCACGATGTTCAGCGACGGTCACGCGCAGCTCGGCGGGGTCGGGATATTCGCGGGCGACGACATCTTCGCGACGGTGCAGGGGACGTCGCTGATGGTGGACGGTCCGTGGACGGCGGGTGACTACCTGAACATCACGTCGCCGCTGGCGCTGGCCAAGCTGAACCCGGCCGGCGTGCTGACGGCGCCGACGATCGCCTTCGCGGGGCTGTCGTTCACCGGGGTGAATTCGTCGTGGCTGCCGTACGTGGACGCGAGCGAGAAGCCGGCGGCGCAGCTCGTGAGCAACAGCGTGAACGCGCTGCTGCTGGGCTCGATGAACGCGCCGATCGCCGGCAACACGAACTGGCCGCTGAATTCGATGGACATTGCGCCGCTGTTCACGCTGGCGCCGGTGAACGTCAGCGTGTCGGCGGTCGGCGGCGGCTTCCAGGCGGTGAACCTGCGGGTGCTGGGCGACGCGATCGTGGACTCGGGCGTCACGACGACGCCGTTCATCAGGTGCCGCTGACCACGGGCGGGCTGCCGGCGGGGGGGATCCAGGGGAACCTGGGCAGCCAGCTGATCCTGGCGGCGGACGGGGCCATGACGGTGATGGGCATGCCGACGCTCTCGCTGTTCGGGCCGCTCATCGCGTTCCAGTGGCCGGGCGGGGCGTCGTTCATCGCGGGGACGACGCTGCAGACGTTCACGCCGATCTACAACGCGTGGTCGGTGAGTTCGCCGCCGTACGGCGGGTGTTCTTCGACGCGCCGTACATTGCGCTGGGCAGCTACATCGCGACCAGCGGGACGGCGTGGGCGAACTTCAGCACGCAGCCGGCGACGGGGATCCGACGGTGTACCAGATCCGGCAGAACGGGACGTCGTTCGGGTTCGAGGCGACGACGGCGTACGTGAAGAATTCGTACCTGAACGTGGTGACGGGCGGGTTCGTGTGCTCGCAGACCGGGCCGACGACGTGGGTGGTGTGTCCGTAACGGATGACGTAACGATTTCTCCCGTAGCTTGACTTCGAGGGCGCCTTTTGGGCGCCCTCCTTTTTTCCGGTGGCGTGGCGCACCGTCCGCGCCGGCGAGGCACCAACGAAAACGCGGCCCGGAGGCCGCGTTCGCGCGTGGAGGCGGTACGTTTCGCCGCGCTACTTCGCTGCAGCGACCATGTAGTCGACGGCGGCCTTGACGTCGGCGTCGGACAGCGACGGGTTGCCGCCCTTGGCCGGCATGACGCCCTTGCCCTTCAGGACGGCGGTGTAGAGCGCGTCCATGCCGGTCTTGATGCGCGGCGCCCACGCGGCCTTGTCGCCGAACTTCGGCGCGCCGGCCACGCCGGCGCCGTGGCACGCGACACAGCTTGCGTCGTAGATCTTCTTGCCGTCGGCGGCCGCGGGCGCGGGCGCGGCAGCCACCGGTGCGGCGGCAGCGGCCGCGACCGGCGTGCCGGCGCCGCTGTTCATCATGAACTCCACCGCGCGCTTGACCTCGGGGTCCGACAACTCGGCCATCCCGCCGCGTGCGGGCATGCCGGCGTGGCCCTTCAACGCCGACTGGTAGACGGCGTTGAGCCCGAGCTTCGCGCGCTGGATCCACGCGGCGCGGTCGCCGATCTTCGGCGCGCCGCCGGCGCCCGTCTCGTGGCACTTGCCGCACGCTGCCGCGACGACCTGCTGGCCGGTGCGCTCGGCGGCTGGCGCCGCCGTTGCGGCCGGCGCTGCCGCGACCACGGGCGCGGCCCACGTCGTGCCGACCTTGCCGACCATGAAGGCGACCGCGCGCTTCACCTCGTCGTCGGTCAGGTCCGGATTGCCGCCGCGCGCCGGCATCGCGCGGATGCCGCCGATCGCGTGCTCGAACGCGAGCTTCTCGCCCTGCGCGACGATCTTGCCCCACGCCGCCTTGTCGCCGACCTTCGGCGAGCCGGCGAGGCCCGTCTCGTGGCAGGTCTTGCACACCTGGCTGTACACCTGCTCGCCGGTGGCCATGCCCTTCGGCCCGGACGCTTCCGCGAGCACCACGGTGCCGACCGGCTGGATCCGCGCGAGCACGAGGTTGTCGTTGTCGTGCATTCCCTTCGCCCCGCTGGTCACGAGCTGCGAGAGCATCACCGCGAGCGCGATCGGCACGGCGAACGCGAGCAGCACGACGATCACGAGCTGCGTCGGGGTCTTGATGGGAGAGGAATGCTCTTCGGTCATGGGCGCGAGGGATGGATTCTGGTGGGCGCGGCGCGCCTTTCGCGGGCCGGCCGGGTCAACGGATGATTATACCGTCCCGCCCTCGCGGCGCGGAATCGCATTGGACGCGGGTGCCCGGCGAACGCTACAATGGCGTGTTCCGCGCCCGTAGCTCAGTTGGATAGAGTATTGGTTTCCGAAGCCAAGGGTCACAGGTTCGAATCCTGTCGGGCGCGCCATTCGCCAGCGGTTGCCCAGGATTTTTCCGGTTCCCGGGGTTGTATTCGGGAGCACGGCCAAGGGCTGCTGCATCGGCACGGGCGTCTAACGTACGCCCGCAGTGCTCGTCTGGGTGATTGCCAGGCGGATGCGCCGGGCTGGCCTCCGGACGCGCAAGACCGCCGCCGCATACTCCTGCAAGTCCCCGGCACGGTGCCGAGGCTGGCCGGCGCACGAACGGGGATCGACCGCGATTCGGCGGCGGCAGCGGCCCGGATTCGGTGGAGTGAGTTCCGCAGATCTGCACTCATGAAGGTCTTCGGGCGACGCAGTGCGCGCGTATTCGCCGGGCCGGCGGTTCGCGCGACCGAAATCGAAAGGCAGTACGGCGAGAAGGTCTTCGGCCGCGTCACGGAGGTCGTAGAGAAGCACTTCGAGATCGCTGTCGGACGGCGCCTCGCTGCCATGAATCACGCGGCAACTTCGCGCAATCCGGGAGGCACCTGATGAGCATGGCGCTGTTCCTGCGGGCCGTCACGCCCGCCGAAGCCGAGGTGATGTCGAAGGACGCCTCGATGGTCGATGAAATCGTCGAGCGCGAGGGCGAAGATGTCCTTGCCACGGATATCCAGGACGCCTGGGACGTGTTGATGAAGTTGCTGCGCGGCGCCGGGTTCAAGGGCGCCCGCAATCTCGGCGAGTGCCTGTCGAACGGCGGCGAGCTGCTCAGCGCGGAGCAGGTGAAGATCCACGCGACGCTGCTCGCGGCCTACACGCCTGGATACGTCCGCAGACTCTTCGACGAGCTCGACAGTCCCGGGCTCTACCACTTCGAGGCTTGGAAGGACGACCCTGACGGCCTCGTCGCGGAGTTCGTCAAGCTCCAGGATTTCTATCGCCAGGCCGCCGCTCGCGGGCTGGCGATCGTCTTCTACTCGGCCTGATCGGCGCGCGGGCACGCGATTCCGGCGCGGGTGCCCCTCCGGCTTCATCCGCCGTCGCGTGTTGCCCGATCCGCGAGGGCCTTCGCGGTCCGCGCCCCCGTCTCGTTCGTCCACAGCGCGTCCACGTCGACGTCGATCCGGCGCCGCCAGTTCGGCCGTGCGCGGTCGGTCGCCGGCAGGTTGAGCGCCGTCGTCGCGCCGGCCAGGTCGTCCGCCTGTACCACGGCCAGCGCGGACGGCGCTGCACCGATGAAGCCGTGGACGGCCGCCACCAACGTCGCATCGGGCGTGGCCGCGGCATCGACCGGACGGCCGTGCGTGGCACCGGCGGCGGCGAGCGCCTGCGCGAGCGCCGTGCGCTCGACGCCGCGCTCGGTGCGTGCGGTACCGGCGACCGCGTCGTCCAGCAGGCCCAGCGAACGCTTCTCGTCGATGTCGGCGCCGCGCCACCAGCCGGCGATCGTCGGCAGGTCGTGGGTCGACACGCACGCGACCGCCTTGGCCGGGTAGCGTCCCGGGGGCAGGAACTGCGCGCCGTCGCGCTCGAACCACAGCACGCGATACGACAGCACGTCCGCCGCCGCGAGGCGCTCGCGCAGGCCATCGGGCACGGTGCCCAAGTCCTCGCCGACGACGATGCAGCGTGCCGAGGCGCTGCGCTCCGCGAGGACGGAGAGCTGCAGGGCGAGCGGATAGTCGACATAGGCGCCGTCGGCGGCCGTGGCGCCGTCGGGGACCCAGAACAGGCGCGTCAGTCCCATCACGTGGTCGATGCGCAGCGCGCCCGCGTGGCGCATGTTCGCGGCGAGCAGTTCCCGGAACGCCGCGGCGCCTGTCGCGCGGATCGCGTGCGGGTTCGGCGGCGGCAGACACCACACCTGCCCGGACGGAGAGAATGGATCCGGCGGGGCGCCGATCGACACGTCGCGCGCGAACGCGCCCGGATTCGCCCACGGCTCCGCACCATCGGGCGCGGCGCCGACCGCAAGGTCGCGGTAGAAGCCGCACGCGAGGCCCGCCGCGCGCGCGCGCGCGGCCGCGGCTGCGAGCTGGCGGTCGGCGAGCCACTGCAGGTAGAGCGCGAAGCGGACGGCACGCGCGTGCTGCGCGGCGAATCCAGCGACACCGCTGGCATCCGGTGCGCGCAGGTCGTCGGGCCAGCGCTGCCATTGCACGCGAGGGTATGCGGCGGCGATGGCCTCGAACCATGCGAAGTGCGCGAGCGAGGCGCCGCCCGCCGCGACGAAGCGGTCGAACTCGGCGACCAGCGGGTCGTCCGCCGCGCGCTGCCCGAACGTCGCGAAGCACGCGGCGAGCACCGCGCGCTTGACGTCCCACACGCCCGCATAGTCGACGTGCGTGCGGGCGGCGAGGCCGGCGAGGCGCGGGCCGGACCGGTCGAGCAGCGCGCGCGCCTCGGCGGACGCCGCGAGGTCGGGGACGGCGTCGACGTCGACGTAGATCGGATCGAGGAAACGCCGGTCGGACGGGTGGTACGGACTCGCGCGCTCGCGGTCCTCGGCGAAGAGCGCGTGCAGCGGGTTCAGGCCGACGAGGCTGCCGCCGACGCGGGCGGTGGCTTCGGCTGCGCGCGCGAGCGTCGTGAAGTCGCCGATGCCGGCGTCGCCGGCGCGGCGCAGCGCGTACAGGTGCGCGGCGAGGCCGAAGCGGCGCGCGCCGGCGCGCAGCGCGGGTGGCAGGTAGCAGCGGCCGGCGACGGTGTCGAGTGCAGCCGTGTTCGCGCGCGCGGCGGCGATATCGGCCAAGTGCGACCGCGCATCGTCGCGCGTGCGTGCCGGGTAGCCCATCGCCGCGAGCAGCGCGCGTTTCGTGTCGGCGGCGACGACGTGGCGCGTGCCGCCGACGTCCCACCACTCGGCGGCGATACCTGCCGCGGCGGCCAGCCGGTCGAGCGCCGCCAAGCCGTCGTCCGGCGCGCCGCGCCGCGCGGCGTGCTGCGCCTCCTCGGCGATGGCGACGACCGCGTGCGCCGGCACGACGCTTGCCGGCGTGGCGTCGATGGCGACCGCGGCGGGATCGCCCGTCGGCGCCGACGTGTCGACGAGCGCGCGCCACGCGAACCCCGCGCGCGCGTCGGGCCAGCGCACGGTAGCCGGTGCGTCGGCCGCGTTGAACGCGACGGCCACGCGATCCGCTTCCCCGGCCTCGGTCGCCCCGGCGCAGACGACCGCGACCAGCGTGCGCACGTCGGGGTGCGTCCACGCGTCGCCCATCGCGCGGCCGTCGGGATGCCGCCACTCGACATCGGCGATGCCCGTGTCGTCCTGCGGGGTGCCGGTGAGCCACCGGTCGGCGCGCAGCGCCGGGTGCCGGCGGCGAACTTCGACGAGTCGCGCCGTGCACGCGGCGAGGTTCGCGTCGGCGCGCGCCCAGTCGAGCCACGTCGTCGCGTTGTCCTGCGCGTAGCCGTTGTTGTTTCCGCGCTGCGTGCGCCCGAGCTCGTCGCCCATCGCGAGCATCGGCGTGCCGCGCGCGAGCAGCAGCGTGGCGAGCAGGTTGCGCACGTCACGCGCGCGCGCCGCGGCGATGCCCGGGTCGTCCGCGGGGCCCTCCACGCCGTGGTTCCACGAGTGGCTGTCGGCGGCGCCGTCGCGGTTGTCCTCGCCGTTGGCCTCGTTGTGCTTCGCGCCGTACGCGACCAGGTCGGCGAGCGTGAAGCCGTCGTGCGCGGCGACGAAGTTGACCGACCGCGACGGCGGGCGCGCGCGCGCGGCGAACACGTCGGCGGAGCCCGCGAAGCGCGTCGCGAGTTCGCCGACCATGCCGGCGTCGCCGCGCCAGTACCGACGCACCGCGTCGCGGAAGCGGTCGTTCCACTCGCCCCACGGCGCGGGGAACGCGCCCAGGCGGTAGCCGCCGAACCCGACGTCCCACGGCTCGGCGACGATCTTCAGGTCGCGCAGCGCCGGGTCCTGCGCGATCGCCTGCAGCAGCGGCGCCGCCGGATCGAAGCCGTCGTCGCGGCGGCCGAGCGTGGTGGCGAGGTCGAAGCGGAAGCCGTCCACGCCCGCGGCCCCGGCCCAGTAGCGCAGCGCGTCCAGCGCCAGGCGCAGCGCCGGTGGGCGGTCGAGCGCGACCGCGTGGCCGCAGCCGGTGTCGTCGGCGTAGCGCGCGCGGTCGCCGGGGAGCGTGCGGTAGTAGGTCAGGTTGTCGAGGCCGCGCAGCGACAGCGTGGGCCCGCGCGCGTCGCCTTCGCCGGTGTGGTTCAGCACGACGTCGAGGATCACCTCGAGGCCGGCGTCGTGCAGCGCGGCAACGCACGCGCGCACCTCGCTCATGCCGCCCGGCGCGAGCCGCGGATCCGGCACGAACAGCGCGGCCGGGTTGTAGCCCCAGTAGTTGGTCAGGCGAAGTTCCAGCAGGTGCCGCTCGTCGATGGCCGCGGCGAGCGGCATCAACTCCACGGTCGTGACGCCCAGACGCGTCAGGTGCGCGACCGCGGCCGGGTGGGCGAGGCCCGCGCACGTGCCGCGCAGCGACGCGGGAACCTCCGGATGCAGCCGCGTGAAGCCGCGCACGTGCAGTTCGTAGACGATCGTCTCGCCCCACGGCACGCGCGGATGCCGCGCCGGCACGGCCGCGGGCCACGGCGTGACGATGGCCTTCGGAACGAACGGCGCGCTGTCGGTGGCGTCGCGCGCGTCGTCGTCCGTTCCGGCGCCGTACATCGCCGGGTGCAGCGCGAACCGGCGGTCGAGCGCGCGCGCGTACGGATCGACCAGCAGCTTCGCCGCGTTGAAACGGTGCCCGTCGTGCGGCGCATACGGACCGCGTGCGCGCAGGCCGTACCGCGCGCCCTCCGCAAGACCCTCGACGAAGCCGTGCCGCACGTCGCCGGTGCGCTCGGGCAGCGCGACGCGCGCCTGCTCGGTGGTCCCCGTCGCGTCGAACACGCAGAGCTCGATCGCCGTCGCGTGCGCCGAGTACACGGCGACGTTGGCGCCGCCCGCCGCCGGCGTCACGCCGAGCGGCTCGGGGCTGCCGGGGCCAACCCGCATCGGTCAGGACCCGCGCGACTTCACCAGCGCGCGGTACAGCGCCGCGTACTGCTTCGCGGGCCGCGTCCAGCCGACGTCGGTCGCCATCGCGCGCGCCTGCAGCCGGCGCCACAGCGCGGCGTCGCGCTTGAGCGAAACGGCGCGTCCGACCGCGAGCTCGATGTGTGCGCGCGTCACCGGCGCGAACTGGATGCCGGTGCCGGTGCCGGCCGCGAGCGCCATCGCGTTCGCGTCGATCACGGTGTCGGCGAGCCCGCCGACGCGCGCGACGACGGGAATCGCGCCGTAGCGCAGCGCGCAGAGCTGCGTCAACCCGCACGGCTCGAAGCGCGACGGCACGAGCAGCGCGTCCACGCTGCCTTGCAGCAGGTGCGCGAGCGTCTCCTCGTAGCCGATCACCGCGGCCACGCGCGCGGGATGACGCGCGGCGGCGGCGGCGAACGCGCGCTCGAGCGCGGGGTCGCCGGTGCCCAGCAGCGCCACCTGCACGCCCAGCGCGACGAGCGCCGGCAGCGCCTCGACCAGCAGGTCCATTCCCTTCTGGTGCGTCAGGCGCGAGACCACGCCGACGACGAACGCCGAAGGCTCGACCGCGAGGCCGAAGCGTGCCTGCAGCGCGGCCTTGTTCGCGGCGCGGCGCGCGAGCCGCCGCGCGTCGAAGCGCGTCGGCAGGTGCGGGTCGGTCGCCGGGTTCCACACGGTCTCGTCGATGCCGTTGAGGATGCCGGCCAGCGCGTCGGCGCGCTGCCGCAGCAGGCCGTCCAGGCCCATGCCGCCCTCGGGCGTGCGGATCTCCTCCGCGTACGTCGGTGACACCGTCGTGATGCGGTCGGCGAGCGCGAGCGCTGCCTTCAGATATCCGATCGTGCCGTAGTACTCGACGCCGTCGATCGCGAAGGCGTGCGGCGGCAGGCCGATCGCGGTCAGGATCTCGCGCGGGAACTGGCCCTGGAACGACAGGTTGTGCACGGTCACCACGGTGGCCGGGCGTGGCGTGCCGCCGTAGTGGAGCAGCGCCGGCGCGAGGCCCGCCTGCCAGTCGTGCACGTGGATGACGTCCGGGGCAAAGCGCGGCAGCGCACCACGGCCGATCGCGGCCGCGGCTTCGGCGAGCGCCGCGAACCGCAGCGCGTTGTCGGGCCATGGCTTGCCGTCCGGGCCGAGATACGGATTGCCGGGACGCGCGTAGAGGTGCGGCGCGTCCAGCACGAAGAGGTCGAGGTCCGCCGCGTGCGCGGCGAGCAGGCGCGCCGGGCCCCCGTGCAGGCGGGGAAACGCGTGCACGGCGTCGGCGTCGCGCAGCGCGTCGACCACCGCCGGATAACCGGGCACCAGCGTGCGCACGGTGACGCGCTCGCGCGCCAGCGCCGGGGGCAGGGCCGCGACGACGTCGGCCAGGCCGCCGGTCTTGACGAGCGGAAACGCCTCCGACGCGACGGACAGGACGCGCATCAGGCGGGCAGCCGGTCGATCATTGGTTGCGTGATCAGGCAGATGCCGCGCTCGGTCCGGCGGAAGCGCGCGGCGTCGGCCTCCGGGTCCTCGCCGACCACGAGACCCGCGGGGATGCGCACGTCGGCATCGACGATCACGTTGGCGAGCCGCGCGCCGCGGGCGATGTCCACGCCCGGCATGATCACCGCGTTCTCGACCTGGCCGTACGAGTGCAGGTGGACGTTGGTGAACAGCAGCGAGCGGCGGAGCGTCGAGCCGGACACGATGCAGCCGCCGGACACGAGCGACGAGACGCCGGTGCCGCGCCGGCCGTCGACGTCGTGCACGAACTTGGCCGGCGGCGTGATCTCCGCGTAGCTCCAGACCGGCCAGTTGCGGTCGTACAGGTCGAGTGCGGGCACCACGTCGGTCAGGTCGATGTTGGCCTCCCAGTACGCGTCGAGCGTGCCGACGTCGCGCCAGTACGATTCGGACTCGTCGGCCGAACGCACGCACGAGCGCGCGAAGCGGTGCGCGACCGCCTTGCCGTGCCGGACGAGGTACGGGATGACGTCGCGGCCGAAGTCGCGCCGCGAATGCGGGTCGGCCGCGTCGCGCTTGAGCTGCTCGTTCAAGAACTCGCGGCGGAACACGTAGATGCCCATGCTCGCGAGCGCGAAGCCGGGGCGGTCCGGCATCTCGGGTGGAACCTCCGGCTTCTCGACGAACGCCACGATGCGGTCCGCGGCGTCGACGTGCATGACGCCGAAGGCCGTCGCCTCGGCCGCCGGGACCTCGAGGCACGCGACGGTGACGTCGGCGCCGTCGTTGACGTGCTGAACGAGCATGCGCTCGTAGTCCATCTTGTAGACGTGGTCGCCGGCGAGGATCACCAGGTACTCGGGCGCGTAGCCGTCGATGATGTCGATGTTCTGGTAGACGGCGTCGGCGGTGCCGGCGTACCACTGGTCCTCGGCGACGCGCTGGGACGCGGGCAGGATGTCGAAGCTCTCGTTGCGCACCGGCTGCAGGAAGTTCCAGCCGCGCTGCAGATGGCGGATCAGGCTGTGCGCCTTGTACTGCGTCGCCACCGCGATGCGGCGGATGCCCGAGTTGAGCGCGTTCGACAGCGCGAAGTCGACGATGCGCGACTTCCCGCCGAAGTAGACGGCGGGCTTCGCGCGGCGCTCCGTCAGTTCCATCAGCCGGCTGCCGCGCCCGCCGGCCAGCACGTAGGCCATCGCCGAGCGGGCGAGGGGGGTCGAGTAGGTCACACGGTCCATGGCGTGGGCTCCCGGGGGTGCTAGGCGTCAGCCGTTTCCTTCGTGGACGAACCAGACGACGGACAGCGGCGGCAGCGCGACGACGGCGTGGCACGGATGGCCGTGCGAGGCGCCGCTGCGCGCGTCGACGCCGCCGGCGTTGCCGCGGTCGGAACCGCCGTACAGCGCGGAATCCGTGTTGAGGATCTCGCGCCAGCGGCCCGGCCGCGGCAGGCCGAGCCGGTACCGGTCGCGCGGGACCGGCGTGAAGTTGGCGACCGCAACGACCGGCGGGGCGCCGTCGCCGCCCGTCCGCAGCCACGCGAACACCGAGCGGTCGGAGTCGTCGACGACGATCCAGCGGAATCCGTCGGGCTCGCAGTCGCGTTCGTGGAGCGCGCGCTGGCTGCGGTAGAGCCGGTTGCAGTCGCGCACCAGCGCCTGCACGCCGCGGTGCCAGTGCACGTCGGTGAGGCTCCAGTCGAGGCCGGCGTCGAAGTCCCATTCGCGGCCCTGCGCGAACTCCTGTCCCATGAACACCAGCTTCTTGCCCGGGTACGCCCACATGAACGCGAAGTACGCGCGCAGCGAGGCGAACTGCTGCCACGCGTCGCCGGGCATCCGCGTGAGCAGCGACCCCTTGCCGTGCACGACCTCGTCGTGCGACAGCGGCAGCACGAAGTTCTCGGCGAACGCGTACACGAGGCCGAACGTCATCCGGTCGTGGTGCCAGCGCCGGTGCACGGGCTCGTGGGCGAGGTAGTCGAGCGTGTCGTGCATCCAGCCCATGTTCCACTTGAAGCCGAAGCCCAGCCCACCCGTGTACGTCGGCCGCGACACCGCGGGCCACGCGGTCGACTCCTCGGCGATCGTGATCGCGCCGGGGTGGCGTCCGTACACGGCCTCGTTCAGCTTGCGCAGGAACGCGATCGCCTCGAGATTCTCGTTGCCGCCGTGGACGTTCGGCCGCCATTGCCCCGCGCCGCGCGAGTAGTCGAGGTAGAGCATCGACGCGACCGCGTCGACGCGCAGGCCGTCGACGTGGTAGCGATCGAGCCAGAAGAGGGCATTGGCGATGAGGAAGTTGACGACCTCGCGCCGGCCGAAGTCGTAGATCGCCGTGGCCCAGTCCGGATGGAAGCCCAGCTGCGGGTCCGCGTGCTCGTAGAGCGCGGTGCCGTCGAACCGCGCGAGGCCGTGCTCGTCCACCGGAAAATGCGCGGGCACCCAGTCGAGGATCACGCCGAGCCCCGCGCCGTGGCACCGGTCGACGAAGCGGGCGAACCCCGCAGGCTCGCCGTGGCGCGCGGTGGGAGCGAACAGGCCGATCGGCTGGTAGCCCCACGACGCGTCGAGCGGGTGCTCGTTGACGGGCATCAGCTCGAGGTGCGTGAAGCCCATGTCGACGGCGTACGGCACGAGCGCATCGGCCAGCTCGTCGTAGTCGAGCCAGCGGCCATCCGCGCCACGCCGCCACGATCCCAGATGCACCTCGTAGATCGCCATCGGCGCCCGCCGCGGATCGCGCCGGGCGCGCGCCGCCAGGAAGTCGCCGTCCGACCACGCGAACGCGTCGGTCGTGCAGACGATCGACGCGGTCGACGGCCGCAGCTCCGCGCGGAAGCCGACCGGATCCGACTTGAGCGGCAGCAGCGCGCCGTCGGCGCCGACGATCTCGTACTTGTAGATGGCGCCGGGGCCTAATCCGGGCACGAAGATCTCCCAGACGCCGGTGTCGACGCGCTTGCGCATCACATGCCGGCGGCCGTCCCACGCATTGTGCTCGCCGACGACCGACACGCGCCGCGCGTTCGGCGCCCACACGGCGAAGTGCACGCCGGCCGTGCCCTCGTGCTCGAGCGGGTGCGCGCCCAGCCGCTCGTAGAGCTTCGCGTGCGTGCCCTCGCCGACGAGCCAGTCATCGAGCGGCCCCAGCACGGGGCCGTACGCGTAGGCATCGTCGACGATCCAGCTGCCGCCGCGGTTGGAGGCGCGCACGCGGTAGCGTCCGCGCCGCGGCAGCGTGCCCTCGAAGAAGCCGGCCGCGTGGCGCCGGGCGAGCGGCGCGAGCACGGTGCCTTCGGGGCTCACCACCTCGGCGGACTCCGCACCCGGCACGAACGTGCGCACGACGGCCGCGCCATCGACGTCGTGGACGCCCAGCACCGCGAACGGATCGGCGTGACGGCCCTCGACGATCGCATCGATGGTGGCTTTGGGGAGGGCGGCGGCCATCGCTCTAGCGCTCGCCCGGCTCCGCATTCCAGATCTCGCGCGCGTAGTCCAGGATCGCGCGGTCTGCGGAGAACCAGCCCATCCGCGCCGTGTTGAGGACCGCCTTGCGCGTCCACTCGGCGCGGTCCTGCCACAGGCGCCCCGCGGCCCGCTGCGTCGTCCAGTACGCGTCGAAGTCCGCCGCGACCATGAACCAGTCGCGATGGCGGATGCCGTCGACCAGTCCGCGGTAACGGCTGCGGTCGTCCGGCGAGAACACGCCGGTCTCCACGGCGTTCAGCACGTCGGCGAGCGTCGACGACGCGGCGATCGTCGCCGTGGCGTCGATGCCGGCGGCGCGCCGCTGCACGACCTCGTCCGCGGTGAGGCCGAAGATCAGCATGTTCTCGGCGCCGACGCGCTCGCGGATCTCGATGTTGGCCCCGTCCAGCGTGCCGATGGTCAGCGCGCCGTTCAGCGCGAGCTTCATGTTGCCGGTGCCGGAGGCCTCCATGCCGGCGGTCGAGATCTGCTCGGACAGGTCGGCGGCCGGGATGATCCGCTCGGCGAGGCTGACGTTGTAGTTGGGCAGGAACACGACCTTGAGGCGCCCGCGCACGACGGGGTCGCGGTTGATGATGCGCGCGACGTCGTTGGCGAGCTTGATGATGAGCTTCGCCTGCTGGTAGCCTGCCGCCGCCTTGCCGGCGAAGATCTTGACGCGCGGCACCCACGGATGCGTCGGCTGGGCGCGCACCGCGTTGTAGTACGCGATCGTCTCCAGGAGGTTGAGCAGCTGCCGCTTGTACTCGTGGATGCGCTTGATCTGCACGTCGAACAGCGCCTCCGGGTCGATGCCGATCGACAGGCGCTCGGCGACCAGCCGCGCCAGCGCGACCTTGTTCGCGCGGCGCACGTCGTGGAACCGCTCGCGGAATGCCGCGTCGTCGGCGAAAGGCGCCAGCGCCTCGAGCGCCGCGGCGTCGTCCTGCCACTGCGGGCCGATGGCGTCCGTGACGAGTGCGGTGAGCCCGGGATTCGCCTGGAACAGCCAGCGGCGGAACGTGATGCCGTTGGTCTTGTTGACCACCCGGTCCGGGTGGATCGTGCACAGGTCGCGGAAGACCGTCCTGCGCATCAACTCGGTGTGCAGCGCGGACACCCCGTTCACGCGGCGCGACCCGAGGAACGCGAGGTGTCCCATCCGCAGGCGCCGCGCGTGGTTCTCCTCGATCAGGGACACCGACGACAGGAACGCGTCGTCGCGCCCGGCCGTGCGCTGTGCGTCGAGGTGCAGGCCGTTGATCAGGTAGACGATCTGCATGTGGCGCGGCAGCAGGCGCTCCATCAGCGACACCGGCCACGTCTCCAGCGCCTCGGGCAGCAGCGTGTGGTTCGTGTAGTTGAACACCGTCGTCGTGATGTCCCACGCGAGCTCCCACGGCATGGCGTGCTCGTCGATCAGCAGGCGCATGAGCTCGGGCACGGCGATCGCGGGGTGCGTGTCGTTCAGCTGGATCGACACGTGGTCGGCCAGCGAGGCCAGCTCGCCGTGCTGCGCCTTGTGCCGGCGCAGCAGGTCCTGCAGCGACGCCGACGCGAAGAAGTACTCCTGCCGCAGCCGCAGTTCGTGCCCCGCCTCGGTCTCGTCGCTCGGGTAGAGCACGCGCGAGATCGCCTCGAGGCGCACGCGGTCGGCGAGCGCGCCGACGTGGTCGCCGCGATTGAAGTCGTCGAGCCGCAGCGGGTCGCTCGCGCGCGCCGACCACAGCCGCAGCGTGTTGACGTGCCGCCCGCGCCAGCCGGGCAGCGGCGTGTCGTAGGCGACCGCGTTGACGCTCTCGGCGGGATCCCACACGGCGCGCGTCGCGTCGTCGCCGGCGTCGACGGTGTCGACGGTGCCGCCGAAGCTCACCGTGTACGTGACCTCCGGCCGCTCGAACTCCCACGGGTTGCCGGCGGACAGCCAGTCCTCGGGCAGTTCCAGCTGCCAGCCGTCCTTCAACGCCTGGCGGAAGATGCCGTGGTCGTAGCGGATGCCGTAGCCGTGCGCCGGGATCCCCAGCGTGGCCATGCTCTCCATGTAGCAGGCGGCGAGCCGGCCCAGGCCGCCGTTGCCCAGCGCGGCGTCGGGCTCGAGCTTGCGCAGGCGGTCGAGATCCACGGACAGGTCGCGCAGCGCCTCGCGCGCCAGTTCGGTGATGCCGAGGTTGGAAAGCGCGTCGAACAGCAGGCGCCCGATCATGAACTCGAGCGAGAAGTAGTAGACGCGCTTGCGGCCGTCGCGGTAGGTCCGGCGCGTCGCGTCCATCCAGCGGTCGACGACGTAGTCCCGCACGGCGCGCGCGGTGGCGACGAACCAGTCGTGGTCCTGCGCGTGGGTCTGGTCCTTGCCCACCATGTACGTGAGCTTGTGCAGGACGATGTCGCGGAACGCGGCGATCTCCTCGGCCGTCGGCGCCGGCGGGCTCCGGCACGGGCGCTGCGGCGGCCGCGGGTGCGGCGCCGGCCGCGTCGGGCGCCGGGGAGTGCGCTGGCGCGTGCGCCGGCGCGACCGCCGCGTCGGCGGCGGTGGCGGCGGGATCCGGCGCAGCGATCGGCTGCGGGGCAGGGGAATCCGGGGTGGTCATCGGCAGGAATCCGTGTGATCGGCGGCCCCGTCCGCCAGGCCGGGGACCGACGGGCCGGACGCGCGGCTGCTGGCGGCGCGACCGCAGGCCGCGCGCATACGGACATCTTACCGCGCGCGACGCCTGCGCCCTGCCGCGGCGGGTCGCCGGCGGGGGCGGCGGCCGCCGGCTGTTGCGCGAACGCCGGGCCGGCGTCAGCGGCCCGCCGCCCCTGCGGCCGCGTGCGCGCCGCTGCGGACCGCGCGCGCGAGCAGCGCCTGCCGGAACCGCGCGACGGCGGCGAGCGCACCGCTGTCGCGTCGCGTGATCACGGAGACCTGGTTGCGGCCGAGGTCGAGCGCCGGACCGCGGATCGCGGCGATCGCGCCGCGCTCGACGTAGGCGCGCACGGCCACGTCGGGCGCGACCGCCAGGAAGCGCGTCGCGGCGACCATGTGCAGCATCGTGTGCAGCGCGGAGCATTCGACGGCCACGGGCGGCGCCGCGGCGCCGTTGGCCACGAACAGGCGCACGAACGCCGCGTGCGTCCGCGATTCGGGGCGCGGGACGATCCAGCGCCACTGCGCGAGCTCGGCCACGGTCACCGCGCGCCGCCGCGCGAGCGGGTGCGTCCCCGCTGCGACGACTTGCATGCGGCCGTGCCCGAGCGGCCGGATGTCGAGGTCCGCGATGGGCAGGGCGTCGGCGACCGAGTCGTCCATCCAGCCGATCACGCAGTCGAGCTGGCCGGCGCATAGCGCCGCGACGAGTTCGCGCGCACGCCCTTCCTGGATCCGGATCCTGACCGGCACGCCGGCCTGCTCGAGTTGCGCCAGCGCGGCGGGCAGCGCGTGCACGCCCGCGAGCTGCACGCAGCCGACGCGCACCAGCGGCTCGACCGCCGGGGTCCTGGCCGCTTCGATCGCGCGCTCGACCGCGGTCAGCGCGATCGCCAGCCGTTCGAGCGCGAACGCGCCCGCCGCGGTCAGGCGGCCGCCGCGCGGGCCGCGCTCGACCAGCCGCGACGCGAAGACCGCCTCGAGCTCGCGCAGCAGCAGCGTGGCTGCAGGCTGACTGACGCCGAGTTCGCGGGCGGCGGCGCCCAGCGAGCCGCGGCGAGCGACGAGCTCGAGCAGGCGCAGGTGGCGCAGACGCAGGCGGTCCGTCCGGTAGGCCGCGGCGGAGACGGCGCGCGCCGCGTCGGCCGGCGTCGGCGCCGAAGTCCGGGCGCGGGTCGCATTGCTCATATGGTTTTGGTATGAATGTATAAGAACTTCATCATTGAACAACAACCCTGCCGTGCCGACAATGGTGCCTTCGACGGCGGCCGCGACGGGGTCGGCGCATTGCGACAGGCTCCTGACATGGCGGGCAACGGGCATTCCGGCGCGGACGGCGCGGCGCAGCCGCGGACGCAGGCGAACCGCGAGGACGGACCGTCGCCCCGGGCGGCCGCGCCGCTGCGGATCCGGTCGGTCGAGCCGATCGCGCTGGAGGCGCCGCTGCCGCGGGCCGTGGCCACGCCGATCACCGCGATCCGCACGGTCGTCGCGTTGCTCGTCGCGGTGCGGGACGACGACGGCGTCGAGGGATGGGGCGAGGTCTGGTGCAACTTCCCGCGCTTCGGCTTCCACCATCGCGCGCGCCTGCTCACGGAGGTGTTCGCGCCCGCGCTCCGCGAGCGCTCGTTCGCGTCGCCGGCCGAGGCGTGGGCGCACCTGACCTCGATCAGCAACGTACTGCGCCTGCAATCGGGCGAGTCGGGCCCGATCGCCGCCGTCATCGCCGGCCTCGACATCGCGCTGCACGACATCGCGGCAAAGAAGGCCGGCCTGCCGTTGTGGCGCATGTTGGGCGGCGCGAGCGGCCGCGTGCCGGTCTACGCGAGCCTCGCGCGCAGCGACGACGTGCGCCCCGCGGTCGAGCGTGCCCTCGCGCGCGGACTGCGGGCAGTCAAGCTGCGCTCGTCCGGGTCGATCGCCGATCATCTCGCCGTCGTGCGGCCGATCCGGGCGCTCGCGGGCGCGTCCTGCGCGATCATGCTGGACGTGAACTCGTCGTGGAACGCGGACGCGGCGCTGGCGACGATCGGGCAACTGGCCGAGGCGCGGCTGGCGTGGCTCGAAGAGCCGATCCCGGTGGACGCCCCCGCCGACGTGTGGCGCCGGCTCGCGGACGCCGCGCCGATGCCGCTGGCGGGCGGCGAGAACATGGTGACGCCGCAGATGTTCGACCGTGCGCTGGCCGAGCCCGCGCTCGCCGTGCTGCAACCCGACATCACCAAGTGGGGCGGCTTCTCCGGCGGCGTGCCGCTCGCCCGGCGCATCGCCGCCGCGGGTCGGCGCTACTGCCCGCACACGTTCGCCGGCGCGCCCGGCGTCATCGCGTCGGCGCACCTGCTCGCGGCCAGCGGGAGCGCGGACGGCATGCTCGAGTTCGGCGTCAACCACAACCCGGTGCGGGACGGCCTGCTCGGCTGCGCGCCGGAAGATGGCATGCTCGACCTGGGCGACGCGCCCGGGCTCGGTTTCGACGTCGACCGGCGCGCCCTCGAGCGGTTCACGGTCCCGGTGTGACCGCGACGAACGCCTGCGCGACCACGGACGACGACAGGAGGAACGGATGGAACACGGCTTGAGCATCGCGACGCGCCTGGCAGCGCATCCGACGTCGGCCATCTCCGACGCGCTGGACGAGCTGCGGATCGCGGGGGCGCTGTCGGGCATCGCCGCGCAGCGCACGGGCATCGGGCGCGTCTGCGGGCGCGCGCTCCCGGTCCGGTTCGTGCGCCGTGCCAACGATCCCGACGCCTACCGGTTCGGCGGTGGCGTGGGCAAGCCGCTCGAGATCGTGCTGCAGACGATGCGGGCGGGCGACTTCGTGGTGATGGACCTCGATGGCGCGACCAACGCGTCCGCGTGGGGCGGCTTAGCGTCGCGCCTGGCGCAGCGCCGCGGCGTGCGCGGCACGATCCTGTGGGGCACCTGCCGCGACCTCGAGGAGATCCGCGCCGTCGGCTACCCGGTGTGGGCGGTGGGCGTGTGCCCGCGGCGCAGCCGTAACGAGTTCGCGTTCGGCTCGATCAACCAGGCCATCACGATCGGCGGCATCGTCATCGGGCCGGGCGACTACGTCGTGGCCGACGAGAGCGGTGCGGTGTGCGTTCCGCACGCGCGCGGCGAGGAAATCGTCGCGCTGGTGGAACGGATCGAGGCGCAGGAGCGCGTCCTCGAGCAGCAGGTGCGCGACGACGCCGTCTCGTCGTGGGACGAGGTCTGACGAGGCTGCTCGCGCAAGGCGCCGCCATGGCAGACACCGACTTCCATGCGCTGTACTCGCTCGCGGGGCGCACCGCGCTGGTGACCGGCGCCTCGCGCGGCATCGGCGCGGCGATCGCGCGCATTCTCGGACAGATGGGCGCCGACGTCGCCATCAACCATCTGGCGGACGCGGCCGCCGCCGCCCAGGTGGCGGACGACCTGCGCGCGCGGGGCCGCCGCGCGGCCGTGTTCGACGTCGACGTCGCGCGCCGCGACGTCGCCGCGGCGCTGGTCGCGCCGGCCGTCGCGGAACTCGGCCCGATCGACGTCCTGGTGGTCAGCGCGGCGCGCTCCGTGTACGCCACGCTCGAGGAGGCGCGCGACGAGGACATCGACGCGCAGATCGAGACGAACTTCAAGGCGACCGTGCGCCTGCTGAACGCGGTCGTGCCGGCGATGGCGCAGCGCGGCTTCGGCCGCGTCGTGACCATCGGCAGCATCGTGCAGGAGGCGCCGCTGCCGGTGCTGCCCATCTACGGCGCGATGAAGGCCGCGCACCTCGCGCTGATCCGCGCGGAGGCAGTCCGCTGGGCGGCGCGCGGCGTGACGTTCAACAACGTGTCGCCCGGACTCATCCGCACCGAGCGCAATGCATGGCGGCGCGCGCCCGGCGGCGACTGGGACGCGTTCGCGCGCTCGTGCAGCTTCGCCGGCCGCGCCGGGGAGCCGGAGGAGGTCGCCTGCGCGGTCGCGATGTTCTGCGCGCCCGGCGCGTCGTTCGTCACCGGCGAGAACCTGTTCGTGGCGGGCGGTGCGCAGATCCCGGGACGGCGGAGCGCCCCGGGCGGCAGCGGCGGGGATTGAGCGCGGGGGAAGTCCCGGCGCGGGTGAAGCAGCGAGCAGGCCGCGACGCGCGGCCGACGTGGACCAGGAGGAAGCGATGAACGGACGCAGGACATGGTGGTGGAAGCTCGTGGCACTCGCCTTCGCGCTGGCGGCATGGCCGGCGGCGCACGCGCAGCCCGTGGTCAGGATCGTCGTCGGCGGACCGCCCGGCGGGCTGTTCGACATCGTGCTGCGCAACGTCTCGGCGCGGCTCGAGCGCGAACTCGGCAGCACGGTGGTCATCGACAACAAGCCCGGCGCCGGCGGCGCCGTCGCGCTCGCGCTGGTCAAGGACGCCAAGCCCGACGGCCTGACCGTCGGCATGATCAACGTCGCGGCGGCGGCGAACGAGAGCATCATCAAGAACCGCAGCTACAACCTGCTGACCGACTTCGAGCCGGTGGGGCTGTACGTGTTCCCGGCCAACATCCTGATCGTGAACCCGGGAATTCCGGCCACCAGCGTGTCGGCGCTGGTCGACGTGCTGAAGGCGCGCGGGACCGCGAGCTACTCGTCGGGCGGCGTCGGCAGTCCCGGCCAGCTCGCCGGCGAGATGTTCAAGGCGCGCACCGGCGCCCCGGCCACGCACGTCCCCTACAAGGGCGCGCCGCCGGCGGTGCTGGCCGTCGTCACCGGCGAAGTGGCCTACATGTTCGCCACGGCGTCGTCCGCCATCGGCCAGGTCGCACCGGGCAAGGTGCGCGCGCTCGCGGTGACGACCAGCGAGCGGCTGCCGCAACTGCCCGACGTGCCCACGATGGCCGAGGCGGGGCTCGTCGACTTCAACGTGAGCGACTGGGCCGGGTTCGTGCTGCCGAAGGGCACGCCGGCGGCGACCCGCGACCGGCTGCACGCCGCGCTGACGGCGGCGTTCGCCGACCCGGAGGCGCAGGAGCGGCTGCGCCGCGCGACCTTCCTGCCGGCCGGCAAGCCGCTCGGCCCGGCCGAATTCGGCGCGTTTCTCCGCACCGAGGTCGACAAGTGGGCCAAGGTCGTGCGCGAGGCGAAGATCGCGCAGGACTGACGCCGGATCGGCGGCCGGGTCCGCCGCGTCAGCGCGCCTTCTCCCAGCGGCCGAGCCCGAACTCGGTGTCGCGCGTTTGCCCGTCGCCGGCCAGCGCGTACTCGGCGTACTGGTGGATGAGCTTGGCGACCACGCCGGTCCAGCCGGTCTGGTGCGATGCGCCCAGGCCTTCGCCGGTGTCGCCGTGGAAGTACTCGTGGAACGGCACGAGGTCGCGCCAGTGCGGGTCGCAGTCGAACTTCTCGCGGCGGCCGTTGACCGGCCGGCGCCCGTCGTCGCCGCGCACGAAGATCGCGATCAGCCGGCGCGTCATCTCGGTCGTCACCTGCCACAGCGGCACCTCCTGCCGCGAGCCCGTCGGGCACTCGACGCGGAACCCGTCGCCCAGGCCGTAGTCGTGCTTCTGCAGCGCCTCGATCAGCAGGTAGTTGAGCGGAAACCACACCGGGCCGCGCCAGTTCGAGTTGCCGCCGAAGAGGTCCGTCGTGGACTCGGCGGGCGCGTAGTCGAGCGTGAACGTGCGGCCGTCGAGGGCGAGGACGAACGGGTGGTCGCGGTGCCGCTTCGACACCGAGCGCACGCCGTGCGGCGACAGCAGTGCGTCGTCGGCGAGCACCGGGCGCAGGATGCGCGCGAGCTTGCCGGTGTCGACGAGCGCCAGCCGCGTGCGGCCCTCGACGCCGCGCGCCGTCATGTCCGAGAGGCCGGAGAGCAGCTCGGGCCGGTGCTTCGTGAACCAGGTGAGCCGCTGCGCGAAGTCGGGAAAGCCCGCGATCGCGTCGCGGTCGGCGACCGCGACCGCGAACACCGGGATCAGCCCGGCGATCGTCTGCGCCCTGATCGGCAGGCAGCGGCCGTCGGGCAGCTTCAGCTGATCGTAGTACCAGCCGTCCTCGTCGTTCCACAGGCCGCTGCCGTGCGCGCCCATGCGGTTGATCGCCGCCCCGATGTAGACGAAGTGCTCGAAGAACTTGGTCGCGACGTCCTCGTAGACACGGTCCTTCTTCGCGAGCTCGAGCGCGATGCCGAGCAGGTTGAGGCAGTACATCGCCATCCAGCTCGTGCCGTCGGCCTGCTCGAGGCGGCCGCCGCCGGGCAGGCCCGCGGTGCGGTCGAACACGCTGACGTTGTCGAGGCCCAGGAACCCGCCCTCGAAGATGTTGTTGCCCTCCGAGTCCTTGCGGTTGACCCACCACGTGAAGTTGATGAGGAGCTTCTGGAACACGCGCTCGAGGAACTCGCGGTCGCTGCGGCCGTAGATCTTCTCCTCGATCTGGAACACGCGCATCGCCGCCCACGCGTGCACGGGCGGGTTGACGTCGGAGAACGCCCACTCGTACGCGGGGATCTGGCCGTTCGGGTGCATGTACCACTCGCGCGTGAGCAGGATCAGCTGCGCCTTCGCGAAGTCAGGGTCGATCATCGCGAACGGGATCATGTGGAACGCCATGTCCCACGCGGCGAACCACGGGTACTCCCACTTGTCGGGCATCGACAGGACGTCCTCGGCGGCCACGTGCCACCACGCGTGGTTGCGCCCCTGCCGGCGCGCGGCGGGCGGCGGCGGCTGGGCGGGGTCGCCGTCGAGCCAGCGCTCGACCATGTAGTGGTAGTACTGCTTGTTCCACAGCATGCCGGCGAACGCCTGCCGCTGCACGCTGCGCAGGTCGTCCGGCATGGGCAACGGCGTGATCCGCAGGTAGAACGCGTCGGCCTCCTCCCGCCGCCGCGCGAACGTCGCGGCGAAGTCCGCGCCGAACGGATCGGCCAGCACGCCGCCCGCGGTCAGGCGCAGCCGGATCGTCGCCGCGGCGCCCGCGTCGATGGTCAAGGCGTAGTGCGGCGCCGCCTTCGATCCGGTGCGTGCCGGATTGACGGCGTCGCGGCGGCCGTCCACGACGCACGCGTGCATGGCGTCCTTCACCCAGGGCGTGGCGTTGGCGGCGCCGAACAGGCGCTCGCCGTTCGTGTCGTTCTCGGTGAACAGGACCTCGCCCAGCGCGTCGCAGTGCAGCCAGTACGGCGGCAGGCTCCGGTGCTCCGCGCGGAGCACGGTACCGCGCGCGTCCTCGCGGTCGACGACGATCCGGGGCCGCGGCTGGCCATCCTTCCAGCTCCAGTCGTTGCGGAACCACAGCGTCGGCAGCAGGTGCAGCGGCGCCGCGTGCGCGCCGCGGTTGGTCGCCGTCACGCGCACGAGCACGTCGGTCGGACCGGCCTTCGCGTACTCGACCTCCACGTCGAAGTAGCGGTCGTCGTCGAAGACGCCGGTGTCGAGGAGTTCGTACTCGGGATCGAGCCGCGTGCGCCGGGCGTTGCCGGCGACCAGGTCCGCGTACGGAAACGCGCGCTGCGGGTACTTGTACAGGTACTTCATGTACGCGTGGCTGGGGACGTTGTCGACGTAGAAGCAGTACTCCTTCACGTCCTCGCCGTGGTTGCCCTCGTGACCGGAGAGCCCGAACAGCCGCTCCTTGAGGATCGGGTCGGCGCCGTTCCACAGCGCGAGGGCGAAGCACAGCCGCTGCGCTTCGTCGCTGATCCCGGCGATGCCGTCCTCGCCCCAGCGGTAGGCGCGCGAGCGCGCGTGGTCGTGCGGCAGGTAGCGCCACGCGTCGCCGTCCGCGCTGTAGTCCTCGCGGACGGTTCCCCACTGCCGCTCGGACAGGTAGGGCCCCCACAGCCGCCACGGCGCCTTGCCCTCGCGGGCCTCCGCGAGGCGCGCCTCTTCCGCGGTCGGTGGCGGCGGCGGGTTCACGGGAGGACGGCCTTCAGGCGACGCGCAGCGTCTGCGTGCCGCGCCACGTGGCCTGCGGTGCGACCACGATCGGCGCGCGCGCCGCGGCGGCCTCGACGCACAGCATGCGCCTGAACGCGTCCGGTTCGAGGTCGGACGGCGGCCCGGGCGGCGCCGGGCCGCGCGCGGGCCCCGGGTTCCAGATCACCGTGTCCGGGAATCCCGCGGCCCGGACCGCGAGCGTGCGCTGCGGCTCCGTCACGAGGACCGGATCCGGCGCCGCGTGGTAGACGCGGTCGAGCGGGCGGTCGATCGCGAGCGCCGCGGCCGTCTCGGCGACATCGGCATCCTTCGTCACCTTGTCGCGGTAGCGCGCGCCCGCCAGGCCGCGCACCGACGTCGCCGCGATGTCGGCGACGCGCAGGTACGTGTGCAGCGCGCCGGTGAACGCGAAGGGCGCGGCGCCCGTGTTCGTGACGGCCAGCGCGAGCGACAGCGCCTCGCGCGTGACCGTGACGGTGAACTCGAGCGCGAACGCGTGCGGCCACAGCGCGCGTGTGGCCGCCGAGTCGGACAGGCTCAGCACCGCCTGCGCCGCGCCGCCGGCGATCGTTTCGGCGCGCACGAGGTCCCACGCGACGGTACGCGCGAACCCGTGCATCGGCAGCGGCCCCTGGTCGGCAAACTGCGGGAAGCACACGGGCACGCCGCCGCGGATCGGCGTGCCGGGTGCGAACCGCGACGCTGCGCTCAGGAACAGCCGGTCGGGCAGGCCGGCGGCGGGCAACCACGACGTGACGTGCGCGCCGTGCAGGTACACGCCGGCGCGCGCGCCGTCGGCGGCGGTCAGGACGACCATCGGCAATCCCCCTGCGCCGGGAACGGTCGTCAAGCTGGTGTCGGATGCCATTGCCATGATGGGGGCGATGTCGCGCGCCGCGCGATACGCCGCCGCGGCGATTGGATCGTGAAGATGCGCCATCGTACAATCCCGCGATGGAAAACGGGGCCCCGCGGTGAGCGTCGCGCTGCCGCTCGTCTATCTCGCGCGCCACGGCGCGACCGCGTGGAGCGTCGCGGGGCAGCACACCGGCCGCACGGACGTGCCGCTGACCGCCGCGGGCGAGGCCGATGCACGGAGGCTCGCCGCGCGCCTTGCCGGCGGCGCGTTCGCGCAGGTTCTCGTGAGCCCGTCGCAGCGCGCGCGGCGCACGTGCGAGCTCGCCGGATACGGGGCGCGGGCCGCGGTCGACCCGGACCTCGCCGAGTGGGACTACGGCGCCTACGAAGGCATGACGACCGCCGAGATCCTTGCGCGGCGCCCCGGCTGGGTGCTGTTCCGCGATGGCTGCCCGGAAGGCGAGGCGCCCGCCGACGTCGCTGCGCGCGCCGATCGCCTCATTGCGCGCGTCCGTGCCGTCGCCGGCAACGTACTGCTCTTTTCCAGTGCGCACATCCTGCGCACGATCGCGGCGCGCTGGCTGGGACTCGACGCCGGCGGCGGGCGCCACTTCCTGCTCGGCACGGCGAGCGTGAGCGTGCTGGGCTACGAGCACGACGCGACGCAGCCCGTGATCCGGTCGTGGAACGACGCTGCGCCCCCCCTTGCCATGCACGCGGGAACAGCGTGAAATGGCCGGCCCGCCCGCGCGGCCGCCTGACGGGCCCCGCCGCCTGCCCATCCTTTCCCGGAACGACGCGATGATTGCGACCCGCACGCTGCACGACCTGGGCCAGAGCCTGTGGCTCGACAACATCACGCGCGACCTGCTCGAGAGCGGCACGCTCGCCCGCTACATCGCGGAGCTGTCCGTGACCGGTCTCACGTCGAATCCGACGATCTTCGACCACGCGATCAAGGGCAGCGCGGACTACGATGCCGCCATCCGCAGCAAGCTGAAGTCCGGCAAGTCCGGCGAGGCGCTGTTCTTCGAGCTGGCGCTCGAGGACGTCACGCGCGCCGCGGACCTCTTCCGGCCCGTGCACGAGCGCACGCGCGGCGTGGACGGCTGGGTGTCCCTCGAGGTGTCGCCGCTGCTCGCACGCGACGCGGCGACGACGCTGGCCGTGGCCAAGGCGCTGCACGCGAGCGCGGGACGACCCAACCTGTTCATCAAGATCCCGGGCACGCGGGAAGGCCTGCCCGCCGTCGAGGAAGCGATCTTCGCCGGCGTGCCGGTGAACGTCACGCTGCTCTTCTCCCGCGCGCAGTACGCGGCCGCAGCCGACGCGTACCTGCGCGGCATCGAGCGCCGGATCGCCGCCGGCCTGTCGCCCGACGTCGCGTCGGTCGCGTCGCTGTTCGTCAGCCGCTGGGACGTCGCGGTCGCCGGCAAGGTCCCGGCGAACCTGGTCAACCGGCTGGGCATCGCCATCGGCCACGACTGCCTGCGCGCGTACTACGACCACGTCGCGTCGGCCGGCGTGCGGCGCGCGATGAACGCGGGCGCGCGTCCGCAGCGGCTGCTGTTCGCGAGCACCGGCACCAAGGACCCGAAGGCGTCCGACACGCTCTACGTCGAGGCGCTGGCGGCGCCGCTGACAGTGAACACGATCCCCGAGGCCACGCTGCTTGCCGTCGCCGATCACGGCCGCGTCACGGCGGCCGCGCCGGCCGACGGCGGCGACTGCGCGGCGGTGCTGGGCGAATTCTCGCGCGCCGGGATCGATCTCGACGCGCTCGCCGCACGGCTGCAGGACGAGGGCGCCGCGTCGTTCGTGCAGTCGTGGAACGACCTGATGGCGGTCCTCGCGAGCAAGTGCGCCGCGCTCGCCCGGGCCGCGTAGGGCCGCGGCGATGGACGTGCTGGTGATCGACGTCGGCGGCACGCACGTGAAGATCCTCGCCACCGGCCGCGCGACGGAGCGCAAGCTGGCCTCCGGGCCAAAGCTCACCGCCGCGCAGATGGCGGCCGGCGTGCGCGCGCTGGCCCGCGGCTGGAAATACGACGCCGTGTCGATCGGCTATCCGGGGCCGGTCGTGCGCAACCGGCCGGCCGCCGAGCCGCACAACCTCGGTGCCGGCTGGGTCGACTTCGACTACGAGGCGGCGTTCCGGCGGCCGGTGCGGATGATCAACGACGCGGCGATGCAGGCGCTCGGCAGCTACGAGGGCGGCAAGATGCTGTTCCTCGGCTTCGGCACCGGCCTCGGCACGACGCTGATCGTCGACGGCGTCGTCGTGCCGATGGAACTCGCGCACCTGCCGTACCGGAGGGCGACGTTCGAGGACTACGTCGGCGAGCGCGCGCTCGCGCGCATGGGCGAGCGCAAGTGGCGTCGGCACGCGCTCGACGTGATCGAGCGGCTGGCCGCCGCGCTGGCGCCCGAGGACATCGTGCTGGGCGGCGGCAACGCGCGCCTCTTGCGCGAACTGCCGCCGCGCTGCCGGCTGGGCGGGAACGCCAACGCGTTCCCCGGCGGCTTGCGCCTGTGGGCGCGGGCGGCGGCCCGTGCGCGCGCTGCCCGCGGGAAGCGGCCATGACGGCCGCCGCGACGACGTCGCTCCCCGCCTGGCAGGCGCTCGTCGCGCACCACGCGGCGATGCGCGACGCCACGTTGCGGCAGCTGTTCGCCGCCGATCCGGCGCGCGGCGAGCGCCTGACGGCGGAAAGCGCCGGCGTCTACCTCGACTACTCGAAGAACCGCGTGACCGACGAGACGCTGCGCCTGCTGGTGCGGCTTGCGCACGAGTCCGGGCTGCGCGAGCGCATCGACGCGATGTTCCGCGGCGACCGCATCAACGTGTCGGAGAACCGGCCGGCGCTGCACGTCGCGCTGCGTGCGCCGCGCGGCGCGTCGCTCGTCGTCGACGGGCACGACGTGGTGCCGGACGTCCACGCAGTGCTCGACCGCATGAGCGAGTTCGCCGACCGCGTGCGCAGCGGCGAGTGGAAGGGCTTCACCGGCAGGCGGATCCGCAACGTCGTCAACATCGGCATCGGCGGCTCGGACCTGGGGCCGGTGATGGCGTACGAAGCGCTGCGCCACTACAGCGACCGCACGATGACGTTCCGCTTCGTCTCCAACGTCGACGGCACCGACTTCGCCGAGGCCACCCGCGACCTCGACGCGGCGGAGACGCTGTTCATCGTGGCCTCGAAGACGTTCACGACGCTGGAGACGATGACCAACGCGCAGACGGCGCGCGACTGGGCGCTGCGGGCGCTGGGCGGCGCGAGTGATGCCGTGGCGAAGCACTTCGTCGCCGTGTCGACCAACGGCGCGAAGGTCGCCGCGTTCGGCATCGACACCGCGAACATGTTCGGCTTCTGGGACTGGGTCGGCGGCCGCTACTCGATGGACTCGGCGATCGGCCTCTCCACGATGCTCGCGATCGGCCCGGCGCGCTTTCGCGAGATGCTCGCGGGCTTCCACGCGATGGACGAGCACTTCCGCACCGCGCCGTTCGAGCGCAATCTGCCGGTGCTGATGGGCCTCATCGCCGTCTGGTACAACGACTTCTTCGGCGCGCAGACGGTCGCCGTGCTGCCGTACGAGCAGTACCTCAAGCGCTTCCCCGCGTACCTGCAGCAGCTGACGATGGAGAGCAACGGCAAGCGCGTGACGCTCGACGGGACGCCGGTCGACGTCGCCACCGGGCCGATCTACTGGGGCGAGCCAGGCACCAACGGCCAGCACTCGTTCTACCAGCTGCTGCACCAGGGTACGCGGCTCGTCCCGTGCGACTTCATCGCGTTCGCGCAGCCGCTGAACCCGCTGCCCCGCCACCACGACATGCTGGTCGCCAACGTGTTCGCACAGGCGCAGGCGCTGGCGTTCGGCAAGACGGCGGCGGAGGTCGCCGCCGAGGGCACGCCGGCGGCGTTGGTGCCGCACCGCGTGTTCGAGGGCAACCGGCCGTCGAACACGCTGCTGCTCCCGCGCCTGACGCCGGCGGCGCTGGGCACGCTGGTAGCGCTCTACGAGCACAGCGTGTTCACGCAGGGCGCACTGTGGCGGATCGACTCCTTCGATCAATGGGGCGTGGAGCTCGGCAAGGTGCTGGCGCAGCGGATCATCCCGGAGCTCGCGGGCGACGACCCGCCATCGGCCGCGCACGACAGCTCGACGGCGGCGCTGATCCGCCGGTACCGCAGCGGCAAGCGGGGGACGCCGCCGTAACGCCGCGCGGCGGCACCGCGAGTTCGTGGAGTTCGTCGCGGAAGGCCACTCACAAAGAGACGCAGAGACGCCGAGCAAGAGCGGTCGACATGAAGTCCTCGGCGCGTCTGCGTCTCTTTGTGAAAGTTCTTTACCACGGCACGCAACGGAGCAGGCAAGCATGCAACTCGGAATGATCGGATTGGGCCGGATGGGCGCCAACATGGTGCGGCGGCTGATGAAGGGCGGTCACGCGTGCGTCGTGTACGACGCGTTCCCGAAGTCGATCGAGGCGATGGCCGCGGAGGGCGCGACGGCCGCCGCCTCGCTCGCCGACCTCGTCGGCAAGCTGGTCCCGCCGCGCTGCGTGTGGCTGATGGTGCCCGCCGCCGTCGTCGACGCGACGATCGCGCAGCTCGCGCCGCTGCTGGCCGCGGGGGACACGGTGATCGACGGCGGCAACTCGTACTATGTCGACGACATCCGGCGCAGCCAGGCACTGGCGGCAGAGGGCATCGAGTACGTCGACGTCGGCACCAGCGGCGGGGTGTGGGGCCTCGAACGCGGCTACTGCATGATGATCGGCGGACCGGCGGACGCCGTCGCGCGGCTCGACCCGGTCCTGCGCACGCTGGCGCCGGGCATCGGCACGATCGAACGCACGCCCGGGCGCGCGCCCGGCCGCGGCACGGCGGAGCAGGGCTACCTGCACTGCGGGGGCAGCGGTGCCGGCCACTTCGTCAAGATGGTGCACAACGGCATCGAGTACGGACTGATGGCCGCGTACGCCGAGGGCTTCGGGATCCTCAAGTCCGCCAACGTCGGCAAGCGCAGCCACGATGCCGACGCGGAGACCACGCCGCTGCGCGACCCCGAGCACTACCAGTACGATCTCGACCTCGCCGAAGTCGCCGAGGTCTGGCGCCGCGGCAGCGTGATCGCGTCGTGGCTGCTCGACCTCACGGCGTCGGCGCTGGCCAAAGACCCGGCGCTGTCCGCGTTCTCGGGGCGCGTGTCCGACTCCGGCGAGGGCCGCTGGACCATCAAGGCGGCGATCGACGAGGCGGTGCCCGCGCCGGTGCTGACGACGGCGCTGTACGAGCGGTTCAGCTCGCGCGGCGAGGCCGACTTCCAGAACCAGCTCCTGTCGGCGCTGCGCTACGAGTTCGGCGGCCACCACGAGAAGCCGGCGAAGTGAGCGACACCGTCCGCTCCGACGCGCTCGTGTTCTTCGGCGCGACCGGCGACCTCGCGTACAAGAAGATCTTCCCGTCGCTGCAGGCGATGATCCGGCGCGGGAACCTCGACGTGCCGGTGATCGGCGTGGCCAAGGCCGGCTGGAACCTCGACCAGTTCCGTGCGCGTGCGCGCGACAGCGTCGACAAGCACGGCGGCGTCGACGAGGCGGCGTTCGCGAAGCTCGTGTCGCTGTTGCGCTACGTCGACGGCGACTACGCGGACGCGGCGACGTTCGCGGCGCTGCGCCGCGAGCTCGGCGGCTCGGCGCATCCCGCGCACTACCTCGCGATCCCGCCGTCGCTGTTCGGTCCCGTGGTCGAGCAGCTGCAGCGTGCCGGCTGCACGGCGGGCGCCCGCGTGATCGTCGAGAAGCCGTTCGGCCGCGACCTCGCGTCCGCGCGGCAGCTGAACGCGATACTGCATTCGGCGTTCGACGAGGCGCACGTCTTCCGCATCGACCACTACCTCGGCAAGCGGCCCGTCCACAGCATGCTGTTCTTCCGCTTCGCCAACGAGTTCCTCGAACCGCTGTGGAACCGCACGCACGTGGAGAGCGTGCAGATCACGATGGCCGAGAGCTTCGGCGTGCAGGGCCGCGGCGCGTTCTACGAGCAGGTCGGCACCGTGCGCGACGTCGTGCAGAACCACCTGTTCCAGGTGCTGTGCAACCTCGCGATGGAGCCGCCGGTGCGCGCGGACAGCGCGTCGATCCGCGACGAGAAGGTCAAGGTGCTGCGGGCCGTCGCCACGCTCGATCCCGCAAGCCTCGTCCGCGGCCAGTTTCGCGGCTACCGCAACGAGCCCGGCGTGGCGGCGGACTCGAACGTCGAGACCTTCGCCGCTGTCAAGCTCGCGATCGACTCCTGGCGCTGGCAGGGCGTGCCGTTCTACATCCGCGCCGGCAAGTGCCTGCCGGTCACGTGCACGGAGGTGCTGCTGCGGCTGAAGCGCCCGCCGACCATGTACCCGACGTGCGCGGCGCCGCCCAACCACTTCCGCTTCCGCGTGAGCCCCGACGTCACGATCGCGCTCGGCACCACGGTGATGGACGCGGCGGAGCGCGCGATCGGCGCGCAGGTCGAGCTGCTCGCGAGCCACCATCCGGACGGGCGCGAGCCCGACGCGTACGAGCGCGTGCTGGGCGACGCGATGGCGGGCGACACGACGCTGTTCGCGCGCGAGGACTACGTCGAGGAGGCGTGGCGGATCGTCGATCCCGCGCTCGCGGCCGCCGTGCCGGTCCACCCGTACGAGCCGGGGCAGTGGGGACCGCCGGAGGTGCTGCGCCTGGCGCCGCCGGGCGGGTGGAACGACCCGGTGGTCAAGGCGTGATTCCGCGGGCGCCCCGCCGATGACGCCGATCGAACTGCAGTCGTTCGCCGACGCGCACGAGGTCGCGCGGCGGGCGGCCGCGTACATCGCGGGCAAGGCGCGCGACGCCGTGCTGGCGCGCGGGCGCTTCAACTTCGCGGTGAGCGGCGGCCACACGCCGTGGCAGATGCTGCGCGCACTCGCCGGCGAGGACGTGCCGTGGCTCAACGTCCACGTGTTCCAGGCCGACGAGCGCGTGGCGCCGCCGCGCGATCCCGACCGCAACCTCTCGCACATCTACGACAGTCTCGTCGAGCGCGTCGCGCTGCCACCTTCCAACCTGCACGCGATGCGCGTGGAGGCGACCGACCTCGCGGCCGCGGCAGCGGCCTACGCGCAGGAGCTCGCGACGTTCGCGGGCACGCCGCCGGTGCTCGACCTCGTGCACCTCGGGCTCGGCCCCGACGGCCACACCGCGTCGCTGGTCCCCGGCGACCCCGTGCTCGTCGAGGACCACGCCGACGTCGCGCTGACCGGGCCGTATCAGGGTCGGCGACGGATGACGCTCACGTATCCGATCCTCGACCGTGCACGCACCGTGCTGTTCGTCGTGACGGGCGTGGACAAGGCGCCGATGGTCGCGCGCCTCGTGCGGCGCGACCCGGCCATTCCCGCCGGCCGCGTGACCGGGCAGCGCGCGCTGATCATGGCCGACGCGGCGGCCGCCGGCGGCGCGGCCGCCTGACCTTCGAGGAGCCGCCGATGGCGTTCCCGCACGACACGGATATCGCCACGCTCTGCATCAACACGATCCGCACGCTGACGATCGACGCGGTGCAGGCGGCCAACTCCGGCCATCCGGGCGCGCCGATGGGTTTGGCGCCGGCCGGTTACGCGCTGTGGAACCGCGTGCTGCGCTTCGACCCCGCCGATCCGGTCTGGCCCGGCCGCGACCGCTTCGTGCTGTCGAACGGCCACGCGTCGATGCTGTTGTGGTCGCTGCTGCACCTGTCCGGCGTGCGGGCGGTGAACCCGGACTACGAGGTCATCGGACGGCTGGCGGTTACGCTGGACGACATCCGCCGCTTCCGCCAGCCCGGCAGCCACGCGCCCGGGCACCCGGAGTACCACCTCGTGTCCGGCGTGGAGGCGACGACCGGGCCGCTGGGTCAGGGCATCGCCACGTCGGTGGGCATGGCGATCGCGCAGAAGTGGCTCGCGGCGCGCTACAACGTGCCCGAGTTCGCCGTGTTCGACTACGACGTCTACGCGATGTGCGGCGACGGCTGCCTGATGGAGGGCGTGGGCGCCGAGGCCGCCTCGCTGGCCGGTCACCTGGCGCTCGACAACCTCTGCTGGATCTGGGACAACAACCACATCACGATCGAAGGCAGCACGCGGATCGCGTTCACCGAGGACGTCGTCGCGCGGTTCCTCGCGTACCAGTGGAACGTGCTCACCGTCGGCGACGCCAACGACGTCGGGCGCATCGAGCACGCGCTCGGGCAGTTCCGCGCGACCAAGGGCCGGCCCACGCTCATCGTGCTCGACACGCACATCGGCTACGGCTCGCCGCACCGGCAGGACACGGCCGCCGCGCACGGCGAGCCGCTCGGCGCCGACGAAGCGAAGCTGACCAAGCGCGCGTACGGCTGGCCGGAGGATGCGCAGTTCCTCGTGCCCGAAGGCGTGCGCGAGCACTTCGCCGCCGGCATCGGCGCGCGCGGCGCGCAGGCGCGCGCCGACTGGAACGCGAGGTTCGCCGCGTATCGCGCGCAGCATCCGGCGCGGGCCGACGAGATCGAGCGCATGCAGCGGCGCGACCTTCCCGACCACTGGGACCGCGGCCTGCCGGTGTTTCCGGCCGACGCGACCGGCATCGCCGGCCGCGACGCGTCGGGTCAGGTGCTCAACGCGCTGGCGCAGAGCATCCCGTGGTTCATGGGCGGGTCGGCCGACCTCGGGCCCTCGAACAAGACGACGCTCAAGTTCGACGGTGCCGGCGACTTCCAGCCGGGCACGCCGTCGGGACGCAACTTCCACTTCGGCATCCGCGAGCACGCGATGGCTGCGGTCGTCAACGGGATGGCGCTGTCGAAGCTGCGGCCGTTCGGCGCGACGTTCTTCATCTTCAGCGACTACGCGCGCGGCGCGATCCGCCTGTCGGCGCTGATGGAGCTGCCCACGCTGATGGTGTTCACGCACGACGCGATGGGCGACGGCGAGGACGGGCCGACGCACCAGCCGATCGAGCAGCTGGCCTCGCTGCGCGCGATCCCCGGCATGACGCTGCTGCGTCCCGGCGACGCGAACGAAGTGACCGAAGCGTACCGCTGCGCACTGCAGGCAAAGCACCGGCCGGCGATCCTCGTGCTGTCGCGGCAGCCGCTGCCGACGCTCGACCGGACGCGCTACGCGCCGGCGTCGGGCGTGGCGCAGGGCGCGTACGTGCTCGCCGACGCGCCGGGCGGCGACCCGGAGCTGATCCTCATCGCCTCGGGCAGCGAACTCTCGCTCGCCGTCGCGGCGCACGGAGCGCTGGTCGCGCAGGGCGTGCGTTCGCGCGTCGTGTCGATGCCGTCGTGGGACCTCTTCGAGCGGCAGCCGCAGGCGTACCGCGACCGCGTGCTGCCGCCCGCGGTGACCGCGCGCGTCGCGATCGAGCAGGCGTCGACGTTCGGCTGGGAGCGCTACGTCGGAACGCGCGGCGCCGTGATCGGCATGCACACGTTCGGCGCCTCGGCGCCGCTCAAGGCGCTGCAGCAGGAATTCGGCTTCGAGCCGGCGCACGTCGTCGCCGTCGCGACGGAAGTGCTCGCCGCCCAGGCGCGCCATGCCGCACGCACGACGACTGCCTCCACCTGAGGCAGTCAGGTCGCATGCGCGCGCTACCGAGCGGGGAGTGCTGCGACCTGCGAGCGGCGCGCTTCGTAGCCTTTGCCGCGCGATTTGCGCACGTCAGTCGTATGTTCGCCGGAAGTAGACGCCGAAGCTGCTGACCACGCCGGCCTCCGCGCGCAGCGTCCACGACCGCGACAGCGCGTACTCGATCCGCAGCGCGTTGTTGGCGACGGTCAGTCCCTGTTCGTACACGAGGGAGAGCCGGTCGGAGATGCGCTTGCCGAACGCGACGACCTGTCCGGAGGTCCCGCCGGTCACGCCTGCGGGCGTTTCGCGCACCGAGATGTCGTCGAGCCCGATCGTGTTGGCGATCTGCTGGGTGATCGGCTTGCGGCCCTGGCCGAGCAGCGACGCGGACGCCATCGACAGCATCGCGACGTCGCCGCGCCCGGCGCGATCGAGCCCCTGGCCGGTCAGCAGCCACGAAAGCTTCTCGCCGTCGGGCACCGGCGGAGTCGACACGAGCCGCACGCGGGGCTGCCGGACCGTGCCCGAGATCTCGACGCCGGCCTCGACCGTCGGATTGCGCCGCACCGCGACGATGTCGAGCGCCGGGTTGCTCGCCGGTCCGTCGAAGATCAGTTGGCCACGATCGATGTCGAGCCGCTGCCCGAAAATGTAGTAGGTGCCCGCGATCGCGCGTATCCGCCCGTTCGCGGCGAGCGTGCCGGCCGGCGTCGTCGTCACGCGCACGCGGCCGCCGAGCCGTGTCTCGAGTCCTTCGCCGCTGAACCGGAAGTCGCGTCCGAACGCGACTTCGACGTCGAGCGCGAGCGGCAGGTCGGGCACGCCGCCGCCCGCCGGAGCGCGCGGCTGGCCGACGATCACCACGTCGTCGGAGAGCCGGCCGACCGGGGTCGCCTCGTAGACGACGCGGCCCTTGTCGATGTCGATCTTGCCGGCCAGGACCAGCCGGCCGTTCTCGAGCGCGAGCGTGCCGTCGCCGTCGGCGACCAGCAGCAGGTCCGGACGATTGACGAGCGTGAAGTCCTTCGCGTTCCACTCGACCCTGCCGCCGTCGCGCGGGCCGCCGTCGCGCGGGCCGGCGGCGGCGCGCAGCAGCGTACCGCGTGCGGTGAAGCGGCCCTCACCGCCGGCGAGCGAAAGCTCGTCGAGGACCAGCGCGCGGTCGGCGACGTGTGCGCGCAGGCGCCCGTCGGCCAGGTGCACGCCGTACTGCGGCAGGTCGAAGCGCAGCGCGTCGCCGGCCAGCGTCCCGCCGAACACGGGTTCGCCCAGCGTGCCGCGTGCGGTGAGCTCGACCCGCGCCCGCCCGTCCACCACCGCGGCCGTGCCGAGCCACGGTTGCAGCGGTTTCAGCGACGCCAGATCCGCCGTCAGCGTCGCGTCGAGTGCCGCGCCTGTCGCGATGCGTCCGGGCTCCGGGCCTGCGGCGAGCTTGACCAAGGCATCGGCGTTGCCGGCGCGCGCGGAACGGAAGCGCGCCGTCCCCGTCAGCGCGTCGTCGACGAAGCGCGCCGATACGGACAGCTCGCTGATGCCGAGCGCGAGGTTCGCCGCGTCGAGTTCCGCGGCGTCGGTGCCGTACCAGTCGCCGCGCTCGCGGCGTAGGTTGATCGCGCCGTTGAGTCGCGGCGCGGCCGCGAGTGACCAATCACCGCCCACGACGAGCGTCGACGTGAACGGTGGCAGGCGCCCGGTGAGGCGCACCAGCGCATTGAACGGGACGCCGGTGAACGCGCCGCTCGACGTCAGCCGGCCGCCGTCGAGAGCGACGCCGCCGATGTCGGCGTGCCCGTCGACGATTGCGATGCGCGTGGCGCCGACCCGGACGCGTCCGGCCGCCACTTCGACCGCGGCGGGCGCCTCGAGCCGGAACGGAATCACCCCGCGGTTGTCCAGCGTAGCGACGGTGCCCGACCACGCGAGGTCGCGCGTGCCGTCCGCGCGCTTCGCTTCGGCGAGGCCGCCGGATACGCGAGCGTCGGCGTCGATGCCCTCGCCCTTGACCGCGAAGGTGCCTGCGTGTTGCGCGAGCGTGCCCGACACGTTCGCGCGCACGACCGGAAACGCGCCGACCGGGGCCGCCACGTCGGCTGCCGTGACCGCGAGCGTGACCGGCCGCGCCGACAGCGGCACCGCGCCGGCGGCGGCGTTGCCGGGCGCGACGCTGGCCGCGACGTCGAGCTTTGCGACGCGCCACCCGTCGCCCCACGCGAGCGCGCTGCCTTGCGCGTCGACGGTGAAGCCCGCGCTCGGAACGGGTCCCGTGATCCAGCCGCGCGCGGCGAGCGCGCCCGCGGTCTTCGGCGGCACGGCACCGGGCGCGAAGCGCGCGACGAGCGGCGCGAGGTCGCTCACGCGCGGCACGTCGAGCGCATAGGCGAGCGTATCGCCGGCGCCGCCGTAGGCGCCGTCGAGCTTGAGCGCAGCCGATCCCAGACGCACGTCCACCGCGACGTCCTTCGCGGCGCCCCGCATCATGCGCGCGCGCGCCGTCCCGCTCGCGGCGTGCCCGGCCAGTCGGCTCGACTTGTCCAGCGCGACCGACGCCGCGACGTCCCACGCGGGTGCCAGCGTGCCCCGGGCCTCGACCGTACCATCGAGCGCCGCCGGCGGCATCGCGACGAACCGCGCGGGGTCGAACTTCGCCGCGCGGGCGGTCGCGGAGAACGCACGCGCGCCGTCGAGGTCGAAGCTGCCGCGGCCCGCCAACTCGCCGTTGCCGGCACGCACGCGCGCGCGCTCGACGACCACGCGCCGGCCCTCGACGGTGGCCGCGAAGGTGAGCGCCAGGTCATCCTGCCGCACGTCGCCGCGGACGATCTGCCGCCGCTGCGCGACCTCCGCGGTGAGCGTGCCGGACATGCGGGTGACGGCGAGCGACGACTGGATGCGCGCGAGGTCGATGCCGGCCAGCGCGAGATCGAGCGACGCGGCGCCCGCACCGGCGGGCACGACGGCCGAGCCGGTCACGCGCCCGCCTCCGGCCATGGCGGCGTCGATGCCGGACAGCGTCGCCGTGGCGCCGTCCCATGCGAAGCGCGCCGCGAGCGCCGCGACCGGCACGCGGCCCGCGTCGAGCGTGCCGGCGGCCACGTTGCGCGCGGACAGCGTGCCCGCAAGACCGGCGCCGTCCGGCCGTGCGGAGACCTCGGCCGCGAGCGCGGTCGTGGGCAGCGCGGTGCCGAACTGCGCCAGGTCGACGTCGGTGGCCGTGACGTCGGCGGACTCGAGCACTGCGGGGGCGAACGGCGCGAGCACGACCTTCGCATCGAGCGCCGCGCCGCGCAGGCCGCCGTCGGCGGCGACACCGATCCGCGCGAACGTGCCCGTCACCGCGAGATTCGCGCGGCCGCCGCGGTAGTCGCCGTCCCCCGCGAAGGCGAGCGCGCCGTCGAGCGCGTACGGCGGCGCGGCGCCCATGCGCGCCTGGCCGGTGAGCGTCCCGTGCGCGGTGACGAGCCGCAGGTCGCGCACCGCGTGTGCCGTTGCGCCACCGGCGTAGGCGAACGCGACGCCGGTCACGGAGCCCGCGTCGGTGCCGGTGCGCCACTCGATGCGCTCGATGCCGATGTTGCGGATCTCGACTTCGAGCGGCAGCGCGAGGCTCGCCGGCGGGCCGCCGCCCGCGCCTCCGGTCCCCGACAGGTCGAACGACAGCCGCTTGGCGCCCAGACCCTCCACCTTGATCCGGCGCGACAGGAAGTCGAGCGGGCTCCATGTCAGCGCGACCTCGCGTGCCTCGACCGCGATGTCGTCGCCGCGCCATGCGATGCGCGCGACACGCACGGTCGACAGCAGCGAGCCCTCGCCGCCCTCGATCGTCAGGCGCCCCTCCGACGCCTGCACCGCGCGCTCGAGCACGTAGTCGAGCGCCGCTTCGCTGCCGAGGAGCACCCACGCCCCGGCGACGAGCGCGACGGCGATGACCGCGAGCTCGCCGGCGATCCAGGCCAATGTGCGGCCGAGGCGGCGCTCGGGCACGGGCGGCGCGGGCGGCGGGGGCGCGACGGACTCGGCCATGTTCAGAAGGTCAGCCCGACCGAGAAGTGCAGCCGGACGCTCCTCACGTCGACGCCGTAGGCGACGTCGAGGCGGAACGGCCCGATCGGCGTGCGCACGCGCGCGCCGACGCCGTAGCCGACGGCAAAGCGGAAGTCGGGCAGGTTGTCGACGGCGTTGCCGGCGTCGACGAACGCCGCGATGCCCCACGACGCATTGATCCAGTGCGTCGCCTCCGCGCTCGCGACGGCGTAGTAGCGGCCGCCGACGATGGCGTCGCCCTGCTCGACGCCCAGGCTGTCGTACGCGTAGCCGCGCACGGTCGTGTCGCCGCCGGTGCGGAACAGGAAGTTGGACGGAATGCCGACGCGCGACTGTGCGAGCACGGCGCCGGCCTCCGCGCGAAAGTAAAGGGTGTTGCTGGCGCCGAGCGGATACCACGCCGCCCCCTTGCCGATCAGGCGGCCGAACGACGCCGTCGACGCGCCCGGCACGCCGACGCCCGCCTGCGCATTCGCCATCCAGCCGCGCGTCGGCGCGAGCAGGTCGTCGACGGTGCGCCACGTGTACTCGGCGTCGACGTAGAGCGCGTGCGACTTCTCGCTGGGCGCGCCCTGCGGCGACTGGTCGTTCTCGTAGAAACCGGCGCCGAACGCGGGCGTGCGCCGCTCGTCGAGCGAGCGCGTGCGCGCGATCACCGCCCACGTGGTCGTCACGAGGTTCTCGATGTCGGTGCGCTGCCACCCGCCTCCGTACGTGTCGATCCAGTGGTCGGACAGCCACGCGAGCATCCCGCCCGGCCGGGGCGGCGGCACGAAGCGGACGTCCGCCTGCTGCAGCAGGCTCTCGAGGCGCAAGTTCACGTACATCTGCAGCGCGCGCCCGTCGACGGCCATGTCGCTGTACAGCAGGCTCGCCTTGTACTCGGTGTCGGTCGAGAAGCCGGCTCCCGCCTCGAGGCGCCGCCGGCGCGCCTCGATGACCGACAGCGTGAGCTTCGCGTGCGCGGCTTGCTCAGGATCGGGGTCGATGGTCGTCTGCACGCTGGCGAAGTAGCCGGACGCCAGCAGCCGTCGCACGTACTCGTCGAGCGCCTGCTCGCCGTACGGGTCGCCGGTGCGCACGTTGGCGAAGCTCGCGACGAGTTCGGGCGTGTACCGCGACAGTCCGCGCACTTCGATCTCGCCGATGAAGAACGGCGGACCGCTTTCGATCGCCACCGAGAGATCGGCCGTTCGCGCCGCGGGGTCGATGCGCGCCTCGCTCGCCGTCAGGCGCGCCGCGGCGTAGGCATTGGCCGCGAGTGTGGCGACCGCGAGGTCCTTCGCCGAGGTCCACGCCTGCTGGCGGAACACGTCGCCCTTCGGCAGCAACCACGCGTCGGTCACCTTCGCGATCGCGGCGGCGCCCTCCGGCGATTCGCGCGCCGGACCCGCGACGTCGATCGCCACGCTCGCGATGCGCGTGGGCTCGCCGGGAACGACGGTCAGCGTGACGGTGGCCGGCGCGGTCGCCCGGTCGACGGCCACGTCGATCTTCGCGTCGAAGAAGCCGTGGGTCGCCGCGGCCTCGCGCGCCTGCGGGACCGCGTCGCGCACGAGACGGCCGAACAGGTCCTCGGTCATGTCCGCGAAGTCCTGCCAGCGGACGAGGTCGATCGCGCCCCGGAGCGTCGCGTCCACCGGCACCGGCGCGACGATGGCGACGCGATAGCGGACCGTGTCGTCCGCCTGCGGGCGAGTGGCGGCGCCGGAAGGCTCCGCCGCCGCCGCCTGGGCGTCAGCGCAGGGCGGCGGAAGCGCGGCTGCGGTCGCGAGCGTGAGCGCCAGCAGCCGCCAGGACCACGGGCGCATTCGGTTCGCGGGGAGCGGCACAGACGGCATTATCGCCGATCGCCACCACCGTCCCGTGCGGTACCGGCGGCGTCAGGAACGAGTACTCCGACAGGTCGCGCGGCTGCAGCGGGCTGGGGATTTCCCACAGGTTGAAGTTCGGGTCCTGCCGCGGCAGGATCGGCAGTCGCGGGTTCGAGTAGTCGATCCCACGATACGTGTCCTGCCCGAACTGCCAGACGTAGATGGCCCTGCCAGAGGCGTCGTAGCGGGTAGCGCAGCCGGCGAGGGCGACCAGCGCGGCGACGGCGGCGGCGCGCAGAAGTGGGCGGGCGATGGCGGACATGGAGCCTCCGGAGGGGCGGTCGTGGGCGTCAGAACCGGTAGCGGAGCGTCAGGCCCAGCATGGGCGCGGTCGCGTAGTCGTCGGACGCCAGATCGTTTCCGTCCTGATTCTTCACGTTCAGGCGGCCGTTGACAAGCGCCGCGACGTGGAAATCGACGTGGGCGTCGCGGCCGATGTTGCGCGAAAGCCGGAGGAAGAGCGGAATCGCCCGGTTTTCGCCGATGCCGTTGGGCGCGGGCCCATCGCGGTCGAGGCGGAACTGGTAGGACCGGTAGACGCCGCCGACGCCGGTCTCCCAGCCCTCGCCGAACGCGTACGACAACTCGAGCCCGGCACCACCGACCGGGCCGGCCGGGAACGGATTGGACAGCCGCCACCCGTTGCCGATCTTCCAGTCGATCGCGAGGAACGGGAACGTCTTCGTCTCGTCGATCTGGTGGTAGATCGCCGCGCCGATGCCGAGCGTCAGCGTGGGCGAGAACACGCGCGAGGCGACGACGACCGCACCGTACTCCAGTGCGTCGCCGGTGGACGCCCCGCTCTCGTAGGCCCAGGCGACCGACGGCGACACGACGACGCGCCAGTCGGCGGCGGGCGCGTACACGAACGTGAGGCCGACGCGCGGCTGCAGGATATCGCCCCACGGCGCGACGCCGCCGAACGCGGGCGGCTGGTCGAAGCTCCAGCTCTGGTAGTCGTACTGCAGCGTGACGCCTGCCGCGAACTGCGGCGTCATCTGCCGCAGCAGCGACGCCGACGCGACGCCGCCGGCCCAGTTGACGCTGCCGCCCCGGTCGAGGTCGGTGTCGAGTACGGCGATCCCCGTGAGCGTGGCGCTGCCAACGACGGTTCCGGGAGGCAGGCCCTGCGCCAGCGGCAGGCAGGGCAGGGCGGCGAGCGTGGCGGCGAGCCAGGTGCGGCGGAGCATGGTGTGGGTCCCGGGCAAAATCGAGCATGGTAGGCCGGACGCGTCCGGATTGTCGATGCGACAGCGCCATGCCGCCGGCATCAACGTTGTGCGCAACAGCCTGCGCTGCCCGCGTGCGTCCGCAAGGACGTTTTCGACACGGATTGGGCAGTTTCGGGCGGTTTTGTCGAACATTCGTTCGACGACGGGGTTGCGCCAGCGTCGATGTTCTCATTTCACTTGCGGAATATTGGCTAAGTCTCTATTTAATATCGAAAAACATAATTGTTGCGACATCGACGCTAAGTCATTGTTCGGACTACGGAAAACCGTTGACCGGTCACCAAGTTCGCGCGTATAGTCTGCCGAAGTGGTAAAAAGTGGGTCAAAGTGGGATTTTTGGGCGCCCAAGCGGTCCGCGGCCAAACGAGTGAACGAGCACTCACCCCCAGGCCCGACAACGAGGAGACGGCAGGCGTGGCAGGACAGGCGGGCGACGCGGCAGACGTGCCGGGCGGGGCGGGGGTGGCGGACGCAGGCGCGCCGCTGTTCCGCGGTGTCACGCAACTCGTCCTCGACGCAAAAGGCCGGCTCGCGATTCCGGCGAAGCACCGCGACGCGCTCGCCCCCGGCGGCGACGGCCGCCTCGTGCTGACCGCCGACCCGTCCCGCTGCCTGCTGCTGTACCCGCTGGCCGCCTGGGAGCCGATCCAGTCGCGCCTCATGGCGCTGTCGTCGTTCGACGAGAAGATCCGCGGCCTGCAGCGGTTGATCGTCGGTCACGCCGACGACGTCGAACTGGACGCCGCGGGGCGCATCCTCGTGCCGCCCGCGCTGCGCCGCTACGCGAGCCTCGACAAGCACGTCGTGCTCGTCGGCCAGGGCCGCAAGTTCGAGCTGTGGGACGAAGGGCAGTGGCAGCACGCGACGGCGCAGGCGATCACGTTCCCCGCCGACGGGATGCCGCCCGAACTGTCCGGCTTCACGCTCTGATGACCGATGGCGGCCATGTCCCCGTCCTGCTCGAAGAAGCCGTGGCGGCGCTCCGGGTCAGGCCGGACGGATCGTACGTCGACGCGACGTTCGGCCGCGGCGGTCACGCGCGCGCGGTGCTCGCGCGGCTGTCGGCGCACGGTCGCCTCCTCGCGGTCGACCGCGACCCGGCCGCCGAGGACAGCGCGCGCGCGCTCGTCGCCGCCGACCCCCGCTGCACGTTCCGCCGCGCGTGGTTCTCGGACCTGCCCGGCATTGTCGCGGAGCTCGCTCCCGGCGGCGTCGACGGCGTGCTCCTCGACCTCGGCATCTCCTCGCCGCAGATCGACGATGCGCAGCGCGGCTTCTCGTTCCGGCACGACGGCCCGCTCGACATGCGGATGGACCCGTCCCGCGGCGAGTCCGCTGCCGATTTTCTTGCCCGCGCCACGGTGCGCGAATTGACGGAGGTCATCCGCGACTATGGTGAAGAACGGTTTGCTCAATCGATTGCAGGAGCAATTGCGGCGGCGCGCGCGCGGGCGCCCATCCTGCGCACGCGGCAACTGCGGGATCTCGTGGGCGAAGCCGTCGGCGCGCGCACGCGGGGTGATTGGGGTCAGGATCCGGCCACGCGGACCTTCCAGGCCCTTCGGATTTTCGTGAACGCGGAGCTGTCCGAAGTGTCGCTGGCGCTGCCCCGGATCGTGCCGCTCCTGCGCGCGGGCGCGCGGCTCGCCGTGATCAGCTTCCACTCGCTCGAGGACCGGGTCGTCAAGCGCTTCTTCTCCCGCGCCTCGCAGCCGTTCGCCGGCGACGCCGGCGCGGCGCGGCTGTCCATCCGCGCGACGCAGCTGCCGCCGGTCGCGCTCGCGCTCGTCGGCCGCGCGGTCAAGCCGGGTGCCGCCGAGGTGGCGGAGAACCCGCGCGCGCGCAGCGCGATCCTGCGCGTGGCCGAGCGCACGGGCGCGCCGCTGCCGGCCGACTGGCCGCGCGGCGTGGTCGAGGCCGCGTCGGGTCGACGCGCATGAGCCCGGACCGTCGCCCCGAGGGCGAACACCGGAGCGCGCAGCGCGAGGGCACGCTGCTGTCCGTCGTCCTGCTCTTCGTGCTGGTCGCCTGCGCGCTGTCGCTCGTCACGTCTCGCCACCAGGCACGGCGTCTGTTCGTCGAGCTCGAGCGGGCGCAGACGGACGCGCGCGCCTTCGAGACCGAGTACGGCCAGCTGCAGCTCGAGCAGTCGACCTGGGGCATGCCGGCGCGCGTGGAGAAGATCGCGCGCGAGCAGCTCAAGATGCTGCTGCCCACGCCGGCCCGCACCGAGGTAGTCACGATGCGCGCGCGCGCGCAGGCGCCGCGATGAGGGCGCACGCTGCCGCGCCCGGGGGCCGCGCACGCGGCGATGCGCCCGCGCCGGCGCTGCCGCGGTACCGCGCACCGATCGTGTTCGGCGTGCTCGCGCTGCTGTTCGCCGGCCTGGCCGGGCGCTCCGTCTACCTGCAGTGGATCGACAACGAGTTCCTGCAGACGCAGGGCAGCGCCCGGCACGCGCGCGAGCTCGAGGTGCCCGCGCATCGCGGGCGCATCGTCGACCGCTCGGGCGAGGCGCTCGCGCTGTCGACGCCGGTGAAGACGCTGTGGGCGTTCCCCGACAAGTTCGAGGCCACGCCGGAGCAGATGACGGCGCTCGCGCGCATCCTCGACACGACGCCGGCGAAGCTCGCCACGCGCCTGGCGGCGAACGAGGACTTCGCGTTCGTCGCGAAGCAGATCCCGCCCGAGACCGCCGGGCGCGCGATGGCGCTCGGGATCCGCGGCCTGCACGATCAGAACGAGTACCGGCGCTTCTATCCGGGCGGCGACGTGACCGCGCACGTGATCGGCTTCACCGGCGATCGCGACGCGGGACAGGAAGGAATCGAGCTCGCGCAGCAGCAGTGGCTGGCCGGCGTGCCGGGCAGCCGCAGCGTCATCATCAACCGCAGGAGCGAGGCGGTCGAGGACGTCGCGGCGATCCGCGCGCCGCAGGCGGGGCGCGACCTCGCGCTGTCGCTCGACACGCGGCTGCAGTACCTCGCGTTCCGCGAACTGAAGGCAGCCGTCGAGGCGAACCGCGCGAAGGCAGGCGGCATCGTCGTCGTCGACGTGACCACCGGCGAGATCCTGGCGCTCGCCAACTGGCCGACGTACAACCCCAACCGGCGCGACAAGGTCGGCCGCGACGCGATGCGCAACCGCGCGCTGACCGACGTGTTCGAGCCGGGGTCGACGCTCAAGCCATTCACGGTCGCGGCGGCGCTGGACTCCGGGAAGGTCCGCCCCGAGACCGTGATCCAGACCGGCGCCGGCGCGCTGACGATCGGCGCCCACACGATCCACGACGTGCATCCGGCGGGCGCGCTCACGGTCGAGCAGGTGATCCAGAAGTCGTCGAACGTCGGCGCGGCGAAGATCGCGCTCGGCCTGCCGCCGGAGACAATGTGGCGGTTGTTCGCCGACGTCGGGTTCGGCGCGCCGCCGAAGACCGGCTATCCGGGCGAGGTCGCCGGCCGGCTGCGCCCCGCGAAGTCGTGGAAGCCGATCGAGCAGGCGACGATGGCGTACGGCCACGGCATCTCGGTGAACCTGGTGCAACTCGCGCGCGCGTACACGATGTTCGCGACCGACGGCGAGGTGAAACCGGTCACGCTGTTCCGCACCGACGGCCACGTCGCAGGCCGGCCGGCGATCCGACCCGAGACCGCGCTCGCCGTGCGCCGGATGCTCGAGCTCGCCGTGCAGCCGGGCGGCACCGCGCCGAAGGCGCAGGTGATCGGCTATCGCGTGGCCGGCAAGACCGGCACCGCGCACAAGCTCGAGGGTCGCGGCTACACGAACAAGTACGTGTCGTCGTTCGTCGGCTTCGCGCCGGTGTCGCAGCCGCGCATCGTCGTCGCCGTGATGATCGACGAGCCGTCGGCGGGCCAGCACTACGGCGGCGCGGTCGCGGCGCCGGTGTTCGCCAACGTCGTGGGCGGCGCGCTGCGCATGCTGGGCGTGCCCACCGACGCGCCGGTCGACAACGTGATCCTGCCGCCGCCGGGCCTCGAGATCCGCGAGGAGACGTGAGCGCCGTGCCCGCCGCGACCCTTTCCCCGCTCGACGTCCCCGCACTGCTCGCGAAGCTCGGCGCGTTCCCGCGCCGGATCACCGCCGACAGCCGCCGCGTCGAGCCCGGCGTCGCGTTCGCCGCGTATCCCGGGCTGCATGCCGACGGCCGCCGCTTCGTCCCCGACGCGATCGCGCGCGGTGCGTGCGCGGTGTTCTGGGAGGCGCACGGGTTCGCGTGGGACGGGAAGTGGCAGGTGCCCAACGTCGGCGTCGAGGGCCTGCAGGCGCGCGTGGGCCACATCGCGGACTTCATCTACGGCAGCCCGTCGCAGGACCTGTGGCTGGCCGGCGTCACGGGCACCAACGGCAAGACGTCGTGTGCGCTCTGGATCGCGCAGGCACTGGACGCATGCGGCCGGCGCGCGGGCGTACTCGGCACGCTGGGCAACGGGCTCGTCGGCGCGCTGGCACCCGCCTCGCACACCACTCCCGACGCCACCGTGCTGCACGAGCTGCTGCGCCAGTTCGCCGCCGCCGGGGCGGAGGCGGTCGCGATGGAAGTCTCGTCGCACGGTCTCGACCAGGGGCGCGCCAACGGCGCCAGGATCGACGTCGCGCTGTTCACCAATCTCACGCGCGACCACCTCGATTACCACCGGACGATGGCCGAGTACGGTGCGGCCAAGGCGAAGCTCTTCGCGTGGCCCGGCCTCGCCACGGCGGTGATCAACGCCGACGATCCGTTCGGGCAGAGCCTGATCGACGCGGCGCGCGCCCGCGGGCAGCGCGTGCTGACCGTAAGCCTCACCAACGGCGACATCGTCGCCCACGGGCTGACGACGGATCAGCGCGGCATCCACCTCGACATCGGCACGCCGTGGGGCCGGGCGCGCCTGTTCGCGCCCGTCGTCGGCCTCTTCAACGCGCAGAACCTGCTCGGCGTGCTCGGCGTCCTGCTCGCGAGCGACGTGCCGCTTGCCGACGCGGTGGCGGCGCTCGCGCAGCTGTCCCCGCCGCCCGGGCGCATGCAGCGCTTCGGCGGCGACGACCGGCCGCTCGTCGTCGTCGACTACGCGCACACGCCCGACGCGCTGGAGAAGGCGCTGGTCGCGCTCAAGCCCGCCGTCGTCGAGGGCGGGCAGCTCATCTGCGTGTTCGGCTGCGGCGGCGACCGCGATCCGGGCAAGCGGGCGGACATGGGCCGCGTGGCCGCGGAGCACGCCTATCGCGTGATCGTCACCAGCGACAACCCGCGCGGCGAGGATCCGGGGCAGATCGCGAGCGCGGTGGTGAAGGGCATCCGCGACGCCGGCAACCCGCACTGGAAGGTCGAGCTCGACCGCCGTGCCGCGATCGCGCACGCCGTCGCGACGGCGCACGTCGGCGACGTCGTGCTGGTCGCCGGCAAGGGCCACGAGACCTACCAGGAGCGCGCGGGCGAGCGCGCGCCGTTCTCCGACGCCGTGGAGTCCGCCGCCGCGCTCGCCGCGTGGAGCGGCGCATGATGGACACGGCCACCGCCGCCCGCATCGTCGATGGCCGGCTCGTCGGGGCGCCCGTCCGCTTCCGGCGCGTGACGACCGACAGCCGCGCGCTCGCCGCAGGCGACCTCTTCGTCGCGCTGCAGGGCGAGCGCTTCGACGGCCACGACTTCGTGCCGGCGGCCTTCGCGCACGGCGCGGTGGCGGCGATGGTCGCCGCCGAGCGCGCGCCCGCGCTCGCCGGCACGCTGATCGCGGTGCCCGATCCGCTCGCGGCGCTCGGCCGGCTTGCCGCGCACTGGCGGCGGCAGTTCGCGCTGCCGGTCGCCGTGGTCGTCGGCAGCAACGGCAAGACGACGGTCAAGGAGATGCTCGCGCGCATCCTGCGTGCCGCGTTCGGTGCCGAGGGCGTGCTCGCCACGGAGGGCAACCTCAACAACGCGATCGGCCTGCCGCTGACGCTGCTGCGGCTGACCGCCGCGCACCGCGCGGCCGCGGTCGAGCTCGGCATGAACCACCGCGGCGAGACACGCGAGCTCGCCGCGATCGCGCAGCCGACGATCGTCGTCGTCAACAACGCGCAGCGCGAGCACCAGGAGTTCATGGCGAGCGTGGTCGAGGTCGCGGCCGAGCACGCCGACGCGGTCGCCGCGCTGCAGCGCGGCGGGGTCGCGGTGATCAACGGCGACGACGCGCACGCGCACGTCTGGCGCGCGGCGGCGGCCGCCGCCGGCGCGCGCGTCGTCACGTTCGGGCTCGCGCCGGGCGCCGACGTGCACGCGCGGTGGACGCAGGGCGGCGACGGCAGCGATGTCGTGCTCGCCACCCCCGCGGGCAACGCGCACATCGCGCTCGCCGTGCCGGGCCGGCACATGGTGAGCAACGCGCTCGCGGCGGCCGCCGCCGCGCTCGCCGCCGGTGCCCCGCTCGCGGCCGTGCAGGCGGGTCTGGCCGCGTTCCGCGCCGTCCCCGGACGGCTGGTCGCGCTGCGGTCGCCGGCGGGCGCCGTCGTCCTCGACGACACGTACAACGCCAACCCCGACTCGATGCGCGCAGCGATCGACGTGCTGGCCGCGGTGCCGGGTACTCGCTGGCTCGTCATGGGCGACATGGGCGAGGTCGGCGCCGCCGGACCTGCGTTCCACCGCGAGATCGGCGCGTACGCGCGCGAGCGCGGCGTCGCGCGCCTGTTCGCGCTGGGGACGCTCGCGCGCGAGTCGGCCGCCGCGTTTGGCGACGGCGCGGCGCACTACGCGGACGCCGACGCGCTGGCGCGCGACGTCGCCGGCGACGCGCACGCCGGCGTCACGGTGCTCGTCAAGGGCTCGCGGTTCATGCGGATGGAGCGCGTGGTCGCCGCGCTCGCCGGCCCGGCCGCGGCGGGAGCGCACTGATGCTGCTCGCGCTGACCGAGTGGCTCGAGCAGTACGTCCGGGCGTTCAACGTGTTTTCCTACATCACGCTGCGCGCGGTGCTGGCGACGATGACCGCGCTCGTCATCTCGTTCCTGATCGGGCCGCGGATGATCGGGTGGCTGACCCGGATGAAGATCGGCCAGTCGGTGCGCGACGACGGGCCGCAGACGCACCTCGCGAAGGCCGGCACGCCGACGATGGGCGGCGCGCTGATCCTGGTGTCGATCGTCGTCACGACGCTGCTGTGGGGCAACCTCGGCAACCGCTTCGTCTGGGTGGTGCTGCTGGTCACGCTTGGCTTCGGCGCCGTCGGCTGGGTCGACGACTGGCGCAAGGTCGTCTACCGCAACCCGAAGGGCCTGTCGGCGCGCGCGAAGCTCTTCTGGCAGTCGGCGATCGGCCTCGTCGCCGCGATCTACCTCGCGTTCGCGATCTCCGCGCCCGACAACCCGCAGTTCCTCCGCCTGCTGGTCGAGTGGGTGCAAAGCGGGTTCAGCGTCGAGCTGTCGCCGCGCGCGGACCTGATCGTGCCGTTCTTCAAGTCCGTTTCCTACCCGCTCGGCGTCTGGGGCTTCATCGCGCTCACGTACTTCGTGATCGTCGGCACCAGCAACGCCGTGAACCTGACCGACGGCCTCGACGGCCTCGCGATCATGCCGACGGTGATGGTCGGCGGCGCGCTCGGCATCTTCGCGTACGTGATCGGCAACGCGATCTTCGCGCGCTACCTGGGCTTTCCGAACATTCCCGGCGCCGGCGAGCTCGCGGTGATCTGCGGCGCCATCGCCGGCGCGGGACTGGGCTTCCTGTGGTTCAACGCCTATCCGGCGGACGTGTTCATGGGCGACGTCGGCGCGCTGGCGCTGGGTGCCGCGCTCGGCACCATCGCCGTGATCGTGCGCCAGGAGATCGTGCTGTTCATCATGGGCGGCGTGTTCGTCGTCGAGACGCTGTCGGTGATGATCCAGGTGATCTCGTTCAAGACGCGCGGCAAGCGCGTGTTCCGGATGGCGCCGATCCACCACCACTACGAGCTGAAGGGCTGGAAGGAGAACCAGGTCGTCGTCCGCTTCTGGATAATCACCATGCTCCTCGTGCTGTTCGGCCTGTCGACACTGAAGCTGCGCTGACGATGCGCTACGCGAACCGCAACGCCGTCGTGCTGGGGCTGGGCCTCACCGGCCTGTCGCTCGCGCGCCATCTCGTCCGCGAGGGCGCGCGCGTGCGCGTCGCCGACACCCGCGACGCGCCGCCCAACGCTGCCCGCCTCGCAGCCGAGCTGCCGGGCGTGCCGCTGGAGACGGGGCCGCTGGCCGACGCGACGTTCGCCGGCGCCGACATGATCGCGATCAGCCCCGGCGTGCCGCAGGACCAGCCGGCGATCGCGGCGGCGGTCGCGCGCGGCGTGGAGCTCGCCGGCGACATCGAGCTCTTCGCGCGCGCGCTGCCGCCCGGGCAGAAGGTACTCGCGATCACCGGCACCAACGGCAAGACGACGGTGACGGCGCTCACCGGCTCGCTCTGCCGCGCCGCGCGGCTCGATACGGTGGTCGCCGGCAATATCGGCGAGGCGGTGCTCGACGCCATTGCACCGTTCGACGGCCGCGGCGCGACCCGCCGCTGGCCCGACGTGTTCGTGCTCGAGCTGTCGAGCTTCCAGCTGGAGACGACGGTGTCGCTGCGGCCGACGGCGGCAACGGTGCTCAACGTCAGCGAGAACCACCTCGACCGCTACGCGGGCGTGGACGCGTATGCGGCGGCCAAGGCGCGCATCTTCGCCGACGGCGGCGTGCAGGTCCTCAACCGCGACGATGCCCGGTCGCTCGCGATGCGCGTTCCCGGCCGTCCGGTGGAGTCGTTCGGCGCCGGCGTGCCGGCGGGCGAGGGCGAGTGGGGCCTCGTGCTGTTCGACCGCACGACGTGGCTCGCGCACGGCGGCGGCCTGCTGGTACCGACGGCGGCGCTGTCGCTGGTCGGCCGCCACAACGCGTTGAACGCGCTCGCGGCGCTCGCGCTCGTGTCCACGGTCGCGCGGATCAACCGCGACGTGCTCGACGCGCTGAAGGGGTTCCAGGGACTGCCGCACCGGATGCAGAAGGTCGCGGAGGCCGGTCGCATCGTCTTCATCGACGACTCGAAGGCGACGACCGTCGTTGCGACGCAGGCGGCGCTCGACGGCATCGAGCGTCCCGCCGTGCTCATCGCCGGCGGCGACGGCAAGGGACAGGACTTCCGGCCGCTGAAGTCGTCGGTCGACGCCGACTGCCGCGCCGTGCTGCTGATCGGCCGCGACGCGCCGGCGATCGCGCAGGCGCTCGAAGGGACGCCGGCGCGGGTCGAAATGGCGGGCACGCTCGATGCCGCGATCGACCGCGCGATCAAGCTCGCGGAGCCGGGCGACGCCGTGCTGCTGTCGCCCGCGTGCGCGAGCCTCGACCAGTTCGCGAGCTACGTCGAGCGCGGCGAGCGGTTCGCCGCCCGCGTGCGTGCCCGCCTGGCGGAGCCGGCGGCCCATGCGTAGGAGCCTCGCCGCCACGCCGGCCGGCGGCGCGCCGCGGCTGCGGCTGCGTCCGCTCGCGGGCGCCGCGCCGGGCGCTCCCGGCACCGTGCGCCGCGACGCGCGCGCGCTGGCCGTGTATGACGCGTCGCTCGCCTGGGCCGCGCTGCTGTTGCTCGCGATCGGCCTCGTGATGGTCTACTCGTCGTCGATCGCGACGGCGGAGGCGTCGGCGCACACCGGCCACCGCGCCTGGTACTTCCTCGCGCGGCACGGCGCCTTCGTCGCCGTCGGGCTCGCGGCGGCGACGGTCGCGTTCCAGGTGCCGATGCGGGCGTGGCAGCAGCTCGCGCCGTGGCTGTTCATCGCGGGCGCCGTCCTGCTGGTGCTGGTGCTGATCCCGGGCATCGGCCGCTCGGTCAACGGTTCGCGCCGCTGGCTGTCGCTCGGTCTCGTCAACGTGCAGCCGTCGGAGTTCATGAAGCTGGCCGTCGTCCTGTACACGGCGAGCTACGCGGTGCGCCGCGCGGCGTTCCTGCACGCGGAGCAGCCGCTGCGGCAGACGCTCGTCCGCGGGTTCCTGCCGCTGTCCGCCGTGATGGTGGTCACCGGCGGCCTCCTGCTGCTCGAACCGGACTTCGGCGCCTTCGTCGTCATCGTCGCCATCGCCTTCGGCATCCTGTTCCTGGGCGGCCTCGACTGGCGGCTGTTCCTCGCGCTCGCGCTGCTGCTGCCGGTCGCGCTCGCCGGCATCCTGGTCGCCGCGCCGTATCGGCTGCAGCGGCTGACGGCGTTCCTCGACCCGTGGTCCGATCCGCTCGGCAAGGGCTACCAGCTGTCGCACTCGCTGATCGCGTTCGGGCGCGGCGAGTGGTTCGGCGTGGGCCTGGGCTCCTCCGTCGAGAAGCTCCTGTTCCTGCCGGAGGCGCACACCGACTTCCTGCTCGCGGTCATCGCCGAGGAACTGGGCTTTGCCGGCGTGGCGGTCGTCATCGCGCTGTTCACGTGGCTGCTGCTGCGCGCGTACGCGATCGGCCGGCAGGCGGCGCGGCTCGAGCGACCGTTCGCCGCGCTGGTCGCGCAGGGGATCGGCGTGTGGATCGGCGTGCAGGCGTTCATCAACATCGGCGTGAACATGGGCGTGCTGCCGACCAAGGGCCTGACGCTGCCGCTGCTGTCGTTCGGCGGCAGCGGCATCGTCGCCAACTGCATCGCGGTGGCGGTCCTGCTGCGCATCGACTACGAGAACCGGCGGATGTTGCGCGGTTACCTGGAATGACGGGCACCGCGATGATCACCACCGGCGGCACCGGCGGCCACATCTTTCCCGGCATCGCGGTCGCCGGCGAACTCGCGCGCCGCGGCTGGCACGTGTTCTGGCTCGGCACGCGCGACGGCATGGAGGGGCGGCTCGTACCGCAGCACGGCATCGACTTCGAGGGCATCGCGTTCCGCAGCGTGCGCGGCAAGGGTCCGCTCCGCTTGCTGGTCGGCCCGTTCGCGATCCTCGCCGCGTGCGTGCAGGCGTTCCGCGTGCTCGGGCGCCGACGGCCGTCCGTCGTCATCGGCTTCGGCGGCTTCGCGTCGTTCCCTGGCGCGCTGATGGCGGTCGCGCGCAACATCCCCCTCGTCGTGCACAACCTCGACGCGAAGCCGGGGCTCGCCAACCGCGTGCTGCGCTTCGGCGCCGACCGGGTGCTCACGGGCTTTCCGGGCGTGCTGGGCGAGGGGCGCGACCCGCGCGTCGAGTGGGTCGGCAATCCGCTGCGCGCCGACATCGTCGCGGCGTTGCCGCCGGAGGAACGCTTCGCCGGCCGCAGCGGCCCGCTCACCGTGCTGGTCGTGGGCGGCAGCCTGGGCGCGGTCGCGCTGAACGAGTGCGTGCCGCGTGCGCTCGCGCTGATGCCGCCGGGCGCGCGGCCCGTCGTCACCCACCAGGCGGGAGAGAAGCACATCGACGCGCTCGTCGCCGAATACGAGCGGGCAGGCGTGGCCGCCGAGTGCGTGGCGTTCATCGCCGACATGGGCCGCCGCTACGCCGAGGCCGACGTCGTGATCGCGCGGTCGGGCGCCACGACGGTGGCCGAGCTCGCCGCCGTCGGCGCGGCGAGCGTGCTGGTGCCGTACCCGCACGCGGCCGACGACCACCAGGTCGACAACGCGCGCCAGTTGGCCGACCGCGGCGCCGCGGTGCTGATCCTGCAGCGCGACCTGTCGCCGGAAGGGCTCGCGGCGTGGCTCGGAAGCGTCACGCGCGGGCAGCTGCTGGCCATGGCGCAGGCGGCGCGCGCGCTGCGCCGCGCCGACGCCGTCGCGCGCGTCGCCGACGTCTGCATCGAACTGGGATCGCGGCAATGAGGCACAAGGTCAAGCGCGTGCACTTCGTCGGCATCGGCGGCTCGGGCATGAGCGGCATCGCCGAGGTGCTGGTGACGCAGGGCTACGGCGTATCCGGCTCCGACCTGGCCGAGTCCGCGGCGACGCGAAGGCTCGCGCGGCTGGGAGCGACGATCCGCATCGGCCACGCCGCGGAGCACGTCGCCGGTGCCGACGCGGTCGTCGTGTCGACGGCGGTCGCCGCCGACAACCCGGAAGTCGTCGCCGCGCGCGAGCGCGGCGTGCCGGTCGTTCCGCGCGCGCTGATGCTGGCCGAGCTCATGCGGCTGAAGCAGGGCATCGCCGTCGCGGGCACGCACGGCAAGACGACGACGACCAGCCTGATCGCCTCGGTGCTGGCCGAAGGCGGGCTCGACCCGACGTTCGTCATCGGCGGCCGGCTGCTATCGGCCGACGCCAACGCGCGGCTCGGCAAGGGCGAGTTCCTCGTCGCCGAGGCCGACGAGTCCGACGCGTCGTTCCTCTACCTGTCGCCGGTGCTTGCCGTCGTCACCAACATCGACGCCGACCACATGGAGACGTACGGACACGACTTCGGCCGCCTGAAGCGCGCGTTCGTCGACTTCCTGCAGCGGCTGCCGTTCTACGGCGTCGCGGTCGTCTGCGTCGACGACGCGAACGTGCGGTCGATCCTCCCCGACGTCACCAAGCCCCTCGTCACCTACGGACTCGCGGAGGACGCGGACCTGCGTGCGACCGACGTGGCCAACGTCGCCGGCCGCATGCGCTTCGTCGCGCGGGCGCCGGGCGCGCCGGACCTGGCCGTCGAACTCGCGCTGGCCGGCCTGCACAACGTGCAGAACGCGCTGGCGGCGATCGCCGTCGGCCGCGAGACCGGCGTGGCCGATGCCGCGATCGCGAAGGCGCTCGCCGAGTTCCGCGGCGTCGGGCGGCGCTTCCAGCGCTACGGCGACGTGGTGCTTGCCGGTGGCGGTACGTACACGCTGATCGACGACTATGGCCACCATCCGGTCGAAATGGAGGCGACGCTGGCGGCGGCGCGGGCGAGCTTCCCCGGCCGCCGCGTCGTGCTCGTCTTCCAGCCGCACCGCTACACGCGCACCCGCGATCTGTTCGAGGACTTCGTGCGCGTGCTGTCGCAGGCGGACGCGCTGGTGCTGGCCGACGTGTATCCGGCGGGCGAGGCGCCGATCGTGGCGGCGGACGGACGCGCGCTCGCGCGCGCCGTGCGGGTGGCGGGCCGCGTCGAGCCCGTGTTCGTCGAGCAGGCGACCGAGCTGGCGGAGGCCATCCGCACGATCGCGCGCGACGGTGACGTCGTGCTCACCATGGGCGCCGGCTCGATCGGCGCCGTCGCGGCGCAGCTTGCCCAATGATGATGCACGAGCCCCTCCACTTCATTGGTCTGCGCGGCGCGCTCGCGCACGGCGCGCCGCTGGCGAAGCACACGAGCTGGCGTGCCGGCGGCCCCGCCGACACGCTGTTCGCGCCCGCCGACCGCGACGACCTCGCGGCGTTCCTGCGGCAGCTGCCTGCCGCGGAGCCGCTGACGGTGCTGGGCCTCGGCAGCAACACGCTGGTGCGCGACGGCGGCGTGCGCGGCACGGTGATCGTCCTGCACAACCCGGGGGCAGTGCTGGCGGTGGCCGACGGCCTGATCTACGCGGACGCGGCGCTCGCGAGCCCGAAGCTCGCGCGCTTCGCGGCGAACCGCGGCTGTGCGCAGGCCGAGTTCCTGGCCGGCATCCCCGGAACGGTCGGCGGCGCGCTCGCGATGAACGCCGGCTGCTACGGCGGCGAGACGTGGCGCTACGTCGCCCGCGTCGAGGTGCTCTCGCGGGCCGGAGAGTTCGCGATTCGCACACCGGACGCGTACGCGATCGGGTACCGCAGCGTGGGACGCGCGGACGGCTCGCCGCCCGACGGCATCTTCACCGCGGCGTGGTTCCGCTTCCCCGAAGGCGACGCGGCGGAGGCGCGCGCGCGCATCCGTGACCTGCTCGCGCGCCGGATCGCGGCGCAGCCCCTGTCGCTGCCGAACGCCGGCAGCGTGTTCCGCAACCCGCCGGGCGACCACGCGGCACGCCTGATCGAGGCGTGCGGCTTGAAGGGCCACGCGATCGGCGGCGTGCGCGTGTCCGAGAAGCACGCGAACTTCATCGTCAATCCGCGTGGTGCGGGCCGCGCCGCGGACATCGAGGCACTGATCGCGCACGTGCGCGCGACCGTGCGCGCGCGCACCGGCGTCGACCTCGAGCCCGAGGTGCGGATCGTGGGGGTTGCCTCGTGAGCGATCGTTTCGGCAAGGTCGCCGTGCTGCTGGGCGGGCCGTCGTCCGAGCGGGAGGTTTCGCTGATGTCGGGCAACGCCGTGCTCGCCGCATTGCGCGAGCGCGGCGTGGACGCGCAGCCGTTCGATCCGGCCGAGCGCGACCTGTGGGAGTTGAAGCGTGCAGGCTTCGCCCGCGCGTTCATCGCGCTGCACGGCCGCTTCGGCGAGGATGGCACGGTGCAGGGGGCGCTCGAGACGCTGCAGATTCCCTACACGGGCAGCGGCGTGATGGCGTCCGCCCTCGCGATGGACAAGTGGCGCACCAAACTCGTCTGGCTCGCGACCGGCGTGCCCACGCCCCGCTACCGCGTCGTCGACGCGGGCACCGACTGGATGGGCGTGGTCGCCGAGCTCGGCCTGCCGCTGATCGTGAAGCCCGCGCGCGAAGGGTCGACGATCGGCATCACCAAGGTGGCGAAGGTCGACCACGACGAGCTCGCCGCAGCGTACGCGCTCGCCGCGGCGCACGACCCGCTGGTCCTGGTCGAGGAGTTCGTCGCCGGGCAGGAGCTCACGGCGTCGATCGTCAACGGCCGCGCGCTGCCGCTGATCCGCATCGAGGCGCCGCACGGCAACTACGACTACCACAGCAAGTACTTCTCGGACGAGACGAAGTATTTCTGCCCGGCCGGGCTGCCCGACGCGAAGGAGCAGGAGATCCGCGCGACGTGCCTGCGCGCGTTCGCCGTCGTCGGCTGCAGCGGGTGGGGCCGGCTCGACCTCATCCTCCGCGCCGACGGCTCGTTCTCGCTGCTCGAAGTGAACACGTCGCCCGGCATGACCGGGCACAGCCTGGTGCCGATGGCGGCGCGGCAGGCCGGCATCGCGTTCCCCGATCTCTGCGTCGAGATCCTGCGAGGCGCAAGGTGCGGGCCCCCCACGCTCGCTGCGCTCGCTGCCCCCGATGGGGGCGATATGACCGCCTTGGGGCGGCCCGGCGGCGAGGGTGGGCCCCCCACGCTCGCTGCGCTCGCTGCCCCCGATGGGGGCGATATGACCGCCTTGGGGCGGCCCGGCGGCGAGGGTGGGCCCCCCACGCTCGCTGCGCTCGCTGCCCCCGATGGGGGCGATATGACCGCCTTGGGGCGGCCCGGCGGCGGGTGGGCCCCCCACGCTCGCTGCGCTCGCTGCCCCCGATGGGGGCGATATGACCGCCTTGGGGCGGCCCGGCGGCGGTCATGTGGGATGACGCGAAGCAGATGAACGCGCTCGCGCTCACGCTCGCGACGCTCGCCGCGCTCTGCCTCGCGTGGCTCGCGCTCGCGTGGACGGTGCGCCAGCCGTGGTTCGCGTTCCGCGAGGTCGTCGTGACGACGCCGCTCGCGCGCGCCAGCGGCGCGCACCTCGAGGCGGTGATTCGCGAGGAGCTGACGGGCACGTTCTTCACGATGAACCTCGGCCGTGCACGCGCGGCGCTGCGGGAGGTGCCGTGGGTGCGCGACGTGGCGCTGCGCCGGCAGTGGCCGGACCGGCTCGAGGTCGCCGTCGACGAGCACGAGCCGCTCGCCCGCTGGAACGACGACGCCCTGGTCGGAACGCGCGGCGAGGTGTTCGTCGCGCAGTCGGCAGCCGAGCTGCCGCAGTTCGAGGGCCCCGAGGGCCGCGCCGCCGAGGTCGCCGCGCGCTGGCGCGCGTGGTCCGAGGGACTGGCGCCGCTCGCGCTGACGGTGACGCGAGTGCGCGTGTCGCAGCGCGGCGGCTGGCAGCTATCCGCCGCCGGGCCGGGCGGGCCGCTGACGATCGAGCTCGGCCGCGACGACGTCGACGCGCGGCTGGCGCGGTTCGTCGCCGCACACGGCCGCACGCTGTCCGCGCTGGCGCGCGCGGGCACTCGCGTCGAGGCGGTGGACCTGCGGTACCGGAACGGCTTCGCGGCCCGGATTCCGGCGTTTCGCGAGAAGGCCGCGAAGCCGAAGGCGTGAAGGCGCGGCGGCAGCGAAGGATGAGCGCATGGTGAAGGACAGCAAGAACCTGATCGTCGGCCTCGACATCGGCACGTCGAAGATCGTCGCAATCGTTGCCGAGGTCGGCGCCGACGGCGCGCTCAACGTGATCGGCCTCGGCACGCAGCCGTCGCGCGGACTCAAGAAGGGCGTGGTCGTCAACATCGAGGCGACGATGGCGTCGATCCAGCGCGTGCTCGAGGAGGCCGAGCTGATGGCCGACTGCCAGATCCGCGAGGTCTACACGGGCATCGCCGGCAGCCACATCCGCTGCTACTCGTCGCACGGCATGGTCGCGATCAAGGAAAAGGAAGTGATGCAGGCGGACATCGACCGCGTCGTCGAGACCGCGAAGGCCATCCCGATCCCGAACGACCAGCAGATCCTGCACATCGTGCCGCAGGGCTTCACGATCGACGGGCAGGAGGACGTGCGCGAGCCGCTCGGGATGAGCGGCGTCCGGCTCGAGGTCGACGTGCACATCGTGACCGGTGCCGTGTCGGCGGTCGAGAACGTCACCAAGTGCATCCGCCGCTGCGGCCTCGAGGTGCGCGACGTGATCCTGCAGCCGCTGGCCTCCGCGACCGCCGTGCTGTCGGAGGACGAGAAGGACCTGGGCGTGTGCCTGATCGACATCGGCGGCGGCACCGCCGACATCGCCGTCTACGCCGGCGGGTCGATCCGCCACACGGCCGTGATCCCGATCGCCGGCGACCAGGTCACCAACGACATCGCGATGACGCTGCGCACGCCGACCAAGGACGCGGAGGAGCTGAAGGTCCGCTACGGCTGCGCGCTGCGCCAGCTCGCCGACCCCAACGACGTGATCGAGGTGCCGGGCGTGGGCGAGCGCGCGCCGCGCAAGCTGTCGCGCCCGATGCTCGCGGAGGTGATCGAGCCGCGGATCGAGGAGCTGTTTCAGTTCGTGCAGTCCGAGGTGCGCCGCAGCGGCTTCGAGGAAATGATCTCGTCGGGGATCGTCGTGACCGGCGGCTCCGCGCTGCTGCAGGGGCTGAGCGAGCTCGGCGAGGAGGTCTTCCACATGCCGGTGCGCATCGGAGTCCCGTCCTACACGGGCGGCCTCGCCGACGTGGTGAAGAGCCCGCGCTACGCGACCGCGATGGGTCTGCTGCTCGAGGGCCGCGAGCAGTTCCTGCGCGGGCAGGCCGCCCGCGCGCAGGTCGCCGGCATCGGCGGCGCCGCGGAAAGGATGAAGCAATGGTTCAAGGCGAATTTCTAGCGCGTGCGCGGGCCCGCGGGCCCGCGGGTGCGCAACGGCGAATACGACAACGACGACGACACCGGAAATCGGGACAACGCAATCACCTTGGTTCGAATTGACAGGAGAAGGAGCACACCATGTTCGAGATCATCGATCAGACGCAGGAAGAAGGCGCGGTCATCAAGGTCATCGGCGTCGGCGGCTGCGGCGGCAACGCCGTCGAGCACATGATCGACCGCGGGCTCGCGGGCGTGGAGTTCATCTGCGCCAACACCGACGCGCAGGCGCTGAAGCGCTCGACGGCGCGCACGCAGCTGCAGCTGGGCTCGACGCTGACGCGGGGCCTGGGGGCGGGCGCCAAGCCGGAGATCGGCCGCGACGCCGCGATGGAGGACCGCGACCGCATCGCCGAGATGATCACCGGCGCCGACATGCTGTTCATCACCGCGGGCATGGGCGGCGGCACCGGCACGGGCGCCGCGCCGGTCATCGCCGACATCGCCAAGACCATGGGCATCCTGACGGTCGCCGTCGTGACGCGGCCGTTCCGGTTCGAGGGCAAGCGGCAGAAGGTCGCCCAGTCCGGCATCGAGGAACTCGGGAAGAAGGTCGACTCGCTGATCATCATCCCCAACGACAAGCTGATCGACGTTCTGGGCGAGGACATCGCGCTGCTCGACGCGTACGCCGCGGCCAACGACGTGCTGCACGGCGCCGTCGCCGGCATCGCCGAGGTCATCAACAACCCGGGTCTCGTCAACGTCGACTTCGCCGACGTGCGCACGGTCATGGGCGAGGTCGGCATGGCGATGATGGGATCGGCCACCGCCGGCGGCGTGGAACGCGGCCGCCAGGCCGCCGAGCAGGCGGTGCGCAGCCCGCTGCTCGAGGACGTCAACCTGGCGGGCGCGCGCGGCGTGCTCGTCAACGTCACGGCGTCGGCCGGCCTCAAGATGAAGGAGTACTACGAGGTCATGAACACGATCAAGGAATTCACCGCGGACGACGCGATGGTGATCGTGGGCACGGTGATCGACGAGTCGATGGGCGAGGACCTGCGGGTGACGATGATCGCGACGGGCCTGGGCGGCGCCGCGGCGGTGGGCAAGCGGCCGCTGAAGCTCGAGGTGTTCGAGAGCGAGGCGATCGCCCAGCGCACCGGCACCGACGGCCTGGGCGTGCGGGTCGAAACGATCGACTACGACAATCTCGACCAGCCGGCCGTGATGCGCAAGGGCCGCGCTGCGCCGGCGGCGGGCGGCACCCCGGCGTTCGACGCGTCGGAAATCCCCGCCTTCCTGCGCAAGCAGGCCGATTGAGGGGGGGCCGCCTGGCGAAGTCGCGACCACGCAGCCACGCCCGGGGCGCGCGCACCGCGGCTCGGGCCGGCCCCAAGCGCCCTCGCCGCCGTTCGCCTCCGCGCTGGCGACGGCGGCGGTCCGCTGTGCTATAATCATCAGCTAACCCGTTGACGCGGCGGGGATTTGCCCGAGATGCTCCAACAACGAACACTGCAGCGCCTCACCCGCACCACCGGTGTCGGCCTGCACACGGGCGCGCGCGTCGAAATGATCCTGCGCCCCGCGCCGCCGGACACGGGCATCGTGTTCCATCGCACCGACCTGCCGAGCGCGGTCGCGATTCCCGCCGTCGCCGCGAACGTCGGCGACACGCGGCTGTCGTCGACGCTGAAGGCCGACGGTGCATCGGTGTCGACGGTCGAGCACCTGATGTCCGCGCTCGCCGGCCTCGGCATCGACAACCTGCACGTCGACATCGCCGGCCCCGAGCTGCCGATCATGGACGGCAGCGCCGGGCCGTTCGTGTTCCTGCTGCAGTCGGCGGGGATCGTCGAGCAGAAGGCGAGAAAGCGCTACCTGCGGGTGACGTCGCCGGTCGAGGTCCGCGACGGCGACAAGTGGGCGCGCTTCGAGCCGTTCGACGGCTTCCGGCTCGACTTCACGATCGATTTCCCGCACCCGGTGTTCGGTTCCGAGAACCGCCACATCGTCGTCGACTTCGCGTTCGATTCGTACGCGAAGGAAGTGGCGCGCGCGCGCACGTTCGGCTTCATGCAGGACGTCGAGGCGATGCGCGCGGCGGGGCTGGGGCTGGGCGGCAGCCTGCAGAACGCCGTCGTCCTCGACGAGTTCCGCGTCCTGAACAGCGAGGGCCTGCGCTACGACAACGAGTTCGTCCGGCACAAGGTGCTGGACGCGATCGGCGACCTCTACCTGCTCGGGCATCCGCTGATCGGCCAGTACACGGCGTACAAGTCCGGCCACGCGGTCAACAACCAGCTGGCCCGGGCGCTGCTCGCCCGCGCCGACGCGTTCGAAATCGTCACGTTCGCCGACGAAACGACGGTCCCCACGGCCTTCCACGACTGGATGCCGAATCCGGCGTAGCGTACGCAGGGCGCCGATCCGTGGTCCTCGTCCGGCTGCTCCTGGTTCTGGCGATCGGCTGCATCCTCGTCGCCGGACTGCTGTACCTCTTCACGCGCGACCGCCGCTACCTGCGCTTCCTCGTGCACGTCGCCAAATTCACGGTCTGGCTGCTGGCGGGGGTCCTGCTGTTCTTCCTGATCGAGCGCGTGGTCATCATGGCCTGACCGGTGCAGCTAGCCCCCGCGCCGCGCCAGCCGCTCGACCGCGTCCTTGAGCGGCCCGTCGGGCAGGCCGCCGGCGAGCCGGCGAAGAGGCGCAGAAACGACCTTACTTGATTGATTTGCTTGGGATTTGTCGGGTGGCGCGGCCGCGGCCCGCACTTGCACGCGCACCCGTAATTCAGTAAAGTCGAACCCTTCCCGCCGAAGGCCGGCGAGGAGGTCGGGCGAGCGCTGGCGGACCACCGCGGCGACGGCGCCGGCAGCCGCCGCGAGCGTCAGAACGCCCGGCACTGCCTCTGCAACCCGCACTCGATCGGCCAGCGCCCGCGGCAGTTGGCGGCGCACGGCGGTCGTCAGGCGGGCTTCCTGCTCGGTCCGTTCACGCCACGCGGCAATCTGCGCGTCGCTGGCGAGGATGCGGGAGAGCGGTTTCGCGGGATTCGGTTTCGCCATGATTCGCAGCGCCCCCGGCATGTCCGGACGCGCGGCGCGCGGTGGGAGGGTAGGCAATTGAACATCATTCTGGTCGCGGGCGCGAATGCGAAGGCCCGCACGCTCACGCTGGACTGGCGGCACTGGGCCGCCGGCGGCGCCGCCCTCTTCGTCCTGTTCCTCGCGTTCACGTTCGCGTTCAACTTCGTGACGCTGAAGTGGGCAGCGGCGATGCAGCACCCGTGGCTGTCGGCCATCGTGCTCGCCGACCAGCGCGCCGAGGCGGCACGCGTGCAGGAACGCGTCCAGGGCCACTTGAACGCGATGGCGGTGCGGTTGGGCGAACTGCAGGCGCGGATGCTGCGCCTCGACGGGCTGGGCGAGCGGCTCGCGAAGTCTGCCGGCTTGAGCCCGCAGGAGTTGCCTTCGCTGCAGGCGGGAACGGCGCCCGGCCGCGGCGGCGCGGAGTCGTCGCTGCCGTCGCGCAACCTGTCCGTGCAGGAGTTCGCCGACCTGGTCGACCGGCTCGCCCGGCAGATGGAAACGCGGGGCGACCAGCTGTCCGTGCTCGAGGCGCTGCTCGTGCACGATTCGACGAACCGCAAGTTCATGCCATCGCTCTATCCGATCGTCGACGGCTGGTTCTCGTCGAACTACGGTTACCGGATCGACCCCTTCACCGGCCAGCACTCGATGCACGAAGGCATCGACTTCCCCGCCGAATCCGGAACGCCGATCGTGGCGGCCGCGAGCGGCAAGGTCGTGTTCGCGGAGTGGCACCCCGCCTATGGTAAGATGATCGAGATCGACCACGGCAACGGACTCTTGTCGCGCTACGCGCACGCGTCGCTGCTGCTCGTAAAGGAGGGCGACCTTGTGGTCCGCGGCCAGCGGGTCGCGACGGTCGGCTCGACGGGGCGGTCCACCGGACCCCACCTCCACTTCGAGGTCCGCCTGAACGGGGTGCCGCAGAACCCGGCACGGTTCCTGCAATCCCCCAACCTGAGCTGACGGCGGTCCGGATCGTTCCGACACGGGGGTGAGGCGGTCCTCACCCCCTTGTTTTTTGCCCCCGCGGCCGAACGTAACCCGAGCGCAGTCCGGCGGATCCCATCCCGATGATCTCCAACATCCTCACCCGCATCTTCGGCAGCCGCAACGAGCGGCTGCTCAAGCAGTACGGCCAGATCGTCCGCCAGATCAACGCGCTCGAGCCGGCGGTCACGGCGCTGACCGACGAGGCCTTGCGCGAGAAGACCGCGGAACTGAAGTCCCGCGTTGGCGCCGGCGCGCCGCTCGACGACGTGTTGCCCGAGGCGTTCGCCGTCGTCCGCGAGGCCGGCCGCCGCGTGCTGCAGATGCGCCACTTCGACGTCCAGCTGATCGGCGGCATCGCGCTGCACAACGGGAAGATCGCCGAAATGCGCACCGGCGAGGGCAAGACGCTCGTCGCCACGCTGCCGGCGTACCTGAACGCGCTCGCCGGCCGGGGCGTGCACATCGTCACCGTCAACGACTACCTCGCGCAGCGCGACGCCGACTGGATGGGCCGCATCTACCGGTTTCTGGGCCTCACCGTCGGCGTCAACCTGTCGCAAATGAGTCACGCCGACAAGCAGGCGGCCTACGGCGCCGACATCACCTACGGCACCAACAACGAGTTCGGCTTCGACTACCTGCGCGACAACATGGTGTTCGCGCCGAGCGAGCGCGTGCAGCGCGGCCTCACCTACGCGATCGTCGACGAGGTGGACTCGATCCTGATCGACGAGGCGCGCACGCCGCTCATCATCTCGGGCCAGGCCGACGACAACGTCGAGATGTACTACCGGCTGAACGAGCTCGCGCCGCAGTTGAAGCGCCAGCCCGAGGAAAAGGGGCCGGGCGACTACTGGGTCGACGAGAAGGCGCACCAGGTGCTGCTGTCGGAAGAGGGCCACGAGCACGCGGAGCGCATCCTCGCGCAGGCCGGACTCATCCCGGTGGGCTCCGGCCTCTACGACGCGCAGAACATCGCGCTGATGCATCACCTGTACGCGGCGCTGCGCGCGCACTCGCTGTACCACCGCGACCAGCACTACGTCGTGCAGAACGGCGAGGTCATCATCGTCGACGAGTTCACGGGCCGCCTGATGGCGGGCCGCCGCTGGTCCGACGGCCTGCACCAGGCGGTCGAGGCGAAGGAGGGCGTGCCGATCCAGCGCGAGAACCAGACGCTCGCGTCGATCACGTTCCAGAACTACTTCCGCATGTACGGCAAGCTGGCCGGCATGACCGGCACCGCCGACACCGAGGCGTTCGAGTTCCAGCAGATCTACCATCTGGAGACCGTCGTCATCCCGACGCACATGCCGATGGTGCGCCGCGACGAGAACGACCTCGTGTTCCGCACGTTCCAGGAGAAGGTCGACGCGATCATCGCCGACATCAAGGACTGCCACGCGCGCAGCCAGCCGGTGCTGGTCGGCACGACCTCGATCGAGAACTCGGAGCTCCTGTCGTCGTACCTCGCGAAGGAAAACCTGCCGCACGAGGTGCTGAACGCCAAGCAGCACGCGCGCGAGGCCGAGATCGTCGCGCAGGCGGGCAAGGCCGGCGCGATCACCATCGCGACCAACATGGCCGGCCGCGGCACCGACATCGTGCTGGGCGGCATGCTGGAGCGGCTCATCCTCAAGATCCGCGACGACGAGGCGCTGCTGCCGTCCGAGAAGGAGCGCGAGATCGAGAAGCTGCGCGCCGACTGGCAGGTCCGACACGAGGCGGTGGTCAAGGCCGGCGGCCTGCACATCATCGGCACCGAGCGCCACGAGTCGCGGCGCATCGACAACCAGCTGCGTGGCCGCGCCGGCCGCCAGGGCGACCCGGGGTCGTCGCGCTTCTACCTGTCGCTCGAAGATCCGCTGCTGCGCATCTTCGGCGGCGAGCGGCTCGGCGTCATCATGCAGAAGCTCAAGATGCCCGAGGGCGAGCCGATCGAGCACCCGATCGTCAACCGCTCGATCGCCAAGGCGCAGAACCGCGTCGAGTCGCGCAACTTCGACATCCGCAAGCAGCTGCTCGAGTACGACGACGTCGCCAACGACCAGCGGCGCGTCATCTACCAGCAGCGCAACGAATTGCTCGAGAGCGCCGACGTCGCCGAGACCGTCCGCAACATGGTCCGCGGGCAGATCGAGGACACCGTCAAGCGCTACGTGCCGCCGGAGTCGGTCGAGGAGCAGTGGGACGCCGCCGGGCTCGAGACCGCCCTCGCGTCCGATTACCAGATCAACGCGCCCGTCGCCGACTGGATCAGGCACGACGCCGACCTGACCGACGAGACGCTGCGCGAACGGGTCGTGGAGCTCGGACTGAACGCATGGGCCGAGCGCGAGACGATGGTCGGCACCGAGCTCATGCGTCAGTTCGAGCGCAGCCTGATGCTGCAGACGCTCGACCACCAGTGGCGCGAGCACCTGGCGTCGCTCGACCACTTGCGGCAAGGCATCCACCTGCGCGGCTACGCGCAGAAGAACCCGAAGCAGGAGTACAAGCGGGAGTCGTTCGAACTCTTCTCCGACATGCTCGACCGGATCAAGCAGGACGTGGTCAAGGTCGTGCTGACCGTGCAGGTGCGCTCCGAGCAGGACGTGCAGGCCGTCGAGGAGGCGGAGACCGTCTCCAACGTCAAGTACCAGCACGCCGGCTACGACGAGGCGCTCGCCGCGCCCCCCGGCGACGGCGACGTCGCCGTCGCGCCGCCGCCGCCGTTCACGCGCGCCGGCGAGAAGGTCGGCCGCAACGACCCGTGTCCGTGCGGGTCGGGCAGGAAGTACAAGCACTGCCACGGGAAGATCTGACTTGAGGGGGCAGACGCGAATTTCGCTTTCGGCGCGTCTCGCCGCGGGTGCGGTCAACGCCGGAGCGAGAGAATTTCGTGTCTGACGCTGCGGGCGGGCCACCGGGGGTCAGACTCGATTTCTTGCTCCGTTTGCGTTGAACGGACTGCCTCGCAGATGCGTCCGCAGAACAGAAATCGAATCTGACCCCTCGTCCTGACCCCGCGCCATGCCCGTCAACTGCACACCTCCCACCGCTGATTCCCTGCTGCCTGTCCCGGGCGTCGTGCTGGGCACCGCGGCGGCGCGGATCAAGAACTGGGACCGCGACGACGTGCTGCTCGTCGTCTGCGATCCCGGTACCGTCGCCGCCGGCGTGTTCACGCAGAATCGCTTCTGCGCGGCGCCGGTGACCGTCTGCCGCGCGCATCTCGCGCGCCAGCACGAACGGCGCGCCGGGTTCCGGGCGCTGGTGGTAAACGCCGGCAATGCGAATGCCGGCACCGGCGCGGCGGGGCTCGCCGATGCGCACGCCGAGTGCGTGGCCGTCGCGCGCCTGCTCGACTGCGCACCCGAGGACGTGCTGCCGTACTCGACCGGCGTGATCATGGAGCCGCTGCCGGTGGCGAAGATCGTCGCCGCGCTGCCGGCGGCGAAGGCTGCCGCGCGCGTGGACGGCTGGTTCGCCGCAGCGAAGGCGATCATGACCACGGACACCGTGCCGAAGGGCGCGTCGCGCCGCGTAAGCGTCGACGGCGTGCCGGTGACGGTGGCCGGCATCGCGAAGGGCGCCGGCATGATCCACCCGGACATGGCGACGATGCTCGCGTTCATGGCGACCGACGCCCCGCTGTCCGCGCCGCTCCTCGCGCAAGTCGTCCGCGAGGTCGCGGACGTATCGTTCAACGGCGCGACCGTCGACGGGGACACGTCGACCAACGACAGCTTCGTGCTGGCGGCGACCGGCCGCGCGCGGCTCGACCCGATCGTCGCGCAGGGCGACGCGCGCCTCGTTCCCATCCGGCGCGCGATCGAGGAGTGCGCGGTGGCGCTGGCGCAGGCGATCGTGCGCGACGGCGAGGGCGCCACCAAGTTCATCGCGATCCGGGTGGACGGCGGTCGCACCGTCGACGAGTGCCGCCGCGTCGCCTTCGGCATCGCGCACTCGCCGCTCGTCAAGACCGCGTTCTTCGCGTCCGACCCCAACCTCGGCCGGATCGTCTGCGCGATCGGCAACGCCGCGGCGCCGGACACCGACCCGGCGCGCGTGTCGTTCTGGCTGGACGACGTGCTGGTGGTCGACCGCGGCGGCCGCGCGGCCGCGTATCGCGAGGAGGACGGCCAGCGCGTGATGAAGCGGGACGAGATCGCGGTCCGCGTCGACCTGGGCCGCGGGAGTGCTGCGGCGACCGTCTGGACGTGCGACTTCTCGCACGACTACGTGTCGATCAACGCCGACTACCGCTCGTAGACGCAGGGGTCGCCAGGGGTCAGATCCGGATTTCGCCCGCGATGATCGATACACTGGCGACGCGCCCCGGCGAAATCCGAGTCTGACCCCGGGTTCGAAACACAGGTCCGCGAAGGGATTGCAGTCGCCGATGCCGCCGTCGAACTCCGACCTCGACAAGCTCCTCCATCGCGCCGAAGCTGTCCTCGCGCGCGTCGAGGCGCTGCTGCCGCCGCCGGTCCCCGATCCGGACTGGCGGCAGGTGACGGCGGCACGTTGGCGCAAGCGCGGCGGCCGCGGCTACCTGCAGACGGTCGCGCATCCGCACGCGATCCGGCTCGACGACCTCGTGGCCATCGACGAGCAGAAGCAGGCGATCGATCGCAACACGCGCCAGTTCGTCGCCGGCCTGCCGGCGAACAACGTGCTTCTGACCGGCTCGCGCGGTACCGGCAAGTCGTCGCTGGTGAAGGCGATGCTGGCGCGGTACGCCGCGAAGGGCCTGCGCCTGATCGAAGTCGACAAGGGCGACCTCACCGACCTGCCGGACATCGCGGAGCGTGTCGAGGGCTTGCCGCAGAAATTCGTGGTGTTCTGCGACGATCTCACGTTCGACGCCGGCGAGGCCGGCTACAAGGCGCTGAAGGTGATGCTCGACGGGTCCATCGCAGGTGCCGCCGGCAATGTCGTGATTTACGCGACGTCGAACCGGCGGCACCTGCTGCCCGAGTACTTCAGCGAGAACCTGGAGACGAAGCACGTCGGCGACGAGGTGCATCCGGGCGAGTCGGTCGAGGAGAAGATCTCGCTGTCCGAGCGCTTCGGCCTGTGGATCTCGTTCTATCCGTTCGCGCAGGACGATTACCTCGCCGCCGTCGCCGGCTGGCTCGCCCACTTCGGCGTCAAGCCTGCGGCGGGTCCGCGCGAGGCCGAGGCGCGCACGCGCGAGGCGCTGCAGTGGGCGCTGCAGCGCGGCTCGCGCAGCGGCCGCGTCGCCTGGCAGTTCGCGAAGAACCACGCGGGGGCGCAGGCGCTGAAGCCGCGCCGGCCGTGAGCCCGACGGGCCGCCCCGAGGGCGAACACCGGAGCGCGCAGCGCGAAGGTAGCCCGATCAGCCCGACGGGCCGCCCCGAGGGCGAACACCGGAGCGCGCAGCGCGAAGGTAGCCCGATCAGCCCGACGGGCCGCCCCGAGGGCGAACACCGGAGCGCGCAGCGCGAAGGTGGCCCGATCAGCCCGACGGGCCGCCCCGAGGGCGAACACCGGAGCGCGCAGCGCGAAGGTAGCCCGATCAGCCCGACGGGCCGCCCCGAGGGCCGAGGTGGCCAATGCGCCGGAGCGCGCCGCGCGAAGGTGCTCCAATGAGCACCGCAGGGCCGCCCCAAGGTGCGCGCCCCCGGGGGGGTGCGGCGCGAAGCGCCGGTCGGGGGGGATCCTGCATGCCGGATCGTCCGCGTCGCGGCCGCCGTGCTGCTGCGGCCGGACGGGCAGGTGCTGCTCGCGCAGCGGCCCGAGGGCAAGCCGTACGCCGGCTACTGGGAGTTCCCGGGCGGCAAGCTCGAGCCGGGCGAGTCGCCGCGCACCGCGCTCGCGCGCGAGCTGCACGAGGAACTCGGGATCACGGTGCGCCGCGCCTCGCCGTGGCTCGTGCAGGAGTTCGTGTACCCGCACGCGCACGTCGAGCTTCATTTCTTTCGCGTGTACGCGTGGGACGGGCAGCTCCACGGCCGCGACGGGCAGGCGTTCGCATGGCAGGTGCCGGGCCGGTGGTCGGTCGCGCCGCTGCTGCCCGCCAACACGCGCATCCTCGCGGCACTCGACCTCCCCGCCGTCTACGCGATCACCTGCGCGGAAGACTCGGACGAGGACGCGTTCCTCGCCCGCGCCGAGCGCGCGCTGGCGTCGGGGCTGCGTCTCGTGCAGCTGCGCGACAGGACGTGGCCGCACGCGCGCCGGCTCGCGTTCGCGCGCCGGCTGGTCCCGCTCGCGCACGGACACGGCGCGCGCGTGCTGTGGAACGGCCGCGAGGACGACGCTCGCGCGGCGGGTTGCGACGGCGCGCACTGGCCGGCCGCGGCGCTGGCCGAGGCGCGCACGCGACCGCACGACCTCCTCGTGGCAGCGTCGTGCCACACGGCCGCCGAGATCGCGCGCGCCGGCGCGCTCGGCCTCGACTTCGCGGTGCTGGGGACCGTGCTGCCGACGCCCACGCATCCCGACGCCGTACCGCTCGGCTGGGACGGGCTTGCCGCGACCATCGCGCGTACGCGGCTGCCCGTGTACGCGCTCGGCGGGCTCACGCGTGCGGATGTCGAGCAGGCGATCGACCACGGTGCGCACGGCGTCGCGCTGCGCCGTGCGGCGTGGGTCGACTGACGGGCGTCAGTCGTCGCGCGGGATCGCATCGGCGGCATCGCTCGGCGCCTCGTCGTCACGCGGCTCGACGGCGGGCACGCGGTACTTCTCGCTCGCCCACGCACCGAGGTCGATCAGCTTGCAGCGCTCGGAGCAGAACGGCCGCCAGCGCGAAGCGGGCGTCCACGCGACGGCGTTGCCGCAGCGGGGGCAACTGACGATGCGGGGCGGGCGCGCGTTCACGTCGGTCGAGCGGTAACGGATCCTCGTGCAGCATACGTCGGCGCGTGCCCCGGCCGCCAGCAGCGCGACGCCAGGAGGCCACGCGGCGGGTGTGCTTCTCGCGCCGCGCGCAAGGGCACGGCGATGCGCGGCCGACGGATGCGCCTGTGCGCGACTTGTGTCGCCCGGACGCTGCGGGCAGAATCGCCGGGCACGCGACCGCGCCGGAGGCCACCGCTCGGGGACGCGTGAACTCGAGGGGAGGCGTCGATGAGCACGTTCCACGCATCCGCACGGCGACTGCGCGCGGCATCCGCGGCCTGCGCCGCCGCTGCGCTGTTGGCAACCGCCGTCGCGCTTCCGACTTCGGCGTTCGCCGGTGGCAGCGCGAAGTTCGTACTGGGCCCGCCGGGCAATCCGGAGACGGTCACCCGGCACTACGGCGCCGGCGTCTTCTCCGACCTGTTGTCATACCAGAGTTCATCCGGGCCCGTATTCTCGGTCGAGATGTACCTGATCGGCAGGCCCGACGGCAAGACCGGCGCCAAGGCCTTCGTCTCGGCGAACGCCGCGACCATCGCACAGGTGGCGGTGACCAACGTCCTGCAGCGGTACACGCTGCAACCGCCGGCCGGCGCCAGCTTCGCCGGAGGCAGGCTCGTGCTCTACGCGGCGCTCGCCGGTGCCGACGTTCGTGACCACGGAACGCTCGACCTCGGGCTCGACGTCCGGGCGTACCGCGGCGCGTCGTGGGAAGCCAGGAACAGCGGGCAGCGGACCGTCGACGACCAGGCGGGCAGCGAGGAAGTCGAGTTCGCCGTCGTCGTCGACCTGCCCGCGACCCTCGATTCGGCGCAGAGCGTGAGCGTCGACATGACCATGAGCCTGACGGCGACCGCCAACATCCCCCCCAGCGGCGGCGCCGTGCAGTTCTCGATTGCCGACGCGTACTACGGCGGCGGCCGCGTCGCCGCGTTCCGCGTGCTGAACGCGGCGGGGGCGCAGGTGACCGGATTCAAGCTCAGTGCGGGCGGCAGCAGCATCGAGGAGCGGCTGCCGCCGCCGTCGGGGCAGGTCCGCGCGATCGAGTACTTCCACCCGGCGTTCGACCACTACTTCGTCACGGCGAACGCCGACGAAATCGCGAAGCTCGATGCGGGCGTGATTTCCGGATGGCAGCGGACCGGCCAGTCGTTCAACGTCTACGCGACGTCGGGATCGGGCCACCCGGCCGTGTGCCGCTTCTTCTCCGAGGCGTTCGCGCCCAAGAGCTCGCACTTCTACGCGCCGCGCGGACTGGGCTGCGAGCCGGTGTTCGCGGATCCCGCGTGGAAGTACGAGGGCGACGTCTTCTACATGCCGCTGCCGGATGCCGCGGGAGACTGTCCGGCCGGCACGCTCCCGGTGTACCGCCTGTACAACAACGGCATGGGCGGCGCACCCAACCACCGGTTCACGACCAGCGCGGAGACATTCGCCGAAATGAAGCGCGACGGATACATTGCCGAGGGGGCGGGTGTCGGCGTCGGCATGTGCTCGCCCGAGTGACCGGATACGGTGGGTTCGCGCTGCAAATCCCGGGGGATTGCGCGCGCGAGAACCGAGCCTGGCTCGATTCGGCTGGCCAGGCTCGATCGCGACTCGAGCGCGCGGCGATCGCCCTCGTTCGAAGGCGGTCGGCACGGTTGCGCGGGCGACCGGGCGATCCGCGCAGCGCGCTGCGTGGCCTTCGGCGCTGACTTCATTCGGCCGCTGGACGCGGGCACGGCCGCGCAGCGGCCATGCCGGGCCTGCAGACGCGGGTCACAGGTTGCAGAACATCAGCTCGAACTCGACGTCGCCGTCGTAGACGGCGCCACGGTCCATGCCGGAGACGCCGATGAAGCGGATGTTGAGCGCGTACTTGTTGGCGCTGATCTCGGGCACGCAGGCCAGTTCCCTGGCGACGGCCAGCCGCAGCAGCTGCGCGACCTTGGTCGTCGTCAGCATCAGCTGGAACACGCCGCGGTAGGCGGTGTGGCGGCTCGCGCGACCGTTGTCGCGCAGGAGCTTCAGCACGATCGCCGAGCCGGCGCGGATCGGCGCGAACGGCTCCAGCCAGCCCTTGAGGTCGTTGCGCCGCGCGCCCGGGTCCTGGTGCAGCCACCAGTGGTAGGCCGGCAGGTCGAATTCGCAGACGCCGCCGGGGATCGCCGTGCGCTGCTTGATCGCCATCAGCCACTCGTTGTCGCGCAGGTGCGCGCCGACCTTGCCGGCCTGCGCCAGCAATTGCGCGTTGACGGCGTCGATCTCGGCGAGCAGCAGGTCGAGCGTGCGCTGGTCGATCTGCGGGTTCTCGCGCAGCGGCGAGAGCATCTGGCGCTGGCGTTCGAGCTCCTGCAGCAGGTCCGTCTTGAGGTCGGCCCGCGCGGCGACGTCGGTGATCTCGAACAGCGCGAGCAGCGCGCCGTGGTGGTCCTGCGCGGCGTCCTGCGCCGCGAAGTAGCCGGCGCGCGCGAACAGGTCCTCGAGCCGCATCAGCGTGCGGACGCGCTCGTTCAAGGGGTGCTCGTACCGGATCACGGTGAATCAGCGGCTGCGCGAATGCGCGCCATTCTGGAGCGAACCGACCGCGGGTTCAAGCGCCGCGAGCCCGCGATAGCGGGCGTCGAGCTGCGCGACCTGTGGCGCCAGGGCGGCGAGCGGGCCTGCATTGTCGATCACGTCGTCGGCGCGCGCGAGGCGCTCCGCGCGCGGCAGCTGGGTCGCCATGATCGCACGCACCTCCGCCTCGGGAAGGCCGCTGCGTGCGACGACGCGCCGCACCTGTTCCTCCTCCGGACAGTCGACCACGAGGATGCGCGCGACGCGGGAGACGAGGTTGCCGCGCTCGAGCAGCAGGGGCACCGAGAGGATGCCGTACGGGCCCCGCCAGGCGCGGATCTCCGCGTCCAGCCGGGTGCCGATCAGCGGGTGCAGCAGCGCCTCGAGCTTCTTGCGGGCCGTGGCGTCCGCGAACACGGCCCGGCGGAGCCAGCCACGGTCGAGATTGCCGTCGGGAGCGCAGGCCTCGCCGCCGAACTCGGCGACGACAGCCGCGAAGCCGGCCTCGCCGCGCGCCGTGACGGCGTGCGCCGCCGCGTCGGCGTCGGCGACCTCGACGCCCAGCGCGGCGAATGCCCGCGTCACTTCGGACTTGCCGCTGCCGATGCCGCCCGTGAGCCCGACGACGTAGGGCATGTCAGTCGCGCTGGGCCGCCCCGAGCGACTGACCTGCCCCCGCGGGGGGCAGCGAGTACCGCGAGCGTGGGGGCCCATTCACCGAGTCGCGCTGGGCCGTCCCGAGCGACTGACCTGCCCCCGCGGGGGGCAGCGAGTACCGCGAGCGTGGGCGCCCATTCACCGAGTCGCGCTGGGCCGTCCCGAGCGACTGACCTGCCCCCGCGGGGGGCAGCGAGTACCGCGAGCGTGGGGCCCGCTTCATCCTAGTGCGGGAACCAGATCTTCGCCAGCGGCGCGCCCCAGAAGAGCGCGAGCATCCCCGCGATGGCGAGGTACGGGCCGAAGGCCAGCGGCACGTTGTGGTCGCGGCCCTTGAGCACGACCAGGCCGATGCCGATGAGCGCCCCGACCACCGACGAGGCGAGCACGATCAGCGGCAGCATCTTCCAGCCGAGCCACGCGCCGAGCGCCGCCAGCAGCTTGAAGTCGCCGTGCCCCATGCCTTCCTTGCCGCGGATGAGCTTGAACAGCCAGTAGATCGACCACAGCACGAGGTAGCCGGCGATGGCACCGATCACGGCCTCCGGGAGCGGCACGAAGAGGCCGTACAGGTTCGCGAGCAGACCGCCCCACAGGAGCGGCAGCGTGAGGTCGTCGGGCAGGAGCTGCGTGTCGAAGTCGATGAAGGTGAGCGCAAGCAGCGCCCACAGGAATGCGCACGCGGCGATCCCCTGCCACGTCGGGCCGAACTTCCAGATGGCGCCCGCCGCGACCACGCCGCCCAGGAGTTCGACCAGCGGGTAGCGCGGCGAGATCGCGGCGCCGCATGCGCTGCACTTGCCGCGCAGCGCCAGCCACGACACGACCGGGATGTTCTCGCCGGCGGTGATCCGGTGGCCGCACGCCGGGCACGCGGACCGGGGTACGACCAGGTTGTAGCGCGGCGCCGCCTCCGGCGGATGGCCCGCGAGCTCGGCGCACTCGCGCTGCCAGCTGCGCTCCATCATCTTCGGCAGCCGGTGCACGACCACGTTGAGGAAGCTGCCGACGCACAGTCCCACGACGGCGGCCACGATCGCGGCGGTCGCCGGATCGAGCAGGAACGCCGGCATCAGGGCCGCGCCGGCCGGGCCGTCATACCACCGCGCCGAGCTTGAAGATCGGCAGGTACATCGCGACGACGAGGCCCCCGATCACCACGCCGAGGAACACGATGATGATCGGCTCCAGCAGGCTCGACAGCGCGGCCACGGCGTCGTCGACCTCGCGCTCGAAGAAGTCCGCGATCTTGCCCAGCATGTTGTCGAGCGAGCCCGACTCCTCGCCGATCTGGATCATCTGCAGCACCATCGTCGGGAACAGCCCGGTGTTGGCCATCGCGTTGGTGAGGCTGGTGCCGGTGCTGACCTCGGTCTGGATCTTCTTCGTCGCCGCGACGTAGACCGCGTTGCCCGATGCGCCGCCGACGGCATCGAGGGACTCGACCAGAGGCACGCCCGCGGCGAACATCGTCTGCAGCGTGCGCGTCCAGCGGGCGATCGTCGCCTTCTCCAGGATCCCGCCGATCACCGGAAACTTGAGCATCACGCGGTCGAACCCGTAGCGGAACCCGGCCGAGCGCCGCAGCAGGATCCCGAACGTCACGATGATTCCGATGACGATCAGGAACGCCGCCCACCACCAGGCGACCACCCACTCCGACATCGCGATGACGATGAGCGTCGGCGCGGGGAGGTCGGCGCCGAAGTTCGAGAAGACCTTCTTGAACGACGGGATCACCCAGATCATGATGATCCAGACGACGACGATCGCGACCACGACGACGGAGATCGGGTAGAACAGCGCCGACTTGATCTTGCTCTTGATCGCGAGCATCTTCTCCTTGTACGTCGCGAGCCGCTCGAGAATCGCGTCGATCGTGCCGGACGCCTCGCCGGCGGCGACCAGGTTGCAGTACAGCGTGTCGAAGTGCGCCGGGTGCTCGCGGAACGCCTGCGACATCGACGAGCCGGCCTCGATCTTGTTCTTGATGTCCATCATCAGCCGCGAGAAGCGCGCGTTGCTGTGGCCGCGGGCGACGATCTCGAACGCCTGCAGCATCGGCACGCCGGCCTTCAGCATCGTCGCGAGCTGCCGCGTGAAGAACGTGATGTCCTTCTCGTTGACCTTGCGCCCGCCGCGGAACGTCTGGCGGCGGATCTTGGTGAGGCGGATGCCCTGCCGCCGCAGATTGGTCGTGACGACCGTCTCGGAGGCGGCCCTCGACTCGCCGCGGACCTGGCGGTTGTTGCGGTCGACGCCTTCCCAGAGGAACGTGTATTCCTTGACGTCGCGGCGCTGGGCGGAAGTTGCGGTGGCCATGGGGGTTCCTTCGCGCGGCGGCATCAGCGCCGCGTCACTCGTTGGTGATCGCCTCGATTTCCTCGAGCGACGTCATGCCGGACTTCACCTTGAGCAGGCCGGACTGGCGGAGGTCGCGCACGCCCTCCTTCCGCGCCTGCTCGGCGATGTCGAGCGCGTTGCCGTTGCGCATGATCACCTGACGCATCTCGTCGGTGATCGGCAGCACCTGGTACACGCCGACGCGTCCCTTGTACCCGGTGCCCTTGCAGTGGTCGCAGCCGACGGGGCCGTAGGGCTGCCACGAGCCGTCGAGGTCCTCCTCGTTGAACCCCGCGCGCAGCAGCGCCTCGGGCGGGATGTCCTCCGCCTTCTTGCACTGCGTGCACAGCCGGCGGCCGAGCCGCTGCGCGGTGATCAGGATCACCGACGAAGCGACGTTGAACGGCGCCACGCCCATGTTGAGCAGCCGCGTCAGCGTCGTCGGCGCGTCGTTCGTGTGCAGCGTGGAGAGCACGAGGTGGCCGGTCTGCGCCGCCTTGATCGCGATGTCCGCGGTCTCGAGGTCGCGGATTTCGCCGACCATGATGATGTCCGGGTCCTGCCGCAGGAACGCCTTCAGCGCGGCGGCGAAGGTGAGGCCCGCCTTGTCGTTGACGTTGACCTGGTTCACGCCCGGCAGCTGGATTTCGCAGGGGTCCTCGGCGGTGGCGATGTTCACGCCGGGCTGGTTCAGGATGTTGAGGCACGTGTACAGCGACACGGTCTTGCCGCTGCCGGTCGGGCCCGTCACCAGGATCATCCCGTATGGCCGGGCGATCGCGTGCATCAGCGCCTGCTGCTGGTCCGGCTCGTAGCCCAGCGCCTCGATGCCGAGCTTGACCCCCGCCGAGTCGAGGATCCGCATCACGATCTTCTCGCCGTAGAGCGTCGGCAGCGTCGACACGCGGAAGTCGATCGTCTTGGACTTGGACAGCACGAGCTTCATCCGCCCGTCCTGCGGCACCCGCTTCTCCGAGATGTCGAGCTTCGAGATGACCTTGATGCGCGATGCCACCTTGTCCTTGATGGCGAGCGGCGGCTGCGCGATCTCCAGCAGGATGCCGTCGATCCGGTAGCGGACGCGGTAGTACTTCTCGTACGGCTCGAAGTGGATGTCGGAGGCGCCGGCGGCGATCGCGTCCGTCAGCAGCTTCTGGAGGTACTTGACGATCGGCGCGTCCTCGACGTCCGAGTCGTCCTCGACCGCCGTCACCGTCGTGCCGTCCTCGAGGCCGACCTCCATGTCCTCGAGGTTGGTCATGTCCTTCAACGTCTGCCCGGCGCTCTCGAGGATCTTGGCGATCGCGGCGCCGAGCTTGTCGTCCTCGACGACGATCGGCTCGGGGACGAGGTTCGTCTTGAACCGGACCTCGTCCAGCGCCTGCAGGTTGGCGGGGTCGGACAGCGCGACGTAGAGCTTGTTGCTGCGCTTGTACAGCGGGAGCACGCGGCGCGCGACGGCGATCTTGGGGTCGACCAGCGACTTGTCGATCTGGTCCGCGTCGAAGGCGTTGAGGTCGAGCAGCGGCGTGCCGAACGCGCGCGACGCGAACACCGCGAGCTGCAGCGCGGTCATCCGCTTGCCGACCAACACCTGCTCGACGAACGAGATGCCGGAAGCGTGCGCCTGCGTCTGCAGCGCCTCGGCCTCGTACTCGGACATGAGGCCGTTCTGCGCGAGCGCGCGCGCGAGTCCGCTGATGTTGCGGGTGGCGGCGGCGTGCGTGGCCATGGTGTCGGGGAGGGGTCGGTCGTGCGTCCGGGCGGTCCGTTTGTACACCGCAAGCAAGTGGCGTGCCCGGGCGCATGGTCCGGGCGCGGCGCGCCTGCTATTCCATCTGCATAAAACTTATCCGGACGATGATGCCCGCTCGACCGTTGATTGTAAAGGCGGGTTCCCCCGACCGATCGGCGGCAGCAGCTTGACCACCTTGACCGCCCGGTCCTGGGTTTGCAGGATCTCCAGCCACTGCCCGTCCACCCGGAACTTGAGGCCGGCCTCCGGGATGTCCCCCAGGTGCTCGACGATGCGCCCATTGAGCGTCTTGGGGCCGTCCAGCGGGAACTGGGTCCCGAGCCGCCGGTTGAGCACCCGCAACGACGCCATGCCGGACGCGACGACGCTGCCGTCCGGCTCGCGGCGGTAGATCTCGGCGCCGCCCGGCGCCTGCGTCGTGAACTCGCCGATGATCTCCTCGACGATGTCCTCGATGGTGACGAGGCCCTGCAACTCGCCGTACTCGTCGACGACGAGGCCCAGGCGCTGCCGGTCGGCCTGGAACTGGGTGAGCTGGGTGAGCAGCGGCGTTCCGGCGGGGATGAAGTAGGGGGGGCGCAGCAGCGGGCGCAGGCGTTCGGCGGTGAGATCGCCGGCCGACAGCTGCAGGTTGACGACGGACTTCAACGGCAGCACGCCGACCAGGTTGTCGAGGGACTCCTCGTATACGGGCACGCGTGCGTGGTACGACGTGGCGAGCTGCTGGCGCAGCAGCGCGGGCTTCTCGGCCAGGTCGAGCGCGTGGATGCGGTTGCGCGGCGTCATCACGTCGTCGACCGTGATCGCCTCGAGGTCCATCAGGTTGGCGAGCATTGTCTTGTGCTTGCCGCGGAAGTACTGCGAGCCCTCGAGCACGAGCGAGCGCAGCTCCTCCTGGGTGAGCTGCGCGTCGGCGTCGGGCGCCGGCCGCACGCGCAGGAGCACGAGCAGCGCCTGCACGAACAGGTTGACGAACCAGACGACGGGGGTCAGTCCGCGCAGCAGCGGCGCCAGCACGTACGCGACGAGCGGCGCGATGCGGTCGGCGTGCGCCGCGCCGATCACCTTCGGCGTGATCTCGGAGAACACGAGGATCAGGAACGTCACGACGACCGTGGACGCGGCGAGCGCCAGTTCGCCCTCGCCGAGCAGCCTTGCCGTGATCACGCCGGCGAGCGTGGCGGTGCCGGCGTTGAGCAGGTTGTTGCCGAACAGGATCACGCCGAGCAGCCGGTCGGTCTCGTCCAGCAGCGTGAGGGCGAGCTTCGCGCCGTGGTTGCCGCGCTGCGCGCGGTGCTTCAGCCGGTAACGGTTCGCGGCCATCATCGCCGTCTCGGCGATCGAGAAGAATCCCGACACGACGAGCAGGACGGCGAGCGCGACGACGAGCGAGCTTAGGGGAAATTCGTCCAAGGCGGCGGGTCGCGGCGGGCGGCGGTCCAGTATTCGCCGCCGCGGGTCGCGGTGTCAATTCGCTTCGTGGTCAGCGGCCGAGCAGGACTTCCGCCACGAACTTGCTGCCGAGGTAGCCCAGCACCAGCAGCGCCGTGCCGCCGACGATCCAGTACAGCGCGCGCCGGCCGCGCCAGCCGTACCGCCAGCGGCCGAACAGCAAGACGGCGAACGCGAGCCAGCCCAGCGTCGAGAACAGGTTCTTGTGCGTGAACGTGACCGGCGTGCCGAACAACTGCTCGGAGAACAGGAGGCCGCTCGCGAGCGTGACGGACAGCAGGGCGAACCCCAGAGCGACCAGCCGGAACAGGAAGCGCTCGAGTGTCAGCAGCGGCACCGAGCCTTCGTCCTCCATCGGCGCCAGCCCGCGGTGCAGCCGCTTCTCGAGGCCGGTGAGCAGCAGCGCCTGCAGCGCGGCGACGGCGAAAAACGCATAGGCCAGCAACGCCACGGCGATGTGGGCGGTCGCGAGGGAGTCCCCGGCGTACGGAAAGCGATGCGGGCTGCCGCCGGCGAGCGGCGCCAGCGCGCACACGGCGGCGACCGGCAGGATCACGTTGCCGACCGCGGGGAGCTTGCCGAGCACGCCGGAGACGCCCGCCACCAGCGCGGTGAGCCACGCCACCAGCGACAGCGCGTTCTGGAACGAGAGGTCGAGGCCGTCGGGCGCGACCACGGCGCGCCAGATCGCCACCGCGTGCAGGAACAGCGCCATCTCGAACAGTACCGTCGATGGCCAGGTCTTCGTGCCGGCGTGGGTGCCCCGATGGCGCAGCCAGGCGGCGGCGCCGTAGAAGGCGGCGGCAAGGAGCAGTAAAATCACGGATTCCACGTCGAACCGTACGACCGGGAAACCGGCCGCGCGACGTCTTCCAGTGTACCCGATGCGCGCCGCGGTCCGTCGCGTGCGCGCGGCGCTCCCCGGAACCCTTCCATGCTCGAGAATCTCACCCAGCGGCTGTCGCGCGTCGTCAAGGGCCTGCGCGGCCAGGCGCGCCTGACCGAAGCCAACATCCAGGACGCGCTGCGCGAGGTCCGCCTGGCGCTGCTCGAGGCCGACGTCGCACTGCCGGTCGTGCGCGACTTCATCGCACTGGTGAAGGAGAAGGCGGTCGGCGAGGAGGTGATGGGCTCGCTGACGCCGGGGCAGGCGCTGATCGGCGTCGTCCACCGCGAGCTGACCGCGCTGATGGGGGGCGCTGCGGCGCCGCTGTCGTTCGCGACCCAGCCGCCCGCGGTCGTCCTGCTCGCGGGCCTGCAGGGCGCCGGCAAGACGACGACGGCCGGCAAGCTCGCACGCCTGCTGCGCGAGGACCAGAAGAAGAAGGTGCTGGTCGCCTCGACCGACGTCTACCGGCCCGCGGCGATCGAGCAGTTGCAGCTGCTCGCCGCGCAGGTCGGCGTGGACTTCTTCCCGTCGTCCCCGGGTCAGCAGCCGGTCGCGATCGCGGAAGGCGCGATCGACTGGGCCCGCCGCCACTACCACGACGTGCTGATCGTCGACACCGCCGGCCGGCTCGCGATCGACGAGGCGATGATGCGCGAGATCGCCGACCTGCACGCGGCCGTGCACCCGATCGAGACGCTGTTCGTCGTGGACGCGATGCAGGGGCAGGACGCGATCAACACGGCGAAGGCCTTCCGCGACACGCTGCCGTTGACCGGTGTGGTGCTGACCAAGCTCGACGGCGACGCGCGCGGCGGCGCCGCGCTGTCGGTGCGCCACGTCACCGGTGCGCCGATCAAGTTCGTCGGCGTGTCGGAGAAGCTCACCGGCCTCGAGGTGTTCCACCCGGAACGGATGGCATCGCGCGTCCTCGGCATGGGCGACGTGCTGACGCTGATCGAGGACGCGCAGAAGAACGTCGACGTCGAGGAGGCCCAGAAGCTCGCGAAGAAGGTCAAGTCCGGCAAGGGCTTCGACCTCACCGACTTCAAGGTGCAGATCGGCCAGATGCGCAAGATGGGCGGCATCGCCGGCCTGATGGACAAGCTGCCGGCCGAGCTCGCGCGCGCCGCGCAGGGCGCTTCCGTCGACGAGCGCCGCATCGCGCGCGTGGAAGGCATCATCGACTCGATGACGCCGGCCGAGCGCGCGAAGCCCGAGATCCTCAAGGCGTCGCGCAAGCGGCGCATCGCCGCCGGCGCCGGCGTGACCGTGCAGGAAGTCAATCAGCTGCTGAACCAGTTCGAGCAGACGCAGAAGATGATGAAGATGGTCGCGAAGGGCGGCATGCAGAAGATGCTGCGCGGCATGAAGGGGATGCTGCCGGGCATGCGGTAGGGCCGGCCGCCGGAATGCGGCGGCGCAGCGGTCGCCGCCGCCCGTTGCCGCGGCGCGCGCGGACTGCCATCATTCGCGTCATGCCGACGTGGCTTCCCGGCCCAAATCGTGCACTGCGCGCGTGCGCCGTCGCCGCGCTGCTGGCGGCTGCCTGCGACTCGGGCCCGCTGGCACCGGCGAGCGCCCCGGAAACCTTCGACTGGGCGGGCGCGCCCATCGTGTTCGCGCCGCCGCCGGCGGGCTGGCGCCGCGAGGGCGAAACGAGCGGCGGCTTCAAGGGCGTGCGCTTTGTCAGGGAAGGCTCGGTCGGCGAAGCGATCGGCGTCGCCGACTACTTCGCGCTGGCGCGCCGGTTGCGTCGCGACGAGATCCAGCGGATCGTCGATCGCTTCGACGACCTCGATCAGCAGTCGTTCGCGAACGCGGCGCGGGCGCTCTATGCGCAGACGGCGGATCCCTTCACGCCGCTCGAGGGCGAGGTGGCGGCGGCCATCAACGACGCGCTGACGCGTGCGGCCGCGGCGTTCGCCGGCGATGATCGCGACGAGGCCCGCGTCCAGCTCGAGCTGGCGCTGGCCGAAGCCGGGCGGCTCGAATTCACCCTTCCCGACGTCGTCGCCGCCGTCGAGTTCACTCCCGAACGCCGGCAGGAGCCGATCCGCTGGCTCGTGCTCGACCGTCGCGAGGCGACGGTCGCGGGCGTGCCCGCCGTCGTCGTCGACTACACGTTCGACAGCCCCGCCGGCACCCGCTTCGGGCGCGAGGCGTACTTCATGCACGACAACCACCTGTTCGTCGCGACGTTCATCGGCCTGAAGAAGACGGTGCCGGTGTTCGACCGTTTGCTCGAGAGCGTCCGGTTTCCATCCTGATCGCGCGCAACGCGCGTGCGCGCAGGCAGTGGCAAGCCTGCCGGTGCCAGGGCGGCTCAGCCGCGCGGCGGATGGCGATGCTGCACCGCGCTCGCCGCGTGCCGCGGGCGCACGACGCCGACGACGATCAGCAGCAGGTACGCGTAGGTCGCGTAGCCAACGCGCGTGCCGACCTCGATCTCCACGAGCGCGGCGACGATCGCGAGCACGATCACGCCGCCAGCGAACAGGAAGCGGCCGCGCATGAAGGCCCACAGCGCGACGCCGTCGGTGACGGACTCGTTGGACAGGTGCAGCGCGCCGCGGCGCCACAACAGCGCCTCGAACAGCACGAGCAGCAGCAGGTTGCCGCCGTAGACGACGGCGGCGACCGGCTGTTCGGGGTTGTTGCCGATGAAGGAGGTGAGCGGCGGTACGAACGTCGTGCACAGCAGGAAGGCGAGGTTCAACCACACGAACGCGCCGTCGACGTCGCGCACGCGCTGCAGCAGGCGCAGGTGCGCGAGCCAGTACAGGCACAGGACGACGAAGCTGATCACGTAGTCGTCGAGGTGCGGCAGCAGCCGGAGGAGGTTCGCGAGCACCCGCGACGAGTCGCCGCCGACGTGGTCGGGCAGCTTGAGGTCGAGCACGAGCAGCGTCATCGTGACGGCGAAGATGCCGTCGGTCAGCGCTTCGAGCCGCGGCTTGGGCAGGGCGAGGGGCAGGAGCATGGCGCGGCAGGAACCGTGGCGTGGATGGCGCGTGGCTAGTGTAGTCGGCCGCCGCATGGCCGCGTAACCCGTTGATCCGCAATGAAACGTCGGCGCCGGGGCGAGGCCGCAGCCGCGGGCGGGGCAGGTTCGCCGGCCTTGCCGAAACCAGCGATTTCGTCGTAGAATCAACGTCTTTTTCGGCTTCACCCGGATACCCAAACCATGGTCGTCATTCGCCTTGCCCGACGCGGCGCCAAGAAGCGCCCCTTCTACAACATCGTCGTCGCCGACTCGCGCAGCCGCCGCGATGGCCGCTTCATCGAGCGCGTCGGGTTCTACAACCCGGTCGCGACCGAGAAGGAGGAGGCGCTGCGCCTCTCGCTCGACCGGATCACGTACTGGCAGGACCGCGGCGCGCAACTGTCGGACACGGTCGCGGGGCTCGTGAAGCGGAAGTCCGCGGCGCCGGCCGCGGTTGCAGCGCCGGCCGCGGCCGCGTGACCTTCCACTGAGCAACTCCGACATCGTCGTGATGGGGCGCATCGCCGCCCCGTACGGCGTCAAGGGTTGGGTGAAGGTCCTGCCGCTGACCGCCGAGCCGGAGACGCTGCTCGCGCACGCCCAGTGGTGGGTGCGCCCGCGCGGCGGCAGTGCGCCGTGGCGGATGCACGCGCTCGAATCGGGACGGCAGCACGGCGCGACGCTGCTGGCGCAACTGGCGGGCCTGTCGGACCGCGAAGCGGCGGCGGCGCTGACCGGTGCGGACGTCGGGGTGGCGCGGGCGGCGTTGCCCGCGACGAAGGAGAACGAGTACTACTGGGCCGACCTCACCGGCCTTGCGGTGGTGAACAGGCAGGGCGTGGCGCTGGGCGAGGTGCGCGAGGTGGCCGAATTCGGTGCGCATCCGGTGCTGCGGGTGCACGCTGCGAGCGGCGCCGAGCGGCTGATCCCGTTCGTCGACGCCATCGTCGATCGCGTCGATCTTCGCGCGAAGCGCATCGACGTCGACTGGCAGCCGGATTACTGAAAGCGGGGGCGCGGGGCGTGCGGATCGACGTCGTCACGCTGTTCCCGGAGATGGTCGGTGCGGCCGCCGCCGTCGGCGTCACCGGGCGCGCGCTGCAGCGCGGGCTGTGGCGGCTCCGATTGTGGAATCCGCGCGACTTCGCGACGGACAACCACAAGACCGTCGACGACCGCCCGTACGGCGGCGGGCCGGGGATGGTGATGCTGCCGGGGCCGCTGGCGCAGGCGATCGCGGCGGCGAAGGCGGCGCAGCGGGCCGACGGCGTGGCGGCGACCCGCGTGATCCACCTGTCGCCGGCCGGCGCGCCGCTGCGGCACGCGCGGGTGATGGAACTGGCGGCCGCGACGGATGCGGGGTATGTGCTGCTGGCGGGACGGTACGAAGGCATCGACGAGCGGTTGCTCGCGCGCGAGGTCGACGAGGAAGTCGCGGTCGGGGATTTCGTGGTGTCGGGCGGCGAGTTGCCGGCGCTGATGCTGATCGACGCGATCGCGCGCCAGCTGCCCGGCGCGCTGAACGACGAGCAGTCGGCGCGCGAGGATTCGTTCGCGAACGGGCTGCTCGACTGTCCGCACTACACGCGGCCGGAGGTGTACGAGGGGATGGCGGTGCCCGGCGTGCTGTTGTCGGGGCACCACGAGGAGATTCGCCGCTGGCGCCTGCAGCAGTCGCTGCGGCGCACGCGGGAGCGGCGCCCGGACCTCATGGCCGGCCGGGTGCTGACGCAGGAAGAGGCCGCGCTGCTCGGCCCCGAAACGGCGGGCTGACGGCGCACAAAACGCGCGCATCAGGGATCGGCCCTGCGCTGCGCGAAGCGAAAGGAACGTACGCGATGAACATCATCGAGCAGCTGGAAAAGGAAGAAATAGCCCGCCTCAACAAGACGATCCCCGAGTTCGCCCCGGGCGACACCGTGATCGTCAACGTCAACGTCGTCGAAGGCGAACGCAAGCGCGTGCAGGCGTACGAGGGTGTGGTGATCGGCAAGCGCAACCGTGGCTTGAACTCGTCGTTCACCGTCCGCAAGATTTCGAGCGGCGAAGGCGTGGAGCGCACGTTTCAGACGTACTCGCCGCTGCTGGCCTCGATCGAGGTCAAGCGCCGTGGCGACGTCCGCCGCGCGAAGCTCTACTACCTGCGCGCGCGCTCGGGCAAGTCGGCGCGGATCCGCGAGAAGCTCGAACACAAGGTCGGCGGCAAGGCCGAGTAGCCGCCGCCAAGTCGCGCGTCCGCTCGCGGACGCGCCGCAACACGCCAGACGGCCCGCTTGCGGGCCGTCCGTGTTTTCGGTCGCCGCGCCCGCCCGGTCGCGGCTGACGCCACGGGTCCCAGATCGACGCAATTCCACCCGCGGCCCGGATTTTGCTTAGCTTGACTTGCCTTACGGGGGCTTTTCACCCAAGATTCCATTGGCATAATTGACGATCTTCCTCGCCTCGGACGCATGAAGGCAACGCTGTACGAAGCGCTCGGAATTCTCCCCACGTCCTCCGACGAGGACGTGCGGGCCGCGTTGCGCCGGCTCATCCGCAAGTACTACGCCAAGACGCGCGACGGCCAGGGCAACGTCGAGGAAGCGCTGCGCTTCATCAACCACGCGAGCCGGATCCTCTCGGACCCCGAGCGCCGCGTGCGCTACGACGAAGAGCTCGCCATCTCCGCCGGCACGACGGAGCAGCGCATCGAACACGTCGTCAGCAACGCCGTCGCCGAGGCCGGCGAACAGACGGACGTCGGGGCGATCGCCGAGCCGGTGCCGCCGAAGTCGCAGGAGGCGATGGACGCCGAGCTCGAGACGGGCCTCGACGCCGACGAGCCTCCCGTCGAACGCAATCCGCACCACCCGGGCCTGACCGAGCGCGTCGCGTCGTTCGGCCGCTCGCCGATCGTGACCATCGCGCTGTGCGCGTTCTTCGGCGCGTTCATCGCCGCGGCGATCGTGTTCGTGACGCCGGCCGACACGATCCTCGTCGCAAAGCAGGTGCTCGTGTGGCTGACGATCACGCTGCTCGCTTTGACGCTCGTCTACGGCGCGGTCCACGGCATCGCGTACTGGAATCGCCGGCGCGGCGCGCCGCTGCCGGGTCTCGTCCCGCAGACGGACCTCGCGATCCTCAACTGGCGCCGCGAGAAGAGCGTGTTCCTCGGCACCAACCAGCCGCAGGAAGACGCGAGCTGGATCTTCCAGCTGCGGATGGCCGAGCTCGAGCGGGCGAAGTCGGGCCGCACGAGCGAGCCGCGCCCGTGGCAGCGCCTGGCCGCGCGCATCTTCGACTACGCGATCTGGGGCCTCGTGCTCGCGCTCCTATTGTCGGAGCTGCGCGGGCTGGGGCTCGTGCCGCTCGACCTCGCATTCTGGGTCGGGCACCCGCTGATCGCGCCGATGCTCATCACCGGCTCGTGGGTGCCGATCGAGGCGCTGCTCATCGCGTCGATAGGAACCACGCCCGGCAAGTGGCTGTTCGGCGTGTTCCTGCAGTTCTCGATCTCCGACGCGTATGCGCGACGCGACACGCGCGCGCAGCTCGATCGCGCGCTGCGCCGCTCGTTCCGCGTCTGGTGGGAGGGCGTGGGCGCCGGGTTCCCGCTGCTCGCACCGGTACTGATCGCCGTCTCCTACGAGAAGCTCGCGCAGAACCAGGAGACCGACTGGGACTTCGCGCAGGACGTGCTCGTCACGCACGGGCCGCCGGGCGTGCTCAACACCGTTACCGGCGTGTGCGGGCTGGCGGCGATGCTGTGGCTGTACGGCGTGGCGTGGCACCAGCCGATGGCGGATTCCATCGCGTGGGCGCGCACGACGATCGCCGAGGCGATGCCGTCGCCGAACACGCTGACCGGCGGGTTCGCCGGCGGCGCCGGCAGGATCTCCGGGCTGACGGCATCGCCGGCACCGGCGGCGGCACCGGCGGCGGCACCCGTGACGGCGCCAGCGACGACGCCGGCGACGACGCCGGCGACAACGCCAGCGGCGCGCGCGTCCGCGCCGATCACGCCGCTGTCCGCGCCGGCGCCCGGAGCGGCGCCCGTCACGGCGCCCGCCGCGCGCCCGGTGGACCCGTCGCTGCCGATCGACGCCGACGTCGCCGCACTGTTCGCCGAGCGCAAGGCCAGGATCGCGGTGGTGAGCGCCGAGGGTCCGCGGATGCTGCGTGCCGGAAACTGGCGGCGCGCGGCCGAGCTGTGTCGCGCGTGGACCGAGCTCGAGCTCGGCAATGCCGAGTCGTATCGTTGCCTGGGTCAGGCGTTGCAGGCGCAGGGCTATCACCAGGATGCGATCGCCGCGTTTCGCAAGGCGAAGCAGTACGATCCCCAGGACCGCACGCTGGACGCGGCGATCGACCGGTCGCAGAAGGGGATCGTGGCGGACTTCCTCAACCGCTATCGGCAATAGCCGATCGCGCACGGTTCGCGCCACCGCGCGACCCGCAGCGCACGACCGTACGCCGAAGCGCTCCCTCTCTCCACGCAGTGGGGAGAGGGTTGGGGTGAGGGGCGCTAGCCGCCGCGGATCTTCGCGACGAGACTCGACGTCGACCGCGCGAACTCGAACGGGATCGCGACGAACCTACCGCCGTGCGCGATCACCTCGGCGGCCCCGGCCGTGGTTCCGGCCGAGTAGTCGCCGCCCTTCACCAGCACGTCCGGCATCGCGGCGACGATGAGGTCGCGCGGCGTGTCGTCGTCGAACGGGACGACGAGGTCGACGGCGGCTAGACCCGCGAGAACCGCCATCCTGTCGTCGAGTGCGTTCAGCGGGCGGTCGTCGCCCTTGTCCAAGCGCCTGACCGACGCGTCGGAATTGACCGCCACGACGAGCGCCGCGCCCAGCGCGCGGGCCGCCTCGAGGTACGCGACGTGACCGCGGTGCAGCAGATCGAACACGCCGTTGGTCATCACCAGCGGCCGCGGCAGCCGCGCGATGCGCGCGAGCGCGTCGGCGCGTGTGGCCACCTTGGCGGACGCGGCGGTCGGCAGCGCGCCCACTTAGCCCGTGTACTCGAACACCTTGACGACCCGCTGCACGCCCTCGGTCGTCGCGGCGGTGTCGCCGGCCGCCGTGCCCTCGGCGCGGCTCACGATGCCCATCAGGTAGACGACGCCGCGCTCGGTGACGACCTTCACGGCGTTCGGCGGGAACTTCGACGCCTCGATCATTCGCGTCTTGACCTTGGACGTGATGTACGTGTCGTTGCTGCGGTTGCCGAGCTCGGACAGCGGCGCGACGACGAGTTCGTTGTGCACGACGCGCACTTTCTCGGTGCCCTTCGCGAGGTTGCCCAAGCTCGCCCACGCGCCCTGGTCCGGGACCTCGCCGGTCAGCAGCACGACGCCGTTGAAGCTGGTCACGTTGAGGTGGATGCGGTCGCCGTAGAGCTCGTTGGCGCGGGTCACGATCTTCAGCTCGATCGACTCGTCGTCGACCTGCGCGCCCGTCGTCCGGCGGTCGGTCGCGACCAGCGCCGCGCCGCCGGCGGCCCCGGCGATCATCACCGGGACGCAGCCGGCAACGGCGCCGACGAGCGCCGCCAGCGCCAGCGCGCGCCCGGCAAGGCCGAAGAGGTGGCCGCGCTTCATGCCTCGGCCTCCTCATCCGTTACGGCGTGCGGCAGTTGCGTTGCCGGCCTCCAGGCAATCGCGCGGCGACGCGCCCTTCGGGCCTTGGCTCGACCTTCGGTCTCGCCCGCCGCGCTCACGCCTCGTCCCCCAGAAGCGTGGCGTCGACGATGTCGCAGAGGCAGTGGATCATCAGCAAGTGGACCTCCTGGATGCGGGCCGTGCGCGGATGCGGTACGCACAGATGGACGTCGCCGGGCGCCAGAAGTTCACCGATCCGGCCGCCGCCCTTGCCGGTGAAGGCGATCACGCGCATCTCGCGCTGGTGCGCGGACTCGATGGCGGCGATCACGTTGCCCGAGTTGCCGGAGGTCGAGATCGCGAGCAGCACGTCGCCCTTGGCGCCCAGTGCGCGCACTTGCTTCGCGAACACCTGCTCGAACGAGTAGTCGTTGGCGACGGCCGTCAGCAGCGACGTGTCGGTCGTCAGCGCGATCGCCGGCAGCTCCGGCCGCTCGCGCTCGAAGCGGCCCACCAGCTCGGCGGCGAAGTGCTGCGCGTCGGCGGCCGAGCCGCCGTTGCCGCAGGCCAGGATCTTGCCGTCGGCGAGCAGGCACTCGGTGAGCACGGCCGCGGCGCGGGCGACCTGCGGCGCGAGCGCCTCGCCGGCGTCGAGCTTCAGGCGCGCGCTCTCGGCGAAGTGCTCGCGGATGCGCTTGACGTAGTCGATCATGGCCGGACGATTCTAGCAGGCGCCTTTGCTACGCCTCGATCACACCGCGCACCCATGCGATGCGCGCCGGGTCGAGCGCGTCGAGCAGCACGGCATCGAACCGGCACGGCGGTACGCGATCGAGCGTGGCGAGATAGGCGTCGGCCGCCGCGAGCAGCCGCGCGCGCTTGGCCGGCGTGATGCTCGCGGCGGCGCCGCCGAACGCCGACCCCGAGCGCAGCCGCACCTCGACGAACACCAGCGTGCCGCGGTCGCGCGCGACGACGTCGATCTCGCCCCTGCGCGTGCGGAAGTTGCGCGCGAGAATGGCGAGGCCGCGCCGCCCGAGATAGTCGGCGGCGAGCGCCTCCGCGCGCGCACCGGCCGCCGCGCTGGATTGCGCAGGCGGCTCAGCGCGGCGCATCGAGCGGCACGAGTTCGCCGGTCCGGAACACGGCGAGGCGGCCCTCGCGGGCAAACTGCTGGTTGTCGACGAGGGTGACCCTGCCCGTGGCGCCGTCGAGCGCGAACCGCTCGGGCGGACCTTCCGTGAACGCCTGCGCGACGCGAAACGCGTCGAGGCCGAGCGCGTACAGGCGCGTCAGCGCGGCGCTCGCATAGTCGCGCCTGGGCAGCGCGGCGAACTGCGGGGCGCCCGGGTCGACGATCCACGGGATCTCGACCAGCATCAGGCCGTCCAGGTCGCGTTCGGTGCCGAGCGTCTCGCGCTCGAACACGAGCCCGCTCGCGTAGGCGGGCAGCGTGCCGAGGTAGGGCTTGGCGTACGTCGCGCCCGCCCCGTCGAGCGCGAGCAGCACGGCGGCCGGCGGTCGGCGGTTGAGTTCGCGGCGCATCGAGGTCATGGTGCCGGGGGTCGGCTCGAACCTGTATGCATCGGGAACGGCACCGCCCGCCATCGTCCATTCGGATGCGAACGCGCCGGCGAAGCGCTTCATCAGCGGCGTGTCGGCGCTCACGACGACCACGTTCGGCGGCGCCGCGGGCGCCGTGCCGGCGGCCGCCGGCGCCTCCGTGCGCACGCGCCGGGCGATGAGGCGCGCGTCGCTGTCGATCGCGAGCGCGAACGTGTAGAGGCGCGGCGGCGCGGCCGCGCCGTCGTCGAGCTGGTTCAGGACGATCGTGTACGGCAATTCGAGCGCCATCGACGCCACGACCCGCACGTCGTCGCGCGTGAGCGGCCCGACGATCACTTTCGCGCCGGCGGCTTGCGCGGCCTCGATCGCGGGCAGCACGCCGTCCTCGCCGTGCGCGAACACCTTCGTCCGCGGCGCGCGGCTGCCCGCGGTTTGTGCCGCCGCGAGGAAGCCGGCGCGCACCGCGTCGGCGGCGCGCGAATAGGCCGGCGCCTCGAGCGGCAGCACCAGCGCGATGTCGATGGGTGCCGGCGGCGGGCCGGGTGCTGCGGCGACGGCCGGTGGCGCGCCGGGCACCGGGGCTTCGCTTGCCGGGGGCGCCTGCGCGGCGGAGAATGCGGCGGCCGCCGCGCACACGACGCCCGTGAGCCGCAGGAGCAGGGGTGCCGCGGACCGCGCGGGGGCAGGAGCCGGCATGACGGGAAGGAAGGGCGTGACGGGGGCGGGCGGGAGTTCCGGGGAAGTGCCGGCGGCACCGGAGAAGGACGCGCGGTTCCGCGCCGTGCCCGGGGCATTATATGTGGTCGCGACGCCGCTCGGGAACCTGCGCGACCTGACGCTGCGTGCGCTCGACGTGCTCGCGACGGCCGACGTGATCGCGGCCGAGGACACCCGCACCGCGAGCATCCTGCTCCGGCATTACGGGATCGTGACGCGGCCGCAGTCGCTGCACACACACAACGAGGCGCTGCGGGCGGGCACGATCGTCGAACGGCTCGCGCGCGGCGAGTCGGTGGCGCTGGTCAGCGACGCCGGCACGCCGGCGATCAGCGACCCCGGCGCGCACGTCGTGCGTCGCGTGCGCGCGGCGGGCTACCCGGTGATCCCGGTGCCGGGGCCTTCCGCGGTCGCGGCGGCGGTGTCGGCGGCGGGGCTCGTGGCCGAGGACTTCCTGTTCGCCGGGTTCCTGCCGCACGCCGCGAAGGCCCGCCGCGATCGCCTGGCCGCACTCGCCGGGCTGCCGTTCGCGCTCGTGTTCCACGAGTCGCCCCATCGCGTACGCGCGGCGATCGCCGACCTGGCCGCGGCGTTCGCGCCCGACCGCGTGCTGGTAGTCGCGCGCGAGCTCACCAAGGCGTTCGAGACGATCGCTGCCATGCCGCTCGCCGACGCGCCGGCGTGGCTCGCTGCGGATCCCAACCGCGAGCGAGGCGAGTTCGTGTTGATCGTCGACGCGCCGCCCGCGTCCGCCGCGCGGGCGGCGGAACTCGACGCGCAGGGCGAGCGCTGGCTGGCGGCGCTGCTCGCGGAACTCCCGCCTGCGCGCGCGGCGCGCGTCGTCGCCGCCGTGACCGGGGCGCCGCGCGACGCCGTCTACGCCCGTGCGCTCGCGCTCAACCCGGAGCGGGCGCCGTGAGGTCGTAGAAGTTCGTCGCCTCGAGGTCGAGCACCGGCTCGCCGCGCTGGTTCGCCATCGTCCAGCGCCAGCGGACGACGCCGAGCGACGGCTTCGACGCCGACGTGCGCCGCTCGATCACCTCGACCTTCAGCGTCAGCGCGTCGCCCGCACGCACCGGGTTCTGCCACCTGAGGTAAGCCAGGCCCGGCGAGCCGATCACCTCGGAGCCTGCGAGGATGTGGTCGACCATCATGCGCATCGCCACCCCGCACGTCTGCCAGCCGCTGGCGATGACGCCTCCCCACGGGCTCGCGGCCGCACGCGCCGGGTCGGTGTGGAACGCCTGCGGGTCGTAGGCGCGCGCGAACTCGACGATCTCGCGCTCGGTCAGCGTGGCCGGGCCGCACTCGATCACGCGGCCGGGCGTCAGTTCGTCGTAGCGCATCGGGGGAGGGGGCGCGCCGGCCGGCCGGGCCGGGGGGGGGGGGGGGGGGGGGGGGCGGGGGGGGGCCGGGGGTGGGGAGGGGGGGGGGGGGGGGGGGGGCCCCGGGGGGGGGGGGCCCGGGGGGGGGGGGGGGGCCCGGGGGGGGCGGGGGGGGCCCCCCCCCCGCGGGGGGGGCCCCGCGGGCCGGGGGGCGGGGGGGGGGGGGCGGGCCGGGGGGGGGCGGGGGGGCCCGGGGGCCCCGGGCGCGCGGGGGGGCCCGGGGCCGCCCCCGCGGGGGGGGGGGGGGCGGTCAGTAGGTTTCGAGATGATAGCGGCCGTGCGCCCGCATCGCGGGCAGCAGCGCGTCCCAGTCGAGGCCGTGCGCGCGGCAGGCGTCGCGGAACGCCTCGGTGACGCCGTCCTCCATCCCTTTGAGGCCGCAGACGTACACGTAGCACTGCTCGTCGCGCAGCAGCCGCACGACGTCGGCGCCGCGCGTGCGGATCACGTCCTGCACGTACTGCTTGGGCTGCCCGGGCACGCGCGAGAACGCGAAGTTGATGTCGATGAAGTCGCGCGGCAGCTTCATCAGCGGCCCGAAGTACGGCAGTTCCTCCGGCGCGCGCGCGCCGAAGAAGAGCATCAGCTGCCCGCCCTCCTTGAGTGCGATCCGGCGCCGCCGCCGCTCGGTCATCGCCCGCATCGGCGCCGAGCCCGTGCCCGTGCAGATCATGAGCAGGCTCGAGCCCGGGTGGTTGGGCATGAGGAAGCTCGTGCCGAACGGGCCGACGACGTGGACGGTAGCGCCCTTCTCGAGGTCGCACAGGTAATTCGACGCCACGCCTCGCACCGCCTTGCCCGCGTGGTCCTCGGTGACGCGCTTGACCGTCAGCGCGACGTTGTTGTAGCGCGGGCGCTCGCCGTCGCGCGGGCTGGCGATCGAGTACAGGCGGACGAAGTGCGGCCGGCCGTGCGCGTCGGTGCCGGGAGGGACGATCCCGATGGTCTGCCCTTCGAGGACGGGGAACGCGGTCGAGCCGAAGTCGAGCACGATGTGCCGGATGTCGCTGGAGGCGCCGTCGTCGGTCAGCCGGAAGTTGCCGGACACCGTCGCGACAGCGGGCTTCGCCAGCGTATGCAGGTTGACGTAGGGGTGCGCGGCCGACCACGGCGGCGCCGCGGCGCCGCCTTGCCCGGCGGTCGCCACCGCCGTGATCCGCGCCACCTCCTGCGGGATGTCGGCGGGTGTTGCCGCGTCGACCGCCTGCGGCGGCGGCAGCGCGTCCCACGCGAGTTGCTGCGCGATCGTGTAGGCACTGGCGCGTGCCACCTGCCGCCAGTTGTCGATCGCGCCGGTCGGGCACGGCGCGAGACAGACGTTGCAGCTGTCGCATTTCCCCGGATCGACGACGTAGTTGCGGTCGTCGTGCGTGATCGCGTCGATCGGGCACGTCTCCTCGCACGTGTTGCACCGGATGCAGATCTCCGGGTCGATCAGGTGCTGGCGCAGCACGTCGGGGGCGATGTCCGGGGTCATGGGAGGATCGATTCCACCAGGAGACGCAGAGGCGCAGAGAACGGCTTGCAGGGCTTTCTCTGCATCTCCGCGTCTCTTCGTGAGAAGTCCTTCGCGCTAGTTGAACCGCACGTACGCGAAGTCGACCGGCTGCTTGTTGATGCCCGCGAGCGGCGGCGCGATCCAGTTCGCGAACTTGCCCGGCGCGACGACGCGGCCCATCAGCGACGCCACGAACGCGCGGTCCTCCGCCGTCGGCAGCCAATCGCGGACGTGGGCGTTCCATTCCGCCTCCGACACGACGCGGCCGTCCGGCGACACGCGCGCGTTGGCGAGCGTGCCGATCTTCCGGTTGAACGCCTTGTGCGGCACGGCCAGCCGGAACGGGATGCCGGCCTTCTCGATCACCTTGTTCCAGCGGTTCACGCCGCCGATCGAGTCCTTGATGTAGTCATCGCGCAGCACCTCGTTCAGTGCATTGAGCATCGGCACCTCGCGCTCGCCGAGCCTGCCGTCGGCGATCTCCAGCACCTTGTACGTCTGGCCGTGCAGCCGGTGGTCGTCGGCGCGCTTGCCCTCCTCGAAGCGGCCCTTCAGCCCCGCGCTGTAGAACGTCGCGGCATTGGACGACTGGTCGGCGCCGAAGAGGTCGATCGTCACCGAGAAGTGGAAGTTGAGGTAGCGCTGGATCGTCGGCAGGTCGATGACGCCGGCGGCGCGCAGTTTCGCGACGTCGTCGGTTGCGAGCTCGTGCATCGCGTCGCACGTGCGCTGGATGATCCGCGATACGCCGGATTCGCCGACGAACATGTGGTGCGCCTCCTCCGTCAGCATGAACTTCGTCGTCCGGGCCAGCGGGTCGAAGCCGGACTCCGCGAGCGCGCACAACTGGAACTTGCCGTCGCGGTCGGTGAAGTAGGTGAACATGAAGAACGACAGCCAGTCGGGCGTCTTCTCGTTGAACGCGCCCAGGATCCGCGGGTTGTTCGCGTCGCCGGAACGCCGCTCGAGCAGTGCCTCGGCTTCCTCGCGCCCGTCGCGGCCGAAGTAGCGGTGCAGCAGGTAGACCATCGCCCACAGATGCCGCCCTTCCTCGACGTTGACCTGGAACAGGTTGCGCAGGTCGTACTGCGACGGGCAGGTGAGCCCGAGGTGGCGCTGCTGCTCGACGGACGCGGGCTCGGTGTCGCCCTGCGTGACGATGATGCGCCGCAGGTTCGCCCGGTGCTCGCCCGGGACGTCCTGCCACGCCGGCTCGCCCAGGTGTTCGCCGAAGTGGATCGCGCGGTCGGCGTCGGTCGGCGTGAGAAAGATGCCCCAGCGGTAGTCGGGCATCTTCACGTGGTCGAAGTGCGCCCAGCCGGACGGATCGACGGACACCGCCGTGCGCAGGTACACGTCGAAGTCGGTGCTGCCGTCCGGTCCCATTTCCGACCACCACTTGAGGTAGTTCGGCTGCCAGTGCTCGAGCGCGCGCTGCAGCGTGCGGTCGGAGGCCAGGTTGACGTTGTTGGGGATCTTCTCGCTGTAGTCGATGGCTGCCATGTCGGGGTCCTTGCGCGTCAGACGCGCTGAAAGTCGAATTGCGCCTTGCCGCCCTTGCCGTAGACCTTGAGCGCGCCCTTGTCGCCGACCGCGTTGGGCCGGATGAAGATCCAGTTCTGCCACGCCGACAGCCGCCCGAAGATGCGCGTCTCCATCGTCTCGCGGCCGCCGAAGCGCAGGTTGGCCTCCATGCCGGTCAGCGCGTCGGGCGACATGCTGGACCGTTCCTCCAGCGCGAGGCGGATCTCGTCGTCCCAGTCGAGGTCGTCCGGCGCGCTGGTGACGAGCCCGAGCCGGTCCGCCTCGGACGTCGCCAATCGCGTGCCCTGCGTGCGCTCGACGGCGGCGATCTGCGCCGCATCGTCGTAGAACCGCCGGGCGAGGCGCGTCTGCCCGTTCACCATCGGATAGGCGCCGAAGTTCAGCGCGGACGCGGCCATCGTCGGCTCCGTCGCCGGCGCGTCCGGCAGCCGCAGCATGTACGTGCGGTCGGCGGCCAGCGCCAGTTCGAGCAGCGTCCCGGCGAAGCAGGAGCCGCGATCGACCAGCGCGAACAGCGTGCGCGACGACACGTCGAGGCGCGCCAGCGTGCGGCGCAGGAAGCCGACGGTCTCGCGCACCAGCCAGTGCTGCGCGTGGCGCGCGAGCGTCGCGTCGACGGCGAGCACCGCGTCGATGTCGCCTTCCGTCCGGAAGAGCCACGTGCCGATCGCGAGCTCGTTCGTGCGCATCGTGAGGATCGCGTCGTCGAGTTCGCGAGCGAGCGCCAACGGCCACCAGCGCGCGCCGGCGGCCTCGATGCCGGCGACGTCCGCGGGTTGCGGCGCCGCGGGCGCGCGCACGGTGAACGTCGCCGTGCGCGCCGCGCGGTCGATCGCGACGTCGACGTGCTCGTAGCGGTAGCCGGCGTCGTCGTCGCGGCGGGCGAGCGGCGTCAGCGCGACGCCCGCAGCACCCGCCGGCCGGTCGCTGCCGGCGGCGAGCGCCTCGGCGCGGCGGCGGACGGCGGCCGCGAATTCGGCGGGCCGGACGATCTCGTCGACCAGCCGCCAGTCCTTGGCGCGCTGCCCGCGGATGCCTTCGGTGACCGTGCAGAACACGTCGGCCAGGTCGTGGCGGACATGGCGCTTGTCGGTGACGCGCGTCAATCCGCCGGTGCCGGGCAGCACGCCGAGCAGCGGGACCTCCGGCAGCGCGACCGTCGACGAGCGGTCGTCGATCAGCCAGATCTCGTCGCACGCCAACGCGAGCTCGTAGCCGCCGCCGGCGCACGCGCCGTTCACGGCGGCGATGAACTTGAGGCCCGAGTGGCGGCTCGCGTCCTCCATCCCGTTGCGGGTCTCGTTGGTGAACTTGCAGAAGTTGACCTTCCACGCGTGCGTGGACAGGCCCAGCATGAAGATGTTGGCGCCCGAGCAGAAGATGCGGTCCTTGCCGCTCGTCACGATCACGCTCCGCACCTCCGGATGCTCGAAGCGGATCCGCTGCAGCGCGTCGGAGAGCTCGATGTCCACACCCAGGTCGTACGAGTTGAGCTTCAGCTTGTAGCCGTCGCGGATGCCGCCGTCCTCGGCGATGTCCATCGTCAACGTGGCGATCGGCCCGTCGCAGGCGAGCTTCCAGTGCCGGTAGCGCGACGGCTCGGTGCGGTAGTCCACCCTGGGGTCAGTCGACATCGGAATCCTCCGGAGTCCGTTCGCGGCGGGCGAGGGCGCCGGTGACGGGTCGTGCACTCTAATGCATGAAATTTCCCGGAGTCAAGCACTAAAGTGCATGATCCGGGGCCGCCGCCTGCTTGTCCAGGCCGTGGCTTACGCGGCTGCCGCAATTCGCGGCATCAGGGCGGCGCGCAACTCGAGGTACGCGTCCGCGAGCGACTTGCCGCTGGTGTCGAACGTCAGGTCGGCGCGGGCGTACGCTTCCTCGCGCCCGGTCAGGATCCGTTCGAGGTCCGCCATCGCCTCGGCGTTGCCGGCCATCGGCCGCAGATCGCCCTGCGCGATCACTCGCTTCATATGGTCCCCCGGCGCGGCGCGCAGCCACACGGTGTAGCAGCGCGCGAGCAGGAGGTCGAACGTCAGCGGCTCGGACACGATGCCGCCGCCCGTGGCCACCACGACGCGCCCGTGGCTGCCCACCGTCTCCTCCAGCGCGCGCAACTCGTAGCGCCGATACGCGGACATTCCGTACAGCGAGTGGATCTCGCGCACGGCGCAGCCGGCCAGCCGCTCGATGACCCGGTCCAGCTCGACGAACGGCGCCGCCAGGTCGTCGGCCAGCATGCGGCCCAGCGTCGACTTGCCGGCCCCGCGCAGGCCAATGAGCGCGATGCGGCCGCCGCGCGCGGGATCCGGCGGGCCCGCACCGAACATCTCGGCCAGCGCCCGCCGCGCGCGCGCCAGCGAGGCATCGTCGCGACCGGCGAGCAGCTGCCGGATCGACGCCCATTCGGGCGACGGGAGCGACTCCTCGCCCACGAGGTCGCCGATCGTGGAACCCAGCGCCTGCGCGAGCTGACGCAGCAGCAGCACCGACGCGTTGCCGAGGCCGGACTCGAGGTTGGCGAGGTGCCGCTCGGAGATCCGCGCCGCGCGGGCGAGCCCCCGGCGCGACAGGCCGCGGCGCATGCGCAGCGCGCGCACGCGGTCGCCGACGGCCCCCAGGAACGGGTCCCTGGCGGCGACCAGCGGCAGTGCGTCGGAATTCTGATTCATGCTCGTGGCGCCATCCTACCGGAAACCTGCACTGGAATGCTTGACAACGTGAATTCCGTTGCACTAAGGTAACAGAGCAGGTTTGGCAGATCAATCCGCCGCCCGAAGCGGATCCGCGCCGTCCTACCCGCGGCAGCCCCAACGACCCGCGGCAGCCCCAACGGAGGAACCATGGGAGTCCCCGGCGTACCGCCGTCGTCGCGCTTCAACTTCGCGCAGCACGTCTTCGCGCGCAATGCCGGCCGCGCCGGCAAGGCCGCCTACGTCGACGACGCCGGGACGCTCACGTACGGCGAGCTCGAACGCGCGGCCGGCCGCATGGCGGCCGCGCTCGCCGCGCTCGGCCTGCGCCGCGAGGAGCGCGTGTTCGTCTGCATGCTGGACACGCTCGACTGGCCGGTGACGTTCCTCGGTGCGCTGCACGCGGGCGTGGTGCCGGCGGCGATCAACACGCTGCTCACCGCCGACGACTATGCGTACATGCTGGAGCACAGCCGGGCGCAGGCGGTGTTCGTGTCCGGCGCGCTGCTGCCGGTGGTCACGCAGGCGATGGCCAAGGCGGCGCACGAAGTGCGGCACGTGATCGTGTCGCGGCCGACCGGGCCGCTGCCCGCCGGCGCGCACGACTTCGCCGCGCTGCTGGCCGCGCAGTCCGGGAATGCACCGCCGCCGGCGGCCACCCTCGCCGACGACATCGCGTTCTGGCTGTACTCGTCCGGATCGACCGGCCGGCCCAAGGGCACCGTCCACACGCACGGCAACCTGTACGCGACCGCGGAAACGTACGGCCTGCCGGTCCTCGGCGTGCGCGAGGACGACGTCGTGTTCTCCGCGGCCAAGCTCTTCTTCGCCTACGGGCTCGGCAACGCGCTGACGTTCCCGCTGGCGGCCGGCGCCACGACGATCCTGATGGCCGAGCGGCCGACACCGCAGGCGGTGTTCCGCCGGCTCACCGAGCGCAAGCCGACGATCTTCTGCGGCGTGCCCACGCTGTACGCCGCCATGTTGGCGGCCCCCGACCTGCCGACGCGCGCCGACGTGCGGATGCGCCGCTGCGCGTCCGCGGGAGAGCCGCTGCCGAAGGACATCGGCGAGCGCTTCGCCGCCCGCTTCGGCTGCGACGTGCTCGACGGCATCGGCTCGACCGAGATGCTGCACATCTTCCTGTCCAACCGACCGGGCGAGGTCCGCTACGGCACGACCGGCGTGCCGGTGGAAGGCTACGACGTCGAACTGCGCGGCGAGGACGGCCACCCGGTGGCCGACGGCGAGATCGGCGATCTCTACATCCGCGGGCCGTCCGCGGCGCTCATGTACTGGGCCAATCGCGAGCAGTCGCGCACGACGTTCCAGGGCGCGTGGACGAAGAGCGGCGACAAGTACGTGCGCGACGGCGACGGCTTCTACACGTACTCCGGCCGCAGCGACGACATGCTGAAGGTGTCGGGCCAGTACGTGTCGCCGTTCGAGGTCGAGGCGGCGCTGATGAAACACGCGGCGGTGTTGGAGGCCGCGGTCGTCGGGCGCACGGAGGACGGGCTCACGAAGACGCTCGCCTACGTGGTCCTGAAGCCCGGGCACGACGGCGGCGACGCGATGGCCGAGACGCTGAAGGCATTCGTCAAGGACCAGTTGGCGCCGTACAAGTACCCGCGCGAGATCCGCTTCATCGCCGAGTTGCCCAAGACCGCCACCGGCAAGATCCAGCGGTTCAAGCTGCGCGAGAGCGCCAACGGATGAGGGCGCCGTTGCGGCGCCCACCGGCTGCGGACGCGCCGGCGACGCAGTTCGCCACGCTGGCGCTCGCCGGTCGCGATGTGCGGCTCGAGTACGCATGGGTGGGGTCCGCGCGCGCGGACGCGCCGCTCGTCGTGTTCCTGCACGAGGGCCTGGGCTCGCTTGCCATGTGGAAGGACTATCCCGGGGCGTTGTGCGCCGCGGCGGGCGTGCGCGGCCTCGTGTTCTCGCGCGAAGGCTACGGACGGTCGACGCCGCGGCCGCCGGGCGAGCGCTGGCCGGTGGACTTCATGCACCGGCAGGCGCACACCGTGCTGCCGGCGCTGTTCGCGCACCTCGGGATCCGCGCGTGGCCGTGGCTCATCGGCCACAGCGACGGCGGGTCGATCGCGCTCCTGTACGCCGCCGCGTACCCGGACCGCGTGGCCGGCGTGATCGCCGTGGCGCCGCACCTCTTCGTCGAGGACGTGTCGGTCCGCAGCATCGACGCCGCGCGCGCGGCGTACGAGGCGACCGACCTGCGCGCGCGCCTCGCCCGCTACCACGCCGACCCGGACTCGGCGTTCTGGGGCTGGAACGACATCTGGCTCGATCCCGCGTTCCGCGGCTGGAACATCGAGGCCGCGCTGCCGGCGATCCGCTGTCCGGTGCTGGCCGTGCAGGGCGAGGACGACGAGTACGGGACGATGGCGCAGGTCGAGGGTGTGGCGCGCCTCGTGCCGCAGGCGCGGCTCGTCAAGCTGCCGGCGTGCGGCCACTCGCCGCACCGCGACCAGCCGGCGGCGCTCACCGCGGCGGTGGTGGCGTTCCTGCGGCAGCACGGAATCGGGGAGGTGGCCGGCCCGCGTTAGGAGGCCGGCGCCGCACGGCAGGGCAGGGCGGTCGCGCCTTCGCACGGCGCGCCCGTTGGGGTAAGGTTCGGGTCACGCGACCCGAGGGTGGCAACGGCAGGTTCCGCCGAGGGGCGGAGGTGCCGGACAACAGGTTTCACACGGAGGAGATGAACATGCGCAAGACCCGTTTGCTGACCGCGCTGGCTGTCGCGGCAGCGCTGGCCGTCCCGGCCACCGATGCGCTGGCGCAGGCCGCCGGCAAGCTCAAGGTCGGCTTCATGCTGCCCTACACCGGCACGTTCGCGGCGCTCGGCACCGCGATCGAGAACGGCTTCCGGCTGTACGTCAACGAGCAGGGCGGCAAGCTGGGCGGCCGCGAGATCGAGTTCGTCAAGGTCGACGACGAGTCGGAGCCGTCCAAGGGCGCCGACAACGTCAACAAGTTGATCAAGCGCGACAACGTCGACGTCGTCGTCGGCACCGTGCACTCCGGCGTGGCGATGGCGATGGCCAAGGTCGCGAAGGAGACCGGCACGCTGCTGGTGATCCCGAACGCCGGTGCGGTGGCGATCACGGGCCCGATGTGCGCGCAAAACATCTTCCGCACGTCGTTCTCGAACTGGCAGCCCGGCTACGCGATGGGCGTGGTCGCCGCTGAGCGCGGGCACAAGAAGGTGATGACGATCACGTGGAAGTACGCGGCGGGCGACGAATCCGTGGGCGGCTTCAAGGAAGGCTTCGAAAAGGGCGGCGGGCAGGTGATCAAGGACCTGACGCTGCCGTTCCCGAACGTCGAGTTCCAGGCGCTGCTGACCGAGATCGCCGCGGCCAAGCCCGACGCCGTCTACACGTTCTTCGCCGGCGGCGGCGCCGTGAAGTTCGTCAAGGATTACGCGGCGGCGGGCCTCAACAAGACGATCCCGCTGTACGGCGCCGGCTTCCTCACCGACGGCACGCTGGAGGCGCAGGGCGACGCGGCGCAAGGGCTGTTGACCACGCTGCACTACGGCGACGGCCTCACGCTGGCCAAGGACAAGGCGTTCCGCGCCGCGTACTCGGCCGCGTACAAGATGCAGCCGGACGTCTACGCGGTGGGCGGCTACGACGCCGCGCAGCTGCTCGGCATCGGCCTCACCGCGGTCAAGGGCGACATGGCGAAGAAGGCCGACCTCTACAAGGCGATGGCCGCCGCCAAGATCGACAGCCCGCGCGGCGCGTTCACGCTCGGCAAGAACCACGACCCGGTGCAGGACATCTACCTGCGCAAGGTCGAAGGCAAGGAGAACAAGGTCGTCGGCATCGCGGTGAAGGCGCTCGCCGACCCGGGCCGCGGCTGCACGATGTAGACGCTGCGCGGCGCGACGGGGTCGTGCCGCCGTGCCGTGCGGCGAGCATCGAGGTGGGCCTGCCGCGGGCGGACGACGTGCGCCCCGGCGCATCTGAGCGAGCGCCGAGGGGTCGCAGTTCCGGGCGTCCGGCGGCGCAACTGCAGATCCTCGCGTCGCTCGCGATGACACCGCGGTAGGGGGGCAGGAAACCCCGGGCGAACGCAGTCGACCCGATGGATCTGCCCACCTTCCTGGTCCAGTGCCTGAATGCCCTGCAGTACGGGCTGCTCTTGTTCCTCGTCGCGAGCGGGCTGACGCTGATCTTCGGGATCATGGGCGTGATCAACCTCGCCCACGGCAGCTTCTACATGATCGGCGCGTACCTCGCGTTCGCGCTCGCGCCGCTGTTCGGCGGCAACTTCTTCGTGACCCTTGCCGCGGGACTCGTGCTCGCGGTCGCGTTCGGCTACGTGCTGGAGTGGCTGTTCATTTCCTACCTGTACGAGCGTGACCACCTGCAGCAGGTGCTGATGACCTACGGCCTCATCCTCGTGTTCGAGGAGCTGCGCAGCATCCTCGTCGGCAACGACGTGCACGGCGTGCCGGTGCCCAAGGTGCTGGCCGGCAGCATCCAGCTGGGCGACCTCATGCAGTACCCGGTGTACCGGCTCGCGATCTCCGGCGTGTGCCTCGCCGTCGCGGCGCTGCTGTACTTCGTCATCGCGCGCACGCGGCTCGGCATGATGATCCGCGCGGGCGCCTCGAACCGCGAGATGGTGCAGTCGCTCGGCATCGACATCAAGTTCCTCTACCGCGTCGTGTTCGCGGCGGGCGTGGCGCTCGCCGTGCTGGCCGGGATGATCGCGGCGCCGGTGTCGTCGGTGTACCCGAACATGGGCGCGCAGGTGCTGATCATCTGCTTCGTCGTCGTCGTGATCGGCGGCATCGGCTCGGTGCGCGGCGCGTTCCTCGCGGCGATCCTGGTCGGCATCGTCGACACGTTCGGCAAGGTGCTGTTCCCGCAGGCGGCGGGCGTGCTCGTCTACCTGCTGATGGCGGCGATCCTGCTGTGGAAGCCCGAGGGGCTGTTCAAGCAGGGCTAGGCAATCTTCGAGCGAATGACTGCACCGACGCGCCCCTCCCCCCCATGCGGGGAGAGGGTCGGTTGTGGGCGCCGACCCCCCCCCTGTGGGAGGGTTGGGGTGAGGGTGTCGCGCGACCGGAACGCGAGCTGACGGCCCGATGGACGCGCGTACGCGCCGCCTGACCGTCCCGCTCGCCGTCGTCGCGGTGCTGGCCGCCTTTCCGCTGCTGGCGACCGGCTTCTACCTCGAGTTCACCACCAAGGTGATGATCCTCGCGATCTTCGCGCTGTCGCTCGAGCTCCTCGTCGGCGCCACCGGGCTCGTGAGCCTCGGCCACGCGGCGTTCTACGGCATCGCCGCGTACGCGGCGGTGCTGCTGTCGCCGAAGTACGCGGCGGCCAGCATCTTCTGGCTGCTGCCGGCCGCCGTCGTCTGCTCGGCCGCGTACGCGCTCGTCATCGGCGCGCTGTCGCTGCGCACGCGCGGCGTCTACTTCATCATGGTCACGCTGGCCTTCGCGCAGATGGCCTACTACGTGTTCCACGACACCAAGCTGGGCGGCGGCACCGACGGCATCTACCTCAACGTGAAGCCGTCGGTCGCGATCCTCGGCGTCAAGCTCCTCGACCTCGGCAAGCCACTGGTCATGTACTACGTCGTGCTGGCCTTCCTGGTGCTCGTGTTCGCGTTCCTCGCGACCCTGCTCGCGAGCCGCTTCGGCCGCGCGCTGGCCGGCATCCGCAGCAACGAGCAGCGGATGCGCGCCGCGGGGTTCCCGACGTTCTCGTACAAGCTCGCCGCGTTCACCATCGCCGGCGCGCTGGCCGGCGTCGCCGGATTCCTGGTCGCGGTCAAGGACGGCTTCGTCAACCCGGAGATGCTGTCGTGGCACGAGTCCGGCGCCGTGCTGCTGATGCTGATCCTGGGCGGCATCGGGCGGCTGTCCGGCGCGGTGCTCGGCGCGTTCGCGTTCGCGCTGCTGCAGCTCTTCTTCCAGTGGGACGCCGTGTTCGGCCCGGCCGCGAAGCACTGGCAACTGCTGCTGGGCGGCACGATCATCGCGTGCGTCGCGTTCATGCCGGATGGGCTGATCGGACTGCCCGCTCAGATCCGCGGCTGGCTCGCGCGGCGGCGTGGTGGAGGCGAGCGTGGCTGACGAGCGCGCCGCCCTGCTGCGCGCGCGCAGCGTGACGCGCCGCTTCGGCGGGCTCACCGCCGTGTCCGACGTGTCGCTCGACCTCGCCGAAGGCGAGATCCACGCGGTCATCGGCACCAACGGCGCCGGCAAGTCGACACTGATCAACGTGCTCTCCGGCGAGATCGCGATCACCAGCGGCCGCGTCGAGCTGCTGGGCCACGACGTCACGACGTGGTCGCAGCCGCGGCGCGCGCGCAACGGCCTGGGCCGCAGCTACCAGCGCACGACGATCTTCCCGAAGTTCACGGTGTTCGAGAACTGCCGGCTCGCCGCGCAGGCCGCGTACCCGCAGCCCTGGCGGTGGTGGTCGCCGGCGGTCGCGTGCCCGGTCAGCGGCGAGGCCGCGCGCGAGGGGCTGGCGAAAGCAGGACTCGCCGACCTCGCGCAGCGCGTGGCCGGCGTGCTGTCGCACGGCCAGAAGCGGCAGCTCGAGATCGCGATGTGCCTCGCGACGCGGCCGCGCGTGCTGCTGCTCGACGAGCCGTTGGCCGGCATGGGTCCGGAGGAGACCGACCGGATGCTGGAGCTGCTGGCAGGCATCAAGGCCGGCCACGCGATCCTGCTGGTCGAGCACGACATGGACGCGGTGTTCCGCGTGTCCGACCGCATCACGGTGATGGTCAACGGCGCGGTGATCGCGAGCGACGTGCCCGCCGCCGTGCGCGCGCACCCGGAAGTGCAGCTCGCGTACCTCGGGGAAGGCGATGAACACTGACGTCGCCCTGGTCGCCGTCCGCGACTTGAACGTCCACTACGGCGAAAGCCACGTGTTGCGCGGCGTGTCGCTCGCGATCCGCGCCGGCGAGACGGTGGGCCTGCTCGGCCGCAACGGCATGGGCAAGACCACGCTGATCCGCACGATCATGGGCCACGTGCGCGCGTCCGGCGGGCAGGTCGACATCCGCGGCGCCGACGGCACGCGGATGCGCCCCGACCGCGTCGCGCGCGCCGGTGTCGCCTACGTGCCGGAGGGGCGCGCGATCTTCCCCAACCTGTCGGTGCGCGAGAACCTCGCTGTCGCCGCGCGTCCCGGCGTGTCCGGCCGCGACGACTGGCCGCTCGACCGCATCCTCGCGACGTTCCCGCGCCTGGCCGAGCGCCTCGACCACGGCGGCCAGCAGCTGTCCGGCGGCGAGCAGCAGATGCTCGCGATCGGGCGCGCGCTCACGACCAACCCCGACCTCCTCATCCTCGACGAGGCGACGGAGGGCCTGGCGCCGCTGATCGTGCGCGAGATCTGGCGGATCATCGGCGAGATCCGGCAGTCGGGCATCGCGTCGTTGATCGTCGACCGCAACTTCCGCTCGGTGCTCGCGCACAGCGACCGCGCCATCGTGCTGGAGAAGGGGCGGATCGTGCTGGAGGACACGTCGGCGGCGCTGGTCGCCAACGTCGGGGAGCTGACGGCGCGGTTGGGGGTGTAGGTCGCTGCTCCGGGATGTACAGCGCGGATCCACTTCGATGCGGAGTGGCGCGGTGCTCGAGAATCGTTTGGCGGCAAGAGCGAATGCGAAACATTGCACAGTAGTGCCGTTGACCGCGTGCATCACGGCGGGCTATGCTCCGCTGCAACAACTCTAATTCGCTTCACCGAGTTCAGGGGAGATTCGAGGTGGACCTCGACGGCCGGCCGACGTGCATGCGGCGCATCGCTGCGTGTTTCGTTGCTGCGCTGGCAATGCTTTCCCGCAAGCAGCTCGGGCCAGACCCCGGCGCAGATCCAATTCACCTATGACGCGGCCGGAAACCTGGTTCAGGCGACGCGCGTCGTCCAGCCGGACCTGACGGTCACGAGTCTCACGGTTGGCGCGATCGGCGTGCAGACCAGCGGCGCCTACACGATTGCGGTGTCGTTCCAGGTCAACAACGTCGGCACCGGCGAGGCGACCGGCAGCTGGACCGACCGCGGGTATTTGTCGACGAATGCAACGTTCGAGGACTCGGACGAGGCGCTGGCCGGGTTCAGCACGCGCAGCGTCGCGCTGGGCGCGGGCGCGAGCTACACGGTCAACGCCACCTACACGACCGCGGCCACGACGCTGGCTGGAACATACACGCTGCACGTGAAGGCCGACGGCGGCGCGGGCGCCGGCCAGTACGCGCCGACCGGGCCCAACGTCGTCGCCGAGTTCATCGAAACCAACAATGTGGCATCGACGCCTGTTGTCTTGCCGCCCAAGCTTCCCGATCTGGTCATCGGCAACGCCTCCGTTGGGGCGATTTCGACCAGCCAGGCGGGTGCCTACAGCCTGCCCGTCACCTTCACGGTCACGAACATCGGTCCGACCAGCGCGCAGCCGAACTTCTACGCGCTGGCATACCTGTCGGCGGATGGGACGCTGGACAACGCCGACGCGAACCTGGCGGGCTACAAGCTGCGCAGCACCGCGCTGGCGGCAGGGGCGAGCTATACGGTGACGCAAACGTTCACGACGACGGCGGCCACACTGCCGGGGAACTACACGCTGTTCATGAAGATCGACGGCCGCAGCGCGACGGTTGGTTCGGGCACGAACACCGACAGTGGTTTCGTCGTGGAGGGCAACGAGACCAACAATGCGCAGGCCATCGCGCTGACGCTTCCGGCCAAGCCGGACCTGACGGTTACCGGCGCGAGCGTGGGTGCCATCACGGTGAACCAGGCGGGGGCCTACAGCCTGCCGGTAACGTTCACGGTGACGAACGTCGGCGGGACGACGGCGGCGCCGAACTTCTATGCGCTGGCATACCTGTCGGCGGATGGGGCGCTGGAAAACGCCGACGCGAACCTGGCGGGCTACAAGCTGCGCAGCACCGCGCTGGCGGCAGGGGCGAGCTATGCGGTGACGCAAACGTTCACGACGACGGCGGCGACGCTGCCGGGGAACTACACGCTGTTCGTGAAGATCGACGGCCGCAGCGCGACGGTTGGTCCGGGCACGAACACCGACGGCGGATTCGTCGTGGAGGGGAACGAGGCCAACAATGCGCAGCCGATTGCGCTGACGCTTCCGGCCAAGCCCGACCTCGCGCTTTCCGGCGTCAGCATCGGCACCATCGTGACCAACGCCAACGGATCTCGAAGTATCCCCGTGACGTTCACGGTGACGAACGTCGGCGGGACGGCGGCGCAACCGAACTTCTATGGGCTGGCGTACCTGTCGGCGGATGGGACGCTGGACAACGCCGACGCGAACCTGGCGGGCTACAAGCTGCGCAGCACCGCGCTGGCGGCAGGGGCGAGCTATACGGTGACGCAAACGTTCACGACGACGGCGGCGACGCTGCCGGGGAACTACACGCTGTTCGTGAAGATCGACGGCCGCAGCGCGACGGTTGGTCCGGGCACGAACACCGACAGCGGGTTCGTAGCCGAAGCAGGTGAGGTGAACAACGTCGTGGCGATTCCGTTGGTGTTGCCATGAAGGCGATCCGCGTCAGTTTCTGGACGGTGCTCGCATCCGCGATGCTTGGCATCGTTGTCCATTCCGAGGACGCCCCTGCCCAACTGACGCCGACGACACCGCTTTGGGCAATGACGCAGAACCAGAACTACCCGCCGGGATTGTCGCGCTGGCGCGAGGACTGGGCCGACCAGGGCGCGCTGTGCGTGGACTGGGTCGAGTTCGAGAAGGAGAACCCCGGGTGGGCGGCGAATTGTGCCACGCATGGCTGTTACGTGGTGGTGCCCCCACCGCGGGTGGACGCCTGCGCGATCTGGCTCGACTACGGCTACTCGGGTCAGAGCATCTATTTCTATTGCAACGAGCTGCGGCCGGGCGGCCCGATTCCCATCTATGATGCCACGGCGGGCCGGTGGTACTGCCAGGCCGAGAATCGCTTCAAGAACCCCGGCCCTACGTGCGCGGTCGGCAATCCGGTCAACCCGGGATTCCCGAACAAGTTCCAGGTCGAGACGGACCTCGTGCTGCCCGGCGCGCATCCGCTGCGCATCGAGCGCACCTACAACAGTTCCGGGAAGGAACAGGGCGCGGCGGTGGGCACGCGCTGGCGCGGCCAGTACTTCCAGGCGCTCGCGCCCAAGATCGGGCTGCAAATGGCGACCGTCTTTGCCCATCGGCCGGACGGCCGGACTCTGTTCTTCACGCTGATGAAGAACGGTGCAGCGGTGCCGCTGACGCCGTTCGACGCCGGTGCTGCGTGGCAAACCGACGCCGACACCGACGATCGCCTCACGCGCGTGGTCGACGCCGGCGGTGCGACGCTGGGGTGGCAGTACTACGTCGCGAAGTCGGAGGAGACCGAGCACTACGACGCCGCCGGGCGGCTCAGCGCGGTCGTGCATCGGGCCGGCAGCACGCATGCCCTGGCCTACGACGGCAACGGGCGGCTGGCGAGCGTGACCGACGCCTTCGGTCGGCAGCTCGCGATGGCGTACGACGCCGGTGGGCGGCTGGCCACGATCACCGATCCCGCGAACCACGTCTATCAGTATGCCCACGACGCGACCGGCAACCTGACGGCGGTCACCTTCCCCGGCGGTGGGACACGCACGTACCTGTACAACGAGAGCGCGTTGACCGGCGGCGCCAATCTACCGGACGTCCTGACCGGCATCGTCGACGAGAACGGCGCACGGTTCGCGAACTTCGGGTACGACAGCAGCCGACGGCCCGTGTTGACGGAGCACGCCGGCGGCGCCGATCGGTACACGCTGACCTACAGTGGGGCGTCCGCGACGATCACCGACTCGCGCGGAACGATCCGCACCCACGCGTTCACCAACGTCCTGGGGGTCGCCAAACCCGCGTCGATCACGCAGCCGTGTGAGACCTGTGGTGGGGGCAAGACGAGCGCGACCGCCTACGACGCCAACGGCAACGCCACCTCGCGCACCGACTTCAACGGCAAGAAGGTCTGCTACGCGTACGACCTCTCGCGCAACCTGGAGACCGCGCGGGTGGAGGGCATCCTGTCCTCGGAATCGTGCAGTACGGTACTGGCGACCCCGCCGAATCGACCGGACGTGCGCCGCGTCACCACGAGCTGGCACCCGACCTACCGCCTGCCGGCCACGCTCACCGAGCCCGCGCCGGGCGGCACGCGCACCACCACGTTCACCTACGACGCGTCCGGCAACCTGACGCAGAAGACCCTCGTTGCGCCGAAGAACGACGGCAGCGGCGCGACGATGACGCGCACGTGGTCGTGGACATACGGCACGCTGGGGCGCGTGCTCACCGCGACTGATCCGGACGGCCGGGTCACGACCTACGCCTACCATGCCGACAACGACGCCGACCCGGGCCGCCGCGGGCAGTTGCAGGCCATCACGAGCCCGGCCGGTCACGTCACGCAGGTGACGGCGTACGATGCGTCCGGGCGGCCGCGGTCCACCGTCGATCCGAACGGGCTGGTCACGACGCTCACGTTCGACGCGCGCGGCCGCTTGACCGAACGCAACGTCGGCGGCGAAGCGACGAGCTACGTCTACGACGCGGCGGGCCAGCTCACGGGTGTCGTGCTCCCGGACAATTCGACGCTGACCTACACCTACGACGCCGCGCACCGGCTGACCCGGATCGCCGACGGCCTGGGCAACCGGATCGACTACACGCTCGACGCAGCGGGCAACCGGACGCAGGAGCGCGTATACGACCCGGGCGGGACGCTGGCGCGCAG
>JADJWJ010000022.1 GCA_016716425.1 Betaproteobacteria bacterium
ACGCCGCTCCCACTGCCAAAAACCTGCAGTGACCCGGGTGAGGGGGACCTGCCCCGCACCTCGATCACCGGCACGCGCACCGAAAGCCGCGCCAGCAGAGTCGGCGGGGCGTGACCCCTGCGGCGCGGCGGCGACCAGGTCGACGTTGGCGCAGCCGGTCAGCCGGAACGGCTGCAGGATCCAGCGACCGATGCCGCGCCCCGCGAGTTCCCGCGCGAGGTCGTCGAGCGCGTCGGGCCCTGTGACGTCCGGGTGGACCGTCGTCTGCGGACCTCGTAGCCCCCGCCCGCAGCAAGCACGAGGTCGAGGGCTCGCCAGCGCGGCCTCGGCCGCTGCCGGGCACGCCGGTGACCGCCGCGTAGTGCGCGCCGGAGCTTGCCTCAGGTCGAGAATAAACCCAGTCGATCTGCAGCAGGAAGCGCCGAGGCGGCGCGGATAAGGAATTCGCCCGTGTGCAGCCCGACCGCGTGGCCAGCGCGCGCACGCTCGCGACCCCACCGACGACCGCCGCCTGCGCCGTCGGCTCGCCGCCCGAGAACACGACCGCGTCGAGCAGCCCGCAGCATGCCGAGAGCCAGTCGAGGATCGCGCGAAAGTCGTGCTCGTCTCGCCGCGGACCGGCCGCAGGTGCGGAGTTGTGGCAATGCACGCGCACCGCCGCAGGCAGCCCTGGCAGAACACGACGGCGGCCAGCGCGTCCGGAAGGTCGGGTCGTCGTGAACGGCGAAGCCGCCGACGCGCAGCGGCAGCGCGACGTCGGGGTATGCCGCCTGCACGGGGCTCTCCGGTTGCATGGTCGGAAGCATGCGCAATAATCGCGCCAAGCCCGGTTACCCTGGGAAACCGCGCCTGGCACGAATTGGTCCGGGTCGGCGTCAGCCCATACCGCCAGGACGCGCGCCTCGCGGAAGAACTGGCGCTCGTCGTGTTCGCCCTGCTTTCCGATGTTGAAGCTGACGCGACGGGGCGGTGGTAGCCACGACACGGGTCAGACTTCGCAGGGCTAACGCTCGGCGTCGGTGAGTCGCACGTCGGCGGTGGCCAGTGGACGGTGTTCCGGTGATGGTGTTCATGCGGGTCCTCCGGGGTGGTTGAAACGGCTTTGCAGCTGCAAGCGCTTACGTAAGCGCTAGCCTGCGACGTTTCTCGCCTCAGGCAGCCAGGCGTTCGCGCTTGTCCTGCAGGCGTTCTGCGGCGCACTGGGACAGAACGGGTGTTCGCCCTCAAGTACCCGTGCTTCGGACAAATAGAAGGTGGGCGTGATGGTGATGTAGGGCGGGCGAAAGCGCGCAAGCGCGCGGCGCACCAGTGCCTGGCACGCGGCGCCGCTGGAGACGCGCTCGCTCGTAGCCTACAGGTGCAGCACGGTGCCGCCGGCGTACTTGGTTTGCAGTTCCTCCTGGCGCGCCGGAACTTCAGAGGTCGTCAGTGAAGCCGACGGGCCGTTGCAAGGAGTTGGTGTAGTACGGCTGGTCCTGGCCGTGCCGGCCTGGGGGATGGCGGGCCAGCGCTTTCGATCCTCTTAGGCAAACCGGTACGTGGTACTTCTGGCAGGCGTGGCCTCCGGGTTGTAGAGGTGGCCCGGTCTTCTCCCTGGAACTCGACCATCCGCGTGCGCAGGTGGTCGAGCAGGCCTACAACGAACGGGTGGCCGTACGGCGTGACGATGTCGTCGTGGCCGCGCGTAAGTTGCGGATCATCTCGTTGATGCCGTTGACGCCGATCGTCGAGAAGTGGTTGCGCAGCGTGCCCAGGTACCGCTTCGTGCAGGGGAAGGCCCTGGTCGATGAGCCGCTGGATGACCTTGCGCTTGACCTCGAGGCTGTCGCGCGCGTAGCCCAGCAGTTCGTCGATGCGCTCGTACAGGCCGATCTCGTCGCCGGCGTACTGGAACCCGAGCCGCGCGCAGTTGAGCGTCACCACGCCCACCGACCCGGTCTGCTCGGCCGAGCCGAAGAGCCCGTTGCCACGCTTGAGGAGCTCGCGCAGGTCGAGCTGCAGCCGGCAACATCGACCGGATCATGTTCGGCTTCAGCTCGGAGTTCAGGAAGTTCTGGAAGTACGGCAGCCCGTACTTCGCCGTCATCGCGAACAGCGCCTCGCAGTTCGGGTGGTCCCAGTCGAAGTCCGGCGTGATGTTGTAGGTCGGGATCGGGAACGTGAACACGCGGCCCTTGGCGTCGCCGGTGGTCATCACCTCGATGTACGCGCGGTTGATGACGTCCATCTCCGCCTGCAGGTCGCCGTAGGTGAACGGCATCTCCTGCCCGGCGATCACCGGGATCTGGGGGCGCAGGTCCTCCGGGCAGACCCAGTCGAACGTCAGGTTGGTGAACGGCGTCTGCGTGCCCCAGCGCGACGGCACGTTGAGGTTGTAGATGAATTCCTGGATGCACTGCTTGACCGCGTCGTGGCTCATGGAGTCGCGGCGGACGAACGGCGCCATGTAGGTGTCGAACGACGAGAACGCCTGCGCGCCCGCCCACTCGTTCTGCAGCGTGCCCAGGAAATTCACGATCTGGCCGACCGCGCTCGACATGTGCTTCGGCGGCCCGGCCTCGACCTTGCCCGGCACGCCGTTGAGGCCCTCGTGCAAGAGCTGGCGCAGCGACCAGCCGGCGCAGTAGCCCGCCAGCATGTCGAGGTCGTGGATGTGCACGTCGCCGTCGCGGTGCGCGCGGCCGATCTCCGGCGCGTACGTGCGACAGCCAGTAGTTGGCGACCACCTTGCCCGACACGTTGAGGATCAACCCGCCCAGCGAGTAGCCCTGGTTCGCGTTGGCGTTGACGCGCCAGTCCTTCTGCTTTCGAGGTATTCGTCGACGGAGGCGGCGACGTCGACCAGGGTCTTGCTGTCGGCGCGCAGCCGCTCGTGGCGGTCGCGGTAGACGATGTACGCGCGCGCCGTGTGGAACCAGCCCGCACCCGCCAGCGTGTGCTCGACGCAGTCCTGGATCGTCTCGATGTCCGGCGCGCCGCCGGTGTGCCGGTGCGCGAGCACCAGCCGACCGCCGCGGCGAGCGCCTGCGCCGCCTCGGCGTCGAACTCCCCGGTGGCAGCGCCCGCCCGCTCGATCGCCGAGGCGATCTTGGTCAGGTCGAACGGGACGCGGTGGCCGGCGCGCTTGACGACTTCGGCCGGCAGCGCGGGGATTCGGGGGCGCGCGAACGATTCGGTGACCGGCGCCGTTTCCTGCAGGGACATCGAGAAGCCTCCTCTGACGATCCGGCCCGGCTTTGTGGCCGGGCCGGACACAACATCTTGTGGTCTGATCGGAGGCTAATCCCAGGTCTGGCGTCCGGCAACCGCACCGGGATTTTCTTGACATTTGTCAAAACTTTCGCCGCGGCGCCATCGGCGAATCGATGCCGATTCTGCAACACAGGACGCAAACTCGTGTACTACAGCAGGAGTCGCGCCAGGGTCGCGACCGCGCGCGGCCCGTCCGGCCGCGACGATCGGCCGCGGGGGCGGCGTGCCGGCGGCCCGGCGGGAACCCGATGCCGGGTCAGGGCGCCTTCGGCGTCCTCGCCGGGCCCCTCGCCGAAGCGCTTCGCCAGCTGCTGCAGCGACCACGCATTGCCGCGCGCGAAGTGCGCGTACACGCCGTCGTACTTCTCGCCTGTGCCATAGCCCGGCTGCACAATACGTCACCCGGGTGGCGTTCGCGCCGGCGGGGTCGAGGAGGATCACCGTGTGCAGCGTCTGGAAGGTCGGCGCGTCGAACGCCGTGACCGGCGGCGTCTGCGTGTTGCGGATCGCGAGCAACTTCTCCGGCACGAACGCGACGATTTCGTTGCGGATGTTGCCTGGAGTGCCGATCTTCCCCAGCGGATCGTACGTGGTCTCGATGTGGCCGCCCAGCCGAAAGTCCACGAACGCGACCGGTGCCGCCCACGCCGCGAAGCCCTCGCTTGTCGTGAACGCCTTCCACACGTCAGCGGCGCCCGCGGGCACGACGATGCTCTGCTGCAGCACGCGCGTGCCGTCGGCGGCGACATACGACTGGTCGGCGACCGGCGAGGCCGGCGGCGAGGCTTGCGCAGCGGCGAGGCTCAGCGCGCCGGCGGCGGCGAAGGCAGCGAGCATGGGTGCGCGCATTCTGGCGCTCCCGATCACAGCGACTGGCCGATCCGGTAAAGCCCTTCGAGCACGAGGTTGTCCTGCAGCTGGAAGGGGATGGCGAGGCGCGGTGCGAGCGCGCCGGCGGCGCCGCCGGACAGCAGGCACACGACCTCGGGCGTGTGCTTCGACTCCATCGCGTACAGGCGCTCGATGGCGCCGGCCTGCGCGTGCTGGCAGCCGCTGGCGATGGCGTCGACGGTCTGCGTCGGGTACGCGAAGAACTCGCCGCCCTGGTCGGGCAGCGCCGCGGTGCCTTCGTGCAGCGAGCGCAGCGATCAGGCCCACGCCGGGCATGATCATGCCGCCCTTGAACACGCCGTCGGCGGTCAGGAAGTCGATCGTCGTCGCGGTGCCGCAGACGACGACCATCGCGTGCTGCCGGCCGAGGAGGTGATGCGCGCCGATCAAGGCAGCCCAGCGGTCGCTGCCGAGTTGCGCGGGGTTGCGGTAGCAGTTGGTCACGCCGCACTGGCGGTCCTGCGGCACCAGCCAGTACGGCGGCGGCGCGTCCGGCCACACCTCGAGCATGCGGATTGTCGTCGCGCGCACGCGGGTGCCGGCGACGTTGGAGATGACGATGCGCGCGGGCGTGGGCAGCCGGGCGAACTGCGCAGGCAGCGCGGTGATCTCCTCGAGCAGCGCGTGTCCGGACTCGACGCGGTTGTCCTGTGCCCGGCCGGCGCCGGCCGGCGCGAACAGCCCCCACTTGAGGAACGTGTTGCCGATGTCGATCAGCAGGGTGTAGGCATGCTGCGCGGTCATGGCGGGGTTCCCGGGGCGAAACGGGCGAAGCTTACATCGGATCGAGCGGGAAGATCGGGCGCGGAAGCTTCCGGTACGGATACACGGACAGATCCGCGTTGGTGACGCCCGCGCCCGCGCACTCGACGATGTGCGACGCGATCGGCCCGAAGCCGGCACGGTAGTGGATGCGCGACTTCAGCATCACGTAGCGCTTCGTGCGCGGGTCGATCCCCGCGTGCGTGAACACGCCGAGGTCGAACGGCTCGTGCGGACGCTCGGTGACGACGATCTCAACGCGGCCGGTGTCGAGCACGGCCGTGCGCCCGAGATGGGTGCGGATGCCCGTGTACATCGGACCCTCGATCGTGAACGTGCCGTCGGTGATCGCCTGCACGCGGCCCTCGACTTCGAGCGGCGTGCCCTTCAATCCGATCGCCGGCATGTCGGTGCGCCCGCCGAGTGAGAGCCGCACGTGCTGGCCCACACCGGCGCCGACCATCACGGCGACCGCCTGCGGGTCGCGGATCGGCGCGATCGCGACGTCGTCCAATTGCTGCCGCAGGATCTCCGCGACCACCGCCATCACGTCCTGCGCGCCGCCGGAGCCGCAGTTGTCGCAGTGGTCGATCAGCAGCACCGGCGCGCCGGGACTGGCGAGCCCGAGTGCCTTCGCGCGCGCGACCGAGGCGGCGAGCGGCGGCGCGCGGAACACGTACTCGGCGCGCCGCTCCCACGCCACGTCCAGCATGTGCGCGCACACGGCGTGCGCGTCCTCGCGGCCGCCGCGCCGCGCGTCGGCAACGACGATCGCGGACACGCCGGTGTGCGGCGTGTCGGCGTGCGGAAACGACGGCAGCAGTGTGGCCGCGAGTACCGTGCCGTCGGCCTCCATCCGCCGCGCGAAGGCAAGGATGTCGCCGGATGGCCCGTCTTCGGGCGCGTGGCGCATCACGGACGCGATGAGCGGCCTCCATCCCCACGCCATCACCGGCAGGACGGTGCCGTCGAGCGCGCCGGCGAGGATCCGACCCGTGCGCATGCCGGCCTCGTACATGTCGACGTGCGGGTAGGTGCGGTAACCGGTGATGACGGTCGCGTGGTCGACGAGCGTGCCCGACAGGTTCGTGTGGTAGTCGAGCGTGACGGCGATCGGCAGGTCCGGCGCGATCCGGCGCAGTCGCTGCACGATCTCGCCTTCCGCGTCGTCGCAGTCCTCGATCACCATCGCGCCGTGCAGGTCGAGCAGCACCGCGTCGCAGCCGGCGCGCACGGCGTCCTCCAGCGGCCGCACCAGCGCCTCGAACGTCGCGCGCGACGCCTTGTTCGACGGCCACGACTCGGCCGCGACCGGCGTGACGACCTCGGCGTTCTGCGCGCGAGCGAGGTCGAGGTACGCGGCCATCGGCGTGGCGGTCCCCTCGAACGCCGCGCGCGCTGCGTCGCCGAACGCCGGGCCTTCGCCGTGGCCGAACGACGCCAGCGGCGTGGCGATCGGCGAGAACGTGTTCGTCTCGTGCTTGATCAGCGCTACGACGTAGCGGCGGCGCATGCGGTCACTTCAGCGGATGGACGCGCCCCTCACCCCGACCCTCTCCCCGCAAGCGGGTAGAGGGAGGGAGTCGCGGCCGGTTCGCCGATGACGCTCCCTCGCCCCGCGGAGCGGGGAGAGGGCTGGGGTGAGGGGCGGTGACCGCATGTGATCAGGAAGGCCGGAACGCGGGCCCGCCAGGCTTGAGCCGCAACCCCGGCCGCAGCCGCTTCCACTGGAACATCGACGGATCCGCCTTTGCCGGGCCCGGCGCGACGACGACCAGCACCTCCTTCGCGATCGGCTGGAAGTCGGCGCGGAAGTGCACGGAACTCTTGAGCGCGAGGATGCGCTGCTGCACGGGCTCGATGCCGACGTGCCGGAACATTTCCTGGTCGGCCGCCTGCACCTTCTTCGCGGCGAGCACGACGCGCACGTTGCCGCGCTGCAGGACCGCCATCGGCCCCAGCTGCATGCGGAACCCCTTGAACATCGGCCCGGTGCAGGTGAACCTGCCGTCGTTCAGCGCGGTGACGGTGAACTCCGCCGCGAGCGGCACGTGTCCGGGCACGCCGGAGGTCTCGCCCAGCCGGAAGTGCGCGGTGCGCCCGAGCCCGACCTCGTGCGCCTGCTGCGCCGAAGCGCGATCGACGAGAAGCCCCAGCACCGCGTCGCGCGGGTCGCGGGCGAGCAGCGCGGCGAGCAGCCCCGTCGTGTCGCCGTTGCCACCGGCGCCGGGGTTGTCCTGCGTGTCCGCGAGCACGACCGGCGCGCCGGGCTCGCCGCCCTGCGCCGCACGCGCGACCGCGGTCGCCGGATCGAAGAGGTCGAGCGCGAACTCCGGCTCTGCGTCGTGCACCGCTTGCGCGAGCGCGGCCACGGCACGCCGCACGCGCGCCGCGTCGGGGCCGTAGCCGAACACCGCCATCTGGCACTCGGGGAAGTCGGCCATCGGAAAGCCCGGGGTGAATGACAGCGTTGCGTCGTGCTCGCGCTCGAGGCGCTCGAGCGTCTCGTACAGCCGCCGGCCGGGCTCGATGAACGTCGACTGCGACGAGAGGCCCGTGAGGAAGTCGAGCGGCTGCATCGCCTTCGCGGGCGCCCGCCCGGCGGCGAGCGTGCGCAGCAGCAGCTGCGCGGCGCGCGCGCCGGCGGCGGCCATGTCGACGTGCGGGTACGTGCGGTACGCGACCATCCCGTCCGCGTGCTCGATCATCGCGCGCGTGACGTTGGCGTGCAGGTCGAGGCTCGCGACGACCGGCACGTGCGGCCCGACGATCCGGCGCACGCGCGCGAGGATCTCGCCCTCGCCGTCGTCCAGGTGCTCCGTCACCATTGCGCCGTGCAGGTCGAGGCAGACGCCGTCGACGGGGAGGGACGCCGCGAGGCGCGTGGTCAGCTCGCCGACGATGCGCTCGAACGCATCGCGCGTGACGTGCGCCGACGGCGAGGCTGCGCCCCACGCGAGGCCCGGCGTGCGGTGGCCCGCCGCGTGCAGCGTGTCGAACGCGCCCGTCGCCGGAATGTTCGCGCCGGCAAGGCGCGGCGCGATCGCGTCGCCGAACGTCAGCGGCGGCCAGCCGCCGCCCTGCTCGAACGCACGAAAGTCGGCCTTCGACGGCGCGAACGTGTTGGTCTCGTGCTGGAAACCGCCTACCGCGATCACTGCCATGGCACCGCCTCGCCGCGCCGCTTCGTCCGCGCCCAAGTTAGCACACACCGGTGCGCGTCGCCGTCGGTGGCCGGCGCGCGCCGGCATGCCCTCCGGGCGCGCGGCGCGCATTTGCGATAATCGCGCTCCTGCCGCCCATTGCCGGAGCCGATACCCCATGTCACGACCGATCGCGCACCTTCTCCTGCCGCTGCTCGCTGCGCTGGTCGCGCTCGGCGCCGGCCACGCCGCCGCGCAGGCGCCCGCGCGAGCTGCGGCCGCCCCGGCCGCCACCCCCGACCCGGTTGCGGTGCTGGCCGCCGCGAAGGCCGCGAGTGGGGGTGTCGCGTGGGACGCGTTGCGTTCGCAGCACAGCCTCGTCAAGCTGCGCGCGGCAGGTGCGGAGGGCACGGTCGAGCGGTGGAGCGACATCGCGACCGGGCGGTCGATGCTCCAGTTTTCCATCGGCGCCGTGGCGGGCGCGGCCGGCTGGGACGGCAAGACGTCGTGGACGCAGGAGGGCGCGGACCCGGCGAAGATCGACACCGCACCCGCCGCGATCGAGCTCGCGGTCAACGCCGCCTACCGCGACCGCCTCGCGTTCTGGTTCCCGGACCGGGCGCGCGCGACGATCGCCTGGAAGGAACGCGCGGAGGACGAGGGCCGCAAGTACGACGTGGTCACGATCACGCCGGACGGCGGCCGCCCGTTCGATTTCTGGATCGACGCCGAGACGAAGCTGATCGCGCGGCTCGTCGAGCGCGAGGCGGAGGTCACGCGTACCGAGACGTACAGCGACCGGCGCGAGGTGCAGGGCGTGCGCATCCCGTTCCACGTGGTGAGCCGTCGCGGCGACCCGAAGTTCGACGAGGTCGTGATCGTGCAGCGGCTCGTGTTCAACGAGCCGCTGACCGACGTTGCCTTCGGCCCGCCGGTCGAGCAGCAGGACGTCGTGTTCCCGGGCGGGCGCGCGGCGGTCGACGTCAGTTTCGAGGCGCTCTCCGGCCACCTGTTCGTGCGGGTGATGCTGGACGGCCGTGGGCCGTTCCGGATGCTGCTCGATGCCGGCGGCGCCAACGTGCTGTCGAAGGAGACCGCGGCGCTGATCCTGGGTCCGGGCAAGCCGGTCCCCGAGACGATGCGGATCGGCGTCACCAGCCTCGACGGCGTGGAGTTGAGCGGCCAGCGCTACGTGATCGCCGACATCGAGCCGTTCCTGCGCCGCGTCGAGGGGCTCGACGACGTCGCCGGGATCATGGGGCTCGAGTGGTTCGTGCGGATCCCGGTGAAGCTCGACTACGCGCGCTCGCGGCTCACGCTCTACGACCCCGCGCAGTTCAAGTACGACGGCAAGGGCACGCGCGTGCCCGTGGCCACGCGCGGCCGCCTGCCGAAGGTACAGGGCAGCATCGACGGCATCGACGGCGTGTTCGAGATCGACACCGGCAGCCGCGCGTCGGTGACGCTCGCGCCGGCGTTCGCCGCGAAGCACGACCTCGAGAAGCGTTTCGCCGCGAAGAACGAGGCGATCACCGGCGCGGGGCTTGCCGGTCCGGTCCGCGCGGGGCTCGCGCGCGGCAAGGTCCTGAAGCTGGGCGCGGTGGAAGTGCCGTCGCCGGTGATCGCGATCCCACGCGGCGCCAAGGTGGCGCAGGACCGGTCGGACGTCGCCGGCAACGTCGGCTTCGGCGTGCTGCGCCAGTTCGCGGTCACCTACGACCTGCCGCACGACGCGCTGTACTTCGACCGCTACCTGAACTTCGGGACGCCGGACATCGCCGACCGCGGCGGGATGTGGCTCGAGCGGAAGCCCGGCGGCTACGAGGTCGTCCACGTCGTCGCCGGCGGGCCCGCGGACGCGTCCGGCCTCAAGGTCGGCGACATCATCGTCGAGGTCAACGGTGCCGGCTTCGCGCAGACGCCGCTGCCCGCAGTGCGCGATGCGCTGCGCGGCCCGCCGGGGTCGCGCGTGCGGTTCAAGACGTCGTCGGGGGTGGAGGCCACCGTGGTGCTGCGCGACCTCGTCTGACCTACAGCCCGCCGCCCCACCGGTACTGCCAGGCGACGCCGACGAGGTCGTAGTCGTTGCCGGTGCGCGACGACACGCCGCTGTTCGCGTAAAACTTGATCGAGTTGTAGCGGTCGATCGGGAACGCGAGCGTCCCGCCCAGCCGCCAGTTCTGCTGCAGGTCGGCATTGAGCGTGCCGTCGAGCGTCGTGCGGCCGCCGGCGAACCAAGTGCCGTCCAGCGACCCCCAGATGCCGTTGCGGAAACTGTAGATGACGTGCGTCTGCACCGAGTAGAGCGGGTCCTGCGCGCGCGTCCTGCCGCCGTAGAAGTCGTCGTTGTCGGTGAAGAACGTCACCGCGCCGGTGAGCTCGAAAGTCCAGTTCCCGACGGCCTTGGACACGCCGACCTCGGGCTTGAACGACCAGCGGTTGGTGCCGATGTTGACGACCCTGGTGTTGTCGTACTGGCCCCACGGCACCGTCACGCGCAGGCTGGCGCCGACGATGAGGTCCTGCTCCCATCCGGCGAACTCCTTGAGCGACAGCGCTGGCGCGCCGTACAGGTTGACCGACAGCCGGAACGCTGCGTTGGTGAAGCCTTCGACGACGCGCTCGACCGGCTCGCCCTTGTAGATCGCGCTGCCGGACAGCCACGCGTACGGCACGATCGCTTCGATCCTGGCGGACTGGCCGGCGATCGCGATGACCCTTGCGTACGCGGCGACGGCGTTGGACGTCGTGAGTTCCGGATCGGTGATCGGCAGCGCCGAGTCGAACGCGAGGCCGCCCCGCGTGTACGCGTAGCCGGCGACGAGGAAGTTCACGCCGATCGGGGCGTTGGAGTAGGCGCGCGGCTCGATGTCCTGGGCCCGCGCATCCTGCGCGCCGGCCGCCAGCGCAAGCATCGCGATTGCTGCGAGAACTATACGTCGCATGAGGTCGAGTGCGGGCCGCATCGGTTTCGGGACCCCGGACGCCGGCGCGCGGACATCGCCGGAGGGGCCGTCGCGGCAAGCGAAGGCCGCCGGTGCGAGGCAAGGTTATTATCCCACGGTGCGATGCGGAGCGTTCTCCGCACCAAGGGAGGCAGACAATGATCGAGGTGTTCACCGTCTTCGCCCGGATCCGGGCGGCCGAGGGAAAGGCCGAAGCGCTGGCGTCGCTGCTGGTCGAGCAGGCCGCCGTGGTACGCGCGGCGGAGCCGGGCTGCCTCGTCTACCGGGTCCACCGCTCGACCCGGGACCCGCGCCTGTTCGTCTTCTACGAGCAGTACGCGGACGAAGCCGCGTTCGACGCGCACCGCAACTCGCCGCACATCGCCGCCTTCCGCGCGCGGCGCGAGCGCGAGGGGCTGGCCGACGGCCCGGCCGACGTGGAGGTCTGCCGCGCGCTGACGCAGTGATCGCCGCCGGGCGACGGCCGGACTGCGGACGCCAGCGCCCGTCGTGCCCTCAGCGGCCGCCGCGCAGGTGTGCGGCGAAACGCGCGACGCCGTCGGCCAGCCGCGCCTGCCCGGACGCGAAGCACCAGCGGATGCAGCCCTCGCCCTCCGGGCCGAACGCGCTGCCGGGGGCGAGCCCCAGCCGCGCCTCGTGCACGAGACGCTTGCAGAAAGCGAGGCTGTCGGTCAGTCCCTCGACGCGGAAGAACGCGTACATCGCGCCCGGCGGCGGCGCGACCTCGACGCCGGGCAGCTCCGCGAGCGCGGCGACGAGGAAGTCGCGGGCGTGGCGATAGCGCTCGCGCGTGCGCGCGATGGCCGCCTCTCCCCGCGTGAGAGCGGCGACGCCCGCGTGCTGGACGAACGCCGGCGAGCACGACGTGCTGTACTCGATCAGCTTGCCCAGGTCGGGCATCAGCGCGGACGGCGCGACGAGCCAGCCCAGCCGCCAGCCGGTCATCAGCCACGACTTGGAGAAGCTTCCCACCGACAGCACGCGCTCCTCGGGGTCGGCGAGGTCGAGAAACGACGGCGCCGCGGCCGCGTCGTCGCGGTAATAGAGCCGCTCGTACACGTCGTCGGCGACGAGCCAGATGCCGTGCCGCCGGCAGTGGTCGAGGATCGCCTGCTGCTCGGCGGGCGTGGCCGTCCAGCCGGTCGGGTTGTTCGGCGAGTTGACCATCGCGAGCCGCGTCCCGGGCGTGAGCGCGGCGAGCAGGCGGTCGAGGTCGAGGCGCCACTGACCTGCCGCGAGGTCGAGAGGCACGCACACGACCTGCGCCGACATGATCTTCGGGATCTCGGTGAGGTTCGGCCACAGCGGCGTCAGCGCGACGACGCGGTCGCCCGGTGCCACCAGCGCCTCGACGACGAGCATCAGCGCCGACATGCCCGACGCGGTGACGGCGACGTTCGCGGCGGACGTAGGCCGGTGCAGCGCGCCGACGTACGCGGCGATGGCATCGCGCAGCGGCGGAATGCCGAAGTTCTGCGTGTAGAACGTCTCGCCGCGCGCGAGGGACGCGAGCGCCGCTTCGCGGATGAACTCGGGCGTCACTTCGTCGGGCTCGCCGAACCAGAAGGGCAGCACGCCGGGGTCGCCCATGCCCTCGTTGGCGACCTCGCGGATCAGCGACGCCGCGAGCGCGCGCACGGCAGGCCGGGCGGCAGCGTGCGAATGCGCGTGTTCGTCGGGCATGGCCCGGCCGTTATACTTCGGCGCGCCGCCGCCGCGCAAGCCGGTTGGCCGCTATCATGACGGGAGGCAGGGAGACACCTGTCCGGAACCACGCGAGGGGAACGACGATGAACGTCTACGGCATCACCAACTGCGACACGGTCAAGGAGGCGCGCGCGTGGCTGTCGCAGCGCGGCGTCTCGCACCGTTTCGTCGACTTCAAGAAGGTGCCGCCGACTCGCGACCAGCTGAAGGCGTGGTGCGACGCGGCCGGATGGCAGACGCTGCTCAACCGTCGCGGCACCACGTGGAAGAAGCTCGAGCCGGAGGCGCAGGCGCGCGTCGTCGACGCCGCGTCGGCGATCGCCGTGATGATGGCCAACCCCGCGGCGATCCGCCGGCCGGTGGTCGAGTCCGCCGAAGGCATTCTGGTCGGCTTCGATCCGCAGGAGTGGGACCGCGTCTTCCCCGGGTGACGGGGTCGTCGGCACCAGTTGCGATGAGCAGTGCGTCGGCATCGATTCTCTGCAGCGTGCTCGGCATCGTCGCGAGCGGACTCTGCGGCGGGGTGGCCGGCTGGTCGGTCACCTCGCTGCTCGGATGGAGCGGCGTCGGCGGTGCGCTGGCCGCGGCCGTGATCGGCATGCTGGTCGCGACCGGCGCGTGGATCGGCCTCACGTCGCTGCTGCGCGCGTTGCGCCTGCTGCAATGACAAGCCCCCGACGTTCGCGGTACCCGCTGCCCCCGAAGAGGCCGGGCGGTCGCACGGGGCGACGCTTCGCGCCATGACGCCGGCGGCGGTCGCCACGGTCGCCGACGCGCTGATGGCCGCGTGGGCCGGCGGCAGCGCGATCGCACCGGTCACCGAGTGGATGCCGGGATTCGACGTCCCGTCCGCCTACGACGTGCTCCACGAGATCGAGCGCCGGCGTGTCGCGCAGGGCTGGCAGCCGGTCGGGCGCAAGATCGGCTTCACCAACCGCACGATCTGGCCGCGGTACGGCGTCTATCAGCCGATGTGGGCGCACGTGTGGCGCGAGACGGTCGCGCACGCGCCGGACGGCCGCGCGATGGTGACGCTGGCGCCTGCGGCCGAGCCGCGCATCGAGCCGGAAGTCGTGTTCGGCCTTGCCGGCCCGGTGCCGCTCACCGAGGACGCGCACGTCGTGCTGCGTGAGGTCGCGTGGATCGCGCCCGGATTCGAGGTCGTGCAGTCCCACTTCCCCGGCTGGAAGTTCACGGCGCCCGACTGCACGGCGGCGTTCGGGCTGCACCGAGCGCTGGTGGTCGGTCCGCGCACGCCGGTGACGGATGCGAACCGCGACGCGCTGGCCGCGGCGCTGCCGCGCTTTGTGCTGACGCTGTCTCACGGCGAGCGCGTCGTCGAGCGCGGCGTCGGCGCCAACGTACTCGACAGCCCGGCGCTGGCGCTCGCACACCTCGCGCGCGTGCTCGCGGCGCAGCCGGCGGCGGCGCCGCTCGCCGCGGGCGAGTTCGTGACGACGGGCACCGTCACCGATGCCTGGCCGGTGCAGCCGGGGCAGACGTGGTCGAGCGACTACGGCGACCTCGGCATTCCGGGACTCGAGGTCCGGCTGGGCTAGCCTGCTACACGTTCGGTTACAATCGCCGCTTTTTGCGCTGCCGCGATCCCATGCGGCGGCGACCAACCCCGAGGCTCGTTACCCATGAAGCTCGCCATGCTCGCCCTCGCCGCGCTCACCCTGTGCGCCTGCGCGACCACGTCCTCCACCGGTGACCAGCCCACGCGGTCGACGTACGAGGAGAAGGAGTACCGGACCGGCAGCCGCATCCCGGTCCGCGACGGTTCCTCCCCGTCGCCCACGAAGTCGCTCGATCCGTCCGCGCTCTCCACCACGGCGACGCCGCGCGTGAACTGACGCGGCGCTACGGCACGGTCAGGCCGCGGCGCGCGTGCCAGTCGGCGATGCCTTCGCGCGGGTACTCGCGGAAGTGCGTGTGCTTCGGCCCCGACGGCACGTCGGTCCACTTCGGCGCGTAGTTCAGCATCAACTCGACTTCCTCTGGCGGCTTCGGCAGCGGCGTGTCGATCGCCGACGCGAACGGATAGACCCACTCCGGCCAGCGGGGATCGGCGACCCACAGGCCGCTGCCGCACCGGCTGCAGAAGTGGCGGCGGGCCGGCGACAGCCGCTTGCGTGGCTGACCCGGCTCCGCGATGCGCGCCCGGTAGACCGACACGTGCTTGCCGCCGCGCGCGCGCAGCGTCGGCGCGTCGCCCATGATGCAAATCGCGTACCCGCCGCCTCCCTGCGTCTTGCGGCAGATCGAGCAGTAGCAGCGCATGTACGGATACGGCGTGTGCGACTCCACGCGGAACCGCACGGCGCCGCAGTGGCAGCTTCCTTCCAGTTGCATGGCGGTCTCCCTCCTGTCAGGCTCGGACTCCGGCGCATCGCGGCCGGCTCGCGTAGGGCCAGGATGCAAGTCTCCCCCCCATGGCCCGCCGCGTCCATCGTGAGGCGAACATGAGCAGAATCAGTACCCCCGTGCAGTTCCCCGGCGCCGGCGGCGCGCTGCTCGCCGCGCGGCTCGACCTGCCCGGCGCGCAGGCGCCGCGCGCCTTCGTGCTCTTCGCGCACTGCTTCACGTGCTCGAAGGACACACGGGCGACGACGTTCATCGCCGAGGCGCTGGCCGACGCGGGCCTCGCGACGCTGCGCTTCGACTTCACCGGGCTTGGCGGCTCGGAGGGCGAGTTCGCCAACACCGACTTCTCGTCGAACGTCGCCGACCTGGTCGCCGCCGCGCGCTGGCTCGAGGCCGAGCACCGCGCGCCGGCGCTGCTCGTCGGGCACAGCCTCGGCGGCACCGCCATACTCGCGGCCGCCGGCGCGATCCCGTCGGCGACGGCGGTGGTCACGATCAACGCGCCGTCCGACCCCGCGCACCTGGGCAAGCTCTTCGTGCAGAAGGTGGACGAGATCCGCGAAAAGGGGGCGGCCGAGGTCGACCTGGCCGGCCGCAAGTTCACGATCCGGCGCGAGTTCCTCGACGACATCGCGGCGCATCGGGTCACGGACGCGGTGGCGGGGCTGAAGCGCGCGCTGCTCGTCATGCACGCGCCGGCCGATACCGAGGTCTCGGTCGACCACGCGTCGGCGATCTTCCGTGCCGCGAAGCACCCCAAGAGCTTCCTGTCGCTCGCCACCGGTGACCATCTGCTGACGAAGCGCGAGGACGCGCAGTACGCGGCAAGCGTCCTCGCGGCGTGGGCGAGCCGCTACCTGCCCGTCGCGCCGGCGGCAGCGGAGGAGGCGCCGGGCCCGCGCGACACGGTGCTCGTCACCGAGACGCGCGTCGGCAAGTTCCAGCAGCGCATCGCGATCGGGCCGCACCGGCTCATCGCCGACGAACCAGGCACCGTCGGCGGCATGGACAGCGGACCCACCCCGTACGACCTGCTGGTCGCCGGACTCGGCGCGTGCACGACGATGACCGTGCGGATGTACGCGGATGCCAAGGGCATCCCGCTCGAGCGCGTGTCGGTCGCGCTGAAGCACGCGAAGGTGCACGCGACGGACTGCACCGACTGCGAAACGAAGGACGGCAAGATCGACCGGATCGAGCGCGTGGTCACCCTCGAAGGCGACCTCGACGATGCGACGCGCGCGAAGCTGCTCGAGATCTCCAACAAGTGCCCGGTGCACCGGACGCTGCACAGTGAGATGTGGATTCCGACGCGGCTTGCCGAGTGAAATCCGGGCCGGTGCCGCAATGCGGCCGCGCGGCCCGATAATGCCGGGCACCCGACCCGGCCCGCAGATTCGACCCCACTTCCCGGATCGCTGCTTGCACCGCGCATGAGCCGCCCGAAGCCCGCCAAGCCTGCACCGGCGCCCGTCCCGGCGGCTCCGCCTGCCGCATCGCGCTGGCCGGTCGCGGTCGTCGCGATGCTCGGCGTCGTGGCGGCGGCCGCCGGCACATGGGCGTGGCTCGCCGCGCCGCCGCAGCGCCCGTCCGTGCAGGCGGTGCCGACCCCGGCGCCGGCCATCGCCGCGACGTACGTCGCCGACGCGCAATGCGGCGAGTGTCACGCGCAGGCGGCGAAGGCGTGGCGCGGCTCGCACCACGAGCGCGCGATGCAGCCGGCCACCGCGCAGACGGTGCTGGGCGACTTCGCGAACGCGAAGCTTTCGCACCGCGGCGCGACGACGACGTTCGCGCAGCGCGGCGGCAGGTATTTCATCACGACCGAAGGCGGCGACGGCAGGCCCGCCGAGTTCGAGGTGAAATACACGTTCGGCGTCGCGCCGCTGCAGCAGTACCTCGTCGCGTACCCCGGCGGTCGGCTGCAGGCGCCGACGGTCGCGTGGGACACGCAGAACAGGCGCTGGTTCGCGCTCTACCCGAACGACCGGCACGCGCCCGACGATCCGCTGCACTCGACCGGACGCTACCAGAACTGGAACCTGATGTGCGCCGAGTGCCACTCGACCGACCTTCGGCGCAACTACGACGCCACGGCCGATGCCTACGACACGAAGTGGGCGGAGGTCAACGTCGGCTGCCAGGCCTGCCACGGACCCGGCAGCGCACATGTCGCGTGGGCGACGGCCGCGGCGGGCAGGGACGCGAAGGGAGGCGACGCGCGCGCGCTGGGGCTCGTCGTCGACTTCCGCGGCAACGATGCGCGCTACCAGGTCGACGCGTGCGCGCCTTGCCATTCGCGGCGGCAGCGACTGACCGACGCCGAGTTCCCGGGCAAGCCGTTCCTCGACAACTATCACCCGGCGCTGCTGCGCGAGACGCTCTACCACGCCGACGGCCAGCAGCAGGACGAGGTCTACGTGTGGGGCTCGTTCGTGCAGAGCCGGATGTACGCGCAGGGCGTGCGCTGCACCGACTGCCACGACGCGCACGGACTTGGATTGAAGGCCGCGGGCAACGCGCTGTGCGCCCAGTGCCACCAGCCGGCGGGCAACCCGCGCTTCCCGACGCTCGCGAAGAAGGCGTACGACACGCCCGAGCACCACCACCACAAGGAAGGCGGCGCGGGCGCGCAGTGCGCGAACTGCCACATGCCGGCGAAGAACTACATGGTGATCGACGCGCGGCCGGACCACAGCTTCCGCATCCCGCGGCCGGACCTCACGGTGAAGATCGGCACGCCCAATGCGTGCAACGGCTGCCACGACCGGAAGACGCCGCGGTGGGCCGCGGACACCGTCGCGCAGTGGTACGGATCCGGCCGCCGGCAGGAGGCCGGGTTCGGCGAAGTGTTCGCCGCCGCCCGGCGCGGTGCGCCGTCCGCGCTGTCCGGGCTCGATGCCATCGCCGCCGATCGTGCCCAGCCGGCGATCGTCCGCGCCACCGCGCTCGACCTCGCGCGCGCGTACGGCCCGCCCGGCGGCCAGCTCGCGGTGAGGACGAAGAACGACGCCGACCCGCTGGTGCGGGCGGCGGCGGCTGCGGCGATGGCCGCCGTCCCCGCGCAGGAGCGGCTCCGCTACGCGTCGCCCCTGTTGTCCGACCCGATCAAGCTCGTGCGCATCGAGGCGGCGCGCGCGCTCGCCGACATTCCCGCGGCGCGGATGCCCGAGGCCGACCGCGCGCCGTTCGAGCGCGCTTGGAGCGAACTCGTCGCGTCCCTGCAGTCGCTCGCCGACATGCCGACGGCGCAGTTGAACCTCGCCGGCCTGTACTGGCGGCGAGGCGATGCCTCCGCTGCGCAAACCGCGTACCGACGTGCGATCGCGCTGGACCCCTACCTGTCCGTCGCCTACGCGTCGCTGGCGAGCCTGCTGGCGGGAGAGCGGCGCAACGCCGACGCGGAGGCGGTGCTGCGCGACGGCATCAGGCGTGCGCCGGCGGACGCGGCGCTGTATGCGTCGCTCGGCCTGCTGCTGGTCGAGGAGAGGCGCGAGGCCGAGGCGGTGGCCGCGCTCACGAAGTCCACGCAACTGGCGCCGGACCACGCGCGCACGTTCTACAACCTCGGCCTGCTGCAGCAGCAGCGCGGCGACCTGCGCGCGGCGGGCGCCGCGCTCGCGAAGGCCCATGCCCTGGGCGATGCGGACGCGACGTACGCGCTCGCACTGCTCGAACTGAAGCGGAACCGGCCCGACCGCGCGCTGCCGCTGGTCGAGCAGCTGGCCGCCGCGAACCCGGGCAATGCGCAGCTCGCGCAGATGCGCGACGACGTCCGGAAGGCGGCCCGGCCGTAGCCGGTTCGCTCGTGGACGGCCGGTCCGGAGCAACCCGGTCCGCACGAATCGGGGACGCTCACCGGACACGCACGCGCGATGCCGGCGTGCGTCGCTTGCTCGCGCGGCCGTCGTTGCCGCGTCGGCTGCGCTATCCTATGCGCTGTCACCATCATGTCGATGCAACGATGACCCACGCCCTTCGCACGACCGCGACCGCCGTCGCCGCGCTGTTCGCGACCTCCGCGTTTGCCCAGCAACAGCAGGTCAAGCCCCCGATCTCGACGTACGGCGTGGACGTCGGCACCCGCGCGATGTCGATTCCGGGCATGCCGGCGGGCGGCATGGGCGGGATGGCGGGCATGCCCGGCATGCCGGCCGGCATGGGAGGGCCGCAGAAGGAGCTGTGGCTCGGCCTGCGGTCGTCGCAGCGGGCGTCCGGCACGCCCGAGGCGCAGCACATGATTCCGCCGGGGATGGACATGGGGCCTGCGCTGCCGCTCACCGGCCGGCCGCCGGCGCAGCCCGGCCGCACCGAGTACGACGAAGAGCGGCCGCCGGAGAAGCCGAAGGCGCGCATGCTGATCTACTGGGGCTGCGGCGACACGATCCGCCCCGGCCAGCCGAGGATCGCCGACACCGAGAAGATGTCGCTGGCCGAATTCGGGCAGGCGCTCTCGGGACGCACGCCGCCGGACCGCTGGAGCGCTCAGCGCAACGCACAGCTCGTGTGGCCGAACGAGCGCGAGAGGAAGGAGGTGCCGCCCACCGCGCGCCTCGCCGGCGACCAGCTCGTGCGCGGCAATGCCACCCCCGACATCAAGTTCGCGATCGGCGAGCGCCAGGACTTCATGGCGCCGATGGAGATCGCGGCATCCGGGCCCATCGGGGGCCCGACGCCGCTGACGTGGACGTCCATCCCGACCGCGCAGGGCTACTTCCTGCAGGCGATGGGCTTCCGCCAGGACGGCAACGAGATGATCATCTGGACCTCGAGCGAGGTGCAGGACACGGGCTGGGGGCTCATGACCTGGCTGCCGAACGATTTCGTGCGGCGGATGATCTCCGAGAAGGTCGTGCTGCCGGCGTCGACAACGGCGTGCACGATTCCGAAGGGCGTCTTCGAGGGGGTCGAGGGCGCCATGGTCAACGGCATCGCCTACGGCGAGGAGCAGAACCTCGCGCATCCGCCGCGACCGACCGATCCGAAGATCACGTGGGAGCCGATCTGGGCCGTGAAGGTGCGCGTGAAGTCGGTCGGCATGACGCCGCTCGGCATGGAAGAGCGGGCCGAGCGTCGCGGCGCGCGCCGCGGCGACGAGCGCACGCCGACCGGCGGTGCCGCCGCACCGAAGCCGGCGAGCCCGGTCGACGAAGCGTCGGAAGCGATGAAGGGCCTGCGCAAACTGCTGCCGTTCTGAGGGTCTGACCCTTAACATGCACTATAGTGCACTTTAAGGGTCAGACCCTCCTCACCACCGCCGCACCAGCGGCGCGTCGAAGCGCACCGACAGCCTCACGTTCCGGTTCCACGCAAACGGCGCGTTCCCACTCTGCGGCGAGTTGAGCGCCCCGGCGATGCGCTGCGGGCCGTACGCGTCGAACTTCGCGGTGCCGCCCTTGCCGGCGTCCTCGGCCACCGCCGGGACCGCGCCGAGCTTCGGATGCGCGACCACGATCGCCACGCTCGGCGGGGATGCGTCGTTGCGGACCACCAACACGTAGTGCGGCAATGCTGCGAGCACGCGGTCGAGGTCGCCGGCACGGGCGAGGTCGTCGGGCGGGATCGGCTGCTCGGTCAGCACCAGCAGTGGCCGTCGCGCGAGATCCGTCAGCGCGTCCGGCGCGACGAACGCGTACGCGAAGCGCAACCGCACCGTCGTACCGGCGACGACGAGCCTGCCGGCAGCCGTGCCCGGTGTGCCGACGGTGACGGGCGCGGGTGACGGCATGGGAGGCGGCGCGGCGGGCGCTGCCGCGACGGCCGCCGGCGGTGCCGCCGCGGGCTGCGCCGCGCGCCGCCGGTCGAGCTCGCGCTCGGCAGCGACCAGATCATCGCGCAACGCATCGCGTCTGCGGTCGAGGTCGCGCACCTCGCTGCGCAGCTGCGCACGCCGCGTGTCGGACGTCTTGTCGCTGCGGATCTCGGCCTCGCGCCACGATACGTCGCCGCGATTGCGCTCGATGCTCCGTCTGAGCGTGGCGACCCGGTACGCGGCGGCATGGTTGCGCGCGTACGCCGCGTCGCAGACGCCGCGGTACTCGTTGCCGGCAAGGCCGTCGCGAAACGCGTTGGCGGGCTGGCAGTACTCGGCGAGACCTTCCTTGCGGCCCTGCAGGTAGCGCATCTCGTCGGGCTCGACCTTGACGCCCGCGCACGCGTCGCGGTGCTGCGCGATCCGCTCGGCGGTGTGGCCGGCGCGCCCGTCAGTCACGCCCTGCGCGTACCAGTCGACCTCCTTGCACTGCTCCTCGGGGATCGTTCCGCAGCCCGCCACAAGCAGCGCCGCCGCGACCGCCGCCGTCGCCATCCGCGTCATCGCACCTTCCCCAGCCGCCCCCGGGCGTCGAACGTCACGTACGGCCACGGCGTCCTGTAGTGGGTGAACTTCACCTCGATCACGGTCGGCGCGCACTCGCGCGGGCGCTCGACCGCGATCTCGGCCGGCGCGCGGTCCTCGTCGTCGAGGTTGCGCGCGAGCACGGCCTTGTCCACCAGCGCGTTCAGCGCACCCCAGTCGATGTCGCCGTCGGCGAAGCCCTCCGCGCACAGCCAATCCTGGTCGTACGGGTCCTTGCGGCGCGTGAAGTTGCCGCGCCGGTCGTAGTCGTACACGGCGCGGTCGGTGCGGATGAAGGTGATCCGCCGCCGCGAAATCCAGACCGCCATCAGCTTTTCGGGGCCGATCTCACGCCGGAACTGCGCGAGCACCGCGGGCACCTCGTCCTTGAGATTGCGTTGTGCCGCTGCCTTTGCCTCCGCGGCGTCCTTCGCCTGCGCCGCCGCGCGCTTCGCGTTCGCGTCGGCGATCGCCGCCTTCACGTCGAGCGCCTGCCCGGTCGCGATGTCAAAGGCGAGCACCGACAGGCCGAACGACGTCATGCTGCCGACGACGACCTCGGCCAGCACGCGGTTGAACGGCGCCCCGAAGTAACCGACCGTCACCTTGCCCAGGTGGTCAGTGGCTTGCGCCGGCTGCGCCCGGTGCGCGCGGAACTTCTCGCGCAGCAGCGGCTCGCGCACTGCCGACAGCCGGAACCGCGCGACCGCGGGGTCGGCGTCCGGCGCCCACGGCTTCAGTTGCCGGCCGTCGGTACCGGTCCACTGGCCACCCTGGAAGATCACGTGCTCGGGCGGCCCGCCCGGCAACGCGTGCACGAGCGCCTCGGCCTCGCTTTCGGAGAACGCGAGCATCGCCAGCAGCGGATCGACGCCGAAGCGCCGCGTCAGCGCCGCGCGGAACTGCGCGAAATACGCGAACGTGCGCTCGTCGGCGCGCTGCGCCTCGCGGATCTGGATCCCGCGGGTGTCCTGCGCGCTTGCCGGCAGCGCGACCGCGAGCAGGGCGCCCGCCAGCGCGCACGCAAGTGCCTTCACGCGCGCGTCCGGTCAGAGCGCGTTGACTTCCTTGACCATCGCCGCGTCGAACTCGACGTCGACCTTCGGTCCGCCGGCAGCGGTCTTGTCGAACCTGAGCGTGCCGGCGACCTTCCTCGCGTCGTCCGTCTTGAGCGCCAGCGAACCCTTGGGCTCGGTCCCCGAGTACTGGACCTTCTGGTCGTTCATGACCATCCAGTAACTGATCCGCGGGCCGTCCTCGAGGTTGATCGACAGACCCTCCGTGAGTTCGCCGTCCGTGCAGCCCATCGTCTTGCAGGTGGCGATCCTGGCCGACAGGTCCTTCGTGGCCAGGATCACGCGGCGCATCTTCTGCTTGGTCATCACGTCGGGCCCCGCCACGAGGAACGCGTGCTTGACCTCGACCGTGCGGCCCTTGTAGACGACGGTGCCCTTCGCATCGCCGGCCGCGGCAGGGACCGCGATCAGCACCAGCAGGCCGGCGGCGGCGAACCGCCAGGCGTTGTGCAGCACTCGAATGACGGACGCGTGTTGCATCGGCACCTCCTCGGTGGATGGGTGTGGCGGCAGACCCGATTTCGGGCTCGCGGGGATTCTATCGAATGCGCCCGGCGGCCGGGAGACCGGCAACCCGGATCGGCGATAATCGCGGTGGCCCCACGCTCCCCGCCGCCATGAACCCGCTCACCTTCGCGCCAATCGTCCAGTACCCGGCCCTGACCGCGGCGGTGCTGCTCACCGCATCCAACCTGTTCATGACGTTCGCCTGGTACGGACACCTGAAGCACCTCTCGGGCAGCCCGTGGTGGACGGCGGCGTTCATCTCGTGGGGCATCGCGCTGTTCGAGTACCTGCTGCAGGTGCCGGCCAACCGCATCGGGTTCACCGTGCTGTCGCTGGCGCAGCTCAAGATCATGCAGGAGGTGATCACGCTCGCCGTGTTCATTCCGTTCGCCGTGCTGTACATGGGGGAGCCGGTCAAGCTCGATTACCTGTGGGCCGGCCTGTGCCTGATGGGCGCCGTCTACTTCATCTTCCGCGGCTGACGACCCGGCGGCCGCCTTGCGCTTCACGCACGTCTATTTCGCGTTCGCCGCCGGGTACCTGCTGTCGTACCTGTACCGGACGGTCAACGCGATCATCTCGCCGGAACTCGTCCGCGACCTGGCACTCAACCCGTCGTCGCTGGGGCTTCTCACCAGCGCGTACTTTCTCGCGTTCGCCGCGATGCAGCTGCCCGTCGGCATCCTGCTCGACCGGTACGGACCGCGGCGCGTCGAGCCGGTGCTGCTCGCGATCGCCGCCGCCGGCGCCGCGCTGTTCGCGCTGGCGGAGTCGCTCACCGGGCTCGCCTTCGCACGCGCGGTGATCGGCGCCGGCGTGGCCGCGTGCCTGATGGCGCCGCTGAAGGCGATCGCCGTGTGGTACCCGCCCGACCGGCAGGCGTCGTACGCCGGCTGGATCATGGTCGCCGGCGGCATCGGCGCGCTGGCGGCGACGGTGCCGCTGGAACTGGCATTGCGCGTCACGCACTGGCGCGTCGTGTTCGCCGCGCTCGCGGTGGTGACGCTCGCCGTTGCGGCGGCGATCTGGTGGCGGGTACCCGACACGCCCAGGCCGGCGCAGCCGCCGAGCCTCGCAACACAGCTCGCGGGTGTGCGCACGGTGTTCGTCAGCCCGCGTTTCTGGTGGATCGCGCCGGTCGGCGGCTTCGCGATGGGCGCGTTCATGGCGATCCAGGGACTCTGGGCCGTCCCGTGGCTGATGGAGGTCGAGGGCGTCACGCGCGCGGTCGCGGCGCACCACCTGCTCGTGATGAACGCCGTGATCATGGTGGGCTACGCGGCGCTCGGCTTTCTCGGCACGCGCCTCGCGCAGCGCGGCATCCACGCGCGCCACCTGTTTGCCGCGGGCTTTGCCGTCAACGTCGCGGCGTTCGCGCTCATCGTGCTGCAGGTGCCGGGCAGCTACCTGTGGTGGTCGCTGTTCGGGCTGGGCGCGGCGGTGAACGTGCTCGCGTTCCCGGTGCTCAACGAAGGCTTCGGCCGCGACCTTGCCGCGCGCACGAACACGACGCTCAACCTGCTGATGTTCGTCGGCAGCTTCGCGACACAGTGGGGCATCGGCGTGACCGCCGACGCGGTCCGCGCGGCGCTCGGGCTCGACGGCGCCGGTGCGCTGCGGGCGTCGTTCGCGCTGGTGCTGGCGGCCGATGTCGCCACGTACGCGTGGTTCATGTTCGGCTGGCGGCGCTACAGCGTGCACCGTGCGGTTCCCGCCGCGGCTTGTTGACTATCGCGAAAAGGGCTGACAACTTCTCCGTCGTTCCCGCGCAAGCGGGAACCCAGCGACCATCGGCGATCGACACTGGGCCCCCGCTTGCGCGGGGACGACGGCAGTCTGGGGAATGCGGTCAATCGCTTTGGTAGAGATCAGCAGGATCATGCACCTCCACATCCTCGGCATCTGCGGCACGTTCATGGGCGGCATCGCGGCGATCGCGAAGGCGGCCGGGCATCGCGTCACCGGTTGCGACGCCAACGTGTATCCGCCGATGTCGACCCAGCTCGAAGCACTCGGCATCGACCTCACCGCAGGCTGGGATGCCGCGCAGCTTGCCGGCGTGGCGCGCGACGCCGACGTGTTCGTCGTCGGCAACGTCGTGTCGCGCGGCAACCCGCTGATGGAGGCGATTCTCGCCGCGGGCCACCGCTACGCGTCCGGGCCGCAGTGGCTGTACGAGCACGTGCTGGCGGATCGGTGGGTGCTCGCGGTCGCCGGCACGCACGGCAAGACGACGACGACGGCAATGCTCGCGTGGATCCTCGAGTGCGCCGGCCTCTCCCCCGGCTTCCTGGTCGGTGGCGCGCCGGTCGACTTCCCGGTGTCGGCGCGGCTGACCGACAGCCCGTTCTTCGTGATCGAGGCGGACGAGTACGACACGGCGTTCTTCGACAAGCGCTCGAAGTTCGTGCACTACCGGCCGCGCACGGCGATCCTCAACAACCTCGAGTTCGACCACGCCGACATCTTCCCCGACCTCGCGGCGATCGAGACGCAGTTCCACCACCTCGTGCGGATGATCCCCGGCAACGGCCGCATCGTCGTCAACGGCGGCGAGCCGGCGCTCGCGCGCGTGCTCGCGCGCGGCTGCTGGAGCGAGGTCGAGCGCTTCGGCTTCGCCGAGGTTCCCGGCACCGGGCCCGGCTGGACGATCGCCGTCGACGGCACGATCCTGCTGGGCGGCGCGGCGCAGGGCACGCTCGCGTTCGGGCAGCCCGGCCGGCACAACCAGCTGAATGCGCTTGCCGCGCTTGCGGCGGCGCGGCATGCGGGCGTGCCGGTCGCGCACGGGCTCGCCGCGCTCGCCACGTTCGCGGGCGTGAAGCGGCGCATGGAGACCCGTGGCACCGTGCGCGGGATCACCGTCTACGACGACTTCGCGCACCACCCGACGGCGATCGCCGTCACGCTCGCGGCCCTGCGCAGGGCCGTCGGCGGCGCGCGGATCCTCGCCGTGCTCGAGCCGCGGTCGAACACGATGAAGCTCGGTGCGATGAAGGACGCGCTGCCGGGCAGCCTCGCCGCGGCGGACCGCGTGTTCTGCCATGCGGCGAGCCTCGGCTGGGACGCCGGCGCCGCGCTCGCGCCGCTCGGGGCGCGCGCGTCCGTCCACGACGATCTTGGTGCGCTCGTGGCGGCGATTCGCGCGGAGGCGCGACCGGGCGACCACGTGCTGGTGATGAGCAACGGCGGGTTCGGCGGCATTCACGAGAAGCTGCTGTCCGCCCTTGCGGCCGACGGGCGTGCGGCGCGGATCGCGGATTGATGGCGATGTTGCGCACGCCCCTCACCCCGACCCTCTCCCCGCTTCGCGGGGCGAGGGAGGTCTTCGTTGCCACGATTCGGCGACACGCGACGGCACTCCTCTCCCTCTCCCGGCGTGCGGGAAGAGGTTTGGGGTGAGGGGCGCGACGTGACCGCTCGACCGACGATTGTCTACCTGCACGGCTTCCGCAGCTCGCCGGCCAGCATCAAGGCCGCGCGGCTGTCCGAGTACGTCGCCGCACTGCCGCCGGAACTGCGCCCACGGTTGCACGTTCCGACGCTGACCGATCTCCCGGCCGCCGCGATCGCCGGCGTGATCGCGTGGGTCGATGCGCACGCCGACCCCGTCGCGCTGACCTTCGTCGGCAGCTCGCTGGGCGGCTACTACGCGACCCATCTCGCCGAGCGCTGCGGCGCGCGCGCCGTGCTGATCAATCCGACGACGCGGCCGTGCGACGACCTGCAGGCGTGGCGCGGCGTGCAGACGAACCTGTACACGGGCGAGGCGTTCGAGGTGACCGACGCGCACTTCGCCGAGCTCTCCGCGCTCGCGGTGCCACGCATCACGCGGCCCGAGCGCTACTTCCTGTTGGTGGAGTCGGGCGACGAGGTGCTCGACTGGCGGCTCGCGGTCGCGCACTACGCCGGCGCGTGGCAATACGTGCGCGGCGGCGGCGACCACTCGTTCACCGACTTCGTCGCGCAGCTTCCCGCGATCCTGCGGTTCGCCGGAGTTGCGGTCGCGCCGAGTGCGGCGTGGTTGCCCGAACCCGCGGATTTGCCAGGCGACAGGCAACGCGCGGAGCCGCTGCAGGGGCACGTGAGGTGACGACGCGCGCATACGACGTGGCAATCGTCGGCGGCGGGCTCGTCGGCGCCGCAATCGCGTTCGGCCTGCGCGGACTCGGTGCGAAGCTCGCGCTGCTCGACGAAGGCGACGTCGCGCACCGTGCGGCGCGCGGCAACTTCGGCCTCATCTGGGTGCAGGGGAAGGGCCGCCCCGAGGGCGAATACCGGAGCGCGCAGCGCGAAGGTAGACCAGTGAGCCTGCCGCCGTACGCGGCGTGGACGCAGCGCTCGGCGCGCGAGTGGCCGCGGCTCGCGGCGCTCCTGCGCGAGGAGACGGGCATCGACGTCGCGCTGCGGCAGCACGGCGGTCTGCACGTGTGCCTGTCGCCGGACGAGCTGGCCGCACGCGCGCAGCGATTGACGCAGTGGGCGGCGCAGGCAGGCAACGAGGCCGGCGTCGACGTGCTGGACCGGGCGGGCGTCGCCGCGCGACTGCCGGGGCTCGGGCCCGACGTCGCCGGCGGCACGTTCTGCGCGCAGGACGGCGACTGCAATCCGCTGCGCCTGCTGCGCGCGCTGCACGCCGGGGTCGCGCACGCGGGGGGCGCCGTGCTCGCCGGGCACGCGGTGACGCGCATCGAGCCCGCGCCGGGACGGTTCGTGCTCCGTACGGCGCACGGCACGGTCGAGTGCGGGCGCGTGGTGCTGGCCGCGGGACTCGGCACGGCGAAGCTGGCGCCCATGGTCGGCATCGCCATGCCGGTCGCGCCGAACAAGGGGCAGGTGCTCGTGCTGGAGCGGGTGCGGCCGTTCCTGCCGCTGCCGCTCGAGACGCTGCGACAGACGGACGACGGCACGGTGCTGATCGGCGACGCGCAGCAGGAACGCGGTCTCGACGACACGCTCGACCCGGCGGTGCTGGCGGCGATGGCCGCGCGTGCCGCCCGCGTGTTTCCGTTCCTGCGCGACGTGCGCGTCGTCCGTGCATGGGCGGCGCTGCGGGTGATGTCGCCGGACGGCTTTCCGGTCTACGCGCATTCGTCCGCGCACCCGGGAGCATACGCCGCCGCCTGCCACAGCGGAGTGACGCTGGCCGCGGCGCACGCGCTGGCGCTGGCGCCGGCGTTCGCGGCCGACGCGTGGCCTGCGGCAATGCAACCCTTCTCGCCGGAGCGCTTCGATGTTCGCGCGATTGCCTGACGACGCGGCGACGGACGTCGCCATCACCATCGACGGCGAGCCGTTCGCCGCGCGTGCCGGCGACACCGTCGCGGCGGCGCTGCTGGCGGCCGGCCGCCGCGTCTTCCGCGCCGCACCCGCAACCGGTGCGCCACGCGGCCCGTACTGCCTGATGGGCGTGTGCTTCGAGTGCATGGTGACGGTGGACGGCCGGCCCGACCAGCAGGCGTGCATGCTCGCCGTCGCCCCGGGCATGCGCATCGAGACCGGGCGCGGCGTGCGCGCCGTCGGCGCGGATGCGGGGACGCCACCATGACCACCCTCGACGTCGCGATCGTCGGCGCCGGGCCCGCGGGTCTCGCGGCGGCCACGCTGTGCGCCGAGCGCGGGCTGTCGACGTCGCTGTACGACGAGCACGGCGGCCCCGGCGGCCAGATCTATCGCGGGATCACCACGGCGTCGCGCGCCCGCGCCGAATTCCTCGGCGAAGACTACTGGCGCGGCGCGACGCTGGTGCCGCCGTTCGAGCGCTCGGGCGCGCGCTACGTACCCGGGGCGACCGTGTGGGCGCTCGCCCGCCGCGCCGACGGCACGTTCGGCGTGTCGCAGAGCGCCGGGCCGCCTACCGCGCGCTACGCGACGACCGTCGAGGCGCGCGCGGTGATCCTCGCGACCGGCGCGCAGGAGCGTCCGTTCCCGATCCCCGGCTGGACGCTGCCCGGCGTGCTCGCGGCGGGCGGCGCGCAGCTGCTGCTCAAGACGTCTTCGCTGGTCCCGCGCGGCCGCGTCGTTCTCGCCGGCAGCGGACCGCTGCTGTGGCTGCTCGCGGCGCAGTACCTGCGCGCGGGGGTGGCGATCGCCGCGTTCCTGGACACGACGCCGCGCGGGCGCCTCGCGCAGGCGGCGCCGCTCGCCCCGGGGTTCATGCTGTCGCCGTATCTCGCCAAGGGGCTCGATCTCGTCCGCTTCGTGCGCCGGCGCGCGCGCGTGGTCGAGTACGTGACCGCGCTCGCGGTCGAAGGCAAGGATGCGGCGGAGGCGGTCCGGTTTCGCCATGGCAGCCACGAAGAAACGCTGCCGGCGGACCTCGTGCTGCTGCACCAGGGCGTCGTGCCCGACGTGCAGCTCGCGGGGGCGGCCGGCTGCGCGCTCGCGTGGAACGACGTGCAGGCGTGCTTCGCGCCGGTCGTCGACGTATGGGGCGGCACCAGCGTACCGGGACTCTACGTGGCCGGCGACGGCGCGGGCATCGCCGGCGCCGAGGCGGCCGAGGCGCGCGGCCGCCTGACGGGGCTCGCGGTCGCCAACGCGCTCGGCCGCATCGCCGGCACCGCCCGCGACGCCGGCGCGCAGCGCCATCGTCGCGAGCTCGCGCAGGCGCTGCGCGGGCGCGCGTTCCTCGACGCGCTGTACCGGCCGGCGGACGCGTTCCGCATGCCGCACGGCGACACGGTCGCGTGCCGTTGCGAGGAAGTGTCGGCGGCGACCATCCTGCAGCTCGCGCGCGACGGATGCGCCGGCCCCAACCAGATGAAGGCGTATACGCGCTGCGGCATGGGACCGTGCCAGGGCCGCTTCTGCGGCCTCACCGTCACCGAGCTGATGGCGCAGGCGCAGCGGCGCCGGCCCGCCGACGTGGGGGCGTTGCGCGCGCGGTTTCCGGTGAAGCCGGTCACGCTCGGGGAACTCGCCAGTCTGCCGGTCGGCGAGGATGCGCTGCGGGCGGTGGTGCGCAGCCCGGACTGAGCGCCGCGCCGCGGGCGCGTCGACCGCGCAAAGCGATCCACCTGCTCGCGCGGGTCGCTGCGGTTCAGCGTCCGGCCTGCGCGGCGAGAAACGCCGTCAGCGCCTCGATGAAGGCCTGCGGCTGGTCGAGCATGACGAAGTGGCGGGCTGGCGCGATTGCCACGAGCTCGAGTTGTGCGACGCCGGTGAGAAGCGACCGGTAGTACGCCACCTTGCCCGCCTGCGAAAAGCCCGTACCGGCAAGATCCGGCGCGTACCAGGGCACGACCGCGAGCACGGGCACGCGGATGCGGGGCAGCTGCGGACGCAGGTCCAGCGCCACCACGGCGCCCGCGTAATCGGCGACCGCCTGCGGATCGCTGCGCGCCGCGAGCCTGGCGGCCGCGGCCGCCTTCGCCTCGTCGATCACGCCGATGCTGCGCATGTATTGCAACTGGAGTGCCTCGAATCCGGCGGGCGACAGGCCCGAGAACTGCCGGCGAAAGCGGTCGGCCAGCGCGCCGCGATCGGCCGCGAGCGTGTTCTCGGTGCCCGGAAACACCGGCATGCCGTCGACGGTCACCACGCCGCCGACGAGTTCGGGATGCGCGGCGGCCAGCATCAGCGCCAGCATCCCGCCAAGACTGTGGCCGACTACCACCGGTCGTTCCAGCCGCTGCGACACGATCAGCTCGCGCAGCGCGTCGGCGGCCAACGCCAGCGGGTCTCCCGGCACCGCGGGACGGCCGTCGAACCCGGCCAGCGTGACCGTATACACGCGGTGGCTGGCGCGCAGTGCGGCGAGGCTGTCGTTCCACACCCACGCGCCGCTCGCGAGGCCGGGGATCAGGATCACCGGCGAGCCGCGCTCGCCGTGGCGTTCGACGCGCAGCGTGCCGACGTCGAAGGTCGTGGCGTCGGGTGCCGGTGCCTGCGCGCAGGCGGCCGTCGCCCAGGCCGCGACGACGAGCGCCGCGGCCAATCGAAACACGTTCATGGGAAGCTCCTTCGGAGGACTACGCGTCGGTCAGGAAGATCGCTTCGATGCTGGTGTCGAACACCCTGGCGATCGCGAATGCGAGGGGCAGGCTCGGGTCGTAGCGGCCGGTTTCGATCGCGTTGACCGTCTGCCGCGACACGTCGAGCAGGTCGGCGAGCGTGGCCTGGCTCCAGCCACGCGCGGCGCGCAACTCGCGGATCCGGTTGTTCATCGCTGGCGCAGGCTCGAAGCGATGGCCAGCACGCCCCACACGGCGCCCATGACGGGCCACACGGTGAACATGGAGAGCCGCGGATAGCCGGCGTTCTCGAGGAAGCCATACGTGAAGGTCCAGCCGGCGGTGACGGCCGCGGCGATCGCCACGTGCTCCAGCGTCGTCTTGCGGACGAACTCGTCGGAGCGGCGGATCTGCCGGACGATCACCCACACGGCGAGCAGGAACGGCAGCATCGGGCTCACGTAGAGCGCCGTCTGCGCGACGCCGGGCGCCATCCGCTGCCCGAAGGTCAACGCTGCGACCAGGACGATCGCGTACAGCACCAGCGCGCCCGTCAGTTCCTTCTGGTACCGGACGTTGCGTTCCCTCTGGCTCATGCTCGACTCCGTCGTAATGTAAAGGATGCTTTACATCGTGGGCCAGGACCGGCGCGTTGTCAAGTGTCCTTTACATCACACCTGTCGCGGCGTTGCGATCCGATGCGGGCCGGCGGCCGGGTCCATGCGGGCGCGCCCGTCAGCGGCGTAGGCAGATAGCTTGGACAAAATGGCTTCTTTCAGCAGAGCGAGGCCGAATCATGTATTATTGTCCTGGACAAATTTGATGTTCCGACGCGCTCGCACGTATCGATGATGCTCCGACCATTGCCGGCGACCGAATGCCCGCCGAGGTCCACCCCCGTGACTCCGAATCCCGCTTGTACCGTCTACTACGACAGCGCCTGCCCGGTGTGCCGGCGGGAGATCGCCCACTACCGGCGGCTACCCGGCGCCGAGTCCATCGCGTGGGTCGACGCCGCGACCTGCGACGAGTCGGCGCTCGGCCCGGGGCTCGATCGCGCGCGGGCGCTCGCGCGGTTCCACGTGCGCGACGCCGGCGGCGCGCTCGCGTCCGGACCGCAGGCGTTCGTCGCGATCTGGCGGCGCCTGCCCGCGTGGGCGTGGCTCGCGCCGCTCGCGTCGTCGCGGCCCGTGCTCGCGCTGCTCGAGGCCGGCTACGCGATTTTCCTGCGCGCCCGCCGCCGGTGGCGGCCGGGTGCCGCGGCGCCGGCCGAAGCCGTTGCGCCGCCGGAGTCCGCACGATGACGGCGCTCGCCTCGGAAATCGATCGGTTCAACCGGCTGAGCGCGACGTGGTGGAACGCGGTGGGGCCGATGCGCCCGCTGCACGTCGTCAACGCGCTGCGGCAGGACTACATCGGCGCGCGGATCGCCGCGCGCTTCGGCCGGACCGGGCCCGCGCCGCTCGCCGGCATCAGGATCGTCGACATCGGCTGCGGCGCCGGCCTGCTGTGCGAACCGTTCGCGCGCCTGGGCGCGCAGGTCACCGGCGTGGACGCGGCGGCGGGCAACGTCGCGGCCGCGCGCATCCACGCCGCGGCCGAGCGGCTGGCGATCGACTATCGGATCGGCGAGCCCGCAGCGGCGCTGCGCGACGACGAGCGCTTCGACGCCGTGCTGCTGCTCGAAGTGGTCGAGCACGTCGACGACGTCGACGGCCTCGTGCGGCGCGCGGCGCGGCACGTCGCGCCCGGCGGGCTGCTGTTCGTCTCCACGATCGACCGCACGTGGCGGAGCTTCGCGCTCGCGATCGTCGGCGCCGAGTACGTGTTTCGCGTGCTGCCGCGCGGAACGCACGACTGGCGCCGCTTCGTCCGCCCGCGGGAGCTCGCGGCGATGGCGACCGGCGCCGGACTCGCGCTCGCGGATCTGCGCGGCATGCGGTACCTGCCGGTGCTGCATCGCGCGTCGTGGGTGCGCGACACGTCCGTCAACTACATCGCCGAGTTCGCGCGCGGCGACGGGCCGGCACCGCCGGCCGCGGCGCCTGTGGTCGACGCCGCCGCGGAGAAGGAGATCCCGTGCGGGTCCTGATGACCGGGGCGACCGGCCTCATCGGCCGGGAACTCGGCAAGGCGCTCGCCGCGCGCGGCGACACGCTGGTCTGCCTCGTGCGCGACGCGCAGGGCGCGCGCCGCCGGCTGCCGTTTCCGGCGACCTGCCACGCGTGGAATCACCTGCTCGAAGTCCCGGCCGAGGCGCTCGCCGGCGTCGACGCGGTCGTCCACCTCGCGGGCGAACCGGTGGCCGAGAAGCGCTGGACCGACGCGCAGAAGGCGCTGATCCGCGACACGCGCGTGCTGGGCACGCAGCGCCTCGTCGCCGCGGTGCTCGCGCACGGCGCGCGCGTGAAGGCATTCGTGCACGGTTCGGCGATCGGCTACTACGGCGACCGTGCCGACGCGCCGCTGCACGGCAACAGCGCGAAGGGCGAAGGCTACCTCGCCGATCTCGTCGACGAGTGGGAAGCGCAGGTGCGGCCGCTCGCGGAACGGCATCCCGGCGTGCGCGTCCCGATCGTGCGGACCGGCATCGTCCTCGCGCGGCACGGCGGCGCGCTGGCGCGGATGCTGCCGCTGTTCCGCGCGTCCGCCGCCGGCCGGCTGGGCAGCGGCCGACAGTGGATGAGCTGGATCCACGTCGACGACATCGTCCGCCTGTTCGTGCACGCGCTCGATTCGCGCGCGGCAGGCGTGCTCGAGGGCGTCGCGCCGCGGCCGGCGACCAACCGCGAGTTCACGACGTCGCTGTGCCGTTCGTTGAGCGTGGCCGAGAACGTCCCCGTCCCCGCGCTCGCGATCAGGGCTCTGTACGGCGCGATGGGCGCCGTCGTGCTGGACAGCGCGCGGGTCGAGCCGCGCCGGACGCTCGCGTCGGGCTTCCGCTTCCGGTTCGAGTCGATCGACCAGGCGCTCGCCGGCCTCCTGACGCCGCTGCGCGGCGCGATGCGCGAGATCGTGACCGAGCAGTGGGTGCCGCACGCGCCGGAGGCGCTCTGGCCGTACTTCTGCGACGAGAGGAACCTGGAAGCGCTGACGCCCGCCTTCCTCCGGTTCGAGGTCGCGGGGAAGTCGACGCCGGCGATCGGCGAAGGGACGCTGATCGACTACCGGCTGCGGCTCTCCGGGATTCCGCTCCGCTGGCGCAGCCGCATCGAGAACTGGCAGCCGGCGCGCCGCTTCGTCGACACGCAGGTGAAGGGGCCATACGCGTACTGGCGCCACGCGCACGAGTTCGTCCCGCTGGCCGGCGGCACGCTGATGCGCGACGTCGTCCGCTACCGCCTGCCGCTGGGGTGGCTGGGGTCGGTGGCGGCCGGGTGGAAGGTCGACGCGCAGGTCGACGAGATCTTCGCGTACCGCGCGCAGCGGATCGCTGAGCGGTTCGGCAATGCCAAGGTCGAGGCCGCGCGCGAAGTCGAAGCCGAAGCCGCGTAGGGGTGGTGCAGCGCGGCCACGGCGCCCGACGTCCGTGGCCGCGAGCGGCGGCGGCGCGCGTCAGTCGGGAGGGGCCGCCCCGAGCGACTGACCTGCCACGGCCTCATTGGCCGCGCACGGCAGTCGGCGCGTTGCGTGTCGGCCGTCGCCCTCGCGCGCAGACGCGCTCTGCGAGCCTGGCCTTCGGCCCGCGCGAGAGGGCGGCTCGGTGTGCAGCGAGCGTGGGGGTCGTTTCATTTCAGTCGATCCGCACGCCGGTTTCCTTGACCACCTTCGCCCACTTGGCGGTCTCCGCCTTCACGAACGCGGCGAATTCCTCGGGCGAGTTGCCGCCGGCGCCCGCGCCCTGCGCGGCCCACACGTCGCGGATCTCCGGCCGCTGCATCGCCTTGGCCACCTCCTGCTGCAGCTTGACGATGACGTCCGCCGGCGTGCCGGCGGGCGCCCACAGCGCGTACCACGTCGTCACCTCGTAGCCGGGCACGCCCGCCTCGCGCATCGTCGGCACGTCGGGGAACGCCGGCGAGCGCGTCGGCGTCGTGACCGCGAGCGGCTTCAACTTCCCGCCGCGGATCTGCGGCGCGCTGCTGCCCATGCCGTCGAACATGAGGTCCACCTGCCCGGCGACCAGGTCCTGCATCGCGGGGCCCGCACCCTTGTACGGGACGTGGTTGATCTGCACGGACGTCATCACCTTGAACATCTCGGGCGCCAGGTGGTGCGACGTGCCGTTGCCGGCCGACGCGTAGTTGAGCTTGTTCGGGTTGGCCTTCGCGTAGTCGATCAGCTCCTTGATCGAGTTGATCGGGACCTTGGGGTGCAGCACGACGACGTTGGGCACGATCGACACCAGCGTCACCGGCACGAGGTCCTTCGAAAGCGAATACGGCAGCTTCGCGTACACGCTCTCCGCGATCGTGTGGTGGACGGCGCCGACCAGGAACGTGTAGCCGTCCGACGGGGACTTGGCGGCGGCGTCCGCGCCGATGGTCCCGCCCGCGCCGCCGCGGTTGTCGATGTAGAACTGCTGGCCCGTCTGCTGCGACAGCGCGGCGGCGAGCGGTCGCGCGAACGCGTCGGTGCCGCCGCCGGCGGGGAACGGCACGATGAGCTTGACGGGCTTGGTCGGCCACGCCTGCGCGTGGGCGAGCACGGGGGCGAGCAGCAGCGCGAGCGCGCAGAGCAACAGTCGCTTCATGGTTCCTCCGAAGTTGAACGCGACGGGCGTGTCTTGCGCACGCCTCGCGCGGGGCCGGCGCCGCGGAAGCCGCCGCGCCGACGCGCAGTCTACCGTCCGCCGGCCACGGTTGCACAACCCCGGCCGTATAATCGGTCGATGGCCGCCCCGCCCGCCATCGAGCAGCTCGTCGTCGCGATCAGCTCGCGCGCGCTGTTCGACTTCGAGGAGGAGAACCAGGTCTTCGAGACCGCCGACGACCGCGCGTACATGCACCTGCAGTTGTCGCGCGTCGAGCAGCCGGCCAAGCCGGGCGTGGCCTACCGGCTCGTGCGCAAGCTGGAGGCGTTCAACGCCGACGGCGTGAAGCGCGTCGACGTCGTGATCCTGTCGCGCAACGACCCGGTGTCCGGCCTGCGCGTCTTCCGGTCGGTGAAGGGTGCAGGCCTCGCGATCGAGCGCGGCGTGTTCACGCGCGGCCGGCCGCCGTTCGGCTACCTCGAGCCGCTCCACGCCAACCTGTTCCTGTCGGCCAACGGCGAGGACGTGCGCGCCGCGCTCGCCGCCGGCTTCCCCGCCGCGCTCGTCTACACGCAGTCGGCGCGGGAGGACCCGCACCCGGAAGAGGTGCGCATCGCGTTCGACGGCGACGCCGTGCTGTTCGCCGACGAGGCCGAGCGCGTGTTCCGCGACCAGGGACTCACCGCGTTCCAGCAGCACGAGGCCGACCATGCGTCGCGGCCGCTGCCGCCGGGCCCGTTCAAGCCGCTGCTCGAAGCGCTGCACCGGCTGCAGCGCGCCGCGCACGACGGCAACGTGCCGATGAAGCTGCGCACGGCGCTCGTCACCGCGCGCTCCTCGCCCGCGCACGAGCGCGCGATCCGCACGCTGATGGACTGGCACATCGAGGTCGACGAGGCGATGTTCTTAGGCGGCCTGCCCAAGGGCGAGTTCCTGCGCCAGTTCGAGCCCGACTTCTTCTTCGACGACCAGACGCGGCACGTCGAGTCGGCGTCGGAGCACGTGCCGTCGGGGCACGTGCCGCACGGGGTGGCGAACGAGGGATAGCGCGTCGTCGGCGCTTCTCGCACTTCCGTTCCGGTCGGCCCTCACCCCAACCCTCTCCCCGCACGCGGGGAGAGGGAGTGTTCACGAAGCGAGCCACGGGCTGCTCCCTCTCCCGCGCGAGCGGGCCGGGGCGAGGGCCGGAAGCAACGGCGCGTGCTCTCCGGGCGGCGCTTCGTTTCCCGATCGCAGGGCGAGGGTCGTGTCCTCCCCCTTCGCTTCACACCCCTTGCCCCTTCTGCCGCAGAAACGGCCCGATGCAGTTGCGCCCGGTCTCGTCGCCGCAGATGAAGAACACGTCGGGCGAGCGGTGGAAGTACACGAACTGCGAGACCGTGTTGCCGGTCTCCATCACCTGCCCGGCGCAGTCCTTCCTGCCGTTGGTCTTCACGATCGTGTGGTCCCACTTGTAGAAGCCGCGCGGCGAGGGCTTGGCGGAGATCTCGAACGTGCTCTCGGAAATCTCGCCCGCGCTGCGGACGAGGCCGGTGCCGTCGCGCCGGAACGTGTAGGTCTCGGTGCAGTTCAACTGCTGGATCGCGAACTTCCACGTGCCGACGAACGGGTGGTCGGCGGCCAGCTCGGCCGAGGCAGCAGGCATTGCACCTGCGGCAGCCGCGAGCACTGCCGCCGCCACGGCGGCGCGCAGCCGGCAGCGCTGCGGATTCACGCGCGCACCCTCCCGAAGAACGGATACTGCGGGTCGTTGTAGCCGTGCGTCGACGCGTGGCCCGGCGTCACCAGCGAGTCGACCAGCGCCTCGTCCTCGTCGCTCCACGCGGTGCCGATCGCGGCGACGTAGTCCTGCCATTGCTCGAGCGTGCGCGGCCCGGCGATGATCGACGTGACGATGCGGTTCGCCCACAGCCACGCCAGCGCGAACTGCGTCAGCGAGCGGCCGGTCTTCGCCGCGTGCGCGGCGAGCTTCTGCGCGATCGCGTACGACTCGGGGCGCTGCTCGGTCTCGCGGAAGCGCGCGTCGCCGCGCGCGTGGCGCGAGTCCTCCGGCGCCGGCGCGCCGGGTGCGTACTTGCCGGTCAGCACGCCGCGCGCGATCGGCGAGTAGGGCGCGACGCCGATGCCGTAGTAGTCGCACGCCGGCAGGATCTCGACCTCGGGCTGGCGGTTCAGGAGGTTGTAGTACGGCTGGCAGACCACGGGCGGCGGCACGCCCTGCGCCGCGCACTCGGCCACGATCTCGGCGATGCGCCAGCCGCGGTAGTTCGACACGCCGAAGTAGCGGATCTTGCCGGCGCGGATCAGGTCGCCGATCGCGCCGATCGTCTCGGCAAGCGGCGTGTCGACGTCGTCGCGGTGCAGGTAGTACACGTCGATGTAGTCGGTGCCAAGCCGCGCGAGACTGTCGTCGCACGCCGCGAGCACCCAGCGGCGCGACAGCCCGCCGTCGACCGGCTTTTCCGTCAGCGCGTTGCCGACCTTGGTGGCGAGGATCCAGCGCCGGCGCTCGCCACGGATCGCGGCGCCGACGATGCGTTCGGAGTCGGTCTTCGCGTAGGCGTCGGCGGTGTCGATGAAGTTGACGCCGGCGTCGCGCGCGGCGTGGACGATCCGCGTCGACTCGGCGGCGTCGGTGCGGTCGCCGAACATCATCGTGCCCACGCACAGCGGCGACACCAGGAGGCCGCTGGCGCCTAAGCGAACGTATTCCATGGAACCGGTTCCTGCAGTGGGCGAAGCCCTCGAATATGCAGCATCGCGGCGGTCCGCGCAATCGGGCCGACTATAATTGCGCCTCGTTCCCCGGGGCGCCGCGCTCTCGCGGACCCCGCTCCCTTTGGCAGGCCGTTGAAGACCCTCCCAGCATCCACCAGACGGTGTCATCCCGAGCGACGCGAGGGATCTGCCGTTGCGGCGGCGCGAGGGCTTGCGTGGCAGCGGATCCTTCGTCGCTGCGCTCCTCGGGATGACACCGGGGAAATTTCCACAGTCCGGTAGTCCCCACCCGATGAACGTGCTGTTCGAGGACGACGGCCAACTGAAGGCCGGCGCCGTGCTCGCCGACAACGACGCGACGCTGCAGGTCGAGGCGGTGTCCGGCAGGCGGCTCAAGGTCAAGGCGGGCCACGTGCTGCTGCGCTTCGTGGCGCCGGGGCCCGGCGAGGCGTTCGCGGAAGGCCAGCGGCTCGCGGCGGACCTCGACCCCACGTTCCTGTGGGAGGTGAGCGCCGACGACGAGTTCGGCTTCGCGGATCTCGCGCGCGAGTACTTCGGCGGCGTGCCGACGCCGGCGCAGGCGGCGGCGGTCGCGCTCACGCTGCACGCGTCGCCGATGCACTTCTACAAGAAGGGGAAGGGCCGCTACCGCAAGGCGCCGCCGGACGCCTTGCGTGCGGCGCTGGCGTCGGTCGAGCGCAAGGCGCGGGAAGCGGAGCAGATCGCCGCGTGGACGGCGGAGCTCGCGGCCGGCCGGCTGCCCGGCGCGCTCGCGGCGAAGCTGCCGATGCTGCTGTACAAGCCCGACAAGAACGCGCTCGAATGGAAGGCGCTCGCTGCGGCATGCGACGCGGGCCGGACGAATCCCGTCGAGCTGCTGGCGGCATGCGGCGCGATCCCGTCGTCGCACGAGTACCACTTCAACCGCTTTCTCGCCGAAGCCTTTCCGAACGGCGTCGCATGCGGCGAATGGGGCGCGCTGCCCACGCTGCCCGAGTTGCCGGTGGCGCCCGCGCCGGCGTTTTCGATCGACGACGCGACGACCACCGAGATCGACGACGCGTTCTCGGTGCGCGAGCTTGCCAACGGCCACTACGAGGTCGGCATCCACATCGCGTGCCCGGCGCTGTCGCTGCCGCGCGGCGGCGCGCTCGACCGCGTCGCGCGTGCGCGGCTGTCCACCGTCTACATGCCGGGACGCAAGATCACGATGCTGCCCGAGGCCGCCATCGCCGCGTTCACGCTGCACGAGGGCGCCGCACCGCCCGCGCTCTCGTTGCTGGTCGAGGTCACGCCCGACGGCACGCCGGTGCGGCACGAGACGCGCGTGCAGCGCGTGCCCATCGCCGCCAACCTGCGGCTCGACACCGTCGGCAATGCGTTCGCCAACGACCTGCCGTCGCCGGCGGACCCGCCGTGGACGCAGGAGCTGCGCGTGCTGTGGAAGCTCGCGCGGCACCTGTCGGCGCAACGCGGCAAGGACGACATCCAGCGCATCGACTACAGCTTCTACGTCGACTGGGACGCGGCGCCCGACGGCCGCGTCGCGATCGTCCCGCGCGAGCGCGGCAGCCCGCTGGACAAGCTCGTCTCGGAGCTCATGATCCACGTGAACAGCACGTGGGGCCGGCTGCTGGCCGACCGCAAGGTGGCGGGGCTCTATCGCGTGCAGGCGGCGGGCAAGGTCAAGATGAGCACGCGCCCCGGCGAGCACCAGGGGTTGGGACTCACGCACTACCTGTGGGCCAGCTCGCCGCTGCGCCGCTACAGCGACCTCGTCAACCAGCGCCAGCTCCTCGCCGCGGTCGCGGGCGAGGCGCCGCCGTACGCCGACAACGACGCCGACCTCTTCGCCGCGCTCGCGGACTTCGAGGCGACGTACAGCCAGTACGCGGAGTTCCAGGAGCGCATGGAGCACTACTGGTGCCTGCGCTGGCTGCTGCAGGAGAACGTCACCGAGACGACGGCGCGGGTCATCCGCGAGAACCTCGTCCGCTGCGAGCGGCTGCCGCTGGTCCTGCGCGTGCCGGACCTGCCGGTGCAGGCGCCCGATACGGTCGTACGTCTGGCGCTAGCGCGCATCGACCTGCTCGCCGCGACGTTCGAGTGCCGGTTCGCCGGGTTGCAGGGCGGCAACACGAACGCCGCCTGACCGCCGCGCGGTCGGCCGGCCGTCATGACGCCGGCATGACGGGCGCATACAATGGCAGGCGAACGACCTTCCGGACTTCTCCCCGACCACCCGTGCCGCGCCGCGCGACGCCGCCCAAGCCGAATCCCGACGCCGCACCGGGCGCGCCCGACGCCCCGGCTCCGGCGGTCCCGGTTCCACCGCCGGTGAAGCGCGCGCCAGCCGTGGCTCCGGCAGCGGCGAAACGGCCGGCGGCGGCGGCCCCGGTGCGTTCCAAGGACCCGACGGTCGCGATTCCACCGCCGCCCGGGAAGACTGCCGCTGTGCCCCGCCGGAAGCCCGCGGCACCTCACGCGGCGAAGCCGCTGATCGTCGATCCCGAGGTGCCGGCGGTCGTCGAGCCGGCGCGGCAGGGGCCGGTGCGCCGCACCGCCCACATCGCGCCCGCCGGCGCGCTGCCGCCCGCGACCATCCCGCGCGAGGCGCTGGTGGCGCCGCGCAACGACCGCCTGCTGACGATCGCGCTATCGCTGTCGGTGCTGCTGCACCTCGTGGTGCTGACGATCCACTTCCGGCCGTTCGACCTGAAGAGCACGAGCGATCGCGGACCGCCGCTGGAGGTGGCGCTCGTCAACGCGAAGACGGCCGCCAAACCGGCGAAGGCCGACATCCTCGCGCAGGCGAACCTCGACGGCGGCGGCAACACCGACGCCAACCGCCGCGCGAAGACGCCGCTGCCGGTGCTGCCGAAGAACAGCCCCGAGCAGCAGGTCGCGGTCGCGACCGAGCGCGTCGAGGCGCTGGAGAAGCAGACGCGCGAACTGATGACGCAGCTGCGCTCGGCGCCGACCGCACCGCCGGCGCCGGCGCCGACCGACGCCACCGACAAGCCGGACCTGCCGACGGCCAACGAGCTGATGCAGAAGACGCTGGAGGCGATGCGGCTGGAAGCGCAGATCGCCAAGGACATGGACGCCTACCAGAAGCGGCCGAAACGGCGCTTCGTCGGCGCCCGCGCGGAGGAGTACCGCTTCGCGCGCTACGTCGAGGACTGGCGCCTGAAGATCGAGCGCATCGGCAACCTCAACTACCCCGAGGCCGCGCGCCAGCAGAAGCTGTACGGGAACCTGCTGCTCACCGTGTCGATCAACAGCGACGGCAGCATCGACAAGGTCGATCTCGTCCGGACGTCGGGCAGCCGCATCCTCGACGCCGCCGCGATCCGGATCGTCGAGATGTCGGCGCCGTTCGCGCCGTTCCCGGCCGACATCAGGCGCGACACCGACATTCTGCACATCACGCGGACCTGGTCGTTCACCAAGGCGGACGCGCTGGAGTCGCAGTGAATTGGGGTCAGAGCTGTAATAATCGCGGCCTTGACCACGGCCATTCGTTCGGCCGGTCCCGGCGATCATTACTGCGCTGACCCCGATTCGATTCATGGACCGCTACGCCGTCATCGGCAACCCCGTCGCCCACTCGAAGTCGCCGCAGATCCACGCGGCGTTCGCGCGCGCGACCGGGCAGGAACTGACCTACGAGCGCCTGCTGGCGCCGCTCGGCGGCTTCGCCGAGGTCGCCGCGCAGTTCGCGCGCGACGGCGGGCTCGGGCTCAACGTGACGGTGCCGTTCAAGCTCGACGCGCTCGCCATCGCGGACAAGGCGAGCGAGCGCGCGCACGCGGCCGGCGCGTGCAACACGTTGAAGCGCGACGGTGAGGAGTGGTACGCCGACAACACCGATGGCGCCGGCATCATCCGCGACCTGACGTTCAACCTCGGCGTGCCGATCCGCCACCGCGACGTGCTCGTGCTCGGTGCCGGCGGCGCCGCGCGCGGCATCATGCTGCCGCTGCTGCACGAGGAGCCGCGCTCGATCACGATCGCCAACCGCACGATGGTGAAGGCCGACGCGCTGGTCGAGCGCTTCTCGGCGCAGGGGCCGGTCGCCTCCGTCGAGCTGTCCGAGTTGGCCGGCATGGACTTCGACGTCGTGATCAACGCGACGAGCGCCGGGCTTTCCGGCGACGTCACGCTGCCGTGGCCGGCCGGGCTGTTCCGTCCGGGCAGCTTCGCCTACGACATGGTGTACGGCGACGCGCCGACGGCATTCCTGCGCTGGGCTCGCGCGGGGGGCGCGGCCCGGTGGGCGGACGGCCTCGGCATGCTGGTCGAGCAGGCGGCGGAGAGCTTCGTGCTCTGGCGCGGCGTGCGGCCGGACACCCGCCCCGTGTTCGCACTGCTGCGTCCGGGGCGCTGATGGCGGCGGCCCGCCGCGGCTCGGCGTGGCTGCGCTGGCTCGGCTGGTTCGCGTCCGCGGTCGCCGCCGCGCTCGTCGCGTTCCACCTGTGGTTCGCGGCGCAGATCGTGTGGTGGGGCAGCCATCCGGTCGGCGAAACGTCGTTCATGGCGCACCGGATGGACGAGCTGACCGCGAAGAACCCGAAGGCGAAGCTCAAGTACACGTGGGTGCCGTACGAGCGCATCTCCGGGAACCTGAAGCGCGCGATGGTCGCGGCCGAGGACGCGAAGTTCGTCGAGCACGAGGGCTTCGACTGGGAGGGCATCCAGCTCGCCATCGAAAAGAACCAGAAGAAGGGCCGCGTGGTCGCCGGCGGCTCGACGATCACGCAGCAGCTCGCGAAGAACCTGTTCCTGACGCCGGCGCGCAGCTACGTGCGCAAGGCGGAGGAGGCGGTGATCACGGTGATGCTCGAGGCGCTGCTGCCCAAACGGCGGATCCTCGAGATCTATCTGAACGTCGTCGAGTGGGGCAACGGCGTGTTCGGGGCCGAGGCCGCCGCCCGCCACTACTTCGGCGTGTCCGCCGCCCAGCTGTCGGCGGAGCAGGCAGCGCGGCTTGCCGCCATGGCGCCCAACCCCCGCTTCTACGAGCGCAACCAGGGCGCCCCCGGCCTCAACCGCAAGATCGGGATCATCCTCTCCCGGATGCCGGCGGCCGAACTCCCTTAAGGGTCTGACCCCTAACATGCAATGGAATGCATGTTAGGGGTCAGACCCTTGGGACATTGGCGGTAGAATGCGCCCCGTCCGCACCACCCGCGCGTTGCCCTTGGCCCCGACCCCTTCATGTCCGAGACCCTCGAAGAAGCTGCGGGCGAACGCCCGGAAGCGCGCGAGCGTGTCCAGGACGCGCTCGCCGAGATCACGGCGCTTCTGCGCAAGCACAGGCTGGTCGAAGGGCTCGTCCACGAACAGCTCGAGCACGCGCCGGTAGGCGACCACCCCGATCGCGGCGGGCTCGTCGAGAGCCTCGTCACCCGGCAGAACAAGGCGCAGCTCCAGCGCAAGCTCGACCGGCTGCACCCGGCCGACATCGCGTACGTCCTCGAGGCGCTGCCGCTCGACGAGCGGCTCTACATCTGGGACCTCGTCAAGGCCGACCGCGACGGCGAGATCCTGCTCGAGGTCTCCGAGCCGGTGCGCGAGTCGCTCATCTCCTCGATGGACACCGAGGAGCTGGTCGCAGCGGCCGAGACCCTCGACGCCGACGAGATCGCCGAGCTCGCCCCCGACCTCCCGCAGGAGGTGATGGACGACGTCTTCTCCAGCCTGCCGGTGGAGGAGCGCGAGCAGCTGCGCGCGGCGATGTCCTTCGACGACGACATGGTCGGCGCGCTGATGGACTTCGAGGACCTGCAGGTGCGCGCCGACGTCACGCTGGAGGTCGTGCTGCGCTACCTGCGCCGGTTCGACGAGCTGCCGTCGCAGACCGACCAGCTCTTCGTCGTCGACCGCGACGAGCGCCTGCTCGGCGTGCTGCCGGTCAACAAGCTGATCGTCACCGATCCCGACGCATTGGTCGCCGACGTCATGCAGCCGCCGGTGGTCAAGCTGCAGCAGCACGAGAAGGCCGACGAGGCGGCCAGCGCGTTCGAGCGCTACGACCTGGTGTCCGCACCGGTCGTCGACACCAACGACAAGCTCGTCGGCCGCGTCACCGTCGACGAGGTGCTCGACTTCGTCCGCGCGCGCGGCGAGGAGGACGTGCTGCAGCAGGCCGGCCTGCGCGAGGAAGAGGACGTGTTCGCGTCGGTCTGGAAGTCGTTCCAGAACCGCTGGGCGTGGCTGGCGATCAACCTGGTGACGGCGTTCATCGCGTCGCGCGTGATCGGCGTGTTCGAGGGCTCCATCGAGAAGCTGGTCGCCCTTGCCGCGCTGATGCCGATCGTCGCCGGCATCGGCGGCAACTCCGGCAACCAGACGATCACGATGATCGTGCGCGCCGCGGCGCTCGGCCAGTTCGCGCGCGAGCACGCGCACGCGCTGATCCGCAAGGAGATCGTCGTCGCGCTGATCAACGGTCTCGTCTGGGGCGGCGTGATGGGGCTGGTCGCGATGCTGCTGTACAAGGACGTACCGCTCGGACTCGTGATGGTGCTCGCGATGACGCTGAACCTGATGCTCGCCGCGTCGATGGGCGTGCTGATCCCGATGACGATGCTGAAGTTCGGCCGCGACCCCGCGCTGGGCTCGTCGGTCCTCATCACCGCCGTGACGGATTCCGGCGGCTTCTTCATCTTCCTGGGCCTGGCGACGCTGTTCCTGATCGCGTAGGGGCGGACGGGCCGGAATAAGCGCCCGCCACCCCTGTTGACACCGGTGTCTCTTCGATCGACCAACACAGGAGAACCGCATGCTGCGCAAGACGCTCCCGTACCTCTCGGCCGCCCTGCTGGCCTACGCGCTGTCCGCCGGCGCCCAGATGGCCCCGGCCAAGGCCGCGGCCGACGGCACGCTGACCGACGCCAAGGGCATGACGCTCTACACGTTCGACCGCGACGCCGGCGGCAAGAGCGCCTGCAACGGCCCGTGCGCGACCAACTGGCCGCCGCTGATGGCCGGCGCCGACGCCAAGGCCTCGGGCGACTGGACGATCATCACCCGTGACGACGGCGGCAAGCAGTGGGCGTACAAGGGCAAGCCGCTGTACGGCTGGGCCAAGGACACCAAGCCGGGTGACAAGACCGGCGACGGCGTCAACAACGTCTGGCATACGGCGAAGCAGTGATCGCCGCGTGCGCGGCGGGGGGCAGCGCCCCGGCCACCGCGCGCGTCGCTGCGCACCGGTCGATCCGCGCATGACGGCATCCCCGCCGGCCGACCCGCCGCTGCCGCAGCCGGACCTCATCGCGGCGCTGCCGCGGCTGCGCCGCTACGCGCGCGTGCTGACCGGCGACGCCGCGCGCGCGGACGACCTCGTGCAGGAGGCGCTGGCGCGGGCGTGGGAGAAGCGGCGGTTGTGGGCGGCGGGCAGCGACCTGCGCGCGTGGCTGTTCACCATCATGCACAACGTGTTCGTCAACCAGCGCGTGCTCGCGCGGCACGAGCGGCAGCACGTGTCGCTCGACGCCGAGGGCGACGGGCAGGAGGCGTGGCAGCTGCCGGTGCGCGCGATGCAATACACGCGCGTCGAGCTCATGGAACTGGTGCAGCACGTCGGCCGCCTGCCGGTCGAGCAGCGCGAGGTGCTGCTGCTCGCGGTCGTCGAGGAGCTGCGCTACGAGGAGATCGCCGCGGTCCTGAACATCCCGGTCGGCACCGTCATGTCGCGCCTGTCGCGTGCGCGCGAAAAGCTGCGCGCGGCGTTCGCCGTGCCGTCGTCGTCGTCGCTCAAGGTCGTGAAGTGAGACCGTCGCCGTGACCACCAATCCGCTGCCCGTCACCGACGCCGACGTCAACGCATACGTCGACGGCCAGCTCGCCCCCGCAGCGCGCGCCGGCCGTCGAGGACGCGATGGCGCGCGACCCGGCGCTCGCCGCGCGCGTCGCGGAGCTGCGCGCGCAGAACGCCGCGCTGCGCGACGCGCTCGACCCGTGGCTCGGGGAGGCGCTGCCCGACCGGCTCGTCGCGGCGACCGCCGCACCCGCGCGAGGCGCGCGCCGGTTCCCGCAATGGCTCGGGCTCACGGCAGCCGCCGCGGCGTCGCTCGTGATCGGCGTGGGGCTGGGCTGGTTCGGCCGCGATGCGTCGCTGCAGCACGACGGCATGCCGACGACGTTCACGCGGCAGGCGGCGCTCGTGCACACGCTGTACGCGGGCGACGTCAACCGCCCGGTCGAGATCTGGGCGGCCGAGGAAAAGCGGCTCGTCACCTGGCTGTCGAAGCGACTGGGCTTCCCGGTCCACGCGCCCGACCTCAACGGCGTCGGCTTCGCGCTGGTCGGCGGGCGCCTGGTCGCCGGCAACGAGATGCCGACGGCGCTCTTCGTCTACGAGAACGCCGACAAGCAGCGGCTGACGCTGCAGGTGCGCAAGCCGCCGACACCCGTCGAGGAGACGGCGTTCCGCTACGCGCTCGAGAACGGCGTGGGCGTCTACTACTGGATCGAGGAGGACTGCACGTACGCGCTGTCGGGCAACCTCGACCGCACGCAGCTGCTGTCGATCGGCCGCGTCGTGTACGGGCAACTCGCCGCGTTCGAGGCCGCGCACCCGAAGTAGCGACGCCCCGGCCGCCCGGCCCTCTCTCCGCAATGCGGGACGAGGGTTGGCGGGCTGTTGCAATGCCCGCCGACATCCATTTCCGGGTGTCATCCCGAGCGCAGCGAGGGATCTGCTTCTGCCGTTGATCAACGAGTTGCGCACAAGCAGGTCCCTCGTCGCTGCGCTCCTCGGGATGACACCCAGGAGAACCTCGACAGCTTGTCAGGGTGAGGGGCGCGCGCGGCCCGCTGGCGCGTCCCCTACAATGCCGGCTTCGTCCGCCAGCGCCGTCCTCTCGTGCCGCACCCGGTTCCGCCCGTCGTCTACGTGCACCTCCTCTCCGCGCTCGCGGCGCTCGTGCTGGGCGCCGTGCAGCTCGCGCGCCGCAAGGGCACGCCGGGGCACCGCGCCCTCGGGTGGGTCTGGGTCGCGCTGATGACGACCGCTGCGGTGAGCTCGCTGTGGATGCCGGCGTTCCTGCGCCTGAACTGGGTCCACGTGTTCACGCTGGTGACGGCCATCTCGCTGCCGATGGGGATCTGGCAGATCCGCCGCGGCGACCCGGAGAAGCACGCCGGCACGATGCGCGGGCTCTACATCGGCGGCCTCGTCATCGCCGGCGCGTTCACGCTGTCGCCGGGCCGCCTGCTGGGCGACCTCGTGTGGAAAGGCTGCTGGGCCTGCTGATGCAGCGCGTGCCCGCCCGCATCGGCGACCCGCTCGCCGCCGTCGAGACCCCGGCGCTCGTCGTCGACCTCGACGCGTTCGAGCACAACCTCGACCTGATGGCCAACGCCGTGCGCGGCTCGGGCCTGGCACTCCGGCCGCACGCGAAGTCGCACAAGTGCCCCGACATCGCCAAGGCGCAGGTCGCGCGCGGTGCGGTGGGCATCTGCTGCCAGAAAGTCGACGAGGCCGCGGCGTTCGTCGCCGCCGGCATTGCCAACGTGCTCGTGACCAACGAGATCGTCGCACCGGCGAAGATCGCGCGACTGGCGGCGCTCGCGCGCAGCGCGACGATCGGCGTGCTGGTCGACGACATGCGCGTGATCGCGGACCTGTCGGCGGCGGCCTCGCTCGCCGGCGGCACGCTGCACGTCTACGTCGAGATCGACGTCGGCGCGCATCGGTGCGGCGTGGCATCCGGCGAGGCGGCCGTGCCGCTCGCGCGTGCGATCGCCGCGGCGCCGGGACTCGCGTTCCGCGGCCTGCACGCGTACCACGGCGCCGCGCAGCACCTGCGCCGCCCGGAGCAGCGGCTGGAAGCCATCGCCGCCGCGAGCCGGCAAGCCGCCGACACCAAGGCGGCCATCGAGCGCGCGGGCGTCGCGTGCCCGGTCGTGACCGGCGCCGGCACCGGCACGTGGCAGCTCGAGCGCGACAGCCGCATCTACACCGAACTGCAGCCGGGCTCGTACGTGTTCATGGACGCCGACTACCTGCGCAACGCGCTGTCGCCGGACCAGCACCACTTCGAGCACAGCCTGTACGTGCTGGCGACCGTGATGAGCACGCCCACACCCGAGCGCGCGATCGTCGACGCGGGCCTGAAGGCGTTGGCGTTCGACTCCGGCCCGCCGCTCGTCCACGTCGCGCGCGGACTCGAGTACGTCAAGGCCTCCGACGAGCACGGCGTGCTCGAAGTCGACCCGAAGCGCGCCCAGCCGGCGCTCGGCGACCGCGTGTGGTTGATCCCCGGCCACTGCGACCCGACGGTCAACCTCTACGACTGGATCGTCGGCATGCGCGGCGAGCGCGTCGAGTGCGTGTGGCCGGTGGCGGCACGCGGAGCGCTCGGTTGACGACCGCGCCGAACCGCCGGCTCGCGGCGATCCTGGTCGCGGACGTCGTGGGGTTCAGCCGGCACACCGAGCGCGACGACGCCGGGACGCTCGCCCACCTGCGCGCGATTCGCGCCGAAGTGATCGACCCGGCCATTGCCGACCTGCGGGGACGCCTCGTCAAGTCGACCGGAGACGGCGTGCTCGTCGAGTTCGCGAGTGCGGACGCCGCGCTGCGCTGCGCGATCCGCGTGCAGCGCGCGCTCGCCGAGCGCAACCAGGGAGCCGCCGCGGACCTGCGCGTCGATCTGCGCATCGGCGTCAATCTGGGCGACGTCATCGTCGACGGCGAAGGCGACATCTTCGGCGACGGCGTCAACGTCGCCGCGAGGCTCGAATCGCTCGCACCTCCCGGCGGCATCTGCATCGCCGCTGCCGTGCGCGACCAGGTCCACGGCAGCCTCGACGTCGAGTTCGCCGACGCGGGCGAACAGCAGGTCAAGAACATCGCACGTCCGATCCGCGCGTTCATCGTCGACATCGCGGGCAGTCGCGGTACGGCGCCTGCGTCCTCCCCGCCGGCGAAGCTGCGCGCGATGTCCGTTGGCGTGTGCCCGCTCGTCGCGGCGGTCGACGATCCCGGCCTCGTCCGGCGGGCAAAGGTCACGACGCGCGAGTTCACGGCGATGCTCGCGCGATCCGGCGTGACGATCGCTGTCGTCCCGGTGCCTCACGCGCTTGCGGCCAAGGCGCCCGACGAGCCCGCTGCCGTGGGACGGGCGCTCGCGGTGCGCTATCTCGTCGAAGGCGATCTTCGACCGGCGTCGCTTCACGTCCGCGTGGTCGACGCGGCGAGCGGCGAGCAGTTGTGGAGCGAGTCCACCGCGCTTCCCGCGGCCGCGGACGGCGATGCCGAGGCGCGGGCGCTGCACGCGGTGGCGTGGCACCTCGGCCGTGCGATGCTCACTGCGGAAATCCGGCGGGTGCTTGCCGAGCCGCTCGCGCAGTCCACGCCGGTCGAGAACGTCGTGCGCGCGCTGGCCCTCAACAGCACGGAACCCGATCCGCGCAAGCGCTCCGCGGAGAAGGAACGGTTGCTCGAAGATGCGCTGGCGCGCGATCCGACGTGCGTCCCGGCGCTGGTCGGCCTCGCGCTCGCGCTCGACCAGCGTACGGACCAGGATCTGTCGGCCGACCCGGTCGCCCTTGCGCAGCGCATGCTGGAGCTGACGACGAAGGCGGTCCGCCTGAACGACATCCAGCCGACGACGTGGTACCTCCACTCGGGGGCGCTCATCGCGACCGGGCAGTGGCAGGCAGCACTCGAGGCGAGCGCCAAGGCTCTTCGTCTCGAGCCCTGGAGCAGCATGCTGGCCTCGCACCACGCCGCACTGACCGCGTGGTGCGGGCGCCCCGCCCAAGCGCGGGCGATGCTGGAGGATGCGATCGCCACGAATCCGCAGAACTCCGCCGCCCCCATGCAGGACCTGTGCATGGCGCACCTGCTGCTCGGCAACTACCGGGACGCGGTCGAAGCCGGGGAGAAGGCGATCGGGCTCGGCGCCGACGACCCGATGCGCACGGGCCTCCACGTCGTGGCTGCCTGCGCGCAGCTGGGCGAAACGGCCAAGGCCGCCGCAGCGCTCGACGCCGTGCTGCGTGCGCTGCCGGGGTTGACGATCGCCATGCACCGCTGGCGCAACCGCCTCGCGCATCCCGACTGGATCCGGCTGGCCGAGGAGCACCTGTACCCGGGCCTGCGCAAGGCCGGGCTGCCCGAGGGCTAGCTGTGGAGCTTCATGAGGTTGTTACCGAGACGCGTGATCTCCGGACAACCGTCGTCCCCGCGAAAGCGGGGACCCAGCGTCGTGGCGTGTTTGCCGGATGTTCCCAAGACACTGGATCCCCGCTTTCGCGGGGACGACGACCGCTGGCATGCATGCGGCGCATTCCAGGCGGCAACAACGTCTTGACGGTTCACAGCTAGCGGCCGCCGGGCCGCCCCAAGGGCGCATGCCCCCTTGGGGGAGGCGCACGCAGCGCGCTTCGGGGGGATTTCACCCGCGACCTAGAGCGTGGCCACGCCGCGCGGCGTGCGGATCATCGCCGCGAGCCGCGGCGACCTCGCGTAGGTGACCTTCAGCGTCTCGGACAGGCCGAGTGCGGCCAGATCCGCGCGTACCGCGGCGGGCTCCGGATGCTCGCCCGCTACGAGCGCGAGCCGCAGCCCGCGGTCGGGCAAGTGGTCGGACGGATGCCGCGCGTCGGCCCACTGGATCAGCGTGGGCACGAGGCCGCGCCCGGGCCGATGGCCGTCGCCTGGTATCGTGATCCGCCATGCGAAGTCGCCGCGCGTCATCGGCGTCGCCAAGCCCAGCGCCGGCACGCGCGCGACGGCCGCCGCGAGGTCCGCGGTGCGCGCGACCCAGTGGACGAGCTGCGGCCCCTCGGCCAGCGCCGCCCTCATCCGCGGCTCGTCGAGATCGAACCAGCGCGGGCGCAACGGCTTCACGCCGTCCGGGTCGACGGCGATCACTTCGAGATAGAAGCGCAGGCCGAGCGACAGGAGCGCGTTGTGCGTGCCCATCGCGACGTGCGCACCGCCCGGCTGCGGCCGGAAGCCCAGCCGTTCCTCGACCCAGTCGCAGCCCTGCGCGAGGGTCTGCGCCGCGACGACGAGGTGGTCGGGCTCGACGGCGAGCGGGCTCACTGGACGACCTTCGCGCTGCGCGCTCCGGCTCTTTGGGCACCTCGGCCCTCGGGGTGGCCCGTCGGGCTCATGCAGGCGAGCGCGCCTCGCCGGCGTCGAAGTCGAGCTCGACGCGCGCGCCGTTCGGGTCGAAGAAGAACAGCTGCCACGTGCCGGCGCCGGGCAGCCGCCGGCAGTCGTACGGGATGCCGCGCGCGTCGAGCTGCGCGAGCGTCGTGGCGAGGCCGGACGCGGTGAACGCCATGTGGTCGATGACGCCCGCGCGCAACTCTTCGCGCGGGCACCCGCCGATCACGTGCAGGATCGGCGTGCCGCCGCCGTACAGCCACGCGCCCGGGAACGCGAACGGCGGACGCGGGCCCGGCGCGAGTCCCAGGAAGTCGCCGTAGAAGGCGACGGTCGCGTCGACGTCGTCGGTCAGGATCGTGAAGTGGTTCATGCCGGATACGGCCATGTTGTCCTCCGCAACGAGTCAGTCGAAATGGGCCGTCCCGCGCGACTGACCTGCCACGGCCTCCTTGGACAGCTTCGAAATGCAATCGTGCGCGCGTCGGCCGCCGCCCTCGCGCGCAGACGCGCTCTGCGAGCCGTGGCTTCCTTTGCAGGGCGCGCCTTCGCTTGCAAGCGAAGGCTGCGCGAGCGGCCCGGAGCATGCTCCGGAAAACCCGCTCTCGCCCCCGCGCGCGACGGCGTCCCGGGGGGCAGCGAGCGTGGGAGCTGTTTCACTTCAGGATACCGCGTCGGCGAAGAAGTCGCCGACGAGCGCCGTGGCGTCCGGCGGCGCCGCGTCGTTGAACGGCAGCGCCGCGTCGCCGCCGCTCCATGCGTGGCCGAGACCGGCGACTTCGACGTGGCGTGCGACCAGGCGGCCGTCGCGGCGCCACTCGCGGACGAGCACGCTGCGGCCGTCGGCCAGCGCGTCCGTGCGCTCGGCGTCGGCGGGAGGTGGGGCGGTGAGGTCGCCGCCCGCCGCAGCGGGGTGCCCGTTGAGGCGCAAGAACTGGCGCACCAATGCCACCGCGTTGCGCGGCGCGACGATCTCGTCGCCCGCGCCGTGGACGGCGAGCAGCGGCACGCGCACGTCGTGCGGCGCCTCGCCCATGCGCGCCTGCGTGCCGATCGCCGCGACGTCCTGGTCGGGCCCGCGCGCCATGATCGACAGCGCCGTCAGCGCCGACGACGCGGCGCCGCACGCGAGCCCCGAGTGGACGGCGACGGCGCGTACCAGTCGCGGGTAACGGACGCCCAGCACCGCCGCCAGCGCACCGCCGGCCGAGATGCCGGCCGCCAGCACGCGCTCGCCGTCGATCCGGTAGCGGCGGCACACGCGGCGAATCTGCGCGGCGACGATCGCCGCCTCGCCGCCGCCGCGCTGCGTGCGCCGTTCGAACCAGTTCCAGCAGCGCCACGGATTGGCGGTGTCCTTCTGCCGCGGCAGCAGCACGACGCAGCCGGTGCGGTCGGCGAGTTCGGTCACGCGCGTGCCCTGCGCGAACTTCTCCGGCGTCTGCTTGCAACCGTGGCACCAGACCAGCAACGGCACGCGCCCGAAGAGCGGCCGTCCCTTCGGAACGTAGACGAGGTAGTCGCGCGACGGCCACACGAACGGCGCGGTGCCGACGAGCCCACGCCACGAGAATTTCGAGCCCGACTCGAAGCGGCCGGGTGTCGGCTCGCGGCGGAACCAGCGGGTGAAGGCTGCCTTGGTGCGGGACCAGATTCGCGCGAACACGCGGCGCCCCTCGCCGTCTGGCCGTGCAGGGAGGTGTCCTGGCACCGGCCGAGTGGAGGACGCCGATCGCGTGGAGACCACCGCCGGCTTGCGGCGAGTCGTGCCGCGCCGCTTCGGCGTCAAGCCGGCCCAGCGGGGAGAGGGCCGGGGTGAGGGTGGTCGGTCATTCAGATCAGCACGATGTCGTACTGCTCCTGCGTGTACAGCGTCTCCACCTGCAGCGAGATCGGCTTGGCGATGAAGTCGCCCAGCTGCGCCAGGCTCTGCGACTCCTCGTCGAGGAACATGTCGATCACCGACTGCGACGCCAGGATGCGGAACTCGCGCGCGTTGAACTGCTTCGACTCGCGCACGATCTCGCGCAGGATCTCGTAGCAGATGGTCTGCGCGGTCTTCAGCTCGCCGCGGCCCTGGCACGTGGGGCAGGACTCGCACAGCACGTGCGCGAGCGATTCGCGCGTGCGCTTGCGCGTCATCTCGACCAGTCCCAGCTGCGTGAAGCCGTTCACCGTGAGCCGCGTGCGGTCCTTCTCCAGCGCGCGGTTGAGCTCGGTGAGCACCGCGTTGCGGTGGTCGCCGTTCTCCATGTCGATGAAGTCGATGATGATGATGCCGCCCAGGTTGCGCATCCGCAGCTGGCGCGCGATCACCTGTGCCGCCTCGAGGTTCGTCTTGAAGATCGTGTCGTCGAAGCTGCGGCCGCCGACGAAGCCGCCGGTGTTGACGTCGATCGTCGTCATCGCCTCGGTCTGGTCGATGATGAGGTAGCCGCCGGACTTCAAATCCACCCGCCGCGCAAGCGCCTTCTCGATCTCGTCCTCGACGCCGTGCAGGTCGTACAGCGGACGGTCGCCGACGTAGTGGTTGATCCGGTCGGCGAGCGCCGGCGTGTACTGGCGCGCGAAGTCCTGCATGCGGACGAACGTCTCGCGCGAATCGACGAGCACGCGCGCGGTCTCCTCGGTCGACATGTCGCGCAGCACGCGCTGCGCGAGATTCAGGTCCTGGTAGAGCAGGGTCGCCGGCGGCGCCTCGTGCGAGCGCTCGGTGAGGTCGCTCCACAGCTTGGTCAGGTACTCGATGTCGGCCTGCATCTCGCGCTCGCTGGCCGTCTCCGCCATCGTGCGGATGATGAAGCCGCCGGCGAGACCCTCCGGCAGCAGGTGCTGCAGCCTCTCGCGCAGCGACTCGCGCTCGGCCTCGTCGCCGATGCGCTGCGAGATGCCGATGTGCGAGTCCTGCGGCAGGTAGACGAGCAGGCGGCCGGCGAGGCTCACCTGCGTGGACAGCCGCGCGCCCTTGGTGCCGATCGGGTCCTTGATGACCTGCACGAGCAGCGACTGGCCCTCGTGCAGGATCCGCTCGATGGGCTTCTGCTCGCCGCCGTGCCCGTTCTGCCGGTGCTCCCAGATGTCGGCGATGTGCAGGAACGCCGCGCGCTCGAGCCCGATCTCGATGAACGCGCTCTGCATGCCGGGCAGCACGCGCGCGACGCGGCCGAGGTAGATGTTGCCGACCAGGCCGCGCGCGCTCGCGCGCTCCATGTGCAGTTCCTGCACGACGCCCTGTTCGAGCATCGCCACGCGGGTTTCCTGCGGCGTGACGTTGATCAGAATCTCGTGGGTCATGGCAAGCCGGCGGGTCGGCGCGCGGGAGGAGGGCGTGCGCGCCGTTCCGCCGGGTCCGGCGGCCTTGGGGTTGCGTCCGTTATAGCACGGGGCGGCCGATGCGCGCGAGGAGCCCCGCGGTCTCGGCCAGCGGCAATCCCACGACGCCGGAATAGCTACCCTCGACGCGCGTGATGAACGCGGCGGCCAGCCCCTGGATCGCGTAGCCGCCCGCCTTGTCCATCGGCTCGCCGGTGGCGACGTAGCGCTCGATTTCGCCGGCGGTCAACCGGCGAAACGTCACGTGCGAGACGGATACCGCGACCTCGACGTCGTCCTGCCACTTGAGCGCGACGGCGGTCAGCACGTCGTGCCGCCGGCCCGAGAGCTGCGCGAGCATCCGGCGGGCGGCGTCGACGTCGGCAGGCTTGCCGAAGATCGCGCCGTCCAGCACGACCTCGGTGTCGGCGCCGAGCACCGGGCGCGGCGGCAGCGCGCGCTGTTCCATCCGCTTCCAGCCGACGGTCGCCTTGGTGCGCGCGATGCGCTCGACGTAGTGCGGCGGCGGCTCGGCGTCGCGCGCCTCCTCGACGACGTCGCGGTGGCGGCCGGGCGCCTCGCGCAGCCTGATCTCGTCGAACGCCACGCCGATCTGGCGCAGGAGCTCCTGCCGGCGCGGGCTGCGGGAGGCGAGGTAGACGGCGACGTCAGTCACGGTGGTAGGGGTGCCCGGCGTTCACGCTGACGGCGCGGTAGAGCTGCTCGGCGAGCAGCACGCGCGCGAGCCCGTGCGGAAGCGTCATCGGCGACAGCGCGACGAGCGCGGCGGCGTCGCGCTTCAGCGCGGGATCGAGGCCGTCCGCGCTGCCGATCACGAATGCCAAGTCGGCGCCGTCCTGCTGCCAGCGGGCAACGTGCGTCGCGAGGTCGCGCGTCGTCCAGCGCTCGCCGTGCTCGTCGAGCGCGACCATCCGGTGGCCGGTGCACGCGGCGCGGATGCGCGTCGCCTCGGTCGCGAGGAGCTGGGCAACCGTGCGTCCGCGGTCGCGCGCTTCCGGCTTCAGCTCGACCAGGTCGATCGCGAACTCCCTGGGCATCCGCTGCGCGTAGTCGGCGAACCCTTCGGCGACCCAGGCAGGCATGCGGTGGCCGAGGGCGACGATGCGCAGCTTCACCTGAAAATGGGCAGGCCGATTTTCGCAGGCTGGACACGTCGCGTCGGGGCGGAAGGCCCGCGCGGGCCTTTTCCACCCCCGCGCCGCCATCATCGCCACGGCCGGGCGACCTCGCGGGAAATCGAGCCTGGCTCCATTTTCGGTTACGCCGCCTTCGCGCGCCTGCGCGCCGCCGGCGCCTCCCACAGTTCCTCGAGGTTGTAATAGGTGCGCACCGCGGGCTGCATGACGTGGACCACGATGTCGCCGCAGTCGACGAGCACCCACTCGCCGGATTCCTCGCCCTCGACGCCGATGATCGTCGCGCCGGCCTCCTTCAGCCGGTCGCGCACGTGATGGGCGAGCGCCTTGACCTGCCGGTTCGAGTCGGCGCTGGCGATGATCAGCGAATCGTAGAAACTGGTGAGCTTGCGGACGTCGAGGACCTTGATGTCGTGGGCCTTGATGTCCTCGAGGGCGGTGACGGCGGTCTGCTGCAGCTTGTTAAGTCGCATCCGGGGGGGTCGAGTAGAGGCGATGCTGGTCAATATAGGTCAAAACCTCGCGCGGCAGCAAACCCTCGACCGCCGCGCGGCCCGCGGGGCCGCGCGCGAGTTGCGTGCGAATCACGGTCGCGGAAATCGGCTGCGGCGACACCCGCGCCTCGTAGATGGTGCCGGCGGGCGTGGAAAACAAGGCAGCGGGTTCGCGGACGCGCCGGCGGCGCCACTCGGCGGCGAGCGGCTCCGGCAGGTCCGCCTCCAGCGCGACGCCCGGCCGCGCGACGACGACGACGTGGGCCAGCGCGAAGATCTCCCGCCAGCGATGCCACGTCGGCAGGCCGTGGAACGCGTCGGCGCCGACGAGAAGCAGGAGCGGGCGCGCCGGGTCCTCGCGGCGCAGCTCTTCGAGTGTCAGGACCGTGTAGCTCCTGCCGGGCCGCGCGAGCTCGCGCTCGTCGATGGCGAGCCCCGGGAATTCGGCGGCCGCGAGGCGCAGCATCGCCAACCGGTCCGCGACCGACGCCGCCGGCCCGCCGCGATGCGGCGGATCGCGCGCCGGCACCAGCCGCAATTCGGCCAGCCCGAGCGCGCGGCGCGCGTCATCGGCGAACCGCAGGTGCCCGTAGTGGACCGGGTCGAACGTGCCGCCGAGCAGCGCGACGGGTTGCATCCGGCGATGTTACGCGGGGTAGGAACTTCCACAAAGAGACGCAGAGGCGCAGAGGCGCAGAGGCGCAGAGGCGCAGAGGCGCAGAGGCGCAGAGAACCTGCCTCCTCTGCGCCTTCGCGTCTCTTTGTGGACCTTGCCGTGTCCAGGTCAGAACCGCGACCCCGGCTCCGCGAGGAATGCAACCTCCTCCGGCGTCGACGCGCGGCCGAGGATCGCGTTGCGGTGCGGGTAGCGGCCGAAGCGGAAGATCACGTCGGCGTGCTTGCGCGCCCAGACGAGCAGCGTGTCGTCGCCGGTCTCGCGGGCGAGGGCGCCGAACAGCGCGAGCGACCGGTGCTGCATGGCGGCGTCCTCGGCGTGCTCGAACGGCAGGTAGACGAACCCGCGCTGCACCGGGTCGAGCGCGCGGTCGAAGCCGCGGGCGACCGCGGACTCCGCCGCGGCGAGCGCGCGGGCGTCGCCGGCGAACGCGCGCGGCGTGTCGCGGAAGACGTTGCGCGTGAACTGGTCGAGCAGCACGATGCGCGCGAGCGCGCCGGCGGGCGTCGCGTCCCACGCCTCGAAGCCGCCGGCGAGCGCCTGCTCGACCGCGGCGCCGAAGCGCACGCGGATCGACGCGTCGAACGCCGGGTCCTTGCGGAACCACGCTTCGCGCGCGCGGCCGCGCTCGGGCGAGCCTTCCGCGCCGAACCAGAAGTCGACGACGGCATCAGGGGTCGGGTCCATCGCCTATCATAACGGTCTGGCGGCGCCGCGCGCGGTGCCCACGCGAACCGGCCGGCGATGACCCAGACCTCCTACCGCGACGTCTTCCTGCTCGCCTGCTGCCAGGCGCTGCTGCTGACCAACGCCGCGGGCCTCATTTCGATGAATGCCCTCGTCGGGTATTCGCTGGTCGACGTCAAGACGATCGCCACGCTCGGCGCCACGACGTACGTGCTGGGGTCCGCGCTGAGCACGATGCCGATGTCGCTGTGGATGGGGCGCGTCGGGCGCCGGCGCGGCTTCATGACCGGCGCGCTGATCAATGTCGGCGGCTGCGCCATCGCGGTGGCCGCGCTGTCGCTGAAGAGCTTCGCGCTCTACTGCGTCGCCACCGCCGTCATCGGCATCTACAACGCGATCGGCCTGCAGTACCGGTTCGCGGCGGCGGAAGTCGCTGCGCCAGCGGACAAGGCGCGCGCCATTTCGCTGGTGCTGGCCGGCGGCATCGTCGGCGGCTTCCTCGGGCCCGCCATCACCCGCTGGGGCCGCGACCTCTTCGCGGCGCCGTTCCTGGGATCGTTCGTCATGCTGGCCGGCGTGGCGCTGGTCGCGCTCGCCGTGCAGTCGCAGGTGCACGTGCCCAAGCCCCACGCGGCCGAGCGCGCCGGCGGCGGCCGCCCGTTGCGCGTGATCGTGCGCCAGCCGGTGTTCGTCGTCGCGGCGCTGTCGGGCGCGCTGGGCTACGGCCTCATGAACCTGCTGATGACGGCCACGCCGCTCGCGATGGACTTCTGCAGCCTGCCGTACGCGCAGGCGGCCTTCGTCATCTCGTGGCACGTCGTCGGCATGTACGCGCCGGGGTTCTTCACCGGCAGCCTGATCGACCGCTTCGGCGTGCTCAACGTGATACTCCTCGGCGTCGTCGTGATGGCGGCGGGCGCCGCCGTCGCGCTGACCGGCAACACGCTGACGCACTTCCTGGTCGCGCTCGTGCTGGTCGGCGTGGGCTGGAACTTCATGTACACGGGCGGCACCGCGCTGCTGACCGAGTCCTACGCACCCGCCGAGAAGGCGCGCACGCAGGGCGCCAACGACTTCATCGTGTTCTCGACGATGGCGGTCTCGTCGTTCGCGTCGGGCGCGATGGTGTCCGCGGCCGGCTGGGAGGCGATGAACTGGAGCGCGCTGCCGGTGCTCGCGGTCGTGGCGGTCACGGTCGTGTGGTACGCACGGCGGTTCGCGAAGTGAGCGGCGGACGCGACGGTTCGGCGGCGCCACCCCATCGTGTCGATCACGGGCCGGACCTTCGCGTCCGACCTTCACTTCTCGACGGCGACGCCCTTCCAGAACGCGATCCGGCCCTCGATGCGCTTCGCTGCATCGGTGGTCGCCGGGTAGTACCACGCCGCGTCGCGGTTGACCGCGTCGCCGACGACCACGTCGTAGTAGCGCGCGGTGCCCTTCCACGGGCAGACGGTGTGTGTCGCGCTGTCGCGCAGGAGCGCGCGGTTGACGCTCGCGGCGGGAAAGTAGTGATTGCGCTCGACGACGACCGTGTCGTCGGACTCGGCGATCACCGCACCGTTCCAGACCGCGCGCGGCATGGCGTGGTACCAGCGTGCTACGTGCGGATCTGCCCCGACCCCAGCACCACCCACTTCTGGCTGGTGAGGCCTTCGAGGCCGACCGGGCCGCGCGCGTGCAGCTTGTTGGTCGAGATGCCGATCTCGGCGCCCAGCCCGAACTCGAAGCCGTCGGCGAAGCGCGTCGACGCATTCACCATCACCGAGCTCGAGTCGACCTCGCGCAGGAAGCGCATGGCGTGGCCGTAGTCCTGCGTGACGATCGCGTCGGTGTGCTGCGACCCGTACTGCGCGATGTGCGCGATCGCGTCGTCGAGCGTGTCGACGACGCGCACGGCGAGGATCGGCGCCAGGTACTCGGTGTACCAGTCGTCCTCGGTCGCGGGCTTGGTCGCGGGGACCAGCGCGCGCGTGCGCTCGCAGCCGCGCAGCTCCACACCCTTGCCGACATAGATCGCGGCGAGCGGCGGCAGCACGCGCGCAGCGATGTCCGCGTGCACGAGCAGCGTCTCCATCGTGTTGCACGGCGAGTAGCGCTGCGTCTTCGCGTTGTCCGCGATGCGGATCGCCATGGCGACGTCGGCGGACGCGTCGACGAACACGTGGCACACACCGTCCAGGTGCTTGATCACGGGGACCTTGGCGTCGCGCGCGATGCGCTCGATCAGGCCCTTGCCGCCGCGGGGGACGATCACGTCGACGTGCTTCTCGTCGGCGATCAGGTGGCCGACGGCGGCGCGGTCGGTGGTGGCGACGACCTGCACGGCGTGCTCGGGCAGGCCGGCCTCCGCAAGGCCGCGGTGCACGCACGCGGCGATGGCGTGGTTGCTGTGGATCGCCTCCGACCCGCCGCGCAGGATCGTCGCGTTGCCGGATTTGAGGCACAGCCCGGCCGCGTCGGCGGTGACGTTGGGCCGCGACTCGTAGATGATGCCGACCACGCCCAGCGGCACACGCATGCGTCCGACCTGGATGCCGGTCGGCCGGTGGCGCAGGTCGGTGATCTCGCCGACCGGATCGGGCAGCGCCGCGATCTCCACGAGCCCGTCGGCCATCGCCTGCACGGTCTTGCCCGTCAGCGTCAGCCGGTCGACGAACGCCGGGTCCTGTCCGGCCGCCTTCGCGGCGGCGACGTCCTCCGCGTTGGCCGCCAGCAGCCGCGCCTCGTCGGCGCGGATCGCAGCCGCGATCGCGAGGAGCGCCCGGTTCCTGGTCGCGGTGTCGGCGCGCGCGAGCTCGCGCGCGGCAGCGCGCGCCGCCGTACCCACGGCGCGCATGTACGCCGCGACGTCGGCCACGTCGCCCAGGCCCGGGATCGCGAGGTTGGTCATCCGCGCATTCTAGCGCGGCGGCCGGGCACGGCAGCACCGGGCGGGTGGCCGTCCGGGCGGGTGGGCCCAAGGCGCCGCGTGCGGCGCGCTTTCTTGCCCCGCATCAAACCCGCGGCAGGGGCGAAAGACCAGAATGAACCGTGACGGCGCCCGGCGCGGGTCCGGGCGCGTCCGGGTCGACCAACCAGACGGGGGACGACGACATGCTAGTTCGCGACCGCATGAGCGCGCATCCGGTGACGATCAGGAGCGACGCCGACTACAAGACGGCGCTGAAGCTGATGCAGGAGCACGAGCTGCATCATGTACCGGTGCTCGACGAGCACCGGAAGCTGGTGGGCATCGTCGCCGAGCGCGACCTGCTGCTGGCCGCCGCGCAGCACCTGGCCTCGACGATCGAGGTCGGCGAGATCATGCATCGCGACGTCGCCACCGTGACGCGCGACATGCCGATCGCCGAGGCCGCGGCGCTGATGGTCGACCGCCGGATCGGCGGGTTGCCGGTCGTCGACGCGCAGCAGCAGGTGATCGGCGTCATCACCGAGACCGACATCTTCCGCGCGTTCGTCGAGGTCGAGCGCCGGCTCGACAGCGGCGAGCGGCACCGGCGCGTATCCTGACGCACCGCGCGGCGGGCGCCCGCCCGCCGGCACTCGCAACGAGGATTCCGGAATGAGCTACGAGCGGCTGGACGCGCGCCTCGACGGCGCGGTGGCGACGATCGCGCTGAACCGCCCCGACCGCGGCAACGCGCTCGACCTGCCGATGTGGCACGAGCTGCGCGCGGCGATGCAATGGCTGGACGAGACGCCCGAGGCGCGCGTGGGCGTGCTCACCGGCCACGGCAACCACTTCACGACCGGCATCGACCTCGCGTCGCTGGCGGCGGTGAGCGCGAAGGTCGCCGACCCGTGCGACGGCCGCGCGCGCGAGAAGCTGCGCCACCTGATCCTCGAGCTGCAGGGCGCTTTCACGGCGATCGAGCGCTGCCGCAAGCCGGTGATCGCCGCGATCCACGGCGCGTGCATCGGCGGCGGCGTGGACCTCGTGACCGCCTGCGACCTGCGCTACTGCTCGGCCGATGCCGTGTTCTCGGTGCGCGAGATCGACATCGGCATGACCGCCGACGTCGGCACGCTGCAGCGGCTGCCGCGGCTCGTCGGCGAGGGCATGGCGCGCGAACTCGCGTACACGGGCCGCAATGTCGACGGCGCCGAGGCGCAGGCGCTGCGCCTCGTCAACCGCTGCTTCGAGACGAAGTCCGAGCTGCTCGCCGGCGTGCGCGAGATCGCCGCGGCCATCGCCGCCAAGTCGCCGCTCGCGATCCGCGGCACCAAGGAGATGATCACCTACGCGCGCGACCACTCCGTCGCGGACGCGCTCAACTACGTCGCGACGTGGAACGCGGCGATGCTGCTGTCGGCCGACCTGCCGGAGGCGATGGCGGCGGCGCGGGAAAAGCGGGCGCCGAAGTTCCGGGACTGAAGTCGGGGTCAGCGCGCGGGCATGTACGGCGCGATGTTCTTCATGGCCCGGGAGACGTAGTCGTCCTTCTCGCCGACGGGTGCCACGTAGTGCAGCGCGGACGCGGCAGCCTCCATGCCTTCGAGGCGCGCGATGATCCACGCCGCCAGGTGCTGCGAGGAAAGGCAGCCACCGGCGGTGGCGACGTTGCCGGCGGCGAAGAATGGCTGGTCCAGCACGTCGACCCCGGCCTCCTGCACCCACGGCTTGGTCGTAAGATCGGTGCACGCGGGGACCGCGCCGAGCATCCCCAGCTTCGCGAGCACGAGCGTGCCGGAGCACTGCGCTCCGATCAGTTGCCGCGCCGGATCCAGGCGGAGCGCCGACATGATCGGCGCATCCTGCACGATCTCCCGCGTCTTCATGCCGCTGCCGACGATCACGGCGCTCGCCGAGGCGGCCTCGGAAAGTGCCGAGCCGGCGTGGACGACGACACCGTTCATCGACGTGACCGTCGGCTCGGGGCAACAGAGCGTCACGCGCCAGCCCGGCCGCCTGACGCGGTTGAGGATCCCGAGCGCGATCAGCGAGTCGAGCTCGTTGAAGCCCTGGAACGTGAGGATGGCGATGTGCATGTCGGGTCCGAAGCGTGGGTCACGACCCGGCTACGCCCAACATACCGAGCTTGACGGCGGGGCGCGCCGACACGCGACAAGTGAAGCCCCTTGCCGCCCGTCCGGCTGGGCGCCGGGCCAGGCATCGCCATTACTCCTCGGCTCGCGAGGGCAGCGCATGACTACGCGTCTGTCTTTTCGCTCACCGGCAAAGGTCCTGTGCCAACCGCCGGCGGCGGTTGCGCGGATTCGGATTTCCGTTGACGCTTCGCTTCGTTCTTCTGCTTTTTCGCAAGGTCTCTTTGTCGCTTTGCGAACGCGTAATTGGTCTTTGCCAAGTCGAAAGCCCTTTCGTCGATTGGAACGGGCTAAGGGTAACCCAATGAGAGGACACATGCCGGACTTCGGCGAACTCCGAGGCCTAACAGGCGGTTGAAATTCTCACAGTGTCATCCCGATGAGCCAAGCGAAGAGGGATCCGCTTTCGCGCAAGCCACTGATTCGCCGGGAAAGCAATTGCCAACAAGAATCAATCCCACACCTCCGAGGGTGGCGCGCAATCTGCAACGCCACTTCACTCGCCGAAGCACGCGAACGCCTCGCATTCCCGCTCGTGAGCGGCACGGCGTCAGGGCGCCCTTACCGGACCGATGGCGTCAGCGTCCTCACCCCCCCCTCGGTCCCGAGCAGGATCACATCCGCTCCCCGCCGCGCGAACAACCCCACGGTCACGACCCCCGGGATCTGGTTGATCGCCGTCTCCAGCGCGACCGGGTCCGTGATCGACAGTCCGGACACGTCGAGGATCACGTTGCCGTTGTCGGTCGTGAAGCCCATCCGCCACGCCGGCTGGCCGCCCAGGTGCACGAGCTCGCGCGCGACGTAGCTCCGCGCCATCGGGATCACCTCGACCGGCAGCGGAAACTTGCCGAGCACCGGGACGAGCTTCGAGGCGTCGACGATGCAGACGAACTTGCGGCCGACCGCCGCGACGATCTTCTCGCGCGTCAGCGCGCCGCCGCCGCCCTTGATCATCGCGCCGTGCTCGGTCACCTCGTCGGCGCCGTCGATGTAGACGGGCACGTCGTCGACGTTGTTGAGCTCGTCGACCTCGATGCCGTGCGCGCGCAGGCGTTCGGTCGACTTGACCGAGCTCGACACCGCGCCCTTGATCCGGCCCTTGATCGTCGCGAGCTCGTCGATGAAGCAGTTGGCCGTCGAGCCGGAGCCCACGCCGACCCAAGCTCCCGGGACCACGTACTTGACCGCCTCGCGCGCCACCGCCTGCTTGAGCTCGTCCTGCGTCATGTGCTGAACCCTCTGTGCGATCGCCCGATTCTACGCGGCGCGCGGCACGCTCCGGAGGCGGCCCGCGACGTGCATCGCCGCCACCAGTACGCCGCCGGCCGCCACACCCACGATCGCGTCCGCGGCGAGCGGCCCCAGCAGCGCGATGCCCGGAACGCCGCCCGCCGTCGCGACGGCCGCCTCGATCGCGTGGTGCAGCGGCCCGATGCCGTGCACGAGGATGCCGCCGCCGACCAGGAACATCGCGGCGGTCCCCGCGACGGACAGGCCCTTCATCAGCCACGGCGCCGCGCGCAGGATGCCGGCGCCCAGCGCGCGCGCCATCCGCGGCCCCGCGCCGTCGCCTTCGCGCCCGCGCAGGTACAGCCCCGCGTCGTCGAGCTTCACGATGCCGGCGACGAGGCCGTAGACGCCGACCGTCATCAGCGCGGCGATGCCGACGAGCACGCCGATCCGCGTTCCGAGCGGCGCCTGCGCGACCGTCCCGAGCGCGATGACCACGATCTCGGCCGACAGGATGAAGTCGGTGCGCACGGCGCCCTTGATCTTCGCGCGCTCGAACGCGACCAGATCGACAGCCGGGTCGGTCAGCGCCTGCGCGAGCGCATCCTGCGCCGCGGCGCGCTCCGCCGGTCCCTGCAGGAACCGGTGCGCGAGCTTCTCGAAGCCCTCGTAGCACAGGTACGCGCCGCCGACCATCAGCAGCGGCACGATCGCCCACGGGGCGAACGCGCTGATCGCGAGCGCGGCGGGCACGAGGATCGCCTTGTTGACCGCCGAGCCTTTGGCCACCGCCCACACGACAGGCAGCTCGCGCTCGGCGCGCACGCCGGAGACCTGCTGCGCGTTGAGCGCCAGGTCGTCGCCCAGCACGCCGGCGGTCTTCTTCGTCGCGACCTTGGTGAGCACCGCGACGTCGTCGAGGACGCTCGCGATATCGTCGAGGAGCGCTAAGAGGCCGGTCGCGGCCATCGGGAAACGCGCGCTGCCGCGTCAGCCGCGGCGGCCCGGATTGACCGGCGCCGGCGGGAGGAACCCGGGCTTCTCCCAGTCGACCCAGCGCGCGGCGTCGCCGTGCCAGCGCCGGCGCGCGTAGTGCGCGTCCCAGTACTCGCGCACGGAGAACGTCACGACCGGCGCCTGCCGGCTCGCGAACGGCTGCGCCAGATACGAAGCGGCGATCCAGCCCCGCGTGCGCCCGGCGACGACGTCGCACCAGCGGCCGTCGGCCGTGCAGCCGGCGATGTGCAGCGGCTCGCGCGCCGGCAGCCACGTGACGACAGGGAACACGCGGTCAGGGCCCGCGCGCACGTTGACGGCGTCGCGCGTGTGCGCGAGCTGGGCCGCCACCGGCGCGGACAGCGCGAGCAGCAGCACGGCGAGCCACGACCGCATCGACGCTTGCTTCATCGTCGTGGAATTTAGCACGCGGCGGCTGTCGCCAGCGGGCCGTGGAGTGCTCCGCGGCGTCATCCCGAGGGGCGTAGCGACGAGGGATCTGCTGGTGCGCCTCGCGCCGAGTCTCCCCGACAGCAGACCCCTCGCTGCGCTCGGGATGGCACCGGGAAAGGGGTCTGCCAAGGGGATCCGGATATCGGCGCGAACTTCCGCGGACTGCTAGTCATCGGACAGATCGCCGTTGCGCGACAGCAGTACCGCGATCGGCCGCGTCGGGGCGAACTCGGAGAACACGATTGCCATCACCGCGGTGACCGGCACGGCGAGGAAGGCGCCGGCCACACCCCACAGCCCCGACCACACGGTCAGGCTGACGAGGATCACGAACGGCGACAGGTTGAGCGAGTTGCCGAGCAGGTACGGGTCGAGGAAATTTCCGATGACGAACTGCACGACGAAGAGCCCGGCGAGCAGCGTCAGCACGGTGCCGAAGTCGCCGAACTGGACGATCGCCATCGCGACCGGCAGCGCCACCGCGAGGAACGAGCCGATGTACGGCACGTAGTTGAACAGCACCATCAGCATCGCCCAGAACGCCGCGAACTCGAGGCCGTACAGCCACATGAGGCCGAAGGAGAGCACGCCCTGCAGGAAGCCCAGGAACGTCTTCAGCGCGAGGTACGAGCCCACGCGGGCGTTGATGCTCTCGAAGATCTGGCGGACGCGCGCCGCGTTGGCCGGGCCCCCGGCGATCCGGTCGACCTTGGCGGCGAACGCCCGCTGCTCGAGCAGGAGGAACGCGACGTAGAGCAGGACGACGATCACGCCGCCGGCGATGGACGCGGCGACCGCCACCGACGAGCCGATCAGCGCCTGCAGGCTCACCTGCTCGAGGAAGATCTGCCGCAGCGTGCCCCAAGTCGGCTCGTCCTCGACGCCGAAGCGCACGGCGAGCTGCTGGATCGCCGCGAGCAGGCTCGCCTGGTACTGCGGCGCGCGCGCGGCGACGCGATCGAGGTTCGCGAGCGCGATGAAGGCGACGAAGGCCAGCGCGCCCGCCGTCAGCAGCACCGACAGCGCGTAGCGCAGCTTCAGCGGCAGCGCCGGGCCGAGTCCGGGAATCCGCCCGAACTGCCGCGTCACACCGACGATCACGAACGCGACGAGCGCGGCGAGCACGACCGGGACGAACACGCCCTTGCCGACGTGGAGCACCCAGCCGACGATCAGCGCGAGCAGGGCGCCGTAGACGTACGCCTGCAGCTGTGCGTGCGGCGGCGTCCCCGGGGGAGCGACCGTCACAGCAGCACGCGGCGGAAGTCTGCAAGCACGGCTGCGAGAAACGCGGTGAAGCGCGCCGCTGCCGCGCCGTCGATGACGCGGTGGTCGTAGGAAAGCGACAGCGGCAGCAGGAGCCGCGGCACGAACTCGCTCCCGTTCCAGACCGGCTTGGTCGCGCTCTTCGACACGCCGAGGATCGCCACCTCGGGCGCGTTGATGATCGGCGTGAACGCGGTGCCGCCGATGCCGCCCAGCGAACTCACCGAGAAGCACCCGCCCTGCATGTCGGCGGGGCCCAGCTTGCCCTCGCGTGCCTTCGCCGACAGCGCGCCCATCTCGCGCGCGATTTCCAGCACGCCCTTGCGGTCGGCGTCCTTGACCACCGGCACGACGAGCCCGTTCGGGGTGTCCGCCGCGAAGCCGATGTGGAAGTACCGCTTGCGCACGAGGTTTTCGCCGTCGAGCGACGCGTTGAAGTCGGGGAATTTCTGCAGCGCCGCCACGCTCGCCTTGATCAGGAACGCGAGCATCGTCACCTTCACCCCCGACTTCGCGTTCGCCTCGTTCAGGCGCACGCGCAGCGTCTCGAGGTCCGTGATGTCGGCCTCGTCGAACTGCGTGACGTGCGGGATCAGCACCCAGTTGCGCGCGAGGTTGGCGCCGGAGATCTTCCGGATCCGCGAGAGCGGAATCGCCTCGACGGGGCCGAACTTCGCGAAGTCGACCTTCGGCCACGGCAGCAGGTCGAGCCCGCCGCTGCCCGTGGCGGCCCCGACCGCCGCACCGCCGGCCACCACGCCGGTCAGCACGCCCTTGACGAACGCCTGCACGTCCTGCTGCTGGATCCGTCCGTTCGGACCGGTACCGGCAACGCGCGCGAGGTCGACGCCCAGTTCGCGCGCGAACCTGCGCACCGACGGCGACGCGTGGGCGGCCTTGAAACCATCGTCGTCAACGGCAGCTCTCACCCCCGACCGTTCTCCCGCAGGCGGCGGTCCCCTCACCCCCGACCCCTCTCCCGCGGGCGGGAGAGGGGAGGAAGGCTGGGCCACCGCCGGCGTGTCCATCGCGCTCCCTCTCCCGCTTGCGGGAGAGGGCCGGGGTGAGGGTGTCGCCGCCGCGTCCATCGCGCTGCCGCTCCTGCCTGCGGGGGAGGGCTGGGGTGAGGGTGAAGGTGCGGACGCCGCCGCCTCCAGCACCAGCACGACCGCCCCCTCGCTCACCTTGTCGCCGACCTTCAACCGCACCTCGCGCACGATGCCGGCCGCCGGCGACGGCACGTCCATCGTCGCCTTGTCGGACTCGAGCGTGACCAGCGCGTCTTCGGCCTTGACCGTGTCCCCGGCCTTGACGAGGACCTCGATCACCGGGATGTCGCGGAAGTCGCCGATGTCCGGGACCTTGACCTCGATCGTGCTCACGTCGCTAACCCTTTCACAGAAGACGCGTCAGACGCCGAGAAATCCGGAACGTCTTTCCTCTGCGCCTCTGCGTCTCCTTGTGCGTATTCCATCCACTACACCGTCCACGGCGCCGGCTTGTCCGGATCGAGGCCGTACTTGGCGATCGCCGCGGCGACCTTCGCCGCAGGAAGCTCGCCGTCGTCGGCCAGAGCCTTCAGCGCGGCCACCGTCACGTGTTGCGCGTCGACCTCGAAGAACCGCCGCAGCTTCGCGCGCGTGTCGGAGCGGCCGAAGCCGTCGGTGCCGAGCACCACGTACCGGCGCGGAATCAGCGCGCGGATCTGCTCGGCGAACAGGCGCATGTAGTCGGTGGCGGCGATCACCGGGCCGCGCGTCCCGTCGAGGCACGCCTGCACGTGCGAGCGGCGCGGCGGCGCCTCCGGATGCAGCGTGTTCCAGCGCGTCACCGCGTAACCGTCGCGCGCGAGCTCGGTGAACGACGGGCAGCTCCACAGGTCGGCTTCGACGCCCCAGTCGGCGCGCAGCAGGTCCGCGGCCGCGATCACCTGCCGCAGGATCGTGCCCGACCCCATGAGCTGCACGCGCGGCGCCTTCGCGCCGCCGCCGGCCTCGCGCAGCAGGTACATCCCCTTGACGATCCCGGCCTCCGCGCCCTCCGGCATCGCCGGATGCGCGTAATTCTCGTTCATCAGCGTGATGTAGTAGTAGACGTCCTGCTGCTCGGCGTACATCCGGCGCATGCCGTCCTGCACGATCACCGCCACCTCGTAGCCGAACGTCGGGTCGTACGAGACGCAGTTCGGCACGACGGCCGACATGATCTGCGAGTGGCCGTCCTCGTGCTGCAGCCCCTCGCCGTTCAGCGTCGTGCGGCCGGCGGTGCCGCCCAGCAGGAAGCCGCGCGCGCGCATGTCGCCGGCCGCCCACGCGAGGTCGCCGACGCGCTGGAAGCCGAACATCGAGTAGAAGATGTAGAAGGGGATCATCGGCACGCCGTGCGTCGAGTACGACGTCGCGGCCGCCATCCAGTCGCACATGCCGCCGGCCTCGTTGATGCCCTCCTGCAGGATCTGGCCGTGCTTGTCCTCCCGGTAGAACATCAACTGGTCGTGGTCCTGCGGCGTGTACAGCTGCCCCTGCTGGTTCCAGATGCCGAGCTGCCGGAACATCCCTTCCATGCCGAACGTGCGCGACTCGTCGGGGACGATCGGCACGACGTGCGCGCCGAGGCTCTTGTCGCGCACCAGCACCTGCAGGATCTGCACGAACGCCATCGTCGTCGAGATCTCGCGCTCGTCGGTGCTCTTCAGGAACCGCTCGAACGCGGACAGCGGGGGCACCGGCAGCGGCGCCGCCGTGCGCCGGCGCTGGGGCAGGTAGCCGCCCAGCGCCTGCCGGCGCGCGTGCATGTACTCGAGCTCGGGCGAGCCTTCCGGGAAGTTGACGAACGGGATCTCGTCGAGCTTGTCGTCGGGCACCGGAATCTCGAAGCGGTCGCGGAAGCGGCGCAGGGACTCCGGCGACATCTTCTTCTGCTGGTGCGTGATGTTCTGCGCCTCGCCCGAACTGCCCATCCCGTAGCCCTTGATCGTCTTGGCGAGGATCACCGTCGGCTGGCCCTGGTGGCTGGCCGCAAGGTGGAACGCCGCGTAGATCTTGTGCGCGTCGTGGCCGCCGCGGTTCAGGTGCCAGATCTCGTCGTCGGACCAGTCGGCGACGAGCGCCTTCAGCTCCGGCGTGTTGAAGAAGTGCTCGCGCACGTACGCGCCGTTCTTGCTCTTGAACGTCTGGTATTCGCCGTCGACGCACTCCATCATCCGCTGCATCAGGATGCCCTTGCGGTCGCGCGCGAACAGTGCGTCCCAGTGCGTGCCCCAGATGACCTTGATCACGTTCCAGCCGGCGCCGCGGAAGTCGCTCTCAAGTTCCTGGATGATCTTGCCGTTGCCGCGCACCGGGCCGTCGAGCCGCTGCAGGTTGCAGTTGACCACGAAGATCAGGTTGTCGAGGTTCTCCCGCGATGCCATGCCGATCGCGCCCATCGACTCCGGCTCGTCCATCTCGCCGTCGCCCATGAATGCCCACACCTTGCGCCCGTCGGTCCGCGCGAGTCCGCGGTCCTGCAGGTACTTCATGAACCGTGCCTGGTAGATCGCCATCAGCGGTCCGAGGCCCATCGACACCGTCGGGAACTGCCAGAAGTCGGGCATCAGCCACGGGTGCGGGTACGACGAGATGCCCTCGCCGTCGACCTCCTGCCGGTAATTGTCGAGCTGCCCCTCGGTCAGCCGGCCCAGCATGAACGCGCGCGCGTAGACGCCGGTCGCCGAGTGGCCCTGCACGAACACGAGGTCGCCGCCGTGCTCGTCGGTCGCGGCGCGCCAGAAGTGGTTGAAGCCGACGTCGTAGAGGTCGGCCGCCGACGCGAAGCTCGCGATGTGGCCGCCGACGTTCGTGTGCTTGTTCGCGCGCAGCACCATCGCCATCGCGTTCCACCGCACGTACGAGCGGATGCGCGACTCGATCTCGGCGTCGCCGGGCAGGCGCACCTGCGCGTCGGTCGGGATCGTGTTGATGTACTGCGTGTTGGCGGAAAACGGCAGGTAAGCGCCGCGCTGGCGCGCCGCGTCGATCAGCTGCTCGATCAGGTAATGCGCGCGGTCGGGCCCCTCGGCGCCCATCACGCCGGCCAGCGCGTCCAGCCACTCGCGCGTTTCCTGCGGATCCGGGTCGTGCTTCATCGCGTCCATGAGCATCCTCCATGTGGCGCGGGATCGCCGCGCCGCCACGCCGGGCGTCGGGAATTCTAGGCGGGGGTCGCCGCCCTTGTATTGCCGCACCGCGCAAGTGCCGTGCGGCCGTCCTCCGACGTCGCCCGGCCGCCTGCCCGGCGACCGCGCAGGTTACCATCTGACGGAAATCGTTTCCATCGGCCCCTGCGGGCGCAGCGAGTGTGGGGGTTCTCGTCCTAGTGAGGGGCCGACTGCCGCGCGCGGCCGAGCAGGGCGACCGCCGCGACGGCGCTCACCGCGGCGCAGACGAAAAAGCCGGTCCGGTAGCTGCCGGTCAGACCCGCCAGCCCGGCGAAGGCCAGCGGGCCGGCGACCACGCCGGCGAACGTGACGAACCCCGAGGCCCCGGTCACCGCGCCGGCGGTCCCGGCCGGCGCGCGGCGCGCGAGTTCGGCCAGCTGGACGCCGTTCCAGCCGATCGCCGTCGCGCCGTAGACGGCGGTCAGCGGCAGCAGGAGCCACGCCGGCCAGCCCGGAGCGGCCAGCGCCAGCACGACCCCGCTCGCGCCCGCGATGCCGCCGATCAGCGCGAGCGTCCGCAGCGGCGGCAGCCACCGGTCTGCGACGATGCCCCAGAAGATACGGCCAGCAACGGCGCTGGTCGTGGCGCAAGTGAGCGCTAACCCCGCTGTGACCAGCGACCACCGGAGCGCGTCGGCCAGGTAGGTGACGAGGAAGCTCGTGAGCGACACCTGGACCGCGGCGAACGCCAACCCGACGAGCGAGAGTTCGCGCAGCACCGGCGAGCCCAGCACGGTCCGCAGCGGCGCGAGCACGGTGGCGAGCGAGAACGCCGCGCCCGCCGCGCGCGCGCGATCCAGCGACTTGCGGGTGGGCTCGGCACCCAGGGCGACCGCGACGCCGACGATGGCGACGGCCACGAACGCGACCCGCCAGCCGGCCAGCAGCGCGAGACCGGGCATCACGGCGCCGGCCAGCGCGATGCCGCCGGGGACCCCGGTCTGCTTGATCGAGAACGTCAGCGCCATCCGCTCGACCGGCGTGGTCCGCACCAGGATCTCCGACGACGCCGCGGTGATCGGGCCGTAGCCGATGCCCATTGCGAAGGCGGCCGCGGCCAGCAGCGGCGCCACGCTCGCCGGCAGCAGCGCGACGGCGGCGATGCCGGCCGCGCACACCAGCACGCACACCTGCGACACGCGGATCGCGCCGTAGCGGGCGATGAACTCGCCGCAGGCGAGGCTGCCGAGCATCGCGCCGGCGTACATCAGGCTGACGAACACGCCGATCCACGTCGGCGTGACGGCGAGGTCCGCCGCGAGTACCGGCGCGAGCACGGCCGGGGCCGCCGACGTCAGCGCGGTGAAGACCTGGATCGCGAGGGTGGCGACGAGCGCGACCTGCGCCGTGCGCGCGCCGGCGCCGCTCATCTACGCAGCGGAGGGCACGCCCCGCGCGCCGGGCACCATGCGCACCGGCGTGACGATCGCGTCGACGAACAGATCGTGCGGCGCCGCGGGGACCTGCGGCACCAGCTGCAGCTCGAACGCACCCGCGATCCGCGCCGCCTCCGGCGCGAGCAGCGCCAGCAGGCGGTCGTAGTAGCCGCCGCCGTAGCCCAGGCGGCGGCCGGTCGGATCGAACGCCACGCCGGGCACGAGCACGAAGTCGACGGCGGCGAGGTCGACGCGCGGCTGCTCGGGACGCGGCTCCGGGATTCCGCGGTACCCGGGGGTGGTTTCCCGCGCGACGTCGGCGACCGCGTGCAGGTCGAGCATCCGGGTGGCGCCGTTGACGCGCGGCAGCGCCACGACCTTGCCGGCGGCGAGCGCCGCGTCGATGAGCGCGCGCGTATCCCACTCGCTGCGGAACGACACCGTCAGCAGCACGCAACGCGCCCGCGCGTACGGTGGCAGCGCGGCGATCCGCGCGGCGATCGCGCGCGAGCCTTCGTCGCGGTCCGCCGCGGGCAGCGCGTCGCGCGCGGCGAGGATGCGCTCGCGCACCGCGCGCTTCGCCTCGTGCAGCGCCGGTCCGGACAGCGGTTCGGCGGATGGCACGGGATCGAGGGACATGCGCGATGTTAGCAGGCCGTCGGCGGGCGGCCCGCGATTCCGGGCCCGCGCGGCGGGCCGCTTATATAATGCGCGGTCGACGTTCACGCACGCGTGAGGCCATGAGGAACACCCGTCAGTTCTACCGCGAACGGCGCACCGCGCTGCTGCGCACGATGCGCGACCACGCGGGCGGCGGCCTGGCGCTCCTCCCGACGGCCCCGGAGGTCGTGCGCAACCGCGACTCGACGTACCCGTACCGGCCGGACAGCTATTTCTATTACCTGTCGGGGTTTCCGGAGCCCGAGGCGGTGGTGGCGCTGGTCGCGGGCCCCGATGGCGACCGGCAAGTCCTGTTCTGCCGCGAGAAGAACGAGGAGCGCGAAATCTGGGACGGCTTTCGCTACGGTCCGGAAGCTGCGAAGGAGATCTTCGGATTCGACGAGGCGCTGCCGATCGGCGCGCTCGCGGAGAAGCTGCCCGAGCTCGCCTCCGATCGTCCGGCGCTGTTCACGCCGCTCGGCCTGTTCGAGCCGTGGGACCGGCAGGTCACGCAACTTCTCAACGACGTCCGCGCCCGCGTGCGTACCGGCGTGTCGGCGCCGGAGGAGGTCGTCGACGTGCGCGCCCCGCTGGACACGATGCGCCTGGTCAAGGACGGCCACGAGGCGGACCTGATGCGGCGGGCCGGCGCGATCTCGTCGGGCGCGCACGCGCGCGCGATGGCAGCCACGCGTCCGGGCTGGTTCGAATATCAGGTCGAGGCGGAGCTGATGCACGAATTCCTGCGCCACGGCGCGCAGGCGGTCGCGTACCCGTCGATCGTCGCGAGCGGACCGAACGCCTGTGTGCTGCACTATCGCGACAACGACCGCGAGATGGCGGCCGGCGACCTGCTGCTGATCGACGCGGGCTGCGAGTACCGGGGCTACGCGTCCGACATCACGCGCACGTTCCCGGTCGACGGCCGCTTTTCCGGGCCACAGAAGGACGTCTACGAGCTGGTGCTGGCCGCGCAGCTCGCGTGCCTCGACGCGATCAGGCCGGGCGTGGAATTCCACGACTACCACAAGGTGGCCGAGCGCGTGCTCGCGCAGGGCTACCTCGACCTTGGCCTGCTCCAGGGGACGCTCGACGAGGTGATGGACAGCGGCGCCTACAAGCAGTTCTACATGCACCGCGCCGGCCACTGGCTCGGCATGGACGTGCACGACGCGGGCCTCTACCGGGTGCAGGGGGCGTCGCAGCGGCTCGTCCCCGGCATGGCCCTCACCGTCGAGCCCGGCACGTACATCCGGCCGGCCGACAACGTGCCCGAGCACTTCTGGAACATCGGCGTGCGCATCGAGGACGACGTGCTGGTGACGGCGACGGGGCACGAGAACCTGACGGCCGCCGCGCCGAAGTCGGTCGCGGAAGTGGAGGATGCCTGCCGGCGCTAGGGAGGGCATGCGGTGTTTCCGGCGGCCGGGCCGCCGATCGCGATGGAGTCGGCGTCGCGTGCGCGCCGCCGCTCATCGCGCCCAGCGGACCCGGAGACGCGGCTGTGGCATGCCCGCGTTCACCGCACCGTGGCAATGCACGCGCTGAGAGGCTCGTCCCGTGATGCATGACGTCGCGATCGTCGGCGCGGGGCCCGTGGGCGGCACGCTGGCGCTGGCGCTCGCCGATGCCGACCTCGACGTCGTCGCGCTCGATGCGCGCGCGGAAGGCGCCACGCTGCGCCGCGACCGCTCGCTCGCGCTGTCGCACGGGGCGCGGCTCGTCTTCGAGCGCCTGGGCGTCTGGTCGCGGCTCGCCGACGCGCAGGGTGCGCTGTCGCCGATCCTCGCCATCGACATCTCGCAGGCCGGCGGCTTCGGCGTGACACGGCTTGCCGCGGACGAGCAGGGACTGCCAGCGCTGGGCTACGTCGTGTCCTACGTCGCGCTGCAGGCGGCGATCGACGCGGAACTCGCGCGCACGCGCACGGCGATCCGGTACGGGGCGCAGGTCGCGCACGTTGGCGGCACGCCGTCGCACGCGGCCGTCACGTTCGCCGACGCCGGTCACGACGCGCTGACCGCGCGGCTCGCGGTCGTCGCCGACGGCACCGGAACTGCGGTCGCCGGCATCGCGCGCGAGCGGCGCGAGTACGGGCAGGTCGCGCTGCTGGCGAAGATCGCCATGGCGAGCCCGCACCAGGGTGTGGCCTACGAGCGCTTCACCCCGTCCGGGCCGGTCGCGCTGCTGCCGGAAGGCGACCACTACGGTCTCATCTGGACGATGGCGCCGGCGGAGGGCGAGCGCACGCTCGCGCTGTCCGACGCGCAGTTCCTGGCCGAGCTCGCCGCGCACTTCGGCGCGCGGGTCGACGGCTTTCGCGGCGTGCGCGACCGGACGACCTTCCCGCTGGCGCTCGAGTTCGCGCGGCCCGCCGTCACGACCCGCTGCGTGCTGATCGGCAACGCCGCGCAGACGCTGCACCCGGTCGCGGGACAGGGCTTCAACCTCGGCGTGCGCGACGCGTACGCGCTCGCGCGCACGATCGTCGAGCACGGCCGCGATGCGCTCGGCGACCGCGCGATGGTGGCCGACTACGCCGCGCGGCGGCGCGTCGATCGCGTGGCGGGAATCGCGTTCACGCACGGGCTGACGCAGCTGTTCGCGCCGGACTGGCCCCCGTTGTCCTGGCCGCGCGGCGTCGCGCTGTCGCTTCTCGACGCCGTGCCGCCGCTGAAGCGCGCGTTCACGAGCGCGATGCTGTTCGGGTTGCGGTAGGCGTCTGCCAGGCGTCCGACCCTTGACGGACGCCGGCGCTGCGCGCCAAAGGGTCTTAGCGGTCGACCAAAGGGTCTGACCCTTAGCGGTCGCAGCGGCTGCGCACATCGCAGTCCGTACCCGGCAAGGGTCAGACCCAAAGCCGCCGCAGATGCCCGACGCGCCACGGTCGTGAACGCGCGTTCGCCGCGCCGCACGCGGTGTCGCATCCGCGACACAGCGCGCCCCGGCGCATGCGCACTGCGCAAAAACCGGGCAGCGACGAGCGCGCGGCGCGCGCGCAATGCCGGTATAATCGAAGTCGATTTCCCGGCGTCACTCCCTCCCCTCCGAACCACCGTACCGATCGTGCGCATCGGCCCTCATCCGCTGCCGAACAACGTCGCCGTCGCGCCGATGGCGGGCGTCACCGACCGGCCGTTCCGCCAGCTGTGCCGGCGACTGGGCGCCGGCTACGCGGTGTCGGAGATGGTCGCGGCGAACCCTCGGCTGCGGGACACCGCCAAGTCGCGGCGGCGGCTCGACCACGAAGGCGAGCCGGCGCCGGTGGCCGTGCAGATCGCCGGCGCCGACCCGACGCAGATGGCCGACGCTGCACGCTACAACGTCGCGCACGGCGCGCAGGTCGTCGACATCAACATGGGCTGCCCGGCGAAGAAGGTCTGCAACGTGGCCGCGGGCTCGGCGCTGCTCTCGAATGAAGCGCTGGTCGCCGCGATCGTCGCGGCCGTCGTGCGCGCGGTGGACGTGCCCGTCACGCTCAAGATCCGCACCGGCCCGCACCCGGGCGCGCGCAACGCGGTCGCGATCGCGCGCATCGCCGAGGACGCCGGCATCGCGGCGCTGACCGTGCACGGCCGCACCCGCGCGTGCCTGTTCGGCGGAGCGGCCGAGTACGACACGATCGCGGCGGTCAAGCGCGCCGTGCGCATCCCGGTGATCGCCAACGGCGACATCGGCTGCGCGGAGGACGCGGCGGCGGTGCTGCGCCACACGGGTGCCGATGCCGTGATGATCGGCCGCGCGGCGCAGGGCCGGCCGTGGATCTTTCGCGAGATCGTGCACTACCTGGCGACCGGCACCCACCTGCCGCCGCCGACCGTGGCCGAGGCGCGCGCGCTCATCCACGCCCACCTGATCGAGCACTACGCGTTCCACGGCGAACTGCAGGGCGTGCGCACCGCGCGCAAGCACCTGTCCTGGTACGCGCAATCGCTGCCGGACGGGGAGGCGTTCCGGCGCGCGATGTGCGCGACCGAGACGCCGGCCGCGCAGCTCGCGGTGGTCGCGGTGTACTTCGACCGGCTCGCGGCGGCCGGTGTGCGGCTGCCCGCGGCGCAGGAGCGTGCCACGGCCGCCTGCGGCACCGACAACCAGTACCGGCACCGGGCAGGGGAGGCCCTCGCGGCGTGACCAGAAGACAGAAACTGAACGGCAGCAACGAGATCTGCCGCAGCGTCGACCGCTCGCTCGACGAGTATTTCAAGCGCCTCGACGGCGAGATGCCCACCGGCGTCTACGACATGGTGATCGGCCACGTCGAGCGCGCGCTGCTGGCGTCGATCCTGGAACGCGCGGACGGCAACCAGTCGCAGGCGGCGGAGATGCTCGGCATGAACCGCAACACGCTGCGTACGAAGCTCGTCAAGTACAAGCTGCTGTGACGACCGCGGCCGCTTCCGTCGCGCAGGCCCTGCTGTCGGTCTCGGACAAGACCGGCCTCGCCGACTTCGCGCGCGGGCTCGTCGCGCGCGGCGTGCGCCTGCTGTCCACCGGCGGCACCGCGAAGGCGCTCGCCGACGCCGGCCTGCCCGTCACCGACGTCGGCGCCTACACCGGCTTTCCCGAGATGCTCGACGGCCGCGTCAAGACGCTGCACCCGCGGATCCACGGCGGCATCCTCGCGCGGCGCGACCTGCCCGAGCACGTCGCTGCGCTCCGCGAGCACGGCATCCCGACGATCGATCTCGTCGTGGTCAATCTGTACCCGTTCCGCGCGACCGTCGCCAAGCCCGGCTGCACGCTGGAGGACGCCGTCGAGAACATCGACATCGGCGGCCCGTCGATGGTGCGCGCGGCGGCGAAGAACTGGCCGCACGTCGGCGTCGTCGTCGACCCCGCCGACTACGCGGGCGTGCTCGCCGAGCTCGCCGCCAACGGCAACGCGCTGACTGCCGACACGCGGTTCCGGCTGATGCGCAAGGCGTTCGCGCACACGGCGTCCTACGACGGCGCGATCGCCAACTGGCTGACCGCGCGCGGGCCGGACGGCGCCGCGCAAGGCTGGCCGGACGCGTTCCACTTCGCCGGCGCGAAGGTGCAGGAAATGCGCTACGGCGAGAACCCGCACCAGTCGGCGGCGTTCTACCGCGACGAGGCGCCGGCGGCCGGCGCGATCGCCACGTACCGGCAGCTGCAGGGCAAGGAGCTCTCGTACAACAACGTCGCCGACAGCGACGCCGCGTGGGAGTGCGTGAAGACGTTCGCCGAGCCCGCGTGCGTGATCGTCAAGCACGCCAACCCGTGCGGCGTGGCCATCGCCGGCACGCCGCTCGACGCGTACCGGAAGGCGTTCGCCACCGACCCGACGTCGGCATTCGGCGGCATCATCGCGTTCAACCGCCCGGTCGACGCCGCGACGGTCGAGGCAGTGGCGGCGCAGTTCCTCGAGGTGCTGATCGCGCCTGCGTACACCGACGACGCGCTGACGGCGATCGCGAAGAAGGTCAACGTGCGGGTGCTCGAGGTTCCGTTGCCGGCGGGGAACGGCGCCGCGAACGCATGGGACGTCAAGCGCGTCGGCGGCGGCCTGCTCGTGCAGTCGCCCGACACGCGCAACGTGGAGCCGGCCGAGCTCAAGGTCGTCACGAAGCGCGCACCCTCGCCCGCGCAGATGACCGACCTCATGTTCGCGTGGCGCGTGGCGAAGTACGTGAAGTCGAACGCAATCGTCTACTGCCGCGACGGGCAGACGCTCGGCATCGGCGCCGGCCAGATGAGCCGCGTGGACTCGACGCGGATCGCCGCGATGAAGGCCGCCAATGCGGGACTCGCGCTCGCAGGCGCAGTCGTCGCGTCCGACGCGTTCTTCCCGTTCCGCGATGGCCTCGACGTGGTCGCCGACAACGGCGCCGCGGCGGTGATCCAGCCCGGCGGCAGCATGCGCGACGCCGAGGTGATCGCGGCGGCCGACGAGCGCGGCGTCGCGATGGTGTTCACGGGCGTCCGCCACTTCCGTCACTGATGCGCGGCATGACGCGCTCGGAACAGCGTTCCCTCACCCCTTCCCCCTCTCCCGCAAGCGGGAGAGGGGAAACGGAGTGGTGCAAACGGGTATAACCCGTTTGCACGGACTTTGGTGGGGGGCGGATGAACGTCCTCGTGATCGGCGGCGGCGGCCGCGAGCACGCGCTGGCGTGGAAGCTCGCGCAGAGTCCGCGCGTCGCGCGCGTGTATGTCGCACCCGGCAACGCGGGCACGGCGCGCGACGAGGCGCTCGCCAACGTCGCGCACACGGCGATCCCCGACCTCGTGGAGTTCGCGCGGCGCGAGCAGGTGGCGTTCACCGTCGTCGGCCCCGAGGCGCCGCTCGCGGCGGGCGTGGTCGATGCCTTCCGCGCGGCGGGGCTGCGCATCTTCGGGCCGACGCAGGCGGCGGCGCAACTCGAGAGCTCGAAGGACTTCGCCAAGGCGTTCATGGCTCGGCACGGGCTGCCGACCGCGCAGTACCGGACGTTCACCGACGCGCACGCCGCGCACGCGTACGTCGCGCAGCGCGGTGCGCCGATCGTGGTCAAGGCCGACGGGCTCGCCGCAGGCAAGGGCGTGGTCGTCGCCGCCACGCGGGAGGAAGCGGACGCCGCGATCGACGCGATGCTCGTCGGCAACGCGATGGGCGACGCCGGCGCGCGGGTCGTGATCGAGGACTTCCTCGAAGGCGAGGAGGCGAGCTTCATCGTGATGGTCGACGGGCGCCACGTGCTGCCGCTCGCCTCGTCGCAGGACCACAAGCGGCTCGCCGACGGCGACGCCGGCCCGAACACCGGCGGCATGGGCGCGTACTCGCCCGCACCGGTCGTCACGCCGGCGCTGCACGCGCGCATCATGCGCGAGATCGTCGTGCCGGCCGTCAACGGCATGGCGGCGGACGGCATCCCGTACACCGGGTTCCTGTACGCCGGCGTGATGATCGGCGCCGACGGCGCCCCGAAGGTGCTGGAGTTCAACTGCCGGATGGGCGACCCGGAAACGCAGCCGATCGTGATGCGGTTGAAGTCCGACCTCGTCGACCTGGTCGAGCGCGCGCTCGACGGCACGCTCGACACCGCCGAGGCCGAGTGGGACCGGCGCGCGGCGCTCGGCGTCGTGCTCGCGGCCGCCGGTTATCCGGACCAGCCGCGCAAGGGCGACGCGATCGAGGGGCTCGACCGCGTGACGCCGGCCGCGCACCCGGACGTCGTCGTGTTCCACGCCGGCACCGCACTCGCCGACGGCCGCACGGTCGTCAGTGGCGGGCGCGTGCTGTGCGTCACGGCGCTGGGCGACTCCGTGCGGCAGGCGCAGCGCGCGGCGTATGCGGCGGTCGCCGACATCCGCTTCGCCGGCATGCAGTTCCGCACCGACATCGGCCACCGCGCCACTGCACGCAAGTGAGTGCGGCGGCCCCTCACCCCGGCTCTCTCCCCGCAAGCGGGGAGAGGGAGGGATGTCTGCGCATCGTCGCGCAATTGCGCTCCCTCGCCCCGCGCAGCGGGGAGAGGGTCGGGGTGAGGGGCGGATGACGACCATCGTCGCCCCCGCCGTCCGCGCGTACCTCGCCGGCCTGCAGCAGCGCATCGTCGAAGGGCTGGAGGCCATCGACCGGTCGCCGTTCCGCCGCGACGAATGGACGCGGCCCGAGGGCGGCGGCGGCGTCTCGCGGCTCATCGAGCACGGCAACGCGCTCGAGCGCGGCGGCGTGCTGTTCTCGCACGTGCTGGGCGAGACGCTGCCGGCGTCGGCCACGGCGCATCGGCCCGAGCTGGCCGGCCGCGCGTGGGAGGCGATGGGCGTGTCGCTGGTGCTCCACCCGCGCAACCCGTACGCGCCGACCGCGCACCTCAACGTGCGCTTCTTCGTCGCGCGCAAGGCCGGAGCCGAGCCGGTCTGGTGGTTCGGCGGCGGCATGGACCTGACGCCGTACTATGGCTTCGCCGAGGACGCCGTGCACTTCCACCGGACATGCCGCGATGCGGTGGCGCCGTTCGGCGCGGACGTGCACGCACGCTACAAGCAGTGGTGCGACGAGTACTTCTACCTCAAGCACCGGCGCGAGCCGCGCGGGGTCGGCGGCGTCTTCTACGACGACTTGAACGAGGGTGGCTTCGATCGCTGCTTTGCTCTGACGAGGAGCGTGGGCGACCACTTCCTGCCCGCGTACGCGCCGATCCTCGTGCGCCGCAAGGACACGCCGTTCGGCGAGCGCGAGCGCGACTTCCAGCTCTACCGGCGCGGCCGCTACGTCGAGTTCAATCTCGTGTGGGACCGCGGGACGCTGTTCGGCCTGCAGTCGAACGGGCGCACCGAGGCGATCCTGATGTCGATGCCGCCGCTGGCGCAGTGGCGCTACGACTGGTCGCCCGCGCCGGGAACGCCGGAGGCGGCGCTCCACACCGACTTTCTGCCGCCGCGGGACTGGCTCGCATGAAGCCCGAGGACGATTCCCATCTCGTCGAGACCGGCCTCGCGTCCGAGGTCGTGTTCTCGGGCAAGCTGCTCGAAGTGCGGCGCGACCGGATCCGCCTGCCCGACGGCGGCGAGTCCACACGCGAGTTCGTCGTGCATCCGGGCGCGGTACTGGTGGTTCCGCTGCGGGACGACGGCCGCCTCGTGCTCGAGCGGCAGTTTCGCTACCCGGTGCGGCGTGTGATGCTGGAGTTTCCGGCGGGCAAGATCGACGCGGGCGAGACGCCGCTCGCGACCGCGCAGCGCGAGCTCGTCGAGGAGGCCGGCTATACCGCGCAGAAGTGGAAGAAGCTCGGCACGATCCACCCGGAGATCGGCTACTCGACCGAATTCATCGACATCTACGAGGCGACCGGGCTCGAGCACGTCGGCCAGAAGCTCGACGACGGCGAGTTCCTCGACATCGTCGCGCTGACCGAGGACGAGCTCCTCGCGACGTACGACTGCGGCGGGCTTACCGACGGCAAGACGGTCGCGGCGCTGTTCGCGTGGCGGCGCAGTCGCGGCCGCTGACGCGCGCGGTCGCACGACCATGGCCGACGTCGCGCGCAAGGTGGTGATCCGCGGCCGCGTGCAGGGGGTCGGCTTTCGCCACGCGACGGTCGAGGCGGCCCGCGCGATCGCCGTCGCCGGCTGGGTGCGCAACCGGCCGGACGGCGCGGTCGAGGCGTTCGCGCAGGGGGCGGCCGCCGACGTCGAGCGCTTCGTCGCGTGGTGCCGCCATGGGCCGCCGCTCGCGCGCGTCGACGACGTCGAGGTCGGCCAGGTCCCGGTCGAGGCCGGCCTCGCGCGCTTCGACTGGAAGTGAACGATCGAGCCTGGCTCGGTTTCACGCTCGGTTTCGTGCCGGCGGCTACGCGACGGCGAACACGTCCTTCCACGCCGCGTACGACGCGGCGGCGATCCACGGCAGCGCCAGCAGGAGCCCGATGCCGGAGGTCGCGATCCCGATCGCCAGCAGGACGAACGAGAACGCCGCGTAGGCGGCGAGCGCGGGTACGTTGCGCGCGAACGCCTGCAGCGACGTCGCGAACGCCTGCCCGAACGGCGCGCCGTCGAACAGCGCCGCCATCGGGACGAACGTGACCGGCAGCGACGCGGCCACGCCGGCCGCGTAGATGACCCCGATCGCTGCGACCGACAGCTGCGACGTATCGGCCAGCGGCAGCAGCACGTTCACGCCGGCCAGGCTCCAGGCCGCCAGCGCTTCGACCGCGAGTGGGACCAAGCCGCCGGCGACGACGGTCGCCTGCGCCCGCAGCGGCGCCACGAACACGGCGACGAGCTGCGACCAGCGCGGCCGGTCGCCGCGATCGGCGGCGAGGCTCGCGTAGAGGAGCCCGCACGCCAGCAGCGGGGCCAGCACGTGCGCGGCCAAGGCGCCGGCGACCGGCACCGGCTCCAGCACGACGCTGACGGCGACGACGACGAGGGCGAACGCGCAGAACGTCAGCGGGCCGCGGCGCCACAGCCGCATCGCCTCGGAGAACCAGTCGAGCGCCCGCCCCGCCGGCACGGTGCGCGGCGCGCGCGAACCCGGTGCGGACGGGGGACCTGCTGCGCTCACGGCGGTCGGTGCCCGCGGGCCAACGCGGCCGACGCGGTCAGGCCACTTCGCCGAGGTAGGCTTCGCGCACCTTCGGGTCGTGCAGCAGCGAGGCGGAGTCGCCCTTCAGCGTGATCTCGCCCGACTCCATCACGTAGCCGCGGCGGCTGACCTCGAGCGCCAGCTTCGCGTTCTGCTCGATCAGCAGGATCGTCACTCCTTCCCGCGCCACGGCGACGACGGTCTCGAAGACCTTCTGCACCATCAGCGGCGCGAGCCCCATCGACGGCTCGTCGAGCAGCAGCAGCTTCGGCCGCGACATCAGCGCGCGCCCCATCGCCAGCATCTGCTGCTCGCCGCCGGACAGCGTGCCGGCCGTCTGCCGGCGCCGCTCCTTCAGGCGGGGGAACAGGTGGTAGACGCGCTCCATGTCCGCCTTGACGCCGCCGGCGTCGCTGCGGACGTAGGCGCCCATCGCGAGGTTCTCCTCGATGGTCAGCGCGCCGAACACGCCGCGGCCTTCCGGCACCATCGCGAGCCCGCGCTTGACGAGCTGGAACGCGGGCTTCCCGGTGACGTCGACGCCGCCGTAGTGGATCCTGCCGGCCTTCACCGGCAGCAGACCGCAGATGCCCTTCAGCGTCGTCGTCTTGCCGGCGCCGTTCGCGCCGATCAGGCAGACGAGCTCGCCCGCGTCCACGTCGAGGTCGATCCCCTTGACCGCCTGGATGCCGCCGTAGGCGACCTCGAGCTTGCGCAGCGACAGCAGTGGGTGCTCGCCCGGCATCGGCTGGCCTACGCGCCCTTCAGGTTCAGCGACACGTCACCTCCGAGGTACGCGGCGATGACCTTGGGGTCGGTCTGCACCTCGGACGCGGACCCTTCGGCGATCTTCTTGCCGTAGTCGAGCACGAGGACGCGGTCGCAGACGCTCATCACGAGCTTCATGTCGTGCTCGATCAGCAGGATCGTCGTGCCGTCGCGCCGGATGTCCTCGAGCAGGGCGCGCAGCGCCGCGGTCTCCGTCGCGTTCATGCCCGCCGCCGGCTCGTCGAGGGCGAGGAGCTTGGGCTCGGTCGCGAGCGCGCGTGCGATCTCGAGCCGGCGCTGGTCGCCGTAGGCGAGGTGCTTCGCGAGACTGTTCGCGCGCCTGGCCACGCCCACGTACTCGAGCAGCTCGTATGCACGCCGGTGGATCGCCCGCTCCTCCTCGCGCGCGCGCGCGTTGCGCGAGATCGCGCCCCAGACGCCCGCCCGCGTGCGCACGTGCCGCCCGATCATCACGTTCTCCAGCGCCGTCAGGTTGGCGAACAGGCGGATGTTCTGGAACGTGCGCGCGATCCCGCGCGCCGCGACGTCGTTGGGCTTCAGCGTCAGCAGAACTTCGCCGTCGAACGCGAAGTGGCCGCCGTCGGGCACGTAGATGCCGGTGAGCACGTTGAACAGCGACGTCTTGCCGGCGCCGTTCGGCCCGATCAAACCGTAGATCTCGCCGTGGTGGATCGTGAAGCCGACGTCGGCCAGCGCCTGCACGCCGCCGAAGCGCTTGGTGATGCCCTTGGCCGTCAGCAGCGGCAGCGGCTCGTTCACTTGGCGGGAACCTCGAGTTCGCGCCGGCGCACGGCGGAAGGCAGGATGCCCGCCGGCCGGAACAGCATCATCAGCACGAGCGCCAGGCCGAACAGCAGCATCCGGATCACCTCCGGCTCGATCAGCATGCGCCCGAACAGCGCCATCTGCGCCGGCTCCACCGTGTAGCGGAGGATCTCGGGGACGAACGACAGCAGCAGCGCGCCGAGGATGACGCCCCAGATGTTGCCCATGCCGCCGAGAACGACCATCGACAGCACCATCACCGACTCGACCAGCGTGAAGCTCTCGGGGCTGACGAAGCCCTGGATCGCCGAGAACATGCCGCCGGCGATCCCGCCGAACGATGCCCCCATCGCGAACGCGAGCAGCTTGATGTTGCGCGTGTTGATGCCCATCGCGCGCGCGGCCACCTCGTCCTCGCGGATCGCCTCCCACGCGCGCCCGATGCGGGAGTCCTGCAGCCGGATGTTGACGATGATGACGACGACCAGGACGACGAGGAAGAAGTAGTAGTACTTGATCGGTCCGGTGAAGTCGAGGCCGAGAATCGTCTCGCGCTGCGCGAAGCTCGCGTCGCCGACGTGGAACGGATCGATGCGCGCGATCCCCTGCGGTCCGTTGGTGATGTTGACCGGCCGGGCAAGGTTGTTGAGGAAGATCCGGATGATCTCGCCGAAGCCCAGCGTGACGATCGCGAGGTAGTCGCCGCGCAGCTTCAGCGTCGGCGCGCCGAGCAGCACGCCGAACAGGCAGGCGAGCGCGGCCCCCAGGGGCAGGATGATCCAGAACGGCAGGTGCAGGTTGAAGTGCGGGCTCGCGAGCAGCGCGTAGACGTACGCGCCGACGGCGTAGAAAGCGATGTAGCCGAGGTCCAGCAGCCCGGCGAAGCCCACGACGATGTTGAGGCCCAGCGCCAGGAACACGTACAGGATCGCGATGTTCGTGATGCGCACCCACGCGGTGCCCACGCTCGCCAGCGCCCACGGGAGCACCAGCAGCACGATGGCGATCACAGCGAGCCCGGCCCATGCGAGGCGCGGGTTGCTGCGGACGTCGAAGAAGCTCTGCATGTCGGAGCGCCTATCGTTGCGGGAGGCCGGCGCCTTGCCGGCCCGGTGCCGGACAGCGTGCCCGGCCCGGTCGCGCAGTCGCAAGGATGCCCGTAATCATTGCGGCGGTGAAGATGGGCCGGCGCGCGGCGGGGCCGCCGGTGCCCCCGCGAGTGCGCGGATCGCGGTGGCGACGTCGGCGGACACGCGCGCGAGCGCGCGGCTGTGCGCGGCGGCCAGCGCGTCGTAGCCTCGCTCCGGCGCGGGCTCGCGCGCGACGGTGCGCCCGCCGGCTGCCGAGCCGTCCCTGCGCGACACCGTCCACGCCACGTCGACCAGCGCGTGGCTTCCCGGCGCCGATTCGAAGCGCTGCACGTCGAGAGCGACGCGATACTCGGTGCCGGCGCCCGCCTGCGCCAGCAGTACGACCCGCGGCGTGGCCAGCTGCGCCGCGAGGTCGGCCGCGACCGCGAGCGCGATGCCGTCGGCCAGCGGCGCCGCCCACCGGTTGAACTCGTCCAGCCAGACCTCGTTCGCGCCGACGGCGACGACGATCTCCGGCCGGTCGACGGCGGCCGGGATGGCCACCGGCCCGACGCCCACGGTGACGCCCGACGCCGGCGCCGCGGGCGCCGGCGCGCCGGACAGCGTGTAGAAGCGCGCCGGCGGCGACGTCGCGCAGCCGGCGGCAAGCGCCAGCACGGCAACCGCGGCGAGCAGGGCGTTCGCCGCGCTCATTTCGGCGCCGCCTCCGGCGTCTTGCCGCGGAGCAGCGACTCGGGGTGGCGCTCGAGGTAGTCGGCGAGCACGCGCAAGGCGCGCGCGGCGCGCGCCAACTCCTGCAGCGCGTGGCGCAGCTCGATCTGGCCCGGCGCCGAGGCGCCGACGAGGTTGTTCTCCGCGCTGCCCATCACCCGCTCGGTCGCGGCCAGCGCGCCCTTCGCGTCGTCGAGCGCCGAACGCAGCGCCGGCACCGCCTGCGTCTCGACGCTCACCGCCATGCGCCCGACGTCCTTCAGCGTCTGGTCGAGCGTGGCGAGCGCCAGCTTGAGCTCGGCGCCGATGGCGTCGAGCGGTACGCGGTCGAGCTTGGCGACGATGCTGGACAGCTTCGCCTCCAGTGCCGGGAACGGGCTCGGCACCACCGGCAGCTCCGGCGGGTCGGCGCCGGGGTCGAAGCGCACGGGCTTCGCGTCGGGGAAGTAGCCGAGCGCGACGTACAGCTGCCCGGTGATGAGGCTGCCGGTCATGAGCTGCGCGCGCAGGCCGCGGTCGGCCACCATGCGGCGCATGATCGCATGGCGCAGTTCGCGGTTGCCCACCATCGTATCGGCCAGCTTCTCCTGCGCCGCCGGCAGCGCCGAGATCATCCGCTGCGGATAGACGACGATCTCGACCCGCGGGCGGGCGTTGAGCGTGCGCTCGTCCAGCGTGAGCCCGATGGCGACGACTTCGCCGACGCCGACGCCGAAGAACGTCACCGGCGCGCCGACCGACAGCCCGCGCAGCGACTCCGCGAAGTAGAGCACGTAGCGCGTCGCGATCGTGTCGTCGGGCTTCAGCGCGCTCGCGCGGTCGGCGAAGAGGCGGAACGGCGCGTTCGCCGCCGCGGGCACCGCCGCGGGCGCGAAGGCCGGCGTTTCGAACGCGAGCCCGCCTTCGAGCAGCGCGACCAGCGACTGCGTGCGCACGTCGATGCCGTTGGCGGTGAGCGACACGTCGAAGCCGCTCGCGTTCCAGAACCGCGTGCCGGCCGTCACGTACCGGTCGTACGGTGCGTTGACGAACACGGTAATCGCGACCGACTTGCCGTCGGCGGCGAGGTCGATCGCGACCACCTGGCCGACCGGCAGCCGGCGGAAGTAGACGGGCGAGCCGATGCCGAGCGAGCCTAAGTCCGGCGCGTGCAGCACGAACCGGCGCCCCGGCCCGCCATCGATGATCGGCGGCACCTCGAGGCCCGTGAAGGTCTTCTGCCGTTTCGTCGACGCGCCGGCGTCGAAGCCGATGTAGTCGCCGGACAGCAGCGTGGACAGCCCGGAGACGCCGGACAGGCTGATCCGCGGGCGCACGACCCAGAACTTCGCGTCCTCGACCATGAGTCCCGCCGCCGACTTCGCGATGCGCGCGGTCACCTCGACCCGGCCGAAGTCCTCGGTGAGGCGCACGGCGGTCACCTGGCCAATGTTGACGTCCTTGTACTTGACGAACGTCTTGCCGGCCTCGATGCCCTCGGCCGACTGGAACACGATCGTGACCGCCGGCCCCTCGGAGAGGACGCGCTCGGCGAAGATGCCGAGCGCCACCACCGCGGCGACCAGCGGCACGATCCACACCGGCGAGAGGCGCGCGCGCCGCGCCGGCTCGACCGTCGCCTGCGGCAGCGCGGCGTCGTCAGCGGGGGCGGCCATCGCGGTCTTCCCGGGCAGCGGCCGCGTCCCAGATGAGGCGCGGGTCGAACGACCGCGCGGCGAGCATCGTCAGCACGACGACCGCCATGAACCAGACCACGCCGGGCCCGGGCGCGACGCTCATCAGCGGCGACAGCTGCACGAGCGCGACGACGAAGGTGTCGACGAACACGTCGAGCATCGACCAGCGGCCGATGAACTCGACGGTCCGGGTGAGGCGCGTGCGCTCGCGCGCATTCGCCGCCGAGCCGCGCTGCACGGTGACCAGCACGTACGCGAGCGCGGCGAGCTTGCCGAGCGGGATCATCACGCTCGCCACCAGCACGATCAGCGCGAGCGGCCACGAGCCGGTCGTGTACAGCAGCACGACGCCCGACATGATCGTGTCCGACTGCGACGACACCAGCGTGTCGGTCACGAGCACCGGCAGCACGTTGGCGGGCACGTAGAGGACGGCCGCCGCGACGAGCAGCGCCCACGTGCGCTGCAGCGACCGCGGCTGCCGCCAGGCGAGCGCCGCGCCGCAGCGCGGGCAGTGCCCGGCCGCCGCGGCGGAGGCCGGCCGCGACACCAGCGCGCAGTCGCCGCAGGCGACGAGGCCGCAGGCCGCGGCGCTGCCGGCCTGCGCCGTCACGCGCGCACCTGCGCGCGCGCATCCGCCCACGCGATGCGGCGCCATACCAGGTCGGCGTCGAACGTCGTCGCGATCGCCGGCACCAGCAGCACGACCGCGAGCAGCGCGAAGAGCCCCGGTCCCGGCGCCACGCTCGCGAGTTGCGCGATCTTGGTCAGCGCGACCAGCACGCCCAGCAGCAGCACTTCGGTCATCGCCCACGGCCGGACGCGCTCCAGCCAGCGCATCGCCACGCCGACCCACGGTGGCGCCGGAGGCCGGCGGACGGCCAGCAGCACGGCGAGCAGCAGCGCCAGGTGGCACGCCGGCGCGACGACGGCACAGAACGCGACGGCGAGCGCCGTCAACTCGCTGCCCGCCTGCCACATCGCGAGCGCGCCGCCCGGCAGCGTGGTCTGCGCCTCGCGCCCCTCCGCGGACAGGCGCAGCATCGGCGTCGCGTTCGCGACGGCGAACGCGATCGCCGCCGCGATCGTCAGCGCGAGCGGCGCGTCGAGTGGATCGGCCGGCCGGGTGGCCAGCAGCTGCCCGCAGCGCACGCAGCGCGCCTTGCCGCCGCGCGGCAGCGGCGGGACGCGCTGGAGCAGATCGCAGCAGCGACAGGCGACGGAGTCCACGGCCGGCGGGGAGACGGATCAGGCGCGGTCGGACACGCGCTCGCCCAGCAGGCCGGACGGCCGGAACACGAGCACCGCGATCAAGACGATGAACGCGAACACGTCCTGGTAGTTGGAGCCGAACAGCGTGAGGTTGGAGTCCTCCGCGCAGCGCTTCGCCAGCGCGTCCGACCACGACGCCAGGTTGCACAGGTTCGTGAGGTCACCGACGTAGCCTGCGCCCAGAGCCTCGATGATGCCGAGCAGCAGGCCGCCGAGCATCGCGCCCGCGAGGTTGCCGATGCCGCCCAGCACGGCGGCCGAGAATGCCTTGAGGCCGAGGATGAAGCCCATCTGGTAGTGCGCGATGCCGTAGTAGCTGCCGACCATCACGCCGGCCACCGCGCCCAGCGCGGCGCCGATCACGAACGTCAGCGAGATCACCCGGTTGATGTCGATGCCCATCAGCCCGGCCACCTCCTGGTTCTGCGCGGTCGCGCGCATCGCGATGCCGAGCCGGGTCCGGTAGACGAGCAGCAGCAGCAGCCCCATCAGCGCGAACGAGCCGCCGATGATCGCGATCTGCACGTTGGTGATCGTCGCGCCGTTCGGCGACGACGTGATGTGGTAGGGGACCGTCGCCACGATCTGCGGATACGGCAGCGGGTTGCGGCTCCAGACGATGAGCGCCAGGTGCTGCAGGATGATCGACAGGCCGATCGCCGTGATCAGCGGGGCAAGCCGTGGCGCGCGCCGGAGCGGCCGGTAGGCGACCCGCTCGAGCGTGTAGCCGACCGCCATGCACACGGGGATCGCCGCGAGCAGCCCGGCCAGCACGATCGCGAGCGGCGGCAGCCCGGTGTTGCCACCGACCAGCGCGACGATGACCGAGTAGGCGACCATCGCGCCGATCATCACGACCTCGCCGTGCGCGAAGTTGATGAGCTGGATGATCCCGTAGACCATCGTGTAGCCCAGCGCGACCATCGCGTAGACGCTGCCGAGCGTGAGCCCGTTGATCAGCTGCTGCAGGAAGATATCCAGGGGGGCCCCGCTCGTGGTTTCGCGCGTCAGGCGCGATTGTGGTCCCTCGGCCCTCATGCCCGCAAGCGGGGCCTCACCCCGGCCCTCTCCCCGCACGCGGGAAGAGGGCCGCCCGACCCTGCGCAACGTTCATGGGCTGCCGCGCCCAACTTGGCGGGGAGAGCGTTGGGGCGAGGGGGTCGCGCAAAAAAATACGGCGCCCGAAGGCGCCGTATCGTTTCTTCCGCTTGCCGCTACTTCTTCGGCGCTTCCGGAGCCGCCGCCGGGGCCGGAGCCGCCGCCGGAGCCGCGGCAGGGGCCGCGGCCGGCGCCTGCGCCGCCTTCATGAAGTCCTCGAACGTCGAGGCCTTGCCGGCCTTGACGACGCCGACCGGCACGACCTTGCCTTCCTTGAGCGTGAAGATCGTGACTTCGGCGTCCTTGCGGTCGCCCTTTTCGTCGAACTCGATCTTGCCCGTGGCGCCGTTGTAGGAGAGCTTGTGCAGTTCGGGCATGTACTTGGCCGGGTCGGCCGAGTCCGCCTTCTGCATCGCCGCGATCATCACGCCGACGGCGTCGTAGAAGAACGGCGCGTACTGCTTGACGTCGCCGAACTTCGCCTTGAACGCGTCGTTGAACTCCTTGCTCGCGGCCGAGGCCGGCAGGCCCGCCTGCGAGCAGATGAGTCCTTCCGCCGCCGGGCCGGCGAGCTTGGCCATCTCGTCGGTACACGCGCCGTCGCCGAAGCTCATGATCGACTTGATGCCGAGCTCGCGCGCCTGCTTGATCATCGGGCCGCCGGTGGCGTCCATGCCGCCGTAGAAGATCGCGTCGGGCGCCTTGCCCTTCATCTTGGTCAGGATCGCCTTGAAGTCGGTCGTCTTGTCGGTCGCCTTTTCGCGCGCGACGACCTGGATGCCGGACGCCTTCAGCGTCTTCTCGACCTCGTTGGCGAGGCCCTCGCCATAGGCGGTCGCGTCGTCGGCGATCGCGACCTTCTTGACCTTCATGCCGGCGAGGTACTGCGCGATCGCCGGCCCTTGCTGGTCGTCGCGAGCCACCAGCCGGAAGACGTTCTTGAAGCCCTGCTCGGTCAGCTTCGGGTTGGTCGCGGAGCCGGTCACCATCGGGACGCCCGCCTGGTTGTAGACCGCCGACGCCGGGATCGACACGCCCGAGTTGAGGTGGCCGGCGACGCCGGCGACCTTGGCGTCGACCATCTTCTGCGCGATCGTCGGGCCCATCTTCGGGTCCGCCTGGTCGTCTTCGCTCATCAGCTCGAACTTGACCGTCTTGCCGCCGAGCTTGATCTTGCGGGCGGTGGCCTCGTCGACGGCGAGGCGCGCGCCGTTCTCGTTGTCCTTGCCGAGGTGGGCGATGCCGCCGGTGAGCGGACCGGCGTGGCCGATCTTCACGACCAGGACTTCCTCGACCGGCGCCGCCGGCTTGGGCGCTTCCGCGGCCTTCTTGGGTTCTTCCTTGCCGCAACCGTAAACGGTGATGAGCGCGGCGGCGACCAGCGTCAGGCCGAGCTTCTTCGAAATCGTCATGTGGGGTTCCTCTCCGAGGCGACTGTGGGGCGAAATGGGTGGCGCGCTGGAAACGCTGCCGGGAAACAGACTATTATTGCGTGCTGGTCCGGGGGTGTCAATCCGGCGGCCGGCGCCGGCGCCCGCGCGTGCGGGCCGTGCGGCCGCCCCGGCGTTTCGTCGGGCCGGGGCGCGCTTCGTCGCGCCCTGATTGCCCTGGCGCACGCGCGGCGGCGACAATGCCGCGCCTTCGGACCGGCGCACCGGCCGCCCCGAATCCGCGCCGCGCGCCGCATCCAAACAGGGTCGACGGGGGAACTGGCGCCGCGGGACCGATCGTCCCGGCCGGCGGCCGAGGAGAGGTCATGGGTTTGCGCATCACGCGGCGGCGGGTCGTGGTTGCCTTGGTGGCGGTGCTGGTCGCGGGCGGGCTGTCCGCGGCCATCGGCATGCGCATCGCGAAGAAGGCGCAGGAAGGCAAGGACGGCGACAAGGGCGCCCCGGTCGCGCTCGAGTTCGGGCCGGCCGATCTGGCGGTGGTCGAGGCCAGCGCGCTCGCGCGCTTCCTGCCCGTCTCGGGGACGATGCAGCCGGTTCGCCAGGCGACCGTCAAGGCCAAGGTCTCCGGCGACGTTCGCCAGATCACCGTGCGCGAAGGCGACGCGGTCGCCGCCGGGCAGATGCTGGTCCGGGTCGACACGGCCGACCTCGACGCGCGGCTCATCGAGCGGCAGGGGCAGCTCGAGTCGGCGAAGGCGCAGCTCGCGCTGGCCGAGAAGACGCTCGCGACCAACCAGAAGCTGCTCAAGCAGAACTTCATCTCGCAGAACGCGTTCGACAACGCGGAGTCGACCCGCAACGTGTCGCGCGGCAGCGTGATGTCGGCCGAGGCGCAGGTGCGGCTCGCGCAGAACGCGCTGAAAGACGCCGTCGCGACGGCGCCGCTGACCGGGATCGTCGCCAAGCGCCACGTGCAGCCGGGCGAGAAGGTCGCATTCGACACGCCGCTCGTCACGGTCGTCGACCTGAACGAGATCGAGTTGCAGGCGCTCGTCCCGGCGGTCGACATCCCCGAGCTGAAGCCGGGCATGAGCGTCGACCTGACCGTCGACGGCTTCGGCGAGCGCCGCTTCACCGGCCGCATCGAGCGCATCAGCCCGGCGACCGAGCCGGGCACGCGCGCCATCCACGTGTTCGTCGGCATTCCGAATCCGGACCGCGCGCTGCGCGGCGGCATGTTCGCGACCGGCCGCATCGCGCTGGCGGCAAGCGCCCCCGTGCAGTCGCTGCCGGCGGCCGCCGTGCGCTCCGAAGGCGGCCAGACGTTCGTGTGGGCGATCGAGGACGGCAAGCTCGTGCGCCGGATGGTCGTCACCGGCCGCCGCGACGAGGAGTCCGGGCGCGTCGAGATCAAGACGGCGCTGCCGGCGACCCTCAAGGTGCTGGCGGCGCGCTTCGAGAACCTGAAGGAGGGTGCGCCGGCGCTGGTCAAGGCGCCCGACGCCACGCCGCCGAAGGCGAGCGCCACGCCGGTGCCCGCCGTGTCCTGAAGCCCGCCGCACGCACCGCCACCGGCGCCGCATCGGCGCTCGATGCGCCGCCACCGGAATCGCCGACGCCTCTGACCTCTGATCCCTGACGACTGATACCTGAAATGTGGATTACCCGCGTATCGATCAACAACCCGGTCTTCGCCACGATGGTGATGGTGGCGCTGACCGTGCTCGGCCTCTTCTCGTACTCGCGCCTGCGCGTCGAGCAGATGCCCGACGTTACGCTGCCGTTCCTGATCGTGCAGACGCAGTACCCGGGCGCCTCGCCGGAGGCGGTCGAGGTCGACATCACCAGGCCGATCGAGAACGCCGTCAACGGCGTGGCCGGCGCCAAGCTGATCCGGTCGTGGACCGCCGAGGGGACGAGCTCGGTGTTCATCGAGTTCCGCCTCGACACCGACATGCTGCGCGCGATGCAGGACGTGCGCGACAAGGTCGCACAGGTGCGACCGGGCTTCCCGCGGGACGCGAAGGACCCGAACGTCTTCCGCGCCGACACCGAGAACCAGGAGCCGGTGGTGTCGCTCGCGGTGATGTCGAATGCGACCGGCCTGCGCGAGCTGACCTCGCTCACCGAGCAGACGATCGTCAAGGGGCTGGAGAACGTGCCCGGCGTGGCGCGCATCGACGTGTTCGGCAAGGTGACGCGGCAGATCCTCATCCAGATCAAGCCGAACGCGCTGACCGCGCTGGGGCTGGGCGTGGACCAGGTGATGAACGCGATCCGCGCGGCCAACCAGGACGTGCCGGCGGGGCGCCTGTCGCGCGGGCAGAGCGACACGATCGTGCGCATCGAGGGCAAGATCAAGGACCCGGCGCAGTTCGGGCGCATCATCGTCGCGCAGCAGGGCGGGGGACCGGTCTACCTGGCGCAGGTCGCCGACGTCATCGACGGCGAGAAGGAGGAGACCTCGCTGGCGCGCATCAACGGCCGGCCGTCGATCACGCTCGACGTGCTGAAGGCGCAGGACGCCAACGTCGTCGACACCGGCCGCGGCGTCGTCGCGGCGGTCGAGGAACTGCGCAAGCGCCTCCCGAAGGACGTCGAGCTCACGGTCGTCTACAACGCCGGCGAGCAGGTAGAGAAGAGCGTCAACCGCGTCAAGAGCACGATCCTCGAGGGCGCCGGGCTCACCGTGCTGATCGTGTTCCTGTTCCTGCACAGCTGGCGCAGCACGGTGATCACCGGCCTCACGCTGCCGATCGCCGTGATCGCGACGTTCATCGCGCTCCACGCGTTCGGCTTCTCGCTCAATTTCCTGACGCTGATGGCGCTGTCGCTGTGCATCGGCCTCCTCATCGACGACGCGATCGTCGTGCGCGAGAACATCGTCCGGCACCTCGCGCTGGGCAAGGACCACCGGACCGCGGCGCGCGAGGGCACCGACGAGATCGGCCTCGCGGTGATGGCGACGACGTTCGCGATCGTCGCCGTGTTCGTGCCGATCGCGTTCATGAGCGGCATCATCGGCCGCTTCTTCTTCCAGTTCGGCGTCACGGTCGCCGTGGCGGTGATGGTGTCGCTGTTCGTCAGTTTCACGCTCGACCCGATGCTGTCGTCGGTCTGGCACGACCCGCCGGGCTCGCGCTTCCGGCGGGTGCCGTGGCTCGGCCGCTTCATGGACCGCGTCGAGGCGTTCATCGAGTGGATGCACCGCGTCTACGGCGCGACGCTCGAATGGGCGCTCACCCGGCGCAAGACGGTGCTCGCGATCGCGGTCGGCCTGTTCGCCGGCAGCTTCGCGCTGGTGCCGCTGATCGGCACCGAGTTCGTGCCGCAGGCCGACCAGGGCTTCATCTCGCTGCGGCTCAACACGCCGGTCGGCTCGTCGCTCGACTACACGAACCGCAAGGTGCGGCAGGTCGAGGACGCGCTGCAGCAGTTCCCGGAGGTCCGGCTCGCGATCACGACGGTCGGCACCGAGGAAGGGCGCAACTACGCGCGCGTCAACCTGAAGCTCGTCGACCGCGCCGAGCGCGCGCGGACGCAGAAGGAGCTCGAACGCGCGATCCGCAAGGCGATGCAGCCGATCCCCGGGATCGAGCTGACCGTCGGCTTCAACCGGCCGATCTTCGTGAACATCCTCGGGCCCGACCCGGCGACGCTGACGGCGCTCGCCAACGACCTGAAGTCGCGCGTCGCGAAGATCCCGGGGATCACCGACCTCGAGCTGTCGGAGAAGCCGGCGAACCCGGCGCTGTCGGTGCGCCTGAACAACGACGCGGCGGCCGACCTCGGCATCACCGTGCAGCAGGTCGGCGCGACGCTGCGGCCGCTGCTCGCCGGCGACACGGTCGGCTACTGGCTCGCACCCGACGCCCAGAACTACGAAGTCAACGTGCGGCTCGCGCGTGACCGGCGCCAGCTCGCCTCCGACCTCGCCAACCTCTACCTGACGACGAACAAGCGCGGGCCGGACGGCGAGCTGCGGATGGTGCCGCTGCGGCAGGTCGCCGAGATCGTCGAGACACAGAGCCCGCAGACGATCCGCCGCGAGGAGCTGCAGCGGCGCGTCGCGCTGTTCGCCAACGCGCAGGGGCGGCCCGCCGGCGACGTCGGCAAGGACGTCAACGAGGTGGTGAAGCAGATGACGCTGCCGCCCGGCTACCGGTTCTCGATCCGCGGCCAGACCGAGCAGATGCAGGACTCGTTTACCGCAGCGATGGCGGCGCTGGGACTCGCCGTGATCTTCATCTACCTGATCCTCGCGTCGCAGTTCGCGAGCTTCCTGCAGCCGGTCGCGATCATGGTTTCGCTGCCGTTCTCGTTGATCGGCGTGTTCCTCGCGCTGCTGCTCACGGGTACGACGCTCAACATCTTCTCGATGATCGGCTTCATCATGCTGATGGGGCTCGTGACCAAGAACGCGATCCTGCTGGTCGACTTCGCCAACCGCGCGCGCCGCGCGGGCGCGAGCCTGCACGACGCGATGCTGCAGGCCGGGCAGGTGCGGCTGCGGCCGATCCTGATGACGACGGCGGCGATGATCGGCGGCATGCTGCCGCTGGCGCTGGGCGTGGGCGAAGGCGGCGAGACGCAGGCGCCGATGGGCCGCGCGATCATCGGCGGCGTGATCACGTCGACGCTGCTCACGCTCGTGGTCGTGCCGGTGCTCTACACGTACCTCGACGGCTGGACCGAGCGGCGGCGTGCGCGCCGCGCCGCGGCGAGGGCTGCGGCGACCGCGGCTGCGGCCGAGCGGCCCTGCACGCCTGGTCGGGAGGCGAGGGCTTGCCCGGGCTCCGCACCGCGGATCCTTCGGTGAGCCGACGGCCGAAATGCCTGCTGCAACAAGGCATTTCCGCGGCCGGATCGCCCGGGTTGACGTGCGATAATGCCGCACCGGATAATAACTGACCGCGAGTCATTTAACGTTTCGAGCGACCATGGATTTCGAACAGGCACGTTTCAACATGGTCGAGCAGCAGATCCGCACGTGGGAGGTGCTCGACCAGAGCGTTCTCGACCTCCTGTTCGTGGTGAGGCGCGAGGAGTTCGTCCCGCCTGCCTATCGCTCGCTCGCGTTCGCCGACCTGGAACTCCCGCTCCCCGGCGGCGAGAAGATGTGGGCGCCCAAGCTCGAGGCGCGCGTGCTGCAGGCGCTGGCGCCGGCGCGCGGCGAGTCGGTCCTGGAGATCGGCACCGGCAGCGGCTACTTCACGGCGCTGCTCGCGAGCCGCGCCGGCGAGGTGACGACGGTCGAGATCGACCCCGGCCTCGCGCAGTCCGCGGCGGTCAGGCTCGCGCGTCACGGCATCGGCAACCTCCGGCGCGAGATCGGCGACGGTGCCCGGGGCTGGGGCCACGAGCTCTACGACATCATCGTGTTGACCGGGTCCACGCCGATCCTGCCCGAGGCGTTCGCGCAGCAGTTGAAGCCGGAGGCCGGCTGTTCGCGATCGTCGGCGAGCCGCCGGTGATGACCGCGCGCCTCGTGTCGTGGGCGGCGCCGGGGTCGCGGGTGACCACCGACCTGTTCGAGACCGTGGTCGCGCCGCTCAAGAATGCCGCCGTGCCCGCGCGGTTCCGGTTTTGATTCCGCAGATCGCCCCCGCCACGCTCGCTGCCTGGCGCGCCGATCCGGCGCGGCCGCCGCCGGTGCTGGTCGACGTGCGCGAGCCGTGGGAGTTCGAGCACTGCCGGATCGAGGGCTCGCTGTCGATCCCGTTGCGCGAGCTGCCGGCGCGGCTGCCGGAGCTACCCGGCGGGCGCGACCTGGTGCTCGTCTGCCACCACGGGCACCGCAGCCAGCACGCGGCGATGTGGCTCGCGCGCAACGGCGTCCCCGGCGTCCACAATCTCAAGGGCGGCGTCGAGGCGTGGGCGCTCGACGTCGAGCCCGGCATGCGCCGCTATTGATGACGGCACCCAGTCACGAATCCCGCGCGGCAGCCGCATCGCCCGCGCAACGATGGAAAGCGTTCATGGAACCCAAGCGTCAACCGAAAGCCCGCCGCCTCGCTCTCGTCGCGTGCCTGGCTGCGCTGCTCGCGTCCGGCGCGGCCGCCGGCGAGGACCTGCTGCAGATCTACCGCGAGGCGCAGAAGTACGACCCCGCCATCGCCGCCGCGCGCTCGCAGTGGGAGGCCACGCAGGAGCGGGTCCCGCAGGCGCGGTCGGCGCTGCTGCCGCAGCTCTCCGCGTCCGGGGCAGCCAACGTCAACACGTACGACGCGACGATCAACTCGACGCCGAAGGTCTCGCCGTCGGCCAACTACGGCCAGGGCAACCTGACATTTTCGGCGTCGCAGCCGCTGTACCGGCCGCAGTACGCGGTGGCGCTCGACCAGGCGAAGGAGCAGGTCGCGCAGTCGGACTTCACGCTGGCGATCGCGCAGCAGGACCTCATCATCCGCACCACGGTCGCGTACTTCGACGTGCTGCTCGCCGAGTTCAATGTCTACCTGGCCGAGCAGCAGAAGATCGCCGTCGCCGAGCAGCTCGCGCAGGCGAAGCGCAACTTCGAGGTCGGCACGGCGACGATCACCGACACCAACGAAGCGCAGGCGAAGTACGACCAGATCGTGGCGACCGAGATCCAGACGAAGAACGAGCTCGACCGCAGGCGCACGGCGCTGCGCGCGATCGTCGGACACTTCCCGGCGAGCCTGAAGCCCCTCGGCCCTGGTTTCGATCCGGTGTTGCCGAGCCCGAACGCCGTCGACTACTGGGTCGACCGCGCGCTGAAGGAGAACCTGTCGGTGCGCTTCTCGCAGGCGAACTACGACATCGCGTCGATGGAGGTCGAGCAGGGCGAAGGCGGGGCACCTGCCGACGCTCGACCTGGTCGCGAGCGCGACCGCGCAGGCCTCGAGCGGCTCCACGGCGAGCGACTTCTCCAGCAACTCGCGTTCGGCGCTGTTCGGCGTCGTGCTCAACGTGCCGATCTACCAGGGCGGGTTCGTGAACTCGCGCGTGCGGGAGACGATCTCGCTGCAGGACAAGGCGCGCGCCGACCTCGAATCCGCGCGCCGCGCCGCCATCACCAACGCGCAGGACGGCTTCTCCGGCGTGAACAGCGCGGCGGCCGCGGTCAGGGCGTTCCAGCAGGCGGCGGCGTCCGCCGAGGTCGCGCTGCAGTCGAACATCCTCGGGCAGGAGGTCGGCATCCGGACCAACCTCGACGTGCTGCTCGTGCAGCAGAACGTGTTCACCGCCCGCCGCGACGTCGCCAACGCCTACTTCCAGTACATCATCGCGGTGCTGCGCCTCAAGGCGTCGGTCGGTTCGCTGACCGAACAGGATCTCGAGGAGATGAACCGGCGGTTGGGCGGGTAAGGGTCGGACCCTCGATCGGCTGCCTGCGGGCGGAACTCCCGTCGCCCGACCACGCCGGAGCGGAGCGTGACAGGGGTCTGACCCTTCGGCACGCTCCCGGGGTCGGGCCCGCGCCGGCTGATCCGGCGCCGTCGGCGCCTCAGCGGGGCGCCGAGGGTCGGACCCTGTCGCCAAGCCACACCCACAAGCGCTCGGTCGCGCCGCGGTGCGCGCCGAGGAACGCGGCCGCCGCCTCGCGCATGCGTGCGCGCCGCGCGGGGTCGCAAAGCAGTGCCGCCGCTGCCGCGGTCAGTGCGTCGGCATCGGCGACCCGCATGGCCGCGCCGGCCTCCACGGCCTTCTCCGTCGCCTCCGCGAAGTTGAACGTGTGCGGGCCCACGAGCGTGGGCGTGCCGGCCGCGAGCGCCTCGAGCAGGTTCTGCCCGCCCAGCGGCAGCAGGCTGCCGCCGACGAACGCGACGTCGGCCGCCGCGTAGTACGCGGGCAGCTCGCCCAGCGTGTCGCCCAGGACCACGCGCACATCCGCCGGCACGTCGGCGTCGGCGCTGCGGCGCACGAACGCCACGCCGCGCGACGTCAGCAGCGCCGCGACGCCGTCGAAGCGCTGCGGATGGCGCGGCACGATCACGACGAGCGTCCCCGCCGGCAAGGCGCCGCGCGCGAGCGCGTCGAGCAGCAACGCCTCCTCGCCGTCGCGCGTCGACGCGGCGACGAGCACCGGGCGCGCCGCGCCGAAGCGGGCGCGCAGCGCGCGCCCGGCATCCGCCGCGCCGGGAGGCGCCTCGGCGTCGAACTTGAGGTTGCCGGTCACCGCGACGCCGGTGGCGCCGGCGGCGGCGAGGCGGCGCGCGTCGTCCGCGGTCTGCGCGGCGACGCCGGCCAGCGCGGCGAACATCGGTTGCGTGAGTGCCGCGAACCGGCGGTACCCGGCGAACGAGCGCGGGGACAGTCGCGCATTGACGAGGTAGAGCGGCATGTGCGCCGCGGCGCACCGCCGCGGTCAGGTTCGGCCAGACTTCGGTCTCCATGAGCAGGCCGGCGCGGGGCGCGTAGCGCGCGAGGAACGCACGGACCGCGAACGGCACGTCGTAGGGCAGCCACGCCTGCACGACGCGGTCGCCGTAGAGCGTGCGCCCCGCCTCGCGCCCGGTCGCGGTCATGTGCGTCAGCAGGATCGTCGCATCCGGCAGCTCGCGCGCGATGCGCGCGACGAGCGGCGCCGCGGCGCGGGTCTCGCCCAGCGAAACCGCGTGGATCCAGACGACGCCGCGCGCGGCCGGCGCATCCGCGCGATAGCGCCCGAACCGCTCGCCGATGCGCGCGCGATAGCCGGGCTCGCGCCGGCCGCGCCACCACAGCCGCAGCGGCAGCCACGGCAGCGCGAGGTACCACAGCAGCGTGTAGAGCGCGCGCATCAGCAGCGCGGGGCGGTTGCGAGTGCGCGGCCGACGGCCGCGGCGACGTCGTCGAACGAAGGCACGGTGCCGCAGCCGCCGACGTCCCGTGCGTGCGGCCCCGCGCACGCGACGCCGGCCTTCGTCGCGTCGGTCGCGGTGAACACCGCGACGGTCGGCGTCCCGAGCGCGGCGGCTAAGTGCGTCAAGCCGGTGTCGACGCCGACCACGACGTCCGCGCGCCGCGCCAGCGCGGCGAGCTCGGGCAGCGACTGGCGCTGCGGCACGACGGCGCCCGCCACACCTGCCGCGATCCGCCGGCTGCGCGCCTCCTCAGGCGGGCTCCCCCACGGCAGCAGCGTCGCGATGCCGGCGGCGGCGAGGCGCAGCACGATCGCGCGCCAGCGGTCCTCCGGCCACAGCTTGTCGTCGCGGCTCGTCGCGTGGAACACGAGCGCGTAGCGGCCGGCGGGCATCGCCGCGGCAGCCGGCGGAGGCGCGAATCCCCAGCGCGGCGGGCCCTTGGCCTCGTAGCCGAGCGCGGCCGCCGCGAGCGCGCGGCACTTGTCGAGGAAGTGCAGGTCGCGCGGGATCCGGTGGTGGACGTCGTCGAAGAGGGCGGCGAGCGGCTCGCGGATGCTCTCGCGGTCGAGCCCGTGCCGCGTGCCGCGCGCCATGCGCGCGACGAGCGCGCCCTTCACCTGCTCCTGCAGGTCGAGGATCGCCGCGTACGGCTGTGCGCGCAGCTCGCGCCGGAACGCGCGCAGCTCGCGCCAGGTCGCGGCAGCGAGCGCGCCGCCGCGCCAGCGGCGCAACGCCAGGGGAACGACGGTGCGAATCCGCGGGTCGAGGCGCACCAGCGGCACGAACGCCTCCTCGGCGACCCAGTCGACGGGCAGCGCCGGATCGTGCGCTTCGATGTCGGACACCACGGCCATCGCGTAGACGACATCGCCGAGCGACGACGGGCGCACGACCAGCACCGCGCGGGCGGGGGCGCCTTCGCTGCGCGCGCTCACCGGCGTGCGCCCGCGCGAAACCGGCAAACCACGTAGAATCCGGCGCAACGACGCGCGCGCCGCGCGCGCGCCGCGCATCCGCCGACCGCCCGCAGGCCGCGAATGTCCGAATCGCTTCCTCTATCGCTCATCGTCATCACCCGCGACGCCGCCGACGAGATCGCGGAGTGCCTCGCGACCGCGCCGTTCGCGGCGGAGGCCGTCGTCGTCGATTCGGGCAGCAGCGATGATACCGTAGCGGTGGCGGTGCGCTGCGGCGCGCGGGTCGTCGCGCACGCGTGGGAAGGCTACGGCGCGCAGAAGAACTTCGCGGTCGGGGAGGCGCGCCACGACTGGGTGTTGTGCATCGACGCCGACGAGCGGGTGACGCCGGAGCTCGCCGCGGCGGTCCGCGCGCTGTTCGCACGGGGGGCGCCTTCCGCGGCGGCGTACGCGGTCGCCCGCCGCAACCGCTTTCTCGGCCGCTGGCTCGCGCACGGCGAGGGCTATCCGGACTGGAACGTGCGGCTGTTCGACCGGCGGCGCGCGCGCTGGAGCGACGACCCGGTGCACGAGCACGTGGTCGCCGCCGGCCCGGTCGCCCGGCTCGCCGGCGATCTGAAACATGCGTCGGCGGAGTCGCTCGACGCGTACATCGCGAAGCAGAACCGCTACACGTCGCTGCAGGCGGAGGCGATGCACGCGCGCGGCGAGCGCGCCAGCGCATTCGTCGTCGCGGCTTCGCCGCTGGCGCGCTTCTTCCGCTTCTACGTGATCAAGCTCGGCTTCCTCGACGGTGTGGCCGGGTTCGCGCACATCGCGATCGGCGCGTTCGCGAGCTTCCTCAAGTACGCGAAGCTGCGCGCGCTCACGTCGCGGCCGGAGGACTGAGCGAAGTGCGGCACATTTTCCACAAAGAGACGCAGAATCGCAGAGACGGGCGGGGGAAGTACTCCGCGACTCTGCGTCTCCTGTGAAATCGGGCACCGGATCGGCACGATGCACGTCCTCGTCACCGGCGCCGCCGGGTTCATCGGCATGCACACGGCGCGCGCGCTGCTCGCCGGGGGCGCCGCCGTCACCGGTGTGGACAGCCTCGACCCGTACTACGACGTCGCGCTGAAGGAAGCGCGGCTCGCCGAACTGGACGGACAGGGTGGATTCCGCTTCGCGCGGATGGACCTGGCCGACGCCGACGCGACCGCGCGCCTGTTCCGCGACGGCGGCTTCACCCACGTCGTGCACCTGGCCGCGCAGCCGGGCGTGCGCTACTCGCTCGTCAATCCGGCGGCGTACTTGCGCAACAACGTCGACGCGTTCGGCCACGTGCTGGAGGGCTGCCGGCACGCGCAGGTCGCCCACCTCGTCTACGCGTCGAGCTCCTCCGTCTACGGCGCGAGCCACACGCTGCCGTTCTCCGAGGACCAGCGCGTCGACCGGCCGGTCAGCCTGTACGCGGCGACCAAGTGCGCGAACGAGCTCATGGCGTACAGCTACGCGCACCTGTTCGCGCTGCCGGTCACCGGCCTGCGCTTCTTCACCGTCTACGGGCCGTGGGGCCGCCCCGACATGTCGCCGGTGCTGTTCACGCAGGCGATCCTCGCCGGCCTGCCGATCCGCGTGTTCAATCACGGCCGGATGCGGCGCGACTTCACGTACGTCGACGACATCGTCGAGGGCGTCGTGCGCACGCTCGCGCGGCCGCCGGAGCCCGCGGGCGATCCCGCCCTCGGCCACGCCGCCGTGCCGGCCGCCGTCTACAACATCGGCAACAGCGAGCCGATCGAGCTGACCGACTTCATCGCCACGCTCGAGCGCCTGCTCGGGCGCCCGGCGGTCCGCGACTACCAGCCGATGCAGCCGGGCGACATGCCGGCGACGTACGCGTCGATCGCGCGCCTTGCCGCGGCCGTCGGTTTCGCGCCGCGGACCCCGCTCGCCGACGGGCTCGCGCGGTTCGTCGCGTGGTACCGCGCGTACTACGGGGCCTGAAGCACACCCGGGCGACGCTGGTAAAATCGGCCCTCGATCCCGACCGCCGCTCGCGGCCCCTTGAGTCGCAACTCCCCATGATCCTCGTGACCGGCGGCGCCGGCTTCATCGGCTCCAACTTCGTGCTGGACTGGCTCGCCGGCGCGGGCGAGCCCGTCGTCAACCTCGACAAGCTGACGTACGCCGGCAACCTCGGCAGCCTGGCCTCGCTCGCGCGCGACGCGCGCCACGTGTTCGTCCGCGGCGACATCGGGGACGCGGAGCTCGTGGCGGCGCTGCTGCGCGAGCACCGTCCGCGCGCGATCGTCAACTTCGCGGCGGAATCGCACGTCGACCGCTCGATCCACGGGCCGGCGGCGTTCATCGAGACCAACGTCGTGGCGACGTTCAACCTGCTCGACGCGACGCGCGCGTGGTGGTCGGCGCTGCCCGAAGCCGAGCGCGCGGCGTTCCGCTTCCTGCACGTGTCCACCGACGAGGTCTACGGCTCGCTCGCGCCGGACGCGGCCGGGTTCTGCGAGACGACGCCCTACGCGCCGAACAGCCCGTACTCGGCGTCGAAGGCCGCGTCCGACCACCTGGTGCGCGCCTACCGCCACACGTACGGCCTGCCGACGCTGACCACCAACTGCTCGAACAACTACGGCCCGCGGCAGTTTCCCGAGAAGCTCATCCCGCTGATGATCGTCAACGCGCTCGCGGGGCGCCCGCTGCCCGTGTACGGCGACGGCCGGAACGTGCGCGACTGGCTCTACGTCGGCGATCACTGCGCGGCGCTGCGCGCGGTCCTCGCGGGGGGGCGACCGGGCGAGACGTACAACATCGGTGGCAACGCCGAAATGACGAACCTCGACGTCGTGCGCGAGCTCACGACCGTGCTGGCCGACGAGCGCCCCGGCCGCGATTACGCCGCGCTGGTGACGTTCGTCGCCGACCGTCCCGGTCACGACCGCCGCTACGCGATCGACGCGACGAAGATCCGCGGGGAATTGGGCTGGACGCCCGCGGAGACGTTCGCGTCGGGCCTCATCCGCACCGTGCGCTGGTACCTCGCCAACGGCGAGTGGCTGGCGAGCGTGGCGACCAAGGAGTACCAGAAGTGGATCGACCTGCAGTACGCGGCGGCGTGAGCGCCGCCGGGCCGTCCCAAGGCGCTCGCCCCCCTGTGGGGGGAGCGGCGCGCAGCGACGCACGGGGGGGCCGGTGAGCGCCGCCGGGCCGTCCCAAGGCGCTCGCCCCCCTGTGGGGGGAGCGGCGCGCAGCGACGCACGGGGGGGCCGGTGAGCGCCGCCGGGCCGTCCCAAGGCGCTCGCCCCCCTGTGGGGGGAGCGGCGCGCAGCGACGCACGGGGGGGCCAATGACCACGCGCGGCCTCGCCAGGAAAGGGATCATCCTCGCCGGCGGCTCGGGCACGCGGCTGTATCCGGCCACACAGGTCGTGTCGAAGCAGCTACTGCCGGTCTACGACAAGCCGATGATCTACTATCCGCTGTCGACGCTGATGCTCTCGGGCATTCGCGACATCCTGCTCATCTCCACACCCGAGGACACGCCGCGCTTCGCGCAACTGCTGGGCGACGGCGCGCGCTGGGGACTCGCGCTGTCGTATGCCGTGCAGCCGGCGCCGGAGGGCCTCGCGCAGGCGTTCGTCATCGGGCGCGACTTCGTCGGCCGCGACGCGTCGGCGCTGGTGCTGGGCGACAACATCTTCTACGGCCACGACCTCATCGCGCAGCTCGCCCGCGCGAACGCCAAGGCCGACGGCGCCACCGTGTTCGCGTACCCGGTCGCCGACCCGGAACGCTACGGCGTCGCGGAGATCGGCGCCGACGGCCGCGTGCTGTCGCTCGAGGAGAAGCCGGCGAAGCCGAAGTCGCGCTACGCGGTGACCGGCCTCTACTTCTACGACAACCGGGTGCTCGACATCGCCCGGGACCTGAAGCCGTCCGCCCGCGGCGAGCTCGAGATCACCGACGTCAACCGCGCGTACCTCGCGCAGCGCGCGCTCGCGTGCGAGGTGATGGGCCGCGGGATGGCGTGGCTCGACACCGGCACGCACGAGTCGCTGCTGGAGGCGGCGCAGTACATCGCGACGATCGAGCGGCGGCAGGGGCTCAAGATCGCGTGCCCGGAAGAGATCGCGTGGCGCCTGGGGTACATCGACGACGCCGCGTTCGAGCGGCTGGGGGCGGCGCTCGCGAAGAGCGGCTACGGCGCGTACCTGCTCGACCTGCTGCGCGACCGCGCGCTGCGCTGACGGGCCGCCGGATGCAGGTCACGCCCACCGCGCTGCCGGATGTCCTGCTGGTCGAGCCGCGCGTGTTCGGCGACGAGCGCGGGTTCTTCTACGAGAGCTGGAACCGCCGCGCGTTCGCCGCCGCCGGCATCGCCGCCGACTTCGTGCAGGACAACCACTCGCGGTCGCGCCGCGGCGTGCTGCGCGGGCTGCACTACCAGATCGAGCGCGCGCAGGGAAAGCTCGTGCGCGCCGTCGCGGGCGAGGTGTTCGACGTCGTGGTTGACCTGCGCCGCAGCTCCCCGGCGTTCGGCCGGTCGCTCGCCGTCGTGCTCTCGGCGGCCAACAGGCGGATGCTTTGGGTGCCGCCCGGGTTCGCGCACGGCTTCCTCGTGCTGTCGGAGGACGCCGAGTTCCTCTACAAGACGACCGACTACTGGTTCCCCGAGCACGAGCGCACGCTGCTGTGGAGCGATCCGGCGCTCGCGATCGACTGGCCGCTCGCCGGGCCGCCGATCCTCGCGGCGAAGGACGCCGCCGGCACGCCGCTGGCCGGCGCCGACACCTACGCGTAGCGGGGGGCGTGCGGCATGGCCGGGCTCCGCATCCTGCTCACCGGCGCGCAGGGCCAGGTGGGCCACGAGCTCGCCCGCCTGCTGCGCGCGCACGGCGACGTGCGCGCGACCGACCGCGCGACGCTCGACCTCGCCGATCCCGACGCGATCGTCGCGGCGATGCGCGCGGCGCGGCCGCAGCTCGTCGTCAACGCCGGCGCCTACACGGCCGTCGACCTGGCGGAGCGCGAGCGCGACCTTGCGTTCGCCGTGAACGCGCGCGCGCCGCAGGTCCTCGCCGAGGAGGCGAAGCGCGCCGGCGCGCTGCTGATCCACTACTCGACCGACTACGTGTTCGACGGCGAGGCCACCGCGCCCTACGCGGAGGGCGCGCCGACGGGTCCGCTCAACGCGTACGGCGCGTCCAAGCTCGAAGGCGAGCAAGCGATCGCCGCCACCGGCGCGCACGCGCTCGTCCTGCGCACGAGCTGGGTGTACGGCACCCGGGGGAAGAACTTCCTGCTGACGATCCTGCGGCTTGCCGCCGAGCGCGACGAACTCACGATCGTTGCCGACCAGACGGGCACGCCCAACTGGTCGCGCACGCTCGCGCAGGCCACGTCGGCGCTGGTCGCGCGCGGCCTGCCCGACCTGGTCGAGCGCGCGGGCCTCTACCACCTGTCGTCGACTGGCGCCACGACGTGGCACGGCTTCGCGACCGCGATCGTCGGCGGCGGCGGGAGGCCGCGCGTCGTGCCGATCGCGACCGCCGATTACCCGACGCCGGCGCGGCGGCCGGCGTACGGTGTGCTCGCCACCGACCGCTTCCGGGCCGCGTTCGGCTTCGCGCTGCCGCCGTGGGACGAGGCACTCGCCGCCTGTCTGGCGGCACACGCCGCGGAGCGCACCGACTGAACCTTGCCGCCGCGTCCCGATCCAACCTCTCCTTTCGCGCATCGATGGTCGCGCCGATGAACCTCCGCCTGCTGCGTTTGCTGGGCCTGCTCGTGGCCGTGCTGGCCGCGCCGGCGCTGCGTGCGGCGGCGGTCGACGGCGGAGCGGCGGAGCGCGCCGCGCCGCCGGGCCTCGCGAGCGTGGACGCCGCGCGCCCGAAGGCGGCGCTCGTGCTGCCTGCGGCGGCCGCAGCGCGCAGGATCGACCTCCGGCGCCCGGACGCGGCGGAAGCGGCGGCGCTCGCCGCGTACAACGCGCGCCGCGGCGGCAAGGGGCAGCCGCTCGCGATCGGTTTCGGGCGCGACGTGCCGCCGGCCGCGCGCAGCGTCGCGCGGGCGGGGCTCGCGTGGACCGCAGCTGCCGACGGCGGGCGCGTCGCGCGCATCGACGTCGCGTCGCCCGGCGCGGCCGCGCTGCGCGTCGCGCTCGCGCTGCCGGTCGCGAGCCCCGGGCTCTCCGTGCGCTTCGCCGGCGCCGACGCGACGTTTGCTGCGGTTCCCGCCGGCGCCATCGCCGCCGCGACGGCAGACGCCGGCCAGTACTGGTCGCCGGTGCTGGCAGGCGACGCCGCCGGCGTCGAACTCCACCTCGCCGCGGGCGCACCGCTGCCCGACGCCACGCTCGCGGTCCCGCGCGTGTCGCACCAGCTGGTGGCGGGCGCGGACATGCTGGCGCCGCACGCGAAGTCCGGCATCGGCTCCGCGGGGAGCTGCAACGTCGACGTCGCGTGCGTCGCGCCGCAGAACACGCCTGCGCTGCAGCACGCGAAGGCGGTCGCAAGAATGCAGTTCGTCGGCGACGACGGCCGCGGCTACCTGTGCACGGGCACGCTGCTCGCCGACACCACGGGCAGCCAGACGCCGTACCTGCTCACGGCCAGCCACTGCATCGGCTCCGCGTCGGTGGCGCGGACGCTCAACACGTTCTGGTTCTTCGACGCCGTCGCGTGCAACAGCAAGCAGTCACCGCCGTACGCGCAGCTGACGGGTGGTGCCGACCTGCTCCGCCGCAGCCCGGACCGCGATTGGTCCCTCGTCCGCCTGCGCGAGAGCGTCCCGCTCGGTGCGGGCTTCGCCGCTTGGCGCGCCGAGACGCTCGCCGCCGGCAACGCGGTCGCGACCGCCCACCACCCGGCCGGCGACCTCAAGAAGTGGAGCGCGGGGACGAGCACCGGGTCGTTGCCGATCGACGACGGCGACGTCTACGGCGACTTCACGGAGGTCGTCTGGAATTCGGGCGTCACGGAGGCCGGATCCAGCGGCGGATCGCTGCTCACGCTCGCGGCGGCCGGATACTACGAGGTGCGCGGTGGCCTGTACGCCGGTTACTCGTCGTGCTCGCGGCCGGCGTCGCCGGACTACTACTCCGACCTGGCGGCGGCATGGCCGTTGCTCCAGCCCTACCTCGCGCCGAACGCGCCGAATCCGGAGGGACACGTCGTCGCCGTCGAGTTCTACCACCGCGGGCTCGACCACTACTTCCTGTCGACGAATCCGGAGGAGATCGCGAAGCTCGACTCGGGTGCGACCACGGGCTGGGTCCGGACCGGACTGTCCTTCCTCGCCCACGCGGCGCCGGCGGCGGGGACGAGCCCCGTTTGCCGTTTCTACCGCGCGCCCGCGTTCGGCGACTCGCACTTCTATTCGGCGAGCCCGGCCGAGTGCGCGGCGACGGCTGCCGCGCATCCGGTCGACTGGATCTACGAGAGCGCGAGCGTGTTCTACCTGCACCTGCCGAACACCGCGACGGGCGCGTGTCCGGCCGGGACGCATCCGGTCTGGCGCTTCTTCAACGCGCTGACGACGAACCACCGCTACACGGCGGAGGCCGTCGTGCGCAACGACCTCGCGGCCTCGCCGTGGTGGACCGCCGAAGGCTACGGGCCGGGGCCCTACTACCCGGTGATGTGCGCGCCGGCTGGATGACGAAGTCAATTCGCTGCGCGACCCGACTTCGTGGCCGGTCGGCCCGGAGCTCGTCGCGCCGACTCTGCGCGGCGGCCGCGCGCGCGATTCGCAGCCGCTAGAAGCGGTAGGCCGCTTCGCCGGGCGCGCCCGCGGCGAGGGAACCCCCGGCGCCGGCGACGACGATCGCGTTCATGCCGAACGTCACGCCGTCGAAGCGCGGATCCATCCGATAGGCGGCCAGCGTGCGCAGCGGCTCGTGGCCCACGTGGGCGGTCGCCTGATCCGTGGTGGTCACCCGGCAGCGCGTGCACGGCTTCACGCAGCGGAGCACGACGTCGCCGACGGTGATTTCGTCGAGGTGGTCCTCGTCGTACGCGGGCAGGCCCGCGAGGACGAGGTTGGGCCGGAACCGGTTCATCGGCAGCGCCGGGAAGCCGCGTGCGGTCATGCGGGCGTTGAGGTCGGCGAGCGACGCTGCGCCGATCACCAGCAGCGGGTAGCCGTCGGCGAACAGCGTGTGCGCGCCCGAATCGCCGGCGTAGTCGGGGTTGCAGGGGCGCACGCCCGAACGATCGAAGCGCACCAGCCGCACGTCCACGCCGAGGTGCGTGGACAGCCACGCGGCGGCCGCGTCGCCGGCGTCGAACCCGCGCACGGCGCTGCGCCACACGACGACCTCGCGCGTCGCGCCGGCGCGGCCATCGAGCACGAGCGGCGGGCGCCCGGGCGCGGACAGCGTCAGCACGCCTTCGCGCGCGGCCGTGGCGACCAGCGCGAGTTGCGGGTGCTCGCGTTGCGTGACGAACCGCCCGGCGCCGTCGACGACCATCCACTCGCGGTCCGCGACGCCGGCGACCGCAAGCCCGGTGGTCGCCACGTCCGCACGCGCGACGTCGATCCCCCGGCAGCCCTTCACCGGGTACACGTGCAGCGACTCGACGACGACGTCAGTCATTCGCTTGTCGGCCGGGAAGGGGTTCGTGCCACGCATGGCGAAACCAGTCGGCAAGGGCAGTCAGCGCGCATGCGCGCGCTACCGAACCGGGAGCGAAGCGACCTGTGGGACGCCATTCCGAGCGGGGCGAAGCCCAGGCGCGCAGCGCGCGTCCGCGAGGAGTGGCGGGCTGCCGACACGCTGACCTCTCGCATTCGGTGACAGGCCAAGGAGGCAGCCGCGCGCTTCGTTGCTCTTGCTAAGCGGAAAGCGCCGGGCCTCGGCTCATTGGGCAATGCAGGTGATTCGCGGCACCAGTGTGTCGCCTTGCGGCGCCGACTCGCATTCGCCGTCGATCCCCGCTTCGCGGGGCCCCTCGCCGGCTGCTCGCGCCGCCGCCCCAAGCTTTCCGCGCTGACTTCCTCGGGAACGAAACACGTGGCGCGAAGCGCCCGCGTGTTTTGTTCCCGTCAGCGCAGCCCCGCCGCGTAGTCGGCAAGAGCCTTCATCTGCGCGTCGGTCATCCGCTGCGCCACCGCGGCCATGACCCGGCCCTGGACGTCCTTGCCGTCCTTGTCGTTGCCGCGTTCGCCGGCGCGGAACGCCTTCAACTGCGCCAGCGTGTAGTCGGCGTGCTGGCCGGACAGCCGCGGGTAGTTCCTCGGGATGCCGGCGCCGTTGGGCGAATGGCAGGCCGAGCACGCCGGCAGGCCGCTCGCGGCGTCGCCGGCGCGGTACAGCGTCTGGGCCGTGGCGACGAGGGTCGGGTCCTTTGCGGCGAGCGGCTTGCCCTTCTGCTGCGCGAAGTAGATTCCGAGCGCGACTACTTCGGCGTCGGTCAGCGGCGCCGCCATGCCCTGCATGATCGGGTTGACGCGGATGCCCGCCTTGAAGTGCTGCAGTTGCCGGCTGATATACTCGGCACCCTGTCCCGCGATGTTCGGATTCACCGCCGTCGCGCTGTTGCCGTCGGCGCCATGGCAGGCGGCGCAGACCGTCTCCGCGATCTGCTTCGCGCGGGCGAGATCCGGTTTGCCCGCACCTTGCGCCATCGCCGCCGGCGCACCGGCGACGAGCGCGGACAGCGACAAGGCGGCAAGCAACGACGTGCGATCCATTCTTCTTGCTCCCATGGGAAGGCGCGGCCGCCTCTCGGCGTGGGCCGGCGCGCGCCGCGGCGACGACTCGGGGTCGCCTTGAAAAAACACGCCATTGTAACGGAGTCCCGCCGGCCGGCCAAAGCGGCCGCGCACCAGCGCCCGGACGCGGCCGCGCCGCACCCGCTGGTGGGTGCGCAGTTCGTGACCGGCGCCGCGCAGGCGTCGCAGCTGCCGCCGCCCGGCGTGCCCGAAATCGCGTTCGCCGGGCGGTCCAACGCCGGCAAGTCGAGCGCGATCAACGCGCTCGCGAACCGCACGCGGCTCGCGTATGCCAGCCGGACGCCGGGGCGCACGCGCGAGATCAACCTGTTCGCGCTTCGCGGCGGGGCCGCGCTCGTGGCCGACCTGCCGGGCTACGGGTACGCGGCGGTCGCGAAGGCCGTCAAGCGGGGCTGGCAGGACTTCCTCTGGCAGTACGTGACGACGCGCCCGAATCTCGTCGCGCTCGTGCTCGTCGTCGACGCCCGGCACGGCCTGAAGGACCTCGACCTCGCCGTGCTCGCGGAGTTCGTCCGCTCGTCGCGGCCGGTGCTCATCCTCGCCACGAAGGCCGACAAGCTCGGCACGGCCGCGCAGCGCGCTGCGGTGGCGACGATCGCGGCGCAACTCTCCGCCGCGTTTCCGCCCGCCGCCCCGACCGTCACGGTCCAACCGTTCTCGGCCACGACGCGCTTCGGGGTGCCCGAGGCGGAGACCACGATCGCCGCGTGGATTCCGGGCGGGCCGTGGCAGAATGCGCAGGTGGACCCGGCCGCCAAAGAAAGGCCCCGCCGTCAAGGGGAATGACGCGGGGCCTTGGAAAACCCGCCGCGGGGGGAGCCGCGAGCGGGCACCCGCTTTAGGGAGGGTAGCGGGAGACGGTCACCGTCCGCATGCTCTGACCGGCGGCCGGGGCCGCGAGTTCCGTTCCGCGTGCGCGGCACGCGGCATGTTCATGTTCAACCTCGCCCTGCGCGCCTTTCGCCATGCCTGCCACGTTCAGCCCAGCTTCCACCGTCGTCGGCGGACTCGCCCAGGCGCTGCGGCCGCACGCGCCGTTCGCGGCGATGGACGACGCGGACGTCGAGCGCGTCGTGCGTGCGTCGCGTCTGAAGTATTTCGCGTCGGGCGACACGATCCTGACGCCGACGCCGCACCGGCCGGAGCACTGCTACATCGTCAAGCAGGGCACGGTGCGCGGCGAGCGGCCGGGACAAGGCGGCCTTGCCGTCGGCCTGTGGGAGCTGACCGCCGGCGAGATGTTCCCGCTGGGCGCGCTGCTCGGCCGGCGCGGCGTCACGTCGGTCTACCGCGCCGTGCACGACACGTTCGTCCTCGTGTTCTCGGCCGCCGAGTTCGACGCCCTCGTCGCCCGTTCGGCGCCGTTCCGCGACTTCTGCACGCGCGGGCTCGCGCACCTGCTCGACCTCCTGCGCGCGGAGGTGCAGGCCGAGTACGTGGGAGGCATCACCGGCCGGCACGACATGAGCACGCCGCTCGCCAGGCTCCTGCGCTCGGCGCCGATGACGGCATCGCCGGACACCGCGCTCGACCGTGCGCTGGCGACGATGGAGGAGCGCCGGATCGGCTCGCTGCCGGTCGTCGACGGGCAGGGCAAGCCGCTCGGCATCTTCACGCGGCAGGACGTGATCGGGCGCATCGTGCTGCCGGGGCGCAGCCTCGCCTCGCCGATCGCCGAGGTCATGAGCGCGCCCGCGATCGCGCTTCCGGCCGAGGCGACGGCCGCCGATGCGGCGCTCGTCATGGCGCAAAGCGGCATCCGGCACGTCGTGGTCACCGATGGCGACGGGCGCGTCGCCGGCGTCGTGTCCGAGCGCGACCTCTTCCACCTGCACCGGCTCTCGGTGCGCGAGCTGTCGTCCGCGCTGCGCCGCGCGCACGACCTGCCCACGCTCGTCCAGTGCGCGGCCGACATCCGCGCGCTGTCGCATGCGCTGGTGGCGCAGGGCGTGGGCAGCGGCCCCCTCACCCGGATGATCTCGAGCCTCAACGACCGGCTGACGGTGCGCGTGCTCGAGCTGACCGCGCCGTCGTACGACCTCAACGGCGTGACGGTGTGCTGGCTGGGGCTGGGTTCCGAAGGGCGCGGCGAGCAGACGATCGCCACCGACCAGGACAACGGGCTCATCTTCGCCGCGAACGATCCGGCGCCGCCGGACGACGTGATCCGCGAGCGGCTGCTGCCGTTCGCGCGCGCGGTGAACGAGGCCCTCGACCGCTGCGGCTACCCGCTGTGCAAGGGCGGGGTCATGGCGATGAACCCGAACTGGTGCCTGTCGCTGCCCGAGTGGGTCAACGCGTTCGCGCGCTGGATCGACCGCGGCGACCCGGAGAGCCTGCTCGCGTCCAACATCTTCTTCGACTTCCGCCCGTTGTGGGGTGCGGCGCCGCTCGCTGCGGCGCTGCGCGCGGACATCGGCACGCGCGCGCAGAAGAACCAGCGGTTCCTGAAGCAGATGAGCGACAACGCGCGGCGCAACCGGCCGCCGCTGTCGTGGCGCGGCGAGCTCGTGCCCGCGGAGGACGCGAGCGGGGTCGAGGGCATCGACCTCAAGCTCTACGGGAGCATGCCCATCACCGACGCCGCGCGGATCTTCGCGCTCGCGACGGGCGTGACCGCGACCGGCACGCTCGAGCGGATGCGGGAGGCTGCCGGCAAGCTCGGCATCGTCGCCGAGGATCTCGTCAACTGGACCGACGCGTTCGAGTATCTGCAGATGCTGCGGCTGCGCACGCAGCACCGGCGGATGACGCACGAACTGCCGCCGTCGGCCAATCCGAACCTGCTGCCGCTCGCGAGCGTTTCGGCGCTCGACCGGCGCATCCTGAAGGAGTCGCTGCGGCAGGTGCGCAGGATTCAGCAGCGGCTGGAAGTGGACTATCCCTGATGGTCGTGCAGCGGCTGCGCGAGCGCTTCTCCGCGCTGTGGAAGCGCGACGCCGGGCCGCCCGAGCGCTGGGTGGTCGTCGACACCGAGACCTCGGGACTCGATCCGCAGCGCGACGCGCTGCTGGCCGTCGGCGCGGTGGCCGTGGACGCGGACGGCATCCGCGTCGCCGACAGCTTCGAGGTCGTCCTGCAGCACGAGGCCGCCGGCGACGCCGAGAACGTGGCCATCCACGGCATCGGCTGGGGCGCCCAGCGTGCGGGCACGCCGCTCGCCGACGCGATGCCCGCGTTCGCCGCCTATGTCGGCGCCGCGCCGTGCGTCGGCTTCCACGCGAGCTTCGACCGCACCGTGCTCGCGCGCGCGTTCGCGGCGGCCGGGGCGGGGGCGGCGCCGTCGCGCTGGCTCGACGTCGCCGAACTCGCCGCGGCGCTCCACCCGGACCAGCACAAGCGCGGCGAACGCAGCCTCGACGACTGGCTCGCGCGCTACGGCATCGAGACCGCATCGCGCCACACGGCGGCGGGCGACGCGCTGGTCACCGCCGAGCTGCTGCTGCGGCTGCAGGCGCAGGCCGCGGAGCAGGGCAGCCGCGGCTTCGCGGCGATCTCGCGCATGGCGCGGCAGCACCGCTGGCTCGGGTCGTCGTGAACCGGGCCCGGGCGGCCGGCGCGGCCGGACGCTAAGATGACGGGGACGCCACCCACGGAGCCGCGCATGAGCTTCTCGTTCACCGGCAAGTTCCCCGACAAGCGGCCGCGCCGGATGCGCCGTGACGACTTTTCGCGGCGGATGATGCGCGAGACCCGCCTTGCCGCCGACGACTTCATCTATCCGGTGTTCGTGCTCGACGGCGCCAAGCGCGTGGAGGCGGTGCCGTCGCTGCCCGGCGTGGCGCGCAAGAGCATCGACGTGCTGCTCGCCGACGCCGAGCGCTGCCTCACACTTGGCGTGCCGGCGATCGCGCTGTTCCCGGTCGTGCCGCAGGAGCAAAAGTCGCTCGACGCGGCCGCCGCGTGGCATCCGGAGGGCCTGGTGCCGCGCACGGTGCGCGCGCTGAAGGAGCGCTTTCCCGAGCTTGGGGTGATCACCGACGTCGCGCTCGACCCGTACACCAGCCACGGGCAGGACGGGCTGATCGACGCTGCGGGCTACGTGCTGAACGAGGCGACCGTCGCCGCGCTGACCAAGCAGGCGCTTTGCCACGCGGAAGCCGGCGCGGACATGGTCGCGCCGTCGGACATGATGGACGGGCGCATCGGCGCCGTGCGCGCTGCGCTCGACGGCGCCGGGTGCGAGTTGACGCGCATTCTCGCCTACTCGGCGAAGTACGCGTCGTCGTTCTACGGCCCGTTCCGCGACGCCGTCGGCTCGGCGGCCAACCTGTCGGGCGGCAACAAGTACACGTACCAGATGGACCCGGCGAACACCGACGAGGCGCTGTGGGAGGTCCACCTGGACATTCGCGAGGGCGCCGACATGGTGATGGTCAAGCCGGGGCTGCCCTATCTCGACATCGTCCGCCGCGTGAAGGACACGTTCGGCATGCCGACCGCCGTCTACCAGGTGTCCGGCGAGTACGCGATGCTGAAGGCCGCCGCGCAGGCGGGCTGGCTCGACGAGCGAGCGTGCGTGCTGGAGGCGCTCGTCGGGATGAGGCGGGCGGGAGCGGATGCGATCCTCACGTACTTCGCGCTCGACGCGGCGGCGTGGCTGAAGGCGTGAGGGCGGCAAGATCCCGACCCGCGAAGGACGCCGGGACGATCCATTCAACGCCCTGAACCACGCAGAGCGCGGAGAAGACCAACGCACTCCCTGCCGGCAGGCACCGCTTGCCTCCTGCCTTGCTCCGTGCGCTGTGTGGTGGATGAACGCGGGTTGAATTTCTCCGCGTCCTTCGTGGTTCAGGAGCTGTTTCCTGCCGCCGCCAGCAATCCCGCGACGCCCGCCTCGTCCAGCCACACCTCCTCGTTGCCGTGCCGATCCCGCCGCGGGCGCTGGCGGGCCTCCTCCGGCGTGCGCACCGACAGTCGCAGGCCGCCGGCTTGCGTCTCGACGAACAGTTCGGCCGCGCCGTCGCGGTCGGACTGCATGGCACGGTAGGCCACGCCCGCGTCGAGCAGCGCGATCTCGACCAGCTTCGCGTCGGCGGCGACCAGCGCCAGGTGGATGTCGCTGTGCTCGGTCGCCCACCCGGCGGCGACGCCGCCGGTCAGGCGCGGCGCGAACGCGGCCAGGCGCCGCATCCAGCGCAGCGCCTCCTCGCGCTGGCGGGCGAGCGACGCCGCGTGCGCGTCGCCGCCGAAGAGCGCGTGGTGATCGGCGAGCGCCGCGGCGACCTCGTCGTCGCCCGGCAGCGCTTCGCGCTCCGGGAGCATCAGCTGGCGCACGGCCTTGCGCTTGGCGAGCGACCAGTCGGTGATGCCGTGCTCGGCGATCAGCCGCGCCGCCACGTGTGCGATCCGCGCGCGGTTGTGCGCGCCGCGGCCCTCGGGCGCGTGCGCGCGCTCCCGTGCCGGCGGGCGGTCGCGTTCGGCCACGTGGCTAGAACAACTGGTCGCGGACGTCCTGCGGCGCGCGGCCCGGCACGTTCGGCGCCAGCGTTTCCTCGCGCCCCCGGGGCGGAAACTCCGCGAAGAACCACTCCGACAGGCCGCTCGCGTCGTCGCGCAGGCCGGTCGCCTCGTTGATGCGCACCGAGACGAGGCCGTCGGGGACGGCGAGCGGCGTCTCGGGCACGCCCTTCAGCGTCCGCTGCATGAAGTTGATCCAGATCGGCAGCGCGGCGAGCGCGCCGGTCTCGTTCGCGCCCAGCGACTTCGGCTGGTCGAAGCCGATCCACGCGACGCCGACGATCGCCGCGTTGAACCCGCAGAACCACGCGTCGACGTTCTCGTTCGTGGTGCCGGTCTTGCCGGCCAGGTCGCGCCGGCCGAGCACCTGCGCGCGGGTCGCCGTGCCGCGCGTGACGACGTCGCGCAGCATCGTCGTCATCACGAACGCGTTGCGCGGGTCGATCGCGCGCTCGGCGCCATCGCCGGCGGCCACCGGCCTCGCTTCGGAAAGCACGGTGCCGCGGGCGTCGGTCACCCTGGCGATCAGATACGGGGCGACCCGGTAGCCGCCGTTGGCGAAGACCGCGTAGCCGCTCGCCATCTGCAGCGGCGTGACGGAGCCCGCGCCCAAGCCCATCGTCAGGTACGGCGGGTGCAGCCTCGGGTCGAACCCGAACTTCGCGATGTAGTCCTGCGCGTACTGCGGGCCGATCGCCTGCAGCACCCGCACGGTGACGAGGTTCTTGGACTTGGCGAGGGCGGTGCGTAGCCGCATCGGGCCCTCGAACTTGCCGTCGTAGTTCTTGGGCTCCCAGTCCTCGCTGCCGGTCTGCGCCGCGGGCACGAAGAACGGCGCGTCATTGACCACGGTCGCCGGCGAGAACCCCTTCTCCAGCGCCGCCGAATAGATGAACGGCTTGAACGCGGAGCCCGGCTGGCGCTGCGCCTGCGTCACGTGGTTGAACTTGTTGCGCTCGTAGTCGAAGCCGCCGGTCAGCGCCAGGATCGTGCCGTCGAGCGGGGAGATCGCGACGAACGCGGCCTCGGCCTGCGGCAATTGGGCGATCGACCACCGGGCCTTGTCGTCGCGCGTGAGGCGGATCACCGCGCCGCGGCGGATGCGCTGCGCCGCCGGGACCTTGTCCGTCAGGTGGCGGGCGGCGAACTTGAGCCCGTCGCCGCTGACCACGACCGCGTCGCCGCTGGCGGTGGCCACGCGCACCTCCGTCGCGGCAGCGTCGAGCACCACGCCCGGCAGCAGATTGTCGCTGTCGGCGGTGTCCTGGAAGACGCGGTCGAGTACCGCCTCCCGCTCGGCGGCGTCGGCCGGCAGGTTGACGAAGCCCTCCGGCCCCCGGTACCCGTGCCGGCGGTCGTAGTCGAGCACACCCCGCCGCACGGCGGCATAGGCGGCCTCCTGGTCGGGCTTGCGGATGGTCGTCCACACCGTGATGCCCTTGGTGTAGGCGTCCTCGCCGTACGCTTCGAACACGACCTGGCGGGCCATCTCTGCGACCGCCTCGGCGTGGGTGGGCAGCGTGTCGCGCACGCCCTGGCGGACGTTCAGTGGCGCGGTTTGTGCTTCCTGGTACTGGGCGTCGTCGATGAACCGGAGCTCGTGCATGCGCCTGAGCACGTACAGCTGCCGGCCCTTGGCGCGCTTGGGGTTGGTCACCGGGTTGTAGGCGGATGGCGCCTTCGGGAGGCCGGCCAGCATCGCGGCCTCCGGAACGGTGATGTCCTTCAGCGGCCGGCCGTAATAGATCTGGGCGGCGGCCGCGAACCCGTACGCACGTTGCCCGAGAAATATCTGATTGATGTAGAGCTCGAGGATCTCGTCCTTGGTGAGGTTGGCCTCGATCTTCCAGGCGAGCAGCACCTCGCGGAGCTTGCGGGTGACGGTCTTCTCGCGGGTCAGGAAGAAGTTGCGGGCGACCTGCATCGTGATCGTGCCCGCGCCCTGCTGGGTGCCGGAGGCCAGGTTGGCCAGCGCCGCGCGGGCGATGGACAGGTAGTCGACGCCGCCATGCTGATAGAAACGTTCATCTTCCGCGGCCAAAATGGCCTGTTTCATCACATCCGGCACTTCCCGGATGCCAATCACGGCGCGCCGCTCTTCCCCGAACTCGCCCAAAAGGTCGCCTTCCGCCGAGAGGACCCGCAGCGGGATCTTCGGCTGGTAGTCGGTCAGGATCTCGAGCGACGGCAGCGTGGGCCAGAGCAGCGCCAGCACGAACGCCCCCAGCAGGGCGCCCACGACGGCGAGCCCCGCGGCCACGGATGCCAGATAGAGGAGCCAGCGCCTTAGCACGTAGGAATAAAACTTGCGATAGTGGCCGGTGTTGCCGATTGTCCACTACCTGCAGTGCAACAATCGCAGCCCGAGTGGGGAAACAAATTGACAAGGTTCATACTTGCTGCCAGAGTTTAATGTAATTTGTCAGCATCTCGCCTGGCACCGGCCATGCTCTCCGAAAAGTTCGCCACCGCCCTGGACTTGTTCAAAACCAAGTCCCCTACGCTGATCGGCGTCGACATTGCGTCGACGTCGATCAAGCTGATCGAATTGTCGCAGACGGGCAAGGGCACGTTTCGCCTGGAGCGCTACGCGATCGAGCCGCTGCCCAAGGACACGGTGACCGACGGCAACATTGCCAACCTCGACCAGGTGAGCGACGCCCTGAAGCGGGGCTGGAAGCGGCTGGGCAGCCGCAATCGCAACATCGCGATGGCGCTCCCCGCCGCCATGGTGATCACGAAGAAGATCATCGTGCCGTCCGGGCAGAAGGAAGAGGAACTCGAGCTCACCGTCGAGGCCGAGGCGAACCAGTACATACCCTTCGCGCTGGACGAGGTCAACCTCGACTTCCAGACGCTGGGGCCCGCGCCCAACAACCCCGAGGAGGTCGAGGTCCTGATCGCCGCGTCGCGCAAGGAAAAGGTCGAGGACCGCGTGGCGATCGCGGAGGCGGCGGGCCTGAAACCGAGGGTGATGGACGTCGAGTCGTACGCGACCCAGGAGGTGTTCGGCCTCATCGCGCCGTCGCTGCCCGCCAACGGGCGCGACCAGAACATCGCGCTGGTCGACATCGGCGCGCATGTGACCCACTTCTACGTGCTGCGCAACAACCAGTTTCTGTTCTCCCGGGACCAGGCGTTCGGCGGCAACCAGCTGACGCAGGACATCCAGCGCGCCTTCAACCTGTCGCCCGAGGAGGCCGAGTCGGCGAAGAAGAACCAGGGCCTGCCGGAGAACTATGACAGCGACGTCCTGCAGCCGTTCATGGAGACGCTGGCGCTCGAGATCACGCGCGCGCTGCAGTTCTTCTTCACGTCGACGTCGCACAACCAGGTCGACCAGGTCGTGCTGGCGGGCGGCTGCGCGGCGCTGCCGGGCATCGACGAGCTGGTCGCCAAGCGCGCGGGCGTGGCCACGGTCGTCGCCAACCCGTTCGCCGCCATGCAGGCGTCCGACCGCATCCGGCCCCGGCAGCTCGCGCAGGACGCGCCGATGCTGCTGATCGCCACCGGACTCGCGCTGCGGAGCTTCGAGTAATGGCCGGCGTCCGCATCAACCTGCTGCCGCACCGGGAGCAGAAGCGCCAGGCACGGCAGCGCCAGTTCATCTCGCTCGCGGTGTCCCTCGCGGTGCTGGGGCTCGCGGTCGTGGCGCTCGTCCACGGCGTGCTGGCGGCGCAGATCGAGGAGCAGAAGGACCGCAATGCGCTGCTCAAGAAGGAGATCGCGAAGCTCGACGAGCAGATCAAGGAGATCGACCGGCTGCGCGAGCAGATCCAGGCGGTGCTGGCGCGCAAGCAGGTCGTCGAGACGCTGCAGGGCAACCGCAGCGAGGCCGTGCACCTGCTCGATCAGCTGGTCCGGCAGCTGCCCGATGGCATCTACCTGTCGAACGTCCGGCAGCAGGGTGCGAAGGTGACGGTGACCGGCTTCGCCCAGTCCAACGCCCGCGTGTCGACGCTGATGCGCAACATCGAGGCCTCGCCGTGGCTCACGCGCCCCGAGCTGGTCGAGATCAAGCTCGTGCAGGCGCCCGGGCAGGCGAACCGCGACCTCAAGATCAACGCATTCACGATGACGTTCCAGTTGAAGCGCGTGGCGCCCGCCGAAGTCAAGGGGGCCGCGGACGCGAAGGGACCGGCCGCGGCGCCCAAGGGTGCCCCGGCCGCACCGGCCAAGGGTGCGCCGGCCAAGACGAAGGCGGCGGCGCCTGACACTGCGAGGCCCGCATGAACCTCGAGGAACTGCGCCGGCTCAACATCCGGGACGCCGGCAGCTGGCCGCTGCTGCCCAAGATCCTGATCCTCACCGGGATCGTCGCGGTGATCCTCGTGCTGGGCTACCTGCTCGACTGGCGCGACCAGTGGGACGCGCTCGAGGCGGCGCGGGCCGAGGAGGTGAAGCTCAAGGACCAGTACGGGCAGAAGAAGGCCAAGGCGATCAACTTCGAGCTGTACGTGCAGCAGCTGAACGAGGTCGAGCAGTCGTTCGGCGCGCTGGTCAAGCAGCTGCCCAACCGCTCCGAGATCGACGCGCTGCTTACCGACATCAACCAGGCGGGACTCGGCCGGGGCCTGCAGTTCGAGCTGTTCAAGCCGGCGCCGCAGGAGAAGATGGCCGAGTTCTATGCCGAGCTGCCGATCAGGATCAAGATCACCGGCACCTACCACGACATGGGCGCGTTCGCGAGCGACGTGGCCCAGCTGCCGCGGATCGTCACGCTGAACAACATCCAGATCGCCAACGAGAAGGGCGTGCTCGCGCTGGACGCCGAGGCCAAGACCTTCCGCTACCTCGACGAGGAGGAGATCGCGAAGCAGCGGGCGCTCGCCAAGGCGAAGGAAAAGGGCAAGGGGAAGGCGCGGAAATGAAGGCGCGCGCCCTCTTCGTCGTCGCGACGCTCGCGTTGGCCGGATGCGGCGGCGAGAGCCACCAGGACCTGCGGGCATGGATGGTCGAGCAGGGCAAGGGCGCGCGCGGCAAACTCGACCCGCTGCCGCAGATCAAGCCCTACGAGCCGTTCGCCTACAACGCGTTCGACCTGCCGGACCCGTTCAAGCCGCGGCGGATCGAGCCGACGAAGGGCGCATCCAAGTTGGCACCTGACCTGACGCGGCGCAAGGAGCCGCTCGAGGCCTATCCGCTCGAGTCGCTCGCGATGGTCGGCACGCTCGAGAAGGGGAAGACCGTCTACGCGCTGGTCCGGACGCCGGAGCGCGACATCTACCAGGTTCGCGCCGGCAACTACGTCGGCCAGAACTACGGCGTCGTGACCGGCGTCGGCGAGACCGAGGTCAAGCTGAAGGAGCTGGTGCAGGACGGTGCGGGCGACTGGACCGAACGGTCGAGCACGCTGCAGCTGCAGCAGGCCGATCCACGAGCACGGGGGAAGCGAAGATGAGCGCGTTCGACGGCAACCGACTTTTCCGGGCGACGGCGGGCGGTCGACGACGCTGGGCCGCCGTGCTCGTCGCGCTGCTCGGGGCCGCCTTCGCCGGGGCCGCGTACGCGCAGGCCGGCAACAGCCTCGACGGCGTGACCGTCTCGCGCGCGAGTTCGGGCCGGGTCGTCGTGCGGTTCCAGCTCAAGAACCCCCCGGCCAACCCGCCGGCGAGCTTCGCGATCCAGAGCCCGCCGCGCATCGCGCTCGACTTCCTCGACACCGGCAACGGCCTCGGCGCGACCCAGAAGGCGGTCGACGAGGCGGGCCTGCGCAGCCTCAACGTGATCCAGGCCGGCAACCGCACGCGCGTCGTGTTCAACCTCAACAAGCCGCAGACGTTCGACACGCAGGTCGAAGGCAACACCGTCGTGGTCACGCTGAACGACCAGGAGGCGGTCAAGCCGGGCACCGACGCGGTCCAGCGGTTCGCCGAGGCCAAGGGCGGCGACGCGCAGCACGCGCTGCGCGACGTCGACTTCCGGCGCGGCCGCAACGGCGAGGGCCGCATCATCGTCGACCTGTCCGACGCGACCGCGGGCATCGACATCCGGCAGCAGGGCCGGACGCTCGTCGTCGACTTCCTCAAGACCACGCTGCCGCGCAACCTCGAGCGCCGGATCGACGTCGCGGACTTCGGCACGCCGGTGCTCACCGTCGACACGTTCCCGCAGGGCGGCAACGCGCGCATGGTCATCGAGCCCAAGGGGCTGTGGGAGCACTCGGCCTACCAGACCGACAATCGCTTCATCCTCGAGGTGAAGCCGATCCAGGAGGACCCGAACAAGCTGATCCAGGGCTCGCGCGGCGGGTACAAGGGCGAGAAGCTGTCGCTCAACTTCCAGAACGTCGAGGTTCGTGCGGTGCTGCAGGTGATCGCCGACTTCACCGGGCTCAACATCATCACCAGCGACACCGTGCAGGGCAGCCTGACGCTGCGCCTGAAGGACATCCCGTGGGACCAGGCGCTCGACATCATCCTGCAGACGAAGGGCCTCGACATGCGCAAGAACGGCAACGTCGTGCTCATCGCGCCGCGGGAGGAGTTGGCACTCAAGGAGAAGCAGCAGCTCGAGAACGCGATCCAGATCGGTGAACTGGAGCCGCTCGTCTCCGAGTCGTTCCAGCTCAACTACATCAAGGCGCAGGACGTACTCAACCTCATCACCAGCAACTCGCAGCAGCGCTACGGCGCCGGCGCCGGGCAGACGCCCACGACGGGCGGGCAGGGATCGATCATCTCGAAGCGCGGCGTCGCGCTCCTCGATCCGCGGTCCAACATCCTGTTCGTCACCGACACGGCGGCGCGGCTGGAGGAGGTGCGCAAGATCATCCGGCAGATCGACACGCCGATCCGGCAGGTGCTGATCGAGGCGCGCATCGTGATCGCCGGCGACAAGTTCAGCCAGTCGCTCGGGGTCCGCTTCGGCCAGCAGACCGGGTTCACGATCAACAACCGCTACGCCGCCGGCTCGTCCGGCTCGCTCAACACGACGCCGGTCGTGCGCACCGAGGGCGACCGGCTGATCCGCGAGACGCGCACGCAGACGCCGTTCGAGCTGGCGTCGGGCCTTGCGTCCGCCGGCTACTCGGACGCACCGCAGCTGAACGTCAACCTGCCGGTGCCCAACGCGGCCGGCCAGCTCGCGCTGACGCTCATCAACCTCGGCAGCGGCAACCTGATCAACCTCGAGCTGTCCGCGCTCGAGGCCGACGCGCGCGGCAAGGTCGTGTCGAGCCCGCGCGTGGTGACGGGCGACAACCAGAAGGCGGCGATCGAGCAGGGAACGGAGATCCCCTACGTGACGCCGGGCTCCGCGAACTCGCCGGCGACCGTGCAGTTCAAGAAGGCGGTGCTGCGGCTGGACGTGACGCCGCAGATCACGGCCGACGGGCGGATCATCATGGTCGTCGAGGTGCGCAAGGACTCGGTCGGCCAGTACGTGCAGCTCGGCGGCGGCTTCTCGGTGCCGTCGATCGACACGAAAAACGTGGTCACGCAGATCTCGGTGAACAACGGCGACACCGCCGTCATCGGCGGGATCTACGAGGAGACGATCCGCAACGACGTGACGCAGGTGCCGTGGCTCGGCAACATCCCGATTCTCGGCTATCTGTTCAAGCAGACCGGAAACGTCAGCGAGAAGGCGGAGCTGCTGATCTTCCTGACGCCGCGCATCGTGAAGGAGTCGGTCCAGGCCGTGCGGTAACATCCGTGCGGTGAGCGCGCATCCGGGAGGCGAACCCGCCTCCGTCCACACCGTTGCCCCGGTGCCGCTGCACCGGGGCAATTTGTTTCTGATCGGCCTGCCCGGGGCAGGCAAGTCCACGCTCGGGCGCCAGCTGGCGCGCCGGCTGTCCAAGCGCTTCGTCGACGCCGACCACGAACTCGAGCGCAGGCTCGGGGTGTCGATCCCGACGATCTTCGAAATCGAGGGCGAGTCGGGCTTCCGCGACCGGGAGGAAGCCACGCTCGCCGAACTCGCCGCGCAGACCGACATCGTGCTGTCCACCGGCGGCGGCGTCGTGCTGCGGCCGGCCAACCGCGCCCGGCTGAAGGAGCATGGCACCGTCGTCTACCTGCACGCGGAGCCCGCGACGCTCTACGCGCGCGTGCGCCACAGCCGCAACCGGCCGCTGCTGCAGACGGCCGACCCGCTGGGGCGGCTGGCCGAGCTGTACGCGCAGCGCGACGCGTTGTACCGGGAGACGGCCGACCACGTCGTGGGGTCGGAGCGCGGCGAGGTGATGCGCTTCGCGCGCATGTTCGAGACCGGAGGTCCCGGCGATGGAACCGCAGAGCCGTCCGATGACGGAGGCTAGGACGATGCAACCCGCGCGATCGCCTTCCGGCGGCGAGGCGGCCGGTCCGCCGGACCCGGCCGGCAACGCCGACCTGAGCCCGCTGAACGTGGCGCTCTCCGAGCGCTCGTACCCGATCCACATCGGCGCCGGTGTGCTGCGCCGGGCGGGGCCGCTCTTGGCCTCGCTCGCGGTGCGCGACGCCGTCGTCGTCACCAATGCCACGGTCGCCGCGCACTGGCAGGCGCCGCTCATGGCGAGCCTCGCGGACGGCGGCGTGCGCGCGCAGGTCGTCACCATTCCGGATGGCGAGGCGCACAAGAACTGGGACACGCTGCAGGCGGTGGTCACGCGCCTGCTCGAGTTGCGCTGCGAGCGGAGCACGACGCTGATCGCGCTGGGCGGGGGCGTCGTCGGCGACGTCGCCGGCTTCGCGGCCGCCGTCTACCAGCGGGGCATGCCGTTCGTGCAGGTGCCGACGACGCTGCTGGCGCAGGTCGACTCGTCGGTCGGCGGCAAGACCGGCATCAACCACCCGCTGGGCAAGAACATGGTCGGCGCGTTCCACCAGCCGCGCGCCGTGCTGATCGACACCGACTGCCTCGCCACGCTGCCGCCGCGGGAGCTTGCGGCGGGCTTGGCGGAAGTGATCAAGTACGGCGCGATCCGCGACGCCGCGTTCCTCGCCTGGCTGGAAGCGCGGATGGACGCGCTCGTCGCGCGCACGCCGGCGGATCTCGCGCACGCGATCCGCGAGAGCTGCCGGATCAAGGCCGAGATCGTCGCCGCCGACGAGCGCGAACAGGGCGAGCGCGCGCTGCTCAACTTCGGCCACACGTTCGGGCACGCGATCGAGAACGCACTGGGGTACGGGCAGTGGCTGCACGGCGAGGCGGTGGCGGCGGGGATGGTGGTTGCCGCCGACGTGTCGCGCCGGCTCGGCCGGATCGGCGAGGCCGACGTCGCGCGCCTGGCTGCGCTCGTGGCGCGCGCGGGCCTCCCGACCACATCCCCCGCGCTCGGCTTCGAGCGCTGGATGGCGCTGATGGGCCGCGACAAGAAGGTCGTCGGCGGGACGATCCGCTTCGTGCTGCTCGATGCGCTGGGTCGCGCGGCGGTCACCGCAGGCGTGCCGGACGCCGTACTGCGCGACGCGCTGCCCTAGCTTCGAAGTTTCAGGGCGTCATCAGGGGTCATTCACGAGCGCCCCGGCACCGTCGTCCCCGCGACAGCGGGGGCGCGGCGTCGTGGGTTCGCGCGCATGTCAGTGGCGACGGGCCGTCCCGAGCGACTGACCTGCCACGGCCTCGTTGGACAGCTTCGAAATGCAATCGTGCGCGCGTCGGCCGTCGCCCTCGCGCGCAGACGCGCTCCGCGAGCCTTGGCTTCCCTTGCAGGGCGCGCCTTCGCTTGCAAGCGAAGGCTGCTCGAGCGGCCCGGAGCATGCTCCGGGAAACCCCGCTCTCGCCCCCGCGCGCGAGGGCGTCCCGGTGGGGCAGCGAGCGCGGCGAGCGTGGGGGCTGTTTCATCCTGGGCAAGCCCGGGCCACTCGGTCCCCGCCTGCGCGGGGGACGACCGCAGGCTCGCGTGCGGTGCATGCCGCGCGATGACACCGTCGTGAAGGATCGCGTCTAGCACGGTAGTCCGTGGAAGCGGCGACGGCCCCCGCGGGGGCCGTCGCCTTTTCCTGCGCGTCCGCGCCGGCGCCGGGGGCCGGCGCCGGGGCTCACGCCGTTACGGGCACGTGATGCTGCGGATCACCACGGCCGGCACGGGCGCCGAGTCGGTGACCGTGATATTGGTCAGCGCCTGGCCCGCCGGGGTGTCGAGCAGCCCGGTCACCTGGAAGCCCCCGCCGCTGAAGCCGATCAGCGTCGGCGCGATCGAGGCCCCGGCGTTGGGCGGCGTCGGGAAGGCGACCGTGTACGGCGGCGTGCCGCCGGTGACGACGAAGTTGTACGTTCCGCCTGCGCACGTGCCGGGCAGGGCCGGCGGCGGCGCCACGACGACGTTGCCCGGCGTCACCGTCAGCGGCCCGGTCGGCGTCGTGATCGGGCACGTGATGGTCGCGACACCCTGCAGCTGCGGCGTGCTCGAGTCGGCGACCGTGATGTTGGTCGTCTGCACGCCGTTCGTGAGGCCGGTGACGGAGAAGCCCTGGCCCGACGCTGCGAGCGACGTCGGCGCAATCGACGCACCCGGCCGCGGCGACGCGAAGAACACGCTGTACGGCGGCGTGCCGCCGGTCACGACGAAGTTCGACGTCTGGTTGACGCAGCCGTTCGGATTGTTGCCGCCCGAGTAGTTGTAGTTGAGCGGCGAGATCACCAGCGCCGACGGCGGCGTCGGCGGCGGCGCGCCGGAGCAGTCGATGGAGACCGTCGTCGACTGCCGCGGCGTGCTCGAGTCGTATGCGGTGATCGTCGTCGACGCCGGCGACGTGATGCCGCTCACCGTGACCGCCTGCCCGGACGCGATGCCGGTCTGCGGAGACAATACCACCGACGTCGAACTGGTCGTCGACGCCGTGACGACCGAATACGGGGCGACCCCGCCGGTCAGCAGGAACTGGAACGTGTTCGACGGTACGCAGTTCGCCTTCGCGATCGCGGCCGGCGTGGCTTCCAGCACCGTCGGCGGCGGAATCGGCGCCGTCGTGCCGACCTGGTTGGTGACGGTGGGGTACGAGCCGCCCGGGATGGTGCGGCCCGTCGCGTCCGTGATCACGTACGTCAGGTTGATGAAGCAGCTGCCGTTGGTCGTCGTCGTGAACGCGCCGCCGCTCGTCAGCACCGGGACGCCCCCGAGCGTCACCGTCTGCGGGAAGTTGACGGCGACCTGGTACGGCGGCGTGCCGCCGAAGATGTAGTTGGTGACGGTGACGCCGGACGAGCACGTCCGGTTGTCGGGGCCGTTGATCGTGGTGCTGCCGAGCGGCAGCACCGAGAGCACGGCGCCGCCGACCGTCATCTGCAGGATCGGGAAGCTGCCGGTGACCTGGTTGCCGGTCGTGATGTCGGTCGCGCGGATGATGCCGGTCTGCGTCGGCGTGTCGGCAGGAACCGAGAGCACGACGACGGCGTTGCCGTTGACGTCGGTGACGACGGTCAGCGTGTTGACGAGCGGCTGGGCCGGGTTGGTCGACACGATCGAGAACGCGCCCTGCACCACGTCGAAGCGGACCTGGCGGCCCTTGATCCCCGCGCCGCCGGCGCCGGTGACGGTGACCAACGCCGTGCCGGTGCTGCCGGAACACAGGTTGCCCTCGGTCGTCTCGCACGCCGGGTTCGGATTGGCGTTGACCGAGATGCTGGACGGCAGCAGCGGGGCCGGCTGCACGCTGATGCCCGCGGGCAGCGAGACGGTGCCGACCGCGTCCTGCACGGTGATCGCGACGCCGGTCGTCGCCGGGACGTTGTTCGCCAGCAGGACGATCGTTTCGCCGGACACCGAGGTCGCGACCGGGAGGACCGACGCGTTGGTGGAAAACGCGCGGTACGGCGCGACGCCGCCGTAAACCGTCAGCGTGACCGGAGTCCCCGGATAGACGGTGAGCGCGTCCGGCAGCAGCGTCAGCGGCGGAATGACCGGCGGCGGCGGCGTGTACGGGTTGTTCGGCGCCCCGCTGCCGCCACCGCACCCGGCCAGGGCAAGGATGCCGGCAACCGCGAAGAGTGCGGTCGCGCCGCGGAGCCATGCGGAAAAACGCCGTTCTACCATGGTCGAGTCCTGATGATGTTGTCCTAAAATTCCGCTTGGCCGCGCCTGTTTTGAACGCTGCAACAAGCATCTAGCCGATTTTGTTCAGATTAAAGCCCAAGTACGGGGTCTGCGCAAGTCTTTCCCTCTGGATTCGGCCCCGCTCCGGCGGTCGCTGTTGCGTCGGCGGCGGACCTGGCCGCAGAGTGATTGCCGCATTGCAGCATCGCGAGTAGTATGGTCCGGTTTCGGCGCCTAATTGCAAGATTGGGGCCAGCGCGCGCTCGCCCCGCGTGCGGACGTACCCGTGGCAACCCATCCGATCGAGGTCACCGTGGAACAGGATCGACAGCGCTCAGCGCATTGGCCGCCGTCCCGCCAGGGGCTCTACGACCCGGCGCACGAGCACGACGCGTGCGGGCTGGGCTTCATCGCGCACATCAAGGGGCAGAAGAACCACACGATCATCCGCCACGCGCTCGCCATCCTCGAGAACCTCACGCACCGGGGCGCCACGGGCGCCGACCCCCTGCAGGGCGACGGCGCCGGCATCCTGATCCAGCTGCCGGACACGTTCCTGCGCCGGGCCTGCGGCAAGCTCGGGATCACGCTGCCCGCGATCGGGCAGTACGGTGCGGGGATGGTGTTCCTGCCGCAGGAGCCGGCCTCCAGGATCGCGTGCGAGCAGGAGATCGAGCGCGCGATCGCCGCCGAAGGCCAGGTCCTGCTCGGCTGGCGCGACGTGCCGGTGAACAACGGCGGGCTGTCCGAACGGACCAAGGAGGTCGAGCCGGTCATCCGGCAGGTCTTCGTCGGGCGCGGCAGCCGCGACGTCGACGCCGACGCGCTGGAGCGCAAGCTCTACGTGATCCGCAAGCGGTCCGGCCACGCGATCCAGTCGCTCAACCTGCGCCACGGCAAGGAGTTCTACGTGCCGTCGCTGTCGACGCGCACGATCGTCTACAAGGGGATGCTGCTCGCGCACCAGGTCGGCGAGTTCTACTTAGACCTCGCCGACGAGACGATGGTCACCGCGCTCGCGATGGTCCACCAGCGCTTCTCGACCAACACGTTCCCGACGTGGGACCTGGCGCACCCGTTCCGCTTCGTCTGCCACAACGGCGAGATCAACACGCTGCGCGGCAACTTCAACTGGATCCGCGCGCGGCAGGGCGCGATCGCGTCGGCGGTGCTCGGCGAGGACCTGCCGAAGCTGTGGCCGCTGATCTACGACGGCCAGTCCGACTCCGCGTCGTTCGACAACGCGCTCGAGCTGCTCGTGATGGGCGGCTATCCGCTCGCGCACGCGATGATGATGATGATCCCCGAGGCGTGGGCGGGCAACCCGCTGATGGACGAGGACCGGCGCGCGTTCTACGAGTACCACGCGGCGCTGATGGAGCCGTGGGACGGCCCGGCAGCGATGGCGTTCACCGACGGCCGCCAGATCGGCGCGACGCTCGACCGCAACGGGCTGCGCCCGGCGCGCTTCGTCGTGACCGACGACGACTACGTGGTGATGGCCTCGGAAGTCGGCGTGCTCGACATCCCGGAGGCGAAGATCGTCAAGAAGTGGCGGCTGCAGCCCGGCAAGATGCTGCTCGTCGACACCGAGCAGGGACGCATCGTCGACGACGACGAGCTCAAACGCACGCTGGCGACGCAGAAGCCGTACCGCGACTGGATCCGCGACTGCCGGATGCGGCTGGAGGAGATGCCCGAGCCGGCGCCGGTCGCGCCGTCCGAGGTCCCGCTGCTCGACCGCCAGCAGGCGTTCGGCTACACGCAGGAGGACCTGAAGGTCCTGCTGACGCCGATGGCGCAGGGCGGCGAGGAGGCGCTGGGGTCGATGGGCAACGACGCCGCACTGCCGGTGCTGTCCGACCGCCCGAAGGTCTTCTACAACTACTTCAAGCAGCTGTTCGCGCAGGTCACGAACCCGCCGATCGACCCGATCCGCGAGGAACTCGTGATGTCGCTGGTGTCGTTCATCGGTCCCCGGCCGAACCTGCTCGCCGTCGATTACGACGCCGGCGTCACGCGGCCGCCGATGCGGCTCGAGGCGCTGCAGCCGATCCTCACGCCGGAGAACATGGAGAAGATCCGGCACGTCGAGCTCTTCTCCGGCGGCGCGTTCCGCGCGGTCGAGCTCGACATCTGCTACCCCGCGCAGTGGGGCGCCAACGGCATGGAGGCCGCGCTCGCGAGCCTGGCCGCGCACGCGGAGGACGCGATCCGGCAGGGCTCCAACGTGCTGATCCTGTCCGACCGCGCCGTCGGGCCCGACGCGCTGCCGATCCCGGCGCTGCTGGCGACGGCGGCCGTGCACGAGCATCTGGTCAAGAAGGGCATGCGCACGTCGGCCGGACTCGTCGTCGAAACCGGCTCGGCGCGCGAGGTGCACCACTTCGCGCTGCTCGCCGGGTACGGCGCCGAGGCGATCCACCCGTACCTGGCGCTGGAGACGCTCGCCGACATGGCGAAGTCGGTGCCGGAGATCGACCCGAAGGAGTCGGGCAAGCGCTTCATCAAGGCGATCTGCAAGGGGTTGTACAAGGTGATGTCGAAGATGGGCATCTCCACGTATCAGTCGTACTGCGGCGCGCAGATCTTCGAGGCCGTGGGCCTGCAGAAGGCGTTCGTCGACAAGTACTTCACCGGCACCGCCAGCAACGTCGAGGGCATCGGCCTGTTCGAGGTCGCCCACGAGGCCGCGCGCATCCATGCCGTCGCGTTCGGCGACGACCCGCTGCTGCGCGACATGCTCGACGCGGGCGGCGAGTACCACTACCGCGTGCGCGGCGAGGCGCACATGTGGACGCCGGAGTCGATCGCGAAGCTGCAGCACGCGACGCGCGCCGGCAGCTTCGCGACGTACAAGGACTACGCGAAGCTGATCAACGAGCAGAGCCGGGAGCTCAAGACCTTCCGCGGCCTGTTCGAGTTCCGGGCCGCCGACCGCGTGCCCGTTCCGCTCGACGAGGTGGAGCCGGCGGCGTCGATCGTGCGCCGGTTCGCCACCGGCGCGATGAGCCTGGGGTCGATCTCGACCGAGGCGCACACGACGCTCGCGATCGCGATGAACCGCATCGGCGGCAAGTCGAACACCGGTGAAGGCGGCGAGGACGAGGCGCGCTATCGCAGCGAGCTGCGCACCGGCACGAGCGGCGTTGCCGACGGCGACCTGCTCTCGTCGGTGATCGGCCGCGACCGCGTCGAGCACGACATCCCGCTCAAGGCCGGCGACAGCCTGCGCTCGAAGATCAAGCAGGTCGCTTCGGGCCGCTTCGGCGTCACCGCGGAGTACCTCGCTTCCGCCGACCAGATCCAGATCAAGATGGCGCAGGGTGCGAAGCCCGGCGAAGGCGGCCAGCTGCCCGGGCACAAGGTATCCGAGTACATCGCCAAGCTGCGTTACTCGGTGCCGGGGGTCGGCCTCATCTCGCCGCCGCCGCACCACGACATCTACTCGATCGAGGACCTGGCGCAGCTGATTCACGACTTGAAGAACGCGAACCCGAAGGCGTCGATCTCGGTGAAGCTCGTGTCCGAGGTCGGCGTCGGCACCGTCGCAGCCGGCGTGGCCAAGGCCAAGGCCGACCACGTGACGATCGCCGGCCACGACGGTGGCACCGGCGCGTCGCCGGTGTCGTCGATCAAGCACGCCGGCTCGCCGTGGGAGCTCGGGCTCGCCGAGACGCAGCAGACGCTGGTGCTGAACCGCCTGCGCGGACGCATCGCCGTGCAGGTCGACGGCCAGATGAAGACCGGCCGCGACGTCGTGATCGGCGCGATGCTCGGCGCGGACGAGTTCGGCTTCGCGACGGCGCCGCTGGTCGTCGCCGGCTGCATCATGATGCGCAAGTGCCACCTCAACACCTGCCCGGTCGGGGTGGCCACGCAGGACCCGGTGCTGCGGCGCAAGTTCAGCGGCCAGCCGGAGCACGTCGTCAACTTCTTCTTCTTCGTCGCCGAGGAAGTGCGCGAGCTGATGGCGCATCTCGGGTTCCGCACGTTCGACGAGATGATCGGGCGCTCGGACCTGCTCGACATGCGCGCCGGCATCGCGCACTGGAAGGCGCGCGGGCTCGACTTCGCGCGCGTGTTCCACCAGCCGCGGATGCCGGCGGACGTCGCCCGCGCGCACGGCGAGGCACAGGACCACGGCCTCGCCGGCGCGCTCGACCACCAGCTGATCGCGCTCTCGCAGCCGGCGCTCGACCGGCAGCAGCCGGTCCGGCTCGCGCAGAAGATCCGCAACGCGAACCGCTCGGTCGGCGCGATGCTCTCCGGCGTCATCGCGCATCGGTACGGCCACGAGGGTCTGCCCGAGGACACGATCCACGTCGCGTTCACCGGCATTGCCGGCCAGAGCTTCGGCGCGTTCCTCGCGCGCGGCGTGACGTTCGAGCTGCAGGGTGCCACCAACGACTACGTCGGCAAGGGCCTGTCGGGCGGCCGCATCGTCGTCTACCCCGATCCGGCGTGCCCGGCGAAGCCCGAGGAGAACATCGTCATCGGCAACACGGTGATGTACGGTGCCATCGCCGGCGAGGCGTACTACCGCGGCGTGGCCGGCGAGCGCTTCTGCGTGCGCAACTCCGGCGCGGCGGCGGTGGTCGAGGGCACGGGCGACCACGGCTGCGAATACATGACCGGCGGCACCGTGGTCGTGCTCGGCCGCACGGGCCGCAACTTCGCGGCGGGCATGAGCGGCGGGCTCGCATTCGTCTTCGACCCGGACGGTACGTTCGCGCAGCGCTGCAACACGGCGATGGTCGCGCTGGAGCCGCTGCAGACCGAAGCGCAGCAGGCGGCGGCGGAGAAGGACCTCGCCGCGGCCGGCAAGGGCCGGCAGCGTCATGCGGGGACGGCCGACGAGACGATCGTGCGCGAGCTTACCGAGCGCCACCTGCGCTTCACCGGCAGCACGCTGGCGCTGGCGCTGCTCGACGACTGGGAGGCCGCGCGCACGAAGTTCGTCAAGGTGTTCCCGCACGAGTACCGGCGCGCGCTGACCGAGATGCACGCGCGGGAGGCCGCTGCGCGGCCCGTGGCAGCTTCGCAGCAGCGCGCGGCCGCGTAGCGGCACGGCGGGCATTCACTTCAGCGATTGCAGGCGTCCGAGCACCCAACCATGGGCAAGATCACCGGATTTCTCGAGTTGCAGCGCATCCAGGAAGTCGCGCAGCCCGCCAACGAGCGCGTGCGCCACTATCGCGAGTTCGTGCTCGCGCTGAAGGATGACGAGGCGGCGGCGCAGGGCGCACGCTGCATGGACTGCGGCATTCCGTTCTGCCAGAGCGGGTGCCCGATCCACAACGTCATCCCGGACTGGAACGACCTCGTCTACCGGCACCAGTGGCAGCGGGCGCTCGACGTGCTGCACTCGACCAACAACTTTCCCGAGTTCACCGGACGCGTGTGCCCGGCGCCGTGCGAGGCGGCGTGCACGCTCAACATCAACAACGATCCGGTAGGCATCAAGTCGATCGAGCACTTCATCGTCGACAAGGGCTGGGACGAGGGCTGGATCGTGCCGCAGCCGCCGGCCGCGAAGACCGGACGGCGCGTGGCGGTCGTCGGCTCCGGTCCGGCGGGACTCGCCTGCGCGCAACAGCTCGCGCGCGCGGGCCACGACGTGGTCCTCTTCGAGAAGGCCGACCGCATCGGGGGCCTGCTGCGCTACGGCATCCCGGATTTCAAGATGGAGAAGCACCTGATCGATCGCCGGATGGCGCAGATGGCGGAGGAGGGCGTGACGTTCCGCCCGAACGCCGACGTCGGCGGCAACGTGGCGGCCGCAGCGCTGCTTGCCGAGTACGACGCCGTGGTCCTGACCGGCGGCGCCGAGGCGCCGCGCGACCTGCCCGTGCCCGGCCGCGACCTCGACGGCGTCCACTTCGCCATGGAGTTCCTGCCGCAGCAGAACAGGGTGGTCGCCGGCGACGTCGTCGGCAAGCAGATCAAGGCGACCGGCAAGCACGTCGTCGTCATTGGCGGCGGCGACACCGGGTCCGACTGCGTGGGTACGTCGAACCGCCATGGCGCGGCATCGGTCACGCAGTTCGAGCTCCTGCCGCAGCCGCCGGAGAGCGAGAACAAGCCGCTGGTGTGGCCCAACTGGCCGATCAAGCTGCGCACGTCCTCGTCGCACGAGGAAGGCTGCGCGCGCGACTGGTCGGTGACCACCAAGCGCTTCGAGGGCCGCGGCGGCAGAGTCGAGAAGCTCGTGGCTGCCCGCGTGGAGTGGCAGCGCGACGGCAGCGGCGCGACGAAGATGGTCGAGGTCCCCGGCGCCGAGTTCGAGCTGGCCGCGGACCTCGTGCTGCTCGCGATGGGCTTCACCGGCCCTGCGCGGCGTGGCCTGCTCGAGCAGTTCGGCGTCGAGCTCGACGCGCGCGGCAACGTGAAGGCCGACACCGACAGCTACCGCACGTCGGTGCCCAAGGTGTTCGCCGCCGGCGACATGCGGCGCGGGCAGTCGCTCGTCGTCTGGGCGATCCGCGAAGGGCGACAGGCGGCGCGCGCCGTCGACGCGTTCCTGATGGGGGCGTCGGTCCTGCCGCGGTAGTGTGCCCGCGGTCGAACCACGAAGGACACGAGGAGCACGACGCACAACCTGCCGGGCACTGCGCCGCCATGATGGGCAGGATGGCGGAGCGCGCTCCACGATCGGGCGCTCCTTCGCGTGCTTCGTGTTCGGCGGATCGCCCTGCGTCCCCGGTAGAATCCGCCCTCGGCCTGCTGCTGCGCATTCCCATCCGTCGACCGCATGATCCAGAACGACACGTTCCTGCGCGCGCTGCGGCGCGAACCTACCCCGCACACGCCGGTCTGGCTGATGCGGCAGGCGGGCCGCTACCTGCCCGAGTACAACGCGACGCGCGCGAAGGCGGGCAGCTTCATGGGCCTCGCAACGAACCCCGCGCTGGCGGCGGAGGTGACGCTGCAGCCGCTCGCGCGCTTCCCGCTGGACGCGGCGATCCTCTTCTCCGACATTCTGACCGTCCCGGACGCAATGGGCCTCGGCCTGTCGTTCGCGGAAGGCGAGGGGCCGCGCTTCGCGCGTACGGTGCGCGACGAGGCGGCCGTGCGGGCGCTCGCCGTGCCCGACCTGGCAAAGCTCCGGTACGTCTTCGACGCGGTCGCGCTGATCAAGCGCGAGCTGGCCGGACGCGTGCCGCTGATCGGGTTCGCCGGCAGCCCCTTCACGCTCGCCTGCTACATGATCGAGGGCGGCGGCAGCCCCGACTTCGCGACCGTGCGGAGGATGGCCTACGCGCGGCCCGACCTGCTGGGCGAGGTGGTGGCGGTGAACGCGCGGGCGGTCGCCGCGTATCTTGCCGCGCAGATCGACGCCGGCGCGGACGCCGTCATGTTGTTCGATACATGGGGCGGGCTGCTGCCGGCGGACGCGTATCGCCGGTTCTCGCTCGGGCCGATGCGCGACGTGCTGGCGGCGCTGGCGGCGCGGCCCGGACCTCGGGTGCCGACGATCGTGTTCACCAAGGGCGGCGGCGCGTGGCTGCCGGAGATCGCCGCGTCGGGCGCCGACGGCGTCGGGCTCGACTGGACGGTCGACATCGCGGCCGCGCGGGCTGCGGTCGGCGGGCGCGTCGCGCTGCAGGGCAACCTCGATCCGCTGGTGCTGCTCACCGACCCGGACACCGTTCGCCGCGAAGCTTCCGCCATCGTGCGCGCCGCCGGGCCCGCGCCCGGCCACATCTTCAACCTGGGCCACGGCATCGTGCCCGGCACGCCGCCGGAGAACGTGGCCGCACTGGTCGAGGCCGTGCACGCGACGTCCCGCACCGTCCGATTGGCCGCCGCCGCCTCGTGACGTGCCGCACCCGGCGGGCGGAAGGCCGCGCCAGTGCTGGTGTTGCAGGCCCTTGACAAGCGGCGCGACCGGCGTTCCGGCAGCGGCACTTATGCACACGGCGGCCGCTATCCGCGGCGATTCGGGCTGCCCGCGCCGCATGGCGGGCATCGCGGGTGCAACTCCTTGATCGACAATGAAATTATGTTTCATCGCGCAAGCCGCGCCGCCCGCCCGCGAAAGCAGCCGTCATAATGGCCCGGCGAACGCTTGCATTTACGCACAAAGTTATGCACAGCCGTGTGTGTGTTGTTTTCGCGCCCCTTATGAATGAAGGACTTGGGGAACATACCTGCGGTTGGAAATGAGGACTTCGAACACTACAACCGCATCGCGGCGAGTGCGACACGCCCATCGCGCGGCCCGCGGGCACCGGCGATGCCGATCGCGCAGGTAGCCCTCCCGGTCGCTGCGGCGGCGACGTTCGACTACTGGTTGCCCGACGGCCTCGACGTCGCGCGCGGCAGCCTCGTACGCGTGGCCCTCGGCACGCGGTCGCTGGTGGGCGTCGTGGTCGCGGTCGTCGACCGCTCGCCGGTGGCGCGCGAGAAGCTGCAGCCGGTGCGCGCCGTTGTCGCGTTGCCGCCGCTGCCGGATGACGTGGTCGATCTCGCGCAGTTCGTCGCCTCCTACTACCAGGAGCCGCTCGGACTGACGCTGGCGCTCGCGGTGCCGCCGGTCGCAGGCCGCGACGGCGCAGCGCGGCACGCGCCGCCCGACGCGCTGGCGTTGACGCCCGAAGGGACTGCGGCGCTGCCGGCGCTGCTCGCGCGCGCGCCGGCTGCACGAGCGTTGCACGCGCGGTTCGAGCACGGCGCGCGGACGCTGTCCGCCGCCGCCGTCGCCGCGCTGCCCGCGCACCAGAAGCGGACGCTGCGCGCGTGGCAGGCGAGCGGGTTCGTGGCCGTGGTGCGCCCGCAAACGCCGGACGCGCGGGAAGCGCTGCAGAGGCTCAACGACGCGCAGGCGGCGGCCCTCGCGGCAATCGGCGGCGCCGACCGCGGGTTCGCGCCCTTCCTGCTGTACGGCGTGACGGGCAGCGGCAAGACGGACGTCTATCTCGCCGCGGCCGCGCGCGCGTTCGCGGCCGGCCGGCAGGTGCTGATGCTGGTGCCGGAGATCAACTTGACGCCGCAGCTCGTCGCGCGCGTGCGCGCGGCGCTGCCGGGGCTTTGCGTGGCGACGCTGCACAGCGGGCTCGCCGCCGGCGAGCGCCGCCGCGAGTGGCTCGCCGCGGCATCCGGCGACGCGCAGCTCGTGCTGGGCACGCGGCTCGCCGTGTTCGCGCCGCTGCCCTCCCTCGCCCTCGTCGTCGTCGACGAGGAGCAGGACGCGTCGTACAAGCAGCAGGACGGCGTCCGTTACCACGCGCGCGACGCGGCGGTCTGGCGCGCGCACCGCCGCGGCGTGCCGGTCCTGCTCGGCAGTGCGACGCCGTCGCTCGAATCGTGGCTGCACGCGCGCGAAGGCCGCTATCGGCGCCTGGACCTGCCTGCGCGCGCCGACCCGCGTGCGTCGCTGCCGCGCGTCGTGCTCGCTTCGAACCGCACGGCGGGCGCGCAGGACGGCATCGGGCAGACGATGCGCGCGGCGATCGCGGCGCGGCTCGCGCGCGGCGAGAGCAGGCGCTGGTGTTCGTCAACCGCCGCGGCTTCGCGCCGTCGCTCGTGTGCGCGGCGTGCCGCTGGCAGGCGCAGTGTCCGCGCTGCAGCGCGCGGCTCACCACGCACCGCGAGCCGCCGCGGCTGCGCTGCCACCACTGCGGCCACGCGGAGCGCGTGCCGGCCGCGTGCCCCGAGTGCGGCAACGTCGACCTCGTGCCGCTGGGATTCGGCACGCAGCGGCTCGAGCGCTCGCTGACGGAGGCGTTCCCGGCGGCGCGCATCGCCCGCGTCGACCGCGACAGCACGCGCGCGCGACACGCGTTCGCGGCCGTGCGCGAGCGCGTGGCGGCGAGTGCCCTCGACATCCTCGTCGGCACGCAGATGCTGGCGAAGGGCCACGACTTCCCGCGCATCACGCTCGTGTGCGTGCTCGGCGCCGACAATGCGCTCTACAGCGCCGACTTCCGGGCGACCGAGCGCCTGGCCGCGCTGCTGATGCAGGTCGCGGGACGCGCCGGCCGCGCGGGGCTTCCCGGCGAGGTCGTCGTGCAGACCGACTTCCCCGACCATCCGGTGTACGCGGCGCTGGCCGCGCACGACTACGCCCGCTATGCCGACGCACTGCTCGCGGAGCGGCGCGCCGCGCAGCTGCCGCCGTTCGTGCATGCGGCGCTGCTCGCGGTGGAGGCGCACGACCGCGCCGACGTCGACGCGTTCATGCGGCGCGCGCACGAGATCGCCGCGGGCACTGCCGGCACGGCGGTGACCGTCTACGCACCGGTGCCCGCACTGCTCGCGCGGCGTGCCGGCTACGAGCGCGCGCAGCTCGTCGTGCAGAGCGCGCAGCGGCCCGCGCTGCAGCGCTTCCTCGCCGGGTGGCGCGTGGCGCTCGTCGACCTGCGCGGCGCGCGCGTGCGCTGGGCGCTCGACGTGGACCCGGCGGGGTTCGGGTGAGTCCGGCGCCACCGCATCGGACGCCGGGACGCCGTGGCACCGCGAGCGCCCGTGCTTGCGCCGCCGTGCACCACAGCCGGGGCCGGCGGAGCAGCGGGCTATAATCTCCTGTTTTGGATGCGGCCGGCAGCCGGCCGCCTCGCGACGTGACCGATCCCAAGACCGAACTCGAACGCGCGCTCGCCGTTGCCGTGGCCGCCGTGCTGCCCGAGCAGGGCGCGACGGCGGTCGCCGTCGAGCGCCCGCGGCAGGCGGCGCACGGCGACTACGCGTCGAACGTCGCGCTCGCGCTCGCGAAGCCCGCGCGGCGCAACCCGCGCGAACTGGCGACGGCGCTGCTGGCGGCGCTGCCGGCGTCGCCGGTGGTCGAACGCGCCGAGATCGCGGGCGCCGGCTTCATCAATTTCCTGCTGACGCCCGCGGCACGCCAGACAGTCGTGCACCGCGTGCTCGCCGAGCGCGACGCCTACGGGCGCGCCGGCACGCGCGCCGGCGAGCGGGTGATGGTCGAGTTCGTGTCCGCGAACCCGACGGGCCCGCTGCACGTCGGGCACGGGCGGCAGGCGGCGCTGGGCGACGCGATCGCGAGCCTCCTCGAAGCGCAGGGTGCGGCGGTGACGCGCGAGTTCTACTACAACGACGCCGGCCAGCAGATCGAGAACCTCGCGGTCTCGGTGCGCGCGCGCGCGAAGGAGCTGCTGGGCGAGAGCGCGGCGTTCCCGGAGGATGGCTACCACGGCGAGTACATCCGCGAGCTCGCGCAGCGTTATCTGTCCGAGGTCGGCCACGACCTGTCGGACATCGAGCGCATCCGCCACTTCGCGGTGGGACAGCTGCGGCGCGAGCAGGACCGCGACCTCGCGGCGTTCGGTGTCGCGTTCGACCATTACTACCTCGAGAGCTCGCTGTACACCGACGGCCGGGTCGAGGCGACGGTTGCGCGGCTCGCCGCGTCCGGCCGGACCTACGAGCACGAGGGCGCGCTGTGGCTGAAGACGACGGACTTCGGCGACGACAAGGACCGCGTGATGCGCAAGTCCGACGGCGCGTACACGTATTTCGTGCCCGACGTCGCCTACCACGTGACCAAGTGGGAGCGCGGCTTCCGCCGCGTGATCAACGTGCAGGGATCCGACCACCACAGCACGGTCACGCGCGTGCGCGCGGGGCTGCAGGCGATGGGCCTCGGGATCCCCGAGGGCTACCCCGACTACGTGCTGCACAAGATGGTCACGGTGATGCGCGGCGGCGAGGAGGTGAAGATCAGCAAGCGCGCCGGCAGCTACGTGACGATCCGCGAGCTGATCGACGAGGCCGGCCGCGACGCCGTGCGCTTCTTCCTCGTGTCGCGCAAGGCGGACAGCGAGTTCGTGTTCGACCTGGACCTGGCGCGCGCGCAGTCGGACGACAATCCCGTCTACTACGTCCAGTACGCGCACGCGCGCATGTGCTCGGTGCTGCGGCAGGCGGGGATGGCAGTGGACGAGGCGCCGGCGCGGCTCGCCGCCGCCGACACGTCGCCGTTGACGAGCCCGTACGAGGAGGCGCTGCTGCGCCGGCTCACCGACTATCCGGCGGAGCTCGCGGCCGCCGCGCGCGACCTCGCCCCGCACCAGCTCGTGTTCTTCCTGACCGACCTCGCGCGCGACTTCCACGCTTACTATAATGCCGAGCGCTTCCTGCTCGACGACCCCGTCGTGCGCAACGCGCGGCTCGCGCTGGCGGTGGCGGCCGGCCAGGTGCTGCGCAACGGGCTCGCGGTGCTCGCGATCTCGGCGCCGGAGCAGATGTAGACCATGCCCGCCACGACGTCACGCCGCGAGACCTCCCGTTCCGCACCGGCCGTGCCGCGGCAGCGCCCGTCGCGCCGGCGCGGCGCCGGCGGCACGCTGCTCGGCGTGTTCATCGGCCTGGTGCTGGGCCTGGGACTGGCCTCGGGGGTCGCGTACTACCTGATGAAAGCCAACGGCCCGTTCGCCGTGCAGGGCGGTACGCGCGAGGCCGCGCGCGAGCCGGCGAAGGTCGCGAAGGCGGACCGCGGCGAGGCCCCCGACAAGCCGCGGTTCGACTTCTACAAGATCCTGCCGGGCATCGAGGAGCCGAAGGTCGCCGCCGACGCGAAGAAGGCGCCGGACCGCGCCGTCGTCGATCAGGCGAAGGAACGCGCGCAGGAGAAGGCGCCGGAGAAGGCGGGCGACAAGGCCGGCACGAAGGCGCCCGACAAGGCCGCCGCCGCCGAGCCGGTCGCCGCGGCGAAGCTGCCCGAGCGCTTCTGGCTGCAGGCCGGGTCGTTCGCGAGCGAGGCGGACGCCGAGAACCTCAAGGCGCGGCTGGCGCTCGCGGGCTGGCAGGCGTCCGTCCAGCAGGGAACGCTGCCGGACAAGGGCGTGCGCTACCGGGTCCGCCTCGGCCCGTTCGACAACACGGACGAACTCACGCGGATGCGCACCGACCTCGCGAAGAACGGCTTCGACGTCGCGGTGATCAAGTTCTGACGCTTCGCGCGGTGACCGGCGCGGGGAACTTGCGGCACGCCGGACCGGCCCAACGCGCGGCAGACATCCCTACCTGGCGCACGGCCTCGCCGTGCGCGATCCTCTGGAGCCAAGCATGAGCATGTCGACGATATTCCCCCGCCGCGGCCGGTTCGCCGGCGCGATCCTCGCGTTCTGCGCGGCTGCCGCCTTCTCCGCCGGGGTGGCCGCGCAGGGTCTGGCCGAGGGCACGCACTTCCTCCGGCTCAAGAATCCGCAGCCGGTCGAGACCGGCAAGAACATCGAGGTGATCGAGTTCTTCTCGTACGGCTGCCCGCACTGCGGGGAGCTCGAGCCGCAGTTGCAGGCGTGGCTCAAGACCAAGCCCGCCGACGTGACGTTCCGCCGGATTCCGGTGATGTTCCAGCCGCGCTGGGAGGGCCTCGCGAAGGTCTACTACACGCTCGAGGCGCTGGGCGAGGAGGCCAAATACATGCTCGAGGTCTTCACCGCGCTGCACGGCAAGGGCCTGCATCTGTGGGACGAGAAGGTCTTCCTCGACTGGGCGGCGAGCAAGGGCATGGACCGCAAGAAGGTCGAGGACATGTGGAAGTCGTTCGGCATCGCCGGCAAGGTGAACCGTGCGAAGCAGCTCGCGGGCGCATATCAGATCCAGTCGGTGCCGACGATCATCGTCGACGGCAAGTTCACCACCGGGTCCGAGCGCCTGCCCGGCGGGCACGCCAGCGTGCCCGCGGCGATCGACGCGCTGGTCGCGAAGGCGCGCGCGGAGCGGCCGAAGTCGTAAGCCGCGACGGATGCGCGTCTTCCTCACCGGCGCTTCGTCGGGCATCGGTGAGGCGCTCGCGCGGCACTACGCCGCGCAGGGTGCGACGCTGGGCCTCTTCGCCCGGCGCGAGCAGGCCCTCGCGCGCCTCGCCGCGGAGTTGGCACCGGCGACGGTGGCGACGTGGGCCGGCGACGTGCGCGATGCCGCCGCGCTCGCCCGCGCCGGCGCAGAGTTCGTCGCTCGCTTCGGCGTGCCCGACGTCGTCATCGCCAACGCCGGCGTCTCCCGCGGCGCGCTGACCGAGGAGCCCTCCGACCTCGGCGTGATCCGCGCGGTCGTCGAGACCAACGTGCTCGGCGTCGTGCACACGTTCGCACCGTTCGTCGCCGCGATGCGGTCCGCGCGTGCCGGCACGCTGGTGGGCATCGCCAGCATCGCGGGCTTCCGCGGGCTGCCGGGCTCGGGCGCCTACTCGGCGTCGAAGGCCGCTGCGATCGCCTACCTGGAGAGCCTGCGTGTCGAGCTCCACGGCTCCGGCGTCGCGGTCGTCACCGTGTGTCCCGGCTTCATCGCGACGCCGATGACGGCGAAGAATCCATACCCGATGCCGTTCCTGACGGCCCCCGACCGCGCGGCGCGGCTCATCGCGCGCGCGATCGCCCGGCGGCGCCCTTTCTACGTGCTGCCGTGGCCGATGGCGTGGCTCGGGCGCCTGATGCAGATCGCGCCGCGCTTCCTGTACGACCGCGTGCTGGCCGGCCGCAAGCGCAAGCCGCGCGACGAAGGCTGACGCGATGCAGGCCGGCGCCGGCGAAGACTGGGCCGGGGTCGCGCACGCGCCTGCCGCCGCGCCGCCGCGCATCGCGAGCCTCGTGCCGAGCCTGACCGAGCTGCTGTTCGCGCTCGGCCTCTCCGAGCACGTCGTTGCGCGCACCGGCTTCTGCGTGCATCCGCGCGAGGCGCGGCGCGTGCCGAAGATCGGCGGCACCAAGGATCCCGACCTCGCACGCCTGCGCGCGCTCGCGCCGACGCACCTCGTGGTGAACGTCGACGAGAACCGGCGCGAGGTGGTGGAAGCGGCCCGCGCGTTCGTGCCACACGTGATCGTCACGCACCCGGAGACGCCGGAGGACAACCCGCGGCTCTACGCGCTGTTCGGCCACGTGTTCGGGCGCGAGGGCGAGGCGGCGGCGCTCACCGCCCTGTTCGCGCGCGCGCTGGCCGACGCGGACCGCGCGACGCGCCGACTCGCCCGCGAGGACGTGCTGTATCTCGTCTGGCGCGACCCGTGGATGACAGTCGCGCGCGCAACGTACGTGAGCGCGACGCTCGCGCGCGTGGGCTGGGACACGCTGCCGGCCGCGGCCGATGCGCGTTATCCGGCCATCGCCGACGACGCTCCCACGTGGGCCGGCGCGCAGCGCATCCTGCTGTCGACCGAGCCGTACGCATTCCGCGCGCGCGACGCGGACGCGCTGGCGCGGCGGACGGGCAAGCCGGTCCACCTGGTCGACGGCGAGTGGACGTCGTGGTACGGCGTGCGGGCGATCGCGGGACTGCGGGCGCTGGCAGGGATGCGGGCAGGGGTCGCCGCGGCGGCGGGTGTCTGATGCGCGGCGCTCGAGGCCGTGGTGTCCCGGGGTCAGACCCTTACCGCGCCGAATCGAAACGCCCAAGGGTCCGACCCCACGCCGCCTCCACCTCCGCGACGATCTCCGCGCCGCGGCCGTCGTAGCGCGGCGAGAAGTGGAACGGCACGACGGACTTCGCGCCGATCCGGCGCGCGATCGCGCCCGCCTGGCCGGCGGTCAGGTGGTGCTTGCGCGTCGCGTGGTCGACGTCGGCGTCGAGGAACACGCTCTCGACGAACAGCACGTCCACGCCTTCGAGCAGGGCCGCGAGCGCGTCGACGTTGGCTTCCGTGTACCGCAGGTCGGTGACGTAGCCGACGCGCCGACCGGGACCGACGGCGAGCACCAGTGGGCGCAACTGCCCGACGGTGCGCGTCGCCGCGTGGTCGCCGGCGCGGTCGCGCCAGCGCACGTCGAGCGGCGCGTCGTCCGGCGCGCCCGAGAGCACCGCGGCCTTCAGCGCCCGCAGCCACGCGCCGGTGCCGAAGCCCATCGCGCCGATGCGGTCGCGGCCGAGCGCGACGCGCGCCTTCTCCTCGACGGCGAACGCGAGGCACGGCACGCCGTGGTCGACGAAGCGACCGCGCACGCGGAACACCGCCTCGTCGTGGAGCACGTCGCCTTCGGCCGCGAACGCCCCGTCGGCCTCGCGCTCGAATCCCGTCCGGCTGCAGAACGACGCCTGCGCGCCGGTGCCGTCGGGCCGGACCTCGCGTACGGCGAGCGTCAGCGCGACCTCGTAGCGCTGCACGACGTTCCACGTGTATGCGTGCAGCTTGTGCTCGACCTGCGCGACGAAGCCGGGCCCGCCGGTGAGCGTCACCCGCTCCTTGCGCCCGAGCACGACGCGCAGCAGGCGGTCGAACCCGTTGAAGTGGTCCATGTGCGCGTGCGAGACGAACACGTGCGACACCCGCAGCAGCTTGCGCGGCGGCAGCGCCGCCAGGTCGGGCAGGTCGACGAGCAGCGCGCGCCGTTCGTCGCGGAAGTCGGCGTAGAGGCCCGGGTCGCCGAAGGGGCCGTTGACGAGGGCGGGCTCGAAGAGGTGCGCGAACAATGGGGGCCAGGCCCGATATCTCCCGGGTGTTCGCGCCTGCCTTCGGAAGGGGCCTGGCCCCGTTTTCGCTGGCCCCTGGTCGGCGCGCGGTCTCATTTGAACCGGCAGCGGCACGAGGCCGAGGCCGCCGGCGACGGCGGCCCCTGCTCACGCGAGCGCGGCCTCTACAGCGGCACCCGGATGCCGAGGGTGATGCCCCAGTAATCGCCGTCGTTCTTGCTGGCCGACGCGTTGCCCGACAGGAAGCCGGTGACCTTGCCGAAGTCGCGCGAGACGCCGACGTCGAACAGCCACCAGTTGTCGTCCTGCGCGAAGCCCGGCACCGTGTACCAGGTGGACAGCGTGTTGGGCTTGGCCGAGACCTGCTTGTCTTCCGCGTTGAAGTTGTACTCCCACGTCGCGCGCGCGAACGGGCGGAAGCCGGAGAAGTTGCCGGTCGCCTGCCAGCCCACGCTCGACCACGTGAAGCTGTTCTCCTGCTGCCCGAACGTGAGCGCCGTACTGTCGTTGCCGTTCTCGCTGAACTGACGGACGATGATCTTTTCGTAGGTCAGCTTCGCGAACGGACCGTGGTCGACGTCGCGGAACTTGAACCAGTAGCCGCCGAGCAGCCGCCCGATCGTGTGGTAGCCGCGGGTGGAGCCGGTCTCGGAGCGCGTCGCCGGTCCGAGTACGATGTTCCGGGTGGTGGAAAAGTCGAGCGAGGCGAGGCCGAGCGTGGCGCCGACGTACCACGGCCCGCCGCCGTAGCCGGTGTAGGCGGTCAGCATCGGCTCGCGCAGCTTGAAGTCGCCCGTGCCGCCGCCGAAGTCGCCCTCGTACTCGGTGTACGAGAACTGCATGCCGGCGAGCAGCTTGTCCGAGAACACCATGTCGGCGCCGACCGAGATCGTGTTGAGGTCGCCGTTGCCCGAGAGGCTCGCGCCGAAGATGTCCGCGTTGCCGTAGTCGTACGCCGCCCACGTCTGGATCCGGCCGCCAGTGCCCGGCGCGTTGATCGCCGACATCATGCGGCCGTCCAGCGCCCGCCACGTCGCGCGCTCGACGTCGGCCGGCGCTTCTCCGAGTGCCGCCATCTGCTGCGGGCCGGTGATCATCGACTCCATCGCGTCGGCGAGGATCACGTAAGTGCCGGTGGTGGCGTGCTTCCCGTCCGCGAAGAAGTAGTTCATGTTCGCGTTGGGCGCCACGAGCGTCGACGAGTTGCACTGGAGGACGTCGCTCGTCGTGCACGCGGGGACGGTCACGTTGACCATGCCGAATCCCCCCGGCTGCGCGATGACCTCGTTCATCAGCTGGTACGCGTTGAACTGGATCACCTGCAGGTTCGCCTGCGTCATGGCCTGGTTCAGCGTCGAGTTGAAGAGCTGCGACAGCTGCGTCAGGCCGGCCTGTGCCGTCGGCCCGAAGGGTGCGGCCGCCGGCGACTTGCCGGCGTCGGGCAGGTTGAAGACGATCACGTATTGCGCGCCCGCGGCCTTCAACTTTCCCACCGCCGTGGCGAGGTCGACCGCCGCCTGCGAGACGTTGGCCTGCAGCTGCGCCTGCGTGATCTGGCCGGTCGCGAACGCCGTGAACTGCTTGAACAGGTCGTTGCCGCCGCCGTCGATCTGATAGAGCGCCTTGGGATCGGCGAAGCCCTTCGACAGGTACAGGTTGACCTGCGCGTTGATCGACAGATCGGGCACGCCCGGCGGGAGGCCGCCCTGCGGCGCGTTCACCAGCGCGCCCCCCTGCGCGTAGCCGTTGCCGCCCTGGAACGACGGGGTCACCGTCAGCCCCCAGTTCTGCGCGACGTACATCGGTGACACGAGGCCGGGATTGGTCGTGAAGCGCGCGCCGTACTGGCCGGCGTCGAACAGGCTGTCGCCGAAAACGTAAGTGTTTGTAAATTGCGCGGACGCGGTGCCCGCGGAAAGCGCGAGGGCCAGCGCGCAGGCGACGTGCGTCGGACGGAATTTCCGCATGGTGGTTCTCCGTGATGGGTCGGATGCGATGCCTGCGCGGGCCGCTGCTGCGACTCGCGGCAACCCTGCAATTCTAGTGCAAAAGGCCCGGCCGCGTCTGCGGCGGTCAACGAACGGCCCCGCGGCGGCGTTGTCTATGCCATTGCCAGGAAAGGACGCCATGGATCCCGTGCCCGCATCGAACCCGCGCCGCGCAGCCGCATTGTCCACCTGGCTCGCCTGCGGGCTCGCGGCCGCGCTCGCGTGGGCCGCGCCGGCCCGGGCCGACGACGACCTGCCCGGTCGGGTGGGACGCGTGGCCGACGTCGCGGGCGAGTTGTTCCTCTCGCCGCAGGACGCGCCGGACCAGTGGCAGGCGGTCGGCATCAACTATCCGGTCACGACCGGCGACAACCTGTGGGCCGGCAACGACGCGCGGGCCGAGGTCGACTTCGGCGCCGGGCAGTTCCGGCTTGCCGGCGACACCAACCTGCACCTGTCGCGACTCGACGATCGCCAGTTCGCGCTGTTCGTCGCGCAGGGCCGCGTCAGCGTGCGCGTGCGCTTCCTCGACCCGGGCGAGGTCGCGCGCATCGACACGCCGAACACGCAGGTCGTGCTGACGCGCCCCGGCTTCTATCGCGTCGACGTCTCCGGGGACCGCGGGCAGACGCGGCTCGTCGTGCGCGAGGGCGAGGCCAACGTGCTCACGGCGGGTGCGCTGCAGCAGGTGCTGCCCGGGCAGACCGCGGTGGTCGACGGCGCCGATCCACAGTACGCGTCGGTGAGCAACGGCATCGGCACCGACGGCTTCGATGCATGGGCGGCCGCCCGCGACCGCCGGTACGAGCGCGGCCGCTCGGCGAGCTACGTTTCGCCGCAGATGGTCGGCGCGGCCGAACTCGACGCCTACGGGTCGTGGTCGGAGGTCCCGCAGTACGGCGCGGTCTGGTACCCGAACGACGTGCCGTCGGGCTGGGCGCCCTACCAGAACGGCTACTGGACCGAGGTCGGCGCGTGGGGCCCGACGTGGGTCGACTATTCGCCGTGGGGCTACGCGCCGTTCCACTACGGCCGCTGGGTGTTCGTCGGCAGCCGCTGGGGCTGGTGCCCGGGCGCGTTCGTCGCGCGCCCGCTGTGGGCGCCGGCGATGGTCGCCTGGGCGGGCGGCCCGGGGTGGGGGCTGTCGCTGTCCGTCGGCGCGCCCGTGTGGGGCTGGACTCCGCTGGCCTGGGGCGAGCCGTACCGGCCGTGGTGGGGCCGCTGCTCGACCGGCTGCTGGGACCGGTACAACCGGCCGTACAACGTCAACGTCAACGTCGTGCGCCCGAACAGCCCGCCGCCGACGCGGTACGTCAACTGGAACGCGCCGGGGGGCATGTCGGCGATGGCGGGCAACACGCTGATCGTGCGCAAGCCGGTGCGCGAGAATCTGGTCGCGGTGCCGGGCGGCGTCGCGGCGAATGCGCCGGTGATGGCGAGTGCGCCGCGGTTCAGCGCGGAGCCCGGGCGCGTTCCGACGAGGCGCGTGGGCGAAGGTGCGCCGCCGCCGGCGTCGACGTTCTATCCCGCCACCGCTCGCTCCCGCGGCATGGGCGTCGCACCGGGCACCGCGCCGGTCAACACCGTGGTGCCGGCCGCACGCACGCGGACCGACGCTCCGGGGTCCGCGGTCGGCTCGCCGATGACCCGAACCACACCAGTGTCGCCGGGGGCGGGTTCCGGCTACGCCACGCCCGGCGCGACGTCGCCGCTGACGCGGGAGACGCGACCGGTCGCGCCGGCGGCGCAAGGCGCCGGTGGCGCACCGGGCGCGGCGATGGGCGTCGCCCGGCCGGCGACGGCCGGCAGCCCGCAGGGCCTCCCGGCCGCGTCGCCGCCGGCCGCCACGCCTCCGGCGCGGGCCACTACGGGTGGGATGGCCGGGGCGGCACCGACCGCCTCCACGCCAAGGAAGGAGTCGCCGTCCGATTCGCGCACGTCGTACATGCGACCGGCGCCGACGGCGCCGAGGGCCGCGCCGGCGCAGCCGTCGGCCGGGCTCGGGCGCCAGCCGGTGCCGGCGCAGCCGTCGGCCGGACCCGGACGCCAGCCGGTGCCGGCGCCGTCGTCGGCCGGTGTCGGGCGACCGTCGGTACAGGCGCAGCCGCAACCCATTCCGATGAAGGTTCCGAACGCACCGCAGCAGCAGGCACCGATGGCGCGGACGCAGCCTGCACCGATGCAGGCGCCGCAAGCGGCGCCCGCGGCGCCGACGGTCCGCACGCCGCCGCCCGCCCCGACATCGGAGGCGCAGTCAAAGCCTGCGAGCGACGGCAGCATGAAGCGCCAGCGGGGGGAAGGCGCGAACCCGGACCGGCGGTAGCCGGGGGTTATGCCCCGCGACTCGAGGTCGGGGCCGGACTCGGGGTGACGAGGTCCGGACCCTCGTCGTGCGCAGGCCACGCCCCCGCGCACGTTGCCGGCGCATCGACGCGCTGCCCCGGCCGGTGCGGGCTATTGCACCAGCGCGAGCCGCTTGCCGCCGTCGACGAGCTTCACGCGCTCGCCTTCCCTGACCGTAGGCTGGCTGCTGTACGTGAACGTGCGCACGTTGCCGCCGTCCATCCTGATGGCGACGTTCCACGTGGTCTTCTTCTTGACGTTCTTCTCGACCTGATGGCCCGCGTAGGCGCCGGCGCCGGCCCCCGCGATCGTCGCGACCGTGTTGCCGCGGCCGCTGCCGATCTGATGGCCGAGCACGCCGCCGACGACCCCGCCGGCGACCATGCCGACACCCGACCCCTCGCCCTTCTGCTCGACGGCGCGGATCGACTGCACGACCCCGCAGTCGGCGCACGTCGCCTGCGCGGCGGCGCCCCCTGCGAACCCGTACGCCATCACCGCGCACATCGCCATCGCTGCCACGCTGCGTTTCATCGTCGCGCTCCTCGTCTCACGGCGTGACGCCGGAAGGCGTCACCGGCCGTCCGCCCGGATCCGGGCGTAGGTGCCCGGCGCCGGCTCGATCACCTTGAGCTTGCCCTTGCCCGGCACGCGCGCGGGCACCTCGCGGCCGAGGAACGGCGTCAGCCAGCGACGCCAGTCCGTCCACCACGAGCCCTCGTTCTGCGTCGCGCCCGCGAACCACGCGTCCGCCGTGTCGGGCAGCTTCTCGCTGGTCCAGTAGCCATACTTGTTCGCCGCGGGCGGATTGATCATGCCCGCGATGTGCCCCGAGCCCGACAGCACGAAGCGGGATTTGCCCTTGAGGATCTGGGTGGTCTCGTACGTCGTCCGCCACGGTGCGATGTGGTCCTCGATCGCCGAGACGCAGTACGCCGGCGTGGTCACCCTGGTGACGTCGATGGGAACGCCGGCCAGCGTCAGCGCGCCGGGCTCGCGCAGCGCGTTGCGCATGTACATGTTGCGCAGGTAATAGCTGTGCATCGCCGCCGGCATCCGCGTCGAGTCGGAGTTCCAGTACAGCAGGTCGAACGGGAACGGGTCCTTGCCCAGCAGGTAGTTGTTGACGACGAACGACCAGATCAGGTCGTTGGCGCGCAGCATGTTGAAGGTCGTCGCCATCTCGCTGCCCTCGAGGTAGCCGCGCTCGTTCATCTTCTTCTCGAGGCTCGCGACCTGGCCCTCGTCGATGAACACCTCGAGTTCGCCGGCGGCGGTGAAGTCCACCAGCGCGGTCATGAACGTCGCGCTGGCGATCCGCTTCTCCTTCTTCGCCGCGAGGTACGCGAGCGTGGCGGCGAGCAGCGTGCCGCCGAGGCAGTAGCCGATCACGTTCGCGTCGGTCTCGCCGGTGGCCTTTTCGACCGCGTCGAGCGCGGCCAGCGTTCCTTCGGTCAGGTAATCCTCGAAGTTCTTGTGGGCGAGCCGCTCGTCGGGATTGACCCACGAGATCACGAACACCGTGAGGCCTTCGGCGACCGCCCACCGGACGAACGAGTTCTTCTCGCGCAGGTCGAGGATGTAGTACTTGTTGATCCACGGCGGGATGATGAGCAGCGGGCGCTTCCAGGCCTTCTTCGTCGACGGCTCGTACTGGATCAGCTGCATCAGCTCGTTCTGGAAGACGACCTTGCCCGGCGTGGTCGCGATGTTGACGCCCAACTCGAACGCCTTCGCGTCGGTCATCGATATCTTGAGCTGGCCGCCGCCGCGCTCGATGTCGTCGAGCAGGTTGTGCAGGCCGCGGACGAGGTTCTGCCCGCCGGTCGCGACGGTTTCGCGGAACACCTCGGGGTTGGTCAGCGCGAAGTTCGACGGCGCCAGCGCATCGATGTACTGGCGCGTGAAGAAGTCGACCTTCTTCTTCGTGTGGTCGTCGAGCCCCTCGACCTTGGCGACCTGCTCGTGCAGCCAGCGCGCGGCGATCAGGTAGCTCTGCTTGACGTAATCGAACAGGAAGTGGTCCTGCCAGTCCTCGTGCTTGAAGCGCTTGTCGCCCTGCGCCGGGACCGCCACCGGCTCGGCCGGCGCACCCAGCATCCGCATCATCGAGCCCTGCCACAGGCTCATGTACTCCCACCAGAGGTTCATGTGGGACTCGGCGAGCCGCGCCGGGTTGGAGAGCATCTGCGCGGCGAGTTCCATGAACGCCTTGCCGAGCCCGAGCTCGTCGGTCGGCAGCGGCGAGCCGGACTTGGCGTTGCGCGCGGCGAAATCGCCGATGACCTTGGCGCTCTTCTCGGCCGCGGAGGCGAGCGACTCGGCCAGCGCTACGGGGTCGACCTTGGGGGGCGTTTCGTCGGTGGCGGGTGTGGACATCGGGTGCCTCTTCGTTGTCGTGGAGCTTCGCGCGTTACGCGGCGTAGCGGATCGCGCCGTCGTCCGCGATGGTGCGGCGCGCGCGGCCGCGCCGCCACAGGTGGTTGAGGTGCGCGATGGTCTCGCCCATCGCGAAGTAGCTCTGCTGCAGGTCGAGCGTACGCCGGAACAGCACCGGAATCATCTGTGCCGCAGTCACCGGAGCGTGCGCCGCCGCCATCGCTTCGGCGAGCTCGGCGAGCCGCGCATCGTGGTGCGCACGCAGCTGCGCGATCCGCAGCGGGATGCCGCGGAACGGCAGGCCGTGCGACGGCAGCACCAGCGACGACGGCGGCAGGTCCTCGTACGCGGTCAGCGAGTGGAGGAAGCGCCCGAGCGGATCGCCTTCCGCATCGGACGGCCAGACGCTCACGTTGGTGCTGATCCTGGGCAGCAGCATGTCGCCGGAGACGAGCACGTTGTGCGCGGGCGCGAACAGCGACGCGTGCTCCGACGAGTGGCCGTGGCCGACGATCGTGCGCCACGCGGTGCCGCCGGCGCGGATCTCGTCGCCGGCGAACAGCCGGTGGTAGTTCGGCGGTGCGACCGGCACGCCGCGCCGGTAGGTGTTGCCGCGCGCCGCGATCCGGTCCACGTCGGCGGCGGCCATCCCGTGCGCGCGGAACAGCGCGCAGGTGTCCGCCGGCGCGTGCGCCGCCCGCTCGTCGACGATCGCGTGCGCGGCCAGGAACTCGCCGTGCGTCATCGTGACCGTGCAGCCGAAGCGCTCCGCCAGCCACGCGGCGTTGCCGAGGTGGTCCGGGTGGCAGTGCGTGGCGACGATCCGGACCAGCGGGCGGCCGCCGAGCGTGCCCGCGAAGTGACGCTCCCAGAGCGCACGCGTCTCCGCGTTGGCGTAGCCGCAGTCGATCAGCGTGAAGCCGTCGCCTTCCGCGAGCAGCCACAGGTTGATGTGGTCGAGCGCGAACGGCAGCGGCATGCGCAGCCACAGGATTCCCGGCGCGACCGGCAGCGCGACCCCGGGGGCGGGCGGCGCGGCCAGCGGGTAGTCGAGGACGGCCGGGTGCGGCCGTACCGAAGCCGTCCTGAGGGGGACCGGCCCCGGCGCGGCAGGCCGGGCGGAACGGCGGCGAGGGCCCGGCGGCCCCCGCGCGGGGGCGCGCGGCGGCGGGCCGCCCCGCGGCCGGGCCGCCCCGCGCGCGAGGGAGGCGGGGGGGGGCGCGGGAGCGCGCGGCGGGGGGCGTGTCAGTCAGTCCCGAGGGCCGTCCCGAGGGACTGCCCTGCCACGGCCTCCTTGACAGGCACGATGCGCGAACGGCGGCGTGTCGGCCGTCACCCGCGCGCGCGGACGCGCTCTGCGAGCCTGGGCTTCGCCCCGCGCGCGGGGGGGGCTGGGGGGCAGCGGGCGCGGCGGGCGGGGGGGGCGGGGGGGGTTTCATCCCAGTCCCGGAAGGGCCGTCCCGAGGACGCGCGCCACGGCCCTTGACAGGCGCGATGCGCGAACGGCGGCGTGTGGGTGGTCCCGGGGGCGCGGGGTAGCGCTCTGCGAGCCTGGGCTTCCCTGCAGGCGCGCCTTCGCTGGCAAGCGAAGGCTGTCGAGCGGCCCGGAGCATGCCCGGAAACCCGACTCGCCCCCCCGCGCGAGGGTGGCTTGGGGCAGCGAGCGCAGCGAGCGTGGGGATCGTCTCATGCGGTGCCTCGGCAAACCATTATGGTATCGTGGCCGGCCCGCCCGCCCCGCGGATCCGTTACATCCGTCGCCGCGATCCCATGCCCGCCGCCCGCAAGTCCGCCGCGCCGACCGCCCGCGAACCGACGTACACGATCTCGCAGCTCGCGCACGAGTTCGCGCTGACGACGCGCGCGATCCGCTTCTACGAAGACCAGGGGCTGCTGGCGCCCGGGCGGCGCGGGCAGGCGCGCGTCTACGGCGAGCGCGAGCGGGTGCGGCTGAAGCTCATCCTGCGCGGCAAGCGGTTGGGCCTCGCGCTGGCCGAGATCGGCGAGCTCCTCGACCTGTACGAGGTCGGCCGCAACGAGCGCGCGCAGCTCGCGCTGTTCATCGAGGTGCTCGCCGAGCGGCGCGCGCGCCTCCTGCAGCAGAAGGAAGACATCGACGCCGTGCTTGCCGAAATCGACGGCGTCGAGCGGGAGTGCCGGCGGCGACTGAAGGACGAGGCCCGGCAGGGGCGGGCCGCCGGACCGGCGGCGCCCGGGGCGGCCGGCGGCGCGCCCGCGGCGCCCGCCCGCAAGGTGAGTTGACGTTTACGTAAACGTTATGGACAATTTCGGACCGGGCCGGCAGAAGGCGGGCCCCGCGGCGCCGCGATCGGCGCGCAACCGGGAGGCGGGCGCGATGTCCGAGCGCGTGTTCGTGCCGAAGGATCCGGACTACGAGTCGCGCATCCGCGCGAGCTTCGCCCGGCAGGGCGCGATGCGCCTCATCGGCGCGCGGCTCGACGAGGTCGCGCCGGGCTACTGCGCGATTTCGCTCGTGCCGCGGCCGGAGGTCGCGCAGCAGCACGGCTACGTGCACGCCGGGGTCGTCGGGGCGATCGTCGACTCGGCCGGCGGCTACGCCGGGTTCACGCTGTTCCCGGCGGGCAGCTCCGTGCTGACGGTCGAGTTCAAGCTGAACCTCCTGGCGCCCGCGGAAGGCGACCTGCTGGTCGCCGAGGGCTTCGTCGTCAAGCCGGGGCGCACGCTCGCCATCACCCGCGGTGAGGTGCACGCCGAGCACGGCGGCCGGCGCACGCTGGTCGCACTGATGCAGCAGACGCTGATGGTGATGCACGGCAAGGCCGACGCGTGACGCGGCCGCCGCCGCGCGGTCCCGACGAACGAACGGAGCGACGATGCGCAACTTCCCTTCGCTGTCCTTCCACCACGGCGAGACGATCGACATGCTGCGCGCGACGGTCGCGCAATTCGCCGCCGACGAGATCGCGCCGCGCGCCGCCGACATCGACCGCGCGAACCAGTTCCCGCACGACCTGTGGCGGAAGATGGGCGACCTCGGCGTCCTCGGGATCACGGTCGAGGACGAGTATGGCGGCGCCGGAATGGGCTACCTCGCGCACTGCGTGGCGATGGAGGAGATCTCGCGCGCGTCCGCTTCCGTCGGCCTCTCCTACGGCGCGCACTCGAACCTGTGCGTCAACCAGATCCGCCGCAACGGCAGCGAGGCGCAGAAGCGCAGGTACCTGCCGAAGCTCGTCAGCGGCGAGCACGTCGGCGCGCTCGCGATGAGCGAGCCCAACTCGGGCTCGGACGTCGTGTCGATGCGCCTGCGGGCGGAGCGCCGCGGTGACCGCTACGTGTTGAACGGCAGCAAGATGTGGATCACCAACGGGCCGGACGCCGACACGCTGGTCGTGTACGCGAAGACCGACCCGGACGCCGGCCCGCGCGGGATCACCGCGTTCCTGATCGAACAGGGCATGAGAGGCTTTTCCACGGCCCAGAAGCTCGACAAGCTCGGCATGCGCGGGTCGAACACCTGCGAGCTCGTGTTCCAGGACTGCGAGGTACCGGCGGAGAACGTCCTCGGCGCCGAGGGGCGCGGCGTCAACGTGCTGATGAGCGGGCTCGACTACGAGCGCGCCGTGCTCGCGGCGGGGCCGCTCGGCATCATGGCGGCGTGCATGGACGTCGTGCTGCCGTACGTGCACGAGCGCTCGCAGTTCGGGCAGCCGATCGGCGAGTTCCAGCTGATGCAGGGCAAGATCGCCGACATGTACTCGACGATGATGGCGTGCAAGGCGTACGTGTACGCGGTTGCGCAGGCGTGCGACCGCGGCGAGACGACGCGCAAGGACGCCGCCGGCGCGATCCTGTACGCGGCGGAGAAGGCGACGTGGATGGCCGGCGAGGCGATCCAGGCGCTCGGCGGCAACGGCTACATCAACGAGTACGCGACCGGGCGGCTGTGGCGCGACGCCAAGCTCTACGAAATCGGCGCCGGCACGAGCGAAATCCGGCGGATGCTGATCGGACGCGAGCTGTTCAACGAAACGAAATAGGCCAACCACCATGAGCAACGATCCCATCGTCATCGTCGGTGCCGCGCGAACACCCATGGCCGGGTTCCAGGGCGACTTCGCATCGCTGGCCGCGAGCGACCTGGGCGCCGTCGCGATCCGGGCCGCCGTGGAGCGCGCAGGCGTCGCACCGGCCGACGTCGAGAAGCTTTACTTCGGGTGCGTGCTGCCGGCGGGACAGGGCCAGGCGCCGGCGCGGCAGGCAGCGTTGAAGGCGGGCCTGCCGAACACCGTCGGCTGCACGACCGTCAACAAGATGTGCGGCTCGGCGATGGAGGCCACGATCGTCGCGCACGACGCGCTCGTCGCCGGCGCGGCCGACGTGATGGTCGCCGGCGGCATGGAGAGCATGTCCAACGCGCCGTACCTGATGCCCAAGGCGCGCGCCGGCTACCGGATGGGGCACCAGCAGGTGCTCGACCACATGTTCTACGACGGCCTCGAGGACGCGTACGACAAGGGTCGCCTGATGGGCACGTTCGCCGAGGACTGCGCGGGCAAGTACGCGTTCACGCGCGAAGCGCAGGACGCCTTCGCGCTGGCATCGCTGTCGCGCGCGCTCGCCGCCAACAACGACGGCACGTTCGCGTGGGAGATCGCGCCGGTCACGGTTTCCGGCCGCAAGGGCGACGTCGTGATCGACCGCGACGAGCAGCCGGCGAAAGCGTCACCCGACAAGATCCCGCAGTTGAAGCCCGCGTTTCGCAAGGACGGCACGGTCACCGCCGCCAACTCGAGCTCGATCTCCGACGGCGCCGCGGCGCTGGTGCTGATGCGGCGGTCGCAGGCCGAGCGGCGCGGGTTGAAGCCGCTCGCCGTGATCGTCGCGCACGCGACGCACGCGCAGGAGCCCGCATGGTTCTCGACGGCGCCGGTCGGCGCGATCGAGAAGCTCTACCGGAAGACGGGCTGGACGACGAACGACGTCGACCTCTTCGAGATCAACGAGGCGTTCGCCGTCGTCACGATGGCGGCGATGAAGGAGCACGGCCTCGCGCACGAGAACGTCAACGTCCACGGCGGCGCGTGCGCGCTCGGCCACCCGATCGGCGCGTCGGGCGCGCGGATCCTCGTGACGCTGCTGGGCGCGCTGCGCAAGCGCGGCAAGCGGCGCGGCGTCGCGTCGCTGTGCATCGGCGGCGGCGAGGCGACCGCGTTGGCGATCGAGCTCCTGTGAGGAGGCGCGCATGATGCCGTGGTCCGACTTCTGGCTGTTCGTGGTGGCCTGCGTGCTGCTGGTGCTGACGCCGGGGCCGAACCTGCTGTACCTGATCTCCCGCACGCTGTGCCAGGGACGGGCGGCCGGCGTCGTGTCGCTGGCCGGCACGACCACGGGTTTCCTCGTACACATCGTCGCGGCGGCGCTGGGGCTCTCGGTCGTGTTCGTCACGATCCCGGTGCTCTTCGACGTCGTACGCTGGGCGGGCGCGGCCTACCTGCTGTACCTCGCGTGGGACGCCGTGCGGCCGCAGGGCAGCGGAGGTCTCTTCGCCCGCCGCGACCTGCCCGGAGTGCCGCGCTGGACGCTCTACCGGACCGGGATCCTCACGAGCATCCTCAACCCGAAGGTGGCGCTCTTCTACCTTGCGCTCTTTCCGCAGTTCGTCGACCCGGCGCGCGGCAGCGTCCTGCTGCAGTCGCTGTTCCTGGGCGCCGTGCAGATCGCGATCGCCGTCGTCGGCGACCTCATGTTCGTGCTCGCGGCCGCGCAGGCGGCGCGCTGGCTGGCCGACCGGCCGTTGTGGACGGCGGCGCAGCGCTGGGTGCAGGCCGGCGTGTTCGCGGCGATCGCGGCGAAGCTCGCGCTCGACGCACGGCGCTGATGGAACGGGGAGCCAACGCATGTTGCTGAACGAAGAACAGCAGCTCGTGCGCGACACGATGCGTGCGTTCGCGCGGGAGCAACTCGCGCCGAACGCCGCGCGCTGGGACCGCGAGGCGCACTTCCCGCGCGAGGAGCTCCGGGCGCTCGGCGAGCTGGGCGCGATGGGGGTGGTCGTGCCCGAGCGTTGGGGCGGCGCCGGAATGGACTACGTGTCGCTCGCGGTGACGATGGAAGAGATCGCGGCGGGCGATGGCGCGACGTCGACGATCCTGAGCGTGCAGAACTCGGTCGTCTGCGGGCCGATTCTCGCCTTCGGCACCGACGCGCAGAAGGAGCGGTACTTGAAGCCTCTCGCGCGCGGCGAGCGGCTCGGGTGCTTCTGCCTGACCGAGCCGCACGTCGGCTCCGACGCGGGCGCCATCGCGACGCGCGCCGAGCGGCGCGGCGACCGCTACGTGCTGAACGGCGTCAAGCAGTTCATCACGTCCGGCAAGAACGCCGACGTCGCCGTCGTGTTCGCCGTCACCGACCGGACGGCGGGCAAGAAGGGGATCTCCGGGTTCATCGTCGACACGGCCTCCGCCGGCTACGTCGTCGCGCGCGTCGAGGAGAAGCTGGGCCAGCACGCGTCCGACACCGCGCAGATCGTGTTCGAGAACTGCGAGGTGCCGGCGGCGAACCTGCTGGGTCCGGAAGGGGCCGGCTACCGGATCGCGTTGTCCAACCTGGAGGGCGGGCGCATCGGCATCGCGGCGCAGGCCGTCGGCATGGCGCAGGCCGCGCTCGACGCCGCGCTCGCGTACGCGCGCGAGCGCGTAAGCTTCGGCAAGCCGATCGTCGAGCACCAGGCGGTCAACTTCCGGCTGGCCGACATGGCCGTGCAGATCGAGGCCGCGCGCCAGCTCGTCTGGCACGCGGCGGCGCTGCGCGACGCCGGGCGGCCGTGTCTGAAGGAGGCGTCGATGGCGAAGCTCTTCGCCACCGAGATGGCCGAGCGCGTGTGCTCGGACGCGATCCAGGTCCACGGCGGCTACGGCTACGTCGCCGACTTCCCGGTCGAGCGCATCTACCGCGACGTCCGCGTCTGCCAGATCTACGAGGGCACCAGCGACATCCAGCGCCTCGTCATCGGCCGGGCGCTGGCGGGCTGAGCCTCCGGGTCCCCGGTATCATCGCAGCGATTCCACCGACGTCCTCGGCAACGGAGAGTCCATGAGCGGCAGCCCCCTCCAGTTCTTCTTCGATTTCTCGTCGCCGTACGGCTACCTCGCCGCGCAGAAGATCGACGCGCTGGCGGCGCAGCACGGGCGCACCGTCGACTGGCGGCCGATGCTGCTCGGTGTCGTGTTCAAGCAGACCGGCGGCGCACCGCTGACCGAGGTGCCGGTGAAGGGGCCGTACTCGAAGCACGACTTCGCGCGCAGCGCCCGCTTTCACGGCATCGAGTTCCGCATGCCGCCGGTGTTCCCGATCCCGGCGCAGGCGCCCGCGCGGATCGTGCTGTGGGCGAAGCAGGGCAACGCCGCCGGTGCGGCGCAGGTGGCGAAGGCGCTCTACCGCGCGTATTTCGTCGACGGCCTCGACATCTCGCAGCCGGACGTGGCGGCCGAGGTCGCCGGTCGCGCGGGCTTCGACGCGGCGGCCGCGCGCGCGGCGGTCGACGACCCGGCGATCAAGGACGCGCTGCGGCGCGAGGTCGAGGCGGCGATCGCCGCCGGCGTGTTCGGCTCGCCGTTCGTCATCGTCGACGGCGAGCCGTTCTGGGGCATGGACCGCTTCGACCAGCTCGAGCGCTGGCTGGCGCGAGGGCCCTTCTGACCGCGATGGCCGAGTACACGCTGTACGCATTCGCGCAGTCGGGCAACGCGTACAAGCCCGCGCTGATGCTGGAGCTGGCCGGTGCGGACTGGGCGCCGCGCTTCGTCGACTACTTCGGCGGCGAGACGCGCACGCCCGAATACCGCGCGATCAACGTGATGGGCGAGGCGCCGGTGCTCGAGCACCGCGGGCTGCGCCTCACGCAGTCGGGCGTCATCCTCGACTACCTCGCGGGCACGCTGGGCCGCTTCGGCCCGCGCGACGGCGACGAACGGCGCGAAGTTCTGCGCTGGCTGCTCTTCGACAACCACAAGCTGACGAGCTACACGGCGACGTACCGGTTCATGCGCACGTTCGCGCAGGATCCCGATCCCGGCGCGCTGGCGGAGTTCCGCAGGCGTGCGGAGGCTGCGTGGGGCGTTCTCGACGCGCACCTCGCCGGCCGGCACTACGTCGTCGGCGACGGCCTCACGATCGCCGACCTCTCGCTCGCCGGCTACCTGTTCTGGCCGGACGAGATCGGTGTCGACTGGTCGGCCTACCCGAACATCGCCGCGTGGCTCGCGCGCATCGCCGCGACACCGCGCTGGCGGCACCCTTACGAACTGCTGCCGGGGCATCCGCGCCCGGCGGCCGCGTGAAGCGAGGAAACCCATGGCAAGGAAGAAGGCAGCGCCGGCCCCCGCCGGCTACACGACCATCGACGTGGCGATCCGCAACGGCATCGGCATCGTGTCGCTCGACCGGCCCGACGTCCACAACGCGTTCGACGACACGCTGATCGCCGAACTCACCGAAGCGCTCGGCGCGCTCGCGCGCGACGATACCGCGCGTGTGGTCGTGCTCGCCGGCAACGGGCCGACGTTCTGCGCCGGTGCCGACCTGAACTGGATGAAGAAGGCCGCCGGCTACAGCCGCGCGCAGAACACCGCGGACGCGAAGGCGCTCGCGCTGATGCTGCGCACGCTTGCCGAGCTGCCGAAGCCGACGGTCGCGCGCGTGCACGGCGCCGCGTACGGCGGCGGCGTCGGGCTCACCGCGTGCTGCGACATCGCGGTCGCGGCGGTCGAGGCGAAGTTCGCGCTGTCGGAGGCGAAGCTCGGTATCATCCCGGCGACGATCTCGCCGTACGTGATCCGCGCGATCGGCGCGCGGCAGGCGTCACGCTTTTTCCTGACCGCCGAGCGGTTCGACGCGGCCGAGGCGTTCCGGATCGGCCTCGTCCACGACATCGTGCCGATCGCGCAGCTCGACGACCGCGTCAACGAGTTGCTGGGGCCGCTGCTCGTCGCCGGCCCGAACGCGCAGCGCGAGTGCAAGGCGCTGATCCGCGCCGTCGCGGACCGACCGGTCGACGCGAAGGTCGTCGCGGACACCGTGCGCCGAATCGCCGCGGTGCGCTCGACCCCGGAAGCGAAGGAAGGCATGGCGGCGTTCCTCGGCAAGCGCGCGGCGGCGTGGGTGCCCGCCGCGCTCGCCGACGCGAAATGACCCCTTCGCTCGCCGCGCTGGACACGCTGCAGCTCGTCGCGCTGGCGGCCGCACTCGGCTGGGCGAGCGGCCTGCGCCTCTACGCGGTGCTGTTCATCGTCGGCGGCGCGGGCTACCTCGACTGGGTGGACCTGCCTGCCGGGCTCGCGGTGCTCGCGCATCCGCTGGTGCTCGCGGCGTCGGGCTTCATGTGCGCGGTCGAGTTCTTCGCCGACAAGATTCCGGGTGTGGACTCGGCGTGGGACGTCGTGCAGACGTTCATCCGCATTCCCGCAGGGGCCGCGCTTGCCGCGAGCGTCTTCGGCGAGTCGTCGACGGCCGCGATGCTGGCGGCGGCGATCGTCGGCGGTACGCTCGCGGCGGGCAGCCACGCCGCGAAGACCGGCGGGCGCGCGGTCATCAACACGTCGCCGGAGCCGTTCTCGAACTGGACCGCGTCGTTCGGGGAGGAACTGGCCGTCGGCACCGTGCTGTGGCTCGCGTTCGCGTATCCGGTGGCGGCGCTCGTCGTGCTGGCGCTGCTCGTTGTGCTGATGATCTGGCTGCTGCCCAAGGTCTGGCGCGCGCTGCGTGCGATCGCGCGCCGGATCGGCGCCGCGTTCGGCAGCGGCGAGCACACGTCGCCGTGACGCACGCGCGGCGCGGCCGATCCGTACCGGTGCGATCCGCATGCGCGTGATCGTGTGCCTGCCCGCGGACGATGCGGTGCCGTGGCTGGACCTCTTCGCCGCCGCGTTGCCGGACGCGCGTGTCGAGCGGCGCGAGCCGGACGCGCCCGTCGCCGCCGGCGCGCCCCGCGCCGACTACGTCGTGGCGGCATGCCCGTGCCGGACGGTGTTCGCCGAGCAGCCGGCCCCGAAGGCCGTGTTCACCGTCAGCGCCGGCGTCGCGCACGCGCTGCGCCTGCCCAACCTGCCGGCCGGCGTGCCGCTGATCCGCGTCGAGGATGCCGGCATGGCGCCGCAGATGGTCCGCTACGCGCTCGCCGCGGTGCTCCGCGCAGCACTGCGCCTCGACGCCTACGCCGCCCAGCAGCGTGCGGCGCGTTGGGAGCAGCATGCGCCGCGGGCGCCGGCGTCGCTCGCCGTCGGCGTGCTCGGCCTGGGCGTCATCGGCGGCGAGATCGCGCGTGCGCTGGCCGCGCAGGGATTCGCGGTGCGCGGTCACGCGAGGACACGCAAGGCGGTCGCGGGCGTGCGCTGCTGCGCGGGCGACGCGGAACTCGCGGCGTTCCTCGGCGGTCTCGCCGTCCTCGTGTCGGTCGTGCCGCACACGCCGGAGACCACGGGCCTCCTCGATCGCGCCGCGCTGTCGCGGCTCGCCGACGGCGCGCACGTCGTGAACATGGGCCGCGGCAGCGTGCTCGTCGAGGACGACCTCATCGCGCTCCTCGACAGCGGCAAGCTCTCGGGCGCGACGCTCGACGTGTTCCGCGCGGAGCCGCTGCCGCCGGAGCACCCGTTCTGGCGGCGGCCGGAGATCGCGGTGACGCCGCACGTGGCCGGGCTCACGATTCCCGAGGACACGGTCGCGCAGATCGCGGCGAAGATCGGCCGCCTCGAACGCAACCTGCCGGTCACCGGCGTCGTCGACCGCGAGCGAGGCTATTGACGATGGGCAAGCCGACTCCTGCCGGCGTCCCGTCGCCGTGCATCAGCGTCTGCGCGATCGACGAGGCGACCGGCCTGTGCGCCGGCTGCCAGCGCACGCTGGACGAGATCGCGGCCTGGAGCGTACTCGACGACGGGCAGCGGCGCGCCGTGTGGGCGCGCATCGACGCGCGCCGTGCGCTTGCCGACGCCGTCCCCCCGGAAAGGAAACGCTGACCCGATGGCTTCCGTCGACTGGTACTTCGACTTCGTCTCGCCGTTCGCGTACCTGGGCAGCGAGCAGCTCGGGCTGCTGGGGCCGAAGACCCGCATCCGCTATCGCCCGGTGCTGTTCGCCGCGCTGCTCGGCGCGAACGGGCAGAAGGGTCCGGCGGAGATCGCGCACAAGCGCGTGTTCACCTATCGCTTCGCCGTGTGGCAGGCGCGACGGCTCGGCATTCCGTTCAGGATGCCGCCCGAGCATCCGTTCAATCCGCTGCCGCTCCTGCGCCTCGCGCTCGCGTGCGACGCGGCACCCGACGCCGTCCACCGCATTTTCCGCTTCGTGTGGCGGGACGGCCGGCTGCCCGATCTGCCGATCGAGTGGGCGGAGCTCGTCGCGGACCTGCGGCTGCCGGACGCGCAGCAGCGGGTCGCGGACGCGGACGTGAAGGACGCGCTTCGCCGCAACACCGACGAGGCGATCTCGCGCGGCGTGTTCGGCGTGCCCACGCTGGCGATCGGCGACGAGCTGTTCTGGGGCGCCGACGCGACGCAGATGGCGGCCGATTACCTGGCCGCGGGGCAGCGTTGGGCGGATCCCGAGTACGAGCGTGTCGCGAGCCTTCCGGTCGGAGCTGCGCGCCGGGAGGCGGCGGGCGTGCGCGCCGCGAAGAAGAGGAGCTAGAGCTCCGACGCTCCCGCGATCCCGAGGGCCGCCTTCACCGAGCGCGCGGTCGCGAGGGCGTCGGCGAGCGTCGCCCCGAGGCACGTCACGTGCCCCATCTTGCGCCCGCGCTTCGGGTGCGCCTTCCCGTACAGGTGGAGCTTGGCCTCCGGGTGCCGCAGCACGTCCTGCCACGCCGGCTCGCGCGGCGTCGTCGCGGCCGCGTCCGCGAACCACAGGTCGCCCAACAGGTTCACCATGACGGCCGGCGTGTGCTGCCGCGTCTGCCCGAGCGGCAGGGCGGCCAGCACGCGCGCCTGCTGCTCGAACTGCGACGTCACGCACGCGTCGATCGTGTAGTGGCCGCTGTTGTGCGGCCGGGGTGCGATCTCGTTCACCAGCAGCGCGCCGTCGCGCGCGACGAACATCTCGACGCACAGCACGCCGCGGTAGTCGAGCGCGTCCGCGATGCCGGTCGCGATCGACCGCGCCCGCGCCGCGAGCTCGGGCGCCACGCGCGCCGGCACGATCGACACGTCGAGAATGCCGTCCCGGTGCCGGTTCTCGGCGGCCGGCCACGTCGCGGCGGCGCCGTGCTCGTTGCGCGCCACGATCACCGACACTTCGCACGCCAGATCGATCATCCGTTCGAGCACGCATGGCTGGCCGCGCATGTCGTCCCACGCCGCGCGCACGTCGTCGCGCGTGCGCACGCGGGCCTGGCCCTTGCCGTCGTAGCCGAAGCGGGCGCTCTTCACGACCCCCGGGAGCAGCGCCAGGTCGGCGCCGAGCGCGTCGGCGCCGCTGCGCAGCACGGCAAACGGCGCGACGGCGAAGCCGTGGCCCGCCAGGAACGTCTTCTCGCTGATGCGGTCCTGCGCGATGGCCACGCTGGCCGCGGCCGGCGTGACGCGCGCCGTGCGGGCGAGGTAGTCGAGCGCGGTCGCAGGGACGTTCTCGAACTCGGTCGTGGCGGCCCGCGCGACCGCCGCGAGCTCGGCGAGCCCGCGCGGGTCGAGGTAGTCCGCGGCGACGTGGCGGTCGGCCACGCTGCCCGCGGGGCTGTCGGATCCCGGGTCGAGGACGACCACCTTGTAGCCCAGGCTCTGCGCGGCCATGCAGAACATGCGGCCGAGCTGGCCGCCGCCCAGCAACCCGAGCCAGGCTCCGGGCGGAATCGCGGCCATCAGTTGCGCCTGCCGCGGTCAGGCCGTCGGCGGAACGCGCATCGCGCGCGCCGTGTTCGTCTGCTTCAGCCGGAACGCCGCGAGCTTCTTCGCCACCACCGGGTCCGTGGTCGCGATGATCGCGACGGCGAACAGCCCCGCGTTCGCGGCGCCGGCCTCGCCGATCGCGAACGTCGCGACCGGGATGCCCTTGGGCATCTGCACGATCGACAGCAGCGAGTCCTCGCCGCGCAGGTACTTCGACGGCACCGGCACGCCGAGGACGGGCACGATGGTCTTGGCGGCCAGCATGCCGGGCAGGTGCGCGGCCCCGCCGGCACCCGCGATGATCACGCGCAGGCCGCGCGGTCCGGCGTCCTCGGCGTACTCGAACATGTCGTCGGGCATCCGGTGCGCGGAGACCACGCGCGGCTCGTTGGGAATGCCGAACGCGTCCAGTTGGGCCACCGCGTGGCGCATGACTTCCCAGTCGCTGTCGCTGCCCATCACCACCCCTGCCAACGGTGCCGCCTTGCGCTGCGCCATGCCGCCTCCCCCGGGCCTGCGACGCGTCGTTCGCCGGCGGGCATCTTATCATCGGGGTCTTGCCCGTGCGGCGGCTGGCCTCCGGCGCGGCGGGAACGATCGGGCCGGCTCGCGCACTAAGCACATGGCGGGTGCCCGGCGACGGGCGTCGATGCGGATGCCGGCGGGCGCGAGCCGGGGCAGCCCGCGCCGCCCGGCCGCAAGCTCCTTGCCACGCCGGGCGCGCTCGCCGAGAATCGGATGCGATGCCTGCCATGACCACCCTTCGTCGCACTGCCACGCTGGCGCTCCTCGCTGGCGCGTGGCCGTTCGTCCCGGCGTCGGCGCAGACCGACGCGGACTTCCTCGCGGCGAAAGCGGCCTACGAGCGCGGCGACCGCACGCGAGTTGCCGCCCTCGCACCGAAGCTCTCCGGGCACGTGCTCGCGCCGTACGTCGCGTACTGGCAACTGAAGCTCGGCCTCGACGATGCGTCGCCCGCGGCGGTCCGCACGTACCTCGACCGCTACCCGAATACACCGCTGGGCGATCGCCTCCGGGTCGAGTGGCTGAAGCTGCTCGGCCGCAATGCCATCTGGCATCAGTTCGCTGTCGACTGGCCGCCGGCCGCGAGCGACGACGTCGAACTCGCCTGCTACGGCGTGCTGTACAGGTGGCAGCGCGACGGCGACGACGCGCTGGCCGCCGCGAAGCCGCTGTGGTTCACGGAGAAGGCCACGCCCGAGGCGTGCGAGCCGGCGTTCGCCGCGCTGATCCGGCGGGGCGACCTGACGCCGGCCGACCGGCGCGCGCGCTTCCGGCTCGCCCACGAGGCGGGCAACCTGCGCACGGCGCAGGCGCAGGGCGCGGGCCTTCCGGGCCACGAGCGTGTGCCCGACCGCGATTTCAACGAGGTGAGCCGCGATCCGCTGCGCGCGCTCGATCGTGGCAGCTTCGCGTGGGCGACCGGCGGCGGCCGCGAGCTCGCGCTGTTCGCGCTCGAGCGCGCGGCGCGCAGCGACGCCGGTGCCGCGCGTCCCGCGTGGGTGAAGGTGCGCGACCGGATGCCCGAGGCCGACCGCCGCTACGGCAACGCGCGCCTCGCATTTCACGCGGCGCGGCAGTTGAATCCCGCGGCCAACGACTGGTTCCGCGAAGCGGGCAACGTGCCGCTGTCGGCGGACGCGCACGCGTGGCGCGTGCGCGCGGCGTTGCGCGCGCAGGCGTGGGACGACGTTGCGGCGGCGATCGCCGCGATGCCCGAGTCCCAGCGGCAGGAGGCGGCGTGGCGGTACTGGCGCGCCCGCGCGCTCGCGGCGCAGGGGCGGCAGGACGAGGCGAACGCGCTGCTGACGGTGCTCGCCGGGGAGACCCACTTCTACGGCGTGCTCGCGGCCGAGGCGCTGGGCCGACGCTACACGCCGCCCGTGAGCGAGCCGGTGACGCCGTCGGCCGAGGCCGTCGCGGCGTTTGCGGCGCGGCCCGAGGTGAAGCGCGCGGTGAAGCTGGCCGAGCTCGACCTGCGGCCCGAGTCGCAGCGCGAGTGGATCTACATCGTGCGCGGCCTGCCCGACGACGACGCGCTGCTGCTCGCGGCCGGCTACGCGCGCAGCGTCGGACTCTACGACCGCGCGATCAACACCGCCGACCGGACGCAGGCGCGCCACGACTACGCGCTGCGCTACCTCGCGCCGTACCGGACGGAGTTCGAGTCGGCGGCGAAGGCACACGACGTCGACGTCGCGCTGCTCTACGCGATCGCCCGGCAGGAGTCGCGCTTCGCGGCGGACATCGTCTCCTCCGCGGGGGCGGTCGGGCTGATGCAGCTGATGCCCGGCACTGCGCGCTGGGTGGCCAAGCAACTCGCGCGCAACGATTACCGACCCGCGCTGATCGGCGACACCGAGCTCAACACGCTGTTCGGCGCGTACTACTTCAAGTACTGGCTCGAGCGGCTCGATCGCATGCCGGCGCTCGCAGCCGCCGCGTACAACGCGGGGCCGGGCCGCGCGCAGGCGTGGCGCCCGCCCGCGCCGCTCGAAGGCGCGGTCTGGGTAGAGACGATCCCGTTCAACGAGACCCGCGATTACGTGAAAAAGGTCCTCGCCAACGCGATCGTGTACGGGCACGCGTTCAACACGAGCCAGCAGCCGCTGACCGCGCGGCTGGGCACCGTCACTCCGCGCAACGGCACGGCCAACGGCGCGGCAGTCACGGCGGCGGCGCTCGCCACCGAGTAGCCGATGGCCGCGGAGCAGATCGTCGTGCTGGGAGGCGCCGGCTTCGTCGGGCGCCACATCGTCGCGCAGCTTGCCGCCGCGGGCCACCGCGTCGTCGTTCCGGCGCGGCGGCGCGAGAACGCCAAGCATCTGATCCTGCTGCCCACCGTCGAGGTCGTCGAGGCGAGCATTCACGACGCCCGGGCGCTCGCGTCGCTCTGCGCGGGCGCTTCCGCGGTGGTGAACCTGGTCGGGATCCTCAACGAAAGCGGCGACGCGACGTTCGAGCGCGTGCACGTCGACGTCACGCGGCACGCGGTCACCGCCTGCCACGCCGCCGGCGTGCCGAGGCTCCTGCAGATGAGCGCGCTCGGCGCCGCGCCGGACGGGCCGTCGCGCTACCTGCGGTCGAAGGCGGCGGCCGAGGCGCTCGTCGCGGCCTCCGGCCTCGCCTGGACGATCTTCCGGCCCTCGGTGATCTTCGGGCGCGGCGACACGTTCCTCAATCTGTTCGCGCAACTGTCGCGGGCGCTGCCCATCGTCGTCCTCGCGGCGCCGAACGCGCGCTTCCAGCCGATCCACGTCGAGGACGTCGCGCACTGCTTCGCGCAGGCCCTGCGCGACGACCTCACGCACCGCGCGCGTTACGACCTGTGCGGCCCGAAGGTCTACACGCTGCAGGAACTCGTGCGCTACGTCGGCGAGGTCGTGGGCGCCGTGCGTCCGATCGTCCCGCTGGGCCCGCGGCTGTCCCTGCTGCAGGCGGCGGTTCTCGAGCGCCTGCCGGGCAAGCTGATGAGCCGCGACAACCTGCGCTCGACCGCGACCGACAACGTCTGCGACTGCCCGTTCCCGGCGGTGTTCGGCATCGCGCCGGCCGCGCTCGAGGCGATCGCTCCGCAGTATCTCGCGCCGGCCGCGCAGCGGAGCGCGTTCGATCGCTTCCGCGCGACGGGCGGCCGCTAGCGCCGCCCGCCGGCGGCCGCGCGGACGGCGGGCTCCGATGGCGCGTCCCCTGCCGCAGCCGGTCCGGATCTACGAAGTCGGCGGCGCCGTCCGCGACGGGCTGCTCGGGCGGCCCGTCGCGGACCGCGACCACGTCGTCGTGGGCGCCACGCCGGAACTCATGCTGGCGTCCGGGTACCGCCCCGTGGGCCGTGACTTCCCGGTGTTCCTGCACCCGGAGACGAACGAGGAGTATGCGCTCGCTCGCACGGAGCGCAAGCACGGACAGGGCTATCGCGGATTCGAGTTCTTCGCGTCCCCCGACGTCACGCTGGCGGAAGACTTGGCACGGCGCGACCTGACGATCAACGCGATGGCCCGCGGCGACGACGGCGCGCTGGTGGATCCGTACGGGGGCGCCGCCGATCTCGTCGCCGGCATCCTGCGGCATGTGTCCGCGGCGTTCGCCGAGGATCCGCTGCGGGTGCTGCGCGTCGCGCGGTTCGCGGCGCGCTTCGACTTCGCCGTCGCGCCGGAAACCGAGGCGCTGATGCGCGCGATCGTCGCGTCGGGGGAACTCGCCACGCTGGCGCCCGAACGCGTGTGGCAGGAGCTCGCGCGCGGCCTGATGGAAGCGCGTCCGTCGCGGATGCTCGCGGTGCTGCGCGACTGCGGGGCGCTGGCGGCGCTGCTGCCGGAGGTCGACGCGCTCTACGGCGTGGCGCAGCCGCCGGCGCACCACCCGGAGGTCGACACCGGCGTGCACGTCGCGCAGGCGCTCGACTGGGCGGCCGCGCACGCGCTCGGCCTGCCCGCGCGCTACGCGGTGCTCGCACACGATCTGGGCAAGGCCACGACGCCGGCCGCGGCGCTGCCGCGGCACGTCGCGCACGAGCAGCGCGGCGTCCGGCTCGCCGGGCGGCTGTCGGAGCGCCTGCGCGTGCCGCTCGATTGCCGGGACGCCGCGGCGCTCGCGGCGCGGTGGCACGGCGTGGTGCACCGGGCGGCCGAGTTGCGGCCGGCCACGCTGCTCGCCGTGGTCACGGCGGCCGACGCGCTGCGGCGGCCGGAGCGGCTCGCCACACTGCTCGACGCTTGCGCCGCCGACGCGTGCTCGCGCCCCGGCGCCGCTCCCGATTACGCGCCTGCGCGCATTCTGCGCGGCGCGCTCGCCGCGGCGAAGGCGGTCGACGCCGGCGCGATCGCGCGCGCCGTGGCCCGGCGCCCGGGCGGGGAGAACGACGACGCGATCGCCAAGGCCGTGCGCAGCGGGCGGCTCAGGGCGCTGCGGGCGTGGCGGCGTGGGTTGCCGGAGTGAGCACCCCCCACCCGCATTCACCACCAAGAACGGGAAGAACTTCGCGGGCTGGACTTGCGGTGACCGCAAAGCCGTTGCTCGTGCCCTGCGTGTTCGTCGCGCTTCCGCTTTTGAAGGGGTTCGTGCCCCCTGGGCACCCTCAGACCCGGTAGGCGACCGCCTTCATCACGCCAGCGGCCAGGCGCATCGCGCCCTTGACGGGCAGCGGGAGGTCGATCGCACCGGCATCCTGCGCCATCGCGCCGTGCCGCGCCTCGTCGTCGCGCATCGTGTCGACGATCGCCCGGCTCCTGACGTCGCCGTCGGGCAGGCGGTCGAGGTGCGCGGTCAGGTGCTCCTCGACCTGCCGCTCGGTCTCGACGACGAAGCCCAGGTTCACGCGGTCGCCCGCGATGCCCGCGAGCGCGCCGATGGCGAACGAACCGGCATACCACAGCGGATTGAGCAGCGACGTGCGGTCCGCGAGTTCGGCGAGCCGCGATTGGGTCCACGCGAGGTGCTCCTCCTCCTCGCGCGCCGCGGACGCGAACCGCGCGCCGATCGACGGATCGCGGGCCACCAGCGCCTGCGCCGAGTAGAGGGCCTGTGCGCACACCTCGCCGGTGTGATTGACGCGCATCAGCCCCGCCGCGTGCCGCCGCTCGTCCGGCGTGAGTTCCGGCTCGGGCAGCCCCGCGCCCGGCACCGGCCGCACCGTGCGGGCCAGTCCGGACAGCGTGCGCAACGCGCGGTCGAAACCGACGATCCAGCGATCGATCATCCGCGCATCGTACCACCGGCGGTTGCGGCAAAAAAAACGGGCGCCCGAAGGCGCCCGTTGCCATTGCGAAGAGACCCGGTAATGCCGAAGGCGCTCTTAGAAGAAGTGAACCAGGCCCACGACGAAGCCGCTGGCGTTGGCGCCGTTGACGACCTCGTACGGGTTGATGTTGAAATTGTAGCGGGCGTTGCTGTCGTTGCGCGTCTGCACGAAGCCCGCGTAGGACAGCGTGCGCTTCGACAGCGCGTACGTGTACGAGATCGTCCACTGCTGCGCGCCGGTGTTGTTGCCGGCGTTGACCTGGCCGACGCTCGTGCCCCCCGGGCCGCTGCCGTCGCCGGCGTCGCCGAAGAACGCGTACATTTCGCCCGGGCCGATCGGCACGGTGGCGCTGATGCCCCAGAAATTGCGGGTCAGGCTGCCGCCGGTGACGTCGTAGTCGAGGCGCTCCCACACGCCGCCGATCTTGGCCACGCCGAAGTTCCAGTTGCCGGCGACCGAGAACGCCCAGTCGTTGCAGGAGATGCACCGGACCTTGGTGTTCGCTTCATACGCGATGCCGCCCTGGAACGGGCCGTTCGCGTAGAAGCCGCCCATCGACAGCACGTACGCGTGGTTCTGCTGCTGCGTCAGCGTGCTGTTGGACGTGTCGGCCGCGGCGAGCTGGATCGAACCGGCGAAGCCGCCGACGCGCGGCGAGTCGTAGCGGATCGAGTTGCCCAGACGTGCGTCGAAGGCGCCGTTGATCTTCGACTGCGAACCCTGCGCCCACAGCGCGGCGGTCGACAGGATCGACGTCGTCAACGTCGGGACGTTACCGAAGATCGGATGGATGTCGTCGTACGGGGCGAGGAAGTTGCCGATCTTGACCGTGCCCCACGTGCCCTGCAGGCCGACGAACGTTTCGCGACCGGCCAGCGTGCCGCCGCCCGAATCCCCGTTGATGGACGATTCGATCTGGAAGATCGCCGACAGACCGCCACCCAGCGATTCGCTGCCGCGAACGCCCAGACGCGACGAGTTGGAACTCACCCGGTAGACGGTGCGATTGACGTTCTGCCCCGGAGCCGACGTGCCCGCAGCCTGCGTCTGCGAGCCGCTGACCCCTTCCAGCGTCAGGTTCAGGCGGCCGTACAGCGTCACATTGGCGGTTTGCGCCTGCGCAGCCAGCGGGGCGGCAAGCAAACCCGCGACTGCGACAGCGACGAGCTTTTTATTCATGGAGTCTCTCCTCTAACGGATAAAATTGGCAAGGTTTCAAGCCTTTTGCGCCTGCCATCGGAACCTTCTCAAATCTGCGAGAAGTTGCAACCCATTTTGCCAAAGCCTCCCTTGCACTGGCAAGCCGAAGGCAGACCGGGGTCTGGCCACCTTCGCCCGTGTTGTGCCAAAGCAACAGAAAATCGGGGACGAAACCGCGCGACCGCACGGCCGCCAGCGGTCGCCCGTACCGGGACTATGCTCGAAGTGTGAATTCCAATATCATGAAATCAAACAAAAAAAAGTTGAATCCTCGTGTGGAGACCGCCTTCGGTGGCCATTCGGTCGATTTGTCCCGATTTGGCGCGACCCAACCTCTTGCCGGACAGGGGCCCGCGGGGGCGGAGGCCCCTGATATTGCGCTGCTTTCGGCGGCCGGCGCTCCCCGGGCGAAGTCGGCCGGAAGCGTGGGCGTCGGGTGAGCGCCGGCGGCCCCGGGCTCGCGGCGGCCGCGGCGGTGCTCGCCACGGCCGCGACCGCCGCGCTCCTGCGGTGGAAGTCCCGGCTGCCCGTGGCGGTCCGCAACGAGCGGACGCTGCACACGCAACCCATTCCGCGGGTCGGCGGGCTCGCGATCTGGGCGGGCTTCGTGCCCGTCGCCCTGGCCGCGCCCGCGACACCGGCGATGACGGTGACCGCCTGGGGTATTCCGTTCGCGCTGCTCGTCGCGGTGTCGTTGCGCGACGACATCCGCGCCGTCGCGATCGCGCCGCGCCTTGCCGTGCACGCAGTGGCCGCGATCTGGTTCGCCATCGCGACGCTTGGCGCTTCGGCGGCGACGGTCGCGCCACTGGCGCTGACGGCACTCGTCGTCGCGTGGTCGGTGAACCTCTACAACTTCATGGACGGCAGCGACGGTCTCGCGGCGGCGATGGCCGTGGTCGGCTTCGGCGCGTACGGCGCGGTGCTGTGGCACGAGGGGCTGCCGGCGACGGTTCCGTTCGCGGTCGCGGCCGCGACACTCCCGGTGCTCGCGGTCAACGCGCCGCCGGCACGGATCTTCCTGGGCGACGTGGGCGCGGTTCCGCTCGGGTTCCTCGCCGCTGCGCTCGGCGTGGCGGGCGTGCTGGACGGCGCGTGGGGCGCGTGGTTCCCGCCGCTCGTGTTTCTGCCCTTCGTCGCCGACGCGAGCGTCACGCTCGCCCGGCGCGTGCTCGCCGGCGAGCGCTTCTGGGAGGCGCACAACGCGCACTACTACCAGCGGTTGCACCTGGCGGGCGCCGGGCACCGCGGCACGCTGGCCGTCTGGGGCGCGCTGATGGTCGCCACGGCGGGGACTGCGGTCGCGTGCGCGTGGCTGGCGCCCGCGCTCGGCGCACCCGCCCTCGTCGCCTGGTGCGCGGTCTGCGCGGTGCTGTTCGCGGCGATTGATTATCATTGGCGCAAGCGCCGGCCGCCACCATGATACGAACCCCGATCAACCTGCGGGCATCGCTCGCCTTCGCGCACGACGTGTGCGCGGCGGCACTCGCGTGGTCGCTGCTGTACTGGCTGCGGTTCAATCTCGACCTGCCCGAGCCCTATCTCGCCGACCTGTGGCGGACGCTCGCGTGGATCGTTCCGCTGCAGGCCGTGATCTTCACGGCGCTGGGGCTGTACCGCGGCCTGTGGCGCTTCGCGAGTCTGGTCGACCTCCAGCGCATCGTGCTCGCCGCGGCGCTCGGCGCCGTCGTGGTTCCGGTCGTGCTGGTCATGCTGCAGCTGCAGGCCGTCGTGCCGCGCAGCGTACTCGTCCTCTACCCGGTCGTGCTGATCTTCCTGATGGCGGGCAGTCGCTTCGCGTATCGCGTGTGGAAGGAGCACCGGCTGTACAGCCCGCTCGAGGCGCTGGGCGAGCCGGTGCTCGTGATCGGCGCCGGCGAGGCCGGCGCGCGGCTCGCCAAGGACCTGGCCCGCAGCCGCCAGTGGCGCGTGGTGGGGCTGCTCGACGACGACCCGGCGAAACAGGGGCGGCTGCTGCGCAACGTCCGCGTGCTGGGACCGATCGCCGATCTGCCCGCGTGGTGCGCGAAGTACGGCGTGCGCAAGGTCATCATCGCGCTGCCGTCGGCTAACCACGTCGTGCGGCGGCGCGTCGCCGAGCTGTGCGCCGCGGCCGGCGTCGAGGCGCTGACCGTCCCGCCGTACGAGGACCTGATCAGCGGGCGCCTCGCGCTGACCACGATCCGCAGCGTCGAGCTGGACGACCTGCTCGGCCGCGACCCGGTCGTGCTCGACAGCGCCGGGCTGGCCGAGTGGCTGGGCAACCGCGTCGTGATGGTGACCGGGGCCGGCGGGTCGATCGGCGCCGAGCTCGCGCGGCAGATCGCGCGCTTTCGCCCGGCGCGGCTCGTGCTGTTCGACATCTCCGAGGCCGCGCTCTACGAGATCCAGACCGTGCTGGCCGACGCGTTCGCGCAGCTGCCGGTCGCGGCGGTCGTCGGCGACGTCAAGCACGCGGCGCTCGTCGAGGAGGTGCTCGCGCGCGAGCGCCCGAGCGTGATCTTCCACGCGGCCGCGTACAAGCACGTGCCGCTGATGGAGGAGACCAACGCGTGGCAGGCGGTGCGCAACAACGCGTGGGGCACGTGGGTGCTGGCGCGCGCGGCCGTCGCCGCGCACGTGGAGAAGTTCGTGCTGGTGTCGACCGACAAGGCCGTCAACCCGACCAACGTGATGGGCGCGACCAAGCGGCTCGCCGAGATGGCGTGCCAGAGCCTCGCCGGCGGCGGCACGCGGTTCGTGCTCGTGCGCTTCGGCAACGTGTTCGGCAGCGCCGGCAGCGTGATCCCGCGCTTCCGCGAGCAGATCGCGCGCGGCGGTCCGGTGACGGTCACGCATCCGGACATCACGCGCTACTTCATGTCGCTGTCCGAGGCGACCCAGCTGCTGTTGCAGGCGGGGCTGCAGGGCAAGGACGGCGAAGTGCTGGTGCTCGACATGGGCGAGCCGGTGCGGATCGTCGACCTCGCGCGCGACATGATCAAGCTCTCGGGTGCCGATCCGGAGCGGATCGCGATCGTCTACACGGGGCTGCGGCCGGGTGAGAAGCTGTTCGAGGAGGTCCTCGCGACCGAGGAGGCCACCAAGCCGACGCCGCACCCGAAGCTGCGTATCGCGCAGGCGCGCGACGCCGACCGTGACGCCGTCGGCCAGATGGTCACGTGGTGCGAGCACGACCGCGCTGCCGACGACGCCGAGGTGCGTGCGCGGCTGCGCGCGTGGATCCCCGACTATGCGCCGTCCGCCGGCGCGCCGGTCAAGCCGATCCCCACGACCGCCCCGTCCGGCCGCGAGGAGGTCAAGCCTCTGCCGCTCCGGCGGAGGCGTTGACAAAACGCTGCGCGTTTTGTCAACGAAGAAGTCAGCGCAAAAGGCTTGGGAGCGGCCCGGCGCCTTTCGCGTAGCAAAGACCACGAGGCGCGCAGCTCGCAGGTCGCTGCGCTCCCGGCTCGGTAGCGCGCTCATGCGCGCTGACTGCCCTCGCGGACGATTTCGTGTGACACGATCGCACTCCCTCTCGCAGTTTGCGATGGCGCGCCCTGCAAGGGAGAGGCGGGGTGTGGGACAGCGTTTGCACTTCGCACCATTCATCGCAGGCTGTCAGCCTGCATGCGCGCGCTACTGAGCGGGGAGCGCAGCGACCTGCGAACGGCGCGCTTCCTGCAGTTGCTACGCGGAAAGCGCCGGGCCGCCCCAAGCTTTCTGCGCTGACTTCAATCGGGTGCAAATCGCGCGGTCGGCTGCGTAGCAGCCGACCGCGCGATTCGCACCCGCCGAATTCCATATCCGACGAGGCAGGCGTTGAGCGCCCAGAATTCCTTCGACGTCGGGCGCACCATGAAGTCGTCGGTCAGGTTCTTGACGACGAACGTGGTCAGCATCGCGAGGCCGGCGAGCCCGATCGCGGCGAGCGTGCCGTCGGGGTCGCGCAGGAAGCGCCAGTAGCGCCACGACAGGGCGGCGAGCAGCGCGAGCAGCGTCGCGACGCCGACCGCCCCGGTCTGCAGCCACTGGCTGACGAACAGGTTGTGCGCGTGCAGCAGCAGCGGGTGCCCGGTCTCCGCGCGCAGCTGCTCGCGCAGGATCGACTTGCCGAAGCCGAAGCCGGTCCACGGGCGCTCGCGGATGCGCTCGAACGTGTGCTGCCACAGGACGAGGCGCGGGTCGTCGGCGATCGCGCGCGCGACGTCGGTCCTGCCGCTGAAATCGGCGCGGGCGCGCTCGCGCGCCGCGTCGACGAACAGCGCGGCGAGCACGACGAGCAGCACGAGCAGGACGGCGCCCCAGCGCAGCGGCGCGCGGGCGAGGCGCGCGCGCCAGCGCCAGGCGGCGAGCAGCGCCGCCACGAGGAAGCCGGCTGCGAGCGCGACCCAGATCATCCGGTTCTCGGTGAGCCGCGCGGCGACGAGCAGCAGCGCGAACACGGCGACCGCCGCGGCCACCTGCCACGGTCCGGCGCCGAACCCGACGGGTCGCGGCGCGACCAGCAGCGGCAGCAGCGGCACGACGAGCACGAGCAGCGTCGAGAACGCGCCCACGCCGGCGTGCGAGCGTTGCAGCACCACTTCCGGTCCCGCGTTGCCGGGCGCCGTCAGGAGCTGCACGGCCAGCACCGACAGGAACGCCGCCACCGCGATCGCCGTGGCATTGATCGCGCGAAACGGCGCGGGTGCGCGCGCGGCGACGTAGAACGTTCCCGCCGTGGCGAGGCCCCAGCCGACCTCCGTGCCGAGCTCCGCCCGCGAGAACGCCGGATTGATCGACCACGCGACCGAGACGGCCGACCAGCCGGCCCATGCGAGGATCGCCGCCAGCAGGAAGCCGTCCGGGACCGGCATCGGCTCGTTGTCGGAGAACAGCGACCCCAGCACCAGCCACAGCGCGAACGCGGCGGCCAGGCCGAACGCGAGCGAGCGGAAGTACGTGTGGCCGCTGATCGCGACCAGCGCGAAGTACGTGCACGCCCAGAACGCGACGGAGAACTGCAGCAGCGCGAACACGCGTGCGCGCACGAGCGCCGCGCGCGACGGCGGACCGGCCGCGTCAGGGCGCGACCGCATCGGCACGGACGGCGTACGCGGACGGCGCGCAGCGGTCGAGCGCGGCGGCGAGCGCGCGCTCGACTTCGTCGCAGGTCAGGTTGCGCACGTCGTCGCCGCGGCCGACGAGCGGAGTGTGCACGAGCCGCGAATTGGGCGACGCACAGCCCTGCTTCAGGATTCCCTGCCGCGGGTCGGACCAGAGGGAGACGATCTCCAGCGGGAAGTCCTGCGCCAGATAGAAGGCGGTGGTCAGCACGCCGCTGTCCGGCGCGACCAGCACGCGGCAGCGCGCGCGGACCAGCGCGAGAACGTCGAGGAAGCCGGTGCGGCCCCGCAGGTCGACGACGTTCGGCTGCGCGAACGCCGGCGACGCCTCGTTGCCGAGCAGCAGCCAGCGCACGCCGCGCTCCGCCGGATAGCGCGCGATGAGCTCGCGCCACCTCGGCGCCGGCCAGTCCTTCACGTAGCCGTAGTGCTGCGCGGTCTCGGAGCTGACGTGGGCGCCGATGTCGATCAGGCCGGGTGCGGGCGGCACGAGCCGGTCGGCGCGCGCGTTCCACGCCGGGTCCCAGCGCAGCGCCGGCGGGAATGCCCGGCGGCGGCCGTCGAGCCACCGCGTCGGATCGGGGTCCGCGAACACGGTCGCCGACGGCGGCAGCGCGATCCCCGCGGCAACCGCCGCGGCCGGCACGTTGATCGCCGGTCCGCGCGCCGCACGCGCGACGACGTGCACGGCGTCGGCGGCGGTCAGCCGGAACGCGTCGGCCAGGTCGGCGCGCGTGAATACGACGATGCGGCTGCCCGGATCCGACGCGCGGATGCGCGCGAACAGCGGCACGAGTCCGAGCGCGATGTCGCCCAGGCCGCGGTTCCAGCCGAACACGAAGTCGTGCCGGCCCTGGCGCTTCGCCACGGCCACCGCGCGCTCGAACGGCGTCCCGCGCACGCGATCGGACAGGGCCCGGCTCCAGCGCTTGACGTTGAAGCGCCCGCGCGTGCGGAACCTCATCGGCGGGGCCGCGGGCAGGTCGACGCGGGCGTTCGGGAGGCGGGCATGCGGAGCGGGGCGGGCGGCGACCGGCAGAGCGGGCGCGCGCACAACAAAAAAGTATAGCGCAGGGACCCGCGCGGATCCGGCCCGAGTCGAATTCGGGTAGACTTCGCGCCGAACACGTCCATTGGCGCGGGCGCGCCCGCCGGTCCGCGTCCCGCGTGCAGCAACGTCGCGCGCAGCGCGGCCTCCATCCGAATCCCTATGTGCGGCATCGCGGGTTACGTCAGCGACACGGCGCTCGCTCCGGAAGTGCTGGCGGCGATGACGCGCTCGCTCGCGCACCGCGGTCCGGACGCCGACGGCTTCTTCGCCTCCGGCCGCGCGCACCTCGGCCACCGGCGGCTGTCGGTGATCGACATCGCCGGCAGCCCGCAGCCGATGGGCAGCCACGACGGGCGCGTCACGGTCGTGTTCAACGGCGAGATCTACAACTTCCGCGAGCTGCGCGACCAACTTGCGCGCGGCGGGCATCGCTTCCGCACGAACGGCGACACCGAGGTGCTGCTCGCCGGGTGGGCGGCGTGGGGCGAGGGCATGGTGTCGCACCTGCGGGGAATGTTCGCGTTCGCGCTGTGGGACGCGGAGCGCGACACGCTGTTCGCCGCGCGCGACCACCTCGGCGTGAAGCCGTTCCACTACGCGTGGGACGGCGCCACGCTGGTGTTCGGCTCCGAACTCAAGGCGGTGCTCGCGCACCCGGGCGTCGCCGCCGACGTCGACCTCGGTGCCTTGCGTCTCTATCTCGAGTGCCAGTTCATCCCGGCGCCGCACTCGGTCTTCCGCGGCGTGCGCAAGCTGCCGCCCGGCCACACGCTCACGCTCGCCGGGCGCACGCTGAAGCTTGCGCGCTACTGGACGCTGGCGTACGGCGAGAAGCTGCAGCTCACGGAAGGCGAGGCCGCCGACGCCGTCGACGCCGAGCTGCGCGCGTCGGTCGAAGGCATGCTGGTGGCCGACGTTCCGCTGGGCGCCTTCGTCAGCGGCGGCATCGACTCCGGCCTGATCGCGGCGCTGATGACCGACATCACCGGCGCGCCGATCGACACGTTCAACATCGGGTTCGAGGGCGACGTCGCGGTGAGCGAGCACCGCGAGGCCGCGCGCGTGGCTGCGCACATCGGCAGCCGCCACCACGCGCTGATGCTGTCACCCGACCACGTGCTCGACGCGTTCGACCGCTGGATCGACGTGTTCGACGAGCCCTTCGCCGACCAGGCGTCGCTGCCGACGATGCTGCTCGCCGGCTTCGCACGGCGCGACGTCACCGTCGTGCTGACCGGCGAAGGCGCCGACGAGGTGTTCGGCGGCTACTCGAACTACCGCAAGCGCATGCGCGAGGAGCGCTTCACCCGCTGGCTCGCGCACCCGGCGTCGCCGCTGCCGGTGCTCGTGCGCGCGCTGCCGGTGTCGCTACGAAAGGACCGGATGCTGCGCTCGCTGACCGAGCCGCTGCCGCGCCGCTACCGCACGATACCCAACGTGTTCGACGTCCTGCTGCACCCGGCGCTGCTGTCGCCTGCCTTTCTCGCGGCGACGACAGGTGCGCCCGACGTCGGCGCGCTGGCCGCGGCGGCGTTCGAGGAGGGCATCTCCGACCACTACCTCGATCGCCTGCTGCACGTCGACCTCTCGCTGTGGCTGCCGGACGACCTCCTGACCAAGGTCGACCGCGCGACGATGACGCACTCGCTCGAGGCGCGCGTGCCGTACCTCGATCACCGGTTCGTCGAGTTCTGCGCGAAGCTCGCCCCCGACCTCAAGGTGCAGGGGACGACGCACAAGCACGTGCTGAAGCGCGTGGCCGAGCGCTACCTGCCGCACGAGACCGTCCACCGCGGCAAGCAGGGGTTCGTGATGCCGCTGTCGGAGTGGCTGGCCGGGCGGCTTTCCAGCGAGCTCGACGAGCACCTCGGCGCCGGCGGCCTCGCGCGGCGCGGCCTCTTCCGCGACGGCGCGCTGGCGCGGCTCCTGCACGAGCACCGGCGCGGCCGGCGCAACCACGCGGGGCGGCTGTGGGCGTTGCTGATCCTCGAGCGCTGGTTCCGCCGCTACGCGCCTTCCTGGACCCTGGGATGAAGCGGCTCCTGCACGCGCTCCGCCGGGGTGGGGCGGCCCGGTCCCCCGGGACGTCCGTCGGCAACTGACGTGAAGCCGTTGTCCATCCTGCACACGGAGTCGTCGATCGGCTGGGGCGGCCAGGAGCTGCGCATCCTGACCGAGATGCAGGGCATGACACGGCGCGGGCACCGCGTCGCGCTGCTGACCGCGGGCACCGCCGACATCCTGCCGGCCGCGCACGCACGCGGCCTCACGGCGGTCGGGCTGCCGATCGAAGCGAAGAAGCTGGCGGGGCTCGTCGCCGTCCGCCGCTGGCTCGCGCGCGAAGGCGCGGCGTTCGACGTGATCAACACGCACAGCTCGACCGACGCGTGGCTCGTGGCGCTCGCGCGCGCCACGCTGCCGCGGATGCCTCCGGTCGTGCGCACGCGCCACGTGTCCACGCCCGTCAACAACGCGCCCGCGACGCGCTGGCTCTACCGGCGCGCCACCGCGCACCTCGTCGTGACCGGCGAGGCGCTGAAGCGCCAGCTCGTCCGCGACAACGGGATCGATCCGGCGCGGATCACGTCGGTGCGCACCGGCATCGACCTCGCGCGCTTCCGGCCGCTCGAGCGAGCGGACGCGCGCGCGCGGCTGTCCGTCGCCGCGCGCCCGGCCGTTGCCATCCTGGCGACGCTGCGCGACTGGAAGGGCCACGACGACCTGCTCGATGCGTGGGTGCTGCTGCGCGAGCGCGCGCCGGGCTGGCAGCTGCTCGTGATCGGCGACGGGCCGCGGCGCGCGCACCTCGAAGGCCGCGTGGCCGCGCTGGGCCTGGCCGGCGACGTGCGCTTCACCGGCAACCAGGACGACGTGCCGGCGTGGTACGCGTGCGCGGACATCGCGGTGCTGCCGTCGTACGGCGACGAGGGCGTGCCGCAGAGCCTCATGCAGGCCGCGGCGTGCGGGCTGCCGGCGGTGGCCACGCCGATCGGCGCGATTGCCGAGGCGGTCGTGGACGGGGAAACGGGCATCCTCGTGCCGCCGCGCGCGCCGGTCGCACTCGCCGACGCACTGGCGCGGCTGATGGCGGACGCGGACCTGCGCGCGCGGATGGGCGCGGCCGCGCACGCGTACGCGCAGGCGAACTTCGGCATCGAGGCGATGCTCGACGGGATGGAGGCGGTGTTCGCGCGCGTGGCCGGAGGGCGGCGCTGATGTGCGGCATCGGCGGGCACTTCGGCCGCCCGCGCGGACCCGACCTGCGCGCGCGAATGCTGGCGGCGCTCGCCCGCCGCGGCCCCGACGCGCAGCACGTCGCGACGTTCGCGGCCGACGGCGCGCGGCTGCCCGACGACGCGCTCGCGGCGGCCGGCCTCGTGCACGCGCGGCTGTCGATCATCGACCCGCGGCCGGTCGCCGACCAGCCCATGGGCAGCGCCGACGCCATGGTGTGGATCTGCTACAACGGCGAGGTCCACGGGTGGGGCGACGCCGCGCGCGAGCTGGCGGCGTCCGGCGCCCCGTTCCGCACGCACTCGGACACCGAGTTCATCCTGCGCGGCTACGAAGCGTGGGGCATCGAAGGACTGCTGCCGCGGCTGACCGGCATGTTCGCGTTCGCGCTGGTCGACTTCCGCGCGCGGCGCGTGCACGTCGTGCGCGACCGGATGGGCGAGAAGCCGGTCGTCTACGCGCACGGCGTGGACGGCTTCGCGTTCGGCTCGACGGTGCGGAGCGTGCTGCCGTGGCTGCCGCGCGAGCGGCGCGGCTTCTGCCCGGACGCGATCGACGCCTACCTCGCGCACCGCTACGTGCCCGCGCCCCGGACGATCTTCACGCACGTCGCACGGCTGTCCAACGCGCACCGGCTCGAGTACGACCTGGACCGGGGGACCGTCGCCGTGCACCGCTACTGGTCGCCGCACCCGGCTGCGGTCGCCGACGCGCGCGCGCTGCTCGACGACGCGATCGCGCTGCGGCTCGTTGCGGACCGGCCGCTCGGCGTGTTCCTGTCGGGCGGCATCGACTCGGGGACGATCGCGTGCCGCGTCGCGGCGGCCGGCCATCGCGAGTTGCGCACGTTCTCGGCCGCGTTTCCCGGCTCGGCGCTCGACGAGAGCGCGGAGGCGGCGGAAACGGCAGCGGCGCTGGGACTGCCGAACGAACGGATCGTCGTGCCCACCGCCGTCGGTGCCGACTTCGCGCGCATCGTCGCGGCGCTGGACGAGCCGTTCGCCGATCCATCCGCGTTCCCGACGTGGTACCTGGCGCGCGCGACGGAGCGGCACGTCAAGGTCGTGCTGGGCGGCGACGGCGGCGACGAGCTCTTCGGCGGCTACAAGCGGATCGCAAAGCACCTGCGCAACGCGTGGCGCGGCGCGCTCACGGCGCCGCTGCCGGTGCTGCCCGACGCGCGGCCGAAGGGCTGGCGCAAGGCGATCGGCGAGCTCGCCGTCGATTGGGAGTCGGCGTACGCGCTGCGCTTCTCCGGGCTGACGCCCAACCAGCGGCGCTTTCTGCAGCCGCACGCGGCGACGCTGCCCGCGCACTACTGGCGTCCGCCGGACTTCGCCGCGACGGAGCGGCACGACCGCCTGCTGCGCTGGGACTTCGCCAACTACCTGCCCGAGTACGCGCTGCGCAAGTCGGACCTGATGACGATGGCGCACGGCCTCGAGGCGCGCGCGCCGTTCCTCGACCACCGCTTCGTCGAGGCGGTGCTGGCGCTGCCGCCGCGCGCGCGCTTCACGGCGCCGCCGAAGAAGTTTCTGGCCACACTCGCCCCCGAGCTCGAGCGATTGGGCGCCTTCGCGCGCAAGAAGCGCGGCTTCAACCCGCCGGTCGCGGCATGGTTGCGCGGCGACCTCGCCGACCGGCTGCCGGCGATCGCCGGTTCGCTTGGCGCGCTCACCGGCGGCCAGGTCGATGCCGCACGCGTCGCGGCGATGGTCGACGCGTACGCGACGACGCCGGGGCTCGCCGAGCAGGTGCTCTCGCTCGCGATCCTCGCCGAGAGCCTGGCGCAGCTCGCGCGGGAGGCCGCCGATGGCGGGTAGCCGCGCGCCGATGCGCGTGGCGAGCGTCGCGGGCGCGCTCGCGCGCTGGGGCCTCCGGCGCCGCCCGCCCGCCGCGCCGCGCCGGATCCTGGTGCTGCACCACCTGCTGCTCGGCGACACGCTGATGGTCACCGCGCTGCTCGCGAAGCTGCGCGCGCAGTATCCGGACGCGCAGATCGCGACGACGGTCGCGCGCCCCTATGCGCCGCTGTACGCGGGGCGGCCGTACGGCGTGACCGCGCACGTGCTCGATCCGCGCGACGTCGCGACGCTGCGCGCGCTCGCCGCGCTGCCGCGCTTCGATCTCGCGATCCTGCCGGCCGACAACCGCTGGTCGTGGCTCGCGCGTGCGATCGGTGCGCGCTGGATCGTCGGCATCGCCGGCGACCGACCCGGCCACAAGAACTGGCCCGTGGACGAACTGGTGCCATATTCGCAAGTGCCGACGTCGTTCGCCGACACGGCGGCGGAGCTCGTCGCCGGGGCGCCGCCGCGGCGCTATCGCACGACCGACTGGCCGGCGCCCGCCGCGGCGGGCCGGCCGAAGCTGCCGGAACGCTGCGCGGTGCTGCACGTCGGCGCGAGCTCGCCGTTGAAGCAGTGGCCGCCGGAGCGGTGGCGCGCGCTCGCGCAGTGGCTGGCGGTGCACGGCGTCCCGGTGGTCTGGAGCGCGGGCCCGGGCGAGGCGGCGATCCTCGACGCGATCGCGCCGCCGCGCACGGACGCGCGCATCGGCGGCACGCTGTCGCTGCCCGAGCTGTGGCACGTGCTCGCGGGCGCGCGGCTCCTGGTGTGCCCGGACACCGGCATCGCGCACCTCGGGCGCGTCGTCGGCGTGCCGACGGTCGCGCTGTTCGGCCCCGGTTCGGCGGTGATCTGCGGCGCCGGCGAGTTCTTCGCCGACATGCCGGGGCAGGCAGTGACCGTCGACCCGTTCCCGTGCCGCGACCAGACGATCCAGTTCTTCCGCGACGTGCCGTGGGCGCGCCGCTGCGAGCGCCTCCACGGCGACCCGCCGCAGCGGTGCCCGCGCGCGCGCTGCATGGAGGCGATCGAGACGCCGGCGGTGATTGCCGCGATCGCGGGCCTGCGCGTCGTGCCGGACTGACGCTCTAGGGCGCGAGCGCCGCGCCTTCCGTTTCGTCCTTCGCCGCGTGCGTGAACTGGATCCGGTGCAGCCGCGCGTAGGTGCCGTCGGCGGCCAGCAGCGCCGCGTGCGTGCCGACCTCGACGATGCGGCCGGCGTCGAGCACGACGATGCGGTCGGCGTCCTCGATCGTGGACAGCCGGTGCGCGATCACGATGGTCGTGCGGCCGCGCATCAGCGTGTCCAGCGCCGCCTGGACCTGCCGCTCGGACTCGGAGTCGAGCGCGGAGGTCGCCTCGTCGAGGATCAGGATCGGCGCGTTCTTGAGGATCGCGCGCGCGATCGCGATGCGCTGCCGCTGGCCGCCGGACAGCCGGACGCCGTGCTCGCCGACCGTCGTCGCGAAGCCCTCCGGCATCGCGCGGATGAAGTCGAGCGCGTGCGCGGCCGCGGCCGCGCGCTCGACGTCCTCGCGCGACGCGGTCGCCATCGCGCCGTAGGCGATGTTGGCGGCCACCGTGTCGTTGAACAGCAGCACGTCCTGCGACACCATCGCGATCTGCGCCCGCAGGCTCGCGAGCGTCAGCGTCGTGACGTCGTGGCCGTCGATGAACAGGCGCCCCGCGGTGGGTTCGTAGAAACGCGGCACGAGGTTGACGAGCGACGTCTTGCCGCTGCCGGACGCGCCGACCAGTGCGACGGTCTCCCCGGGTGCGACGGTCAGCGTGATGTCGGACAGCGCCTCGCGCTCGTTGGCCGCGTAGCGCAGCGACAGCCGCTCGAAGCGCACCTCGCCGCGGCAATCCCCGAGCACGACCGTGCCGTGGTCGGACTCCTCCTCGTGGTCGAGCAGACCGAAGATGCTCTCGGCGGCGGCCAGGCCGCGCTGGATCGACGCGTTGATGTTCGACAGTCCCTTCAGCCGCTCGAGCAGCGTCAGCAGGGCGACGACGTACGACATGAACAGCGCGAAGTCGAAGCGGCCGCCCTCGGTCTGCTGCAGCGCGATCCACACGATCGAGCCGACCGCGCACGCGGCGAAGAACACGGTGAGCGGCGAGCTCGCGGCGGTCGCCGACGACTCCTTGGTCATCGAGTTGCGCAGCCGGTTGGCCGCCGCCACCGCGCGCGTGCGCTCGTAGTCCTCGCCGCCGAAGATGCGGACGACGCGGTGGCCGCCGATCAGCTCCTCCAGCACCTGCGTCAGCGACCCCGACCGATCCTGGATGTCGCGCGCGATCCGGCGCAGCCGCCGGCTGAAGTAGCGGATCACGACGCCGACGATCGGCACGACGATGAACGTCAGCAGCGTCAGCCGCCAGTTGAGCCACATCAGGTAGCCGAACGAGACGACGATCGTCAGCGTCGAGCGGATCGCGTTGGTGATCGCGCCCGAGGCGGCCGAGGCGAGCTGGTGCGCGTCGAACGAAACTTTGGACTGGATGACGCCGGCCGCGTGCGTGTCGTAGTAGGGCGTGGGCAGCCGCAGCAGCTTGTCGATCAGGTCGCGCCGCAGGTCGAACACCACCCGGTAACCGGTCCAGCCCATGCCGAACTCGGAGATGTAGGCGCCCACGCCGCGCAGCAGGAAGACGCCGACGATGGTGAACGGCAGCCACTTCGTGGCGAGCGGGTCGGGGGACTCGAAGTTGCGGACGATCGGGATGACGAGCCACGCCAGCATGAGGTCGCCGATCGCCACCACCAGCATGCCGAACACGGCGATGCCGAACGCCCAGCGATAGGGGCGTACGTAGCGCAGCAGCCGGGAGTAGAGAAGGGTGGCGCCGGTCATCGGGATCGGTCGGCCCGCGCGTTACGCGCTGCGCCGCGGCTTGCGGAACGTGCACCGTTGGCGCGCGTGAAGCTCCCGCAGGTCGGCGACGAGTATAGCGCGCCGGCGGCGCGCCGCCGCGGCCGTCGCGTCATCCGGGCAGCAGGCCGTCGTACAGCGCGAGCAGCTCGCCCGCCATCGCTTCCGGCGTGAGCGGCCGCATCGCGGCCAGCGCGCCCGCGCCGGCGCGGGCGCGGGCGCCGGCGTCGAGGAGGCCGGTCATGGCGGCGGCGATCGCGCCGACGTCGCGCGCCCCGCAGACGGCACCGGCGCCATGCGCGGCGACGAGCTCGCCGGCGCCGCAGCGGTCGCTGGTGACGACCGGCAGGCCGCACGCCAGCGCCTCCAGCACCGCGTTGGACAGCGCGTCGTAGAGCGTCGGCAGCACGAACGCATCGGCGGCGCCGTAGTACGGCTTCGGGTCCGTCTGCGGCCCGGCGAACGTGACCCGTGCCGCCACGCCGAGGCGGCGCGCGAGCGCGGCGTAGCGTGCCGGGTGGCGGTCGCGGCCGACGACGACGAGGTGCGCGGGTGCCGGGACCGCGGCCAGGGCCTCCAGGACGCGCGCGACGCCCTTGCGCTCATACGCGGAGCCGACGAGCAGGAACACGCATGCGTCGGCCGCAATACCGTGCCGCGCGCGCACTGCCGTGCGGTGCGCGGCGAGGCCCGGATGGAACGCCGCCGGGTCGATCGCGTTGTAGATGACTGGCAGGCGCTCGCGGGGCAGGCCGAAGCGCTCGTGGATCTCGGTCTGCACCATGCGCGAGATGCAGATGACGCGCTGCAGGCGCGCGCTCGCGTAGAGCCGCCGCTCGGCGGCGAGCATGTAGCGGTGGTACGGGCTCGCGGCGAGCGCCGGCCGCCGCCACGCCGGCAGCTCGCGCAGGCGCTCCTCCACCCACACCGCGTGCACGCCGTCGCCCGCGCGGTAGACGTCGCAGCACGCGATGCGCTCGTGCGACTGCACGAGCGTGCCCGGCATGCGCGCGACCGCCGCGCAAACGGCGCGCGCGAAGCCCAAGTCGCGCAGCGTGCGCCCGAGGTACGGCGGATCGACGACGACGGGCGCGATCCGCGGGTCGCCGCCTGCCGGCCAGCGGCGCGTGATCAGTGCGATCTCGACGCCGCGCGCGGCGAGCGCCGCGAGCGCGCGCTCGACGAAGCGCTCGGCCCCGCCGTACGGCGTGTAGCGCTGGCGGACGATCGCGAGCCGCATCAGCGGCGCGGCTCGGGCGGCGGCGGGCGCGCCGGGTCGTGCGGCAGCGTCTCGGATTCGAGCCCGTCGTCGCCGTGCAGCGGCGGCGCCTCCGCCGGCGCGCGGGAGTCCGCCTCGCGCGCCGCGCGCGCGGCCAGCCGGTGCGCGACGGAGGCTTCCAGCAGCTCCTTGTACAGCAGCACGAGCTTCAGCGTCATCGCCGCCGGCGTCAGCGGCTCCACGGCGCGCCGCGCGTTCGCGGAGAGCCGCGCGCGGATGCCGGCGTCGTACAGCGCCTGCATGTGTGCGGCAAGCGCCGCCGGGTCGCGCGAAGCGCAGACGAACCCCGCGTCGTTCTCGGTGACGATCTCGGCCGCGCCGGTGCGATGGCTGGTGATCACCGGCAGGCCCGACGCCAGCGCTTCCATCGCCGCGTCCGGGAACGCGTCGTACAGCGCGGGCAGCACGAACGCGTCGGCCGCGCCGTAGAACGGCGCGACGTCCGTCTGGAAGCCCGCGAACTTCACCCGGCCGGCGGCCCCCTCGTCGCGCGCCGCCTGCCGGTACGTGGCGAGCCGGCGGTCGTCGCCGACGACGAGCAGGTGGGCGGATGCGGGCAGCCGCATGGTCGCCGCGATCGCGGCCGGAACGCCCTTGCGCACGAAGCCGGAGCCGACCAGCAGGAACAGCATCGCGTCGGCGGGCACGTGGTACTTCGCGCGGATGCGCTCGCGATGCGCGGCGAGTCCCGGCGAGTAGATGTGCGAGTCCACGCCGTTGTAGAGCACCGGCAGCCGCTCGTCCGGCAGCCCGAAGCGCGCCTTGATGTCGTCGCGCACCATCTTCGAGTTGCACAGCACCGCGCGCAGCCACGGGCTGGCGAAGAGCCTGCGCTCGGTGGCGAGCGTGTAGCGGTGCCACGGGTCGATCGCGACGCGCCAGCGCAGCGTCGCCGGCGCGTCGCGGAGCCGCTCCTCGAGCCACGCCGCGTGCACGCCGTCGGGCGGGCGGTAGACGTCGCAGGTCGTGAGCCGTTCGTGCGACTGCACGAGGTTCGCGCGCGCGCCGGCGATCTCGCGCGCGACCGCGCGCGCGAAACCCCAGTCGCGCCACAGCGGGCCGACGAAGTACGGATCGCAGATGTGCGGCTCGATCAGCTGCAGGTGGGTCTGCGGCCACTCGCGCGTGTACAGCGTGATCGCGACGTTGCGTTCGAGCAGCGCCTCCAGCGCGCCTTCGAGGAAGCGCTCGGCGCCGCCCTGCGGCGTGTAGCGCTGGCGGATGATCGCGAGGCGCATCAGCCGCGCCCGTCCCGCGTCTGCCCGACGAGCGCCGCCAGCGCCGCGTGCACGCGCGCGACGGGCAGCGTGGTCAGGCACTCGGACACCTTGCCGCCGCCGCAGCCGTCGAGGCCGCACGGCCGGCACGCGTGCACGTCGGAGGCGACCACGCGGTGCGCGACGCGCCACGGCCCCCACGCATGCTCGCTCGACGGTCCGAACAGCGCGAGCGTCGGCGTGCCCATCGCCGCGGCGATGTGCATCGGCGCGGAGTCCACACCGGCGAACGCGCGCGCGCGCGCGGTGAGCGCGGCGAGTTCCGGCAGCGACAGCTTGCCGGTCAGGTCGGCGACGCGCGCGCGCGTGGCCGGGGAGAGCGCCGCCAGCACGGCCGCCACGAGCGCGCGCTCGCGGTCGTCGGGCGCGCCGGTGACGACGACGGCGAAGCCGTCGGCGACGACGAGGTCGATCAGCGCCGCCGTGCGCTCGGCGGGCCAGCACTTGAACAGCCACCGCGAGCCCGGGTGCACCTGCACGAACGCGTCCGCCGCGAGCGCGCGCTCGGCCAGCAGCGCGGCGACCTTCGCGTCGGCCGCGGCGCCGGGCACCAGCACCAGCCGGCGGTCGGCGTCGTCGGGCTGCACGCCGATGCGCCGCAGCGCGTCGAGGTTCTGCTCGACGACGTGCCGCTCGGTGCGCGCCGGCAGGCGGTAGAGGTGCGTGAAGTGCCGCCGCCACAGCGCGGCGCGGCGCTCGGGCTCCCGGGCCACCGCCCAGCGCGGACGCAGGAGCCGGGCGAGCGTGAGTCCGCGCGGGTGCTCGGTCAGGTGGACGAGGAGGTCGTACCGACGCGCGCGCAGTGCTGCCAGCAGCGACCATTCGCCGCGCGCCTGCGCGAGCGCGCCGCGCGTCTTCCACGCGCGGTCGATCGTGTGGAGCTGCGCGATCGCCGGATGGCCGGTGAGCATCGGTGCGGTGTCCTCGTACACGAGGCCGTCGATTTCCGCGTCCGGCGCCGCGCGCGCGAGCGCCGTGAACACCGGCGATGCCAGCAGGACGTCGCCATGGTGGCGCAGTTTCGTGACGAGGGCGCGACGGACGTGGTGCAGAGGAACCGGATCCGGCAGCAGGCTCGCCATGAACCGCACGATACCAAAATCCGCGGCAGACCGCGCGCGCCCGCGGCCGCGATCCGTTGGCGCTCACTGCCGGCGAAAGCCGCGGTACGGAGGGGGTTCGCGTTCGGAGTACAATCCGCGCGACCGACCCGCACGCCCCGCTCACGCGCCGCTTTCCCGCCATGCCCGACGACGCCGTCCACACTTCGCTCAAGGCGCAGATTCTCGCGGAGGCGCTGCCGTACATCCGGCGCTTCCACGACAAGACGATCATCGTCAAGTACGGCGGCAACGCGATGACGGAGCCGCGGCTGAAGGCCGGCTTCGCGCGCGACGTCGTCATGCTGAAGCTGGTCGGCATGAACCCGGTGATCGTCCACGGCGGCGGCCCGCAGATCGGCGACCTGCTCGACCGGATGGGCATCGCCAGCGAGTTCCGGCGCGGGATGCGCGTTACCGACGACCGCGTGATGAACGTCGTCGAGATGGTGCTGGGCGAGTTGAACCAGGAGATCGTCGGGCTCATCAACCAGCACGGCGGCAAGGCAGTCGGCCTCACCGGTCAGGACGGCGCGTTCATCCACGCGCGCAAGATGCTGCTGGCCCCGGAGACCGCCGACGGCGAGCCGGTCGACATCGGCCTGGTCGGCGAGATCGAGCGGATCGACCCGGAGTTGATCCAGCTGCTCGACTCGCGCGACTTCATCCCGGTCGTCGCGCCGATCGGCGTGGGCGCCGGCGGGGAGGCGTACAACATCAACGCGGACCTGGTCGCCGGCAAGCTCGCCGAGACGCTCAAGGCCGAGAAGCTGGTGCTCATGACCAACACGGTTGGCGTGCTCGACAAGCACGGCACGCTGCTGACCGGCCTGACGTCGAGCGAGATCGACGCGCTGTTCGCCGACGGCACGATCTCCGGCGGCATGCTGCCGAAGATCGGGTCGGCGCTCGACGCCGTGAAGAACGGTGTGGCGAGCTCGCACATCATCGACGGCCGCGTCGAGCACGCGCTGCTGCTCGAGGTGCTGACCAACGAAGGCGTGGGCACGATGATCCGTGCCGACGCCACTCCGCCGCGGTACGGCGATTGAACCCCGGGCGGACGGCGGCACCATGGCGATGAAACCGGGCGAGCGCCGGCTGCAGATCCTGCAGACGCTGGCGGCGATGCTGGAGAACCCGCGCGGCGAAAAGGTGACCACGGCCGCCCTCGCGGCGAAGCTCGGCGTGTCCGAGGCTGCGCTCTACCGCCACTTCGCCAGCAAGGCGCAGATGTTCGAGGGGCTGATCGAGTTCATCGAGACCACGCTGTTCTCGTTCGTGAACAGGATCACGGCCGAGACGACCGACGGCGTCGCACAGGCCGAGCAGGCGGTCGTCATGCTGCTGTCGTTTGCCGAGAAGAACCCGGGCATGACGCGCGTGCTGATCGGCGAGGCGCTGGTCAACGAGGACGAGCGGCTGCAGGCGCGGATCAACCAGCTCGTCGACAAGCTGGAGGCGGCGCTGCGGCAGTCGCTGCGGATCGCGCAGGCGGCCAACGGCTGGCACGGCGACGCGCAGGCGGATGCGGCGGTGCTGATCGCCTACGTGCTCGGCCGCTGGCAGCTCTACGCGAAGAGCGGGTTCAAGCGCACGCCGCAGGACGGCTGGGCGCTGCAGCGCAAGTTCCTGTTCGGCTGATGCGGCGCGCGGGCACGGACCCGGGCCGGCCGCCGTTGCGCGGCACGCCGGTCGCGGCGCGCGGCACCGCGCGCGCGCTGGCGCGGGTGCTGGCGGCGGCGCTGGCCGTCGTTCCCGCGGCGGTGTCGGCGGAGGCCGGAAGCCCGTTGGCCGAGCCGTCCCCGGCGGCGTCGCGCTGGAGCGCGCAGCGCGCGCAGATGGACGACGCGATGCGCGCGCAGTGGCTGGTCGCGACCGACCCGCGCACGAATTGGCTCGCCGGGACGCTCGACGCCGACGACCCGGCCGCGCAGGTGGCGCGCCTGGCCGCCGCGCGTGTCGCGGTGCCCGCCGAGCGGCTGTTCGTCGCCTCGCTCGCGACCGCGTGCCTGGCGCCCGTGCGGCCGTGGCCGGCCGAGTGCGACGCCACCGACCGCCTCGCCGACTGGGCGACGCGCGACGTCGACAACGGCGTGCCGTCGTTGCTGCTCGCCGACCGCGCGCGCCAGCGCAACAACGCGGCGGCGCTGCTCGCGTACCTGGAAGAGGCCGCGCAGCGGCCGCGCTTCGACGACTACCGGAGCCGCGGCGCGCACGTGATCTGGGAGGAGGTGCGTGCGCTGGCCGGCGCGTACGACCCCGCTGCGCGCGCGCTGCTCGCGGCGTCGTACGGCGCGCTGTGGACGCCGTTCGCGACCGGCGCGATCGACGCGCTGTGCCGCGACGGCCGGGCGCCGACGGATGCGATCCGCGCCGCGTGCGCGGCCGCCGGGAACGCGCTGGCGCAGCGTGCGGCGACGTGGTCGCTGCGAATCGCGGGCGCGCGGCTTGCCGATCGCAGCGCCGCGGCCGGACCGGCGCAGGCCGTCGCGCGGCAGCAGCTCGCCGACGTCCAGCGCCGGGCGTTCGAGTGCGCTGAGGCCGGCAACGCGGTCGCCGCCGGGCTCGAGTCCGCCGACATGGCCACGCGCGCCCGCGCCGTCGCGCAGTGGGAGGCGCGGCTCGCGCGGGATGCGCGGGAGGGTGAGGTGGCTGCGTGCAAGTGAAGCGCGCGATCGGCTGAAAGGCCGCCGATCGGGTGCGTCACTTGCAGATGAGGCCAGCGCGGAAAGCGCCGGGGCCGCCCCGGGCTATCCCCGCCGATATGCTCCGGAAGCGAGACGCGCAGGCGTCCTGACTCCGTCGCTATGTCGCCTGCACCGTCGAGGGGGCGAGGACGCAGCCGGCGATGCGCCAGCGCCCGTCGGGCTGCCGCTGCATCCGGTAGAGCGCGACTTGCACCGTGTCGTCGGGCAGCACGAGGCGCAGCGGCTGGAGGGTCGCGCCGTCGATCACCGCGCCGTCGAGAAACGCCGTGTGGCGTGCCGAGAGCAGCGGCGCGTAGCCGTCGCGCACCATCCGCAGGAAATTCTCGGGCGTGCCGAACTGCACGCGGATGCCGGGCGTCGCGAACGTGAGCGCCGTCGCGCCGTCGCCGGCGCGCAGCGCGGCGAGCTGGTCGCCGATCACCTCGCGGATCGCCATCCAGTCGGCGGCCGGCAGCGCCGCAGGCGGCGCCGGCGGCGCGGCGAGCGCGGGTGCCGCGAGCAGCGCGATCACCAGCGCGCGGCGCGCGCGCGCATAGACGTTCATGCGGGCCTGCGCGCGCAGACCGGACAGGCCGGGTCGCGCGGGACCGTGAGCGAGCGCCACTCCATCGTCCGCGCGTCGACGAGCAGCAGGCGGCCGGCCAGCGACTTCCCGACGCCGGCGATGAGCTTCAGTGCCTCGGCCGCCTGCGTCGAGCCGACGATGCCGACCAGCGGCGCGAACACGCCCATCGTCGCGCAGCGCGTCTCCTCCAGTTCCTCCCCTTCGCCGAACAGGCAGTGGTAGCAGGGCGAGGCCGCGTCGCGCGGGTCGAACACGGCGATCTGGCCATCGAAGCGCAGCGCGGCACCCGAGACGAGCGGCCGGCGCGCCGCCACGCACGCGGCGTTCACCGCGTGGCGCGTCGCGAAGTTGTCGCTGCAGTCGAGTACGACGTCGGCGGCCGCGACCAGCGGCGCGAGGTCGGCCGGGCCGACGCGCCTGCCGATGCGCGCGACGCGGACCTCGGGATTGATCGCGGCGATCCGCTGCGCCGCGGCGTCGACCTTCGCCGCGCCGATGTCGCCGGTCGCGTAGAGGATCTGCCGCTGCAGGTTGGTCAGGTCCACGTGGTCGGCGTCGCAGATCGTAAGCGTGCCGACACCCGCGGCGGCGAGGAACTGCGCGGCCGGCGCGCCCAGGCCCCCCATGCCCACGATCAGCGCGTGCGCGGACGCGAACCGCTCCTGCGCGTCCGGCCCGAGCTCGGAGAGCAGGATGTGGCGGCTGTAGCGGAGGAGTTGCGCGTCGTCCACGACGGGTCAGATTCGAATTTCCGGGCGAAGCAGGAAATTCGAGTCTGACCCCGATTTCCCGCTGTCATCGGGAATGGTACCGTGCCACCCCGAGCCTCCGGTCGGACGCCAGCGAAAACGCCCGGCAGCGCCGGGCGTTCGCGGATCGGGCGAGGCGCCGGTTACGGCTTCGCCGCCGGCACCGCCGTGTTCGCCGCGGCGACCGCCTTGGTCGACGCGATCACCGGCTGGCCCTTCAGGTGGTTCATCGCCTGCTGAAGCTGGAAGTCGTCGGCGGCGCCGAACTCGAACCGCGGCAGCGGCGGCATCGCCTCGGACTTGTTGGCGTCCCCGGGCTTCGCCGGCGCGGCGGCGGGCGCCGCGCCCTTGGCCGGCTCAGCCGCCGCGGCACCGGGCTTGTTGGTCTCGAGGTGGCGCTCGAGATTGGCCTCGCGGATGCGCGCACCGACGTCGCGCCCGTCGTCGACGTGAATGTCGGGCTCGATGCCCTTCGCCTGGATCGAGCGCCCCGACGGCGTGTAGTACCGGGCGGTCGTCAGCTTCAATCCCGCGTTGTTGCCGAGCGGCAGGATCGTCTGCACCGAGCCCTTGCCGAACGTCTGGTTGCCGATGACCGTCGCGCGCTTGTGGTCCTGCAGCGCGCCGGCGACGATTTCGGACGCGGACGCCGTGCCGCCGTCGACCAGCACGACCATCGGCACCTTCTTGACCGCCGGCGGCAGGTCGCGGAAGAAGTCCTCGCCGCGGCGCGAGTAGTTGTCCTTCGTGGCCAGCAGGCGCATGCGCGCGTCCGGCGTGCGCCCGTCCGTGTACACGACGAGCGCGTCCTTCGGCAGGAACGCCGCCGACACCGCCACCGCCTGGTTGAGCAGGCCCCCCGGGTCGCTGCGCACGTCGAGCACGAGGCCCTTCAGCTCGCCCTTCGCGTAGAAGTCCTTCAGCGCCCTGGCGAGGTCCTCGCCGGTGCGCTCCTGGAACGTGCGGATGCGGACGTAGCCGTAGCCGGGCTCCAGCATCTTCGCGCGCACGCTCTTGACGTTGATCTCCTCGCGCGTGAGCGTGAACGTCAGCGGCGTGTCGGCATCCTTGCGCACGACCGTCAGCACGACCTGCGTGCCCGGCTTGCCGCGCATCTTCTCGACCGCCTTGGACAGCGGCAGCCCGCGGGTGGCGGTGTCGTCGATCTTGACGATGAGGTCGCCGGCCTTGATGCCCGCGCGGAACGCCGGCGTGTCCTCGATCGGCGAGGTCACGCGGACGACACCGTCCTCGACTCCCACTTCGATGCCGAGGCCGCCGAACTTGCCCTGCGTGGAGACCTGGAGTTCCTTGAACGCGTCGGCGTCGAGGAAGTCCGAGTGCGGGTCCAGGCCCCGCACCATGCCGTTGATCGCTTCCTTGATCAGCTTGTCGTCGGGTACCTGCTCGACGTAGTCGCTCTTGATCCTGCCGAAGACCGCCGACAAGAGCTGCAGGTCCTCGTACGGAATGGGGGTCTTCGCCTCGCGCTGCGCGATCGCCGAGAAGTTGAGCGAGAGCAGGACGCCCAGCACCGTGCCGAGGCCGATGAGCCCCGCCTTTTTCCAGCCGTCGCGCCTGCCGCGTTCTTCGTTCGCCATCGCCTTGACTCCCGCCCCGCCCCGAAAGACAAAAAGTATACGCCCGCCACCTGCCAGCGCGGCGCGGCGGCCGGCCGGTTTTGTCCAGCCGACCGGCGGCGGCGGTGCCCCCGCGAGGGCTGCCGGCGTCAGGTCAGCCCGTTGGGCCGCGCAAGGCGGCGCAAGTTCCCCGACGCCGCGACCCTTCCGCGGTCAGGGTGAGGCGGGCCGCACCAGCGGCCGCCCGGTCATCTCCGGAGGCTGCGGCAGGCCCATCAGCGCGAGCATCGTCGGGGCGATGTCCGCCAGCGTGCCCCCGTCCGCGACCGCCGCCGGCCGCCCGACGTAGACGAGCGGCACCGGATTCAGCGTGTGCGCGGTGTGCGGCTGGCCGGTGGCGGGGTCGAACATCGTCTCGGCGTTGCCGTGGTCGGCGGTGATCAGCACCTCGCCGCCGGCCGCCCGCGCCGCGGCGACGACGCGGCCGATGCAGGCGTCGAGCGTCTCCACCGCCTGCTTCGCCGCCGCGAAGTTGCCGGTGTGCCCGACCATGTCGCCGTTCGCGTAATTGCAGACGACCGCGTCGTACCGGCCCGACGCGATCGCGGCGACCAGGCGGTCGGTGACCTCGGGCGCGCTCATCTCGGGCACGAGGTCGTACGTGGCGACCTTCGGCGACGGCACGAGGATGCGGTCCTCGCCCGGGTAGACCGCCTCGGACGCCGCCGTTGAAGAAGTAGGTGACGTGCGCGTACTTCTCGGTCTCGGCGATGCGCAGCTGCGTGCGCCCCAGCCGCGCGATGTACTCGCCGAAGCCGTTGGCGACCGACTGCGGCGGGAACGCGACGGGCAGCCGCGCGAACTCGTCGCCGTAAGCCGCGGCACGCGTCCGCGCGCGAAGCCGTCGAAGGCGGGGTCGGTCAGCGCGCGCGTCAGCTGCCGCGCGCGGTCGGCGCGGAAGTTCATGAAGACGACGGCGTCGCCGTCGGCCATCGTCGCCGGCCGGCCCGCCGCGTCGACGATCGCGGTCGCCTGCACGAACTCGTCGGTCTCGCCGCGCGCGTACGCGCCGTCGAGCGCCGCCCGCGCCGAGGTCGCGACGCACGGCGCCCGGCCGTCGACGAGGAGGTCGTACGCGGGTGCCAGGCGCTCCCAGCGCTGGTCGCGGTCCATCGCGTAGTAGCGGCCGACGAGCGTGGCGATGCGCGCGCGCCCGGACGTGGCGCGCGCACGCCGCCGTCCATGAAGGCGAGCGACGCGGCGGCGCTCGCGGCGGCGTGTCGCGGCCGTCGAGGAACGCGTGGACGAGGATGCGCGGCACGCCGCGCGCGGCGGCGAGATCGACCATCGCGGCGATCTGCCGCTCGTGGCTGTGCACGCCGCCCGGCGACAGCAGTCCCAGCACGTGCAGCGCGCCGCCGGCCGCCCGGGCGGCGTCGCACGCGCGCGCGAGCGCCGGGTTCGCGGCGAACTCGCCGGTGGCGATCGCCCGGTCGATCCGCGTGTAGTCCTGGTAGACGACGCGGCCGGCGCCGATGTTGAGGTGGCCGACCTCGGAGTTGCCCATCTGGCCCTCGGGCAGCCCGACGGCGAGCTCCGAGGCGTCGATCGTCGCGTGCGGGCACGCGGCGAGGAGCGCGTCCCAGTGCGGCATCGGCGCGCGGCTGATCGCGTTGTCGGGGGCGTCGGGCCGCGCGCCGAAGCCGTCGAGGATCAGCAGCACGACCGGCGGGCGCACGGACGGGGCGGGGCGGGGCGGCGGCGGGCGGAGGCCATGCGGAGGACATGCAGGGAGCGGGAGGGGGCGCCGCTGGGTATCATTTTACGCTTTTCCGTCGCCGCCGAGCCGCGCCCGCATGTCGTTCATCAAGAAGAACTGGATCCTGATCCTGGTCCTGTTCGTGTCCGGGGCGATGCTGGTCTGGCCGCTGGTGCAGCGCCGCTTCTCGTCGATGAAGGACATCGGCACGCTCAACGCGACGCAGCTCATCAACCACCAGAACGCCGTCCTGCTCGACGTGCGCGAGACCGCCGAGCTCACGGGCGGCAAGCTGCCCAACGCCGTGCACATCCCGCTGTCGCAGCTTCCCGGCCGCGCCGGCGAACTCGCGAAGCTCGCGGGCCGGCCGGTCGTCGTCTACTGCGCGCGCGGCAACCGCAGCCGCACGGCCGGCGGCGTCCTCGCGAAGCACGGCTTCGCCGAGGTCTACTCGCTGCACGGCGGCATCGGCGCGTGGAAGGACGCGGGGCTGCCGCTGGAGAAGGCGTAGCCATGCGCGCCGGGGGCATGAAGGTCCCGGTGACGATGTACACGACCGCCGTGTGCGGGTACTGCGTGCAGGCCGAGCGGCTGCTGCGCGCGAAGGGCGTGCACGACATCGTCAAGGTCCGCGTCGACCTCGAGCCGGCGCGGCGGCTCGAGATGATGGAGAAGACCGGACGGCGCACGGTGCCGCAGATCTACATCGGCGACACGCACGTCGGCGGCTACGACGACCTGGTCGCGCTCGACCGTGCCGGCCGGCTCGCCCCGCTGCTCTCCGGCCGCGCGGCCTGATCCCGCCAGCGCGGGAGGGCGCCGTGACGTAAAATGGCGGGTTTTCCCCTCGCCGAGGACGCGCAACATGGCGGAGCACCAGAACGCCGCACCCCGGCGAGGAACGCCGACCGGCGGCGCCGCCAGGCGGCGGGCCCGCAGCAGGCCGGCTTCGACATCGCGCGCATCTACGTCAAGGACCTGTCGCTCGAGAATCCGGGCGCGCCGCAGTCGTTCCAGCTCACCGAGGCCCCGAGCATGGAAGTGGGCCTGCGCACGCGCGCCGAGCAGGTGGCGCCCGACGTCTACGAGGCCGTCCTGACGCTGACCGTCACGGCGACCTCCGGCGACAAGAAGGTGTTCCTGGTCGAGGCCGCGCAGGCGGGCCTGTTCAACATCCGCGGCGTGCCGGCGTCCGACATGCAGCCGGTGCTGATGATCGCCTGCCCGAACGTGCTGTTCCCGTACGCACGCGAGACGATCGCCGACGCGGTGATGCGCGCCGGCTTCCCCCCGGTGCACCTGGCGCCGATCAACTTCGAGGCGCTGTACCAGCAGCAACTGGCGCAGATGCAGCAGGCGGCGCCCGCCGTCACCAACTGATCGCGCGCATGCCGCGCCGGGCCCGGCCATTCGCGCCGCGCGCCGCCGTCGTGGCCGCGGCGCTGGCCGCGGCCGTCGCGCACGCGGCGGAGTTCCGCGCGAGCGTGGAAGCGCCGACGCTGCTGTACGACGCACCGTCGGCGCGAGCGCGGCCGCTGTTCGTCTACGGTCGCGACGTGCCGTTCGAGGTGCTGGTGAGCGTCGAGGGCTGGACCAAGGTGCGCGACGCGGGCGGGGCCATCGGCTGGATCGCCGCCAAGGGGCTCGCCGACCGCCGCACGCTCGTCGTGCGTGTGCCGGTGGCCGAGGTCCGCGCGACCCCGGACGACGCGGCGCCGCTGGCGTTCCGCGCCGAGCAAAACGTCCTGCTCGAGCTGGCCGAGCCGGCGACCTCGCCGGCGACGACCGTCGCGCCGGGATGGGTGAAGGTCCGCCACCGCGACGGGCAGACCGGCTTCGTCCGGCTGCCGCAGGTGTTCGGGCTCTAGCGCTGCGCGCGTTCGTGCCGCAATGACGACCACGGTCGCGGTCCTGGGTGCCGGCGCCTGGGGGACGGCCGTCGCGTGCCACCTGTCCGCGCGCGCCGCGCACCCGTCGCACGTGACGCTGTGGACCCGCGATGCGGCGCAGGCGGCCGCGTTGACGGCCGTCCGCGAGAACGCGCGCTACCTGCCGGGGGTCGCGCTGCCGGAGCCGCTCGTCGTCACGGCGGATCTCGCGGCCGCCGCGCGCGCCCCCCTGCTGGTCGCCGCGGTGCCGGTGGACGCGTTGCCCGATCTTGCGCGGCGGCTGGCTGCCCAGGGCGCGCTCGCGCCGCTCGTCTGGCTGGCGAAGGGGTTCGTGGCCTCGCCGGCGTTTCCCGCCGGCGTCGGGCTCGCGCACCAGCTGATCGCGCCCGACTGGCCCGCGCCCGTCGGCATCGCGTCGGGGCCGACGTTCGCCGAGGAGGTCGCGCGCGGCCTGCCCGCGGCGCTGACCGTCGCGTCCACCGACGAGGAACTCGCCACTGCCGTGGCCGCGCTGCTGCGCGGCGACACGCTGCGCGCCTACGAGACCGACGACATCGCCGGCGTCGAGGTGGGCGGCGCCGTCAAGAACGTGCTCGCCATCGCCGCCGGCGCAAGCGACGGCCTGGGCTTCGGCCACAACGCGCGCGCGGCGCTCGTCACGCGCGGGCTCGCCGAGACCGGCCGGCTCTCGCTCGCCATGGGCGGCCGCCGCGAGACGCTGATGGGTCTGGCCGGATTGGGCGACCTCGTGCTGACGTGCACGGGGGACCTGTCGCGCAACCGCCGCGTGGGACTGGCACTCGCGCAGGGCCGGCCGCTGCCCGCGATCCTCGCCGAGCTTGGCCACGTCGCCGAGGGCGTGCGCGCGGCGCGCGCCGCCCGCGCGCTCGCCGCGCACCACGGGATCGAGATGCCGATCTGCGAGGCGGTCGACCGCGTGCTGCACGAGGGGCTCTCGCCGCGCGACGCGGTGCTGGAACTCCTGCGGCGCGAGCCGAAATCGGGGTCAGAGATGTAATGCGGTCGGGCCGAGTGCCGAAGCCGGCATCGTGGCCGTACTACAGCTCTGACTCCAAGTTCCCGGAGCCGGCGAACCCCTGCTGCCGCCAAGCCTCGTACACGGTCACGGCGACCGCGTTCGACAGGTTGAGGCTGCGTACGCCCGCGCGCATCGGGATGGCGAGCCGCCGGTCGGCTGCGAACTGCGCGACGATCGCCCGGCAGGCCCGCCGTCTCGCAGCCGAACACGAACACGTCGCCCGGCGCGAACCGCACGTCGTAGATCGCGCGCGCGCCACGCGTCGTCAGCGCGAACCAGCGGCGCTCGGGCGCTCCGGCGAGCGCCGCGCGGCACGCGGCAAAGTCGCGGTGGACGGTCACGCGCGCGTATTCGTGGTAGTCGAGGCCGGCGCGCTTCAAGTCGCGGTCGTCCATCCGGAACCCCAGCGGCTCGACCAGGTGCAGATCGGTCGCCGTGTTGGCGGTCAGCCGGATCACGTTGCCGGTATTCGGCGGAATCTCCGGCGCCACGAGCACGACGGCGAACACCTGGCGGCCCGGGGTCAGCGATGGCGGCAGTGTACGCGCGACGACCCACGCCTCGACGCGCCCGGCGCCCGCGGCGAGCGCCGCGTGCGCCGCGGCCGCCATCGTGGCGCCGGTCGTCATCACGTCGTCGACGATGGCGATCCGCCGGCCGGCCACCGCGGGCAGCGCGACGAACGCGCCGCGCGGATTGGCGAGCCGCTCGCGCCGGCGCGAGCCGGCCTGCGCCGGCGCATCGCGCACGCGCACGAGCGCCGCTGCGGCCGGCAGCCCGAGCCGGCGCGCGACGCGCCCGGCGATCTCGTTCGCCTGGTTGAATCCGCGCGCCCGCTGCCGGCGCGACGACAGCGGCATCGGCACGACGACCTCCGCGTCGCCGACCGCGGCGGCGGATGCGAGGGCGCCCGCGAGGAAATCCGCGTGCGCGAGCGCGCCGCCGTACTTCAGCGCCTGCACCAGGCGATCGGCCGGGAACGCGTAGGCGAACGCGGCGCGGGTCGCCGCGTACGGAGGCGGCCGGGCGAGGCACGGCCCGCAAACCGCGCCGTGCGGCGCCGGCAGCGCGCAGCGCGGGCACGCGGGTCCCGGCCGCGGCAGCGCGGCGTCGCACGCCGCGCACACGAGCGCGGCGCCGGCCGCCGCCGCGCACAGCGCACAGCGCTGCGGCAGCGCGCGAGCGCGCGCGCCGCGCGCAGCGCCGGCGAGTTGTAAAGGAATCGCGCGGCCGGATTTGACATCTTCGGGTAGGCTGTCGGGACTTCGTCGAGCCCGCACCGCCCCATGCTCACGCCGCTCCACCCCATCTCGCCATCGTCCGGACGGACGATGTCCGGCGCCTCGTGACCACCGTGCTGCGGGGCTCGCGCGGGGCGGATGCCGCCGCGGCCGCGCCGCGCTGGCCGGTGGCGGCGGTCGCGGCGCTGTTCGAGCTGCCGTTCTCCGACCTCCTGTTCCGCGCGCAGCAGGTCCACCGCGCCCATCACGCGCCCAATACCGTCCAGCTGTCGACGCTGCTGTCGATCAAGACCGGCGGCTGCGCGGAGGACTGCGGTTACTGCCCGCAGGCGGCGCGCCACCACACGTCGGTGGACAGCGAGGCGATGCTCGACGTGGACGCGGTGGTCGCCGCCGCGCGCGCGGCGAAGGCGGCGGGCGCGTCGCGCTTCTGCATGGGCGCCGCGTGGCGCGGCCCGAAGCAGCGCGACCTGGAGCCGGTGCTGGCGATGGTGCGGAAGGTCAAGGCGCTGGGCCTCGAGACCTGCGCGACGCTGGGGATGCTGAAGGACGGGCAGGCCGAGCGCCTGCGCGACGCCGGCCTCGACTACTACAACCACAACCTCGACACGGCGCCGGAGTTCTACGGCGAGATCGTCACGACGCGCGCCTACCGCGACCGGCTCGACACGCTCGACCGCGTGCGCGACGCCGGCCTTTCCGTCTGCTGCGGCGGCATCGTCGGCATGGGCGAGTCGCGGCAGCAGCGCGCCGGACTGGTCGCGCAGCTCGCCAACCTCGACCCGTACCCGGAGTCCGTGCCGATCAACCACCTGGTGCAGGTCGAGGGCACGCCGCTGCACGCGGCGCTGCACGGCGAGGCCGCGCTCGACCCGCTGGAGTTCGTGCGCACGATCGCCGTGGCGCGCATCACGATGCCGAAGGCGCTGGTGCGCCTGTCGGCCGGCCGCCGCGAATTGGGCGAGCCGGTGCAGGCGCTGTGCTTTCTCGCCGGCGCGAACTCGATCTTCTACGGCGACCGGCTGCTGACGACCGGCAATCCCGACGTCGACGCCGACCGCGCGCTGTTCGCCAAGCTGGGGCTGTCGCCGCTGCCGTGAGCCCGGCGCCAGGGCGCCCGGAGCGCGGAGCGCGAAGGTCGCGCGCCAAGGGCCGCCCGAGGGGGCCGGGGGGGGGGGGGGGGGGGGGGGGGGGGGGGGGGGGGGGGGGGGGGGGGGGGGGGCGCCGCCGCGGGATCGCCGAGCGGGACGCGTTTCGGCGGCGCTGCGCGCAAGGTCTCGCGCGTACGCGGCGGACGCTCGCCACGCCGCAGGGTCCGCGCGTCGGCGTCGACGGGCGCCCGCTGGTCGCGTTCGCCAGCAACGACTACCTCGGTCTGGCCAATGACCCCGCGGTCGTCGCCGCCGCGCGCGCCGCCGCGCTCGAGTGGGGCGTGGGCGCCGGCGCGTCGCACCTGGTGTGCGGCCACATGACGCCGCACGCGGCGCTGGAGGCGGAGCTGGCCGCGTTCGTCGCGCCATGCGCGGGCGCGCGCGCGCTCACCTTCTCGTCCGGCTACCTCGCGAACCTCGCGCTGCTCACCGCGCTCTGCGGCCGCGGCGACGTCGTGTTCGCCGACCGCCTGAACCACGCGTGCCTCAACGACGGCGCGCTGCTCGCGCGGGCGCAGCTCGTCCGCTGCGCGCATGGCGACGCCGACGCGTTCGCCGCGCGGCTCGCGGCGAGCCCGGCGCAGCGCAAGGTCATCGCCACGGACGCGGTGTTCAGCATGGACGGTGACATCGCCCCGCTCGCGCGCCTGCTCGAGCTGGCCGAGCGGCACGACGCCTGGCTCGTCGTCGACGATGCGCACGGCTTCGGCGTGCTGGGCGGCGGCCGCGGCAGCCTTGCGCACTGCGGCATCGCGTCGGAACGGATCGTCTACATGGGCACGCTCGGCAAGGCGGCGGGGGTTGCCGGCGCGTTCGTCGCCGCGCACCCGGCGGTCATCGAGACGCTGGTGCAGACCGCGCGTCCCTACATCTACACCACCGCGGCGCCGCCGCTGCTGGCGGAAGCGCTGCGTGCCGCGCTCGCGATCGTCCGCGCCGACGATGCCCGGCGCGACCGGCTGCACGCGAACATCGCGCGCTTCCGCGCCGGTGCGCGCGCGCTGCCCTGGCGCGTGCCGCCCTCGGTCACGGCGATCCAGCCGGTCGTGGTCGGCGGGAGCGCCGCCGCCGTCGCGCTGTCGGCGCGGCTCGCCGACCGCGGCTTCCTCGTGCCGGCGATCCGGCCGCCGACGGTCCCGGCCAACACGGCGCGGCTGCGCGTGTCGCTGTCGGCGGCGCACACCGCCGCCGACGTCGACGCACTGCTCGCCGCGCTCGCGGATTGCGCCTGATGGACGCCAGGCCGAGCGCGACGCGCCGGCGCGCCTGCACGTCGAGTCGGCCGGCGGCGGGCCGCCGCTCGTGCTGCTGCACGGCTGGGCGCTGCACGGCGGCCTGTTCGCGCCGCTCGTGCCCGCGCTCGCCCGCCGGCACCGCGTGCACGTGGTCGACCTGCCGGGACACGGGCACTCGCCGGCGGTCGCTCCCTTTACGCTCGACGCGATCGTCGCGCGGCTCGACGAACGGTTCGCGCGCGAGGCGCCGCTGACGGTGCTGGGCTGGTCGCTGGGCGGCACGGTCGCACTGCGCTGGGCGCGGCAGTCGCCGGCGCGCGTCGCACGGCTCGTGCTCGTCGGCGCGACGCCGCGCTTCGTCGCCGCCGCCGACTGGGCGCACGCGATGGCGCCCGTCACGCTCGCGCGCTTCGCCGACGAACTCGCGGTCGCCTATCGCCTCACGCTGCAGCGGTTCCTCACGCTGCAGGTGCAGGGCAGCGACGCGGGGCGCGCGACGCTCGCCGCGCTGCGCAGCGCGTTGTTCGCGCGCGGGCAGCCGGCGCCGGCCGCGCTCGCGGCCGCGCTCGACCTGCTCGTGGCGACCGACCTGCGCACCGAGGTCGCGGCGATCGCCGCGCCGGCGCTGGTCGTCACCGGTAGCCGCGACACGCTCACGCCACCCGGTGCCGGCGCGTGGCTCGCGCAGGCGCTGCCGGTCGCGCGCCACGTCGAAATCGAAGGCGCCGCGCACGTGCCGTTCCTGTCGCACCGGCGGCGGTTCGACGCCGCGTTGGACGGATTCCTCGATGCCCGCTGAGCCGAAGTTCCCGGCGCCCGATCCCCGCGAGGTCGACCCGCGCGCGGTGCGGCGCGCGTTCGCGCGCGCGGCGGCGACGTACGACGCGGCCGCCGCGCTGCAGCGCGAGGTGGGCGCCCGGATGGCGGCGCGGCTCGACGTCGTAAAGCTCGCCCCTGCGGCGATCCTCGACGCCGGCTGCGGGACCGGCGAGGCGGTCGGCGAGCTTGCGGCCCGCTATTCCGGCGCGCGCGTTGTCGCGCTCGACGTCGCGCTGCCGATGGTCGCGGCGGCGCGCGCCCGCGCGGCGCGCGGGCAGTCGCTGCTCTCGCGCCTGCTGCCGGGCGCGGGCGCGCGCCGCGCGCCGTGGTTCGTCTGTGCCGACGTCACCGCGCTGCCGCTGCCGGGGGTCGCGTTCGACCTCGCGTGGAGCAACCTCGCGCTGCAGTGGGTGAACGACCTGCCGCGCGCGTTCGCCGAGTTCCGGCGCGTGCTCAAGGTAGGCGGCCTCCTGACATTCACGACGTTCGGGCCGGACACGCTGCGCGAGGTCCGGCGCGCGTTCGCGCGCGTGGACGGCCACACGCACACGAACCGCTTCGTGGACATGCACGACCTGGGCGACATGCTGGTCGCGGCGGGCTTCGCCGACCCGGTCATGGACATGGAGCAGCTGACGCTCACGTACGCCGACGCGGGCGCGCTGCTGCGCGAGCTCAAAGCGCTGGGCGCGACCAACGCGACGCGCGGGCGCCCGCACGGGCTCATGGGCCGCGGGCGCTGGCAGAGGGTGCTCGGGGCGCTCGACGCGGGCAGGCGCGACGGCCGCATCCCGGCGACCTTCGAGGTCGTGTACGGCCACGCGTGGAAAGGCGAGCCGAAGCGCACGGCGGAAGGGCACGGAATCGTCCGCGTCGAGCGGCCGGGGCGGCGGCTCCAAGGGGCGCGCCTCTGCCCTGTCTCTTTGTGCAAGGACCGCCGGCATGACGCGCGGCATCTTCGTCACCGGCACCGACACCGGCGTGGGCAAGACGCACGTCGCCGTCGCGCTGCTGCGTGCGCTGGCCGCCGCCGGCGTGCGCGCGGTCGGCATGAAGCCGGTCGCGGCGGGCATCGGCGCGGGGGAAACGGTCGCCGCCGACGTCGCGGCGCTCGCCGCCGCCGACCGCTGCGCGGTGCCGCTCCGCGACCGCAATCCGTATGCGTTCGCGCCGGCCATCGCGCCGCACGTGGCGGCGCGCGACGCGGGCGTGGTGATCGACGTCGAAGCGATCGCCGCCGCCTATGCGCGGCTCGCCGCGGCGGCCGACGTCGTCGTGGTCGAGGGCGCCGGCGGCGTGCGGGTTCCGGTGGGACCCGATCGCGACATGCTCGACCTCGCGCGCGCGCTGCGCCTGCCGGTGCTGCTGGTCGTCGGCGTCCGGCTGGGCTGCCTCAATCACGCGCTGCTGTCGGCGGACGCGATTCAGCGGCGGGGGCTGCCGCTGGCGGGCTGGGTGGCGAACCGCGTCGACCCGGGCATGGCGCGCGCCGGCGACAGCGTCGCGGAGCTGGCGGTGCGGCTGGCGGCACCGCTGGTCGCCGACCTGCACTGGGGTGCCGGTGCCGCGCTTCCCGGCGGCGCGCTCGCGGCGCTCGGCCTGGCGACCGGCTGACCAGGCCGCACGCGTGCGCGCCACGGGGGAAGCGTGCTAGTATCCGCCGCTTCGTGGCGTCGGCTCCGGCGCCGGTGCGCGCACCCGTAGGTGCAGGTCTGGTAGTACCCCATGGCGAGCGAGGCGAACCCGCGGCCCTCCGGCCGGCCGGGCGCGCAGCGCAACCGCGCGGGACGGCAAGCGCCGGGGCCTTGCCGCGGGCACGACAGGATCGGATCGGTGAGAAGGATCGGGGAAAGCATGGTTCGCAAGCACAGGGGTAACGGGGCCGGGCGCCGCATGCTCGCGCTCGCCGTGGCGGGGTTGCCGCCCTCGCTCGCGCAGGCGGCGTGGGAGTGGAACTTCCAGCAGCCGGTCACGCCGATCGCGCAGCAGCAGTTCGAGCTGCACGCGTTCATCTTCTGGATCTGCGTGGTCATCTTCGTCGGCGTGTTCGGCGTGATGTTCTACTCGATCTTCAAGCATCGGAAGTCGGTCGGGCACGAGGCGCACCAGTTCCACGAGAACACGACCGTCGAGATCGTCTGGACCGTCATCCCGTTCCTCATCCTGCTGTTCATGGCGTGGCCCGCGACGAAGACGATCCTCGCGATGAAGGACACGACGGCGCCCGACCTCACGGTCAAGGTGACCGGGTACCAGTGGAAGTGGGGCTACGACTATCTGCAGGAGGGATTCGGCTTCTACTCGAACCTCGCCACGCCGCTCGCGCAGATCGAGAACCGCGAGCCGAAGGGTCCCAACTACCTGCTCGAGGTCGACCGGCCGCTGGTCGTGCCCGTCGACACCAAGGTGCGCGTGGTGATCACCGCCAGCGACGTGCTGCACGCGTGGTGGGTGCCGGCGTTCGGCGTCAAGCAGGACGCGATCCCGGGCTTCGTCCGCGACTCGTGGTTCCGCGCCGAGAAGGTCGGCGTCTACCGCGGGCAGTGCGCGGAGCTCTGCGGCAAGGAGCACGGCTTCATGCCGATCGTCGTCGAGGTGGTCTCGAAGGAAGACTACGCGAAGTGGGTCGCCGCGCAGAAACAGCAGGCGACCGCCGCGGCCGACGACCCGAACAAGGCGTGGACGCAGGCCGAGCTGATGGCCAAGGGCGCCGCCGTTTACGCGGCCAACTGTGTCGCCTGCCACCAGGCCAACGGCAAGGGCGTGCCCGGCGCGTTCCCGGCGCTCGACGGCTCGAAGCTCGTCGGCGGGCCGGTCGACCCGCAGCTCGCGCTGGTGCTGAACGGCAAGACCGGCACGGCGATGCCGGCGTGGAAGCAGCTGTCCGACGCCGACATCGCGGCCGTGGTCACGTACACGCGCAACAGCTGGGGCAACAAGGCCGGCGACGTGCTGCCGGCGGCGGTGAAGGTCGCGCGGCAGTGACGCCCCGGGAGCTTGCCCCCGGGCGTCGTCCCGAGGCGCGCAGCGCCCGAGGATCTGCATCGAGAGTCATGGACAGGAGCAACCGATGAGCAGCATCCCGCACGACCACGTCGCAGGACACGATCACGGCCACGATCACCACCCGACGGGGATCATGCGGTGGGTCACGACGACCAACCACAAGGACATCGGCACGATGTACCTGTGGTTCTCGTTCACGATGTTCCTGGTGGGCGGTGTGATGGCGCTCACCATCCGCGCCGAGCTGTTCCAGCCGGGGCTGCAGGTCGTGCATCCGGAATTCTTCAACCAGATGACGACGCTGCACGGACTCGTCATGGTGTTCGGCGCGATCATGCCGGCGGCCGTCGGCTTCGCGAACTGGATGATCCCGCTGCTGATCGGCGCGCCCGACATGGCGTTCGCGCGGATGAACAACTGGAGCTTCTGGCTGCTGCCGCCGGCGGCGATCCTGCTGGTCGGCTCGCTGTTCGTGCCGGGCGGCGCCGCGTCGGCCGGCTGGACGCTGTACCCGCCGCTGACCGTGCAGGCCGGCATGGGCATGGACCTGACGATCTTCGCCGTCCACATCATGGGCGCGTCGTCGATCATGGGGTCGATCAACATCATCACGACGATCCTCAACCTGCGCGCGCCCGGCATGACGCTGATGAAGATGCCGCTGTTCTGCTGGACGTGGCTCATCACCGCCTACCTGCTGATCGCCGTGATGCCGGTGCTGGCCGGCGCCGTCACGATGCTGCTGACCGACCGCCACTTCGGCACGTCGTTCTTCAACGCGGCCGGCGGCGGCGACCCCGTGCTGTTCCAGCACGTGTTCTGGTTCTTCGGCCACCCCGAGGTCTACATCATCATCCTGCCGGCGTTCGGGATCATCTCCGAGATCCTGCCGGTGTTCTCGCGCAAGCCGCTGTTCGGCTACGCGTCGATGGTGTACGCGGTCGCGGGCATCGCGATCCTGTCGTTCATCGTCTGGGCGCACCACATGTTCACCGTCGGCCTGCCGACGGCCGGGCCTGCTGTTCTACATGTACGCGACGATGCTGATCGCCGTGCCCACGGGCGTGAAGGTGTTCAACTGGCTGGCGACGATGTGGAAGGGGTCGCTGACGTTCGAGGCGCCGATGCTGTTCGCGCTGGGCTTCCTGTTCCTGTTCACGATGGGCGGCTTCACCGGCCTCGTCTGCGCGATCACGCCGGTCGACATCCAGATCCACGACACGTACTACGTCGTCGCGCACTTCCACTACGTGATGGTCGCCGGCAGCCTGTTCGCGTTCTTCGGCGGCGCCTACTACTGGCTGCCGAAGTGGACCGGCACCATGTACGACGAGAAGATCGGCAAGCTGCACTTCTGGCTGTCGCTCGTCTTCTTCAACGTCGCGTTCTTCCCGCAGCACTTCCTCGGACTCGCCGGCATGCCGCGCCGCATCCCGGACTACGCGCAGCAGTTCGCCGACTGGAACATGATCTCGTCGATCGGCGCGTTCGGCTTCGGCCTGTCGCAGCTCGTGTTCCTGTACGCGGTGATCAAGTGCATCCGCGGCGACGGCGCGAAGGCGGCGGCCAAGCCGTGGGACGGCGCGACCACGCTCGAGTGGACGGTGCCGTCGCCGGCGCCCTACCACACGTTCGAGACGCCGCCCGTCGTCAAGTGACGGCGGACTGCCGGGGAATGCGATTGAACGCCCCCGCCGACGCGAAGGCCGACGCGGCGCGCGCGCGCGCGTCGGCCGTGCGCACGGCGCTCGTCCTGGCGTCGATCGCCGCGGTGTTCTTCTTCGGCATCATCGCGTCGCACTGGATCGGCGGCGACACGGTCCGCATCGGCGTAGTCGGCGGGGCCGTGCTGCTGTTCCTGCTGTTCGGCATCGGCCGCCACCTGCGGAAATGAGCCGATGAGCGAGAGCGCCTCCGCGGTCCGGTCGTCGAACCGCACGCTGCTCGTGCGGCTGTCGGTCGTCGCGGCCGGCATGTTCGCGTTCGGCTTCGCGCTGGTCCCGTTCTACGAGCAGATCTGCCGCGTGACCGGGCTGCGCGACCTCGACCGCCCGGCCGCGGCCGTCAACACGCAGGTCGACCCGACGCGCACCGTGCGCATCGAGCTCGACGCCAACACGCACGGGATGCCGTGGCGGTTCGCGCCGGTCGAGCGCATCGTCGACGTGCACCCGGGCGCGGTGACGCACGTCACCTACGAAATTGTCAACACGAGCGACCGGCCCGTCGTCGGGCAGGCGATCCCGAGCTACGGGCCGCAGCACGCGGGGCGGTACTTCCAGAAGCTCGATTGCTTCTGCTTCGCCACGCAGACGCTGCAGCCGGGCGAAGTGCGCCGGATGCCGGTCGTGTTCGTCGTCGACCCGGCGGCGCCGGTCGACCTGGCGACGATCACGCTGTCGTACACGTTCTTCAGGTGGAGAAGGCGGCGAGAGCTCCTGATGGCAACGCGGCGCGGGCCGGCCCGGCTGGCAGGGTGGTGAGCCATTTGGAGATCGAACGATGAGCGCAGCCGCCAACGGCGCCAAGCCCTACTACTACGTTCCGCAGCCGTCGCACTGGCCGATCACCGGCTCGCTCGCGCTGCTGCTGATGGGCGCGGGCGCGGCGTTCTGGTTCAACGCCTACGCGGCCGGGCCGTGGATGACCGCGGCCGGCTTCGCGATCCTCGTGTTCATGCTGTTCGGCTGGTTCGGCACGGTGATCGGCGAGTCGGAGGCGCGGCTGTACAACAGGAAGGTGGACCTGTCGTTTCGCTGGAGCATGAGCTGGTTCATCTTCTCCGAGGTGATGTTCTTCGCGGCGTTCTTCGGCGCGCTGTTCTACGTGCGCAACATCTCGGTGCCCGACCTGGGCAGCCTGTCGGCGAAGCTGCTGTGGCCCGACTACGCGGCGCAGTGGCCGACCAACGGGCCGTACGAGAAGGCGCAGTTCACGCCGATGGGCGCGATGGGCATCCCGCTGCTCAACACGATCATCCTGCTGACGTCGGGCGTGACGCTGACGATCGCGCACCACGCGCTGAAGGCGGGCCACCGCGGCGTGCTCACGTTCTGGCTCGCGGCGACGATCGTGCTGGGCTTCACGTTCGTCGGCTTCCAGGCGTACGAGTACATCCACGCCTACACCGAGATGAACCTCAAGCTGACGACGGGCGTCTACGGCTCGACGTTCTTCATGCTGACCGGGTTCCACGGCCTGCACGTGACCGTCGGCGCGACGATGCTGCTCGTCATGTTCTTCCGCGTGCTGAAGGGCCACTTCGACGCCGAGCACCACTTCGCGTTCGAGGCCACCGCGTGGTACTGGCACTTCGTCGACGTCGTCTGGCTGCTGCTGTTCGTGCTGGTGTACTGGCTGATCTGACGCAAGGCCGCGCCGGCCCGGGGAAGCCGCACGGCGCGCCGTGCGGCTTTTCGCTGGAACGGTCGCTAGCGGACCCCGCCGGCGCCGATCCAGCCCATCCACCAGGCGAAGACCAGGAACGCGATGAGGCTCGCCGACAGCCCGACGCGGAGGGTGAGCAGCCAGACGACGCGCTTGCCGCGGCCGGCGTCGCGGTAGAGGAACACGAGCGCCGCGAACAGCGCGGCGACGATCGCGATCAGGACCGCGACGACGACGATTTTCATGACAGCGTGACCGCGAAGACTCCGTTCCGGCCAGTGTAATCAATATGCCGCCCCCGTGCTTGCCGCCGCAATGAACGAACCCGCCGCCGGGCCGCCCCGGCGTGCCCGCGTCGCGCTGGTGCCGACGCTGGCGGCGGTCGCCGGCATCGCCGTGTGCATCGCCGCCGGCAACTGGCAGCGCGACCGGATGGAGCAGAAGCTCTCGCTGCGCGCGCAGCTCGACGCGGCGAACGCCGCGCCGGCCGTCGCGCTCCCGCAGGTCACCGACTGGCCCGCGTGGCGTTACCGGACCGTCGTCGCGAACGGCACGTTCGACGCGCAGCGGCAGTTCCTGCTCGACAACAAGGTGCGCGGCGGGCGCGCCGGCTACGAGGTCGTCGCGCCGCTGGCGCTGCCCGACGGCCGCGTCGTGCTCGTCAACCGCGGCTGGACGCCCGCCGGCGCGACGCGCGCGGACCTGCCGTCGGTGCCGCCGCCCGCGGGGCCGGTGCGCGTGCAGGGACGCCTCAACATCCCGCCGGCAGGCTATCTCGAGCTCGCCGCCGAGGCCGCGCCGGGCGCCGTCTGGCAGAACCTCGACCCGGCGCGCTTCGCGCAGGCGACCGGGGTCGCCGTGCTGCCGGTGGTGATCGAGCAGGCCGCGGCCGAAGGCGGCAAGGACGCGCTGGTGCGCGAGTGGCCCGCGCCCGACTTCGGCGTCGACAAGCACCGCATCTACATGCTGCAGTGGTACGCGTTCGCGGCGACGGCCGCCGCGCTGTGGCTGTACTTCACGTTCCGGCGGCGGCCATGAGCGCCGCCGGGCCGCCCCAAGGCGCTCGCCCCCCTGGGGGGGAGCGGCGCGCAGCGGGGGGGGGGGGCCCCCAGGCGCTCGCCCCGGGGGGGGGGCGGGGGGGCGGCGCGCCCGGGGGCGCCGGCGCCGCCGGGCCGCCCCCAGGCGCTCGCCCCCCTGGGGGGAAGCGGCGCGCAGCGCCGCGGGGGGGACCCCTCCGAAACGCCGCCGCCGGCCGGCCCGAAACCCGGCGGGCGCCGCACGCTGATCCTGATCGCGCTGGTGACGATCGCGCCGGTGGTGGCTTCGTACGCCGCGTACTACCTGTTCCCGCGCGACGCGCAGGCGAACTACGGCGAGCTGCTGCCCACGCGGCCGGCCCCCGAGATCGCGGGCACCGCGCTCGATGGCGCGCAGTTTCGGGTGACGGGCCTCACCGGCAAGTGGGTGCTCGCGATGGCGGCCCCGGGCGGCTGCGACGCGGCATGCCAGCAGCAGCTGTACGCGACGCGGCAGGCGCGCATGATCCAGGGCCGCGAAATGGACCGCGTGACCCGCGTCTGGTTCGTCACCGACGACGCGCCGCCGCCGCCCGCGCTGCTGGCGCAACACCCGGACGTCGTCGCCGTGCGCGTTCCGGCCGGCGCGCTCGCGGCGTGGGGCAAGGGGGCCGACCGCATCTACGTCGTCGACCCGCTCGGCAACCTGGTGCTGGCCTTCCCGCGCGACCCCGACATCAAGGCGATGGCGAAGGACTTAACGCGCCTGCTCAAGGCGTCCCGCATCGGCTGACGCCCCGGTGTAGAATGCTCGACTTTTCGCCGCGCCTTCCCCCGACCCCCTCACGATGACCGCCTTAGCCCTTGCCGAGTCCCGCGTCCGGCAGTTCCTGGCGCTGGCCAAGCCGCGCGTGGTGACGCTGGTCGTGTTCTGCGCGGTGATCGGCATGTTCCTCGCCGTGCCCGGGTTGCCGCCGGCGGACGTCGTGTTCGTCGCGACGGTGGGCATCGCGCTGGTCGCCGGCGCCGCGGCGGCGGTCAACTGCCTCGTCGAGCAGAAGATCGACGCGATCATGCTGCGCACGCGCCGGCGGCCGCTGCCGAGCGGCGAACTGACGTCGCTGCAGACGCTGGTGTTCGCCGGCGTCGTCGGCGGCGCGGGGCTGTGGCTGCTCTACAGCTTCGTCAACCCGCTGACGATGTGGCTGACGCTGGCGACGTTCGTCGGCTACGCGATCGTCTACACGGTGCTGCTGAAGCCCGCCACGCCGCAGAACATCGTGATCGGCGGCGCGTCGGGGGCGATGCCGCCGGTGCTGGGCTGGGCCGCGGTCGCGGGCGAAGTCGCGCCCGAGGCGCTGCTGCTGTTCCTCATCATCTTCGTGTGGACGCCGCCGCACTTCTGGTCGCTGGCGCTGTACCGGACGCAGGACTACGCGAAGGCGGGCCTGCCGATGCTGCCGGTCACGCACGGCGCACGCTACACGCGGCTCATGATCGTGCTGTACACGGTCGCGCTGATCGGCGCCACGATGCTGCCGTTCGCGATCCGCATGAGCGGCTACCTGTACCTGGCGGCGGCACTCGGCCTCGGCGCCGTGTTCCTCTGGCGCGCGGTGGCGATGTACGTCCGCTACAGCGACGCGCGCGCGCGCGCGACCTTCAAGTACTCGATCCTCTACCTGGCCGCGCTGTTCTCGGCGCTGCTGGTCGACCACTACTGGCAGTGATGCGCAGCATCGCGGCTCTCGCGCTCGCCGCCCTCGTCGCCGCGTTCACCGCCGGCTGCGGCCCGGACGCGCCGAAGTTCAGGACGTCGGACATTACCGGCTCGTCGTTCGGCCGCGACTTCGCGCTGACCGACCACGCGGGCAAGCCGGTGACGCTGGCCGACTTCCGCGGCAAGGCGGTCGTGATGTTCTTCGGCTATACGCAGTGCCCGGACGTGTGCCCGACCACACTCGCCACGCTGTCCGCGGCGATGAAGGCGCTGGGGCCCGACGCCGACCGCGTGCAGGTGCTGTTCGTGACCGTCGATCCCGACCGCGACACGCAGACGCTGCTCGCGCAGTACGTGCCGGCGTTCGACCCGCGCTTCGTCGGGCTCCACGGCGACGCGGCGGCCACCGAGCGCGTCGCGAAGGAATTCAAGGTGCTCTACCAGAAGCAGCCGGGCGCGAGCCCCGGCAGCTACACGGTCGACCACTCGGCGGGCGTCTTCATGTTCGACCCGCAGGGCCGCCTGCGGCTATACGCGAGCCACGGGCAGCCGCCGGACGTGTACGTGCACGACCTGCAGGCGCTGCTGCGCTCCGGCGCCGGCTGACGGCGCCGCGGTCCCGGGCGCGCGCATGCCGCAGACGCCGGACGGGCTGCTGGCCGCCGCCGCCGCGCACGTGGCGGCCGGGCGCGCGGCGCCCGCCCTGCGCGCGTACGAGGAAGCGCTCCGGCTCGATCCCGAGCATCCGTTCGTTCTGCTGCAGCTCGCGGAGCACGCGCTGGCGAGCGGACGGCCCGCCGACGCCGTCGTCCCGCTCGAGCGCGCGGCCGCGGCCGCCGAGCGCCGCGGCGGGCCGGTGCGCGACATCCACTTCGCACTCGGCCGCGCGCACATGGCGCAGGGCGCGCCCGCCGCCGCGCTGCCGGCGTTCCGGCGCATGCTCGCCGCGGCGCCCGGAGACGTCGTCGCGGCGCTCGCCGTGGCGTCGGCGGCGGTCGGTGCCGGCGACGCGCCCGGAGCGGAGCGCGTGCTGCGCGAAGCGCTGCGGACGCAACCGGACGCGCCGGGCCTCTGGGCCAATCTCGCGGTCGCGCTGTCGGCGCAGCGCAACGCTGACGAGGCGTTCGCGTGCGCGCAGCGCGCCGTCGACCTCGCGCCGGACTCGATCGCAGCGTGCCGGGTGCTTGCCGCGGCGGCGGTGGAGTGCGGCCGGGGGGCGGCGGCGATTCCCGCGTGCCGCGCCGCGCTCGCGCGGCGGCCGGGACACCCGGCGCTCGCCGCGGCGCTGGCCGACGCGCTGAAGGCCGCCGGCGCGCGCGAGGAAGCATTCGCACTGCTCGCTCCGCTCGCGGCGGCGGCGCCGTCCCCGGCCGTGCTGGTGAGCCTCGGCGCGCTTGCGATCGAGACCGGCCGCTTCGCCGAGGCGCAGCCGGTGCTGGAGCGGGCGGTGGCCGCCGACGCGCGCAACCCGCGCGCGTGGGACAACCTGGGCACCGCGCGCAAGCGCGGCGGCGACGCGGAAGGTGCGGCGGACGCGTACGGCCGCGCGGTGGCGCTCGACCCGGCCGCCACGCCGTCGTGGTGCAACCTGATCGACGCGCTGCGCGCGCTGTGCGCGTGGGACCGGCTCGAGGAAGCGGAGCGGCAGCGGCAGGCGCGGCGCGCGCACGGCGGCGTCGATCCGCGCTGGAATCCGTTCGTGGCCGTGCGCGACGACACGTCGCCGCGGCAGCAACTCGCAATCGCGCGCGCGTGGTCGCGCCACACGCTGCCGGCGCCTGCCGCCGCGGCGCCGGCGTTCGTGCGCACGCGCGGCGGCCGCCTGCGCGTCGGTTACCTGTCGTCCGACCTGCAGGAGCACGCAACTGCGCGCCTGATGGCGGGGCTCTTCGAGCGCCACGACAGGGCAAGGATCGAGACCTTCGCGTACAGCCACGGCGGCGACGACGGCAGCGCGATGCGCGCCAGGCTCGTCCGCGCGTTCGACCACTGGGTCGACCTCTCGCGCGTCGACGACGACGCGGCGGCGCAGCGGATCCGCGCCGACGCGATCGACGTGCTGGTCGACTTGAAGGGCCACACGCAGAACAGCCGGCTCGCGATCCTCGCCCGCCGCCCGGCGCCGGTGCAGGTCCACTACCTGGGCTTCCCCGGAACGCTCGGGTTCGACGCGGTCACGCACCTCGTCGCCGACGACGTCGTTGCGCCCGCGGCCGACGCCGCGTGGTTCAGCGAGACCGTCGTGCGGCTGCCGCACTGCTACCAGGTCAACGACGACCGCCGCCCGTTGCCGCCGGCCGCGCCGCGTGCTGCGCTGGGGTTGCCGGCCGAAGCGCTCGTCGTCGCGTGCCTCAACCAGCCGTACAAGCTGTCGCGGCGCTTCCTGCGGCTGTGGGCCGACGCGATCCGCGCCGTGCCGGACTGCGTGCTGTGGCTGTTCGCCCCGCAGGAGGCGGCGCGGGCGAACCTCGCGCGCGAGGCGGCCGCGCTTGGCCTGCCCGCCGCGCGCCTCGCGTTCGCGCCGCCCGCCGCGCACGACGCGCACCTGGCGCGACTCGCGGCTGCGGATCTCGCGCTCGACGTGCTGCCGTGCGGATCGCACACGACCGGCAGCGACGCGCTGTGGGCCGGCACGCCGCTGCTGACCGTACGCGGCGACACGTTCGCGGGCCGCGTGGGGACGAGCCTCGCGCGCGCGGCGCTGCTGCCCGAGCTCGCCACCGACACCGTCGATGCCTACGCGGCGTTGCTGCGCGATCTCGTCCGCGACCGCGAGCGGCTGCGCGCGTACCGGCACCACCTCGCGACGCGGCGTCATGAGCTGCCGCTCTTCGACACCGGTGGCTTCACGCGCGACTTCGAGCGGGTGCTGGAAGGGCTCGCCGATGGGCGCTGATCCGGTACGCGTGATGCTCGAGCGTGCGCTCGCGGCCGAGCAGGCCGGCGATGCCGGCGCGGCGCGGACACTGTACGAACAGGCGCTGGACCGCGCGCCGGACCACCCCGGCGCGCTGATGCGGCTCGCGCTGCTCGACCAGGATGCCGGCGACCTCGCGTCGGCGCGCGTGCGGTTCGAGCGGGCGCTGGCCATCGTCCAGGCGGCGCGGCGGCCGGCGGCGCCCGTGCTGCTCGCGCTGGCCGGCGTGCATGTCGCCGCGGGCGACGCGGCGGCGGCGGGCGCCGCGTGGGAGCGCGTGGTTGCCGAGGCGCCGGGCGAGCCGACGGCGCGCCACGGCCTCGCGGTGCTCGCGCTCACCGCCGGCGATGCGGCGCGCGCGATCGAGCACTGCCGTGCCGGGCTTGCCGGCGAGCCCGCGCACGCAGGACTGCTGACCACGCTCGGACACGCGCTGCGCGCGACCGGCGCGCCCGCGGCCGCCGCCGACGCGTTCGGCGCCGCTGCACGCGCCGCACCCGACAGCGTCGCCGCGTGGATGGCGGCGGGGAACGCGTGCATGGAGGCCGAACTCGCGCAGGTGCAGGCCGTCCGCGCCGGCGGTACGGACGGCGAGCCGGCGGACGCGCTCGCGCGCGCGCTCACCGCCTTCGCCCGCGCGGCGGCGCTCGAGCCGGCCGCCGCGGCGATCCACGCGCACCGCGCGATGGCGGCGCGCTACGCGTGCGACTGGCCGCACGCCGACAGTGCGCTGGCGGCGCTCGCGCGCGGATACGCGGACGACCCGGCGCGCTTCGCGTGCTCGCCGCTGATGGCGGTCGCGCTGCTCGCTGACCCGGCCGCGCAGCGCGCCGGCATCGCCGGATGGGTGCGGTCCGCGCTGCCGCCGGCCGCGGCGCCGGGAATCGTCGCGCGGCGCGGCGACCGGCTGCGTGTGGGCTACCTGTCGTCGGACTTTCACGACCACGCGACGGCGCACCTCGCCGCGGGCCTGTTCGAGCACCACGACCGCGCGCGCGTCGAATGCTTCGCGTACGCGCAGGACGCCGACGACGGCAGCGCGATGCGGCGGCGGCTCGCGCGCGCGTTCGACCACTGGCGCGACGTCGGCGCGCTCGCCGACGACGCGGCGGCGCGGACGATCGCCGGCGACGCGCTCGACGTCCTCGTGGACCTGAAGGGTCACACGCATGGCGCGCGGCCGGGAATCCTCGCCAGGCGGCCGGCGCCGGTGCAACTCCACTACCTGGGCTTCCCCGGCACGCTCGCGTACGGTGGCATCGACGCGTTCGTCGCCGACGCGATCACCGTGCCCGCGGATTGCGCTGCCGAGTTCGCGGAGGCGGTGCTGCGGCTGCCGGCCTGCTATCAGGTCAACGACAGCCGGCGGCCGGCGCCCGCACCCGCGGCGCGCGCCGCCGTCGGCCTGCCCGAGCGCGCGCTGGTGCTGGCGTCGTTCAACCAGACGTACAAGCTGACCGCGCCGTTCTTCGCGGCGTGGCTGGACGCACTGCGCGCGCACGCCGACGCCGTGCTGTGGTTGAACGTCCCGCACGAACTCGCGCGCGCGAACCTGCGCGCGGAAGCGGCGCGCACCGGGGTCGCGCCGGAGCGGATCGTGTTCGCGCCGACGGTGCCGCAGGCCGCGCACATGGCGCGGCTCGCGTGCGCCGATCTCGCGCTCGACGTGCTGCCGTACGGGTCGCACACGACCGGCAGCGACGCGCTCTGGGCGGGCGTGCCGCTGCTGACCTGCCGCGGCACGACGTTCGCCGGGCGCGTCGGCGCGAGCCTGCTGCAGGCGGTCGAACTGCCGGAGCTCGTCGCCGAGACGCCGGCTGCCTACGCGCGCATGCTCCGCGACTTGTGCGCCGATCGCACGCGGCTCGCGCACTACCGCCGGCACCTCGAAGCGGGGCGAGCCACGCTGCCGTTGTTCGACACCGCGGCGTTCACACTGGCGTTCGAGCGATTGCTCGCAGACGCCGCGAACGGACGAACATGAACTGACGTCCGCACGGCACGGACATCACGTCGCAGGCCGCCGCGCAGGATGAACGTCGCCGCAGGCGACGCTCGATCCTGCGCGACGGACGCGCCACCGGCCTGCGCATGACACCGGGGGCAGCGACAAGCCCGCTACGCGCGCCTCTCGATGAGCTCGATGAGGTAGCCGTCCGGGTCCGCGACGAACGCGATGACCGTCGTGCCGCCCTTCACCGGCCCCGCTTCGCGCGTGACCTTGCCGCCGCGCGCGCGCACGGCCGCGCACGCCGCCGCGGCATCCGGCACCGCGACGGCGATGTGCCCGTAGCCGGTGCCAGGGTCGTAGCGGTCCACTCCGTAGTTGTACGTGAGCTCGAGGTCGGCGCCATCGGGGTCCCCGGCGAAGCCGACGAACGCCAGCGTGTACTTCTGCTCGGGGCGGTCGGTCGTGCGCTTCAGCGTCATCCCGAGCACCTCGGTGTAGAACGCGACCGAGCGCTCGAGGTCGCCGACGCGCAGCATCGTGTGCAGGATCTTCATTGCTCGAGGAGAAGGTTCGATACATTACCTGGGAGCCGCATGGCTTCCACGCAGCCGTCGTCCCCGCGAAAGCGGGGACCCAGCGGCGTCGAACGATCCATACGCGCGAGGTCAGACACGACACCGGGTCCCCGCTTTCGCGGGGACGACGACCGACGGCGCGCGGCTGCCGGGTGCCGAACGGGAACAAGGTGTCGGTGATCCACGGCTAGAACTCGATCATCTCGAAGTCTTCCTTGCGCGCGCCGCACTCGGGGCACGTCCAGTTGGGCGGCACGTCCTCCCACCGGGTCCCGGGTGCGATTCCGTCGTCGGGCGCGCCCGCGACCTCGTCGTAGATGAAGCCGCAGATCAGGCACATGTATTTTTTCATCGGCAGCGGGTGCGTCGCACTGGAGTAAACTGGCTCGATTGTAGCGTGCCGCAGCGCACGCGCCGGGGACGCGGCGCGCGCCCGCGCCCGAGACAGGAGCGCCATGCCCGACAGCGAACCCGGATTCCCTCCCCTCGTGCTCACGTTCGCCGCGTCCGATCCGTCCGGCGGCGCCGGCGTCCAGGCCGACCTGTTGACGCTGGCGAGCATGGGCTGCCACCCGCTGTCGGTGATCACGGCGCTGACGGTGCAGGACTCGCTCGGCGTGGAGGGCGTGCTGCCGATCGACGCCGACTGGGTGGCCGACCAGGCGCGCTGCCTGCTCGAGGACATGCCGGTCGACGCGTTCAAGATCGGCGTGCTGGGCAGCGTCGAGAACATCGCGGCGATCGCCGAGATCGTGTCCGACTATCCGGACGTCCCGCTGATCCTCGACCCGGTCCTCGCGTCCGGCCGTGGCGACGAGCTCGCGAGCGAGGAGATGACGCACGCGCTGCGCGAACTCCTGCTGCCGCAGACGACGATCGTGACGCCCAACAGCCACGAGGCGCGTCGGCTGGCGGAAGGCGACGACGACGACGAGCGCCCGCTCGCCGACTGCGCGGCGAAGCTCATCGAGACCGGTTGCGAGTTCGTGCTCGTCACCGGCACGCACGAGGCCACGCCGCAGG
>JADJWJ010000023.1 GCA_016716425.1 Betaproteobacteria bacterium
CATCGCGCAGCTGTGGCTGGTGCTGATGACCTACCGGGACGTCGCTGCTTTCCGCCTTCTTCGCGACGTTCGTGATCACGTGTGCTGCTGGGTTCCGCCTATGCTTGTCTCGACCGCGACTAGAACCAAATAGCTCCCACGCTTCGTTACGCTTCGCCAGTTTCCCCGAGGGCAGGGTCAGTCGCTCGGGACAGCCCGTCGCGACTGACTTCATCCTCCGCACAGAAGATCCCCATGGCGGCCAGCTTACGGAATCCTCCGAGTACATCCAGCACCACCTGACGTTCCTCGCCGCCGGTCGGGGACGGCGGATTCTGGATGATCAACGTCGACACCGTCGCCGCGTCGCTGATCCCTCCCGCCCATCGGGCTGCTTTCCTCTGGCTCCGCGCACGCCGCGCCGACGTCGGGCGTGCCGTCGAAGACGCAGGCGTTCGTCGAACTCGCCGTCGGCTTCGTCAATGACCAGGTCAAGAGCACCCATTACGGCCAGAGCCTGTGGGTCGCGCCGATCTAGCTTACGGTGTTCATCTGGGTGGTGCTGATGAACGCGATGGACCGTGGGCCGGCCGACACTGGCGGCGATGATCTACGGCTGGTTCGGCATCCATAACCGGCGCAGCGTGCCGACGGGCCGACGTCACCACGATGTCTGCGCTGGCGCTGTCCGTGTCTGCGCTTACGATCACCTACGGGATCTGGTCCGGCGGGCATCGGCGGCTGGACGAAGGAGTTTGCCCGTCGCACCGTTCGCGTTCACCCAGCTGCCGCTCTGGCTGTTCAATCTCCCCGGTTCCAGATCGTCGAGTTCGTCTCCGCTGCCGTCGGGCAGCCTGCGTCTGTGGGGTATTACAAACATCTTACGCCGGCGAGATCATCTTCCCGCTGCTGCGTTGGGCGGGCGGCGAGCGCCTTCGTCGGCACCAAGCTGCGTTCAGCGGCGTGCTGAACCTGGGCTGGGGCCATCTTCCGGCATCCTGATCGTCCTCCCGCAGGCGCACACCTTTACGATGCCCAACACCGCGTACTCCGCGATGGGAGAGGAGCATCACTGACCCGCATCCGCTCGTTACCACCGCAGCTTCTGTTCACCGTTAGTCACGACACCCGCAACTGAAAGTGACGGCAACATGGACAAACCGCGATTGCCAGCCACCATCCGTACCTACACCCGTACCGGGATCGGTCTTGCTTGATCGGTCCGCGTACGCTTCGGCGGCGTGCGTCGGCGTTGGGACCCCGCGCTCGCGCTTCCTCTAGGGCGCCGCCCGCCAGCCGGAGCTGATGCTGCAACGGCAGGCGAAGGTGTTCCGGTTGCTCGGCCTTATCGACGCGTCTTCGTTCATCATCGGCGTCGGCCTTCGCGATGTTCCTTTCGTGCCCGCGAACCCGCGTTGCCGTCTGGCCATCCTCAAGTAAGGGTCCTGTAGCCACCGACCTTCCTGGAACGAGGGGCCGTCATGAATTTCAATCTGACGCTGATCATGCAGGTTGTCGCGTCTACGGCCTTCATCTGGTTCTGCGGGCGCCTAAGGCGGTCGCCGCTGATGCGCGTCATCGAGACGCGGTGTTCCAGATCGCCGACAGCTGGCCGCCGGGCGAGCAGGGTCGTGGCGAGCCTGCCAACGCCGAGAAGCGCGACGCCGAGATGCTGGCCGAGGCGAAGGCTAGGCGGGCTTGAGATCGTCGCGACCGGCGAGCCGTTCCGGCGCCGAGATAACTGAGCAGGCGGCGATCGATGCAAAGGCTGAAGGCGACTGCATCGTCGCCGCCGCCTGCGCCGAGATTGAGGAGGAGGTCGCGCGCGCGAAGGAGCAGCCGAGCGATTCGGCAGCCGATTTCGCGGTCGCCGGCGCGACGAAGATCCTGAAGAAGCGATGTCGAGCATCTGCTGTCTAATATGCCGAGCTGCCCGCGTAGCCTGTTGCGCGACTCCGTGACGGGCGCATCGCCGCCATGGTCAGAACTGACTACGATCGCGCGCCTGTACGCCGAGGCGGCGTCTGGCGCTGGCGCGCGCGGAGCGCAACGCGCCGCCCGCCTGGTCGGGCATGCTGCGGCTCGCGAGCACCGTCGTTGTCGACCCGCGCGTCGCCGAGGCGCCTGAGCAATCCAAGGCGGTCTGATGCGGGCGCCAGGAGTCAGTTGCTGCTGTCGATCTGCGGCGACCGCCGCGATGAATGAGGGCCGCACCTCCATCTGGCGTGCTGGTCGAGGCCGACCGCATCGCGCTGATGCTGGCGATCTCGTTTTTCTTCGAGACGCTGGGGTTGACGAGGTCGACGGCGTCGCCGGGGCGACGATCGAGACTCGTGCGTACCCGCTTCGCGGATTTAAGTGACCTCGCTGAACCCACCGCGGCGCCTTCGTGAGCGCCGGTCTGGCAAGAAGGTCGAAGCGACGGTGCGGGTCGAGGCCGGAGCTGATCGGCGGCGCGCCACCGTTTGCGACAATGTGATTGATGCGGATGGCGGCTGGAGCAGCTGCGCGCGATGGCAGTCCAGCTGCGGGCGTGGAGCGCCGGAAGCGAATGAATAATCTTCCGATAAAGAGATGCCCGCGACACCGAGAAACTGCACCATCTCTGCGGCCTTGCCGTCTCTTTGCAAATGAATTCCTTTAGCGAGACCAACCATGCAACCCAATCCGTCCGAAATCAGCGAACTCATCAAGAGCAAGATCCAGCACTCGACACCGCAAGTGGGGTGCGCATGCAGGGACGGTGGTGTCGATTCTGGATGGTACTCCAAGCGATCTTACGGGCCGTCTGCCGGCGATGCAGGGCGAGATGCCTTGTTCCGAACAACACGTTCTGGCCTGGCGCCCAACCTCGAGCGCGACTCGGTCGGCGCGGTGATCCTGGGTGCGGTTAGCGCATCAGCAAAGCGACACCGTCGGCGCACCGGCCGCATCTCTCGACGCCCGTGGGGCACTGAGCTGATCGGCCGCGTCGTCACCGCTGGGCTACCTGATCGACGGCAAGGGCCTGGTCGATCGGGAAGATGCGCGACGTCATCGAGAAGGTCGCGCCGGGCGTCATCGAGCGGTGAACGTGCTTCGCAGCTGGCAGACCGGCATCAAAGCCGTCGACTCGATGATTCCCATTGGCCGCGGTCAGCGCGAGTTGATTATTGGCGACCGCCAGACCGGTAAAACCGCCTTGGCGCTGGATGCCATCATCAATCAAAAGGGCAAAGACCTGATTTGCATTTACGTGGCCATTGGCCAGCGGCAGGGGCAGGTGGCCCAGGTGGTGGCCACGCTTGAGAAACACGGCGCGATGGACCACACCATTGTGGTCGTAGCCGGCGCGTCTGACCCCGCCCCAAGGGTGCAGTATTTGGCGCCCTACACCGGTGCCGCGATGGGCGAGTACTTTATGGATAACGGCAAGGAGGCGTTGATTGTCTACGATGACCTGAGCAAGGACGCCGGCTTACCGGCAGATTTCATGTGCTGCGCCGCCCGCCCGGACGCGAGGCCTATCCGGGTGATTTGTTCCTATCTGCATTCGCGTTTGTTAAAGCGCGCGGCCAAGGGTTTCGGCGAGGAAACGGCGGAGGCTCGCTAACGGCCCTGCCAATATTGAAACCCTGGCCGGCGATGTGAGCGCCTACAGTGCCCACCAACGTCATTTCCATTACCGATGGCCAAATCTTCCTGAAAGCGACCTTTTTACGCCGGTCAGCGCCCGGCCGGTTAACGCCGGTATCTCGGTGTCCCGCGTGGGCGGCGATGCTCAGACCAAAGCGATGAAACAGGTGGCCGGACAGTTGCGGCTTGAATTGGCCCAGTTCCGCGAATTGGCTGCTTTTGCCCAGTTTGGCTCGGATTTGGATAAATCCACCCGCGACCAACTGGAGCGTGGGTTGCGCCTGACCGAACTGCTCAAACAGCCGCAATACCAGCCTGTACCGCTTGAGGAACAGGTTATCGCCATTTACGCGGTGAACTGCGGCTACTATGACGACCTGCCGGTCGGAGAAGGCGCTCGGCACCGGATCGGCGGCTTGCGCCAGTCTGGCGACCAAGTACGCGGCGATCGTCGATAAGATGACGAAGACGCTGGAGCCGACCGCCGACGACGAGAAGGCGCTGGCGGCGGCGATCGAGGACTTCAGGAAGACCGGCACCTATTGAACTGTCGCCCTCGCGAAGGCGGGGGCCAGTGACTTTCAACGACGCTGCTCCCGCCTGCGCGGGATGACGGTGAGCAGCCGAACTGTGGAACCCTGACGATGGCCGGCTCGAAGGAAATCCGCAACAAGATCAAGAGCGTAGAAAGTACGCGCAAGATCACCAAGGCCATGGAAATGGTCGCGGCCTCGAAGATGAAGAAGGCCCAGGACCGATGCGGCGCGTCGCGGCCGTACGTCCAGCGGCTGTTCGAGATCATGCTGCACATCCAGAAGGCGAACACGGAGTACCGCCATCCGTTCCTCGTCCAGCGAGCAGGTCAAGCGCGTCGGCGCGATCGTCGTCACCACCGACAAGGGCCTGTGCGGCGGCCTCAACACCAACATCCTGCGCATGGTGCTCAACGCGCACCGCGACTGGAAGGCGAAGGGCGTCGAGGTCGACTACGTCGCGATCGGTGGCCGTGGCCTGGGCTTCCTGCAGCGGATGGGCGGCAACGTCGTCGCCAGCGCCGTGGGGCTGGGCGACCGGCCGCATCTCGACCGGATGGTGGGCCCGGTGAAGTCGCTGATCGACCAGTACGTGAACGGCAACGTCGACGAGGTCTGCGTGTTCTTCACGAACTTCGTCAACACGATGCGCCAGGAGCCGCGGCAGGGCCGGATCATCCCCATCCCGCGCCAGTTCCGCACGGCGTCGGGCGAAGTCCGCAAGGCGGACATCGGCGAGGCTCGTGGGACTACATCTACGAGCCGGACGCGCAGGTGCTGCTCGACGGCATCATGCTGCGCTACCTCGAGGCGATCGTCTACCAGGCGGCCAACGAGAACATGGCGTCCGAGCAGTCGGCGCGGATGGTCGCGATGAAGGCCGCGTCGGACAACGCGGGCAAGATCATCAACGAGCTGCAGCTCATCTACAACAAGACGCGGCAGGCGGCGATCACCAAGGAACTCTCGGAAATCGTCGGCGGCGCGGCGGCGGTTTGACCCCGAACACCCGAATTCGAATCGACATCTAGGACGGCACCATGAACCAGGGAACCATTGTCCAGTGCATCGGCGCGGTCGTCGACGTGGAGTTTCCGCGCGACCAGATCCCCGAAATCTACGACGCGCTGAAGCTGGACGAGATCGGGCTGACGCTCGAGGGCGGCAGCAGCTGGGCGACGGCATCGTGCGCACGATCGCGCTCGGCAGCTCCGACGGCCTGCGTCGCGGCATGACGGTCGTGAACACGAAGGCGCAGATCACGGTGCCGGTCGGCACCGAGACGCTCGGCCGCATCATGGACGTGCTCGGCCGTCCGATCGACGAGCGCGGGCCGGTGAACGCCGCCAAGTCGATGTCGATCCACCGTGAGGCGCCGGTGTACGAGGAGCTGTCGCCGTCGACGGAGCCGCTTCGAGACCGGCATCAAGGTCATCGACCTCATCGCCCCGTTCGCCAAGGGCGGCAAGGTGGGCATCTTCGGCGGCGCCGGCGTGGGCAAGACGGTCACGATGATGGAGCTCATCAACAACATCGCATCCGCCCACTCGGGCCTGTCGGTGTTCGCCGGCGTGGGCGAGCGCACCCGCGAAGGCAACGACTTACCACGAGATGATCGGACTCGGGCGTCGTCAACAAGGACGACCTGTCGAAGTCGAAGGTGTCGATGGTGTACGGCCAGATGAACGAGCCGCCGGGCAACCGGCTGCGCGTCGCGCTGACCGGCCTCACGATCGCCGAGTCCTTCCGCGACGAAGGCCGCGACGTGCTGCTGTTCATCGACAACATCTACCGCTTCACGCTGGCCGGCACCGAGGTTCCGCGCTGCTCGGCCGGATGCCGTCCGCCGTGGGCTACCAGCCGACGCTCGCGGAGGAGATGGGCCGCCTGCAGGAGCGGATCACCTCCACGAAGACCGGCTCGATCACGTCGATCCAGGCCGTGCACGTGCCGGCGGACGACCTGACCGACCCGTCGCCCGCGACGACGTTCGGCCACCTCGACGCCACGGTCGTGCTGTCGCGCGACATCGCGTCGCTCGGGATCTACCCGGCGGTCGATCCGCTCGACTCGACGTCGCGCCAGATCGACCCGAACACGATCGGCGAGGAGCACTACAACTGCACGCGCCGCGTGCAGGCGACGCTGCAGCGCTACAAGGAACTGCGCGACATCATCGCGATCCTCGGCATGGACGAGCTGTCGCCGGACGACAAGCTGGCCGTGGCCCGGGCGCGCAAGATCCAGCGCTTCCTGTCGCAGCCGTTCACGGTCGCGGAAGTGTTCACGGGCACGCCGGGCAAGTACGTGTCGCTGAAGGACACGATCAAGGGCTTCAACATGATCGTGAACGGCGAGTGCGACGCGCTGCCCGAGCAGGCGTTCTACATGGTCGGCACGATCGAGGAAGCGTTCGAGAAGGCGAAGACGCTCCAATAAGCCATGGCCAATACGATCCACCCCCCCGTCGATGTCGTAAGCGTCGAAGAGCAGATCTACTCCGGCGACGCCGAGTTCGTCGTGCTGCCCGGCGTCGAGGGCGAGCTCGGCATCTACCCGCGGCACCCCGCTGTTCACGCAGATCGCCGGGCGCCGTCCGCATCAAGCTGCCGGACCGCGAGCAGGAGGAGTTCGTCTACGTGCAGGGCGGCTTCCTCGAGGTGCAGCCGACACGGGTCACCGTGCTGGCCGACACCGCGATCCGGGCGCACGACCTCGACGAGGCGAAGGCCATCGAGGCGAAGAAGCGCGCCGAGGAGGCGCTGGCGAACAAGGACACGGCCGAGAACCTGGCCGCTGCGCAGGCGGAGCTCTCCGCCGCGCTCGCGCAGATCGAGGCGATCCGCAAGTTCCGCCATCGCGCGGGCTGACCGCGCTTCCCGCGGCACGAACGCTGTTTCCGGCTGTCGGCGGCCGCACGTGACGCGGCCGCGGGCAGCCACTTAGTATCGGCGCGGCGCGCGTGCGCCGTCAGGGGGGCGGGGAAATGCTTGGAAGAATCGCAGCCGGGCTGGGGCTTGCGCTGGCGTTCGCGGCCACGGCGGCCGCGCAGGATCTGGTGTTCGCGGTGACGGAGGCGTCACTTATCAGGCCACACCCAGGAGATCCGCGACAAGTTCGCGCCGCTCGCCGAAGTGATCGCGAAGGCCACCGGCCGGCGCGTGAAGACGGTCCTGGTGCCGGCCTACAACGACGCCCGCGCGGGCCTCGCCAGGCAGGAGTTCGACGTCGCATTCCTGCACCCCGCCCACGTCCCGATGGCCGAGATCAAGGCCGGCCGCTACAAGGCCGTCGCGTGGACGCAGGGCTTCACCGAGTACACGGCGTCCGTGTTGATCCCGGCACCACGCCGTTGAAGTCGATGCGGGACCTGAACGGGCGCACGCTGGTGACGCCAGACCCGACTCGATCACCGCGGTCATGGTGCGGGCGATGTTCCGCGGCGAGAAGCTCCACCGCGACCGCCGACAGGGATCCGCCGGCGACCGCCGTGCGGGTCATCACGACCCGTTACCAGGACGCCGTCCCGTTCTACATCGAGAACGGCTTCGCGCAGGCGGGCGTCACCGCGGCCAACTCGGTGGTGAAGGCGTGGACCGACAAGGGCGGCAAGGTCCTGGTCAGGTCCCGCCCGGTGCCGATCAAGCAATTCATCGTGTCGACGAAGCTGCCGGCCGAAGAGCAGCAGAAGATCCGCGACGCACTTCTCACGCTGCGCGACTCCAAGCCCGGGCGCGACGCGCTCGAGACCGTCGGCTACCGCGGCTTCGTCGCTCCGAATCCCGAGGTCGAGGCCGCGACGATCGCCTGGCTGGGGCTGTAGGGTCTGACCCTTAACATGCATTCCAGTGCATGTTAGGGGTCAGACCCTCAACGCGGCTCGGGGGCGGTCGGCGCCTGACCCACTCCCGCCACGCCGGACGCGGCCAACGCGATCTTGCGCGCGCGGGCGACCGGCCGGTGCGTCGAAGAGCCGCGAAATTCCGAGCCTGGCTCGGCCTCACTTCGCCGCCGGCGGCGGTGGCCCCGGAGCGGGAATCGGCGCTGGCCATGTCCGGCCGCAAAACGGTCGTCATCCTGCCGGTGCTATGATATTGCACCGCACAAACACGTCCTGCGACACCTTCCCATGGCCGACCTCAACCGCACGATCGACCGCTCGATCCGGATCTCGCGCTCCGTGGCCGACATCCTGCAGCGGCGCCTGCGCACCGCTGGCGAACGCTACACCGGACGCCTGCGCGACGCCCATGGCGACCACCTGTCCAGCCCCCGCGCCGCGCGGACGCCGCTCGAGTACTGGCGGCAGTGGGGTGAGTACGCGATCGACGCGGCGCAGCGCTCGATGCTGTACTGGGACACGCTGCGGCAGCGCGGCAACCAGTGGATCGAGCACGAGAAGGCGGGCAAGCCCCGGTCCTGAACTACAAGTACGAGCTCATCTCGGACGCCCGGACCTACGACCGGCCCGCGAACTACGCTCTGGTGCGCATCGTCCCGCCGCGCGGCGTCGAGGTCGACGACACGAAGCGGCCCCTTCGTCATCGTCGACCCGCGCGCTGGGCACGGGCCGGGCATCGGCGGCTTCAAGGAGGAGTCGGAGGTCGGCGTCGCGCTGGCGGCCGGCCACCCGGTCTACTTCGTCATCTTCTACCCGGACCCGGTGCCGGGGCAGACGCTCGCCGACATCACCGATGCCGAGGCCGAGTTCATCCGCATCGTCGCCGAGCGCCACCCGCAGAGCCAGAAGCCCATCATCGTCGGCAACTGCCAGGGTGGGTGGGCGGTGATGATGCTCGCCGCGGCGCGCCCGGACATCGCGGGCCCGCTCGTCATCAACGGCGCGCCGATGTCGTACTGGTCCGGCAACGACGGCGACTCGCCGATGCGCTACACCGGCGGCCTGCTCGGCGGCGCGTGGTTGTCGCTGCTCGCTTCGGACCTGGGCGCGGGCAAGTTCGACGGCGCGCACCTCGTACGCAACTTCGAGTACCTCAATCCCGCCAACACGCTGTGGCACAAGTGGTACCAGCTGTACGCGAACATCGACACCGAGCCGGAGCGCTTCCTCGAGTTCGAGCGCTGGTGGGGCGGCTTCTACCTGTTCAACGAGGAGGAGATCCGCTGGATCGTCAACAACCTCTTCGTCGGCAACAAGCTCTCGTCGGGCGAGGCGCGCCTGGGCCCCGGCCGCTACTTCGACCTGAAGGCGATCAAGCAGCCGATCATCGTGTTCGCGTCGATGGGCGACAACATCACGCCGCCGCAGCAGGCCTTCAACTGGATCGCCGACGTCTACTCGTCGACCGAGGAGATCAAGGCGAACGGCCAGACGATCATCGGCCTGCTGCACGACGACGTCGGCCACCTCGGCATCTTCGTGTCGGGCCAGGTCGTGAAGAAGGAGCACGCGCAGATCGTCGAGGTCCTGAAGTACATCCACCAGCTCCCGCCGGGCCTCTACGGCATGCACATCGAGGAGCACGTGCAGAAGGACGGCGAGGTCACGTACGAGGTCACGCTGAAGGAGCGCAAGGTCGAGGACCTGCGCACGCTCGGCAAGAACGACCGCGTCGACGAGAAGCCGTTCCAGGCGGTGGCCGCGCTGTCGGAGCTCTCCGAGCGCGCGTACTCGCTGCTCGTGCGCCCGTTCGTGCAGGACCTGACCCCGGAGTGGTTGGCCAAGGCATTGCGCGACTTCCATCCGTTGCGAGTCCAGTACTGGGCGCTGTCGGACAAGAACCCGCTGCTGTGGCCGCTGCCGCACCTCGCGGCGATGGCGAGGTCGGGCCGGCGACCGCGCAGCCCGGACAACGACCACGTGCGCGCCGAGTCGCTGCTGGCGGACCTGATCGTGGCTCAACTCGACCTGTACCGCGACCTGCGCGACGCGGCGTCCGAGGCGGCGTTCTTCCACGTGTACGGGAACCTGCTGTCGCTGCAGATGGCCGACGAGCGCGAGGAAATGCGCCGCAAGGGCAAGTTCGACCCGCGCACGATCCCGGCCGTGCGCGAGGTGCTCGACACCATCGACGAGGGCAGCGCGGTCGAGGGGCTCGCGCGCATCGCGATGCTGATCGGCAAGGCCGGCAGCGGGCACCGCCGGCTGTCGCAGATGCAGAAGACGCGCGAGCTCCTGTCGCCGGAAGGGCAGATCGCCCACCTGTCGGAGGACGAGCGCCGCCGGCTGCTGCAGGAGGAGACGATCGTCGTCGAGTTCGAGCCGGAGCGCGCGAAGCGCTCGCTGCCGAAGCTCCTGCGTTCGGCCGCCGACCGCCGCCGTGCGCACGCGCTGCTCGACTGGACGGAGACGCAGCCGGACCTCGACGACCGGCAGCGCAGGCTTGCCGCCGAACTGCGCACGCTGCTCCCGCTCGCCGGCGCGCGCGGCGCGTCCGCGCCGGCGAAGCGCGCCGGCAAACGCAAACCGGCCCGCGCCCGCGCGCGGGCCTGATCGAAAGGCCGCTACCATGATGACCGAAGTCACCAACCGCACGTTCGACGAGATCGTCGTTGGCGAAACGGCGTCGGTCACGCGCAAGCTGACCGCGACCGAGGTCGAGGCGCTGTCGCTCGTCGCCGGCGACGTCGAGGCGTTTCACCTCGACCTCACCGGCGAGGCGATGACCGACGAGATCTCCGCGCCGGCCGCCGCGGCGATCGCGCTGGTGTCCGGCCTCCTCAACCGGCGCCTGCCGGGCCCCGGCACCGCGATCGTCGGCACGCGCTTCAGGTACACGGGCCGCGTCCGCATCGGCGACGAGGTCACCGCGACGGTGACGGCGAAGTCGAAGCAGGCCGAAGGGCGCCGCATCGATTTCGAATGCCGCGTGACCGTACCCGACGGCAACGTGCTCGTCGACGGCATCGCCACCGTGGCGGCGCCGTCGCGCAGGCTCGCCTACGGCGACATCGCGACGCCCGAGGTCGTCCTGCGCCGCAACGACGGGCTCGCCCACATGCTCAAGCGCTGCGAGAGCCTGGAGCCGATCGCGTGCGCCGTCGTGCACCCGTGCGACCGCGAGTCGCTGCTGGGTGCGCTCGAGGCGGCCAAGCGCAAGCTCATCGTCCCGGTGCTGGTCGGACCGGAAGCGAAGATCCGGGCCGTCGCGCGCGACGCGGGCGTCTCGCTCGACGCGTACCGGATCGTGGCGACCGAGCACAGCAACGCCGCCGCCGACGCGGCGGTCGCGATGGCGCGTTCCGGCGAGGTCGAGGCGCTGATGAAGGGCAGCCTGCACACCGACGAGCTGATGGGCGCCGTGGTGCCGTCCGCCACCGGGCTGCGCACCGCGCGCCGGATCAGCCACGTGTTCGTGATGGACGTGCCCGCGTATCCGCGGATGCTGCTGATCACCGACGCGGCAGTGAACATCGCGCCCGACCTCGACTGCAAGGCCGACATCTGCCGCAACGCGATCGACCTCGCGCACGTGCTCGGGATACCGGAGCCGAAGGTCGCGATCCTGTCGGCGATGGAGACGATCAACCCGAAGATCGAATCGACGCTGCATGCGGCCGCGCTGTGCAAGATGGCCGACCGCGGCCAGATCACGGGCGGCCTGCTCGATGGCCCACTCGCGTTCGACAACGCGATCTCGCTGGAGGCGGCGAAGGCCAAGCACATCGTGTCGCCGGTCGCCGGGCAGGCCGACATCCTGCTCGTCCCCGACCTCGAGTCCGGCAACATGATCGCGAAGCAGCTGACGTACCTCGCGGGCGCCGACGGCGCCGGCATCGTGCTCGGCACGCGGGTGCCGATCGTGCTGACGTCCCGCGCCGACAACGTGCGCACGCGCCTCGCCTCGGCGGCGGTGATGGTGCTGGTCGCGCACGACCGGCGCACGAAGATGCTGCCGAAGATCTGAGTCCGCCGTGCACGCTGCGTCGTCACGCATCGCCGCCATGACCGAGCCCGTCCGCCTCATCTCCGTCGTCCCCGCGAAAGCGGGGACCCAGTGGCGTTCCGGGGCAATGCCACTGGGTCCCCGCCTGCGCGGGGACGACGACCGAAGGACTCGTGGCGTGTCTCGGCGTCCGGGCGAGCGATAGGACGCGCCGTGGCCGATGCCATCCTCGTCCTGAACGCGGGCTCGTCGAGCCTCAAGTTCTCGCTGTTCGAGATCGACGGCGGTGCGCCCCTGCTCGTGCAACGCGGCCAGCTCGAGGGCCTGACGACCAACACGCAGTTCGTCGCCAAGGGCCCGGACGGCACGACGCTCGCGGAGCACAGCTGGTACCGCGCGCTCGGCCACGACGGCGCGATGACCCACCTGGTCGAGCACCTGCGCGCATCGCTGGCGACGAGCACGCTGCGCGCGGTGGGCCACCGGGTCGTGCACGGGGGCGTGCGCTACAGCCACCCGGTGCGCGTCGACGCCGCGATCGTCGCGTATCTGGAGACACTGGTGCCGCTCGCGCCGCTGCACCAGCCGCACAACCTGGCGCCGATCCACGCGCTGCTCGCGCGTTCGCCGCAGCTGCCGCAGGTCGCGTGCTTCGACACGTCCTTTCACCGCGCGATGCCGGAGGTGGCGCAGGCGTTCGCGCTGCCGGCGGCGATCACCGACCGCGGCGTGCGCCGCTACGGTTTCCACGGGCTCTCGTACGAGTACATCGCGAGCGTGCTGCCGGGCATCGATGCCGGGGCGGCGCGTGGCCGTACGGTCGTCGCGCACCTGGGCAACGGCGCGTCGATGTGCGCGATGCAGGGCGGCGTCAGCGTCGCGTCGACGATGGGCTTCACGGCCGTCGACGGGCTGATGATGGGCACACGCACAGGTGCGCTCGATCCGGGGGTCGTGCTGTACCTGATGGACGAGCTCGGCATGGACGTGCGCGCGGTCGAGGCGATGCTCTACAAGGAGTCGGGCCTGCTCGGCGTGTCCGGCGTGTCGAGCGACATGCGCACGCTGCTCGCGAGCGACGAGCCACGGGCGAAATTCGCAGTCGAGCTCTTCTGCTACCGGCTCGGGCGCGAGCTGGGCTCGATGGCGGCCGCGCTGGGCGGCCTCGACGCGCTGGTGTTCACCGGCGGCATCGGCGAGCACGCGGCGCCGATCCGAGCGCGCGTGGTCGAGGCCGCGCGCTGGCTCGGCCTCACGCTCGACCCGGCGGCCAACGCCGCCCACGGTCCGCGGATCTCGGCCCCAGGCGCCGCGCGCGCCTGGGTCGTGCCCACGAACGAAGAGTTGATGATTGCCCGGCACACGCAGGCGCTGCTCGGGACGGCTTGAGCCAACGGGCGATCGACCTTGCGCCGTTCCGCGTCAATTCACAGTGTCATCCGGAGGAGCGAAGGCGACGAGGGACCTGCTTATCGCGGTTCGACGGCTCGAAGCAACAGCGGATCCCTCGCTCCGCTCGGGATGACAAACTCGGAGTGACATCATGGTAAAGGTTCCCACCCCGCGCGCTCGCCGGCGCCTGCGCACTGGTCGTCGGCATCGCCAACGAATACTCGATCGCGTATGGCTGTGCCGCCGCGCTGCGCAAGCTGGGGTGCGAGCTCGCCGTCACGTACCTCAACGACAAGGCCAAGCCGCACGTCGAACCACTGGCGCGCGAGCTCGGGGCCGACCTCTTCCTGCCGCTCGATGTCGCGAGGCCCGGCGAGCTGGAGGCAGTGTTCGGCGCGGTCAAGGACCGCTGGGGCCGGCTCGACATCCTCGTCCACTCGATCGCGTTTGCGCCAAAGGAGGACCTGCAGGGCGGCCTGCTCGACTGTTCAGCCGAGGGCTTCGCCAAGGCGATGGACGTGTCGTGCCACTCGTTCGTGCGGATGGCGCGGCTGGCCGCGCCGTTGATGACCGCGGGCGGCTCGATGTTCGCGATGAGCTACCACGGTGCGAACAAGGTCGTCGCCAACTACAACGTGATGGGACCGGTGAAGGCGGCGCTGGAGGCGTCCTGCCGCTACCTCGCCTACGAGCTGGGGCGGGCAGGGTATCCGCGTTCACGCGATCTCGCCCGGGCCGCTCAAGACCCGCGCCGCGTCCGGCTTGAAGGACTTCGACCTCATGCTCAACGAGGCCTCCGAGCGCGCGCCGGGGCAGGAGGTGGTCGACATCGACGACGTCGGCTACACGGTCGCCTTTCTCGCCACTCCCTACGCGCGGCGGCTCACCGGCTCCACCGTCTACGTCGACGCCGGGCTTAACATCATGGGCTGACGGGGCCCCTCGCGGCCCTGCACGACGGAGGCGGCCGTGGAGGCAACCCGCATCGAAAAGGACGCGCTGGGCGAGGTCGCGGTGCCCGCGGCGAGGCTGTGGGGCGCGCAGACGCAGCGGTCGATCGACAACTTCCCGATTCGGGCGTGCGCTTCGCGTTCGGACGGCCGGTCGTGCGCGCGTTCGGCGTCGTCAAGCAGGCGGCGGCGCGCGAATGCCGGCTTGAGCGTGCTCGCGGCGGACAAGGCCGACCTGACGCCGCGCGCGGCGCAGGAGGTGATCGAGGGCCGGTGGGACGGCGAGTTCCCGCTGGTCGTGTTCCAGACCGGCTCGGGTACGCAGTCGAACATGAACGCGAACGAGGTGATCGCGAACCGCGCGATCCAGCTCGCGGGCGGCATGGCCGGCAGCAAGTCGCCCGTGCACCCGAACGACGACGTGAATCGCAGCCAGTCGTCGAACGACGTGTTTCCCGCGGTGATGCACGTCGCGACCGTCGAGGAGCTCGACCGTGCGCTGTTGCCGGCGCTCGCGGATCTGCGCGCGACGCTCGACGCAAAGGCGCGCGCGTTCGCCGACGTCGTGATGCTGGGCCGCACGCACCTGCAGGACGCCACCCCGTCACCCTGGGGCAGGTGATCTCGGGTTGGGTCGCGCAGCTGGACGATGCGGCCGGGTACGTGCGCTCGGCCCGCGACGCGCTGTATCCGCTGGCGCTCGGCGGCACTGCCGTCGGCACCGGACTCAACGCGCCGGCGCGCTTCGGCGAGGTCGTCGCGCGCGAGATCGCGACGATCACCGACAAGCCGTTCACGGCCGCGGCCAACAAGTTCGCGGCGCTGTCGGCGCACGACGCGATGGTCAACGCGAGCGCGGCGCTGCGCACGCTGGCCGGTGCGGCGATGAAGATCGCCAACGACGTGCGCCTGTACGCGAGCGGCCCGCGCGCCGGCTTCGGCGAGATCACGATCCCCGACAACGAGCCGGGCTCGTCGATCATGCCGGGCAAGATCAACCCGACGCAGGCCGAAGCGCTGACGATGGTCGCCGTGCAGGTGTTCGGCAACGACACGGCGGTCGCGTTCGCCGGCACGCAGGGCCACTTCCAGCTCAACGTGTACAAACCGGTGATCCTGCACAACGTGCTGGAGTCGATCGAGCTGCTGGCCGCCGCGCTCGCCTCGTTCGACGCGCGCTGCGCGCGTGGAATCGAGCCCGACCGCGCGCGCATCCGCGACAACGTCGAGCGCTCGCTGATGCTGGTGACGGCATTGAACCCGCACGTCGGCTACGAGAACGCGGCGAAGATCGCGCAGAAGGCGCACCGCGACGGCACGTCGCTGCGCGAGGCGGCGCTGGCGCTGGGGCTCGTGACCGCCGAGGACTTCGACCGCTGGACCGACCCGGCGGCGATGACGCGGCCGGACGCCTGACGCCCTCGCCCCAGCACTCTCCCGCAGGCGGGAGAGGGAGCGCGCCGTGGCGGGGCGAGCCGGGCGCGTCGTGCTCCCCGCCCCGCGCAGCGGGGAGGGGGGAGCAGTGCCCGCGTCCCGACAGCACAGGAACCCACGGCCGACCATACCGGTCTCAACCGCAACATCGAGGCAAGGAACGGGATGAGAACACCGATTGCCATTCTCCGCGGTACGTTGGCCGCGCTCGGCCTGATCGTCGCGGCGCAGGCTCTTGCACAGGCCCCGCGCTCGCCCACGCCGCCGACGATCGAGGGGCCGCTTGCGGTGACCGAGGTCGCGCGTGGCTTCGCGCATCCGTGGGCTTGGCCTTCCTGCCGGACGGCCGGATGCTCGTGACCGAGCGGCCGGGCCGGCCTCGTTCTGCTGGAGGCCGACGGCCAGTCGCGGCGCACGCTCGCGGGCGTGCCGTCGGTGCGTGCGGGCGGGCAGGTGGCCTGCTCGGTATCGCGCTGTCTCCGAACTTCGCGCAGGACCGGCTCGTCTACCTGTCGTTCTCGGAGGCCGGCGACGGCGGCGCCATGGCGGTCGCGCGCGGCCGTTTCACCGGCACCGCGCTGGAGAACACGGAGATCATCTGGCGGCAGGTGCCGAAAGTTGGCGGCGGCAACCACTGGGGTTCGCGGCTGGTGTTCGCGCGACGGCACGCTGTTCGTCACCACCGGCGACCGCTAGCGAGCGCGAGCGCGCGCAGGACGTCGCGACGACGATCGGCAGGTCGTGCGCATCAATGCCGACGGCAGCGTGCCGAAGGACAACCCGCTCGTCGGCCGCGCGGGTGCGCGGCCCGAGATCTGGTCAGCCGGCCACCGCAACCTGCAGGGCGCCGCGCTGCATCCGGAGACCGGCCAGCTGTGGACGCTCGAACATGGCGCGCGGCGGCGACGAGCCCACTTCCCGCGCGCCGGCCGCAACTACGGCTGGCCGGTGATCACCTAGGCGTCGACTACTCGGGCCTGAAGATCGGCGAGGGTACGGCGAAGGACGGCATGGAGCAGCCGGTGTACTACTGGGACCCGGTGATCGCGCCGTCGGGCGCGGCGTTCTACACGGGCAGGCGTTCCCCGAATGGAAGGGTCAGCAGCTCTTCGTCGGCTCGCTGCGCCCCGGTGCGCTCCGTGCGCCTGAAGCTCGACGGCGGGCGCGTCGTGGAGGAGGCGCGCTACCTGCCGAACGTCGGCCGTGCGCGACGTCGTGCAGGGGCCCGACGGATTCATCTATCTGCTGACCGACGCGTCAGACGGGCAGCTGCTGCGGGTCGCGCCGAAGCGCTGAGCGCGAAGGCGCGGGCGGGCCCCGGCCGCGCGCACACTCCGCGCGGCGGTTGCCGCTTGCGCGCGTCGCGCAGCGGGTTCACGCTGCGGCCAAGACACGTCGACCGGTCGTGCCCAGCCCGGACGACATCGAAGGCTACGGAGGGAACCATGCTCGACCCGCGCAGACTGTGCAACCGGCTGTCCGTGGCGCCGCTTTGTCTGCTGATCGCCGTCCTGACCGGCTGCAAGGTCGACTCGGTCAATCCGATCTCGTCGTTGGACAGTACGCAGCCCGACACGGCGATCTACGGCGTGTGGCGCTACCAGGACAAGGACGAACTTGTCGTACATCCACATCGGTCCCGGAATTCTCGCGACCGACGCCACCGGGCCGGGGAACCGGCGAACGAGGATCGTCGTCGTCGACCACAAGCGCAATGGCCTGACGGACGAGGCGTACGTCGCCTTCTCGTCGCGGGTCGGGAAGCAGCGCTACCTGAACGTGGTCCAGGGCCGAAGGGGCCACGACCGTCGGGTACCTCTTTGTCCGATACACGCTGGTCGACCGCAACACGCCAGCTTCGCGACGATGGACGAGGATGCGCTCGAGGCTGCGATCCGCGCGGGCTGATCAAGGGTACGAATCGCGGCGAAGGCTCGTCGTCGCAGACGGTGATCACGGCGGAATCGCCCGAGATCGAAGGATTCCTGGCGACGGACGGAGGAAGCTGTTCGCGTCGCCGTTCGTGGTGAGGCGGGTGCAAGCTCGTTGAACGGCCCTCGTGGGGCGTTGGTTCCCCGGAGGGTTCGCCGCGGGCCGGCGCGTTGCGGCGTGGAGCCGCGCCCTGCTAGGCTGCGCTCGTCGCGGCTGCCATCGCCGGCAGCTGCTGCTCGGCCAGCGTCACCCAGTAGCTCGCGCCGATCGCGAGCGCGTCGTCGTTGAAGTCGTAGTGCGGGTTGTGCAGGTTCGGCGTGCCGGGGCCGCGGCTGCCGCCCAGCCACACGTAGCAGCCGGGCTTTGCCTGCAGCATGAACGCGAAGTCCTCGGAGCCCATCGACGGCGTCGGGTTCGTGTCCACGTTTTCCGCACCGAGCAGCGCGGTGGCCGCGGCGAGCGCGTGGCGCGTCTCCTCCGGCGTGTTGATCGTGGCGGGGTACCGCCGCTCGTACCGGAAGCGTCGCTGGTCATGTCGAACGTCGCGGCGAGGCCGGTGACGATCTCGCCGATCCGCCGCTCGATCGTGTCCTGCACGGACGGCACTGAACGAGCGCACGGTGCCGCGCAGCACGACCTCCTGCGGATCACGTTCCAGGTGTCGCCGCCGTGCACCTGCGTGACGCTGACGACGCCGGCGTCCGAGCGGATGCAGGTTGCGCGCGACGATCGTCTGCAGCGCGTTGATCACGTGCGCGGCGAACGGCATCGGGTCGCGGCCGAGATGCGGCATCGCCGCGTGCGCGCCGCGGCCGGTGGCGACGATCTCGAAGACGTCGTACGCGCCCATCAGCGGGCCCTCGCGCACGCGATCGTGCCGAGCGGGAGCTCGGGCCAGCGCATGCCGTACACCGCCCGCATCGGAAAGCGGTCGAACAGCCCTTCCCCGCGACCATCACGCGCCCGCCGCCCTCGTTCTCCTCCGCCGGCTGGAAGATGAAGTACGCGGTCCTGGCGAAATTGCGCCGCTGCGTGAGAGCGCGCGCGGCGCCGAGCAGCATCGTCGTGTGGCCGTCGTGGCCGCACGTGCATGCGGCCTCGTGCCGCGACGCGTGGGCCACGCCCGACTTTCATGGATGTGCAGCGCGTCGAGATCCGCGCGCAGGCCGATGGCGGCATCGGCGTCCCGCCGTGGCGCAGCACGCCGACGACGCCGGTGCCGGCGAGCCCGGTGTGCACTTCGAGGCCGAACGCGGAGAGCTTGTCAGCGACGAACGCGCTGGTGGCGGTCTCCTCGAACGCGGTCTCCGGATGCGCGGTGCAGGTGGTGCCGCCACGCATGTCGGCGTCGAGCGCGGCAATCTCGGGGAGTTTCTCCATGGAGGACCGGCGAGGCGGCGCAAACGGAAATGCTGACCGCATGCGGTAGAATCTGCGGCAAGCACGCCATGCATTCCTCCCCGCCACGACCTCCTCGTCATCGCGGCGGCGGCATCAACGGCGCCGGCATCGCGCGCGACGCCGCCGGGCGCGGCCTACGGTGCTGCTGGCCGAGCAGGACGACCTCGCGGCCGCCACGTCGCAGTGGAGCACCAAGCTCATCCACGGCGGCCTGCGCTACTCAGCATTACGAGTTCCGGCTGGTCGCCGAGTCTCTGGCGAGCGCGAGGTGCTGCTCGCACCGCGCCGCATCTCGTCGAACCGCTGGCGTTCGTGCTGCCGCACGAGCCGCACCTGCGGCCGGCGTGGATGATCCGCACCGGCCTCTCTTCCTCTACGATCACATCGGCGGCCGCCGCGCGCCGCCGAAGAGTCCTTCGGTGTCGACCTGGGCGGCAGCCAACTGGTCGGCCGGGCTGAAGCCCGCTTCCGCAAGGGCTTCGTCTACGCGACGCGCGCGTCGACGACGCGCGGCTGGTCGTGGCCAACGCGCTCGACATCGCGGCGCACGGCGGCGAGGTCCGCACGCGCACGCGGGTGACCGGTGCGCGTCGCGACGGCGGGCTGTGGCGGGTGGCGCTGCGCACGGCGGACGGCGCGGCCAGCGAGATCGTCGCGCGCGCGATCGTCAACGCCGCGGGTCCGTGGGTCAAGCGCGTGCTCGACAGCGTGCGGCCGGAGAAGCCGGCGGGCGAGGGAGCGTGCGCGCCACGTCAGGCAGCCACATCGTCGTCCCGCGCGTGCACGCGGAGGCGCACGCGTACATCCTGCAGAATGCCGACAAGCGGATCGTGTTCGTGATCCCGCGTTCGGAAGCGACTACTCGCTGATCGGGACCACCGACGTTCCCGTCGACGACTACGAGCACCCGGAGATCTCGGCCGACGAGGTCGACTACGATCCAGCTCGCCAACGCGTACCTCGACCAGCCGGCGACGTCGGTGTCGTGTGGACGTACAGCGGCGTACGGCCGCTCTGCGACGACGGCTCGTCCGATCACCGTCGGCGATCACGCGCGACTACGTGCTGAAATCGACGCGCTGCCGGGCAGGCGGGGCGAAGCGCGCGCCGGTGCTGTCGCTGTTCGGCAGCAAGATC